>NZ_NVQE01000099.1 GCF_002591975.1 Mycobacterium neglectum | reverse complement strand
GGCTCTTCACAGATGAGGGTGTAGAGGTGGTTGGCGCGTCGTTGCCGGGATAGAGGTCGAGGTCTCTCGAAAATGAGGGTTCCTACACTCCTCATCCGAAAGACCTCGACGTGCCTGACGCTACCGGTCGGGCGGGCTTCGCCTGCGCTGACCTGACGACTTTCTGCCGCCTCGACGAACTTGGGCTGCAGGTGACCGGACAACGCCTTGAGCCCGGCCGTGCTGTGCTGGCGTGCCGGGTGACCGACGAGGACCGGTGGTGTCGTCGCTGCGGCGAAGAAGGCATCCCACGCGACAGCCTCACCCGTACTCTGGCCCATGAGCCGTTCGGGTGGCGCCCCACCACACTGCTGGTGACCATCCGTCGCTACCGGTGCGCCGGCTGCGCCCACGTGTGGCGACAAGACACCACCAGGATGGCCGAACCACGTGCCAAGCTGTCGCGGCGTGCTCTGCGGTGGGCGCTGGAAGCCATTGTCTGCCAGCATCTATCCGTGGCTCGCATCGCCGAAGCGCTCGCGGTGTCGTGGAACACCGCCAACAACGCGGTGCTGGCAGAAGGCCGACGGGTGCTGATCGCCGATCCGGCCCGTTTCGACGGCGTGGCGGTGATCGGCGTCGATGAGCACGTCTGGCGGCACACCCGTCGCGGTGACAGGTACGTCACCGTCATCATCGATCTCACCCCTGTGCGTGACGGGACCGGTCCGGCTCGGCTGCTCGACATGGTCGAGGGTCGCTCAAAAAAGGCGTTTCAGGACTGGTTGGCCGAGCGGCCGCAGGACTGGCGTGACGGCGTGGACGTTGTTGCTATGGATGGCTTCTCCGGGTTCAAGACCGCTACCGCCGAGGAACTGCCCGAGGCGGCGACGGTGATGGACCCTTTCCACGTGGTGCGCCTGGCTGGCAACGCCCTCGATGAGTGCCGCCGCCGGGTGCAGCTGGCGACATGTGGGCACCGCGGCCGCAAGTCCGACCCGCTCTACACCTGCCGACGCACCCTGCACACCGGTGCCGATCTGCTCACCGACCGCCAGCGCACCCGGCTGGCCGCCTTGTTCGCCGCCGACGCCCACGCAGAAGTCGAGGCCACCTGGCAGATGTATCAGCGCACCGTGGCCGCCTATCGTGAACCCGACCGCACGAAAGGCCGCACGATGATGGCGGCGCTGATCACCACGCTGAGCACCGGCGTTCCCAAGCCGCTGACCGAACTGATCACCCTGGGACGGACCCTGAAGAAGCGTGCCGCCGACGTGCTGGCCTACTTCGACCGCCCCGGCACCTCCAACGGGCCCACCGAAGCGATCAACGGCCGCCTCGAACACCTGCGCGGATCCGCGCTGGGCTTCCGCAACCTCACCAACTACATCGCCCGGTCACTGCTCGAGACCGGAGGCTTCCGAACTCAGCTCCTTGCACCTCGGCAGTGAAGAGTCCTCAACGCATATTCGACGCGGCCAGAGCGTCATTGGTCTCGGTCACCGAGAAACGATCGGGGTGCCAGCCTCGGGGCAGCCAGTCGCGCATCTCCTGCGCACCCAGCCCCATCGGTGTTGCCCGCGGGTCGTACCCGCCACGAACCCACGCAGCCAATTCCTCATAGCCGCCCAAGCCACCACAATCCTCCGGCGGGCAGGCCATCTTGCCCGCCAGGCACACCGGAGCCGAAGGTGGAT
>NZ_NVQE01000098.1 GCF_002591975.1 Mycobacterium neglectum | reverse complement strand
CAGCTCGTCGACGCCCTGCGCCGACACGCTCACCCCGACACCGGCGCCGACACCAAATCTGTCGGTGCCGCCGCCTAGAGTTCATCGTGGATCGTCACCCAAATTCCACGCGACTCGGGACATGCTCCCAAGAGACCCTCCCCGGTCATAAGGCGGACGGTGCCCAGATGCACCGAACGCACCGTGGAGCTCGATACGTACTATCCCCATACACCTCGCGCCGAAACATAAACTTAGCTGCGCGGCGAAACCCACCTCTGTTGTGGCGAGTGCAGAGGGCAGGAACGTGGCAGGTCACGCAGTGGCGATTCCCCCTGCTCAAGTTCACGTGTCGCGGGTGCACAGTCCGCGATTGCCCGTGCGGGATCGACACGCGGGCTGGGTCATGCTGCGCTTCAGCTCAAGGCGTCCGCTTGTGGCGCGGGACCAATGGATGTCAATGGTGGTGATCCAGGAGGACGAGGGTGTGCGCCAGTTCGCCGTCGAGGAAGTAGGCCCGACATGTGAATGGCGACTGCATTGCATTCCCGGAGTCGTTCTGCGAATCTACGACGCCCGCAACGTTCCAGACTTTGATCCGCGAATGATCGGCCCCTTTGAGAGGTGGGTCCAGCAACGAGAACAAGTCCCTGCTGTCAGCATCCAGCACGTCGCTCGTGACTTCGATTCCTGAGATTTGCGCGGTTGAGGGCGAAGGTAGGCGGTTCACAATATCGGTCTCGCAGCGCTGCTGTGCCGCATCTGCGTCCGACACGGCGGGCTCCCCCGGTTTGTCGTCGGCTAAAAGGCCTATCACCACAGCGATCACTACGGCGGCCGCAATACCAGCGGCCATCCACCACAAATACGCCCGCCGACCGCCACGCGGACCTTTCCGATGATGGTTCATTGAGTCGACTTGCGTCGCTCGCTTCGCGGAGCTTTACATGGGCGGCGGCGGTGGCGGGGGCGGCATCACGGGCATTGGCGGACCGCCCGGACAGCACGCCGCTGCAGCGGCCATCGCGTCGCAACACGCGCACATTGCCATGTCCATCGAAATCTCCTCCAGTATCAGCTTCGGCTTCGGCCTCCGCTTCGATCTACTTACCTCGATAGTAGTTAAAGATGAGAGCCCGTCATACGTTACGACAGCATTGACAGATCGTGCTGCTGCTAGACGAGATGCATCTTGTGATCAAGGCCGTGATGCCAAGTCACGATAGATCTCGGACGGAGGTCCAAGCTTCGAACAGTAGGTACATGCCGGCAAAGGTCTACCCGACCGTTGTCAGCGTCATCGCGAGGTGGCCAGTCAATTGATGGCCCACTGGCAACACCCGCAATGCCTTGTCGTGCGCGGCGATCACAGCCAACATATGCCCGATGACCACCGAGGCGACCTTGATGGTCCACAACAAGGTCGGATTCAGAGAAAGGAAGTACTGCACGTCGGCGGAGTCCAGGCCAAGTAAGTGCCGGCCCCTGCCCAGCGGATCGGCGAGCCGCACGATGGTCTCCTGGCCTCGCTCGACGAGGTAGGAGAGGTAATGGGCGAAAATGTAGCCCACGACGATCGGAATGAGACTGTGCGCGAGCAGCGCCGGTAACTCACGGCGTCGCTCGCGACTCACACCGGCGGCCGCGCGAGCCGCGGCGGAGAATGTCACGCCCACCGCGAGCACGAAAATAATGAGCCCGAGGGATCGCAGCACCGTGCCGCCCGCGGAGATACCAACCAGAGGGATGCTGGCGGAATTGCGGAGGTTGTCCCGGGTCTCGTAGAAGTTGAGGTGGCGGTCCCCCGCTCGAAACCTGCCGTGTGGTAGGTATCGGGCGTTCCGCCAAGAACTCCTACAGCAAGGGGACCACCATGAAGAAGAGTAACCA
>NZ_NVQE01000097.1 GCF_002591975.1 Mycobacterium neglectum | reverse complement strand
CTAGGAGGGCGCTGAATAATCGGCGTGCCTTCTATGAAATGGGCGTTGAGCTGGGATGATGAGTTGATGCAGGGCATGGAGCGCGCTGATCGGGAACTGTTGGATGCCCAGGCGCTGGTCGGTCATCTGGTGGCTGAGGGCAGTATGTTCGCGTTTTTGGCCGCTCATCGCCTGGATCTGTTCGGTGACAGCGAGTTCGAGGACTTGTTCCCGTCGGGGAAGGGGCGGCCGTCGATCCCGGCGTCGGTGATGGCCTCGATTCTTGTGCTGCAGACCTTGCATGACCTGTCTGATCGGGAGACCGCTGAGGCGGCCCGCTGTGATCTGCGGTGGAAGGTCGCGACCGGGATGGCGTTGGATCACAAGGGTTTCGATCCGTCCTCGTTGGTGCACTGGCGTAAACGGTTGGCCAAGTCGGAGCGGCCGCAGCGGATCAACGAGGCGGTGCGCCGCGTGGTCGAGGAAACCGGTGTGGTGCGGGGTCGCGGTAAACGTGCGGTGGATTCCACGATCCTGGCTGACGCGGTCGCCACCCAGGACACCATCACCCAGTTGGTCTCGGCGATCCGCCGCGTCGGGCGGATCGTGCCCGACGCGGCTGAGGCGATTGCGGTGGTGTGCACCGGGCACGATTACAGCCGCCCCGGTAAACCGGTGATCGACTGGGACGAGCCCGGCGCGAAGGACGCGTTGGTCTCGGCGCTGGTCAACGACGCGAACGCGCTGCTCGAGGCGTTCGCCGAGGTCGATCAGGACAAGCTCGAGGAGTCGGTGGCCGCGGCGTTGGCGATGCTGGCGCTGGTCGCCGGCCAAGATGTCGAGCCGGCCGAGGGATCTGATGGCACCGACGGGCGGTGGCGCATCGCCCGCAAGGTCGCCCCCGACCGGGTGATCTCGCAGGTCGACCCCGAAGCCCGCCACACCCGCAAGTCACCCGAGGCCCGCCGCGACGGGTACCGGGCACACGTGGCCGCCGAGCCGGAGACCGGGATCATCACTGACGAGGCGCTCACCAAGGCCGCCGGGACCGAGAACTCCGACGCGGCGGTGGCCGAGCAGTTCCTGGCCGCCGACACCGCCGAGGGCGGCGACATGAAGGGCTCCACCACCACTGGCGGCGGCGCCGCGGGAGGTGACGGCGGCGAGTCGAACGCGGGCGGTGCGCGTGAGTGGTATGGCGATTCCGCTTATGGCACAGGTGATTTGCGTGGCGCTATCGGTGATGCCGGCCACGACGCGGTGATCAAGCCCAAGCCGCTGGGATCCCCGGTCGAAGGCGGGTTCACCGTCGACGACTTCACCGTCGACGAGCAGGCCGCAACGGTGGGCTGCCCGATCGGTCACACCCGCCCGATCAGCGCGGGCCGCAGGGTCAGCTTCGGTGCGCTGTGCCGTGGCTGCCCGTTGCGCGAGCGATGCACGAAGTCCAAGACCGGCCGCAAAATCGTTCTGCACGAACGGGATAGGGAGCTGCGGGCAGCCCGCGCCGAGTGGGCCGCCGACCCCGAACGGCGGGAGAAGTACCGCAAGTACCGGCCCAACGTGGAACGCGTCGTCTCCCAGATCGCCAGCCGAGGCGGTCGCCGCCTCAAACTGCGCTACCGCGGCACCGAGAAGAACAACGCATGGCTCACCCGCCGCACCGCCGGGCTCAACCTGCGCAATCTCATCGGCCGTGGCCTGACCCGCACCGCAGGAGTCTGGGTTCTGCAAGCTCAAACCGCCTGAAAATGGGGCCACCGGCGTCGGCCGGAGCCGTGACGGGCCACCCGGCGCCCAGTCACGGGCCCGGAGAGCCCATCCCCACCACGATCCCGCCCTCGCAAGCGACAGCACGCCAATTCTCGCGCCCTGGCCCGTCCCGCCGGCCAGTCTCAGAACCGCCTTGTTCAGCGCCCTCCTAG
>NZ_NVQE01000096.1 GCF_002591975.1 Mycobacterium neglectum | reverse complement strand
AGGGACGACGGCACACGCACCCGGCTGCTCAATGCGCGCGAGTTTCATCAGATCGCCGGCCGGGCGGGACGGGCGGGCTACGACACCGCAGGCACGGTAGTCGTTCAGGCGCCCGACCATGAGGTGGAGAACCTCAAGCAGTTCACGAAGGTCGCCGACGACCCGAAGAAGCGACGAAAGCTGGTGCGCCGCAAAGTGCCCGAGGGCATGGTGCCGTGGAGCGACAAGACGATGACCAAGCTGGTGGACGCCGCCCCTGAGCCGCTGACCAGCAACATGCGGGTGTCGACGGCGATGATCCTCGATGTCGTCGACCGGCCTGGTGACCCGTTCGCGGCGATGCGCCGATTGCTGACCGAGAACCACGAGCCGCGCAAGCGCCAGCTTCGGCACATCCGCGAAGCGGTCGGCATCGCCCGCTCGCTGCTGCAGGCGGGTGTCGTGGAGCGACTCGACGAACCGGAAGCCGATGGGCGTCGCTATCGGCTGACGGTGGATCTGCCACCGGACTTCGCGTTGAACCAGCCGCTGTCGACATTCGCGTTGGCCGCGGTCGAAGTCCTCGATACGAGCGCGGAGACCTATGCGCTGGATGTTGTTTCGGTCATCGAGGCGACGCTCGAGGATCCTCGTCAGATCATGGCCGCACAGCTGAAGAAGGCTCGCGGCGAAGCCATCGCGGCGATGAAGGCTGAGGGCATCGAGTACGACGAGCGAATGGAACTGCTGGACGACGTCTCCTACCCCAAGCCGTTGGAGGAACTGCTGGGACATGCGTATGAGGTGTACCTGCAGAGCAACCCGTGGGCCGCCGACGGGGAGTTGTCACCGAAGTCCGTGGTCCGCGAAATGTGGGAGCGGGCGTTCACGTTCCGGGAATACGTCAGCGTGTACGGGCTGACCCGCGCCGAGGGCGCGGTGCTGCGCTACCTCTCCGATGCATTCAAGGCGCTGCGGTCCGGGGTGCCTGCAGTGGCGCGGACCGAGGAGGTCACCGACATCGTCGAGTGGCTCGGCGAGCTTGTGCGCCAGGTTGATTCGAGCCTGCTCGACGAATGGGAGGAGCTCACCAGCCCCGACCAGCCGTTGGATGCCCCGGTGGCGGTGCCGGCCCGGCCGCGCCCGCTGACCGGGAACGAGCGGGCGTTCACCGCAATGGTGCGCAATGCGCTGTTCCGGCGCGTCGAGTTGTTTGCGCGGCGGCGCTGGTACGACCTTGCCGAATTGGACGGGGCTTCAGGGTGGACGTCTGAACGCTGGGCCGAGGTCGGCGACGGGTACTTCGCCGAACATGCCGACGTGGGTATCGGGGCCGACGCTCGCGGTCCTGCGCTGTTGATCATCGACAGGCAACCGGGCGAGTGGCGGGTGCGACAGATCCTCGACGACCCTGCAGGCGACCACGATTGGAGCTTTGCCGTCGAGGTGGATCTGGAGGCCTCCGATGAGGAAGGCGTCGCAGTTCTTCGCGTGGTCGACGCGGGACGGCTCGATTAGAGATCGAGTTAGTTGTTGGTGGGTGGTTGGGGTTGGAAGGGGACATACCATCGTCGCCATTGGGTGCGTTCGCCGGTGGGTCCGCGGTAGGGCGGGACGTCGGGTGGGGGTCGATTCGGTGGTCGGGCCAGCGATCCGGGGCTGAGTTCTCGCCCGTCGCTGTCGGTGACGGTGATGTTGGGTGCGGGTCCGGTGATGGTGATGGCGCCGCGGTGATGGCAGCGGTGGTGATACGGGCAGACCAGGACCAGGTTGTGCAGTTCGGTGGGGCCACCGTCTTCCCAGTGCCGGATGTGGTGGGCGTGTAGACCACGAGTCGCGCCACACCCGGGCACTGCGCAGGTCCGGTGGCGGTATTCCAGAGCACGCCGCAGGCGGCGGCTGATGGTGCGGGTGGCGCGCCCGGCGCCGATGGGTTGGCCGTCGCGTTCGAACCACACTTCACACGTCGCGTCGCAGGTCAGGTATTGGCGCTGGGCGTCGGACAGCAGCGGACCCAGATGCAACTGGGCGACCTGATCCTTGACGTCGAGGTGGGCGATGACGGTGCAACGCTGCCCGTGCGGGCGGCGGGCCACCTCGGCGTCCCAGCCGGCTTCGA
>NZ_NVQE01000095.1 GCF_002591975.1 Mycobacterium neglectum | reverse complement strand
CACACTATTCGGCGGCACCCCTGCGTTCGCGGTCACTCGCGAGCACGGCTACCGACTGGTGGAGCGCTGGGGGCGGGCATGAAAGTCACGGTGTCGTTCACCATCAGGCACTCACCGGGCTCGCCACTTGCCTTTGCGGCGATCAGGTCGGCGACCTGGCTGTAGTCCATACCGTACTTCGCATACGGACTGCGTTGTACCAGAAAGAAATTCGGTGCTGCGGCAACCGTGAAGACGACGAGCACAGCCGCGGCCATCCAGGGCCGCACCGCCACCGCGCCGACGCACACGCCCAGCACGAGTGCCAACCCCGGGGCGGTGAAGCACAGGTAGCGAGGTGTGTATATCGGATGCACGAGCGCCGACCAGCCGAGGATCAGCGCGGTGGGAACCACCAGCCACGCGATCGCCAGGACGAGGAGCTGGCGATCCGCCTCGACCAGTCGCACAGATGTGAAGCGCCACAGGACGACAGCCGTCACCATGATGCAGGCTGACGCGATCAAGAACAGCGGGCTTCTTTCGAAGTACTGCTGAACGGCCACATCTTCGATCGTCCGGCGGCCGACCGGTGAGATCCAGATGATCTGATGCGCCTGGCCGACGGCCATCCGCACGAACGGCGCCACGGCAAGGCACGTGCAGACCATGGCGATGCTGAATCGCACGGCGACGGCACGGCCCGGCCGGTACAAACACAGGAATACGGTGTGCGCCAGGAACATCAGCGCGAGATACACGTCGAGCAGAATCGCCGCCGCCATCGCCGCTGCGTAACAGAGCCATAACCAATCGCTGTTACGGCGTGCGGCGTGAACCAGCAGTACGGTCGACCACGCGGCGACCATCATCGTCATCGCGTACGGCCGGGCTTCGATGCCTGCCCATGTCGCGCGGGGCAGGATCGCACAGATGACGCCGGCGCTCAGCGCGACGGTGCGCGACGAGAACTGGCTGCCGAGGACCACTACGCCGGCCGCCGCGCCTCCGACCGCCAGACCGCTTGGCACACGCGACCAGAATTCCGTGGGCTCGAAGATCGTGAACCAGCCGTGCATGAGCACGTAGTACAGGCCGTGGACGGCATCGACGTTGCCCATCATCTGCCACAGTTGTCCCAGCGAGCGGCTGTAGGACGCCGAGATCGTCGCGGCCTCGTCGTACCAGAACGACGGGCGGCCCGCGCCAACGAGGCTGAGTGCGGCAGCGAAGACCCCGACGATGACGGGGTCGAGCACAGCAACCCTCGGTCTCGTCAGGACTTCCTGCCCAAGCACGCCGCTATGTTGCCAGAAGCAGGACGGATGCCGCCGGATCTCGTGGTTGTCGGTGCCCGGTGCTTGCATGGGACCCGGTGCGATGAGTTTGGCTCGCCGGGCGGGTCGTACTCGTAGCCCACAAGGGAAACCCCACTCTCGAGGAGACTGCTCATGGCAATC
Organism: Mycobacterium neglectum; assembly: GCF_002591975.1. Classification (GTDB taxonomy): domain Bacteria; phylum Actinomycetota; class Actinomycetes; order Mycobacteriales; family Mycobacteriaceae; genus Mycobacterium; species Mycobacterium neglectum. The sequence continues at coordinate 946 of NZ_NVQE01000095.1, read as the reverse complement.
GACGTTCAGCCCGCCGTATCCCCCCACCTCGTCGTCGACGATGCTGCGGCGGCCATCGACTTCTACGTCAAGGCCTTCGGCGCCCAGGAGTACGGCCGGGTGCCGGGTCCCGACGGCAAGCTGGTCCATGCCGCACTGAACATCAACGGCTTCATGGTGATGCTCAACGACGACTTCCCCGAGATGACCGAGGGCAAGTCGACGACCCCCAAAGCGCTCGGTGGCAGTCCGGTGACCATCCACCTGACGGTTACCGATGTCGATGACAAGTTCGCCAAGGCTGTCGATGCCGGCGCCACGGTGGTGCACCCGCTGGAGGACGCGTTCTGGGGAGACCGGTACGGCGTCGTGCGCGATCCGTTCGGCCACCTCTGGTCGATGGGCCAGCCGATGCGCGAGGTCAGCATGGAGGAGATCGAAGAGGCGATGAAGCAGAGCCAGTAACGGTTCAATCGAAAACGCAGGGCAGTTTCTGCGGCCCTCGGATGGCCGGAGTGTCCCGCCAGGTCGGTGACCGCATAGCGCGGGCCGGCGCGCCAGCAAGTGTCGCAGGGCGATGGCGATCTCGAGGCGGGCGAGCGCCGCTCGGCGGCCACCCGGGAGAAGCTCGGTAAGCAACGTCACGAACGCTGCGATTCCCGCGTCGACGGCATCGCCGTCCGAAAGCTCGATGAGCATTCGGCTGATAGCGGACGACTCCTCACACAGCAGCCACGCAGAGGCGTCACCGAGATCACGACCGGCATCTCAGCGGTTGGGCAGCTCTTCTCGCCACCCACATCGAAGCACTCACGAATGAGATCTGATCCACCTCGATGCCTCCAACTTGTCTGATGTTGGACGCAGTACCGGTCCCGAGTTAGTTGTTGGTGGGTGGTTGGGGTTGGAAGGGGACATACCATCGTCGCCATTGGGTGCGTTCGCCGGTGGGTCCGCGGTAGGGCGG
>NZ_NVQE01000094.1 GCF_002591975.1 Mycobacterium neglectum | reverse complement strand
AAGCACATCGACCCTCCAGGATCTGCTTCATGGACGGCTGGAGATAACCACATCCAGAACGCAGAACCGACCACTCTGAGCCTTCGTGGTCCACATAAAAGACACTCACCGCAGCACTACAGATAACCTGGGGATTGTTCGACCAGATCTGACGCCAAATCTGCTTGGGGAAGTTAGTGAAGGCGAGCAAATCCGGGCGAGCGGATTCCAGGTGGTCGGCGACCTTGGGGAGCTTATCGGCGAGAGCATCGATGATCCGATCATATTGCGCTGCAACCGATTCCTTGTCAGGCTGGTCGAACACCGAATGCAGCAGGGTGCGTACCCACGGCCACGACGCTTTCGGGGTGATCGCCATCAGGTTGGTCGTGTAGTGGGTGCGGCAGCGCTGCCAGGCCGCGCCGGGCAGCGTGGCGCCGATCGCGGCCACCAGGCCCGCGTGGGCATCGGAGGTGACGAGCTTGACCCCGGACAGGCCGCGGGCGGTCAGCGACCGCCAGAACGTCAACCAGCCCGCCCCGTCCTCGGCGGTGCTGACGTCGATGCCCAGGATCTCGCGGTAGCCCTCGGCGTTGACGCCGGTTGCGATCAGCGCGTGCACGTTGACCACCCGGCCGCCCTCGCGGACTTTGAGGACCAGGGCATCTGCAGCGACGAACGTGTACGGGCCGGCATCCAGGGGGCGGGTCCGAAAGGACTCGACGGCGGTGTCGAGTTCCTTGGCCATCACCGATACCTGCGACTTCGACAAGCTGGTGATGCCCAGGGTCTCCACCAGCTTGTCCATCCGCCGTGTCGAGACCCCGAGCAGGTAGCAGGTCGCCACCACGGTGGTCAGGGCTCGCTCGGCGCGCTTGCGGCGCTCCAGCAGCCATTCCGGGAAGTACGAGCCGTGGCGCAACTTGGGGATCGCCAGATCCAATGTGCCTGCCCGAGTGTCGAACTCGCGGTGACGATACCCATTGCGGGAATTCGTCTGGTCGGAGCTGCGCTGGCCGTAGCCCGCACCGCACAGGGCGTCGGCTTCAGCACCCATCAGCGTGTGGATGAAGGTGGCCAGCAGCTCGCGCAGCACATCGGGATGGCAGCTGGTGAGTCGTTCGGCCAACACGGCGGGCAGGTCGATATCGTGGGCAGTGGTCATCGCGTTGATTCCTTTGCTCGAGTGACTTTGGACGGTCCCTCGAAGAATCACGCGATGACCTTCAATCACTCGGCTACGACACGCCGGTACCGCCGATCAGGTCCGACTCGTACACCACTCTGCTGGACGCAACCACAAAGCTGCCGTCATCGCGCAGGCCTAGGGTCTCACTGAGCCCTACCGCGTACTGCCGGTTGCCGGGCATCGCCGCAGCGTAAATGCCGGTCTCACCGAACTCGCCGCTGCTGTCCTGCAGGCATGCGAGGCGCTCAAACCGCTCGCGCACATCGAAGGTCACCCGCACGTGCGCTGCCGAGCGCACCGGAAGCGATATCCCCACCCCGCGTGCCAGCCGCGCGGTGCCCTGGCCCGCGCACACCACCACGCCTGCGTGTTCGACCCGGTCGCCGCCGGTCTGGACCTCGATGGTGCCCCGCCCGGTGGGCGCTACCGATAGCACCTCGTCAGCCACCAGAGCGTCCCCGATCGAGCCGACGAGCCCATCGATCGCGGCCCGAGTTCGGATCGCTCCACCCGCCTCATCGAGCATCGCCGGGCCGTCGTAGTCGGCTAACAGCGGCATCCGCTGCTCCAGTTCGTCCGGCTCGATGCGACGTGCGCGCACCCCACCGACCCGCTCCAGGGTCGCCAGCCGTTTCTCAACGCTGGCACCGATCGCGACCACGCCGTCAGCAGAGATCAGCTCTCTGCCCAGCCGCTGCGCCCACTGGTCCCAGATAGCACGGCTGTCCCGGGCGAACGCCACCAGCCGGGAGTCGTCGTGGGCATGGCGAAAAATCCGGGCTTCACCGCCGGACTGGGCATTGCCCGGCAACCCCCGTTCGTACACCCGGACCGACTCGCCCGCGCTTAGCAATGCGTAGGCGGTCGACAGTCCGACGATGCCCGCGCCGATGACACCGATGTCCGCGTTCATGGTTTTACCTCCGCCTGCCACATCCAGTACAGCTGCTCGAGGCGCGCCGTGACGGCGATGAGCAACTCGTGAGTCACCCAATCCGCTTCCGCGATCACGGTGATGCGCTCGCGCAGTCGGTCGATAACCCGCCGCCAGATTCTCGGATTGACGATGAATTTGCGGTAAGCCTGTCGACGCCGGGCGCTCCACAACGGCACTGCCGATTTTTTCCAGAGGGGCGATGGCGCCTGCCTTTAAGCATAGCTCCACGGTCGGCGCCACGGTACTGTAAGAGCAATTGTGTTGCACCCCAACAGTTCACGCTCGATTTCTAGACAAGCGGCCCTCTCCGACTCGAAAGTCCCTTCCGGCGGTAACCAAGCCGCGCATGTCCGACTGACACGCGTCGAACACGCTCGACGCCACCACCAACATCCATGGTCAGTACAGCTGATATGTAGGCATCGTTTGTCAATAGGCAGGTGAAAGCCGCCCCGGTTTTGATGCCGGGGCGGCTTTCGTTTGATCGGAGTCAGTCGGTGCCGCGGCGGTCGTTGGTCAACGACGATGGTG
>NZ_NVQE01000093.1 GCF_002591975.1 Mycobacterium neglectum | reverse complement strand
GTACCGACCTGACGGCCGAGCTGTCCAAGGCGCCTACCGCCGAAGAGATCAACCTCGCGTTCAAGGCGGCCGCCGATGGTCCGCTCAAAGGCATCCTCAAGTACTACGACGCGCCGATCGTGTCGAGTGACATCGTCACCGATCCGCACAGCTCGATCTTCGATTCTGGCCTGACCAAGGTGATCGACAACCAGGCCAAGGTCGTGTCCTGGTATGACAACGAGTGGGGCTACTCCAACCGCCTTGTCGACCTGGTCGCGCTGGTCGGCAAGTCGCTCTAACCGCGATGGCAGAGTCTTCTATCAAGACGCTCTCCGACCTACTCGCAGAAGGGGTTTCGGGCCGGGGCGTACTCGTGCGCTCCGACCTGAACGTCCCGCTCGAGAACCAGGGCGGAAACATCGCCCATATTTCTGATCCGGGTCGCATCACCGCGTCGGTGCCCACGTTGAGCGCGTTGGCCGACGCCGGCGCCAAGGTCGTCGTCACCGCGCACCTCGGCAGGCCCAAAGATGGTCCGACGCCGGAGTTCTCGCTCGCCCCGGTGGCCACGGCGCTGTCCGAGCAGCTCGGCAGGCACGTCCAACTGGCCGGTGATGTCGTCGGCACCGATGCGCTGGCGCGCGCGGAGGGTCTGACCGATGGCGACATCCTGTTGCTGGAGAACATTCGCTTCGATCCCCGCGAGACCAGCAAGGATGACAGTGAGCGTCTCGCACTGGCCAGGCAGCTCGCCGAACTCGTCAGCGGCGCAGACGGTTCGCCCGGCGCCTTCGTGTCCGACGGTTTCGGCGTGGTGCACCGGAAGCAGGCCTCGGTGTACGACGTGGCCACGCTGCTGCCGCATTACGCGGGCACGCTGGTGGCGGCCGAGATCAAGGTGCTCGAACAGCTGACCAGCTCGACCGAACGACCGTATGCCGTGGTGCTCGGCGGCTCGAAGGTGTCGGACAAACTCGCCGTCATAGAGAATCTGGCCACCAAAGCCGACAGCATCGTCATCGGCGGCGGCATGTGCTTCACATTCCTTGCCTCACAAGGTGTTTCGGTGGGTAAATCGCTTCTCGAAGAGAGCATGATCGACACCTGCCGCAAGCTGCTCGAGGACTACGGCGATGTGATCCACCTGCCGGTCGACATCGTGGTGGCCGGCGAGTTCGCCGCCGACGCGACGCCGGAGGTCGTGCGGGCCGACCAGATTCCGGACGGCAAGATGGGCCTTGACATCGGACCCGGTTCGGTGGAGCGGTTCACCAGCCTGCTGTCCAACGCCAAGACCATTTTCTGGAACGGCCCGATGGGCGTGTTCGAGTTCCCGGCGTTTGCCGCGGGCACCAAGGGTGTCGCCGAGGCGATCATAGGGGCCACCGGCAAGGGCGGCTTCAGCGTCGTCGGTGGCGGTGATTCTGCGGCCGCGGTGCGGCAGTTGGGCCTGCCCGAGGACGGCTTCTCACACATTTCGACCGGGGGCGGGGCGTCGCTGGAATACCTTGAGGGCAAAGACCTGCCCGGTATCCAAATACTCGAGCAGTCCTAGATCAAGGAAAGGCGGCCAATTATGACGCTCTTCGCCCGAGAGGCTCATCGCCGTGCCCCGTAAGCCACTGATCGCCGGCAACTGGAAGATGAACCTCAACCACTTCGAGGCGATCGCCCTGGTCCAGAAGATCGCGTTTTCGCTGCCGGACAAGTATTTCGACAAGGTCGACGTCGCGGTGCTGCCGCCGTTCACCGACCTGCGCAGCGTGCAAACCCTCGTCGACGGCGACAAGCTGCGCCTCACCTACGGGGCGCAGGACGTGTCGCAGCACGATTCGGGTGCCTATACCGGCGAGATCAGCGGCGCCTTTCTCGCGAAGTTGGGCTGCAAGTACGCCGTTGTCGGGCACTCGGAGCGCCGTACCTATCACCACGAAGACGACGCCCTGGTGGGCGCGAAGGCTGCCGCCGCGTTCAAGCACGGCATCGTCCCGATCATCTGCATCGGTGAGCAACTCGAGGTCCGCGAGGCCGGTAACCACGTCGAGTTCAACACCGAATCGCTGCGCGGGTCGGTCGCCGGGTTGACGCCCGAGCAGATCGGCCAGGCCGTCATCGCCTACGAGCCGGTATGGGCGATCGGCACCGGCCGGGTAGCCAGTGCCGCGGATGCGCAGGAGGTGTGCAAGGCCATCCGCGACGAGCTGGTCAAGCTGGCGTCGCCACAGCTGGCTGCCGGCGTCCGCATTCTGTACGGCGGCTCGGTGAACGCCAAGAACGTCGGCGAGATCGTCGCGCAGGAGGATGTCGACGGTGCGCTCGTCGGCGGGGCGTCGCTCGATGGTGAGCAGTTCGCCACTCTTTCGGCCATCGCTGCTGGTGGGCCCTTGCCGTAGCGGCCCTTTTGGGCCTGTAGGCTGTCGGCCATGGTTCTTGCTCTGCAGATCACGTTGATTGTCACCAGCTTGCTGGTGGTGCTACTCGTGTTGCTGCACCGCGCCAAGGGCGGCGGCTTGTCGACCCTGTTCGGCGGCGGCGTCCAATCCAGCCTGTCGGGCTCGACGGTCGTCGAGAAGAATCTGGACCGGCTGACGTACTTCGTCGTCGGCATCTGGGTGGTCTCGATCGTCGGCGTCGCGCTGCAGATCAAATACAGCTGATATGTAGGCATCGTTTGTCAATAGGCAGGTGAAAGCCGCCCCGGTTTTGATGCCGGGGCGGCTTTCGTTTGATCGGAGTCAGTCGGTGCCGCGGCGGTCGTTGGTCAACGACGATGGTG
>NZ_NVQE01000092.1 GCF_002591975.1 Mycobacterium neglectum | reverse complement strand
GTTATCTGTAGTGCTGCGGTGAGTGTCTTTTATGTGGACCACGAAGGCTCAGAGTGGTCGGTTCTGCGTTCTGGATGTGGTTATCTCCAGCCGTCCATGAAGCAGATCCTGGAGGGTCGATGTGCTTGTTGTGAAGGTGGTTTCACCGCTCTCGTCGCGTGAATCGTTCACCGTCCTCGGTGAGGACGACGTGCCGGTGGCACCGGTGGAGCGGTATCTGAAGTATTTGACCGACATCGAGCGGTCGCCGAACACAATCAAGGCGTACGCCCATGATCTGAAGGACTGGTTTACATTCCTGGGCGGGCGCGGCCTGGACTGGCAGTCGGTGAGCCTGGAGGATATCGGCGCGTTCGTCGTCTGGCTGCGACTGCCGACGGCACTGCGGCAGGGCGGGATCGCCGTGCTGCCCTCGGTGGAGCATCACTGCGGCGAGTCGACGGTGAACCGGAAGCTGTCGGCGTTGGCGGCGTTCTATCTGCACGCCGTCCGCGACGGGATCGATGTCGGTGAGCTGCTGACGACCTGGCAGATCGGTGGGTCGAGAGGCGGTTGGAAGCCGTTTCTGCACCACATCAGCAAGCACATGCCGAGCCCCCGGCGAACGGTGTCGTTGAAGGCGCCGAAGAAGCTGCCGCGGGTGCTGACCCCCGGCGAGGTCCAGACACTGCTGGATGCGTGCGATCGGTTGCGGGATCGGTTCCTATTGGCGCTGCTCTATGACGCCGGGATGCGGATCGGTGAGGCGCTGGGGTTGCGTCACAGCGACATTGCCGCCGCTGAACGGCAGGTCACAGTTTGTCGGCGTGACAACGACAACCGAGCCCGCGCCAAATCGTTGACGGCCCGGATCGTTCCGGTGAGCGCGGAACTGATTCGGTTGTATGCCGATTACCTTCATGCCGAATACGGTGACCTCGACAGTGACTACGTTTTCGTCAACCTCTGGGGGCGGCCCCACGGCCATCCGTTGACCTATGGCGCGGTCTATGACTTGGTCCGCCGATTGCGCCGGCGCACGGCCATCGACTTCGACCCGCATTGGCTGCGTCACACCGCCGCGACCAGGATGCTGCGCGACGGGATCGGCTTGGAGGTCGTGGCCAAGCTGCTCGGCCACGCCAATGTCACCGTCACCGCCGCGACATATGGGCATCTGAACGTGGAGGACGCCCGGAAGGCCATGGAGCAAGCGGGCTGGTTCATCGGAAAGGCCCAGGTCAAACTGTGACCGCCCTGGATCCCAACTCGACGCTGGGCCTGCTGGGCCGGCTCATGGCCGGTGTTCGCTCCGAATTCCGCCGCGACGTATTGGAGTTCGCCGCGGACGACGCCGTATTCGGCGGAGGGTCCTGCCGCGTCACCGACTGCGGACGCAGCGCCCGCGGCCATGGTCTGTGTCAAGGTCACCACCAGCGATGGGCCAACGCGGGCCGCCCCGACCTCGAAGAGTTCACTGTCTCGACCGATCCGCGTTGGCGCAAACATCGCCCCAACCAGGCATGTCGGGTCGACGGCTGCGGTTACGGGTCGGCTCGCGGCGGATTGTGTCAGCTGCATGCGCAACGGTGGGAACGCGCCGGGCGGCCGCACCTGGCCTCGTGGTTACGTGATCCGCTGCCGGTGAAACAGCCGCGGCCCGGGGCGACCTGCCGGATCCGGCACTGCTCGTTATGGCCGCAGGCCGAGTCGCCGCTATGCCATTCCCATACCAACACTTGGAAAGCCAACGGCCGCACCGATATCGACGGGTTCGTGACCAGATTCGAATCCAACGACACACCGGCAAACGAGACGATCCAACTCGGGATGCTCACCCCGCAGCTGAAACTGGAGATGCAGTACGTGCTGCAGCAACGCCACGACGACCGGCGCGGCAAGCTGACGCCGACCGTTGTCGCCAGGGTGGTCCGACTACTGATCGACACCGCCACCACCTCGCTCCTCGACTTCGACGCCGACGAATGGCGGCAACGCTCAGCCGTGCTACTCAACGACACGAGATCTCGCGGCTTGCTGCTCTATGCCCACTCCACCGTGCTGGACTTGGCCGAGGCTGGCGGCTGGGAAGCCGAATACCCGCGCGACGTCTGGCGGATGCACCGGCTCGGCTATGAAGGCCACTACACACTGCGGTTCGACCGCATTCCACAACCCTGGCTGAGAGAGCCGGCCAAACGATGGATCCGGCTGCGCCTGTCACGCGGACTCAACCTCGAAGCAGGCGGTGGACGCCCGCTGCTGGCCATCGCCCGATTCGGACGGTTTCTCGCCGAGGTCGACATCGAAGACATCAGCCGAATCGACCGGGAACTGCTCGAACGCTACCTGGCCCACCTGAACCGGGAATACAGCCCACAGCGGCGGGGCGCCCACATCGGCCTACTCAATGGTTTCTTTGCCGCGATCCGCCAACATTGTTGGGCAACAGGACTTCCCGCCACGGCGATGTTCTTCGCCGAGGACCACCCGAAGCGCGGCGAGCACCTGCCCAGAGCGTTGGCCGAACACGTCATGACCCAGCTCGAACACCGCGACAACCTCGACCGGTTCAACAACCCCGTCTATCGACTGATCACCGTCATCCTGATGCGTTGTGGGCTGCGGATCACCGACGCCCTGCGGTTGCGCGGCGACTGCGTCACTACGGACGCCAACGGGGCACCCTATCTGCGCTACTTCAACCACAAGATGAAGCGGGACGCCCTCGTTCCGATAGCCCCAGACCTCGTCGACATGATCGGCTACCAGCGCCGACTCGTCTCCGAACGCTGGCCCGACGGCACTGCGCTGCTGTTCCCGCGCCCCACCAAGAACATCGACGGGCAAATCCCGCTGGCGATCCCGACCTACCGCGAGGCGCTGCACCGATGGCTAGCAGTCTGCGACATCCGCGACGAGCACAGCGACCCAGTGCATTTGACGCCGCACCAGTGGCGCCACACGCTCGGCACCCGCCTGATCAATCGTGACGTTCCGCAAGAGGTCGTGCGCCGCATCCTCGACCACGACTCACCGCAGATGACCGCCCACTACGCTCGCCTGCACGACACCACCGTCCGCCGAGCCTGGGAAGCCGCCCGCAAAGTCGACAGCCACGGCCGTGAGGTCAACCTCGACCCGGACGGACCGCTGGCCGAAGCCGCTTGGGCCAAACAACGCCTCGGTCGCGCCACCCAGGCCCTGCCCAACGGCTACTGCGGTCTGCCCGTCCAGCAGAGCTGCCCACACGCCAACGCCTGCCTGACCTGCCCCATGTTCCTCACCACCCAGGAGTTCCTGCCGCAACATCGGACCCAACGCGAGCAGACACTCCACCTGATCACAGCGGCAGAAGCGCGCGGACACCAACGGCTGGCCGAGATGAACCGCCAGGTCTTGGGCAACCTCGACGCCATCATCACCTCGCTCGACACTCCTACCGATCCGAAGGCAGCCGAACATGCGAGCTGACAACAGCATTCACATCGTCACCGCAGCCAAGCAGCGTCACGAGCTCACCCGGGCAAAGGCCATCGCCGCCTTGCACGAACTCGACCGCGCCGGAACCAAGATCAGCTTCGAAGCCGTGGCCGAGCACGCAGGTGTCTCCCGGTCCTGGCTCTACACCCAGCCCGACCTCAAAGACGAGATCAACCGCATCCGTGCGCTACGCCGCCCGCAACACGACCAGGCGCCGCCCGCTCGGCAACGCGCCACGGAAGACTCGCTGCGCCAGCGCCTCGACGTCGCACTTCGCCGCAACCGGGAACTCGCCGAACAGAATCAGCGTCTGCGCCACCAACTCGCTCATGCCCTCGGCCAAGCCCGCGACGACACTCGCAAACGACCCGCCCGACATCGCGATTCGATAACAATCGATCCCTGCTGACCGGCCGACAACCGAGCGCAAGGAGCACGTCGCGGACACCGTCCACACCGCAAATCAGCAGATCACAGCCCTGCCCGACCACCGGACTACAGATAAC
>NZ_NVQE01000091.1 GCF_002591975.1 Mycobacterium neglectum | reverse complement strand
GGCAGCGTCAGAGCGGTATAAGTGACAGCCCCCGAGCCAGCCACCCTTGGTCGGGTATCCGCTTCCACCGCAACAGGTTCCGGTTTCACCGCCACCATCGGACCCCGGCGGATTCGCTCCGCCGAGCTAACCTCAACGGTATCGCAGCCCGACAAGCATCAAGACCGCCGCGGCGAGGCTGGCGGCCGCGCGAACGTGGTTCCATGCCGTCCACGTGGACAGGTACGCCTGCCACTGGATGGCCGCGTCGGCGACCGACAATCCGGCCGGATCAACGGATTCGAGGTGGTTGTTGAGCGGCACGTTGAACACCATCGTGATGATCGCCGCGAGAAGTCCGACGACCGCACCTGCCAGGATCCAGGCGCTGCCCGGCTGGCCGAACTGAACCACGGCCACGATCCCGACAATCACGGCGAGGATCGTGGCGCCGAAGTACGCCAGCAGGAACGCCGGATTCGAATTCGCCGCGACGTTGATGCCGCGCATCGCCGTGATCGCCGCGATCGGTCCGGTGCGATCAAGGCCGCGCATCACGAATGTCGAGAAGACGTACATCATTCCGCAGGCAGCCGCGGCGGCCAGCGCGGCCAGTGAGGTGAGTACCACAAATGGGCTGAAGTTCATGACCTGAAGTCAACAGCGGCCGAGATTGGACGGTCCATGGTCAGACGTCCCGACCGCATACGCGGGCGTCTGGGCCGGGGCCTCGATAGGCTCGGGCGGTGGACGCCGTAGTCGGCCTTCTCGACGGTGTGCGGGCGCGGCGCGCGTTCGTGCTGCGGATGATGATGGATCCGCCGTGGTCGTTGAGCATCCGCGACGATGCGCCGCTGACGTTGATCTGCCAGACGCACGGCAGCGCGGCTATCGTCGGCGAGAGCGGTGAAACCACCTGGCTGCATCCCGGTGACGTCGCCCTGGCCCGCGGCACCGAGCACTACGTCTTCGCCGACGACCCGGCCACCGCACCGATGGTCGTGATCCATCCCGGCAACCGATGCACGACGCGCTCAGGCGAGACGCTGAAGTTCGAGATGTCGCTTGGAGTGCGGACGTGGGGCAACAGTCCGGCTGGGGCGACACGATCGGTGATCTGCGCCTATCAGGGTCAAAGCGAGGTGAGCGCCCGGCTTCTCGATGTGCTGCCCACGGTGTTGGTGGTGCGTGCCGACGAATGGGACACCCCCTTGGTGGACCTGCTGGCCCACGAGGCCGGCTGCGACGGCACCGGCCAGGAGGCCTACCTGGATCGGATGCTGGATGTGCTGTTGATCGCGGTGCTGCGAGTCTGGTTCGGCCGCGAAGGCAACGCGCCGACATGGTGGGCTGCCGAACAGGACCCCGTGGTGGGCCCAGCTTTGAAGCTGATCTACAACAATCCCGCACATCCGTGGACGGTGGCGAATCTGGCTGCGGCCGTTGGTTGTTCGTGGGCGGTGTTTGCGCGCAGGTTCGCCGACCAGGTCGGTGAGCCGCCGATCGCATTCCTGACCAGCTGGCGGTTGGCGTTGGCCGCCGACCTGTTGCGGTCGAGTCAGGCGACGATCGGTGCGGTCGCCCGCCAGGTCGGGTACAGCACACCGTTCGCGTTGAGTAGCGCGTTCAAACGGGCGTACGGGGTCAGCCCGAACACTCATCGCGCCACTGCGGCTCCTTCGGCGGACGAGTTGGACTCGTCAGCGCTGTAGACGTGGCGATGGCTCCCTGACGGCGGACGTTGCATCGCGATAGTTTCCGATATATCGTCAACGTATCGGAAGCGCAGATCGTGCTTCCTGTCGAAAGAGAGACACGAACTATGAACACCCCATTCACACCCCCACAGGGCCCCTTCGAAGGCCGCGGTTTCGGCTTCGGTTTCGGACCTGCTCTCAGCCCTGAAGACCGGCGTACGCTGCACGAACAGCGCCGCCAGGCCCGTCGCGAGTTCCGCGACCACGTCCGCGAGCACCGCGGCGACGCAGGATTCGGCCCCGGCTTCGGTCCGGGCTTCGGTCCGGGCTTCGGTCCCGGATTCGGGTTCGGACCAGGCCGTGGCGGCCGACGCGGCGGACCCCGTGGCGGCGGACGCGGACGGCGCGGTGACGTGCGTGCCGCGATCCTCAAGCTGCTCATCGATCGGCCCATGCACGGCTACGAGATGATCCAGGAGATCAACGAACGCAGTCAGCAGCTGTGGAAGCCGAGCCCCGGCTCGGTGTACCCGACGTTGCAACTGCTTGTCGACGAAGGCCTCTTGGTCTCCACCGACTCCGACGGCAGCAAGAAGCTCTTCGAGCTGACCGACGAAGGCCGCGCGGCCGCCGAGAAGATCGAGACGGCGCCGTGGGACGAGATCACCGAAGGCGCCGACCCCGGTGCCGTCAGCCTGCGTGCCGCCGTCGGCCAGCTGATGGGAGCCATCGCGCAATCCGCGCACGCCGCATCGGCCGAACAACAGCAGCGCATCATCGACATCGTCAACAACGCCCGCCGCGAGATCTACGGCATCTTGGGCGAAGCCGAATAGTCGACCATCGCGAATAAGCCGGGCGGGAAGGGTTACTCACAGGTATGTCTAAGAACATGCAAACCTTCCCACTGGGCTCTTTCGATGTCGGGCGCGTCGGCTACGGCGCCATGCAACTACCCGGGCCCGGTGTCTTCGGCCCGCCGCGTAACCGCGACGAGGCGCTCGCCGTCCTGCGGCGCGCAATCGAGTTGGGCATCAACCACATCGACACCTCGCAGTTCTACGGACCGAAGGTCGCCAACCAATTGATCCGCGAAGCGCTGCACCCCTACCCAGCGGATCTGGCATTGGTGAGCAAGGTCGGCGCCAAGCGCGACGACACCGGGGCGTGGCTGCCCGCGCAGGAGCCCGACGAGCTGCGGGCCGCCATCGAGGAGAATCTGGAGACTCTGAGGACCGACCGCCTGGCCGCGATCAACCTTCGCGTCCACGACGAGGCCACCGACCCCAACTCCCCGGCAAAGGTCGACAGAGAACTGTTCGACCGCCAACTCACCACGATGATCAAGGCGCGCGACGAAGGGCTGATCGGCGGCATCGGGTTGAGCAGTATCGTGCCCGAGCACCTGCGAATCGCGTTGGCTCGCACCGAGATCGTCTGCGTGCAGAATGCGTACAACCTCGTCGACCGGACGTCGCAGCCCGTGCTCGACGCCTGTGTCGAGCACGGCATTGCGTTCGTCCCGTTCTTTCCGCTCGGTTCGGCGTTCACCCCCGACAACCCGGTACTCGGCCATCCCGCCGTCAAGAGTGAAGCGGGGAAGCTGGGCCGCACGCCGGCGCAGATCGCCCTCGCGTGGACGCTGTCCGTGGCGCCGAATGTGCTGCTGATCCCGGGCACGTCGTCGGTGGCGCATCTCGAGGAGAACACCGCCGTGCGCGATATCGAGCTCGACGACGAGACCAAGACGCAGCTCGACGACGCCGCCTAGTTGCGAATCGGGCGCGCCGACGCACCGTGAAGGTTGGTTAGCGCGCCCGATTCACTCGACGTCGACCCAATCGAGCGTGCGTTGCACGGCCTTCTGCCAGCCGGCGTAGCCGTCGGCGCGCTGCTCGTCGCTCCACGCCGGAGTCCAGCGCCGGCCCTCCTGCCAGTTGGCACGCAGATCGTCGGGGTTCTCCCAGAAGCCGACGGCGAGACCCGCCGCGTAGGCGGCGCCCAGCGCGGTCGTCTCGGCGACGACGGGCTTGACCACCTCGACGCCGAGCACGTCGGCCTGGATCTGCATGCACAGATCGTTGGCGGTGATGCCGCCGTCGACCTTGAGCACCTCCATGTGCACGCCCGAGTCGGCCTCCATCGCGTCGACGACGTCGCGGCTCTGGTAGCAGATCGCCTCGAGCGTCGCGCGCGCAAGATGTGCGTTGGTGTTGAACCGCGACAACCCGACGATCGCGCCGCGAGCATCCGAACGCCAGTACGGCGCAAAGAGTCCCGAGAACGCCGGCACGAAGTACACGCCGCCGTTGTCCTCCACTTGACGCGCAAGCGACTCGCTCTCCGACGCGCCGCTGATGATGCCGAGCTGGTCGCGTAGCCACTGGACTGCCGAGCCGGTGACCGCGATCGAACCCTCAAGGGCATAAACGGGTTTCGCGTCACCGAACTGATAGCACACCGTGGTGAGCAGTCCGTTCTCCGAGCGCACGATCTTCTCGCCGGTGTTGAGCAGGAGGAAATTGCCTGTGCCGTAGGTGTTCTTGGCCTCGCCGGCGTCGAGGCAGACCTGGCCGACCATGGCGGCCTGCTGGTCGCCGAGGATGCCGGTGATCGGCACCTGACCCCCCACCGGTCCGTCGTCGAGGGTGACGCCGTACGACTTCGGGTACGACGACGGCTTGATCTCCGGGAGCATCTGGCGCGGAATGTCGAAGAACGACAGCAATTCGTCGTCCCAGTCCAATGTCTCGAGATCCATCAGCATCGTGCGACTGGCATTGGTGACGTCGATGGCGTGCACACCGCCGCGGGTGCCGCCGGTGAGGTTCCACAGCACCCACGAGTCGGCGGTACCGAAGATCGCGTCTCCGGTCTCGGCGTCGCGGCGCACACCGTCGACGTTCTCGAGGATCCACTGCAGCTTTCCGCCGGAGAAGTAGGTTGCGGGCGGCAGACCGGCTTTGCGCCGGATCACATCGCCGCGGCCGTCGCGGTCCAGCGCGGAGGCGATGCGGTCGGTGCGGGTGTCTTGCCACACGATCGCGTTGTAGTACGGCCGTCCAGTTTTGCGGTTCCAGACCAGCGACGTCTCCCGCTGGTTCGTGATGCCCAGCGCCGCCAGGTCGGCGGGCGACAGTTTGGCCTTGTTCAGCGCCGACTGGATGACCGCCCCGGTGCGTTCGGTGATCTCGACCGGATTGTGCTCGACCCAGCCGGCCTTGGGCAGGATCTGCTCGTGCTCGAGTTGGTGACGCCCCACCTCGACGCCGTCGTGGTCGAAGATCATGCACCGGGTGCTGGTGGTGCCCTGGTCGATGGCGGCTACGAAATCTGCCAAACTCCTGCTCCCCCGAGGTGCCTCACCTAATTGTGAGCGCGAAGGGTGAGCTGGTGCCTCACGCATAATGAGCGCGTGGGGGCTTGCGTTACTTCGCCGTGGCCAATCGGTTGATTGACGGTTGCAATGCTTCCAGGTCG
>NZ_NVQE01000090.1 GCF_002591975.1 Mycobacterium neglectum | reverse complement strand
TAATTTGTGTTCGGCGGTGTCCTACTTTTCCACCCGGGTTGGGTAGTATCATCGGCGCTGGCAGGCTTAGCTTCCGGGTTCGGGATGGGTCCGGGCGTTTCCCTGCCGCTATTGACCGCCGTAACTTTATTCACTTTTCAAAGTGCCCCACTCGTGTGGTGGGGGGGTTTGTTATTTGGTGGTGGGGCGCAGTGGTTTGATGCGCGTGGATATGTGGTTGCGAGCGTTGTGTGTAAGTTTTCGGCCGGTTAGTGCCAGTTCCCTGCATTCATTGCTGAACTTCTAGGTCTGGTCTATTGATCCCGTGGTCTGCGGGGGGCCTTATCCCACTTAATGGGTGAGAAGCCTGGTCTTGGAGGGGGTTTCCCGCTTAGATGCTTTCAGCGGTTATCCTGTCCGAACGTGGCTATCCAGCGGTGCCCCTGGTGGGACAACTGGTGGACCAGAGGTTCGTCCGTCCCGGTCCTCTCGTACTAGGGACAGGTTTCCTCAAGCTTCTGACGCGCGCGGCGGATAGAGACCGAACTGTCTCACGACGTTCTAAACCCAGCTCGCGTGCCGCTTTAATGGGCGAACAGCCCAACCCTTGGGACCTGCTCCAGCCCCAGGATGCGACGAGCCGACATCGAGGTGCCAAACCATCCCGTCGATATGGACTCTTGGGGAAGATCAGCCTGTTATCCCCGGGGTACCTTTTATCCGTTGAGCGACACCCCTTCCACTCGGGGGTGCCGGATCACTAGTCCCGACTTTCGTCCCTGCTTGACGTGTAGGTCTCGCAGTCAAGCTCCCTTGTGCACTTACACTCAACACCTGATTGCCGTCCAGGTTGAGGGAACCTTTGGGCGCCTCCGTTACATTTTAGGAGGCAACCGCCCCAGTTAAACTACCCGCCAGGCACTGTCCCTGAACCGGATATACGGTTCGAGGTTAGAGGCCCAATACGATCAGAGTGGTATTTCAACAACGACTCCACACACACTGGCGTGTGCGCTTCACAGTCTCCCACCTATCCTACACAAACCGTATCGAGCACCAATACCAAGTTGTAGTGAAGGTCCCGGGGTCTTTTCGTCCTGCCGCGCGTAACGAGCATCTTTACTCGTAATGCAATTTCGCCGAGTCTATGGTTGAGACAGCTGAGAAGTCGTTACGCCATTCGTGCAGGTCGGAACTTACCCGACAAGGAATTTCGCTACCTTAGGATGGTTATAGTTACCACCGCCGTTTACTGGGGCTTAAATTCTCCGCTTCACCCCGAGGGGTTAACAGGTCCTCTTAACCTTCCAGCACCGGGCAGGCGTCAGTCCGTATACATCGTCTTGCGACTTCGCACGGACCTGTGTTTTTAGTAAACAGTCGCTTCTCACTGGTTTGTGCCACCCCCCACCGCTGCCGGCCGCGAGGGCCATGACGGTGGAAGGTCCCCCTTCTCCCGAAGTTACGGGGGCATTTTGCCGAGTTCCTTAACCATAGTTCACTCGTACGCCTTGGTATTCTCTACCTGACCACCTGTGTTGGTTTGGGGTACGGGCCGTGTATCTGCTCGCTAGAGGCTTTTCTCGACAGCATAGGATCACCGAATTCGCCTCACTCGGCTATGCATCACCTCTCAGGATTAACGACACCCGGATTTACCTAGATGTCTCCCTACAGGTTTGCCCCAGTATTACCACTGACTGGTACGGCTGCCTTCCTGCGTCACCCCATCGCTTGACTACTACCCAACCGGGTCCCACGCAGCCGGTAGACCCTCTCACCCCGAAGGGATCAAGTGGACCACCATTTGGGTGGTTAGCAGATTGGATTCATCAGGGACGCTGATACACGGGTACGGGAATATCAACCCGTTGTCCATCGACTACGCCTGTCGGCCTCGCCTTAGGTCCCGACTCACCCTGGGCGGACTGGCCTGGCCCAGGAACCCTTGGTCTTTCGGCGGGCAAGGTTCTCACTTGCCTTATCGCTACTCATGCCTGCATTCTCACTCCCACACCCTCCACCACTAGATCACTCTGTGGCTTCACCGGATGCAGGACGCTCCCCTACCCAGCCGACACAAGGTCGGCTGCCGCGGCTTCGGCGGTGTGCTTGAGCCCCGCTACATTATCGGCGCACAATCACTTGACCAGTGAGCTATTACGCACTCTTTCAAGGGTGGCTGCTTCTAAGCCAACCTCCTGGTTGTCTTCGCGACTGCACATCCTTTTCCACTTAGCACACGCTTAGGGGCCTTAGCCGGCGATCTGGGCTGTTTCCCTCTCGACGCACGGAGCTTATCCCCCGCCGTCTCACTGCCACACTCTTTGACTTGTCGGCATTCGGAGTTTGGCTGACGTCAGTAACCTAGTAGGGCCCATCGGCCATCCAGTAGCTCTACCTCCAACAAGAAACGTGTAACGCTGCACCTAAATGCATTTCGGGGAGAACCAGCTATCACGGAGTTTGATTGGCCTTTCACCCCTACCCACAACTCATCCCCTCAGTCTTCAACCTAAGTGGGTTCGGGCCTCCACAACATCTTACTGCTGCTTCACCCTGGCCATGGGTAGATCACTCCGCTTCGGGTCCAGAACACACCACTACACCAAACACTATTGTTTGGATACGCCCTATTCAGACTCGCTTTCGCTGCGGCTACCCCACCCGGGTTAACCTCGCGACATGTCCCTGACTCGCAGGCTCATTCTTCAAAAGGCACGCCATCACCCCACACATAAAGCGAGGGCTCTGACGGATTGTAGGCACACGGTTTCAGGTACTATTTCACTCCCCTCCCGGGGTACTTTTCACCATTCCCTCACGGTACTAATCCGCTATCGGTCACTGGGAAGTATTCAGGCTTACCGGGTGGTCCCGGCAGATTCACAGCAGATTCCACGGGCCCGCTGCTACTCGGGGACAGTTCCACGAAAGCCATCAAGTTTTCAGTTACGGGGCTCTCACCCACTACGGCAGGCCATCCCAGGCCACTTCACCTAACCCAACGGTTTATCACTTTCGCCCTGGCCGGCGGACCAGAGAAGAAACGCCCCACAACACCGCACACACAACCCCCGCCGGGTATCACATGCACACGGTTTAGCCATCCTCCGCTTTCGCTCGCCACTACTCACGGAATCACACTTGTTTTCTCTTCCTACGGGTACTGAGATGTTTCACTTCCCCGCGTTCCCCCCCGTTACCTATGTATTCAGTAACGGGTGACACGACATCACTCGTGCCGGGTTTCCCCATTCGGACATCCTCGGATCAACGCTCGGTTGACAGCTCCCCGAGGCATAACGCAGCCTCCCACGTCCTTCATCGGCTCCCAGTGCCAAGGCATCCACCATGCGCCCTTAAACACTTACAACACAAAACAGTTAAAAATTCTCGGAAGAATCAAAAATTGCATTATCAACGCACACAAACAACACCCACCCCCACAAGGGAAGCCGGCGCCACTGTATGCGAGATGCTCGCAACCACTATCCACAAATCAAACACCACACCCCACCACCAAAGCAGGGCAACAACAACCAACCCCGAACCGTATCCGAGGCGCCACCCCTACCGGGGCGACAGATCTATCTCCGGTTTCCCGAACGGGACGAAGAGATAGCGGGCCTGTTGTCTCAAAGCCCAATAGTGTGTCTGGCAATTCCATCACCGCACAATCCAGCCGAAGCCGAATCCCGCTGCGGATCAACGTTTGTTGTGCACCAGACCCCCACCCACTACAGGTGAAGGGCCATCCACAGAATCGCCCAAGATCACCGAACTCCCACAGTCGTGGGCGGGCCTGGGTCTCGTGGTGCTCCTTAGAAAGGAGGTGATCCAGCCGCACCTTCCGGTACGGCTACCTTGTTACGACTTCGTCCCAATCGCCGATCCCACCTTCGACGGCTCCCTCCCACAAGGGGTTAGGCCACCGGCTTCGGGTGTTACCGACTTTCATGACGTGACGGGCGGTGTGTACAAGGCCCGGGAACGTATTCACCGCAGCGTTGCTGATCTGCGATTACTAGCGACTCCGACTTCACGGGGTCGAGTTGCAGACCCCGATCCGAACTGAGACCGGCTTTGAAAGGATTCGCTCCACCTCACGGCATCGCAGCCCTTTGTACCGGCCATTGTAGCATGTGTGAAGCCCTGGACATAAGGGGCATGATGACTTGACGTCATCCCCACCTTCCTCCGAGTTGACCCCGGCAGTCTCTCACGAGTCCCCGCCATTACGCGCTGGCAACATAAGATAAGGGTTGCGCTCGTTGCGGGACTTAACCCAACATCTCACGACACGAGCTGACGACAGCCATGCACCACCTGCACACAGGCCACAAGGGAATACCTATCTCTAGGCACGTCCTGTGCATGTCAAACCCAGGTAAGGTTCTTCGCGTTGCATCGAATTAATCCACATGCTCCGCCGCTTGTGCGGGCCCCCGTCAATTTCTTTGAGTTTTAGCCTTGCGGCCGTACTCCCCAGGCGGGGTACTTAATGCGTTAGCTACGGCACGGATCCCAAGGAAGGAAACCCACACCTAGTACCCACCGTTTACGGCGTGGACTACCAGGGTATCTAATCCTGTTCGCTCCCCACGCTTTCGCTCCTCAGCGTCAGTTACTGCCCAGAGACCCGCCTTCGCCACCGGTGTTCCTCCTGATATCTGCGCATTCCACCGCTACACCAGGAATTCCAGTCTCCCCTGCAGTACTCAAGTCTGCCCGTATCGCCCGCACGCCCACAGTTGAGCTGTGAGTTTTCACGAACAACGCGACAAACCACCTACGAGCTCTTTACGCCCAGTAATTCCGGACAACGCTCGGACCCTACGTATTACCGCGGCTGCTGGCACGTAGTTGGCCGGTCCTTCTTCTACAGGTACCGTCACTTGCGCTTCGTCCCTGCTGAAAGAGGTTTACAACCCGAAGGCCGTCATCCCTCACGCGGCGTCGCTGCATCAGGCTTGCGCCCATTGTGCAATATTCCCCACTGCTGCCTCCCGTAGGAGTCTGGGCCGTATCTCAGTCCCAGTGTGGCCGGTCACCCTCTCAGGCCGGCTACCCGTCGTCGCCTTGGTAAGCCATAACCTCACCAACAAGCTGATAGGCCGCGGGCCCATCCCACACCGCAAAAGCTTTCCCCCACAAACCATGCAGTCCATGAGGTATATCCGGTATTAGACCCAGTTTCCCAGGCTTATCCCAAAGTGCAGGGCAGATCACCCACGTGTTACTCACCCGTTCGCCACTCGAGTACCCCGAAGGGCCTTTCCGTTCGACTTGCATGTGTTAAGCACGCCGCCAGCGTTCGTCCTGAGCCAGAATCAAACTCTCCAAACAAAAACAACCCAACCCAAAAGCCAGGTGGAATTCGAATCAGAAAAATCCAATCCAACAAAAGACACCAAAAACTGGCATCAAAAAACATCCACCCCTAAACGGGAAAAAGAGG
>NZ_NVQE01000009.1 GCF_002591975.1 Mycobacterium neglectum | reverse complement strand
CCCTTGGTTCCCTTCGTCAGCCTGAATGCTTCGCAACTTTCAGACTTCGGAAGACCAAGGGCCTCCCCATGCAGCGACACGCCCTACGAGAGCGAAATCACAACTGCCCCATTAAAATCGAAGAGCCGTCATAGGTGGCGCCCTTGATGAATTGCACGTCGCGGTTAGGCCGCTGGTACAGCGTCGTGGATCGGAACGGCGGTGTCACGAATGGGAAACGAATGAGAAGTTGTGCAAAGGGATTCTGACAATGAAGATTTTCCTTGTTTGAAAACCGCGTCCTCGATTTGCCAGTCATCAACGAGGCCTTCGAAAGTATCGAAGCCATATACCTTGCGTTCGCAGGCTTCAGAACCAAACCTGGTCGACCATCCGTTCCAGACACCCCGGCCTAGGACGAGCTCGCCTGGCTTCTCGTCGCGCTGCCGAGGCATGCGCGATGCTACACACAAGGTGTGTGGCCTGGAATTTTGCACCGCCGGAGATCCGAAAGCGTACGGCCAATGAATGCTCGATACTGGTCGTCATAATTTCTGATATCTCTGGACATACATATGAGTGCGGAATGAGGCAGTCCCGATCCCGATAAGCAAAGCGGCCGTAAAGGAGGAAAAGCATAAGTAGAACGACCGCGACAAACGCCTGGAACAGGGTAACATGCCGCAGCCAAGGCCAGCGCTATGCCCATGAGAAATGCTTTCCACAGACGATGGAAGTTCGTCCGCTCTACATCCGCCGCGCGACGCCTACGCTTACATTCCCCGCGTTCTCGGCTACACCAGACGCGATCGCCGACCCCGTATACATCTTCTGGCGTCGCCGGCGACGTTGGTTGAGCGGCGCCCCAAAAGGTCATGGGCCTTTGGTGAATTCACATGCAGCACCAGTAACTCGCCAGCAGGGAAAACGGGAATCCGTTCACCGTATATGCCGGAGCCGATGGGTGAGCCAAGGCCGGCTTTCGGTGGCAGACACATGCGACAACGTGAACCCGCGGACTGAGCGTTGACGCGGGGATCTGAGGGTGCAGCGAGCGCCGGTGAAAGTAGCGCCCAAAGCTCAGGCCATTCGGACTGACAGTCTCAGGGGCCGCAATCTAGTATTCGATTATGAACATGAAAGGGTTAAATGCGGCCCCTCGACCCCTTGAGGTACATCAAGAACTACTGGACGGAGGGCGCATCCTGCGGTCGACGCGTCGCCAGACTATTGCGCTCGTGCGCAGTAAGTACGCTGAGCCTACCGCCGAGTTGCGCGCATGACCGGCGAGGGCGGGCAGTCGTACGCCGCGTCGCGGCCGGTGATTCTTTTCGTGCTTGGGATGGGTCGGTCCGGCACATCGGCGCTAACCCGGGTCCTGTCCCTTTGCGGCGTCACCCTTCCGACAGGGATGATGGGCGCCGACGGGCACAATCCGCGCGGCTATTGGGAGCCGCGCACAGCTGTCTTGCTCAACGAAACAATTTTGCGGCGCCATCGCAGCAACTGGTTCGACCCGACGCTCCGCTTGGAGGAGGAAGGTGCGTGGGACGCCGCCGAGAAGGCCGCTTGCATCGCTGACGTCAGAGCCTATCTAGAAAAGCTGCCGCCCGCGCCGATTCTGTTGGTCAAGGACATGAGGATGACAGTCATGACCGACGTGTGGTTCGAGGCGGCACGGTTGGCCGGATTTGACGTTGGGACACTGATTGCGGTGCGCAACCCGCAGGAGGTTATCCCCTCGTGCGCGAAGTACGTTCGAATCTCGCCGGAGCTGTCAAGCGCCCTGTGGCTCAAATATAATTTGCTAGCGGAGAAGCATACACGCCGTGTGCCACGCGTGTTCGTCGAGTACAGCAACCTCCTCAAGGACTGGCGTCAAGAGGTAAACCGAGTTTCTAAAGCCCTCAACATCGACCTCAGCAACCAGGATGTCAGCGCTATCGATGAGTTCCTAACGCCAGACCTTCAGAACAACAGAGACTGCGGCCCCATAAGGGAACGGTTCGGCACAAAGTGGATGTCTGCAGTCTACGACGAGTTGCACGCGGCCGCGCGGGACGAGCCGTGGGACGCCGCTGAGTTGGACGCCGTTCTCGAAGCCTACCGAGCGATGGAGCATGACTTCCGAACAGCTCAGGAAGAGTTCCGCACCATAACCAACAGCCTGGCGCGGTGGGTGTTGAGGCCTTCTATCAGCAAGCCGATACATGCTGTCGTCGCGTTGGCTCATCGGCGCAAGGGGCCGTGGGCCTAAAGTATATGGAATTCGGACGCCCTTGGGTCCGCCTATATCCTCGATGTGGATCCCATTCGCGGCGAGATGTGCCACCCTTCAGCATTCGCTGTAGACGAACCGGAGGCATTGGCTCTTGTCAACATCCGTGCTCATCACTGGTGGGGCAGGATTTATCGGATCTGCGCTCTCCCGCCGTCTCGTAGAGGCAGGCTATGACGTCGCCGTAATGGACGTCCTGCACCCGCAGGTGCACGCACCGGGCCGGGCGGTCGAGTTGCCGCCATCCGTTCGCTTGTTCACCGGAGACGTCACTCATGCGCCCGACTGCGATGCGGTGCTTCGGTTGGTCCAACCTTCCCAGATCGTTCACTTGGCGGCCGAAACGGGTACGGCACAGTCGCTTTCGCAGGCGACTCGCCATGGCTCGGTCAACGTGGTGGGCACCACTCAGCTTCTTGACGCCCTGGGTCGCTCAGAGATCGTGCCCGACCAGCTTGTCGTGGCGTCGTCGAGGGCGGTCTACGGCGAGGGCGCGTGGCAATGCGGCACCGACATCTTTTATCCGCGGCCCCGCAGCCATGCGCAACTCGCGGCTGGCATCTGGGATCCCCAGGGGCCCACCGATAAGGAAGCGGTGCCGCTCCCAAGCTGCGCAAGCCGGACGGAACCCCGGCCGACAAACGTCTACGCCGCGACCAAGCTGGCCCAGGAGCACATTCTGGCCGCTTGGACGACCGCGCATGACACCAATCTCAGTGTGCTGCGTCTCCAGAATGTCTACGGTCCGGGCCAGTCGCTGACAAATTCGTACACAGGAATAGTCGCTCTCTTCGCCCGCTTAGCGCGCGAACGACAGCCGTTACAAGTCTATGAAGACGGTCGAATCGTCCGCGATTTCGTCTACATCAATGATGTCGTCGGCGCCCTGTTCGCGACAGTACAGCAGCCCGCGACTGGGCTGCGCTGTCTCGACGTCGGGTCAGGGAGCGCCACGACGATTCATGAGCTGGCTACGAGGATCGCCACGATCTGTGACGCCCCCGAACCGGTCGTCGTGCCGAAATTCCGCGACGGTGACGTCCGCGCCGCGAGTTGCCTCATCGAGCCGGCCGAGGACGAGCTTGGCTGGCGGCCGAGACATGCGCTCGATGAGGGTCTGCTTGCACTTCTTGAATGGATTGGCGAGCAGCAGCCCGCGTTGCCTTCGCCGCAAGCCCAATAAACGTGCTCGGCCACGCAGCAGAGCATGCTGGGCGAGGCGAGCACACGACATCGCGGCGGCCGCAGAGATCGCTGAAGTTAAGATACATCGGTGCGCTGGGGCCAAAGAATGACGATCGCTCACCATCCTCCCTCGCATTGCCGTCCCGAACTGGGTGACGGGTGCCACCCAGGCCCCTTATGCGCCACGACATCGTGAGAGGCTGATCTTCGAGATGAAATTCGTGCTGGCCTGCTACGGAACGCGCGGCGACATAGAGCCTTCCGTCGTTGTCGGGCGCGAATTGCTTCGCAGGGGGCACGAGGTGCGGATGGCGGTTCCACCCGACCTGGTTGGCTTCGCCGAGGAGGCCGGCCTGGCGGCGGTCCCTTACGGGCTGGATACGCAGGCGTGGCTCGACGTGTACCGCAATTTCTGGACGACTTTCTTCAGCTCTTTCTGGAGGGTTCAGCATCTGCGCCGTTTGTGGCGTGAGATGTGGGCGAGCAGTGATGAGTGCTGGGTGCAGATGAACACGACGCTGACATCGTTGGCGGAAGGCGCCGACTTGGTGTTCGCCGGACAGAGTTATCAAGAGCCTGCTGCAAACGTCGCGGAGTTCTACGGCATTCCGTTGGCCACGCTGCATCACGTCCCGATGCGGCCCAACGGCCAACTCGTGCCGATCCTCCCGCCGCGGTTGGCCCGCTCCGCCATGACCGCCTTCGACTGGCTGTCCTGGCGTCTAAACAAGAAGGCAGAGGACGTTCAGCGCCGCGAACTAGGACTACCGAAGGCAACTGTTCCATCGCCACGCCGGATCGCCGACCGTGGATCTCTGGAGATCCAGGCGTATGACGAGGCCGCCTTCCCCGGCTTGGCGGCCGAATGGGCGAAATGGAACGGTGAGCGGCCTTTTGTCGGCGCGCTCACAATGGAGTTGACGACGGATGCCGATGACGACGTCATGTCCTGGGCTGCCTCGGGCTCATCGCCGATTTGCTTCGGCTTTGGCAGCATGCCGGTGGAATCACCGGTCGACACCGTCGAAATGATCAGCACGGCCTGCACCGAACTAGGCGAACGCGGATTAGTGTGCGCCGGTTGGAGCGACTTCAGCGACGTGCCATGTCCCGACCACATCAAGGTGGTTGGCGCAGTGAACTACGCATCGGTCTTTTCGGCTTGCCGCGCGGTGGTCCACCACGGCGGATCGGGCACAACGGCGGCAAGCCTGCGTGCCGGAGTTCCGACACTGATTCTCTCGATGGACGTCAATCAGACGATGTGGGGAGCTCAAATCAAACGTCTGAAGGTCGGCACTGCCCGGCGCTTTTCGTCCACCACGCAGAAATCGCTGGTCGCAGACCTGCGCCGGATCCTCACCCCGGACTACGCATGCCGCGCCCGCCAGATCGCCACTCAGATGACCACGCCCGCTGAAAGCGCCGGCAAAGCCGCAGATCTCGCAGAGCAATTTGTCAGCTCGAGGCGTGTTGCCTGATCTACCGGGGCGGCCGGCGGCAAGCCCGGCTCGATCGGCTTGGCACATTTGCCTCGGCGTGTGTTGATTCAGCTGACGAAGCGAACCGCGTCGCTGTCGAGCCGCCGAACGATGTCTTGTTCGCCGACCAGACGGTATTCTCCGAACGCCGCGGCATGCGACGTCGCCCCCAATCGACGGCCTCGCGAAGACGACCAGGCTGCGGGATCACGAAAGAGACGAACCGGAATTGACTGAGCAAACTAAATTGCCGAAGGAAAGCGGCGGCTCCTCCGGCGTGGCTCGCTCAGCGACAAAGGCGGGATTCCGTGAGGATATCGAGGGCCTGCGTGCCGTCGCGGTGTTGGCCGTTGTCCTCTTTCATGCTGGTGTGCCCGGCATTGGTGGCGGGTACGTCGGGGTGGACGTGTTCTTCGTCATCTCAGGCTTCCTCATCACCGGATTGCTCTGGCGCGAGGTGAGTACTTCCGGCACCGTTCGGTTGCGCCGGTTCTACGGGGCGCGGGCCCGGCGGCTGCTGCCGGCGTCGGCCGCGGTAGGTGTGGTTACGGCGATCGCCTCATTTGTGCTATTGCCCCCGTTGCAAGTCAAAAACGTCCTCATTGACGGCATTGCCAACGCGCTGTACGTCGGCAACTACCTTTTCGCTCTACAAGGCGTGGACTATCACCTTGCCTACACGCCGCCGTCGCCGTTCCTGCACTACTGGTCACTAGGCGTCGAGGAGCAGTTTTACCTGGTGTGGCCGGCCATGATCATCGTGACAGCTTGGCTCATCCGGCGGGTCCGTCGGCAGCGCACCGAGGCCAACGCCACGGCGTCGGTGCGCCCGTACCTCGTAGTCCTCGTTCTGGTCGGGGTCGTATCGTTTGCGCTGTCGCTGGCGGCCACTGCCCTGTTGCCTTCGGTGGCGTTTTTTTCGCTGCCCACCCGGGCCTGGGAGTTGGCTGTCGGGGGCCTGGTGGGGCTCACGGCCGCCCATTGGCGCCGACTACCGGCACCGATTGTCGCAATTGCGGCATGGGGAGGTCTGGCCCTGATCCTCGTGGCCTGCACCGTGTTGAGCGCGACCACACCCTTCCCCGGTACCGCCGCACTGCTTCCCGTGCTTGGCACGGTGCTGGTGATAGGCGCGGGTTGTGCTGCACCTGCGGGGGGCGTCGGGCGCATTCTGTCGCTGCCGCCGATGCGCGCGATCGGCCGAGCGTCGTACTCGTGGTATCTCTGGCACTGGCCGGTGCTGGTGCTCGCTGCACCGTTGCTGGGCCACTCCCTTGGTTTGGTGGAAAGGCTGGTGACAGTCGTCATCTCCGGCGTTCTAGCCGTGGTCACGCTGCGCCTGATAGAGAACCCAATCCGGCTCGCTGATTCCCTGCGACGCTCGCCCGCCCGCAGTCTCGCGGTCGGCGGCGCCGCCACCGCTGTCGCGGTCTGTGTGAGCGTGGTGTGCCTGTTGTTGGTGCCCATCCCGTTGGGCCGCGGCCCGGCTGCCCCACCGCTGGCGGTCGCTGCGACGCCTCCACCCACGGGTCCGAACCCTGGCCCGTACGACGCGGCGGTACAGCAAGCGTTTGCGCAGGTGCAGGCCGCGGTTTCAGCTTCTGCCGATCGGACGGCCGTACCGTCGAACCTCAACCCATCCCTTACCGACGCGGACAATGAAAGCCCACTCACTTACTTCAAGGGCTGCCTGCGCAACTTCTTCGACGTCGACCAGCCCGAGTGCGTGACTGGCGACACGGCCTCGCCGACCGAGGTCGCCTTGGTCGGCGACTCGAATGCCGCGATGTGGATCCCGACGTTTCAGCAGCTGACGGAGGATCGGCCCTGGCGGGTCGAGACGCTGACCAAGGGTGGCTGCCCGATGCTCGACCTGGCGATCATCAACCCCTTCCTTCGCCGGGAGTACACCGAGTGCAAGCAGTGGCGTGATCTGATCATCGACCGGTTGCGCGCCGAACGCCCACAGCTCATCGTCCTCGGCCTGTGGCGAAAATACGGCGAGCGCTACGACTTTCCAGCGGGTGTCACGTCATACGACCCGACCTGGAACGACAGCCTGACTGACCTCGTACATGAGCTGCGTGGTCTTGGTTCAGAGGTGCTCGTGCTCGGGCCGGTTCCTGATCCGCACACCGAGGTGCCGGTGTGCCTGTCCGGCCACCTCGATGACACACTGGCATGCTCGCCGACGAGGGCAAAGGCGGTCAACGAAGCCGGCATCGCGGCTGAGGCGGCCGCCGTCACTCGAGGCGGCGGGGAGTACGTCGATGTCACCGACCTGTTCTGCACAGCCGACCGCTGCCCAGCCATAGTGGGCAACACGGTCGTGTTCCAGGACGCCAACCATCTGTCGTTCCAATACGCTCGGCTCCTGGCACCGGTAATCGGTGCGCTGGCCGACCGCGCGTTGGCCCGAAGCTCGCCTGCCAGCTAGTACAGACTGCTCGACAGACAGCCGGAACCAACGCTTAGTCGCTCACCACAGCAAAGAATGACCCGTGGCATCCTCAACAGCGTCATCTACTGCCCTCCCGCCTGCGGGAACCCGCCTGAAAGACCCCCATTGTGAGCCAACTTGCGATCGAGGTTGTGGGCGTCACTAAGACGTTCGGGCGAAACACGCCCGCGCTGTCCGGCGCGAGCTTTTCGGTTCCGGCCGGGATATTATGCGGCCTGCTCGCCACAACGGCGCCAGCAAGACGACCAACATCAACATCCTATCTACGCTGATCAGGCCGAGTTCGGGCAGAGCCACAGCGTCGCCGGCGGAATGCCGGAATATTCACCGACATTGGCAATGAGCTCCTGTTAGAGCTGGCCGGTGAATAGCAAACAGGCACCGTCGGCCAGCACTGGCACGGTCGAGCTCATCTGGCCCCTAATGATTGACGGGCGCCCAGGCTCCGCGCATCAATTTGATCGACTCTCCGATCGTCCAAAAGTTCCGGTACCAATCCGAGTACTTGCCGAGGACGGCGTGGTCCCAGAACTCACGCAGAGGCGGCCCACAGGGCACTGCCGTGATCCCGACCGACTCGGCGAGGTAACCAAGTCGGAGGGATGGCCATGCGCACGTCGTGCCCAAGGGGCCCTGCACCTCGCGGCCGACAGCGAGAACAGGCTCAACGTCGCCGTTCCATAGAATGCCAGCACAAATCTCATCCGGTACCCCTGTACTGGCCATCTGGCTGATAGCTTGCCGGAATTATTCTCGTTGCAATCTAGCTACAACATCGTTCCTGCACCCAGCAGTGCGGCCTACCCGGACTGCTTCGGGATCTCGGTTGTGATCGCGTCGTCGTAGGGTGGTTCGTCCTTTAGCAGCAACGACCGGACCATCGCGCGGGTCCCGTACGGCTCAAGTAGGGCACTGGCGGGGCGCGGCCGCACTCGTTGCGGCCACCAGAACCAACGTCCGAGCAACGCCGCTATCGACGGCGTCATGAAGGCACGCACGACTAAGGTATCGAACATCAGCCCCAGAGCGATGGTCGTGCCAATTTGACCTATAATCAGCAGATCGCTGACCACCATCGAGGCCATTGTGAACGCGAACACCAAACCCGCGGTCGTGACGATCTTGCCGGTGCCCCCCATTGCGCGGATGATGCCGGTGTTGATGCCAGCGCCGACCTCCTCTTTCATCCGTGAAACTAGCAACAAATTGTAATCAGACCCCACCGCCAACAGGATGATCACCGACATCGCGAGGACCATCCAGTGCAGGTGCATGCCGAGGATGTACTGCCAGACCAGCACGGAAACCCCAAACGACGCACCCAGCGAGAGCACCACCGTGCCGACGATAACTAGGGCGGCAATGAAGCTCCGCGTGATGATCAGCATGATGATGAAAACGAGACAGATCGCAGCGACACCCGCGAGCCATAGATCGTTCGTGGAACCGTCTTTCCAGTCCTTGGCGGTCGACGCTGCACCAGCCATATAGACGCTGGAGTGTTCGAGAGGTGTGCCTTTCAATGCCTCCTCGGCCACCGTCCTTATCTGCTCGACCCGGGCAATGCCCTCTGGCGTCGCGGGAGCGCCCCGATGCGAGATGATGAATCGAGCCGCTTTCCCGTCGGGAGACAGAAAAGAGTCCATCGCCTTCTTGAAGTCCTCGTTTTCAAAGACTTCCGGTGGCAGGAAAAAGGAATCGTCGTTGTTGCTTTCGTCATACGCCGATCCCATTACGGAAAGGTACTCATTCGAGAAATCCATCGAATCAAAAAAGCCGGTCATCGTGGAGTGCATGGTGAGGGTCATGGTCCGCTGGATCTTCATGATGGCGATGGTCTTCGGGAGCTCGGCGGCAATCTGCGGCAGGAGCACATCCATTCTATCTAGATGGACAAGAAGTTCATCCATTTTGCCGCTAATTGTATCAATACCGTCGAGCGTGTCGAATATCCCTCTGATCGCCCAGCAAAGAGGAATATTGAAACAGTGCGGTTCCCAGTACAAGTAATTTCGAAGAGGCCGAATGAAATCATCGAAATCGGCCATACTATCCCGCAGCTCATCCAGAACCAACTTCAGCTCATGTGTCTGTACCACCGAATTATGCGTAATTTCGTTCATTCGCACCATCAAAGCATGCTGCACTTCCAATAATGTAATCATCTTCGCCATGTCTTCGGCCTGCGTCAACAGGTCATCCATACGGTCGCTCTGGTACTTCATAACTTGTGACTGGCTAGCATTTTGCAAGCTGAGCATAAACGGTATCGACGTATTACCCATCGGAGTTCCCTCGGGCCGTGTGATGCCCTGAACACGAGAAATCCCGGGAACCCTGAAAACTGCCTTGGCTATTCTGTTGAGTACCAAAAAATCTGCCGGGTTGCGCATATCTCGATCGGACTCAATCAGCAGAATATCTGGCATCAGGCGCGCTTGCGAGAAATGACGTTCAGCGGCGGTAAAACCCTGATTTGCTGGGATATCTCCGGGGATATACTCGCGATCGTTAAAGCTTGTTTTGTAGCCAGGCAGCGTCAGAAGACCGAGCATCGCAAGCGCCAATGAGGCAGCCAGGATGGGCGCAGGCCAACGGACCAACGCCGTGCCAATTCCCCGCCATCTACGAACCGCCAACTTGCGCTTGGGGTCCAATAATCCGAATCGGCTGGCCAGGGCCACGCCGGCCGGAACCACCGTCACTGCAACCGCTACCGCTACCAGCATGCCGATTGCGCATGGAATGCCCATGGTCTGGAAGTAGGGCAAGCGAGTAAAGCTCAGACAGAAGAGCGCCCCCGCGATCGTCAAACCGGATGCCAAAACGACGGGAGTAATACTCCGATACATGGTGTGGTAAGCCGTTTCAGGGTCCTCGCCAACCTGGCGCGCCTCCTGATATCGACCGAAGAAGAAGATCCCGTAATCGGTTCCTGCCGCGATGGCGAGGAAAACCAGCATATTGACGGCGAACGTCGAGAGAACAAAAGCTTCGTTGTGGCCGAGGAATGCAACGACTGCGCGGGCTCCCGCTAATTCCACGAAAACCATGAGCAACAGCAGAATCACTGTGACGATCGAACGATAAACAAAGAGCAACATGGCGAAGATGATCACCACGGTTACCGCAGTGATCTTCAGAATCGAATCATCACCGCTGCGTTGCATATCTGAAGCTAATGGCGCGGCACCGGTAACATAGACATCGACGCCGGGCGGTGGTGACGTCCGATTCACGATCTCGCGGACCGCGGTCACCGACTCTTCCCCCAAAGCTGTCCCTTGGTCGCCGACCAGATTCAATTGAACATATGTGGCCCTGCGATCCGGGCTTTCCACGCTCGAGGCCGTGAGCCGGTCACCCCATAAATCCTGCACATGCTCCACATGCTCCGGATCGTTTCGCAACTCACGAACCAATCCGGCGTAATACCGATGCGCATCATCACCGAGCGGCTGTTCACCCTCCAGCACGACCATCGCGGAACTGTCCGAATTGGATTCTTTGAAGACCTGCCCCATGCGTGTCATACCCTGGACCGACGGCGCATCCTCGGGCATCACGGAAACGGAATGCTCTCGCCCGACCTTCTCCAGCGCTGGGATTGCCGATGCCCAGCTTCCACTAACGGCTGCCAGAGTCAGGGCGAGAATCAGCACCACCCATGCCAGGATGATGAAGAGCGAAAATCTGCGCGTGGTCCGCGCGATGAAAGGCTGCCGCCGAGGGGGTTCGTCGCTCATTAGGCCTTCGCTAGTCCCTCAGCAATAAGGAACGTACCAGAGGGCGCGGCCCCACAGACCGAAGTAATCTGCTGGCGGGGCGCGGACGAACTCGTTGCGGCCACCAGAACCAGCGTCCCAGCAGCGCGGCGACCGAGGGGGTCATGAACGCGCGCACGACCATTGTGTCGAACAATAGACCGAACGCGATAGTAGTGCCCACCTGACCAAGGGTCAGCAGGTCGCTTACGAGCATTGAGGCCATGGTGGCTGCGAATACCAGACCAGCAGCAGTTACGACTCTGCCGGTACCGCCCATTGCCCGAATAATTCCCGTGTTCAGGCCCGCGCCAATTTCCTCTTTCATTCGCGATACCAACATCAAGTTGTAATCAGATCCGACTGCCAGAAGGACAATCACTGACATTGCCACCACAACCCAGTGTATTTGGATGCCGAGAAGATGTTGCCAGACGAGGATGGACAATCCGAACGACGCGCCCAACGAAATCACCACCGTGCCGACGATAACCAGGGCGGCAATGAAACTTCGCGTCATGATCAGCATGATAATAAAGATTAGGCAAAGTGCGGCTATGCCCGCAATCAAGAGATCGTATCTGGATCCGTCCACGAGGTCTTTTACCGTCGCCGCAGTGCCGGCAAGGTAGATATTACTGTTCTCCAGAGGCGTGCCCTTGAGTGCCTCCTCGGCCGCAACCTTTATGGGTTCAACCTTCTCCATACCCTCAGGCGTCGCGGGATCACCCTTCTGCGAAATCAGCATACGCGCAGACTTCCCGTCCGCTGACAGAAAGATATCCATGACACGCTTGAAGTCCGCGTTGTCAAATATCTCCGGTGGCAGGTAAAAGGAGTCGTCGTTATTGGAGGCGTTGAACGCCTTGGCCATGGCCGTGGCGTTCTCTTGCCCTTCCTCAAACGCACCAATGGTGCCGGACATGGTGCTATGCATGGTGTACATCATCGTCTGCATATTTCCCATGATTGCGATCATCTGCGGGAATTGGACAAGAATCTGCGGCAAAAGCAGGTCCAATTGATCCAGATTCTTAACTAACGCATCCATTTTAACGGTAACCTGATCGACGCCGTCGAGCGCAACAAAAATCTGCCGAAATGCCCAGCAGAGGGGAATATTGAAGCAGTGCGGTTCCCAGTGGAAATAATTGCGTATCGGCCGAAAGAAATCGTCGAAATTGGAGATAGAATCCCTTAAGTCCTCCGTGACATCCTGCAGCTCGTGTGTGACCTCGACCATGCTGTGGGTCGTGGCTACCATCTGCTGCATCAATCCATACATACGCTGCATGATGGTGATCGTTTCGCCCATTTGATTGGCCTGCACGAGCATGTCATCCATGCGTTGTCTCTGGAATGGCATGTTTAGCAGCTGGCTAGCGTTGGCAACACTGATCATAAAAGGAAGGGTCGTCCGGTCGATCTGGGTTCCCTCGGGGCGGGTTACGGACTGTACGGTGGCAATGCCTGGAACGGCGAACACCGCCTTGGCCAGCTTGTTCAAGATCAGCATATCGGTAGGATTACGCATGTCATGATCGGCCTGGACGACCAACAGATCGGGCACCGCCAATTTCGATTCCGGGAAATGACGCGCTGCGGCCGAGTAGCCCTCATTGGCGGGAATGTCGCCTGGGATATACTTTTGGTCGTTATAGCTCGGATTGTAGCCGGGCAAGGTCAATAGACCGATAAGTGAAATCGCCAGTGTCGCCGCAAGTATGGGCGCAGGCCACCTGACGGTGGCCGTTCCTACGCGCTGCCAGCCGTGGGATTTAATCCGTCGTCGCTTCGGGTCGAACATACCGAAACGGCTGCCAGCGGCCATAATTGCGGGAACCAGCGTAAGGGCAACTGCGACAGCGACCAATATCCCTATTGCGCCTGGGATGCCCAAAGGCTGAAAGAAAGGCAATCGGGTAAAGCTGAGACATGCGATGGCCCCTGCGATCGTGACGCCGGACGCCAGAACGACCTTGGCGACGCCTCGGTAGGTGGTGTAGTAAGCCTTTTCACGGTCCTCGCCGGCTTGGCGAGCCTCTTGATACCGCCCAATGAAGAATATCCCGTAATCAGTTCCAGCCGCGATACCTACAGACACCAAGAGATTAACGACGAAGGTGGTGAGTCCGACGATTCCGTGAATACCGAGAAACGCCACAATTCCCCGGGCGACCTGCAATTCTATCAGGACGGTCAGCAAAATTACGATCGTGGTGATAAAGGAACGAAAGACTAGCAGCAACATAAAGAAGATCACTGCGAAAGTGACCACCGTGATCAGGATGATTGTTCTGTTCCCACTCGCGGCCATATCCGCAACGATCGCCGCAGGTCCGGTGACAAACGCCGTTACACCGGGGGGAGCGGGTGTGCTGTCGACGATGCTTTGGAGGGCCCGCACCGAAGCGTTCCCCTCAGCCGAGCCTGTGGCGCCGACGAGGGATACTTGCACGTAGACTGCTTTTCCGTCGGTGCTTTGAGCAGCGCCGGCGGTGAGTGGATCGCCCCAAAAATCCTCGACGTGCTTCACATGCGCCGGATCGGCTTCCATCTTGCGAATAAGTTCGGCGTAGTAGTCGTGACTATCATCGCCAAGAGGTTGCTGACCCTCCAAAATGAGCACTGCCAACGTGCCGGTACTTGACTCCGCGAATGCCTCACCCATCCGCGCTGCGGCCTTGGTGGAGGGCGCGTCTGCGGCAATGAGCGGCACCGAATGCTCTCTCTCGACCTGCTCCAGGGAAGGGACGAAGAGAGTCAGAATGACGGTGAGCGCCACCCACAGCACGATGATCGGGAGCGACAATCGATGGATCCACCGCGCGGCAAACGGCTGCCCGGTGCGTTCTTCGACCGTGTGCTTGTTGGTCATGCGGCCGTCAGACGGCAAGAGGTAAAGGCTCTGAACTGCTCTTTGGTCTCCTCAGTTTTAACCTCTTTGTCCACAAGGATGCGACAGCCAATGCTGTCGCTATCGCCTTGCGCCATTACGCTTCCCATGGCCGTCGCGTCAGTGAGGGGAAAGTCCAGCGACCAGGGCAGGGTCGCATTTTCGATGAATGTCGGGACGGAATTGGCGTCGAAATAGCTGATGCTGGCCACGGTCCCTGGCGGTCCGAAGACCTCGTATGTCATGTGCTTGGGGTTGTACGGCGTGGTGTCCTCGAGTTGGGTGTCCGAATACGCAGGACGGTCGTCGGATCCGAACATGCCGTGCAGTCGCGACACAGTAAATGCTCCGGCACCGGCGACCGCCAGGACGACGAGCGGAATCCACATCCGCTTCAGAACCCTGAGAATCACAGATCCCCTCCAGCTAGCTCCACGCCCGGCGCCGTGCCGGCGCCCATACAACTACACATCGGCCGCGTCGCGCCACACGGCCGCCCCCGAAAGCGGTGACGTAGCCAGATAGCCGCGACGTCGCCGCAAACGCGGACACCATGGCGAAGCGTCAACCGATCTCGAAGAGTAAATCATGCCCGCGGCCTCCATATCGGCTCGTTCCCAACGTGATATAGGATCGCAACGCACATCGCGTGCCTAGAGGCACCGCACGGATATTCTGCACGCCCCCGCAAATTTTGTCAGTGCGTTACCACTGAGCAGCGGTGAAGCTTACCTTTCACCGCACGCACAGGTATAGAACACCTTCAGACCTGGTAACGAACAACATTCGCAACCTGGCACCGGCGGTACCGCGGCCGCCAATCCGAAACACGCTCGCCCTGCTCACCGGACAAAATTACAGAATCATGACAAACCGAGGGATGCGGATGTAACACGGCGGAAACTCCGGCCGATACGGATAGTGCGCATCGGCGCAAGGTTTGACCATGCCGAGATGATGGTAGTCGGACCGGTGTTGGAATTTCGGCGCAGTTTTGAGCAGAGCAACTAGAGTTTGTTAGAAATCGGCTTACAGGGAGGACTTCCACACATGATGAGATTGTCGTTAACCAAAGTGGCTGTTGCGGTTGGAGGTCTGGCATTGTCGTTGACCGCCGGAGCGGGGGTTGCGTCCGCCCAGCCGAACACTGATGCGATGGTCAACTCACCGTGCACATACGATCAGGCGATCGCTGCGGTTAACGCGGAGAATCCGACAGCTGCTCGGTATCTCGCCCAATCGCCGCCGAACCAGCAGTTCGTCCGAATGTTCCTGAGTTCCTCGAAGGATGAGCGCGTGTCACTACTCAACCAGATCAAGAACAACCCGGGGATCGACCAGGCCATTCCGGTGTTCACACAGATGATGACCAGCTGCGTCAACTACTGAGCGCAAGCGCCGCACCTAGGCTGTGAGGCGTCACCCTACGTAAATCCGGTTTCACTAGTTTTCCTCAGGTTGCCGGAGAGCGATTGAGTTGTGCGCGTTGGGGTTTCGATCCGGCCTACAGCTCGTACTTGGGCCCATGAGCGAAGAACTCAAGGACCGCCGCGTTCACCGCCTGCGGCCGTTCGAGAAACCCCAGATGGCCGGTGTCGGCGATCTCCAGGTAGCGCCCATTCGGAAGGGCGTCTGCCACCTCGGCTCCCAGGTGCGGGGGCATCACCAGGTCATCGGCGAATCCGATCACCAACACGGGTGTGGTGATCGCCGTATAGGCGGGCAGCCGGTCTTTTACCGGCGCAACGTCATGCTGGGCGCGAATTCCAGCACTAGGCTTCATGGGCCACATCATGAAAGTGTCGATCCAGTCCTGAACCGCACCGTCATCGTTCAAGGTCTTTGGTGAAAACCCTTCAAGCAAGCGCATTTTCGCTTCGTAACTGGGTGGTAGTTGGACGTCGGCATCGGCGAAATCTCGTTCGGCAGCGCGAAAAAACTCGCGCGCGCGGTCGTGGCGTCCACGTGTGGCAATCAATGCGGCCTGGCTCACCAGGTCAGGCCGAGCCAGCATCAATTCTTGTGCGATGTACGACCCCATCGAAGTACCCACGAGTCGGGCGGGAGCAGCGTCGAGCTTCTCGATCAATTCCGCCGTGTCGGCCACCATCGTTGCAGTTGTGAAGCCGTCTGCGTTCGCGGATGCGCCGACTCCCCTGTTGTCGAACGTGATGACGCGGTAACCAGCTGCGCGAAATGCAGGCACCTGGTGGAGATCCCAGGTGCGTCCAACACCGCCCTGGCCCGCAATGAACAGCACCGGCTCTCCGCGGCCACGGTCGACGAAGGCCAAATTCACCACGGTGCGACCGTACTACGGCCAGTAAAACTACGGCCAGCAAACTCGCGCGGCGCGTGCCCGGGGGGTTAACCCCCGCCAACTTTTATGGCAAACCTCGGGGGTCGGGACTACACTCCTGGCGCATGCGGGGTGCGCTCAGTGAGGTCTTCGATCCGCGCCAGAACGCACTGAATGCCTGGCGGCTCGTCCTAGCCGCAGGCGTCATCCTTCAGCATTCCTGGCCGTTGACCGGTCGAGAATTCGCGACGCCCTTCACAGGCCTGCTCACGCAGGTATGGGTAGACGGGTTTTTCGTCGTGTCAGGGTTCCTGATCACGGGGTCATGGATGAACAATCCGCGGTTGCGGGAGTACGCAGCGGCGCGGTTGTTGCGAATCTTTCCGGGCCTGTGGGTGTGCCTGCTCATCGTCGCCTTCGTGCTGGCGCCGATCGGGGCGGCCCTCTCCGGCGGGTCGCTGCGGCTGTCATCGCAGATCACCTACGTGCTCAACAATGCAGTGCTCAACATCTTCTACACGGGCATTGACGGCACGCCGAAGGGAGTGCCGTGGCCGGGGGTGTGGGACGGACCGCTGTGGACGTTGATCTTCGAACTGCTGTGCTACATCGGAGTCGCGGTGCTGGGGGTGATGGGGCTTTTGCGACGGAAGTGGACGATCCCGATCGTGTTCGTCTTGGCTGTCGCGGCATCAGCAGTAGTCGGGTATCCAGTGATGACGGTCGAGACCATTCCCCAGATGGTGTTGCGCTTCATCGTCGTGTTCTCGGCGGGGGCGCTGGTGTACCAGTTCAGGGACCGGATTCCGGCTCGCTGGTGGCTGGTGGCGGTGTGCGCGGGCCTGGTCGTTGCGTTGGGATTGCTGCCCAACTACCGGGTGTTCGCCGCGTTGCCGTTGGCTTACGCAGTGATCGTGTCCGGCGCCCTGTTGAAGCGGCCCCGGCTGCGAAACGACCTGTCGTATGGCATGTACATTTACGCCTGGCCGGTGCAGCAGATCCTCGCGGCGGCCGGGTTGATTTGGCTGGACCCCAGACTGTTCTTCGTGGTGGCCACGGTGTGCACGGTGCCATTGGCTGCTGCCTCGTGGTTTGTGGTCGAGCGCCAGGCAATGAAGTTGAAACGACGGGTGCGGAAGAAGGAGTTCGCGGAGTCCGCGCCCGGGGGTTAACCCCCCTGGACTCGTCCGGTAAACGCAGTGTTGCCTGGCCGCGGCGGTCCGTACCTTCGGGGTATGGTCTCAATCGCGGATCAAACAGCTGAGCCGATCACGGCTGAAACTTCCCCCTCGCCAACGCTCCGGCGCATAGGCTTCGCGCCCAGTGCGTCGATGATCGCCGGCGCGGCGATCGGCGTGGTTTGGCTGTGGGTGCCGTTCATGCTCGTGATCTTCGGAATCTCCGCGCTCCCAACGGTGATCGGGACTGCGACCGCCATCGTCGTGTTCGTATATCTGATGCGCGGGGTGGAGTGGCTCGAGCGTGTGCGTAGCGAGGCCGTTTTCGGCATGGGTCTGGCGGTACCGCCCCGCAAGATATCCGACCACACCGGCTTTGGGCGCTGGCTTCACCAGACATGGCTGGACCTCAACAGCACCCGGTTCTGGAAGGGCTGCACCCATCATTTCGCTCGGCTGGCCTACGACATGGCAGCCGGCGGTCTCGCGTTGGCTCTGCTCGCATTCGCATTCCTGGCACCGGCCGGGGCGATCTCCATCAGCCGCAGCGGCCCCGATGCCGGAGTGACTCTCATTCCGCCCATGCTGGCATGGCCGCTGGCAGTGATCTCGTTCGCCGTCGCCGTCGCGATCGTGGTGTTCGCGCCTGTTCTCGACGCCAAGATCGACGGCTGGCTGCTCCCGCCGTCGCAGACCGCGATGCTGAAACACGAGATGGACGTTCTCGCCGACGCCAGGTTGGGCGCAGTGACTTCGGCGCAAGCCGAGCGGCACCGCATCGAACGCGACCTGCACGACAGCGTGCAGCCGCGGCTCGTATCGCTGGCGATGACGATCGGCCTCGCCCAAACGAAACTCGACAACGACCCGGCCGCCGCCAAGACGCTGATCGCAGAGGCCCATGAAGACGCCAAATCCGCTCTGGTCGAACTGCGCAACGTGGTTCGCGGTATCGCGCCGTCGATCCTGTCCGACCGGGGGTTGGATGCCGCACTCTCATCGGTGGTGCAGCGTGCCGCCGTGCCGACGCTGTTGAACATCGACCTGCCCCGGCGGATCGCTGAGGAGACCGAATCGGTTGCGTATTTCGTCGTGGCCGAGGCACTCACCAACGTCGCCAAGCACGCACAGGCGTCACGGGCTGTCGTCACGGTGCGCCTCGACCAGGCCGAAAACATGCTTCACGTCTCGGTCTGGGACGACGGCCGCGGCGGAGCGGAGATCACCGACGCCGAAAACGCAACCGGCCTGCGTGGTCTCGCCGAGCGAGTGCGCGCCGCCCGCGGCACGTTCACAGTTTCAAGTCTCTTCACCGGGTCCACGACTGTCACCGCGGTTCTGCCATGCGAATAGTGATCGCCGAGGACTCGGCACTGCTGCGGGCGGGCATCGAACGCATCCTGACCGATGCCGGCCACGATGTGGTGGGCAGCGTGCCGGACGCCTCAAACCTGCTGCAGCTGGTCAAGGAGACCCGACCTGACCTCGTCATCGTCGATGTCAGAATGCCGCCGACCTTCACAGATGAGGGAATCCGCTGCGCCGCACTGCTGCGCAGCCAGAATCCAGACTCGCCTGTCCTGGTGCTCTCGCACTACGTCGAAGAGCGCTACGCGTCCGACCTGATCACCTCAGACACCCGCGGCTTCGGCTACCTGCTCAAGGACCGCGTCGCCGATGTGCCGGCGTTCCTGGAGGCAATTGCGGTCGTCGGCGGCGGCGGGACCATGCTCGACCCCGAGGTCGTGTCCCAGATCCTCGCGCGATCGCATCGTCGAAGCTCGCTCGATCAGCTCACCCCCCGCGAAACCGAGGTGCTGCAGCTGATGGCCGAAGGCAGGACCAACTCGGCGATCGCCTCAACCCTGTTCATGTCGACCGGTTCGGCCGAGAAACATATCGCTTCCATCTTCGCGAAATTGGCCCTGGTCCAAGACGACACCGAAAACCGCCGTGTCCTCGCCGTTCTTCGCTACCTCGAGTCCTAGTCGAAAGGAATGCAACTCATGAATATGAAGACTGACCAAGAAATCATCGAGGGCGCCTTGGCGCTCATCGAGCTCGAGAACGGATGGACCCAGGGCACCTACTGCCGCGACGCCGACGGTTACGAGGTCCTGCCCGCCGTCGACGCCCCGGGCGAATGGGTGCGGTTGCGCACCGAGCACGTCGGTGCGGGAGGCTACCGGGCGCACACCGAAGCCGGGGCGAAGCCGTGCAGCTTCTGCCCGCAGGGAGCGCTGCGCGCTGCGGCCGGCTGCTGGCTCTTCGGGCAGCCCAACGCGGCACAAGAGCAGCAGATCGATTTGCTGGAGCATTTGTTGCTGGATCTGGCGAATCGCGCGGCGATGCCGGGCTGGCCGAGCTTGCCCGCCTTCAACGACGACGCGCGTACCACCCAAGCCGACGTGGTGCTGGTGCTCAAACGCGCCGCCGCACACCTCGAATCACAAGAACGTTAATGGCCGGGAGCAGGAACGGCGTTTCTGCAGGTGGTGCCCCGACGCCAGCTCCCGTGATGGCGGCCGGGCTGGGCAGCGTTCGCGTCGTCACCGAGACGCAGGCGCTGCCGGCCAACATGCGATCGCTGGCGATCGCCAAAGAGAACGCCGGTAGCCGAATCACGCTCAGCGACAGCGGTTCTGGATTCCTCTGGTTCAAGCGCACCGGCGAGATCAAGGTCATTCTCCCCCCTTACGTCGCGCGAGACTTGAGCGTGACGGTCAACGATCAGGACCGCTCGCTAGCCAACGCGGCCAGCCTCGATCAGTCGTCGTCGCCAAGACCGACGGCGACGTGAAAGTCGCCGACAGCGAGAGGATCGCTCGGGAAATCCCGCATGCTGCTGGCCTTGGAAACGAATTGACCCGCCCAGACATGCGAATCGGTCCACGCCGTCCAAAACTTGGCGCCGCCAGTTTCCGTTTCGTACGCTGGCTTGCCACCCGAGCCATGGCGCGCACGGGTTTTCACGCTCTCGGCTCGGACTTCGCCACTCAGCGGATCGCATCGATCCAGGAGAAACTGAACCGTGGCGAGACGGTCTATCTCGCGGGCCTCGCCGCGCCCGGAACCCACAACACCGGCGTGGCGCTCATCGAGGTGACGCAGGCGAACGGTCCGCGCATCGTCGTCAACAACGAAGAAGAACGCTTTTCGGGAGACAAACACAGCACCGAATATCCGCGCCAATCCCTCGACGCGATGGTCGCCACGCTGCGCAGCATGGGGCGCGACGTCGGCGACATCGCCGCTTTCGTCACGACCTGGGATTATCCGACGTTTTTCGCCACGCTGACGCGTACGGTCATCGAAGAAGCGCCGGCCAGTTTCAGATTGCTCGGTGTATCCAATTTTGCCGGCATCCACAAGCGCCGCTTGGTCCAGATATGGCGCACACCACGAATTCTCGGCAGACAATTGGGATTGCAAAAGCCGGTGCCGCTGATCTCCATGCCGCACCATGACAATCACGCTTGGTTTTCGTTCGCGGCCTCGCCCTTCGCCGACGACAGGGAGCCGGTCGCGATTGCGGTGCTCGACGGCACCGGCGACCGTGGATCGGTCTCGCTGTACGTCGCTGAGCATGGCTCGATGCGTCAATTGTATTGCAATTCAAGCGTGTCCGACTCGCTCGGCGCCTTCTACGGCGTGATCTCCGCAACCCAGGGCGGCTGGAACATCCTCTCCAGCGAGGGGCGATACATGGGCGCCGCGGCCTGGGGAGATATGGATCGTGCGAGCAACCCGTACTACCGGGGACTGAAAGACGTCCTGCATTTCGGCGACGGCGGCGAGATCAAGCTCAACCGCACGATGGCCAACTGGCATTGCCAAGCCCTTGACGATCCCTACAAGGCCCCGCTCATCAAGATCCTCGGCGAGCCGCTGACGGGCGAACAGATCTGGAACCCCGACGCGATGTTGCGCGTCGAGGACATCAACCATCGGCCCGACACCAAGGACCGCCTCGACAAGGCGGCCGCGACGCAACTGGTGTTCGAGGACGCCTTGATCCATATCGTCGATCATTTGCTGCGCGAGACCGGCGCCAACCGGGTGGTTCTGACCGGCGGCGTGGCGCTCAACGCCGTCGGCAACATGCGGCTGCTCGAACATTTCGACGAGGCGTGGTTCGCGAAGGCGCAGCAGCGCAAAGCCCGCTTGCAT
This sequence comes from Mycobacterium neglectum, assembly GCF_002591975.1. Classification (GTDB taxonomy): domain Bacteria; phylum Actinomycetota; class Actinomycetes; order Mycobacteriales; family Mycobacteriaceae; genus Mycobacterium; species Mycobacterium neglectum. The sequence continues at coordinate 146,133 of NZ_NVQE01000009.1, read as the reverse complement.
CTGTGGGTGCCGCCGACTCCCGGCGACCCCGGCGTCACCATTGGCGCCGCCTGGCTGTTCGCCCATTTCGCCGGTGCGCCGCGCGGCGCGGCGATGACACATGCGTTTTACTGCGGCACCGCCCCGTCATCTGATGACATCGCGGCGGCGCTCAAGGCTGACGATGTTGCCTCGAGCCGGATCGGCGACATCTCGACGCTCCAGGGCCGCGACGCCGTCGCCGACATGATGGCTTTCATGGTGGCGCAGGACGCCGTCATAGCGCTGTATCAGGGGCCGGCCGAGACTGGACCACGCGCGCTCGGCCATCGCTCGATTTTCGCCAACCCTTGCGATCCCGAGACGCGTGAGCGGCTCAACGAACGCGTCAAATTCCGCGAGGCGATCCGCCCGTTGGCGCCGATGGCGACGCTGGAGGCGGCGCATGAATTTTTCGAGCTGCATCCGGGCGCATCCGACGCCGATTACAACGCATACAACTACATGGTTTTGACGGCGCACGCGAAACCGGGTGCCCGCGAGAAGGTTCCGGCGGTGATTCACGCCGACGGCACCGGCCGGATCCAGATTGTGCGCGATGAGGACGATCCCCTCACCTACGCCTACCTGAAGGCGCTCGGTCTTCGCATCGGCGTGGAAATGTCCGTCAACACGTCCTTCAACGTCGCGGGCCCGATCGCTCAGACCCCGGCCCAGGCCATCGACACGCTGCGCCGCTCCAAGGGTCTCGACGTGGTGCTGCTGGTGGCAGACGACGGCGTCGTGCACGCGGCATGGCACGACGGCGAGCGCGACAGCGGCCGGTTTACGGGGTGGCTGTCGGCATGGAAAAACAGCGCGAACGCGTTTGATCGCGCGCCCGTCGATCAACGGTAACGCGCTGCCGATCACGAGCGCACCAATAGTCACAGGCACTGCTCAGGGGGAGAACGTAATGACGCACGCTCCGATCGCTATCACTGGTATCGGCTGTCGTTTCCCGGAGGCCGCCGGGCCGGAAGCGTTCTGGGGTCTGTTGACCAAGGGCGGCGACGCCATCAAGGAGATTCCGGCGAATCGGTTCGACGTTGACGCCTTCTACGACGCGCGCCCTGGTACCCCCGGCAAGATCTACAGCCGATGGGGCGGATTCCTCGATCAGATCGATCAGTTCGATCCGTACTTCTTCGGCATTTCCCCGCGCGAGGCCGCGGGCATGGATCCGCAGCATCGCCTGTTGCTCGAGGTCGCGTGGGAAGCACTCGAGGACGCCGGACAGGTCCCGGAGCAGCTTCTCGGCCAGCAGGTGGGCGTGTTCGCCGGCATGTGCACCAACGATTACCTGAACACCGCCAGCGACCTGTCGCTGATCGATATCTACTTCGCCGCCGGCAACGCGCGAAGCCTCCTGTCCGGTCGGCTGTCGTATGCGCTCGGGTTCGAGGGACCGAGCGTGGTCGTCGACACCGCCTGTTCCACGTCGCTGGTGGCGGTGCACCTGGCTTGTCAGAGCCTGCAGAGCGGCGAATCCGTGCTCGCGCTCGCAGGCGGAGCCAACCTGGTGCTCGACCCCGACCCGAGCATCGGGTTCTCTCAGGCGCAGATGCTGGCACGCGACGGCCGGTGCAAGGCCTTCGACGCGCGGGGCGACGGTTTCGTGCGCAGCGACGGCGTAGGCATCGTCGTGTTGAAGCGCCTCGCCGATGCCTTGGCCGATCATGACCCGATCTATGCCGTGATCCGTGGCAGTGCCGTCAACAACGACGGCCGCAGCGGCGGCCTGCTGATGACGCCGAGCCGCGCCGGGCAGGAAGCCGTGCTGCGCGCGGCCTACAAGAACAGCGGCATCTCTCCGGGACAGGTGCAGTATGTCGAGGCCCACGGCACCGGAACGAGCGTCGGCGATCCGATCGAAGCGATGGCGCTCGGCACCGTGCTCAACACCGATCGGGCGACAGATCAGCCCTGCCGTATCGGCTCGGTGAAGACGAACATCGGTCACGCCGAGGGTGCGGCCGGCATTGCCGGTCTCATCAAGGTGGCGCTGGCGCTCAAGCATCGCGCGATTCCCGCCAGCCTGCACTTCGACCAGCCGAACCCGGCCATCCCCTGGACCGAGCTGCCGCTCACCGTGCAGCGTGAAATGACGCCGTGGCCGGCCGAGGCGACACCGGCAGTGGCCGGCGTGAGCTCGTTCGGTATCTCCGGCACGAACTCGCACATCGTCGTGACCGACTTGTTCGAGTCCACAAACGGTCATCGCCAGAAGGCACCCGCCGCCGACGTCGCGCACATGCTGCCGATCTCCGCGCACAGCGCCGCGGCGCTCGAGGCGATGGCGCGCGCATATCGTGACTTTGCGCGCGACGGCCAGGGCGATCTGGGCGACATCTGCTACACCGCCAGCGTGCGCCGGACGCATCACGATCATCGCCTCTCAGTGCTCGGGCGCTCACTGTCGGAGATCGGTGAGCAGCTGGACGCCCATCTCGCCGGCGAAGCCAGGCGCGGTGTCGCCTCCGGGCGCAAACTGCCGGACACGAAGCGGAAGATCGCGTTCGTATTCCCAGGCCAGGGGTCGCAGTGGCTCGGTATGGCGCGCCGATTGATGGATCAGGAGCCGGTGTTCCGCACGACCATCGAGAGCTGCGCAGAAGCGTTGAGCCGATACGCGGACTGGTCGCTGCTCGATGAGATTCGCGCCGATGCGGCAGCCTCGCGCCTCGAGGAACTCGACGTCGTGCAGCCGGTTCTCTTTGCGGTGCAGGTCGCCCTGGCCGCGCAGTGGCGGGCATGGGGCGTCGAGCCCGACGCGGTCGTGGGACACAGCATGGGCGAGGTCGCGGCTGCTTATGTCGCCGGCATCATCGGCTTAGACGACGCGGCCCGCATCATCTGCCGCCGTAGCCAGATAGTCAGGCGACGTGCGTCCGGGCATGGGCGGATGGCGGCCGTGAGCCTGCCGCTCGAGGCGACCGAGGCGATGCTCACCGGTTATGCCGACCGCGTGGCGGTGGCCGCATGTAATGGGCCGACGACGACCCTGATCTCCGGCGAGGCGGACGCGTTGGTCGAGCTCAGTGCGCTGGCCGAGCGCCGCGACGTTTTCTTTCAGTTCGTCAAGGTCGACTACGCCTCGCACAGTCCTCAGATGGAGCCGCTGCGAGACGAGCTGTTGGAGTCGCTCGGCACTATCGATGCGCGGCCGAGCTCGATCCCGATGATGTCGACGTCGGGCCGGGCCACCTCGATCGACGGACCGGAATGTGACGCTGCCTATTGGGTCGAAAACCTTTGTCGCCCGGTAGCTTTCGCACAGGCGATCGATGGGCTCATCGCCGATGGCTGTGACGTCCTGCTCGAACTGAGCGCGCACCCGACGTTGACAATGTCGATGTCAGAGTGTCTGCGGCAGAGCCAGCGCTCCGGCATCGTGCTGTCATCGATGCGACGCGACGAAGACGACCGCAGCGTATTGCTGGAGGCGTTTGGTGCGTTGTACGCCGCAGGTTTCGGAAACGACTGGGCGCGGCTGTATCCGACGGGCGGACACGTGGTGCCGCTGCCGGCCTACGCCTGGCAGCGCGAACGATTCTGGGTCGAAGACAGCGGTCAAGCGTCGGTGGCACCGCCTGCCCGCAAGGGCGGGCACCCGCTGCTCGCCAGGTACATCAGGTCGGCGGCGGATCAGGGCACACATTTCTGGGAGACCGATCTGAGCGCCCGCGCGTTTCCGTACCTGAGCGATCACCGCGTGCAGGGGGCGACGGTGATGCCGGCCGCGGGCTTCGCTGAAATGGCGTTGGCCGCGGCAACGGAGGTGTTTGGCGCCGGCCGTCACACAGTGCGGCATCTGAAGTTCCAGAGGGCGCTCTTCCTCGCCGACGATCAGCCGAAGACGATTCAGCTCACCCTTTCGCTCGTGACGCCCGGCGAGGCATCGGTGAAGTTCTTCACGGTGCAGCCGGGCGAGGCGCAGGATCCGTCGGCGTCGACGCTGCACGTGACCGGCACGATCGCGATTGCCACGAACGGGAGCATCACCGCACCCGACGGCGACACGGTCGACGAGATTCGCCGGCGCTGTCCGGCGCTCGTCTCGGCGCCGGACTTCTACCGCGAGACCCACGAGCGTGGTCTGGAGTACGGCGCGAGCTTCCAGGGCCTTGCACAGCTCTGGCGGCGCGACGGTGAGGCGATCGGTCAGTTGCGCCTCACGACGGCGGTCGAGAACGAAGCCGGCGCCTACCAGGTCCATCCAGCGTTCCTGGACGCGGCGTTCCAGGCACTGGCCGCCGCGCTGCCGCGAGAGGATGCCGGTCAGTCGGAGGGCAGTGTCTTCCTTCCGGTTGGCCTGGACACCCTGCGCGTGCACGCGCGTCCTGGCACCGATCTATGGAGCCATGCGGTCCTGCGCTCGGGAGTGGACGGGCAGTCGGGCACCATCGAAGGCGACGTCCGCGTGATCGATGCCGAAGGGCATGTGGTCGCCGAGGCGCTCGGGTTCACGCTGCAGCGCGTCGGACACGATGCAGCGGCCATTACGGAGAAGCAACTGGGCGAGTGGATCTACGAGACCCAGTGGCAGCGCAAGGCACGCCGGCCGGCGGTTGACGCGCGGAGCGCGCGGCGATGGCTACTGCTGTCGGATGACGAAGTCGGACCCGCGCTATGCCGGCGTCTCGAGGCCGCAGGCGACGATTGCGTGATCGTTCTCGCCGGCGACTCGTACGAGAGAGTGACGGCGGCACAATACCGAATCAACCCGGCGCGGCCGGAGGACTATCGCCAACTGCTTGCGCAGATTGCCGCCGAGGACGGTGGCGCCTCTTGCGATGGCATCGTCCATCTCTGGGCAGCGGAACGCTGGTCGCCGGAAGACGCGACTCTCGCTATGGTGCAGGGAGCGCGCAGGCGTGGATGTGACTCGGCACTACATCTGGTGCACGCGCTCGCCGACGTGAGTCAGGCGCCGGCGCCGCGGTTGTGGGTCGTCACCGTCGGTACGCAGCCGGTAGGTGATTCACTCGAGCCGCTGTCGATCGCACACGCTCCGCTCTGGGGTCTGGCCGGTGTCATCGGCACCGAGCATCCCGAATTGCGCTGCACGCGCGTGGATCTCGGCGCGCCGGGTGAGGGCGAAGAGATTCAGGCATTGCTGCACGAGATGCTCAGCAGCGATCGGGAAGACCAAGTGGCACTGCGCGGCAGCGAGCGTTGGGTACCGCGTGTCGTGCGCCGGTCGGCGGAGGTCGTGAACGAGAAGCGCCGACTGGTCACCGCCGATGAGCCGTTCCGCCTCGAGATCGCGACGGCGGGCATCCTGGAGAATCTGACGCTGCGCAGCACCACGCGCCTAGCGCCCGACCAGGGGCAGGTCGAGATCCAGGTGCGTGCGGCGGGGCTCAACTTCCGCGACGTCCTCGTCGCGATGGGTGTCATTCCGCCCGTGCTCGGGCAGTCACTCGACCTCGGATGGGAGTGCGCGGGAACCGTGGTCCGAATCGGCCCGGGCGTCGAGCACCTGCGGGTTGGCGACGACGTCGTCGCCCTGGCGCCGTCGTGCCTCGGCTCGTACGTGACCACCGACGCGACGCTGGTCGCGGGCAAGCCGGCGCACATCACCTTCGAAGACGCGGTCACGATCCCGCTGACGTTCATGACCGCGTACTACGCCCTGCATCATCTCGGCAGGTTGTCCAAGGGCGAGCGTGTCTTGATTCACGCCGCGGCCGGCGGCGTTGGCCAGGCGGCGCTGCAGATCGCGCAGCACGTCGGTGCCGAAATCTTCGCCACGGCAGGGACACCGGAGAAGCGGGCGTTCCTGAAACAGCAGGGCGTCGAGCACGTGATGGACTCGCGTTCGCTGGAGTTCGCCGACGAGGTGATGCGAATCACCGGCGGCGAAGGCGTCGACGTGGTCCTCAACTCCCTTGCCGGGGAGTTCATCCCGCGGAGCCTGGCGACGTTGCGGGCCGGTGGACGGTTCCTCGAGATCGGCATGGTCGACATCCTTCAGAACAACCCGCTGGGCCTTCGCGAGTTCCACAAGAGCCTGTCCTTCTCCTCGGTGAACCTGGCCCACATGTTCGTCTCGCGCACGGCGTTCTGCGGCGCGATGCTGACGGAGGTCCTCGACTACTTCCGCGACGGCCGCTTCGCTCCCCTTCCGCGGCAAAGCTTTCCGCTCTCGGAAGCGCAGGATGCCTTCCGATTCATGGCGCAGGCGAAACACATCGGCAAGGTCGTCCTCACACTCGACGAGCCGGAGTTCCTTGTTGCTCCGTCATCGCAGCAGCCGGTGACGTTCCGCGAGGACGGCACGTACCTGCTGACGGGTGGTCTCGGTGGCCTGGGCCTGGTGCTCGCGCAATGGATGGTCGAGCGCGGCGCGCGGAACCTCGTGCTCGTGGGCAGGAGCGGCGCGACGTCGGAGGCGGCGGCCGACGCGCTGGCCGCGATGCAGGCGCGCGGCGCGTCCGTCGTGGTTGCCAAGGCCGACGTCGGCAGCCAAGTCGACGTCGCCCGCGTGATCGGCGACCTCGATCCGGCGATGCCGCCGCTGCGCGGAATCATGCACCTCGCCGCAGTGCTCGATGACGGGATCCTGCTGCAATTGAACGAGGAGCGGTTCCAGACGGTCCTCGGGCCGAAGGCCGACGGCGCGTGGAATCTGCACACCGCGACGCTCGACGCGCCACTCGATTTCTTCGTGATGTTCTCGTCGGTGGCGGCGGTGCTCGCGTCGCCTGGGCAGGGGAACTACGTCGCGGCCAATACGTTCCTCGATGCGCTGGCCCATCACCGACGTGCCCAGGGACGGGCAGGACTCGCGATCAACTGGGGTCTGTGGGCCGAAGTCGGCGTCGCGGCGCAGCCCGAGATCACGAAGCGCTTGATGCAGCAGGGCATTCAGCCGTTCTCGCCATCTCAAGGCATGGACCTGCTCGAGCGAGTGCTGCAGCTCGACTCGCCGCAGGCCATGGCGATTGCGGTCGACTGGAGCCGCCTGCTCGCCGTGATGTCGCCGCCCATCCTCTCGACGCTCGCCAAAGAGGTCACCCACGACTCGGGACCAAAACGGGCGCCACGCTCGAACGACGGTCTCACCGGCGAGAAGCTCGGCGTGGCCTCCGCTGCGCAGCGGCAGCCACTGATCGAGGCGTTCCTGGTCGAGCAGACCGCCCACGTGTTGCGATGCTCGCCGTCGAAAGTCGATGTGCAACAGCCGCTCACCCAGCTGGGGATCGATTCGCTGATGGCGGTTGAGCTGAAGAACCGCGTCGAAGGCGACCTCGGGCTCACCCTGCCGGTGACCGCGCTGCTGCAGGGACCGAGCCTCGCGCACCTCGGTGCCCGGCTGGTGACTCAGCTGCCGGAACCCGTTGCGGCGCCTGCGAGTTCGCCGGCGGACGAGCTCTCCGACGATGCCGTCCAATCGCTCCTCCGCGCCATCGGCATCAACGATGGGGCCGAGGCAAAGCCGTTGCGGCAGAAAGCGAGCAAGGATCTGTTCAACGGCGACCGGCTCGCGGTTAACGTGAGGGCGCTGTCCGATGAAGTCAGGCTCGATCCGACGATCACGCCGGGGGCACAGGCGGCGGAGCTCACCGATCACCCGCGCCAGGTCCTTCTGACGGGCGCCACTGGATTCCTTGGCGCATTCCTCCTGCGCGAGCTCCTGGATCGAACCGCCGCCGACGTGCACTGTCTGGTGCGCGCCGAGAGTGTCGAGGCGGGGCGGGCGCGTCTGCGCCAGACGCTGCAGACCTACTCGCTGTGGCACGACGCACTCGAGGATCGGATCGTGCCGGTGCCGGGCGACCTCGGCGAGCCGGGGCTCGGCCTGTCGGCGGCCACCAGCGCCGATCTTGCGGCGACCATCGACGTCATCTATCACAGTGGCGCGTTCGTGAACTGGATCTTTCCCTACGCGCGGCTCAAGGCGACGAACGTGCTCGGCACCGAAGAGATTCTGCGCCTCGCCACGCGCGTCAGGATCAAGCCGGTGCACTACGTGTCGAGCCTTGGTGTCTTTCCGCTCTTCGATTCGTCCGGCGAGGTAACCGTCATCCGAGAAGACGACACCCTCGACCACGACGGCTCGCTGCACGGTGGCTACCTCCAGAGCAAGTGGGTCGCGGACAAGCTGATGATGGAGGCGCGATCGCGCGGCCTGCCGGTGTGCATCTATCGGCCGGGCCTCATCACCGGGCACAGCGAGACCGGGGCCTGGAATACCGGCGACGTCATGTCACGCATGCTGAAGTCGTGGATCGAGCTGCAGAGCGCGCCACAATTCGCACACGACGAAACTGACATGACACCGGTCGACTACATCAGCAAGGCGATCGTGCATCTCTCGGGCCGCCGCGACGCGATCGGCAAGACATTTCACATCGCCAACCATCGGCGGGTGCGGCTCGGCGCGATAGCCGACTGGATGCACGACTTCGGCTATCAGCTCAGGCAAGTGCCTTATGACTCGTGGGTGTCCGAATTACTCCGCCGCACCACTACGCGCGGAGACGTCGTGTCGTCACTGGTGCCGCTGTTCTCGCTGAGCATGATGGGCGAGGTGTCGAGCAAGCTGAAGTCGTTGCCGCAGTTCGATTGTCGGAACACGCTGGCCGGTCTGGAGGGCACGGCGATCTACTGCTCGCCGATCGACGATCGCGTGCTCGAAAATTACTTCACGCGCTTCATCAGCGATGGCTTCGTGGCGCGGCCTGCGGCGATCGCCACGGTGTGAGCGCCTCTCTGCTTCGTCACCGCAGCGACCAAGCCCCGGGCCTGCCACAACGCGCGCAGCGAGCGACTACCAACCCGCCGGCGCCCCCAAAGGTCCCAAACGGAAAAAGCCGCGGACCAAAGTAGGTCCGCGGCTATTCCGATGCCTTGCGACATCACCTAGTAGCGGGGACAGGATTCGAACCTGCGACCTCTGGGTTATGAGCCCAGCGAGCTACCGAGCTGCTCCACCCCGCGTCGGGTGAACGCAAGGTTACCGACCCGCAGGTCCACCTCCAAATCGCGTGCTCAGCAGGCTGCTAGCGGGTCGACTGATACTTCTTCACCGCGTCGTCGAGGCGTTGTAGGGCCTCACCGAACTCGGCGAAGTCGCCACCTGTCTGAGCCCCTTGCAGCGCGTCCAGCGCGGTGTTGATTTCTTGCAGCGCTGCGGCTTTGGCTCCCGACAACTGCACGGGACCACCCGGGGGCACAGCCGCCGCCGGCACTTGCGCCTCTGATGGGCGCTGCTCGCCCGGCGGTTGCGCGGCCGGTGGCTGCCCATCAGCAGCGGGCGCCGCTTGCGGCTGGCCGTTCACAGGCCCTGTCGGCGCCGGGCCGGTCGCGGTGGCGTCCGCGCCGGCCCCGAACAGCTCGGTGAGCGCGTCGCGCACCGTCGGGCCGTACCCGACCTTGTCGTTGTACATCATCGCCACCCTGATCAAGCGGGGGTACGACGACGCCGCATCGCTGGCACCCGGTGACGCATACACGGGTGCGACGTACAGCAGGCCGCCCTGTGCCACCGGCAGCGTCAGCAGATTGCCCCATCGGATGCGGTTCTGGTTGTCACGACCGATGACACCGAGATCCTGGCTCACCGCGGTGTCGGTACTGATCGCGTTGAACGCCAACTTCGGACCGTTCACCTGGCCGGGAATGGTCAGTACGGTGAGCTTGCCGTAGGTATCGGGGTCCGAACTGGCGCTGATGTAGGCCGCCAGGAAGTCTCGGCGGAACCGGTTCATCGCACTGGTCAGCTGAAAGGACGCCGAATTATCGTTGGCCGCAAGGTTTTTGGCGACGATGTAGTAGGGCGGCTGATAGCTGCTCGCAGTGGGGTTCGGATCCAGCGGCACATCCCAGAAGTCCGACGTCGAGAAGAACGTCACGGGATCGTCGACGTGGTACTTGGCCAGCAGCGCGCGCTGAACCTTGAACAGATCCTCGGGGTAGCGCAGGTGCTGCTGCAGCTCAGGGGTGATCTCGCTCTTGGGCTTCACGGTGTCCGGGAACACCTTCATCCACGCCTGCAGCACCGGGTCGGCCTCGTCCTGTGCATACAGCGTCACCGTGCCGTCGTACGCGTCGACGGTCGCCTTCACCGAGTTGCGGATGTAGGACACCTGCTTGTCGATCTGCAGCCGGTTGACCGCCACCTCGCTGGAGTCCGCTGTGGCGCTCGACAGTGTCGTCAACTGCGAGTACGGGTAGTTGTCGAGCGTGGTGTAGCCGTCCACGATCCACACCATCTTCTTGTTCACGATGGCGGGATACACGGTGGTGTCGGTGGTCAGCCACGGCGCGGCCGCTTCCACGCGCTCGGCCGGGTCGCGGTTGAACAGAATCTTGCTGTTCTCGCCGATCACATTGGAGAACAGGAAGTTCCGTTCGGCGAACTTCGCGGCGAACACCGAGCGAGCCAGCCAGCTGCCGACAGACACCCCACCGGAGCCTCCGTACGTGTAGTTCTTGGTCTCGGTGTTGGTCTCGTAATCGTATTCGCGGTCGGCGTCGGCGTTCTTGCCGACGATCGCGTAGTCCGCCGCTGTGTTGGAGATCACCGGGCCGTAATAGATCCGCGGCTGATCCAGCGGGGCAGGGCCGGGCGAAACGACGCTGCCGTTCGCGCCGACGACGCTGGCCAGGAACTCCGGGTAACCGCCGTTCTGGTTGGGGTCGTTGGCGACTCCGCGGACGGTATTGGCCGGCGAGGCGATGAAGCCGTTGCCGTGTGTGTAGACGGTGTGCCGGTTGATCCAGTCGCGCTGGTTGTCGATCAGACGGTCAGGGTTGAGCTCGCGGGCGGCGACGACGAAGTCACGCAGATTTCCGTCTCGTGCCGTGTACCGGTCCATCGCGAGGTGGTCCGGGAAGTAGTAGAAGTTCTTGCCCTGCTGAAACTGGGTGAACGCCGGGCTGACGATCGTGGGGTCGAGCAACCGGATGTTCGACGTCGTCGCCCGGTCAGACGCCACCTGCTGGGCCGTCGTTTGCGCATCCCCGCTGTAGTCGCGGTACGTGACGGTCTCGTCGGTCAGCCCATAGGCCTGTCTGGTGGCCGCAATACTTCGACTGATGTATTCGCTTTCCTTCTGCGCCGCGTTCGGCTTGACGCTGAACTGCTCGACCACCAACGGCCAGCCGGCACCGATCACCAACGACGACAGCAGCAGCAGGACCACGCCGATGGCGGGGATCCGCAAGTCGCGCAACACGATCGCGGAGAACACGGCCGCCGCGCAGATGACGGCAATGGCCATCAGGATCAGCTTCGCGGGCAGTACCGCATTGATGTCGGTGTAACCAGCGCCGGTGAACGGCTTACCGCCTCGGGTGTGGCTCAACAGCTCGTATCGGTCCAGCCAGTACGCGACCGCCTTGAGCAGCATGAGGACGCCGACCAACGTGATCAGCTGGATACGCGCGGCCCGGCTCAGTGCTCCGCTGCGACCCGACAACCGAATACCGCCGAACAGGTAGTGGCCCAGCAGGTTCGCGATGAACGCAAGGAATGTGGCGACGAACAGGAAACTCAGCACCAGCCGGTAGAACGGCAGATCGAAGGCATAGAAGCCCAGGTCCATGCCGAACTGCGGGTCGTTGATCCCGAAGCTGCCGCCGTGCAGGAACAGCTGGATGCGGGTCCAATAGCTCTGCGCCACGATTCCGGCGAGGACGCCGATGAACAGCGGAACACCGATGCCGACCAGCCGCAGCCGCGTCATCACCGCGGTGCGATAACGCGCGACCGGGTCGTTGGGGCCTGCGGTCGGGACGAACACCGGGCGCGTGCGGTAGGCCAGCGCCAGCCCGGCGAACACGATCGCTCCGATCAGCACCGCGGCGATCAGGAACACCACCAGACGGGTGAAGAGCTGGGTGGTGAACACGGAGCGGTATCCGAGCTCTCCGAACCACAGCCAGTCGACATACGTGTCGATCAGGCGTGGTCCGATCAACAGGACCAAGACGAATATCGCGGCAATCGCGATGAGAATTCGGCTACGTCTTGTCAGCTTCGGCATTCTTGCCGCTGGCCGCATACCCACTCGTCAACTCCAGTTTCTAACCGTTTCCACACGTCGGCACCGACGTGCCCCAACTCTACGCATGTCAACTGCACCGATAGCTCAGCATGCGGGGCGTTCGCCACCGGCTGAGAGCGTCTTGAGGGCCGCCACGGCCCCATCGAGGTTCTCAACCCTGACCAGTTCGAGTCCGTCGTCCTGGGCCGTCTTGGCTTCCTCGCAGTTGTCGGCGGGGACCAGGAAGATGGTGGCACCGGCGTCCCTGGCCGCCAGCATCTTGTGGGTGATGCCGCCGATCGGGCCGACCTTGCCGTCGCCGGTAATCGTTCCGGTACCTGCGACGAACTTGCCGTCGTTCAGATCGCCGGTGGTGAGTTTGTCGACGACCGCGAGGCTGAACATCAACCCGGCTGACGGGCCGCCGATGTTGGCAAGGTTGAAGTCCACGGTGAACGGCGCCCACGGCGCGTCGAGCACGCCGATGCCCAGGAAACCCTGATCGCGGTCGGGGTGCTTACCCATCGTGATGGTGGCGGTGCCGAGGTCCCCGTTCTTGCGGCGGTAGTCCAGCACCACCGTGTCGCCGGGCTTGGTGTCCTTGATCAGGGCCTGGAACTCGTCGAGGGACGAGACCGGCTTTCCGTTGACGTAGTCGATCGCGTCGCCGTCGCGCAGCTTGCCCGCCGACGGGCCGTCGTCGTTGACCGACTCCACCGTCACGGCCATGGGGTATTTGAGGTAGAGCAGCGCGGCGTATTCGGCGCTGTCCTCGGACTGGCGGAAGTCGGTGTTGTTGGCCTCGTCCACCTCATCCTTCGACTTGTCCGGCGGGTAGACCAGATCTCGCGGCACCAGCTGTTCGCGGCCCGACATCCACAACGCCAGCGCCTGCCCGAGCGTCAGTTCGTCCCGCTGCGACACGGTGGTCATATTCAGGTGCCCCGACGTGGGGTGGACCTCGATGCCCTCGATGTCGACGACCTCCTTGCCGTCGACCTCGCCGAGCGTGTCGAACGTCGGCCCCGGCCCCAGCGACACGAACGGAACCGTCACCACCGACAGCACAACTCCGAACGCAATGATCGGGACGAGCGCGACGAGCAACGTCAAAATGCGCCTGTTCACGCCGCCCAATGTAGAGGTTGGCTCCGAAATAGAGAGACTTCGCTCTCGGCGTGACCTGCCCTCTCACACCGCAGGGCATCGGTGAGTACCGTTGGGGGCATGGCTGACCTGCCTTTCGGCTTCTCCCACGGGGATGACCCCGAGCGAGACAAACACAAGAAGGACCCCGATTCGGGGTCCGGCGACTCTGGCGGTCCCACCCCTGACGATCCGTTCGGAATCGGTACGGGCGGGTCCGAGTTCGACATGTCGCAGCTGGGTCAGATCTTCAGCCGCCTCGGGGAGATGTTCAGCGGCGCTGGAAACGTGACGGCCGACGGCTCGAAGTCGGGACCGGTGAACTACGACCTGGCACGTCAGCTGGCATCGAACTCTATCGGTTTCGTCGCGCCCGTTCCAGAGAAGACCAGCGCGGCGATCGCCGATGCCGTCCGGCTGGCCGAGACCTGGCTCGACGGCGTGACGGCACTGCCCGCGGGCACCACCAAATCAGTGGCATGGACACCGACCGACTGGGTCGACAACACGCTCGAGACGTGGAAACGGCTGTGCGATCCAGTGGCCGAGCAGATCTCCACCGTGTGGGCGTCGTCGCTGCCCGAAGAGGCCAAATCCATGGCCGGGCCGCTGCTGTCGATGATGACGCAGATGGGTGGCATGGCCTTCGGCTCGCAGTTGGGTCAGGCGCTGGGCACCCTGTCGAAAGAAGTGCTGACGTCCACCGATATCGGGCTGCCCTTGGGGCCCAAAGGTGTTGCGGCGCTGATGCCTGCGGCCATTGAGTCACTCACCGAAGGACTCGAGCAGCCGCGAAGCGAGATCATCACATTCCTGGCGGCGCGCGAGGCCGCACACCACCGCCTGTTCAGTCACGTGCCGTGGCTGTCCAGCCAACTGCTCAACGCCGTCGAGGCATTCGCCAAGGGCATGAAGATCGATATGAGCGGCCTCGAGGAGCTCGCGCAGGGGTTCAACCCCGCGGCACTGACCGACCCGTCTCAGATGGAACAACTGCTGAACCAGGGCATCTTCGAGCCGAAAGCGACGCCCGAGCAGACGGCCGCGCTCGAGCGGCTCGAGACCATGCTGGCGCTGATCGAGGGATGGGTTCAGACCGTCGTCACCGACGCGCTTGGCGATCGGATCCCCGGCACGTCGGCGTTGGCGGAGACCCTGCGCAGGCGCCGCGCCACCGGCGGACCCGCCGAGCAGACCTTCGCCACCCTGGTGGGTCTGGAGCTGCGGCCACGCAAGATGCGGGAGGCCGCGGCGCTGTGGGAGCGGTTGACCGAGGCCGTCGGCGCCGACGCCCGCGACGGGGTGTGGCAGCATCCTGACCTGCTGCCCAGCGCGGAGGACCTCGATGAACCGGCCGGTTTCATCGACCGCATGATCGGCGGCGACACCAGCGGTATCGACCAGGCGATCGCGGATCTCGAAAAAGACCCCGGGACAGGGGATTCCGAGCGCTGAACCAGCGGCCTGTGGATAACTCGACGGGTTCTGACGGATAACGTGTCAAACTCCTCGCATGGGGCGCTACGTCCTCGATCCGGCGAGACCGGTGTTGTTGCGCCCCGACGGCGTTGTCCAGGTGGGCTGGGACCCGCGACGGGCGGTACTGGTCCGTCCTCCTTCGGGATTGACGCCCAGGGCGCTCGCCGACTTGCTGCGACGCCTTCAATCCGGCGCCACCGTGTCCGAACTCCAGATGCTTGCCGGCGAGATCGCCGCGGACGCCATGGCCGACCTGGTGTCATCGCTGATCGACGCCGGTGTGGTGACGAACACGGCGCGACGGCGTACCCGTGCGGCGTCCATCCGGATCCATGGGCGCGGGCCGCTGTCGGATCTTCTCGCTTCAGCGTTGCGCTGCTCGGGGTCTCACCTCACGCGTAGCAGCCGCACGCATGCCGGCGCGCCGGCCGACCTGGCGGTATTGACAGATTTCCTGGTGTCCGACCCTCGGGTCGTGCGCGACCTGCACGCCGCCGGGGTGCCGCACCTTGCGGTTCGGGTGCGTGACGGTGTGGGCCTCGTCGGACCACTGGTCCTTCCCGGGGTGACCAGCTGTCTCGGGTGCGCCGATCTGCATCGCAGCGACCGGGATGCCGCCTGGCCTGCGGTCGCGGCGCAGCTGCGCGACACCGTCGGCAACGCTGACCGCGCGACGGTGCTGGCCACCGCGGCGCTGGCGCTCAATCAGATCGACCGCGTCATATGCGCCGTCCGCAGAGGCCATGACGTCCTCCACACGTCCGAGCCGCCGCCCACGCTGAACACCACGCTGGAGTTCGACGTCAACGTCGGCTCCATTGCGGCACGACGCTGGTCGAGGCACCCCCGCTGCACCTGCTGACAACGTTTGTAGGCAAGTCGCTGCGGGGTGTTCCGCGATGTCGTGGATGATGGTCGTGTGAGTGAGATCAAGCGGGGTGGGGCGGCACGGAACGCCAAGCTGGCGGGCCTCGGTGCCGGTATGGCGGGCCGGGCTGCGCTTGGCTTCGGCAAACGGCTGACCGGTACGTCGAAAGACGAGGTCAACGCCGAGCTGATGGACAAGGCGGCTCAGCAACTGTTCACCGTTCTCGGTGAGCTCAAGGGTGGCGCCATGAAGGTCGGCCAGGCGCTGTCGGTCATGGAGGCCGCCATCCCCGAGCAGTACGGCAAGCCGTACCGCGAAGCGCTGACCAAGCTGCAGCGAGAGGCCCCGCCGCTGCCCGCCCCCAAGGTGCACCGAGTGCTCGACGGGCAACTGGGCACCAAGTGGCGCGAACGGTTCAGGTCCTTCGACGACATCGCAGTGGCGTCGGCCAGCATCGGCCAGGTGCACAAGGCAGTGTGGTCCGACGGTCGCGACGTTGCGGTCAAGATCCAATACCCCGGCGCCGACGAGGCGCTGCGCGCCGACCTCAAAACCATGCAGCGGATGGTCAGCGTGCTGCGCCAACTGTCCCCCGGCGCGGATGTGCAGGGCGTGGTCGACGAGCTGATCGAACGCACCGAAATGGAACTCGACTACCGGCTCGAGGCCGACAATCAGCGCGCGTTCGCCAAAGCCTATGAGGGACATCCACGCTTCGTCGTCCCGCACATCGTGGCCAGCGCGCCGAAGGTGGTGATTCAGGAATGGATCGAAGGCATCCCGATGTCGGTCATCATCCGCGAGGGCACGCAGGAGCAACGTGACCTGATGGGCACCCGTCTGTTCGAGCTCACGTACGACGCGCCCAAGCGTCTGGAGATGATGCACGGCGACGCGCATCCCGGGAACTTCATGCTGCTGCCAGACGACAAGATGGGCGTCATCGACTTCGGCGCGGTCGCGCCGATGCCCGGTGGTATCCCCATCGACATCGGGCTCGCGACCCGCTACGCGCTGCAAGACGACTACGAGAATCTGCAGGCGGCCATGCGGCGCATCGGGTTCATCCAGAAGGGCGAGCAGGTCTCGAACCGGGAGATGGACGAGATGATGAAGCAGTACGTGGAGCCGCTCGAGGTCGAGGTATTCCACTACACGCGAAAGTGGCTGCAGCGCATCACCGCCGCGAACATGAGACCGGACCGCGCAGCAGGTCAGATCAAGGCGGCGCGACAGATGGACATTCCGGCCAAGCTGGCGATCCCAATGCGGGTGATCGCGTCCAACGTCGCCATCTCCTGCCAGCTCGATGCGCACATTCCGGCCAGAGCGCTTGCCACGGAATTGATTCCGGGCTTCGCCGAACAAGCCGCCTGATCCGCCGGGAAACCCGGCAGCGCTTACGCAGCTGCCGGGCTGCCCTCGGCGTTCTTGCGTGGCCGTCCACGCGGACGCTTGCGTGCGATGACGGTGCCACGGTCAAGAATCTCGCCGCCCCACACGCCCCACGGTTCCCCGCGCTCAAGCGCGGCGGCCAGGCACTCGCGACGGATCGGGCAATCCGCGCACAACGCCTTGGCGCGTTCGAGTTCGACGGGAGTCTCGGCGAACCACATATCGGGGTCCTCCAGGTGACAAGGCACCGCCAGCCTCGTCTTCTCTCGGCATGTCTCCGATAGGGCACTCTTCGCGCGAGCGCTCATCGCGTTTGACATGACTCGTACCTCTTCTTCCTGGTCGAAGGTTGTCGCATCGTTCTTCTCGATGGATCTGTGACCTGGGAATCGGAGGGCTCCCAATGACTCCCAATAAAAATGGCCACGGATCCGGTAACTGCGGGTCCGTGGCCTTTTGGGCGAAATCGTGGCTTACCTAGGTGGTGCCCCGATTCACGGACGTTCCAGTCGCGGTGGCGGTGCGGCGCTTGCGCTGCGGGGAAATAGCAGCTGCAACTCCCGCGGCGGCGTGCGCCTTGGCGGGATGCGCCGCCGCAGCGGCAGCCGGGACATGGGGGGTCCACGAACCGCCGGCAATGCGTACGCCGTCAAACGCATTCATGCTCAACATGTTCTCGGAACCCTCCTTCCGCACGACAAAGCACACGGCTGGTGTGTGCGATCTTGAGGCTAAGCGTAACAGGCGAAATCGACAACTGATTTTCTGACCTGCAGGTTTGGCATGATTTTTACGAGGTTTGGCGGTGTCCGATGTCGCCTGCCGGGCGGCCCCGGCCTTTGACCAACGCGATGATGTCGGCGCCGAATTGCTCGAGCTTGCGTGCGCCGATACCGGGAATCGCGACGAGTGCGGCGTCGTCGCCCGGCAACGTCTCTGCGATTGCGATCAGGGTGTTGTCGGTGAACACCACGTACGCGGGCACGCTCATCTCCTTGCTGGTGCGCAGGCGCCAGTCCTTGAGTTCGGTGAGCAGGTTCTCGTCGATATCGGATGGGCACCCTTCGCAGCGACGCAACACGATCGCCGCAGGGGCGGTCAGCGCGGCGTTGCACACGCGACAGCGCGGCGTGGCGCCCTTGGGGCGGCGGGGCCGGCTGGGGCTGTTGTCGCCGGACGCCTGCGGCGCCACGCCGTTGAGAAACCGCGACGGCTTCCGGCTCTGCCGCCCACCCGGGGCCCGGGCCAGCGCCCAGCTGAGCGCCAGATGCATTCTTGCCCTTGTGATTCCGACGTAAAGCAGGCGGCGTTCCTCTTCGACGGGCTCGCTGTCCGGACCGTGCGTGAGGGCGTGGGAGATCGGCAGCGTGCCGTCGGCGAGACCGACCAGGAACACCGCATCCCATTCCAGTCCCTTGGCGGCATGCAGAGAGGCGAGCGTGACCCCCTGGACGACGGGTGGGTGCCGCGCGTCGGCGCGCTGACGAAGCTCGGCGAGTAGGGCAGGCAGGTCAAGCGACGGGCGCTGCGCCACTTCCTCTTCGACGAGTTCGGCGAGTGCGGTCAGCGCCTCCCACCGTTCGCGCGCCTTGGTACCCGCGGGCGGCTCGGCGGTCAGGCCCAGAGGCTCCAGCACAGCGCGCACGATCTCCGGAAGTGGTCCCTCGATCTCGCGCTCGGCCGCGCGCTGCAACGCCACCAGCGATTGGCGGACCTCCTGGCGGCTGAAGAACCCCTCGCCGCCACGGACCTGGAAGGGGATGCCCGCCTCGGTGAGCGCCTCCTCGTAGACCTCGGACTGTGCATTGATGCGGTACAGCACCGCGATTTCCGAGGCTGCGGTGCCCGCCGCGATCAGCCGCTTGATGTTCTTGGCGACGGCGGCGGCCTCGGCGACCTCGTCACGGTGTTCGGTGAAGGTGGGCGTGGGACCGGGATCACGCTGGCCGACCAGGTGCAACCTGCTGCCTGCCATCCGGCCGCGGGCCGCGGCGATGACGCGGTTGGCCAGCGACACCACCTGCGGGGTGGACCGGTAGTCGCGCTCCAGGCGGACGACTGCGGCATCCGGGAACCGTCGCGAGAAGTCCAGAAGGTACTGCGGCGTCGCGCCGGTGAACGAATAGATGGTCTGGTTGGCGTCGCCGACGACGGTGAGATCGTCGCGGTCACCGAGCCATGCGTCGAGCACGCGCTGCTGCAGCGGTGTGACGTCCTGGTATTCGTCGACCACGAAGCAGCGGTACCGGTCGCGGAACTCCTGGGCGACGGCCGCATCGTTCTCGATGGCGGCAGCGGTGTGCAACAGCAGATCATCGAAGTCCAGCAGTGTCGTCCCGTCACGGCGGGCCTTGAGCGCCTCGTATCCCGTGTAGACGGCCGCGACCTTGGCCGCGTCGAACGGGATGTCACGGCTAGCCGCGGCAACGGCGGCGGGATAGGCCTCCGGACTGATCAAAGATCCCTTGGCCCATTCGATTTCACCCGCGAGGTCACGTACGTCGTCGGTGCTGGCTTGCAGACCGGCTCGGTTGGCGGACTGTGCGACGACCGCGAACTTGGTGTCGAGAAGTTCCCATCCGGTGTTGCCGACGACCCGCGGCCAGAAGTAGGCCAACTGGCGGCGAGCCGCGGCGTGAAACGTCATCGCCTGCACTGTCGCGGTGCCCATCCCCCCAGAAGCAGCGTCGAGGGCGCGCAGCCGGGCGCGCATCTCACCGGCGGCCCGAGAAGTGAACGTCACCGCGAGCACCTGCCCCGGTGCGACGTGCCCGGACGACACGAGGTGCGCGATACGGCGGGTGATGGTGCGCGTCTTACCGGTGCCCGCACCGGCCAGCACGCACACCGGACCGCGCGCGGCGAGGACGGCCTCACGCTGCTCGTCGTCGAGATCATCGATGATGCTCGAGCACGTGACCTCTGTCGGCATGCGGACCATCTTGTCAGTGCGGGCCGACAAAACCGGGGCACGCCGCGGGCATGTTCGGGTCATCAACTACGTTGACTGCCTTATGAGTGCTGAGTTGACCATGTACACCACCTCGTGGTGCGGCTATTGCGCGCGCCTGAAGAAGGTCCTGAAGGCCGAGGGCATCGCGTTCGCCGAGGTCGACATCGAGGCCGATCCCGCCGCGGCGCAGTTCGTGGCCTCGGCCAACGGTGGCAATCAGACGGTGCCGACGCTGAAGTTTCCCGACGGCAGCACGCTGACCAATCCCAGTGGAGCCGACGTCAAGAAAAAGCTCGGCCGCTAGTCCGGGAAGCGGCTGAGCGAGTAGAAGAACGTGTAGAGCCCGTCGGAGAGAGTGTCAGACACCGGTAGCGGCAGGACCCGGTCGACGTCGTCGGGCTCGCCCGCCGCCAGCGGGTCGATGACCTCCGCCAGCCATCCGGACGCGGCGGCGTCCTCCTCGATGTAGGACACCAGGATGCTCGATGCGAACGGGAGGCGTCGCTGGCCCGGCAGCACCGCGGCCAGCCGGCTGCGTAGCTCATTGGGTAGCACCGTCCAGCGCTCGCCGGTGTCAGCTGAACCCCACGCGCCGGTGAACAGCGTTGCGCCGTCGACACCGATGTCGAGCTCGATCTCGTCGTCGCCGATGGAGTCCGGTCCGGACTCGTCGTTGACGAAGAACCCGGTCGCCTTGTCCAGTGCGAGATAGGTCAGCGGCGAATTCCAGAAGCACGTGAAGCCCGCCGCGTCGTAAGAGCCTCGTTTCATAGCGAACAACCGCACTTCATCGCCCGCGGCGTTGGCGACGAGGTCAAAGGACGACTGCGCGCCCTCCACAAAACCCAATTTGGTCAGCGCGGTGTCGGTGAGTGTCACCGACACGGTTTCACCCGTGCCGTTCCTGAACGTGAATGTCTCATCGTGCGGGGTCCCCGCGAAGGTCGTCGGGAACTTCGCCTTGAACCAGCAGACGTCGTCCGTTCCGAGTGGTTGTCCCGGTGGGAAGCTCGACCGCACCTCGACGTGGGGTGTCAACCAGATCGCGCGCTCCGGTGCATCCCCGAGATGCTCGAACACCGCCACCGTCGCGGGTCCCGGGTCAACAGCGTCCAACTGCAGTGCGATGAAGAACGGCCGCCGGGTGGCGAAGGTGCTGCCTTCGGGATCGAGGGGCACTTCGGCCACCCCTTCCTGAGCTCCGGGCGGAGTGTTGGTCACCAACAGCGTGTCCTTCATCGAGATGGGACTGCTCAAGTCGGTTTCCAGGAAAAGCCGCACCCGCACGTTGGGCGGCGCGTAGACGGTGAAGGTGCCGGGTCGGTCGACGTAAATCCATTGAAACGCATCGATGTCGCGGAAGTTGACCTTGATCAGCCGCATCGTCGTCGGCTCACCCGCACCCGACACATACGGGTCGATGGTTTTCATTTCGATCGCCTGGGCCGGGCAGCAGTTCGGTGACCACCGCTCGATGACCGCCTCGAGGGCGAAATGGTCGCTCTGATCGCGCAGCCGCGTGAACATGTGGTGTGGCACCGCGCCCGTCGACGGCACGCCAGCTTGGGTGAAGCAGTGATAGTCCAGCCGTTGCTGCTTACCGTTCGAAATGTCGATGTTGGTGAATCCCGGATCCACCTCGTCGTCGCTCACCGGCGGATGCATGTACGAGCGCCAGCCGTCATAGAACGTCTTCTGGAACGGCGAACCCGAGCTCTTGAACGTCTTCGCCCATTCATTGGTCGTGGCACCCGCATCGCCCCGGACGTTGAGATCTCCGACCAGGATGACGTTGCGCCATTCGTCGTCATCAGATCCCAGCACCTGCGACAGCGCGGAGTGAATCGCGCCGAATTGTTTTGCGCGGATGTCGCGGTACTGACCCTCACTCGTGTACGACGCCTGTAGATGCGTGAACGCAATGGTGGTGGTCTCGTCAGGGCGCGGAACCTGCACAATGCCAACGCCTTTGGCGGCTTTCGCATCAGTATCGGCGCTGTCGCTGTAGAAGTGTTCGTAGAGCTTTCCGCCGGTGGGCAACGTCTGAAACGGCAACTTGCTGACCAGCATCAGCCCGGAGTCCTCATCGAGGATTCCGCCGTCATCCATCTTCACGACCATGTTCCCCCAGGCAGCCAGCATGTTCTGCAGCTTGTCGCGACCGTCCTCGCTGAACACCTCGTTGAAGGCGATGACGTCCGGCTGTTCGGCCGGTGGCAGGTCGAGGATGGCGTTGGCGACCCGTTCGGCGCGTTCCTCCGCGTCGTCGCTCGTACCACCCGTGAGCGCCGCTACCAGCGGGAGCATCTGCACGTTGAACGTCATGAGTCGCAAAGCGGACATGCCCTTCTCCCTTGTTCGAGGAATCGGGATCGTCGTCGCCGCAGACAATCAGCGCGTCGTGCGTAGCGCGTTACGTCATTTCCCCTCGGGCACCCGAATTCTCTATGCACCACCGTATGCGGGTACGCGCGGCAAGATCGTCGCTTCCCGAGATCATTCGGCGTGGGCGGCTAATCCAGCGCGGCCCAGGATTCAATGATTTCGCGGGCGATCGAAATCGATCCGGGCAGCAGAAGCCTCGATGGCGAGTCGCTGCTCCAGTCGCCGTCGGCCAGCGCAGCGCGTACCTCATCTTTGGTGAACCACGCCGCCTCGGCGATCTCGCCGTCGTTGAACGAGAACTCCTGTTCGGGGTCACCGATCGCGTGGAACCCGACCATCAGCGACCGCGGAAACGGCCACGGCTGACTGCCCAGGTATTCGACATCGGTGACGTGCAGCCCGATCTCCTCAGCGATCTCGCGGACGACACACGCTTCGAACGACTCCCCCGCCTCGACGAAACCGGCCAGCAGCGAGAACAGCCGCTGCGGCCACACCGTCTGCCGGGCGAGCACTGCACGGTCATGGCCGTCGTGGACGAGGCAGATCACCGCCGGGTCGATGCGGGGGAACTCCTCGTGACCTGCGGTCGCGTTGACCCTGGCCCAGCCACCCTTGATCGGCTTGGTCGGCGCGCCATCGATCGCACTGAACCGCGCGCTGTCGTGCCAATTCAGCAGCGCCGTGGCGGTCGCGACCAGCTGGGCGCTGACGTCGTCAAAGATCGGGCCGGCGCGGCGCAGGTCGAGCACCTCGGTCTCGGTGTGCGGATCCTCGGGGCCCTCCAGCGCCGCGCGGATTCCCCATACGTGGGTGCCGTCGGCCAGCCGTCCGAGGAACACCGCATTCTCCGGAGGCTTGGCACCTAGGGCGGCGGCTTTTCCGAGCACCACGCTGCCCTCGGAGATCAGCACCTGGTTGCGACGGTCGACGCGCAGCACGCGCGCATCCGCCCAACCAGCCAACGCTGCATCGACATCGGTGCGCAGCGTGTCGGACCGGTCGGCGCCGACGCGGGACAGCAGCGGGACGTTGCGGAGCCGGAATCCTCCACTCATCGCAGTCTGTTCTTCGCGCAAGCGCTCATCACCGCTCGGCGTCCGCGCTGCGGATGTACAGCAGCCGGTCCCCGTTTTCGAGCGCATCGACCTGCTCGTCATCGACGCGCACCAGCTTGCCGGCACGGACGACGCCGAGCACGATGTCGGTGTTGTGCCTCGGCGATCCGCCAACCTCTTTGGGGGTGACTTCCCGTTCGGCGATCGCGAAGCCGGCGTCGGGGGTGAGAAGGTCTTCCATCATCTCGACAACGCTCGGGGTCTGTACCGCTATGCCCAGCAGCCGGCCGGAAGTCTCGGAGGTGACCACGGTCGAATCCGCGCCCGCCTGCTCGAGGAGGTGTTGGTTCTCGGCTTCTCGCACTGCGGCGATGATCTTGGCGTTGGGCGCCAACTCACGGGCGGTAAGGGTGACCAGGACCGCGGCGTCATCACGGTTGGTCGCGACGATGATCGCCTTGGCGTGCTGGGCGCTGGCCAGCCGCAGAATCTCCGAGTCGGTCGCGCTGCCGCGCACGGTGACGAGGCCAGCACTCTTGGCGCGTTCGAGGGCGACCGGGTCCTCGTCGACGACGACGATATCCGCCGGTGCCACTTCGTCGCCGATCATCGCGGCGGCCGCGGTCCTGCCCTTCGTGCCGTAGCCCACGATGACGATGTGGTTGCGCACCTTGTTCCTCCATCGCTGGATTTGGTAGACCTGCCGCGACTGCGTAGTGAGCGTTTCGACCGTCGTCCCGATCAGCACGATCAGAAACGCGATCCGAAGCGGCGTGATGACCAGGACGTTGACCAGCCGGGCGGACGGGGTCACCGGGGTGATGTCGCCGTACCCGGTGGTCGACAGTGACACCGTGGCGTAGTACAGGCAGTCCAGGAACGACAGCGGGTCATTGGCGTTCGGGGTGGCTTCGACGTCGCGATAGCCGTGCCGGTCCAGGTAGACGATCAGAACGGCGGCGAACAGCGCACCAAGGGCGTAGAAGACCCGCCGGATGATGCGCTGTGTCGGGCTGACCTGTTCGGTCGGGATTTGCACCGTGTCAGTCAGCGCGTGGACCGGCTGATCGGCCAAGGTCTGGTCGAATCGGCGGAGCCGACGCCGCAATCTTCCCTTAGCCATCAGGACCAGTCATCGCTGGAAGTCGGCGCACGCCATTATGTAACCATGACCACACCCGTACCCGAACTGCAGCAGATCGCCAATCCCAAGCGTGCACACTTGATGGGCGCCGGCCTGCTCGGCATGGGCGTCCTGCACTTTGTGGCCCCCAAGCCATTCGACACGATCATTCCGGAGGAGCTGCCCGGCAGCGCCCGCTTCTACACCTATGCCTCCGGCGTGGCCGAAATGGGAGTGGGCGGCCTGCTGCTGGCGCCCAAGACGCGCCGCCTCGGTGCGCTGGCGGCCATCGCCCTGTTCGTCGGCGTGTTTCCGGGCAACGTGAACATGGTCCGGTTGTGGAAAGACAAGCCACTCCCGATGCGTATCGGGGCGATCGCCCGCCTGCCACTGCAGATCCCGATGATCACCGAGGCGTTCAAGATCTATCGCTCGACAAGCCGCGTGGAGCATTCGGCTGCGGTTGAGCCTTCTTGAGTAGTAAGACGATTTGGTTGAGGACAGCGTGGCGTCGAGGTATTCGCACCACCGGCGCGGTCGGCACGGCCAGCCGCCGCGCGCACGCTTGCAGGTGCTCCAGTCAGTGGATAGGTCGTCCGCGGCCACACACCCAAACGTAAATGTCGGTGGGCTGTGGGAGGTTGGCAGTTGATGAGCCGTCACACCACATTCTGCTACTGCCTGGACCCCGCCGTCGAGCAGAACGAGGTGCTGTCCCGGCATGCCGGAGCGTCGCGGTTCGCGTTTAACCAGTGCCTACAGATAGTGAAAACCGCGCTCACCGACCGCACGACCGATCCGGGCGTCGAGGTGCCATGGACGGGGTTTGATCTGATCAATGCGTTCAACGCGTGGAAGAAAACGGCCGACGCGGGCCGGGTCTTCACTGTCGACGTCGACGGCGTGGCCGACATAGTGGTGACCGGCTTGTCGTGGCGGCGCGAGGTGTGTCAGCAGGTGTTCGAGGAAGCCGCTGTCGACCTGGGCAGGGGCCTGAAAGCGTGGTCGGATTCACGCTTAGGCAAGCACAAAAGCAAGCGGGTCGGGTTCCCCCGGTTCAAGAAGAAAACCACGGCTATTCCGTCGTTTCGGCTGCGCAACAAACACCCCAAAGGCGCGCGTGCGGCCATCCGCGTCGGCGACAACAACAAGGTCCGGTCGGTCACACTGCCGGGCATCGGAGCGATCGCGGTGCACGATGACACCCGCCGGCTGCGGCGCATGCTCGCCAAGAACCGCGCGAAAATCCTGTTCGCCACTATCACCTGTCACGGCGGCCGCTGGTGGATCGCGTTGAACGTCGAGGCCGCCGATCTGCACCCCGACCACCAGCACCCGACTCGCCCTGGCGATGGTGGCGGTTCGGTGGGTGTGGACCGTGGCCTGTTGTTGTTTCTGGTCGCCGCCACCGCCGACGGTACCGAACTCGCCCGTATCAGCCACGCGCCCAAAGCGCTGGCCACCGGAATGTCCAAGCAACGACGGCTGGCTAAGTCGTTGTCACACAAGAAGAAAGGATCACGCAACCGCAAGGATGCCGCCGCCCGGTTGGGCCGGCATCATCATCGTGTCGCCAATGTGCGCCGCCATTTCCTGCACCAGGTATCAAGTGAGTTGGTCAAGACCCACGACCGGCTCGTCATCGAAAACCTCTATTGGTGCACAGTGTTAGAACCGGACGGTTTCGACGGGAGCCGACCCGGTGAGCTGCTCGGTGACTCGGAAAACACGTGCCGTGAATGGCCTTCCGTTGATTTGTCCACAGCGGCTCGAGGCAAGAGCCCTGACCGGTGTGACCTGATAGAAGCCTGCTGAGCCTTCAACTCGCAATAGGTCTGTCCACCGGGCAGAGCCCCCGCCATCGTCCCGTCACCCGGATGAGCGGAGGGACATTTCGATGGTGACAGTAGGGATCGACCCACACAAGCACGTCCATGTTGCGGTGGCTGTCGATGCTCGCGGTAATCGCATAGGCAAGCCGCTGACCGTGAAAAACGATGGGCTGCTGATTACCGCGGTGCTCACCTGGATTCGCGCGATCACGGACGCCACCCCAGTGACCTGGGCCATCGAAGACGGTCACGGCTTTGCCCGCCGGCTGGCCGATGGACTGCTGCTTGCGGGTCAAGAGGTGGTGTGGGTTCCTAGCCGGCTGACCGCCGCGCATCGTAAGTTGCACGCCGCCACGGGCTCCAAGTCAGATGCCATCGATGCCGTCGCGGCCGCACATGCCGCGATCGCGACACCGGATCTGACCCGCCATCGCATCGACGAGCGGGTCCGCGAACTCCGCGTTCTCACCGACTACCGTGCTGACCTCGTCAAACGCCGCACCATGATGATCAACCAGCTCAAGGCGCAATCGCATCTGTGGCTTGACCACACGCCCGGCGACCTGGCGCGGGCCAAGGTAGTAGCGGCGTTGACCGCGCGGCTCGAAGCCGCAGAGGTGGGCATCCACGTACGACAGGTGATCGTCACGATGATCAGCGAGCTCGCCGAGGCCAACAACCGCATCCACGATCTCGACATCAGGATCAAAGAGCTCGTCACGCCCCTTACGCCGAACCTGTTGGCAATAACCGGGATCAGCCACAACTCCGCAGCGGTGCTGCTCTCCGAAATCGGTGACATCGAACGGTTTTCGAGCTCAGCCAAACTAGCCCGCTACACCGGGTGCGCTCCGATTCCCGTCTATTCATCAGACAACGAACGTCACCGACTTCATCGAGGCGGCAACCGCCGTCTCAACAGCGTCCTTTACACGGCGGCGATCGTGCAGACACGCTTCAACCCGGCGGCTCAAAAACTCATCGCACGCCAAGAACCGACGAAGGGTGCCCGCGGCGCCAGACGCATCCTCAAGCGCCACCTCGTCGATGTGATCTACCGAGCGATGCACACCGACCAAGCCTCCTGGCAGCACCAAATCGCCAGATGCCAACCACTCGCATTGACATAGAAGCCTCAACGTGGCAGGCATGCTGCGCAATCACCGGCTGGCTCGAGCCGTTTCCGATGCGGGCTGGTCAGAGTTCGCCCGGATGCTGCGTTACAAGCAAGCCTGGCGCGGCGGGCTGCTCATCGAAGCCGACCGCTGGTTTCCCTCGACCCGACTATGCCCGCAATGCGGGACGATCAACAGCGAGATGACGCTGGCCAATCGCGTCTTCACCTGTTTTTGCGGATATAGCGCCGACAGAGATACCAACGCCGCGCTGAATCTGGCCCGCTGGGGCGACACCCACCACGACGCCCATCGATACCCGGACCCCCAAGCAGGGGGCCGGGCCACCAATGCTCGCCGACGGGACGGCGCTGACCAACACCCCCGTGTTGGTGAAACCAGCCCGAAAGACGCGGGAACCGACGTTCACACCGCACCCGCGGCCTGAACTGACGACGCCCGAGGAGGGCGGTGCCGAACACTCAGTTCGACACGCTTTAAGCCGCGGTAGTCCCCAGCAGCGCCAGCAGGTCGTCACTGCCGGGTAGATCGTCGGGACTGACGGTCAGCCCGCTGCGCACGTAGTGAAACGACGCGCGAACGGATTCGACTGAGGTTCCCTGCAGCGCCGCCCACGCCAGCCGGTAGACGGCGAGCTGAACGGCCGCGTGCTGCTTGGCTTCCGGCGTGCCGGGTGGGTCGCCTGTCTTCCAGTCGACGACGGTAGCGCCGCCGTCGTCGTCGCCGAAGACCGCGTCGATGCGCCCGCGCACCACTCGGCCGCCGAGCACCATGTCGAAAGGCACCTCGACGTCGATCGGGGTGCGCGCGGCCCATGACGACACCGCGAACGCGGCCTGCAGTTCGGCGAGTTCGTCGGTAACCGTGGCGTCGTGGTCCACGGCACCGGGCAAATCGTCGAGATCGAACAGCCGATCAGCGTGATAGAAGCGCTGTACCCAATCGTGGAAAGCCGTGCCCAGCAGTGCATGTGGGTCAGGTCGGCTTGGCAAGCGGCGTCGCAGTCGTTGCGCTACCGCATCGGGGTCGCGGCCGAGTTCCACCAGTGTGCTGACCGACAGCTGCGCCGGCAGTGGCGGGACCGGCCGGTCGTCGGATCGGTTGCGTTCGGCCAGGAGCGCATCGACGTCGGATGCCCATCCCTCTTCGCCGTCTACGGGTTCACTACCTGACTCACCCGACATTGCGTTGGCGACCAGGGCGGCGCCTCGGCCCACATCGTCACGGCGCGAGCCGGCCGGATCGACGGGCCAGAGCGCTTCGGCTACGCTGTCGCGCAACGGATTGGGCTCACCGTCTGCCGGGGCGGGAGCCCACTGCTCGACGACACCGCAGGGCTCGCCTGCAGCATCCGCGCGCTCGATGATCTCCTTGAGCTCCTCGAGGAAGGTCGACGGGCCGCGCGGCTTGGATTCGGACGCTCCCCAGTGGTGACCGGACAGCAGCAACGTGTCCTCTGCGCGGGTGATCGCCACGTACAACAGCCGTCGTTCCTCGTCGACGCGGCGCAGCGCCAAACTGTCCTTGTGGTCAGCGATCTTGTCCGACAGTGTCTTTCGATCGTTGACATCCGACGTGTCCAGGACCGGTACACCGTGCTCTGACAACGTCGCCCGATCACCCCGCAGCAGCGGAGGCAGGTCGCCGGGGTCGGTAAGCCATGTCCGCGCGGACGCGGTCGATGGAAACACCCGGCCGCTGAGATGGGGCACCGCGACGACCCGCCATTCCAGGCCCTTCGCGGCGTGCACAGTAAGGATTTGAACCCGGTCGTCGGCGACGGACACTTCCGCAGGTGCCAGGCCGTTCTCCACCTGCTCGGCCGCATCGAGGTAGGCGAGCAGGCCGGAAACCGTCGCGGCGGGGCGGCTCGCGAAGTCAGCCACCACATCGGCGAACGCATCGAGATGCTCAGTGCCCGACCAGCCCGCCGACACCCGGCGTGCGGCCCGGACCTCGGTGTCCACTCCGAGTACCCGTCGCACCTCGGCGACCAGTTCAGGCAGCGGGTGCGTGAGATGACCACGAAGCGCGATCAATTCGCGACTCAGGTCCACGATGCGGGCGTACCCCGTCGCGGAGTACGCCGTCGGAGGGCCCGGATCGCCGACGGCATCCGTCAGGCATGCGGCGTCGGCGTCGAGTGCGGCTTGCGCGACGACCCGATCCGCCGCCGCACTGTCGGCCGGCTTGCCGAAGTCGTCGAGTTGGACGGCGCGCCGCCACAACGCTGCGACGTCGCGCGCGCCCAGCCGCCAGCGCGGTCCGGTCAGCACGCGCATGGCGGCGGCGCCTGCGGTGGGGTCGGCCACCATTCGCAGCGTCGCCACCACGTCGGCTACCTCGGGGACACCGAGCAGGCCGGCAAGTCCCACGATTTCGACCGGTACGCCGCGTGCGGTGAGCGCATCGGCAATGGGGCCGGCATCGGCGTTGCGGCGCACGAGCACCGCCGCCGTCGGTGCCGAGACGCCCTCGCCGCGAGCCTGGTGATAAATGCGCGCGAGGTGGTCTGCCACCCAATTGCGTTCGGAGACCACATCTGTCAGCAGGGCGCAGCTGACGGTGCCCTGGGCCGCGTCGGGCTTGGGCCGCAGCTCCCGCACCGCCACGGAGCGGCGCCGCGCCTCGGCGGACACCGCGTTCGCCAGATGCAACGTGCCCGGCGGGTTGCGCCAGCTGGTGCGGAGCTCCAGCGTCGGGGCGGGGCTACCGTCGGCGAGGGGAAAGTCGGTGGTGAACCGCGGCAGGTTGGTTGCCGATGCGCCGCGCCAGCCGTAGATCGACTGGATGGGATCACCGACGGCGGTCAGGGCCAACGCGTCGTCGACCCCGCCGCCGAAGAGTGCCGACAGCGCGACTCGTTGGGCGTGGCCGGTGTCCTGGTACTCGTCAAGAAGTACGACCCGATACCGGTTTCTCAGCTGCTCGCCGACCTGCGGGAAGCCCGATGCCAACCGCGCGGCAGAGGCCATCTGCATGCCGAAGTCCATGGCCTTCTGCTCACGCATGCTGCGGTGCAGCGCATCGATGAGCGGGACGAGCTGCGTGCGTTCCGTCTGCGTGGCCAACATGCGGAGCAGCCACTGACTGGGACCGCGATCCCGTTGGTAGGGGCCCGCGGGCAGGGTATGCACGAGCCGCTCGAGCTCGACATGGGTATCTCGCAACTGCTCGGTGTCGACGAGGTGTTCGGCCAGCTGCCCGGCCAGTCGCAGCACCATCGCGGTCACAGCCGCCGGGGTCTTGTCGGTGTCGAGGTGCTGTGGATGCTCGCATACGACCCGAAAAGCCAACTGCCACAGGTCGGTTTCGCTCAGCAGCCGAGTATCGGGTTCGACCGGGAGCAGCAGACCGTATTCGCGCAACAGGTTGCCGGCGAACGCGTGGTATGTGCTGACGGTGGCGGGATCGTCGGTGAAGTCGGGAACTCCGGGTCCGGCGGGAACCAGGCCCGACCCCGCGAGGCGGGCCAGCCTGGTGCGGACGCGGCGCAGCAGCTGTCCGGCCGCTTTGCGGGTGAACGTCAGGCCGAGCACCTCGCCGGGTGAGGCGTAGCCGTTGGCGACCAACCAGACCACTCGGGCGGCCATCGTCTCCGTCTTGCCCGCCCCGGCCCCGGCGATGACGACCATCGGCCCCGGCGGCGCGGCGATCACGGCCGCCTGCTCGTCGGTGGGGGCGAACAGTCCGAGCGCCGATGCGAGTTCGTCGGGACTGTAGCGCGGGCTCACTGCTGACCTCCTGCACGCAGCTGTGCCGGGCACATCCTGCGCACGGGGCAGTGTGCGCAGCCGTCGTTGATCCGCGCGACGAATTGCGGCCCCTGGGTTGCCGCCGCCGCACGTTGCACCTTCTCCCGCCACGCCGCGTGCAACTCCGGTGTCAGCGCGTCCTGTTCGCGTTCGACGGCGCCGCCACCGCTGGTCTTGCCGAGGTACACCAGCAGACCGCCGCCGGGTTCCTCTCCCTGCGGCATCAGCCCTTCGGCAATGGCCAACTGGTACATGGCGAGCTGGGCATGTCGCTGAGCTTCGTCCTTGGTGACTGGGCTCTTACCGGTCTTGACATCGACAACCACCAACCGTCCTTCGCTGTCGCGTTCCAGCCGGTCCAGGCGACCGCGGACGCGAACCCCAGGGCCGTCGTCGCTGGGGCAGACCTCACCTGCGACCTCGATCTCGGTGCCCACCTCGGTGAGCTCGTTGCGGCTCTGCGCGCGCCACTCCGCGAAAGTCGCCAACATGGTCCGGTGCCGGTCCAGCTCGTTGTCCGAATGCCACTGGGCATCGAACGGGAGTTTCTCCCAGACCTTTTCGAGCTCGTTGAGCATCTGGTTCTCGGTCTTGCCCGGATCGGCGACCAAGGCGTGCAACAGCGAGCCGATCGCCGACCGCACGTCGCGTGCGTCGCTGCCGCCGTGACGTTCGAGCAGCCAGCGCAGCGGGCAATCCGTCAGCATCTGCAGCGTCGACGGTGACAGCGTCACGTTATGGTCGTCACCGCCCCACAGCGGTTCGTCGGTGGACAGCGGCGTCGAGGCATACCACTGTCCGGGGTCCGCACCCGGTACCCCGCCCTGCGCCAAACGCGCCAGTTGCGTTGCCGCGCAGGCACGCACGCTGTCTTCGACGTCGTCGCGCGGGGCGCAGACCACCGCACGCAGACGCCCGACCAGGGCTGTCGGAGCCAGCATCCGCGGCGCGCGCACCGGAGCCGCGGGCTCAGGGTCGGGGTCGGTGGCCAGCGAGGTCAATTCGTAGCAGAACGATGACGGCAACATCGACTCGTCTCCGGAGTCGCTGTCGACCGCGGTCACCAGTAGCCGACTGCGGGCGCGGCCCATCGCCGCGATGAGCAGCCTGCGCTCCTCGGCGAGCAGCGGTGCCCGCGTCGACACTCCCCTGTCGTTTTCAGTGACAACGCCGTCCAGCAGGTCGACCAGCCGCTGAGTACCGAGCACACCTCCACGCGGAATCACGTTGGGCCACAGACCTTCCTGAAGGCCTGCTATCACGACGAACTCCCATTCACCGCCGAGCGCCGCGTGTGCGCTGAGCACCCGCACCGCCTCGGAGGACGGATGGTCATCGCGAGAGACCGAGGGCAGGCCAAGTGCGGCGACGTGATCGAGGAGACCGCGCAGCGACGCTCCTGTGGTGCGGTTGGCATACTGCTCGGCGACATCGAAAAGCGCGGTGACCGCGTCGAGGTCACGGTCAGCCTGCGCACCTGCGCTGCCGCCGCGTTCGGAGGCCGCGAGCCAGCGCCGCTGTAGGCCGGACCGGTGCCACGCTTGCCACAATGTGTATCGCGGATCGCCGCCGTCGGCGGCGGTGCGCCGTGCGGCGGCCAGCACGGCACGGACGCGCTTGAGCGGGCGCGCCTGATCGGGTGAAAGCCCCCGTGGTTCTCGCCTCAGCGCGTCGATCAGCAGGTCGCCGAGCTCGCGGGGCGGTTGGTTGCCGTCGGCGCGTCGCAGCGCCCGCCGCAGTTGTCGCAGCGACACCGGGTCGACCCGGCCGATGGGCCCGGTCAGCAGTGAGAGCGCCTGCGTACCGTCGAGTTCGCCAGCTGTAGCTTCGAGAACCGCCAGCAGGGCCCGCACTGCGGGCCTCTCGGCCAGTGGCGCACTTGGCGTCGGCAGGTCCACGGGCACGCCCGCGGTGGCCAGGGTGTGCGCGAGGGCAGATCCCAGCCGCGGCACCGACCGCACGATCACCGCCATCTGAGACCACGGCACGCCGTCAACCAGATGTGCGCGACGCAACGCATCCGCGATCAACGCGGACTCTGCGTGTGGCGAAGCGGCGATGCGCACCGTGACCGAGCCGCGCTGCACGCCCGCGCCGTCAAGCCGGCGTGCCCCATCAGCACCCGGCAGCCGTGAAGCGACTCCGGTAATGGCGCGGGCAACAGCGGGAGCGCAGCGGCGTGACTCGGTAAGGACAAGCACCGGCTCGTCGCCGCGCAACAGCACCGGATCGGCTCCGCGGTAACCGAATACCGACTGGTTCAGGTCCCCTGCGAGGACCGTGAGCCCTGCACCGGCAGACAACACACGGACAAGGCGGGCGGCTTGTGGATCCAGATGTTGGGCATCGTCGACCAGAAGCAATTTGATTCGTGCGCGTTCGGCCGCGAGCAGGTCGCCGTCTGTTGCCAACGCTTCCAACGCAGCGCCGACCAGTTCGGCGGCGCCCAGCGCAGGCACCGTGGCCTGCGGCGCCGCCATTCCGACCGCGGAACGCAGCAGCATGATCTGTTCGTAGGCCTGGGCGAACCGCCCGGCTGCCAGCCACTCGGGTCGGCCCGCACGCCGTCCGATGCGTTGGAGCTCCACAGGATCAACACCGCGTTCGGCACACCGTGCCAACAGGTCCCGCAGTTCGGTGGCGAACCCCACAGTGCTCAGCGCGGGTCGCAGCGGCGCAGGCCATGCCACGGCGGACCGGTCACCGTCTTCGAGGTCCCCGGCGAGAAGCTCGCGAATGATGCCGTCCTGCTCGGCCCCGGTGATCAACCGCGGCGGCGGATCACCCTTGCGCTGCGCGGCGAGACGCAGCACGGCGAATGCATACGAGTGCACCGTGCGGACCAACGGCTCGCGGACAACCGCGCGGGTGCCCGACTCGAGCAGTGCCGACGTGATGGCGGCCCGCGCCTGCGTACCGAGCCGGGCCGAACCCGTCAGCAGCAGAACCGATTCCGGATCGGTCCCCGCGGCGATGTGCGCGGCAGCGGTTTGGATCAGCAGGGTGCTCTTACCCGTGCCCGCACCCCCGAGGACTCGCACCACGCCACGCATTCCAGGTTCGGTGAGCGCCTTCGGCGTCAGATCGGTGTGCGGTGCGGACATGGGAGAAATGACACCACGGGGGTCCGACAAGTCAGTGCGACCCGCTCCTGCCCACCGCGGCGGCGGGAACATCGTCGACGTCGTCGGCGCCACGATCCTGGCGTGGAACTCGGTGTCGCCACAAGGGCCTCAATTCATTGCCGGCCACCGCCCACCGGCGCAAGGACCCCCACACAGCCCATACCATCGATGTCATGACCGATCTGCACGTCCACCGCTACGGGCCGCCAGGTGCGATACAGGTGCTGGCCATCCACGGGCTCACCGGCCACGGGCAGCGGTGGCAGACCCTGGCCACCCGGCACCTGACCGAATTCGCGGTCGCCGCACCGGACCTGCTCGGCCATGGACGTTCGTCGTGGGCTGCGCCGTGGACGATCGATGCCAATGTCGCGGCGCTGGCGGCGTTGCTCGATGCTCCCACGGTGGTCGTCGGGCATTCGTTCGGCGGCGCAGTGGCTTTGAAACTCGCCGCGGCCCATCCGGACCTGGTGTCCGCACTGGTGTTGCTCGACCCAGCCGTTGGCCTGGACGGCGGATGGATGCGCGACGTCGCCGACGACATGCTGGCCTCGCCGGACTACACCGACCGCGCCGAGGCGCGCGACGAGAAGGCGTATGGCTCATGGGGCGACGTGGACGCCGGCGAACTGGACCGCGAACTCGACGAGCACCTCGTCGATCTACCCAACGGCCGTGCCGGTTGGCGAATCAGCATCCCTGCGATGATGTCCTACTGGAGCGAGCTGGCCCGTCCAATCGCATTACCGCCCAGCACAATCCCCACCACAGTGGTCCGGGCTGCCAGGACCGACCCGCCGTATGTCACCGATGAGCTGCTGGCCGCCGTCGGGACCGCACGCGACTTCGAACTGATGGATTTCGACTCTGACCACATGGTCGCCCAAACGCTGCCAGCCGAGACGGCGGCGGTGATCCGCAAGGCGCTCGGTAGATGACGGCCGTCACCGACGAACAGGTCGAAAGAGTACGTACCCTCGTCGCCTCCATTCCGCCGGGACGCGTCTCGACATACGGCGACATCGCCGATGCCGCCAGCCTTTCCAGCCCCCGCATCGTCGGCTGGATCATGCGCACCGATTCGTCGGATCTACCGTGGCACCGGGTCATTCGCGCGTCGGGCCGTCCGGCGCCGCACCTGACCACGCGACAGCTCGCGTTGTTGCGGGCCGAAGGCGTGCTCGCCGAGGACGGCCGCATCCCCCTGCGCGACGTGCGCCACACATTCTGAGCGCGAGTGCACGTTGGTCGTACACGAACGCCGAGTGAGGGCGTAAACAGGCGTGCGCTGGGCGCCGCGAGCTAGAGAACCAGGCGCACCAGCGCGGCCGTGCGCGCCAGCCCCGGGAAGGCCGCAGCCGTCGACCGTGGATGTAGCGCGTGCACCGCGAGTCGGAATATCAACGCGCGCAACAGCATCTGCGGCCACTCCGGCAATGGGTTCCATCGCTCGATGAGCCCGTCGTCGGCCTCACCCCATGACAACGAATCAACAACGACCACCCCGGCCGCCCACGAGGCAGGCCGCCAGTACGGCGTGATGTCGGTGATACCCGGGGCGGCCGTACCTGCGAACAGCACTGTGCCGTAGAGATCTCCGTGCACCAGCTGGCTCGGGCTCTTGGTCGGCCTACGTAGGGAGGCGAGCTGACCGATCAGCTCAACGGACCGCTGCCCGTCCGCCGAGCCGGGAGACACCCGCGCCCCCTGCGGCAGCGAGTGCAGCGGACGTTCCTCCCACGCCGCCCGGTCGGCCGCGATGAACACGTCGACATCGGACCACGGCGCAACCGGCGGCTGGGTCAAAAACCGCGGACGCTCGAGTTTGGCCGTCGCCTCATGCAGTCGCACGGCGGCCGACACCACCTCGTCATGACGCGGCTCCGGGGTGCCCGCGACGAAGGTGTCGGCCCGCCAGCCCGCCACCACATAGCGGCCGTCGGTCGACCGCACCGGCCGGGCCAACCGCACACCGTCGACGAAAAGCGTCTCGCGCACCTTCGCCGACCACGCCGCGCGCGCATGATCGGCGACCATCGACAGCACGACTTCGCCGCAGCGCCAGCCGCCCTCCCAGCTCAAGCCGAGCGGTTCCGGTTTGACGCCGGTCAATCCGAACCCCGCCAGCACATGATCAGGCGGCAGCTCGACACTCATT
This sequence comes from Mycobacterium neglectum, assembly GCF_002591975.1. Lineage (GTDB taxonomy): Bacteria > Actinomycetota > Actinomycetes > Mycobacteriales > Mycobacteriaceae > Mycobacterium > Mycobacterium neglectum. The sequence continues at coordinate 109,703 of NZ_NVQE01000009.1, read as the reverse complement.
ACGTCAGCGTAAAGGCAGGTCCGGCAAACGAGCGGTTAGTACATCACCATGTCGGGTTCAAGTTGATTTCCCCAGGCGACGATGCCGCCTTGCACATGTAGCGCGTCGGAGAAACCGGCCTTCTTCACGATGGCCAGTACCTCAGCGGAGCGCACGCCGGTCTTGCAGTAGAACACCGGGGTGCGGTCGACCTGCAGATTGGCCAGCGCCTCCCCTGATTCGAACGCGCCCTTGGGTATCAGCTGCGCACCCTCGATGCGGTTGATGTCCCATTCGACGGGTTCGCGCACGTCGATCAGGGCAACCGGCTTGCCGGCATCTATCAGCTCGCGCAGTTCACGAGGGGTGATCGTCGAGTCGGCGGCCGCCTGGGTGGCCTCGTCCGATAAGACGCCACAGAACTCCTCATAGTCGATGAGCTCGGTGATCTTCGGCGTCGACGGATCCTTGCGGATCTTGATCGTGCGGTACGTCATGTCGAGTGCGTCGTAAACCATCAGCCGGCCCAGCAGGGGCTCACCGATGCCGGTGATCAGCTTGATGGCCTCGGTACCCATCACCGACGCGATGGAGGCGCACAGAATGCCGAGGACGCCGCCCTCGGCGCAGGACGGAACCATGCCCGGCGGCGGCGGCTCGGGATACAGATCCCGGTAGTTCAGGCCCTGACCGTCGGGCGCGTCCTCCCAGAACACCGAAACCTGACCCTCGAAGCGGTAGATCGAGCCCCACACATACGGCTTGCCCGCCAGCACTGCCGCGTCGTTGACCAGGTACCGGGTCGCGAAATTATCGGTGCCATCCAGGATCAGGTCGTACTGCTCGAAGAGCTCGACGGCGTTCTCAGGTTCCAGCCTGAACTCATGCAGCCGCACCTCCACCAGCGGATTGACCTCCAAAACGGAGTCTCGTGCGCTCTCGGCCTTCGGCCGGCCGATGTCGGACTGACCGTGGATGATCTGACGCTGCAGGTTCGATTCGTCGACCACGTCGAACTCGACGATCCCGATGGTTCCCACTCCGGCGGCGGCCAGGTACAGCAGGGTCGGCGAACCCAGCCCGCCCGCGCCGATGACAAGCACCTTGGCGTTCTTGAGCCGCTTCTGCCCGTCTAGACCCAGGTCAGGGATGATGAGGTGACGGCTGTAGCGCTGTACCTCTTCGCGCGTCAGTTCTGCCGCCGGTTCTACCAGCGGCGGCAACGCTGTGGTCACCGAATACTCCTTGTTTGGCTGTGCTGCCCCAACAATAGGCACTTTTCACAACAGTGAACGCATCGTCATGCTTCCCAGGCAGCGCGCGTGGATCGATGCTCAGGCGATCGGGTACGGCCAGGGGTTGAATCGACAGGTCTTGCCGTCCGGATTGATCGTGCCAGGGTCGAAGCGCGCGGCATCGTTGTTGTTGGTGGAGAACGTCTGCTGCATCATGATCGGCGCCAGCTCGCCGTTGGCGCCGCACGCCTCGTGCCGCTGATAGCCGATCGCGTGGCCGACTTCATGGTTGATCACATACTGCCGATATGAACCGATGTCGCCCTGGAAGGGAACCGCTCCGCGCACCCAGCGCGCCTCGTTGATGAACACGCGCGGCTGCCCGTCGGCGTACGCCGGGTTGTAGCACGACGCCTCGAGCGGGATGTCGTAGCCGCACCCCTCGCGCACGGTCATCGGCGAGCTGAGCGAGATCCGGAAATCCGGTTCACCTTGAGCCGTTCCGTCGATGCGGGTGAAGGCGAATTGCGGGTTGTGGGTCCAGCTCTTCGGGTTCGCCAGCGTCTCGCTCACCATCCGGGCGAACCCTTCGTCACCGCCGAATGTTGTGGTGTCGGTACCGTCTTCGACCTCGACGGTGTAGGTGAACACTTTTGCCGTGCCCTCACCAACCTGGGACGATGCGCCCGGAACGATGTGCCATGTCTTGGCGCCGGCCACGGTGAACGGACCGCCGTCAGGCAGGATCCCGGTCGGCAGATTCGCGTCGAACTGGGTCAGTCCCTTTGGCGGGGCGCCGATGATCGCGGTGCTGGCCACGCCGATCGTGGGTGGGCCCTGCACCGGTCCCTCCGGTTCGGCGGTCTCGGTCTCGGTGGTGCCGGCGAACGTCATGTAAAGAGCGACGGCCGTCCAGACGACGAGCATGGGTAGCGCGTAGGCCCGCCACCCGTAGGTAGACACGAAACGGCCCACCTTGGTCTGCTTGCGGGCATTGCGGTGCTCTTCACGATTGGACCTTGGCCGACCGGAGTCATTCGCCAAGGGGTCGCGCTGGGCGCGCAGTGGCTCACGCCACTCGTTGCGCAGCGCAGGCACGCCGCCCCCGCGACGCTCCGAGTCGTAGGTCACCGACACAGGATGACACAGGCCAGAGTGCGCATACTTCCGGCGCGCCACCGCAACGGTGAGTGTGCATCGCGCCCCGCCGACAGCGCCGCGACCGCGACATTGCGCGCCGACTCTGCCAACGGTAGTAATCTCGTTGCGAAACCGGGGCCAGATGAAGGATGTAATGAGCGAACTCGCCAACCCCGCGGCCAGGCGTGGCGCGCAGGGCAGCGGTGAAGGGCCGAGCCGACGCGGCAACCGGCTGCCTCGCGATGAGCGGCGCGGGCAGTTACTCGTTGCTGCGAGCGAGGTTTTCGTCGATCGCGGATATCACGCCGCAGGCATGGACGAGATCGCCGATCGGGCCGGTGTGAGCAAACCCGTTCTCTATCAACACTTCTCGTCGAAGCTGGAGCTGTACCTGGCGGTACTGCAGCGCCACGTCGAGAATCTGGTGTCCGGTGTGCGGCAGGCGCTGCGGACCACCACGGACAACCGGCAGCGGTTGCGCGCCGCGGTCCACGCGTTCTTCGACTTCATCGAGCACGACAGCCAGGGCTATCGGCTGATCTTCGAGAACGACTACGTGACCGAGCCTCAGGTCGCCGCGCAGGTCAAGGTGGCTACCGAAGCATGCACCGACGCGGTGTTCGACCTGATCAGCCGCGATTCCGGCATGGAGGCGCACCACGCCAGGATGATCGCCGTCGGACTGGTGGCGATCAGCGTCGACTCGGCGCGGTACTGGCTCAACAATGATCGGCCGATCACCAAGGACGATGCCGTGGCAAACACGGTGCTGTTCGCCTGGGGCGGCCTGTCACACGTGCCGCTTACGCGTTCTTGACGGCCTCGGCGCCGACCACACCGAAACCGACGCGCCGCACGTCGGCGGCACCGATCTCGACATAGGTGATCTTCGACGTCTGGACCAGGAAGCGCCGGCCCTTCTCGTCGGTCAGGCTCAACACGCCCGAATCCTTGCCCAGCGCGTCGGTGATCAGCTTCTCCACCTCGGTGGGCGTCTGCGCGCTATTGAAGACGAGCTCGCGCGGGCTGTCCGTGACACCGATCTTGACCTCCACGCTGTAAACCCTTTCCGTAACGCCTAAATCGAAGAAACGACCTTGAGGCAAGGCTAGTGGACGCGAACGCGATGACGCCGCGCCGGTGAGTTCGCGGTCAGCGAAGCCCGATTGCAAACGGCGACCGAACCGAGTCCCGACCGTGACCGCACACACCCACCGCTAAACCTCATCTGTCACTTGCGCATCGATAACATCGGCCGGGTACATGAACTAGACAACCTGGGGAACCCCATATGAACAGGCCTTATACCGCTGATTCTCCGTATTCACTGACCCCGACCGAGCGTATTGGCACCTACGCCGGTGAAGACGTTGGCGAATTCGAGTACAACGGGCTGTTGGAGTACCCGGATGACGGCGACGAAACCGACATCCTCGAGTACGACGTCCAGTACGACGAGGAGAGCATCGACCGTCGCTGGATGTGGATCGCCGGGATCGCCGGGGTGATTCTGTTTGTCGCCATCGGCACGACCGGCATCATCCTCGGCGGCGGCGACAGCGGTTCGGTAACGGCCACCGGGACCTCTTCTGACCCGATGTCGGCCCCGGCGGCCACGTCGGCCCCGGTGGCAACGTCAACGCCTGGGGCGGCTCCCTCGTTGCCTGCGGAGACGGTCACAACGGTGAGCCCGACCGCAGAGGCGACCGCAGCTCCCCAGCCGGAGTCTGCGCTGCCCGCCGCACCCCCGGAGGCTGCCGTCCCCGCGCCCTCGCCGCGCACCATCACCTACCGGGTGACCGGCAACCGGCCGCTGCTCGACCTTGTCACCGTCATCTACACCGATCAGCGAGGCGCGCTGCAGACCGACGTCAATGTTGCACTGCCGTGGGCGAAGACGGTCGTACTGGACCCGGGCGTCGAGCTCAAGTCGATCACCGCGACGAGCGTGGGCGGTCAGCTCAACTGCGGCATCTACGACGCGACGGGCACGCTCATCGCCTTTCAGAGCAACAACACGATGATCGCCACCTGCACGCAGTAGCCGGGCAGTCAGGCCAGGCCCAACTCCTGCATGCGCGACATGTGCGTGCGCTGGAGACGGTCGAAGAACTCGGTCATCTGGACCAGACCCTCGCCGCTCGTCATGACCAGGTCGACGAGTTCGTCGTGATCGGCCAGCACGTACTGCGCCTGCGTGATCGCTTCGCCGAGCAGCCGCCGCGACCACAGGGCCAGCCGGTGACGTTGTTTCTCACTCGCCGTCACGGCGGCCTGGACCTCCGCGACGACGAATTGCGAATGACCGGTCTCCGAAAGCACCGCGCGCACGACGTCGGCGACCTCGTCGGGTAACGACGTCGCGATCTCTAGGTAGAAATCGGCGGCCAGCGCATCGCCGACATACGTCTTGACGAGCGCCTCCAGCCACGTGCTCGGGGTGGTAAGCCGGTGGTAGTTCTCCAGCGCCGAGGCGTATCTCGTCATCGCAGGCACCACGTCGACGCCCCTGCGCTCAAGTGAGTCGCGCAACACCTCGTAGTGGCTCATCTCCGCTGCGGCCATGCTCGCCATGTTGATGCGGCCACGCAGGTTGGGCGCCATTCGCGCTTCGTCGGTCAACCGATAGAACGCCGCCACCTCGCCGTATGCCAGCAGCGCGAACAGCTCGTTGACACCGGGATGATCGGCCGACACACCCGAGCTGACCGAGGCGGTCATCTGCTCAGCGGGTTCCGGTGGCGCCGGAAACATGGGGGCAGTCATGGCTCAACTCTAACGTCGACCGGCGCGCGCCTCTTGTGACGAACCCGGCCAGCTATCATGGAGGTAGGCAGCGGCATCTTGATGGTCGAAATGACCAGGCTGTTACCCAAAGAAATGTGCGTGCACGCAGTCGGCCCGCCTACCTCAGTGCAGGGCCCCGGCAAGCTTCGTCGAACTCGTGCGCGCGTGGACGCCATGAGGAATCGACACTTGAAAGGCTAAGCCTGCGTATGACACATCTCAATCCCACCTTTGCTGAGCTCGGAGTCCGCGACGAAATCGTCCGTGCACTTTTGGAGGACGGCAAGGAACACCCGTTTGCTATCCAAGAACTGACCATGCCGATGGCGCTGGCAGGCGATGACCTGATCGGCCAAGCCCGCACCGGCATGGGCAAGACGCTTGCCTTCGGCGTGCCGCTGTTGCAGCGGATCACCACCGACCCGCAGCGCGAGCTTTCCGGCATCCCGCGCGCACTGGTCGTCGTCCCCACCCGCGAGCTCTGCCTGCAGGTGTACAGCGACCTCGAGATCGCGGCCAAATACCTCACCGCCGGCGACCGCAGGCTGACCGTCACGTCGATCTACGGCGGCAGGCCCTACGAGCCGCAGATCGAGGCCCTGCAGAAGGGCGTCGACGTGGTCGTGGGTACGCCGGGCCGGCTTCTCGACCTCGCTCAGCAGGGTCACCTGCAGCTCGGCGGGCTTTCGATGCTGGTGCTCGACGAGGCAGACGAGATGCTCGACCTCGGCTTCCTGCCCGACATCGAGCGCATCCTGCGCCAGATTCCGACCGATCGCCAGGCAATGCTGTTCTCGGCGACCATGCCGGACCCGATCATCACGCTGGCGCGCACGTTCATGAATCAGCCGACCCACATCCGGGCCGAGGCCCCGCATTCGGCGGCGACCCACGACACCACCGAGCAGTTCGCCTACCGGGCCCACGCGCTGGACAAGGTCGAGATGGTTGCCCGCATTCTGCAGGCCGAGGGACGCGGCGCGACGATGGTCTTCACCAGGACCAAGCGCACCGCACAGAAGGTGTCTGACGAACTCGCCGAGCGCGGTTTCAAGGTCGGCGCAGTGCACGGCGATCTCGGCCAGGGCGCGCGCGAGAAGTCGCTCAAGGCGTTCCGCACCGGTGATGTTGACGTGCTCGTTGCCACCGACGTCGCCGCCCGCGGCATCGACATCGACGACATCACCCACGTCATCAACTACCAGATCCCTGAGGACGATCAGGCCTACGTGCACCGCATCGGCCGCACCGGCCGCGCGGGTAAGACCGGTATCGCGGTCACGCTGGTCGACTGGGACGAGTTGCCCCGCTGGACGATGATCGACAAGGCGCTTGGCCTCAACACCCCCGATCCGGCCGAGACGTACTCCAGTTCGCCGCATCTCTACGAAGAGCTGAACATCCCCGCCGACGTCACGGGCACCATCGGCGGACCACAAAAGACGCAGGCCAAGCGCCCGCCGACGGAGAAGTCAGCCGATCGTCCCGCCCGCAACCGCGACCGCACCCGCAGGCGCACCCGCGCCGGCGAGCCGGCCACGGCACACGCGACAGCGGCGCCGACCGATCAGGCCTCACCCGACACCGAGGCGAGCACCGACGGTGCACCCAAGCGCAGGCGGCGTCGCCGTCCGCGCAAGGCCGCGGCCAGCGCGGGCTAACACAGAGGCCAGACCACCCGATGGTCAAACCCGAACGCCGCACACGTGCCGACGTGGTGGCGGCAATTGCGATCGCCGCGGTCATCGCCGTCACGGCCGGTCTCGTCTGGTTGACGAGCGACGCCAGGGCGACGATCAGTCGGCCCGCGGCGACTGCGGTTCCGCCGTTGGCCACCGCCACGGCGGTACCTTCGTCGCTGCGGCAGTTATGGACCGCCCACAGCCCCAAGACCAGCGCACCTCTGGTGGTCGCCGCCAGCGTGGTCACCGGCGACGGCCACACCGTCGAGGGCCGCGACCCGGTCTCCGGCAGCCCGGTGTGGAGCTACGGCCGAACCAACCTGGAGCTGTGCGGTGTCAGCTGGGTCTACCAGTACGCCGTCGCGGTGTACCCCGACAGCCGCGGCTGCGGTCAGGTCAGCACGATCGACGCCAAGACGGGCAAGCGCGGTCCCGCCCGCACCGCCTACGCGGACCCCGAGGTACGGCTGTCATCGGACGGCACTGCGGTTCTTTCAGCCGGGGACAGCCGGCTCGAGCTGTGGCGGTCCGACATGGTCAGGATGCTCAGCTACGGCTCCGTGGACGCCAAGATCAAGCCCGGCACTCCCGCGTCGCCGCTGTGCAGGCTGACCTCGGCCGCCGCCAGTTCTTCCGCCGTCTCGGTGCTGGAGGCCTGCCCGAACGAGGAGGACCTGCGCCTCACCCTCTTACGGCCGTCCGACGAAGAGGACACGCCCGAATTGAAGTACGTGACGCAATCCGGTGTGAGCGTGGATTCCGACGCCCGGGTCGTGGCCGTTTCCGACACCGCGACCGCGGTCTACGTGCCGACACCCAAACCGGCCGTGACCATCGTCGACGAAACCGGCGCGACGATACAGACCACGCCCCTGCCCAAGCCTGCGTCGCCGAACGCGACGATGTCGCGCGCAGGCGACCTGTTCACGTGGTGGACCGGGGACAGCTTAATGGTGTTCTCCGCCAAGGAACTTCAGTACAAATACACGGTGACGCCAGCGGGGGCCAACATCCCGATCGGACCCGCAACGGAGATGGCCGGCCGTCTGCTCGTCCCGGTCACAGGGGGTTACGACGTGTTCGATCCGGACAGCGGCAAGGGCGATCGCCACATCCCGGTGCCGCGACCGCCGAGTGCGGATCCGGTCGTGCCTGCGGTGGCGGGATCGACGGTGGTTGAGCAGCGGGGCGACGAGCTGGTGGCCCTCGGCTAGACGTCGGGCGTGTAGGTCCCCAGCGCCTTGCCGCTCTTCCAATGCTTGAGCAACGCGTCCGCCAGCTCGCGATACGCAATGGCGCCCTTGTTCTTACGACCCGCCAGCACCGACGCTCCCGACGCCGTGGCCTCGGCGAACCGCACCGTGCGAGGGATCGGCGGCGCGAGCACCGGCAGGTCATATCGATCGGCGACGTCGAGAAGCACATCGCGGCTATGGGTGGTGCGTGAGTCGTAAAGCGTCGGCAGAGCGCCGAGGAGCTTCAAGTCACTGTTGGTGATCTGCTGGACGTCGTTGATGGTGCGCAGGAACTGACCGACGCCGCGGTGGGCCAAGGTCTCGCACTGCAAGGGCACGATCACGTCGTCGGCCGCTGTCAGTCCGTTGAGCGTGAGCACGCCCAGCGAGGGCGGGCAGTCGATGATCACGACATCGAACTGATCGGCCACCTTGGCCAGCGCGCGCTTGAGGGCATATTCGCGACCGGCCCGCATCAACAACATCGCCTCGGCCCCGGCCAGGTCGATGTTGGCCGGCAACAGCGTCATCCCCTCCGACGTCTCGACCAGCGCCGCCTCCGTCTCGACGTCTCCGAGCAGCACCTCGTGGATCGACATCGGCAGCTTGTCGGGGTCCTGGCCCAGCGAGAACGTCAAACACCCCTGAGGATCGAGATCGACGAGCAGCACCCGTCGACCCTTCTCCACCATCGCCGCACCCAGCGACGCCACCGTCGTTGTTTTGGCGACCCCACCCTTTTGATTGGCGACCGCAAGTACCCGCGTCACGCTTTCATCCTGGCACGTCCACGAACACCATGACCGAACGTGGGGCAGAATCGCCAGGGTGAGTGTCGAGCAGCACCGGCTGCTACTGCTTCGTCATGGGGAGACGGAATGGTCGCTCTCGGGCCGGCACACCGGCCGCACGGAACTCGAACTGACCGAGGCGGGCCGCGAACAGGCCAAGCTGGCCGCCGATGCACTGGACGTGCTGAGTCTGGACACCCCGCTGGTCGTGTCCAGCCCACGGCAGCGCGCGCTCGTCACCGCCGAGCTCGCCGGATTGACGGTGGACGAGGTATCTCCCCTTCTTGCCGAATGGGATTACGGCGACTACGAGGGCCTGACCACCCAGGAGGTCCGGCATACCGACCCCGACTGGCTGGTGTGGACGCACGGATGCCCGGGTGGTGAATCGTCGCAGCAGGTCAGCGACCGAGCCGACCGCGCCATCGAGTTCGCGCTGGAACAGATGAAGTCACGCGACGTCCTGTTCGTCGGCCACGGCCACTTCTCCCGGGCGGTCCTGACGCGCTGGGTCGAGCTCGAAATCTCCGAAGGCATCCGGTTCGCGATGGTGGCCGCGTCGATCGCGGTGTGCGGACATGAGCACGGCGTGCGACAGATCAGCGCACTGGGACTGACGGGTCACCGCCACCCGTGCCTGCCGGCATGACCCGCGAACCGTCCTTCGTCCTCGCCTCCGGCGGCAGCGCCGTCATCGCCGAGGGCGTGCACACGGCTTTTCCGAGAGTCGCAGAGGCACGGGCTGCACTGGCCTCGCATAGTGCCCCAATCATTTTGGGCGCCTTGCCGTTTGACATGTCCAAGCCGGCGGCGCTCATCCGCCCGCAGGCGGTTCAGTTCCTCGACGCGCTACCCGAATGGCCGTTACGCACGCTTCCGTCGGTGCACGTCGCCGAGACACTTCCCGAGCCCGAGCAGCATCGGTCCCGCATCGCCTCCGCGCTGGAGCGCCTGCGCGACCCGGCGAGCGGCCTGCACAAGGTGGTACTGGCCCGCGCGCTGCGGCTGGTCGCCGACGGCCCACTGGATGCACGCACGCTCCTCAATCGACTGATCGCCCACGACCCTGCGACCAATGCCTTTCTCGCGGACCTGACCGCGGCGGGCGGAGGGTATTCGGGGACCGCTCTCATCGGCGCTAGCCCGGAGCTGTTGGTGGCGCGGCAGGGCGACCGCATGTTCTGCGCGCCGTTCGCCGGGTCGGCACCGCGACTGCCCGACGCCGCGGCCGACGAGGCGAGCGGTGCGGCGTTGGCGGCTTCGGCGAAGAACCTGCACGAACACCAACTCGTCGTCGACGCAGTGCGCGTGGCACTGGAACCGCTGTGCGTCGACCTGGAGATCTCGGCCGAACCCAAGTTGAACAAGACGGCTGCCGTGTGGCACCTGTACACCCCGATCAGCGGGCGCCTGCGTGAAAACTCCACTACCGCACTGGACTTGGCGATCGCGCTGCATCCGACGCCTGCGGTGGGCGGGGTGCCGGCGGAGGCGGCGTCAACACTGATCAACGAATTGGAAGGCGACCGCGGGTTTTACGCGGGCGCAGTGGGCTGGTGCGATCAGCGTGGCGACGGCCGCTGGGTGGTGTCCATCCGCTGCGCACAGCTGTCGGCGGATCGCCGTACCGCATATGCCTATGCCGGCGGTGGGATCGTCGCGGAATCCGAGCCGGACGACGAAGTCGACGAGACCACAACGAAATTCAAGACGATGTTCGCGGCCCTAGGTGTGGCGACGTGACCGAACTCATCCGCCTCGCACGACCGGGCGACGAGGCCGAATTGACCGCAATGGTGTACGAGCTTGCGGAGTTCGAGCATTCCGCCGACCAGTGCACGCTCACCGAAGAGCGGTTGAGGGCCGCGTTGTTCTCCGATGCCCCGACCGCTTGGGCGCATATCGCGGAGGTGGACGGCATCGCCGCCGCGTGCGCGATCTGGTACCGCACCTTCTCCACCTGGGAGGGCGTAGCCGGCATCTATCTCGAAGATCTGTTCGTGCGGCCCGAGTTTCGCAGGCTGGGCCTGGCTCGAAAACTACTGTCCGCGCTCGCGCGCCAATGCCTCGACGCCGACGGCGCCCGGCTGGAGTGGGCCGTGCTGGACTGGAACGTCAACGCGATCGCGCTGTACGACGCCGTTGGCGGCAAACAGAAGAACGACTGGATCACCTATCGGGTGTCCGGCCCGGAGTTGTCGGCGCTCGCCGAATCCTGAGCCGCCGCCCACTGCAGGGCTGACGGGCTGAACAGCAGGGCCAACACCGCCAGCACCACGACCGCAACGACGACACCGGCCAGCCACTGTCCCGATCCGGTCCCGACGTACCAGGCCACCCCCAACAGGATCAGCTGGGCAAACACCGCCAAGCCACGACCCCATTGCCGCCCCGTCCACAGCGCCCATCCCGCGGCCAGAACCGCCGAGCCCATCACCGCGAACCACCCTGCGGTGCCGAACTTGTTCATCCCGGGCTCGGCGGTTCCGAGCACCCCGCTCACCACGTACCAGACCGCCGCGATCACGCCTGCAAGGCCTTCCAAGGACACCGCGATGGCTGCCTGACGCACGGTTGCCGGTGAGGGAACGGTCACGACCTCGAGCGTAGAGGTTCGGCTTGCACCTTTAGATAGGGTCGTCCTCTGTGCGCGCCGTGCTGATCGTGAACCCCAATGCGACGTCGACGACCCCGGCGACGCGGGATCTGCTGGCCCACGCGCTCGAGAGCCGGGTCAAGCTGACCGTCATCCACACCGATCATCGCGGCCATGCCGTGGAGATCGGCCGTGACGCCGCCGCCGATGGCGTCGACGTGCTGATCGTGCACGGTGGCGACGGCACGGTGAACGAGGTTGTCAACGGAATCCTGGAGGTCGGCGGGCCGCGGGTGGGCACGCCTGCGGTCGGCGTCGTTCCCGGCGGCTCGGCCAACGTCTTCGCCCGCGCGCTGGGGATCAGCCCGGACCCCATCGAGGCGACCAACCAGCTCATCGACCTGCTGTCTGCCTACCGGCGGCGCAAGACCTGGCGGCGAATCGGACTGATGGACTGCGGCGAACGGTGGGCGGTGTTCACGGCCGGGATGGGGGTGGACGGCGACGTAGTCGCCGCCGTCGAGGCCCAACGCGCCAAGGGCCGCAAGGTGACGGCATCGCGGTACATCCGCGTGGCGATCCGCGAAATGCTGTCCAGCGCCCGCAGGGACCCCTCGCTGACGTTGCACATGCCCGACCGTGAACCCATCGAAGGCGTGCACTTCGTCTTCGTGTCGAACTCCAGCCCGTGGACCTATGCAAACGCCAGGCCGGTGTGGACCAATCCGACGACGTCGTTCGAGACCGGCCTGGGGGTATTCGCTATCACCAGCATGAATGTTTGGGCCAATCTGAGGCTGGTGCGCAAGATGCTGGCGCGACGGCCCCGCATCGATGCCGACCATCTGGTTCGCGACGATGACCTACCACAGCTGCGAGTGACGAGTGACACACCGGTCGCCTGCCAGATCGACGGCGACTACCTCGGTCTGCGCGACACGATGACGTTTACGGCGTATCCAGATGCTTTGGCGGTAGTCGCACCGCCGGCAGACACAGGCCCTGACCAGCGATAACGGCAGGGAATCGGCCGATTGAGGGCGCAGATCAGACGAGTGTAGTACAACGGAATACGGGGTTAGATAACGGGCCCCACTAGTGAGGTTGCCCACTTGTTAACTCATCAGTATTGACATCTGTTCAGCCTGTGAAAAACTCGGATGCAACAGTGCAGAAACATTTCATGCGCACGCGTTAACAGCCGAAGAAACGTACGTGCGCTGTGCTGCGCACACGTGACATTTTGACAAGGAGATTGATCTTATGGATTGGCGCCACAAGGCGGTCTGTCGCGACGAGGATCCGGAACTGTTCTTCCCGGTGGGAAACAGCGGCCCGGCACTCGCCCAGATTGCTGACGCGAAGCTTGTCTGCAACCGCTGTCCGGTGACCACGGACTGCCTCACCTGGGCATTGGAGTCTGGGCAGGACGCAGGCGTGTGGGGCGGAATGAGCGAAGACGAGCGACGCGCACTGAAGCGACGGAATGCCCGTACCAAGGCCCGTAGCGGGGTCTAGCACTGGCAACCCACAGATAGAACGTTTTACGGCCCCGACGAAAGTCGGGGCCGTATTTTTTTGCAGATCCAGTTCACGAAGTGCGTCAAGCACTCCCTTTCATTAGTTGTCAGATCAGTTACTGGGCCAGCCGGGCTCGCCGCCCGATCGGCACCCGCAGCACCACATCCGTCCCGCCGGTGTCCACCTCGTGCATGCCCAGGGAGCCGTCCAGCTCCGCTGACACCAACGTCCGCACGATCTGTAGGCCGAGCCGATCGGATTTCTCGAGGCTGAAGCCGTCAGGCAGCCCGCGACCGTCGTCGTGGACCACCACATCGAGCCAGCGTGCCGAACGCTCGGCACGAATCGTCACACAGCCCCGCTCGGACCCCTCGAAGGCGTGCTCGATGGCGTTCTGCACCAGTTCGGTGATCACCATGATCAGGGCCGTCGCCCGATCGGCGTCGAGAACACCCAGTTCACCGACGCGGCTGATCCGGATTGGGGAGTCCGAAACATCTGGGGTGGCAACGTCATTCATGATCGGAAGAATCCGGTCGACCACCTCGTCGAGGTTCACCTCTTCGTCCACCGACATCGACAAGGCATCGTGCACCAAGGCGATCGACGAAACCCGGCGCACCGACTCGATCAACGCCTCACGCCCCTCGGCGTTGTTCGTGCGGCGCGCTTGGAGGCGCAGCAGCGCCGCGACTGTCTGCAGGTTGTTTTTCACGCGGTGATGGATCTCGCGGATCGTCGCGTCCTTGGACAGCAAGGCGCGGTCGCGGCGCTTCACCTCGGTCACGTCGCGAATCATCACCCCAGCACCGACAGCGTCGCCGTGCACCACGAGCGGCAGCGTGCGCAGCAGCACCGCGGCCCCGCCGGCATCGACTTCCATGCGCATGCTCGAACCACCCGCCAGCGAGTCGCGAATGTGGTCGGCCAGTTCCTGGGCCTCGAACGGGTCCGAGATCAGCGGGCGGGTAACCGTGACCAGGTTGTGGCCCTCCAACTCGGCCGCAAGGCCCATCCGGTGGTAGGCCGAGATGGCATTCGGGCTGGCGAATGTGACGATGCCGGCGCCATTGAGGCGGATGAACCCGTCTCCCACGCGCGGGCTCGATCGCGACATCGCGACATCGCCGACATTGGGGAAGGTGCCTTCGGACAACATCAGCAAAAGGTCGCCGGCACATTCGAGGTAGGCACTTTCCAGCGGACTCGCGTTGCGTCCCACCAGCGCGGTCTGGTGCGTCAGGACCGCGACCACGTTGTTGTCGTAGCGCACGGGAACAGCCTCCACGTTGAGGCTGGGGGGATCCTCCCGTAAGTCCTTATAGCCAGCCGGGCTTTGCCTGCCGATGGCGCCCGAGTTGAACGCATCGGTCACCACCGGCATCTCGTGGGCCTGGTTCAGGGTGCCAACGGCGTCGGCGAGCAGCACCGTCGGGGCGGTGTTCGGTCGCACCTGGGCCACGCACACCACCGCGCCATCGTCGCGGCGCACCCACATCAGAAAGTCCGCGAAGGACAGGTCGGCCAACAGCTGCCACTCGCCGACCACCGCATGCAGGTGGTCGACGGCATTACCGGGCAGGACGGTGTGCTCGGCGAGCAAATCACCGAGGGTGGACATCGGGCCTCACTGTTGCGGGCGGCGGACTCGGGTCAGCTGATCACGGCGATGAGGTCGCCGGCCTGGATGACGTCGCCGACGGACACGCTCACCTTGCTGACGGTGCCCGCGACTTCGGCGAGCACCGGGATCTCCATCTTCATCGACTCCAGCAGCACCAGGGTGTCGCCCTCACCGATCTGATCGCCCTCGTGAACCACGACCTCGAGCACACTGGCCACGATCTCCGCGCGAACATCCTCGGCCATCTTCACCCCTTCGGCGTCTTAAGTCGTCGGCACCCGGCTCCGCGCGCCTGACGCTCATATCGAACCACACCACCGGCCCGGCAGCCGTGCCGCCGGGCCGTGAGAGAATAGGTGCGAGCGCCTGCTGGATGTGGGCCCCACAATCCCCGTACCGAATGGAGGACGACCATGGCTAAGCGTGGCCGTAAGAAGCGCGACCGTAAGCATTCCAAGGCCAACCACGGCAAGCGGCCCAACGCGGGCTCGAAGTCAGTAGGTCGCTAGCCGGCCTCGTCCGGGCTCAGCCGCGCCGAATGATGGTGGTGCGGCTGATCTCGATGCGCAGCCGCTCACGCAGGCTGTCTGGGGCTTTTTCACCACTGCATTTGTGGGCGATCAGTTTCTTCACCCGTTCCTCGACGCCGTAATGGCGAAGGCAAGTCGGGCACTCTTCGAGGTGATGTCGCAGCTTGTCCTGCGTTTCAGCCGTGCATTCGCCGTCGAGCAGCGTCCACACCTCGGCGATGACCGCAGCGCACTCGGGGTGCTCAGGGTCGACGGGACCGATCGGCGCCTGCCAGCGCTCGTCGTCAGGAGTCGAGCTCATGACGAGACCTCCTCGGGCGCCTCGACCTGCTGGCCTCGCATGAATCCGCGGTCGCGGGCCACATCGGCGAGCAATCCACGAAGCTGCCGCCTGCCTCGGTGCAGCCGGGACATGACGGTGCCAATCGGGGTGTCCATGATCTCGGCGATCTCCTTGTACGGGAAGCCTTCTACGTCGGCGTAGTACACCGCCATCCTGAACTCCTCCGGCAGCGCCTGCAGCGCTTCCTTGATCTCATTGTCCGGAAGGGCCTCCATCGCCTCGACCTCTGCCGAGCGCAATCCGGTGGAGGTGTGCTCGGCGTTGGCGGCGAGCTGCCAGTCGGTGATCTCGTCGGTCGGATATTCGGCGGGCTGGCGCTGTTTTTTGCGGTAGCTGTTGATGTAGGTATTGGTCAGAATGCGGTACAGCCACGCCTTGAGGTTGGTGCCCTCGCGGAACGAGCGGAAGCCTGCGTACGCCTTGACCATGGTTTCCTGCAGCAGATCCTCGGCGTCTGCGGGGTTGCGCGTCATCCGCAACGCGCCGCCGTACAACTGGTCAAGCAGCGGAATCGCATCGCGCTCGAATCGGGCAGTCAGCTCAGCGTCTGACTCGTCCGATCTGGCGGGCACCGGCGCGGGCGCCGAATCAGACCCCGACCCGTCGTTGTCGGTCATCGCGGGAAGCACCGTCCCTTCTGTAGCGGCGCCACCAAATAGGCCCGGCAGGTCGACCGGACGCTCCATGGCAAGTGCTGGCACCTTGACCCCTTCCTTCGATCGTAGAGGTTGAGACCGACTTCTTACCCGGCCGCCGCTGCTGGCAGCCCCACTGCCGTCAATAACAGCGCCACCGGGCGGGCTTGTTCCCGCACTACGCTGAGCCCGTGGCGCGCGCGGCAACTCCTGCAATCGCGGCCCTGCTGGCCGCCGGGGTGCCACACGAGGTGCTGCAGTACCACCACGATCCCCGCAACGAGTCGTTCGGCGACGAGGCCGCAGAGGCGCTGGCCCGCGAACAGGGCGTCGACGCCGAGCAGGTGTTCAAGACGCTGGTGGTCGCACTGCAGCAGGGGCCCCGGAGCGGCTCCGGCCGCGACATCAGACTCGGCGTCGCGGTGCTGCCGGTGCCCAGCAAGCTTTCACTCAAGGCCACAGCCGCCGCGCTGGGCGTGCCCAAAGCCACGATGGCCGAGCGCGCGGCCGCCGAACGTTCGAGCGGCTACGTGATCGGTGGGATCTCGCCGCTCGGTCAACGCAAACCGCTGCCCACGGTCATCGACGAGTCCGCGCTGCGCTGGGACCGCGTGTTGTGCAGTGCGGGAAAACGCGGCTGGGACGTCGCGCTTCATCCGCGGGACCTGATCGCGCTGACCAACGCAACCACCGCCGACATACGCGCCTGAACTTTCGCGCGAACGTGGATTACCGGCACGCCCGCCGCGCCGGAGGCGTGCGGGTAACCCACGTTCGCGCGGGGGCTTGACGCGGGAGTTCTAAGGTTGAGGCCATGTCGCTTTCAGGGAAGACCATGTTCATCTCCGGCGCCAGCCGCGGTATCGGGCTGGCGATCGCCAAGCGCGCGGCCGCCGACGGCGCGAACATCGCGCTGATCGCCAAGACGGCGGAGCCACATCCCAAGCTCGAGGGCACCGTCTATACCGCGGCCAAGGAGATCGAGGAGGCAGGCGGGCAGGCGCTGCCGATCGTCGGCGACATCCGCGACGGCGACTCGGTCATCTCGGCGGTGGCCCAGGCCGTCGCGCAGTTCGGCGGCATCGACATCTGCGTCAACAACGCATCGGCGATCAACCTGGGTTCGGTCACCGAGGTTCCGCTCAAGCGGTTCGACCTGATGAACGGAATCCAGGTGCGCGGCACGTATTCGGTTTCGCAGGCGTGCATCCCGCACATGATGGGCCGGGACAACCCCCACATTCTGACGCTGTCGCCACCGATCCGGCTGGAGTCCAAGTGGCTGAAGCCCACGGCGTACATGATGGCCAAGTACGGAATGTCGTTGTGCGCTCTGGGAATAGCCGAGGAGCTGCGCGATGCGGGCATCGCCTCGAACACCCTGTGGCCCCGCACGATGGTGGCCACCGCCGCGGTGCAGAACCTGCTCGGCGGCGACGAGGCCATGGGCCGCGCCCGCAAGCCCGACGTGTACTCCGACGCCGCCTACGTGATCGTCAACAAGCCGGCCCGCGAATACACCGGCAACAGCCTGCTGTGCGAGGACGTACTGCTGGAGTCCGGCGTCACCGACCTGTCGGTCTACGACTGCATCCCCGGTGCCGAGCTCGGCGTCGACCTGTGGGTCGACACCCCGAACCCGCCGGGATACACCGGCCCCTAGTCCCTCAGTCGAATTCGATGATGCCCCGGATGTTTCGGCCTTCGCGCATGTCGGTGATGGCGTTGTTGATCTGATCGAGGCGGTAACGCTTCGTCACGAGCTCGTCGAGTTTGAGGTTGCCGCTGCGGTACATCGACAGCAGCATCGGCATGCTCGCGCGGGGATTCATCCCGCCGTACAAGAGCCCCTTGAGCTGCTTACAGCCCTGGAGCATGTCGACGAGGATCAGCGGAACCATGTTGATATCGAGTTTCGGCACCGCGGTCATCAGGCAGGTGCCCCCTTTGCGCGTCAGCATCATCGCGGGCGCCAGCAGCTCGGCGTGAAGCACGCTCGGGGTCAGCACAACCCGGTCCGCCATCACGCCGTTGGTGATCTCCTTCACCAAGAGGAAGGCTTCCTCGATCGAGGGGCTGGTATCCGTCGCGCCGAAGAACTTGGCCGTATCACGTTTGAACTCAACGGGATCCACGGCGACCACTGCGTTGGCGCCCGCGGCGCGGGCACCCTGCACAGCGTTGATGCCCACCCCGCCGGTGCCGACGATCACGACGGTGTCGCCTACTTGGGTTCCGACGCCCACGGTCGCCGAGCCCCAGCCCGTCGTCACGCCACACGACACCAGGGAGGCGGCCTCGAAGGGAATCGAGTCGTCGATCTTGATGACGGACTCTTCGGCGACGACCATGTACTCCGAAAACGTGCCGAGCTGTGTCATCGCGGTCAGATCCTCGTCACCGACGTGGCGCCGGCGGGTGCCGTCGGTCGTCATCTCCTTGGCGAACATCAGCGCGCCCGCGTCACACAGGTAGGTCATGCCGGAAACGCACCACCGACAGGAACCGCACGCGGGGATGAAGGAGGTCGCAACGTGATCGCCGGGCCGTACCGATCGCACCCCCGGGCCGACTGCCTCGACGACGCCCGCACCTTCGTGGCCGCCGAGCAGCGGGAAATACTCGGGAGCGGAACCACCGGTGGCCTCCACCATCGCCGTGAGCTCCGGTGACATGATGCCGTCGCCGCTGGCGTAGTGGTCGTCGGAGTGGCAGACCCCTGCCACCACCATCTTCACCAGCACTTCACCATCGCGTGGCGGGTCAAGGGTGATCTCCTCGATCGCCCACTCCTCGCCGACTCCCCGCAGCACCGCCGCCTGGCACTTCACCCCGCTTGTCATGAATGAAGCGTCACACTCACAGAAGCACTTTGGGTGCGTATGGGATTACTCGCCTCGGTCAGTTCAGCGTTGACGGCCGCCCGAACCGCGCGTGCACGCCCGGTGAGAACAACGCGCGCATGCGCTCCCCCGCGATCTCCACTCCGCCCGCGGCGAGCAGATCATCGTCCAATTCGAGGATCTCGGCCGCACGCAGCGGCCACTGACAATGTTCGTTGGGCACCCACCACGTCCGCCCGGCCTTACGGGCGTGGGCGCCCCAACGCGCCGTGAGCCATACCTCCAGGGGCGTGGGCTCCACGTGGTCACCGATCCTGACCCTCAGCGTGCTGCGCAGGCCGCGGCGGGGCCAACGCCGGACGCTGGAATACGAGATCACGTCATCCTGGCGCGTCACGCGCATCTTCGCCCACGTGTACGGCACACCCAGTGCTGTTCTGGTGAACCCCACGACGGCGAGCCGCGTGGTCTCCAGGGATCGGAAGTACACGCCATGACGCCCGGCGTCGTCGATCGAGTACAGACGGATGTTTGTCTCGGCGAAGCTTCCGAAGTACGGCAGCCGCAGCGAGGTGCCCAGGGCGGTGTGGCGCATCAGGAACGGCACCAGCGCGACATAGGTGAGGCCGTCGGAGAACACATCCGGGCGGGTGCCAGGCGGGAACAGGTGCGCGACGCGCTGCGGGTCCACCGGCCAGTGCACGAACGTGAGGTCCGCCCAGAACTGGTCGAACAGCACCGGCCGCGGCAGCGGCGGTGATATCACCTGGAAGCTCACCGCGCCATCGTGGCACGCCCGCAGGGGGCGAGGGCGGGCCCTTGTGATGTCCGCTAACGCCTGCCGTTCAGCATGTCGTGCACGTTGTCCGCGAAGGCCGCGGTGGTGAAGCAGGTCGGTTCGGCGAACTCCTCAAGGGTGAGCGCGTCATTCCAGCTTGCATCGGCGGCGGCGCGCAGCAGCGGCTTCGTCATCGCCATCGTGTGCGGAGGCATTTCGGAGATACGAGAGCACCATTCGTCGGCCGCGTTCAGCAGCTCCTCGTGGGTGACCACCTGCTGTACGAGCCCGAGGCGCAACGCGGCGTCAGCGTCGATGTGCTCGCCGCGCAGATAGAAGGCGAGCGCTCCCTGATAGCCCAGTCGCCGGGTCAGCGCCCAACTGGTTCCCACCTCTGGAATGAGACCCAGTCGGCCGAATGCGGGCACGATCACGGCACGCTCGCTGGCGATGACGAGGTCGCAGGTCATCGCCCATGCCAGACCGACGCCCGCCGCCGCGCCGTTGAGCGCCGCGATGAATAGGGTGTCCGAACCCGCGATGAGTCGGGCGATACCGCCGAATTCGCGCCGGATCCACCGCCATACATCGGCGCCACCCTCCGGGGAATCGCGGTGTTCGACGGCCGTGCGCATCATCTTCAGATCGCCCCCTGCGCTGAATCCAGGACCGGCGCCGGTGATGACGACCGATCGCACATCGGCGTCGGCATCGAGGTCGGTGAGCGCCCGTCGGAGTTGCCTCACCAGCGGAGCAGAGAGCACGTTGAGCCGCTTCGGCTCGTCAAGTGTGACGAGCGCCCGGTCTCCGCGCCGCTCCACCCGTACCCGTTCAGGCGCCGTGGGATCATCGCCTTCGGCGACCATCGTTCGGTAAAGAGAACGCGCTTCGGTCATTGGACTTCCTCCTCAGTCTCGTTGGCGCGCAACACCGCCCACGCGGCATCCGCGAATGTCGCGACAGCCCCGCGGGGCAGTTTGGCAGCCGAACCCGCCACCCAATGGCGAGAGAATTCCTGCGCAGGCCCGAGCCACAGCGCGGCGGTGATCCCGATATTCAGCGGTCCCAGTGCACCGTAAGTCTGATGCGGTCGCCACCAGTCA
The DNA here is from genome assembly GCF_002591975.1 of Mycobacterium neglectum. GTDB lineage: Bacteria > Actinomycetota > Actinomycetes > Mycobacteriales > Mycobacteriaceae > Mycobacterium > Mycobacterium neglectum. The sequence goes on along the minus strand of NZ_NVQE01000009.1, from coordinate 88,881 downwards.
CGGACCGCCGCGAAAAAGGCGATGTTGGACCGGCGCAGCTCCTCGCTGTCCAACCGGGAACCCAGCAGCAGTGTGGCCTCGCCGCGGTGTGCGGTCACCCATCGCAGGTGATAGGCAACCCCGCCACGAATGCCGCCCTCTGCCGTGTCGTGTTCGCGCAGCATCGCAAGAAACCCCGTCTGGTATTCGCTCAGCAGCTGCGCGTAGACGGCGGTGGCCAGCGAGAGTTTGTTGGGAAAGTGGTGATACAGCGCGCCGACACTGACCTCGGCCTCGCGTCGCACTTCGTCCAGGGTCGCCGAGAGCGCGCCGTCGACCGCGAACCGGCGACGGGCCACGTCCAACAACCTGGCCCGCGCATCCACACTCGTCCGACTCGTTGGCGGCACGAGGATTACTCTATCAATACCGAGGATTCCTCGGGCAAGACCAAGCCTCAGGCTGCGCAGATGTCGGCACCGAATATCAGGTGCGGCCACATCACCGCGGTCTGCACGTAGGCCAGAATTTCCGAGCCGGCGGGCAGCCTGGTTTGCAACGCGGTCTCGAACAGCTGCACCTGCTCGGCGTCGAAGAAGGCCCACCCGAAACCGATGAGCAGGTAGGGAATGGCCAGCCACATCGCGAACTCGATCATCGCTTCGACACTCACCCGACGGCTGAGCACCCGGCGCAGCATGCTCAGACCAACGCGCGGTGCCGTCGGACCCGGCGTCGAACATCGGCCAGCAGCACATAGCTGCCGCCCTGGCGGATGAAGACCGGCAGGAATCGGTTCGCGAAAGCGACGAACTGGAAAAGCCTTTCGAACAAATCCTGCCTGAAGCCGCTCCATTGCACGCCCATGGCATCACGGAAGACCGGAGCGAGGAATCCGACGGTGAGGAACTTGAGCAGCGGCCGAAAAGGAAGGCCCAGTATGGGATTGATCATGCGCAGGTCCAGTAGATCGCCTAGATAGTCACGTACACGATCGTCCATCGAAACCTGCCCGCACGCCTCGATCCAATACGTATCGAATTCCGCACGGGTGGGCGGCCATTGATCCTCGCTCACCTGCAGTGTCGTCCCTAACGTCCACGCAGACCGGTAGAACTGCTCGGACTGCTCGGCGGTCATCTCCCCGCGCAGCAGCTGATACGTATCTTCGAGCCCGACGAACAGGCATGCCGCCACCCACATCTGAAGGTCGCGGTCAAAGGCGTTGTAGGGCACCGGACTATCCGGCCCGGACTTGACGTGACGATGCGCAGTGTTGACCGCCTCACGGAACGCCGCGCGGTCCTCCGGCGTTCCCAGAACCGCCACAGCGATGTATTGGAACGTCGTCCTGGCCCGCTTCCACGGATGCTTCAGCAGATTGCCCGAATCCACCTTGCTCTCGGCTACGCCGTGGCCCACCCCGGGTCGCGAAAGCTGCATGATCACGTTGGCCGCTCCGGCCGCGAACGACCAGAAGTCCAACGCGTCCGCAGCGGTGACCGGTTCGGTGTCCCATCGGGCCGTGCGCCTGCGGATGGTGATGCGGAAGTCTGCAGGGGTCATGTCATGCAGACCGTCGAGACCAGCAGTACCGGCCACGACACGATCGACCCCAGCACCGACAGGACCCGGGAATACCCCTGCCCGCCGAGGTGGTCCCCGGCATGGCCCACTGCGTGGTCGCCTGCGTAGCCCCCTCCGATAGCCGTCCACACCATGCCGACCACCAGGTAGGGCACCGCGAGAATGACCGCCGTACCGATCCATTCGGCGACCGTCATCTCGAAGCGCAGAACCTTTTTTGCAGCGGTGAGCACCCCCATATGTTAATGGCCATTCGCATCTGGGGGACCCGTTTCAGCTGGGAAACACGAGTTTCCGACGCGATGCCAGGCCTTACAGCAGGGTAGCCTGCTCCGGCTCCGGTTCGGCGGGCTCGATCAACTCCGGGCCGTTGTTCCGGATGCTGTTGACCAATCGGGACACCTCACGGATCTCGATGCGGTCCAGGTCGCCATGACCTCGCAGCAGTCCCTCGTCGATCGGCGCGTCGGGGTCCAGCCAGCGATCCCAGTCACGTTCGCTGATCGTCAGGGGCATCCGATCGTGGATCTCGGCCAGTGGGCCCGCGGCGTCGGTGGTGATGATCGTGCAGCTCACGAGTGGAGACGAGTCTTTAGGCGCGCCTTTGGGTCGCCACGTGGTCCACAGGCCAGCCATGAACAGCGGTTCGCCGTCGCCGCCGTACATGTAGAACGGCGTCTTCGGCGCTTTCTTGCCCGACGCCAATTCACCGTTGGGCCGCCATTCGTACCAGCCGTCCATCGGCACCAGGCACCGCTTGTTCTTCGCCGAGCTCCGGAAGACGGGCGAGGTGGTGAGCTTCTCGGAACGCGCGTTGATCAGCAGCGGCCCCTTGGTGTCCGGGCCCCCGTCCTCGGCGGTCTTCGCCCACGGCGGGATCAGCCCCCAGCGCATCGACCGCACCCGGCGGGTGGACTCGTCGTCGGGCTCGCTGTGGCGTTTGACCACGCTGCTGATCGTCGACGTGGGCGCGACGTTGTAGTTGGCGCCGGGTGCATCCTTGTCCGCCTTCTGCGCCGAGACGCTCTCGTCAATCGCCTTGATCTTCTCGGCCAGGAGCGCCGGATCGGTGGTCACCGCGAATCGTCCACACATATATCCCATGGTGGCAGAAACGCATGAGTACCCAATGCGCGCATCCATCGGCGTCGGGTCGATGGCGGTCGATTGTGTTCGACGTCCGCGCTGCACCAGCGGTTGAACGGCAGAATTCAACGGTCACGCCCTGTCGATGGCTGCGTTTATGGTTGCGATGTGCAGAGGCGCTACCGCTACCGCTTCGAACCAACATCGAGCCAACAAGCGATGTTGGCGCGAGTATTCGGGTGTTGTCGAGTCGTGTTCAACGATGCAGTGCGGCTTCGCACCGAGGCATATCAGAGCGGGATCAAACTGTCAGACAGCGAGATTCAACGCAGGGTGATCACCTGCGCGAAGAACACCAGTGAGCGGGCATGGCTGAGCGAAGTGCCCAGTGTGGCGTTAGTGCAGTCCGTGAACGATTCGCGCCGTGCTTGGCGGAACTTCTTCGACGCTTGCACCGGAAAACGCCGAGGGCCGACATATGGGTCGGCCTCGAATGAAATCGAAGAAAGACCATCGTCAGTCGTTTCGATTGACCCGAAGCGGATTCAACCTTCGACCTAATGGTCGGGTGTTCCTCACCAAGGTCGGTGAGGTGAGCGTGCGTTGGTCACGAGCTTTGCCCAGCACACCATCCAGCGTCACAGTCATTCGCGAACCCGACGGCCACTATTACCTGTCCTTCGTGGTCGAGGTCGCACCAACCCCGCTACCGGCAGTCGGCCAAGAGGCCGGCGTCGACATGGGAATCACCAGATTGGCAACTGTCGCAACATCGAACGGAGGGCGTACGGAAGTTCCCAACCAGAAGCATCTAGCCCGCAAGCTACGCAAGCTAGCGCGACTGGAGCGAGTGAAAACTCGCCGAGAGAAAGGGTCATCCAACAGAGATAAGGTGCGGCGAGAGATCGCGGTCGTACACAACAAGGTGGCGCGAACCCGTCGGGACTATCAGCATAAGCAGGCTCTGGCGTTGGTTCGCGAGAACCAAGTGATCCACGTCGAATGCCTCAATGTTGCGGGCTTGGTCCGAAATCATCGACTTGCTCGAGCCATCAGCGACGCGGGCTGGAGACAATTCACACAGATCATCACGGAGAAAGCAGATCAGTTCGGGCGTTCTGTTCACAAAGTCTCGCGTTGGCTTGCGTCGAGCAAGACCTGCTCGGACTGCCAATACCAACTCGAAGAGCTCCCTCTTCACGTCCGCCGTTGGACGTGTCCGGCATGCGATGCCGTCCACGACCGCGACCACAACGCCGCAAGAGTCATTCTCGCCGCCGGGCGGGCGGAGAGACTAACAGCCTCCCACGCAAGTGGGCAGGTCCGCAGACGCGAACCTGGTGGAGCGCCAGTAAGACCTCCCACGCGGAGGCAAGGTGTCGATGAAGCAGGAAGCATCCCGCCAGCGGCTTAGCCGCTCAGGGAATCCTTGTCCGTTTAGGTCAGGGTGCACGTCAAAGGGCAGGATGTAGGCGTGAGCAGCAGCTGGCAGGCACCCTCGACGTCACGACCGGTGCACGCCACCGTCACCGTGCCGGGGTCGAAATCGCTGACCAACCGGGCTCTTGTGCTGGCCGCGATGGCGACCGGGAACGGTACGTCCACGATCAGTGGCGCGCTGCGCAGCCGCGACACCGACCTGATGATCGGAGCCGTTGCGGCTCTCGGCGTCACCGTCGAGGGAACAGACACCGAGCTGACGCTCAGCGGCGCGATCGCCCCGCAGGCCGGCACCCGCATCGACTGCGGTCTGGCCGGTACCGTCCTTCGGTTCGTGCCACCGGTCGCGGCGCTGAGCACCACGACCGTCACGTTCGACGGCGACGAACAAGCGCGCTCGCGACCCATCGCACCGCTGCTCGAGGCGCTGCGCGGTCTCGGCGTCGATGTCGAAGGTGACGCGATTCCGTTCGCCGTCCACGGGTCCGGAGCGGTGACAGGCGGGACCGTCGAGATCGACGCATCGTCGTCTTCGCAGTTCGTCTCGGGGCTGCTGCTCTCCGGTGCCGCCTTCACGAACGGGTTGACGATCGTGCACACCGGCGAGTCGGTGCCCTCGGCCCCGCATGTGGCGATGACGGTGGCCATGCTGCGTGACGCCGGCGTGGACGTCGACGACAGCCGCCCCAACCGGTGGCACGTCTCGCCCGGCACGATCGCCGCCAGGCACTGGGATATCGAACCCGATCTCTCCAACGCGGTGCCGTTCCTGGCGGCCGCGGTGGTAACGGGAGGAACGGTACGCATCTGCGGGTGGCCGCCGGCCAGCGTGCAACCCGCCGACACGATTCTGAGGATCCTGAAGAACGTGGGTTCGGTTGTCCGCCAAGGTGATTTCTATCTGGAGGTGCAGGGCCCCCCGTCGCTCGTAAGCATCGATGTCGACCTCCACGAGGTGGGTGAGCTGACACCTGCGGTGGCTGCGCTGGCCGCCCTTGCGCCCACGGGTTCGGTGTCGCAGCTGCGCGGCGTCGCACACCTTCGCGGCCACGAAACCGACCGGCTGGCCGCACTCTCCGCCGAGATCAACGGTCTTGGCGGGCAGTGCGCCGAGACGCCCGACGGTCTGCTGATCACCGCGCGACCGCTGCACGCCGGGCTGTGGCGGTCTTACGCCGATCACCGGATGGCGACCGCCGGTGCCATCGTCGGGTTGCGGGTCGCCGGTGTCGAGGTCGAGGACATCGGCACCACGGCCAAGACGCTGCCCGACTTCCCGCAGATGTGGGCCGACATGCTGGCCGGCGATTGAGCCCTCGCGAGTACGACGAGTCCGACGTTCGGGTCCGACCCGGCAAGGGCTCGCGACCGCGTACCAAGAACAGGCCAGACCACGCCGACGCCAGCGAAGCCATGGTGGTGACCGTCGACCGCGGCCGGTGGGGCTGCGCGCTCGACGCCGACCCCGACCGCCTCGTCACCGCGATGCGCGCCCGCGAACTGGGACGCACACCGATTGTCGTCGGCGACAACGTCGGCATCGTCGGCGATGTCTCAGGCAAGCAGGACACGTTGGCACGCATCGTGCGACGCGATGAGCGACGAACGGTGTTGCGGCGCACCGCCGATGACACCGACCCGACCGAACGTGTCGTCGTCGCCAACGCCGATCAGCTGCTGATCGTCGTCGCTCTCGCCGATCCCCCGCCGCGCACCGGCCTGGTGCAGCGCGCCCTGATCGCCGCGTACGCCGGCGGCCTCCAACCCATCTTGTGTCTGACCAAATCCGACCTCGCACCTGCCGAACCGTTCGCCGCTGAGTTCGCCGAACTCGACCTCACGGTCATCACCGCCGGGCGCGACGACCCGCTCGACGTGGTGGCTCCGCTGCTCACCGGCAAGGTCACCGTGCTGTTGGGACATTCCGGTGTCGGCAAGTCGACTCTGGTGAATCGCCTTGTCCCGGATGCAGATCGGGCCATCGGGCAGGTGACGGGCATCGGAAGAGGCAGGCATACATCGACACAATCGGTGGCGCTGCCGTTGAGTCTGGGCGGCTGGGTGATCGACACCCCGGGAATCCGCTCGTTCGGCTTGGCGCACATCGAACCCGACGATGTGATGCTTGCCTTCTCCGACCTGGCCGAGGCGATCAAGGACTGCCCAAGAGGCTGCGGCCATCTGGGCGCGCCTGCTGATCCCGAATGTGTGCTCGACACCCTGACGGGACCCGCCGCCGGCCGGGTGGCCGCCGCCCGGCGTCTGCTGGCGGCGATGCGGGAGGGCTAGCGAATCGGCGCACGAAAAAGCCCTCCCGGCGCGGGGAGGGCTCTCTCGGTCGTCAGGTCAGGCGGCTAGCAGGCGCTTTCCACGCTTTCCGTGCCTTTCTCGGCCTCGTGCACGCACGGCGGCGATGGCCGACTTCAGTCCACGTCGCTGCTCCGGCGCGAGTTCGTCGAACATCCGCTCGCTGCGGGTCTCCGGCGCATCGTCGCGGGTATCGCGCAGGTACTTGTCAGGCAGCGACAACTTGGCGATCGTGCGCCACGTCTTCCCGTACTGCACCAGGAAGTTGCCCGTCGTGTACGGCAGGTCGTACTTGTCGCACAACTGGCGCACCCGGACCGAGATCTCCTCGTACCGGTTGCTCGGCAGGTCCGGGTACAGGTGATGCTCGATCTGATGGGACAGGTTGCCGCTCATGAACCGCAGCGCAGGACCCGCTTCGAAGTTGGCACTGCCAAGCATCTGGCGCAGGTACCACTGACCCTTGCTCTCGCCGACCATGTCGGTCTTGGTGAATTTCTCTGCGCCGTCAGGGAAGTGGCCGCAGAAGATCACGGCGTTGGCCCACACGTTGCGGATGACGTTGGCGACCGCGTTGGCCTTCAGCGTCGACATGAAGGTCGCACCCGGCGACAGCGACGTCAACGCCGGCCACACCACGTAATCCTTGGCGACCTGATGGCCCGCCTTCACACCGAACTCGCGCACGCGCTTCATCGTTGCGGCACGGTCGTCGCCGCCCTTGGCGATCTTGCCGAGCTCTAGGTGCTGAAGCCCCACGCCCCACTCGAAGCCGAGGGCCAGCAGCGTGTTGAACAGCAGGTTGCCGTAGAGGTTGAACGGCTTCCACTTCGCGTCGCGGGTGACCCGGATGACGCCGTAGCCCACGTCGTCGTCCATGCCCAGGATGTTGGTGTACTTGTGATGCATGAAGTTGTGGGTGAAGCGCCAGTGCTTGGACGACCCGCTCATGTCCCACTCCCACGACGAGGAGTGAATCTCGGGATCGTTCATCCAGTCCCACTGGCCATGCATGACGTTGTGGCCGATCTCCATGTTCTCGATGATCTTGGCCACGCCCAGGGTGGCGGTGCCTGCCCACCACGCCGAGCGACGCGAACTGGCGGCCAGCGTGAGCCGGCCCGCCAACTCGAGCGCGCGCTGGGCGGCAATGGTGCGGCGGATGTAGCGCGAGTCGCGCTCGCCGCGCGAGTCTTCGATGTCCTGGCGGATGGAATCCAGCTCAACGGCCAGACTCTCGATGTCCGCTTCGGACAGATGTGCAAATTCGGGGACGTCAGTGATTGCCATCGTCAACCCTCCTCTCAAGTACCTACGTTATCGTAACCTACGTACCCGTAGGTTACTGGTCAGTAAACCTTAGATGTCCAGCACGCAATCGCCCGAAGCTGCGGAGACACAGGTCTGTATTCGGGTGCCGGGTTCATGTTCGGCCCCCGTCCGCAGGTCGCGGACGTGCCCGTCGAGCAGGCCGACGACACAGGATTGGCAGATGCCCATCCGGCAGCCGAATGGCATCCGCACACCGACGCCCTCGCCGGCGTCCATCAACGGCGTCGCGGCGTCCACCGCCACTGTCTTGCCGCTACGCGCGAACTCCACGGTGCCGCCCTGCCCATGTGCTGCCGCCTTCGACACGGCGAAACGCTCCAGGTGCAGCAGGTCGGTGATGCCGGCGGCCGACCAGGCGTGCTCGGCGGTGTCGAGCATGCCCTCGGGTCCGCACGCCCAGGCCTGGCGCTCACGCCAGTCGGGCACCTCGTCGTCGAGGCGCGACAGGTCTAGGCGGCCCTGGGTCCGGGTGGCGCGCAACCGCAGCTGGTAGCCGTCATGCCCGCGTTCAAGATCCGCCAGCTCCGTCGCGAACAGCACGTCGGATTCCGTTGGCGCCGAATGCAGGTGGACGACATCGGTGATCTGCCCGCGACGAGTCAGCGTCCGCAGCATCGACATCACCGGCGTGATACCTGAGCCGCCGGTGATGAACAACACCTTTGCGGGTGCGGGGTTCGGCATCACGAAGTTGCCCTGCGGCGCGGCCAGTCGCACGATCGTGCCGGGTGCCACCCCGCCGACTAGGTGAGTCGACAGGAACCCCTCGGGCATGGCCTTGACCGTGATGGTGATGGTGCGCCTTGACCCCGGTACCGCCGGGCGAGCGCCGCCGGCCGTGACCGGGCTCGAGGTCAGCGAGTAGGACCGCCACCGCCAGCGTCCGTCGACCAGCACGCCGATGCCGATGTACTGGCCGGGCTGATAGTTGAAGGAGAAACCCCACCCCGGCTTGATCACCAGGGTCGCCGAATCCTCGGTCTCGCGGCGGACCTCCACGACGCGGCCACGCAGTTCCCGCGCCGACCACAACGGGTTCGCGAGCTTCAGATAGTCGTCGGGCAGCAGCGGCGTGGTGATCCGCGCGGCGACGGTGCGCAGCGCGTGCCAGGCCGGATGCTTCTCACCGACGACGCCCGCCCGTGCCGTGTCGGCGACATTGGCCGAGACCTTGATGTTGTTCTTGGCCATGTAACCTACGGTACCGTAACTTACGGCTGCGTATACAGTCGTTCACCGTAGCTTTGGTCACACCCGGCGGGCTCAGAGCAGTTCGAGCAGGAACGGTAGCTCCTGCGACGCATACCAGGCCAGGTCGTGATCCTGCGCATCCCCGACCACAAACTCCGCGTCTTCGTCACCGAGGTCGGCCTCGTCTACCGCCTCGATCGCGGCTAGCACGGCCGTCTCCGCATCGGCGTTGTCGACATATGCGGCGATCACGTCGGCGAGCGCGATCGGGCCGGACAACCGCACCACCGCGTCGTCGAGATCGGGCCGGGGCGTCGGGTCGGCGACATCGGCCACTACCACCGCCCGGCGCGGCGGCAGGGTCGACGAACCTTCCCCGGCGAGGAGCCGCAGCGACGCCAACGCGGCCTCGCGCAGCGCCACTTCGGCCAGTTCGTCGTCATCGCCGTGGGCGTACGCCTCGCGCAGAGTCGGAGTCACCGCGAACGCCGTTCCACTACGGGCGTGTAACAACTGGTCAGCGACCAGCTGCTGCAACATGGCCAGGGTCGCTGGGACGTACACACGCACGCGGGAAGGTTAGCGTTCTTTTGCCGAAATCGAGCTCAGCCGTCGCTGTGCGGGTCCTTCTCCACCGCGATCACGAAGTCGTCACCGTGTTGGGTGACGCCGGAGACGACGGCATTGTTGACCGCTTCCGACGCGTACTGGCGCCGCACCACCTTCGGATCGTTGCGCAGATCCTTCACCAACGACACCGCCAGACCGACCATGACGAGCAGGAAGGGCAGGGCAGCGATGATGGTGATGGTCTGCAGGCCCGTCAACGCATCCTCCCCGCCGACGAGCAGCATCACCGCCGCCACCGCCCCCATCGCGACGCCCCAGAAGATGACGGTGCCCCGGCCCGGCTTGATCGTTCCCCGTTCGGACAGCGAACCCATCACAATCGAGGCCGCGTCCGCGCCGGAGACGAAGAAGATGGCGACCAGCACCATCACCAGGATGCTCGCGATCATCGCGATCGGGTATTGGTCGAGCAGCCCGAACAGCTGCGCCTCGATGCTGCCCTCACCCGCGAGGTCGACACCTTCCTGTTGAATTCTGATCGCCGCTCCGCCGAACACCGCGAACCACACCAGCGACACCACGCTGGGCACCAGTAGCACGCCCGCGACGAACTGGCGGATGGTGCGCCCCCGGGAGATCCGCGCGATGAACATGCCGACGAACGGCGTCCATGACACCCACCACGCCCAGTAGAAGATTGTCCATGACTGCAACCAGGTGTTGACCTCGGCGCCCTCGGCGCCGGTGCGCGCGGACATCATCGCGATGTCGCCCAGGTAGCTGGCCATTGCGGTCGGCATCAAATTGAGGATGAAAACCGTTGGACCGACCACGAATACGAACAGCGCCAGCACCAAGGCCAGCACCATGTTGATGTTCGACAGCCATTGGATACCGCGCGCGATTCCCGAAACCGCGGACAGCACGAATGCGATCGTGAGCACCGTGATGATCACGATCAAGATCGTGTTGCCGGTTTCGCCGATGCCCGCGACGATCTGCAGGCCACTGCGAATCTGCAACGCTCCCAACCCAAGCGATGCGGCGGACCCGAAGAGCGTGGCGAAGATCGCCAGCATGTCGATCACCTTGCCCAACGGACCGTTGACCCGAGAGCCCAGCAGCGGCTCGAACGCCGCGCTGATCAGCTGTAGCCGCCCCTTGCGGTACACGCCGTAGGCGATCGCCAGCCCAACGACCGCGTAGATCGCCCACGGGTGCAGAGTCCAGTGAAACAGCGTGGTCGCCAATGCGTTCTGGACCGCCTCCGGGTTTCCCGCCGCGCCGGTGCCAGGGGGCGGGGTGGCGAAGTGCGTCAGGGGCTCGGCGACGCCGAAGAACATCAGACCGATGCCCATGCCGGCGGAGAACATCATGGCGACCCACGAGACGCCGTTGAACTCGGGCTCTTCGTCGTCGCGACCCAGCGGGATCGTCCCGTATCGGCCGAGCGCGAGCCACAGCACGAAGACGACGAACCCGGAGCCGGTCAGTACGAACAACCAACCCGTGTTGTTCATGACCCAGGTCAGTGCACTGCCTGAGGCGCTGGCCAGCGACGGGGTGCTGACGAAGCCCCACACCAGGAAGCCGAGGGCGATGACGGCGGTGACGCCGAACACGACCCAGTCCACCCCCCGCGAGCGCGTGTAGGCGGCTTCTTCGACGGGTACATCGAGGACTGGATGGGGAATGACCTCGTCAGTGGGCGAGGAGAGGGCCCCGCGGACGGAATTGTGCGTTGTTCGTTTGTCGGCGCCAATAGTCACCGCTAAGCCATTCCCCGCACCGGCGAATCTCAATCAAGATCGGGTGGTCGCGGTTGTCTCACCGCGCCGCTTCCAGCAATTCTTCAAGGGAGTCGCGCAGCAGACCGGGCAGCACGTCGACGTCGCTCATCGCGTCGCGGTCGGCGTTGATGCCGAAGTAGAGCATGCCGTTGTACGAGGTGATGCCGATGGCCAGGACCTGGTTGTGCAACAGCGGTGGCACCGAGTACGTCTCGAGCAGCTTGGTGCCCGCGACGTACATCTGCTTCTGCGCGCCAGGCACGTTGGTGATCAAGAGATTGAACTGCCGCGCCGAGAAGTCCGTTGCGACGCGGATTCCCATGGCGTGCAATGTCGGTGGCGCGAATCCGGACAGCGTGACGATGGTCCTGGCATCTACCAGGCTGGCAGCGGTGGAATGGGATTCGGTAGTGTGCGCTATCTGCGACAGCCGGACCACCGCATTGCCCTCCCCCACCGGCAGATCCACCAGGAACGGGGATACTTCGCTGATCGCCTGCCCCGGACCCGTCGCGTCGAGGTCGGCGTCGGGATACACCGACATCGGAGCCATGGCGCGCATCGTGGTCATCGCAGACACCGGCTCGCCGCGCGACAGCAGCCAGTTGCGCAGTGCGCCCGCCACCACAGCGAGCACGACGTCGTTGACGTCACATTCGTACCGGGCCCGCACCAGACGGAAATCCTCAAGGCTTCCGCAGGCGACGGCGAACCGTCGGTTGCGCGACACCGTCGTGTTCAGCGGGGAGTTGGGCGCTGTGCCGCGGGCGAAAGTGCGGGCCACGTCAACGAACCGGCGCCCGAGTTCGGCCAACTGACCGTCATTGGTGACGACGCCGGTGACCGCCGAGCGCAACTCGCCGAGTTGTTCGGCGGGTCGTGTCACCCACTCACCGACCGCCCCGAGCGCCAGCCGACGGTCGCTGGGCTCGCGCGCGGGAATCCAGATGTCCTCGCCGAACTCCGGCCGCTTCTGCGTGCGGTCCGCGATGACGTGCCCGATCTCCAGCGCTGTCATGCCGTTCACCAGCGCCTGATGGGACTTGGTGTAGAGCGCGATCCGGTTCTTGGCCAGACCCTCGATCAGATACATCTCCCACAGCGGCCTCGTCCTGTCGAGCGGCCGGGAGCCCAGCCGCGCGATCAGGTCGTGCAACTGCTCGTCGCTGCCGGGAGACGGTAGGGCCGAACGCCTGACGTGGTAGGTGATGTCGAAGTCGGGGTCGTCGACCCACACCGGTCGGGCCAGGCCGAGCGTCACCTCGCGAACCTTCTGGCGGTAGCGCGGAATCTGCGGGAGCCGTTGTTCCACGGTCGCGAGCAGCGTCTCGTAGCTCAGTCCGTTGCGCGGCTTGCGCAGGATCGACAGCGAGCCCACGTACATCGGCGTCGATGTGTTCTCCATGTGGAAGAACGCCGCGTCGGAGGCCGACAACCTGGTCACCATCGCCGCGACGCCCCCTCATTGACTACGCGGTTCTCGGCCGCGGTGGTTTCGTATCCAACGTAGCGACAGAATCCCGTCGCTGCTGCGCATCACAGGTGCGTCGAGCCCCCTGCAGACCGTGCGATCATGAACGAATCTGCAACTCTCCGGCAGATGCCGTCCATTTCCCCCGTCGATCGCCGGAGAGCATTTCATGACAACATCCCAGACCCCCGCGCCGGGGCCTCCTTTGGTTACACCGGTGGTCGACTACGAGCCGCCACCGGTCGGCATGTCCGCGTGCCGAGCGACACCGGTGTTGCGCCGCCGGGTAGCGCGAGCGGGGACCCGATGCGAGCCCTCGTCGGCCCGGCGGGGATCGCAGCCGGCCCCCGTTCGCGAAGCGGATCCGCCGCGCACTGCGGTCACCTTTGCCGACGCCGCGTTGCGCAGGGTGCTCGAAGTCATCGACCGGCGCAGGCCCGTCGCGCAGCTGCGGCCGCTGCTGGCGCCGGCGCTGATCGACACGGTGATCGAGCTGAGCCGGTCATCCCGTGGTGGGGCCGGCCGGTCGCAGGGTATGCGCACGGTCGCCAGGCTGTGCCGGATGCGGCTGCGCATGGTCGACGGCGCCGAAGGCTCTCAGGCCGAGGTATTCGGGACCTACACCTGCGGGCCGCGCGTGCGTGCGCTCGCGGCACGTATCGAACTGACCGGAGAGCGCTGGCGCATCGTCGCGCTACAGGTCGGTTGACTCGCCGATGCGAGGCTGTGGTGCGCGCGCAAAGAACAGCATCGGCGTGGAACGCATCGCCGCCGCGCTCGGGCTCTAGCCGCGACGTTTGGTTTCGCGGGCCTGCTGACGTGCGGCCTCCCGCCTTTCCTTCCGCGTGCTGCCGGATGGTGCCGCATGCCTGCTACCGCCGCCAGTGCGCTTGACCTCTGTCGAGCCGTCCTCAGAGGGGCCGCTGTAGGTCATCGGCGGTGGTTCGTTGTCAATTCCCTTGGCGTGCAGACCAGTCGGTGCTGGACGCTCCTTGGTGGCCAGTCCACCCTGGCCGCCCTCTTGGGCCTTGGCCGCGGCGGCCTGCGCGAACTCGGCGAGTCCCTGCGGCGTGGCGACCGGCGCCACCGCCGGTGCGGGCGTGGCTTCAACCGACACGTTGAACAGGAAGCCGACCGACTCCTCCTTCATGCCCTCGAGCATGCCGATGAACATGTCGTAGCCCTCGCGCTGGTACTCCACCAGCGGGTCGCGCTGCGCCATCGCCCGCAGCCCGATGCCCTCCTTGAGGTAGTCCATCTCGTAGAGGTGCTCGCGCCATTTGCGGTCGACCACGTTGAGCAACACGTTGCGTTCCAGCTGGCGCATCGCGCCTTCACCGGCGATCTCCTCGAGCTCCTTCTCGCGGACGCCGTAGGCGCGCTCGGCGTCCTTCACCAATGCGTCGAGCAACTCGTCGCGGGTCAGCTCGCCGGGTTCGCCGACGGCGTCGGAGTCGATGAGATCGTGATGGTCGATGCCGACCGGGTAGAGCTGCCGCAGCGCCGTCCAGAGCTGCTCCAAATCCCAGTCCTCGGAGTAGCCAACGGCGGTGGCTCCGTTCACGTAGGCGGTGACGACATCGACGAGCATCTTGTGGGCCTGGTCGGCGAGGTTCTCACCCTCCAGAATCCGACGACGCTCGTCGTAGATGACCATGCGCTGCTTGTTCATCACTTCGTCGTACTTGAGAACGTTCTTACGGACCTCGAAGTTCTGCTGCTCGACCTGTGTCTGTGCGCTCTTGATCGCGCGGCTGACCATCTTCGCCTCGATCGGCACATCGTCGGGCAGGTTCAGCCGGGTCAGCAGCGACTCCAGCGTGGCGCCGTTGAATCGCCGCATCAGCTCGTCACCGAGCGAGAGATAGAACCGGGACTCGCCGGGGTCACCCTGGCGACCCGAGCGACCACGCAGCTGGTTGTCGATACGTCGGGATTCGTGCCGCTCGGTCCCGAGGACGTACAGACCGCCGACCGCGATCACGTCCTTTGCTTCCTCGGCTGCTTCCGCCTTCACCTGCGGTAGCAGCTTGTGCCACGCCGTCTCGTACTCCTCGGGCGTTTCCACCGGGTCCAGGCCCTGGTCTCGCACCTTCTTGTCAACGAGGAAGTCGACGTTGCCGCCGAGCACGATGTCGGTGCCGCGACCGGCCATGTTGGTGGCCACCGTGATGGCGCGCAGGCGCCCGGCCTCGGCGATGATGTTCGCCTCCTGCTCGTGGTACTTGGCGTTGAGCACGTTGTGGGGGATGCGGCGCTTGGTGAACTGGCGCGACAGATACTCCGAACGCTCGACGCTGGTGGTACCGATCAGCACCGGCTGGCCTGCCTCGTACCGTTCGCTGACGTCGTCGACGACCGCGATGTACTTGGCTTCTTCGGTCTTGTAGATCAGGTCGGACTGGTCGGCTCGGATCATCGACTTGTTGGTCGGGATGCTGACCACGCCGAGCTTGTAGATCTCGTGCAACTCGGACGCCTCGGTCTGGGCGGTTCCCGTCATGCCGGCGAGCTTGTCGTACAGGCGGAAGTAGTTCTGCAAGGTGATGGTGGCCAGCGTCTGGTTCTCGGCCTTGATCTCGACGTGCTCCTTGGCCTCGATGGCCTGGTGCATGCCCTCGTTGTACCGACGTCCAACCAGCACGCGACCGGTGAACTCGTCGACGATGACCACATCACCGTCGCGCACGATGTAGTCCTTGTCGCGCGTGAACAGCTCCTTGGCCTTGATGGAGTTGTTCAGGTAGCTGACCAGCGGCGAGTTGGCGGCCTCGTAGAGATTGTCGATGCCGAGCTGATCCTCGACGAACTCCACGCCAAGCTCGTGCACGCCGATGGTCCGCTTACGGATGTCGACCTCGTAGTGGACGTCCTTCTCCATCAGCGGAGCAAGCCGGGCGAACTCGCTGTACCAGTTCGAAGCGCCGTCGGCCGGGCCCGAAATGATCAGCGGGGTACGGGCCTCGTCGATGAGGATCGAGTCGACCTCGTCGACGATGGCGAAGTAGTGGCCGCGCTGTACCAGGTCCTCCAACGAGTGCGCCATGTTGTCGCGCAGGTAGTCGAAGCCGAACTCGTTGTTGGTGCCATAGGTGATGTCGGCGCCATACGCGACGCGCCGCTCGTCGGGCGTCAGGCCGGAAAGGATCACACCGACGTCCAGGCCCAGGAAGCGGTGTACGCGACCCATCCATTCGGCGTCACGTTTGGCGAGGTAGTCGTTGACCGTGACGACGTGCACGCCGTCACCGGACAGCGCGTTGAGGTAGGCAGGCAGCACACAGGTCAGGGTCTTGCCCTCACCGGTCTTCATCTCCGCGACGTTTCCGAAGTGCAGTGCCGCGCCGCCCATCACCTGGACGTCGAAATGCCGCTGGTCCAGTACCCGCCAGGCGGCCTCGCGGGCGACGGCGAAGGCCTCTGGCAGCAGGTCATCGAGACTGGCGCCGTCAGCGATGCGCTTCTTGAATTCGTCCGTCTTCGCCCGCAGCTCGGCGTCGGAGAGCTTCTCCACGTCGTCGGACAGGGTGTTGACGTACTCAGCCACCCCCTTGAGGCGCTTGACCATGCGGCCTTCACCAAGACGGAGCAACTTATCCAGCACGCTATTCCTCAGGCTTTCCAAATGGGTTGGAATCGATAGAGCTCAACCCATGGTAGCGAGGTGACACTGCCAGACCCTGTCAGGCCAAACGAATGAGCCCGTAGTCGTAGGCGTGACGGCGATACACCACACAGGGCTTGTCGCTCTCCTTGTCATGGAACAGGAAGAAGTCGTGGCCCACCAGCTCCATCTGCGACAACGCATCGTCGACGGTCATCGGCGTATCAGGGTGCTCCTTGGTGCGCACGATGCGTCCGGGTTCGTGGTCGTCGAGCACCGCCCCTTCGAGCTGGGGTGATTCCGAGCCACTGCCGTTGAGCGAATCGGGCAGGGGGCCGATCGCGGTGGCCTCGGCCAGCGAGACCGGGGTCTTATCGCCGTAATGGATCTTGCGACGGTCCTTGCTGCGCCGTAGTCGGTTCTCGAGTTTGCAGACCGCGGACTCCAGGGCGGCGTAGAAGCTGTCGGCGCAGGCCTCGCCGCGGACCACGGGGCCGCGACCGCGCGCGGTGATTTCGACGTGCTGGCAGTTCTTACGCTGGCGCCGATTGCGCTCGTGGTCCAGTTCGACGTCGAAGAGGTAGATGGTGCGGTCGAGTCGTTCAAGGCGAGACAGTTTCTCTGAGACGTAGATGCGGAAGTGCTCAGGAATCTCGACGTTGCGGCCCTTGACGACGATCTCGGCCCTCAGCTCGGCTTCGGGCGTCTCGTCGGTGACCAGCGTCGCTTGGTCCGAGTCAATGGAATGGGTTGACATACTTGGCAACTCGTTTCTCTTTGCGTCCGCACGCGTCAGCGTGCCTGGCTAGCTTTGGAAACGCGCCGAGGGGCCCACATGAATTTATGCCTTTGTCGCGGCCCGCCGGTGCAAGGTGTCGTCTACTCACCTCCTACCGCTTGTGGGCGATGCCGGCGCCGGTTGGTGAGGCGCCGCCGTGAGGCATTCACGGGTGGTTGATGCCGACGGTAGTCCGTGTTCACCCGGTCGTGCCACAAAATGCACCCACTTTTCGCAGCCTGTTTTCAGTTCTTCACATCAGCTTGATGTCGGAGTAATTGCCGCGGCCGTCACAGGGCGTGGTCACGCATTGGCGATAGCCAGCACAGCGACCACGGCCACCCCGGCCGATTGCAGGACATGGACCGATTCGCACGCGGTGGCGCCGGTGGTCACGACGTCATCGATGACCACCGCGTCGCCGGTTTCCCCTCTGATGGGACACACCAGCTTTACCCGCCCTGCGATGTTGCGCTGCCGGTCGGAGCTGGAGAGGCCGACTGAATCGGCGACCAGGGCCCGCGTGCGCAAGGCCTGAACCACGTTGATGCCGCGACATCCGGCCGTGGCGGCGACGGCGACGCGCGCGACCGGATCCCCACCCCGGCGCCTGGCCGCCCACCGGCGCGTCGGCGCGGGCACCACGGTCAGCGGCGAGGCGACGACACCCCAGCCCAGCAGATGAGCCAGCCCCGCGCGCAGCGCGACGGCCAGCGGCCCGACGAGGTCGGCGCGGCCATGCTCCTTGACGGCGACGATGGCTTCGCGGCGCGCACCCGCGTAGCGGCCCAGCGAGAAGACGGGCACGCCGGGATCGACTCGGGGGCTGATCAGGTGCGGCTCGTCGGGTCTGACGGCCAGATCCCTGGCGCAGGTGTCACACCATCGCGTCGAGCGCGCGCCGCAGCCGCCGCACTCCAGTGGGAGGACGAGATCGAGCATGTTCGCAGTGTGGCGGTGGACTGTGACAGCTCGCCGCCCAGCGGCCAACCTCTGGATTCCTTGCTCTGCTCGGTTTCGTGGACCGCATTGCGCCGCTGAAGCGCCCACCCGACCTGGAAGATGCCCAGGACGCTGAGCCAGATCCCGGGGCCGTGTTGACTGTCCACTGAGCCCACCATGGGAAGAGGCGGCGCTACCGGTCGGCGCCCAGCTTCGCCAGCGCCACCTCGGCCGCGACGAGATCCTGCGCGCCGATCCCCACCAGCTTGGCGACGGTGACGTCGTCGTCGGCCGTGCGGCCCGGAACCTGTCCCGATATCACCTCGCCGATCTCGCCGGATATGTCGTCGAGGGTGTAGCGGCCGGCGCGGATAGCCCGGTGTACGTCGCCGTTGGCCTCGGCCGTCGCGCGCGCATCGACGAAGACCTTCGCGCGTCGCAGCGCCGTCGCATCGAGTTCGCACTTGGTGGCGTCGTCGGCACCGACGGCCGTCACGTGCGCACCCGCGCGCAACCACTGTCCCTTCACCAGCGGTTCGCGCGCCTGCGTTGCCGTGATCAGAACCTCGGCGCTGCGGACGGCGGTTTCGATGTCGGTCCCACAATCGATCTCGACCCCGGGCATCGCATCGCTCAGCCGCCTCCTGAGCGCCTCGGCTTTCGGCATGCTGCGCGCCCAGATCGACAGCCGCGAGAAGGGCCGTTCACGGTAGAGCGCCAGCGGTTGCCAGTAGGCCTGCACGCCCGAGCCGAGCACCGTGACCGTGTCGACGGTTGATGGCGCGAGCGCCCGCGCGACGACCGCACCCGCAGCGGCGGTCCGGATATCGGACAGGTAGTGCTCGTCGTTCAGCAGGGCGAGCGTTTTGCCCGTTTCGCTGTCGAAGACGGCGACGAAGCCGCCCTGGGGCTGGCCGCGTTGGAGGTTCGAGCGAAACCATGGCGACACCTTGACGATGTAAACGGCGTGGCCCCGCAGGCGCCCCGTCTTGACGTATACGTCACCGAGTTCGCGGCGTTCGGCGGGGAACATCACGATCAACCCGTTGTCCGCCAGCCCCGCGCTGGTCTCGGCGAAGGCCTGCGCCACGGGCTCCACCAGATCGTCGAAACCGATGCTGCTGCGGAGGGTTTCCGCATCGACCATGCGTGTACTCACGATGGCACGCATTCGATGGTGCCGTGTCCGACGAACGCGACATCACCGCCGACACTGACGGATTCGACACTTTTCGGACTACCCTCCGGACGCACCCGCAGCACACTCGGGCGGCCGGTGAAGCGGCCTTGAGCTATCGTGAAAGTCTCTCCGCCGCAGACCATTCCATGGCGTAGCCGGTAAGCCCCGATGGTTCCCGCTGCGCTGCCGGTGGCCACGTCCTCGATGACCCCGTCATTGTTCCAGTGCCGCACCTCCACCGCGGATTCATCAAGGAGGACCGCGAACTGTGCACCGAAGCCGTGCAGCAGTTCGGTGATGTCGCGGGATATCCTTGCCTTCTCCAGTGCGCCGGGCCGCACCGGCACGATCAGGTAGCGCAGTCCCGTGCCCACCACCTCCATCGGCAGCGCGGGATCGAGGTCCGCCTCCGAGAGGTTGACGGCGCGGGCGACCTGCGTTCGGTCGGTGGCGGTGCCGAAGAACTCTGGGCGGCCCTGGTCCAGCCAGCCCGAGTAGTGGCCCGCCGCCAGCTCCGTTTCGACTTCCACTGTCTTGCTTGCCAGTTCGAAACGCCAGCGCTGCGCGCCGGCGTCCTGTGTCCGGTGGTGCAATACCGCCGCGGCACCGATGATCGGATGTCCGGCGAAGGGCAGCTCGGAGAACATATCGAAGATGCGTGCCTCAACTGTGCCCGACGCATCGGCCGGTTGAAGGAAGACGGCCTCGAAGTGCCGCAACTCCTGGGTGATTCGCAGCATCTGCTCCGCGCTCAGGTCGGCGGCTTCGCAGAAGACCGGCAGGCTGTTGCCCCCGAAGGGAACCGCGCTGAAGACATCGACGTGGCTGTAGGCCAGGCTCACCGGCGCGCTCGTCACAGTTGGGCCTCGACGGCCTCTGCGAACCCGTGAATCGCCGACTCGTCGCGGCGGTAGAAGGTCCAGCCCTTCTTCCGCGTCGCAATCACGAGACCGGCCTCGGTCAGCAGCGTCAGATGGCGAGACGCGGTTGCGGGTGCGATCCCCAGCCTGTCGCGGATGAAGTCGGCGCAGACGCCGTCGCGAACCAGGTCGCCGTCTGTCTGCGGTGGAAAGTTGCCCACCGGGTCCTTCAGCAGGGACAGCACCTCCAGCCGCACGGGACTGGCGACCGCCTTCAGCGTCTGCAGCAGCCGTCCAGCACTTGTTTCGCTATTTCGCATATTTGCAAATTAGCGAACAGGGCTGAGGACGTCAACCCCCGCGCGAGTTCTGCACCAGGGCTGTCGACACTCAATCAGAGCGACCCAGATGCAGATTTCGTCGAGGCGTTTGGGGTACACCCCCGCTATGCAGGACGAACGAGAATCGGTCATCGTCACATGTCTCGTCGAGGCGTTCTCCGATCTGATGGATGCGGACCCCGATGCGTTCCGGACCAAATTCCGCAAGATGGCCGCCGAGCCGTTCGCCTTCTATCGGGGCAGCGCCTGCCTCTTCTATGCAGACGTCGCGGGGCGCAGGGACAGATGGGCGGACGAGCGGACCTCGCGGGTGTGGATTCAGGGTGATCTGCACGCGGAGAATTTCGGTACGTACATGGACGGCGCCGGGATACTCATCTTCGACGTCAACGACTTCGACGAAGCGTTCGTCGGCCACTTCACCTGGGATCTGCAGCGCTTCGCGGCCAGCGTTGCGTTGATGTGTTGGCAGAAGGCGCTGTCCGATGAGGAGATCAGGACACTGATCGAGACGTTCGTCCGGACATACATTGATCAGGTGCGGTGGTTCACCGAGGTGGAGGACGACGCGTCGTTCTCGCTGAATCTGGAGACCGCCCGCGGCGCGGTGCGCACAGCACTGCAGTCGGCGCGGCTATCGACCCGCTCGCAGATGTTGAATCACATGACCACGGTCGACGACAACGACCGGCGTTTCCGCGACCTACCGGGTGTACGCCGACTCGACGAAGCGGAACGCGATAAGGTGACCGAGGCTTTCGCCCGCTATCTCGAGACGATCCCGACCACCAAACGTTTCCGTGGCATCGCCTATGACGTCAAGGACGTCATAGGCAAGAGCGGCATGGGCATCGGCAGTGCCGGGCTACCTGCGTACACCGTGTTGATCGAGGGCTTCAATCAGGCCCTCGACAACGACGCGGTGCTGTCGATGAAGCAGGGCAATGTCGCCGCGCCCAGCCGTGTGGTCGACGACAGTGAGGTGAGCGCGTACTTCTCCCATCACGGACACCGCACGGCGGTGTCGCAGCGCGCGCTGCAGGCCCACGCCGATCCGCTGCTCGGTTACACCGACATCGACGGAGTCGGTTTCGTGGTGAGCGAAATCTCGCCCTACGAAGCCGATTTGGGCTGGGCTGAACTGACCGAACCCGACGAACTCGCGGAGGTGATCGAACAGCTGGGCCGCGCGGTCGCCAAGGTGCACTGTGTGAGCGACAGCGACAGCGACCAAACGCTGGTCGACTTTCAAACCGAAGACGCCATCGTCGCTGTGATCGGCGATCACGCCGACGAATTCGTCGACGACATGGTGTCGTTCGGGCTGGAGTACGCCGCGATCGTGCGCGACGACCACCGGCACTTCGTAGAAGCGTTCCGCGGCGGCCGCATTCCCGGCGTCACCTCCACCTGAGTCCGCGTTGGCGGTCAGGCCAGAACGATCGAATCCCCTTGGACCTCGACGGCCTTTGACTCCAGCGGCTTGGTCGCCGGGCCCTGCGCCACCGAACCGTCCAGGTTGAACTTGCTGCCGTGGCAGGGGCAGTTGATGGTTCCGTCAACCACCTCGTTCAGGGTGCATCCGGCATGCGTGCAGGTCGACGAGAAACCCTTGAAATCACCTGCTGCCGCCTGCGTCACGACGACCTCACCGACAATCACGCCCGATCCGACGGGCACATCCGTGGTCGTGGTGATGACGTTGTCGAGCTCCGCTGCGGTCCCTCCTGTCGTGGCGGTGTCGCCGGACGCCTCCGGCTTCTTGCCATAGGTCGTGCAGGCGGCAAGCACCGACGCGACCAGCCCGAGCCCGGCACCGATCAGGACCTTCTGTCGGGGGACGCCCAGATCGGTCAATAACTTAGAGGACATAGAAAGCCTTTCCACTAGAACGTAATTCCGCTCGTCTGAAAGAACCAGAGGGCCGAGGTCAACCAGACGTAGACAAGGACGAAGAACAGCAACCCGCCCGCGATCGGGATCACCCATCCGCGGAGGCCTTTACGGGTCAGCAGGATCATCTTCGTCACGAAGATGCCGTAGAACAAGCATCCGAACAGCGAGTGGAAGAGCACCCTGCTGTCGGTCTCGGAGAATCCCAATGCGTACAGGCAGTGCACGGCGACGGGAACGCTGGCCAGCACCGCCAGCCGTCCCGACCAGACATGCGCGGCGCCCATCCACGCGGGCGCTCTCCCGCCCGGAATCAGACGGTACATCGCAAAAGCGGACACCAGCTGAAACAGCCCGAGCGCCACCGAAAGGGTCGCCAGCCACGCCTTCACCGCCGTACCGCTGGAGAATCCGGCAACGCTCACCGAAAAGAACTGCGGTTCATGGACTTTGCCGAACACGCCGAGCCCGACGGCGACCAGCGCACCGATCAAAACGGCGGTCAGCACCGCAGCGTCACCGTAAGACGCTTTGATCCGCTGGGTGGCGAGTGACTCAGACATCGCTCGCACCCCGCACCCGCGCCGCGGTGACAGTGCGTCCGCCGATCACGGCGCTGCCGTCGTTCGCCAAATCCGGTGCGGGGGCGGTCGATCCGTCACCGAGTCTCAGCACGCCGGTCGCCTTGCCTGACGAGTCGACGATCCAGCTGCCGCGCACCCCGCCCTGCTCGTACACGTACAGACCTGCCGGTGAGTACGCGGTTTCGGCTCTGAAGTCCCACTGCTTCTGACCGATCGACAGGGTTCCGACAATCGCGGTGCCGTCGAGGCGGCCTTCGAGGCGGCCGGTTCCGTCCTTGCTCGCAAGACTCACGGCGCCGTTGGCGGCGGACCCCCGCATCCATGACTCGATCGAGTTGCCATCGCAGGCATATGCGACGGCCTTGTCGCCCTCGACGGCGATATCCAACGTGATGGAGCCGTTGGCGGTTGCGATCTTGCCGACGTAATCCGCCTTCGCCGGAAATGCCGGCGCAGGGGGTGCGGCAACAGTGGTGGATACCGTGGTCGGCGCGGCGACCGGAGTACCGGGCACCACGGATTCCTCCTGCGAAATGTTGACCGTGAGGATGCCTACGCCCACTGCCGCAACCGCGGCGAGGGTGATCAGTGGACCGCGAACCGTCATCGTCGTCTCCTTGGCTGTAGCCAACGCTTCTAGCGTCGGTTTGTCAGCACAACGGGTGTCGCCGGCGGTTGGTTCAGTGCGATTTCAAAGTATTTCGGGGGTGCTCGGGTCAGCCCGGCAACACCGGTAGCGCACCGGGCACCATCAGCGGACGAACCTCGGACCACACCGGGTCGTTGTCGGCCACCGAACCTGTCAGTTGCAGCACGCCGCGCTCGTCGGCCACATAGACCGTCGACGGGTTCGCCACCACGGTGGTGACCGGCATCAGCAGATTCCGGCTGGGTCCGTCGGAGTTCACGCCGTCGAGATTGACGTATGACACCGGATGCTGCGGATCCGTGCGACTGACGACGATGTCGTCGCCCGTGCGCCACGACAGCGACACAACCGTCTTGCCCAGTCCGAACCCCAGCCGACGCGGATACGTCAGTGCATATCCGCCGCCTGGAGTCTGCTCCACCCCGGCCAGGATCACCCGACCGTCGATGACCATCGCGGCGCGTGTTCCGTCTCTGGACAGTTGCAGTTCGCTGATCGCGCCGGGAAACCTCGACGACACGGGTGTGGAGTCGACCGGTATGCGCGCGGGTTGTCCGGATGCGTCCTGGATGACACGCACCACGTTGTTGCCGTCGACCACGACCCAGACTGCGTCGTCGAGGGCCCAGCTGGGCCGCGTCAGGTTGCGTCCGTCCAGTGCCTGCGATGCGTTGCCGCCGAGTGGACCGACCCATAACGACGACGCCATGTCGGGTGCGCCCGGCCGCAACGTCACGATCGATGCGACGTTCTGGCCGGTCCGCGACACCGCCGCCGCGGTCTGATTCGGTGTCTGCCCGAACGCCCCTGGGACGCGTGGTGCGCGAGGGCCGTCCAGGAATACGAGCGAACCACCCACCAACCCGTGCAAGCCCGCCGCCGCTCCGGGGAACGCTCCCGGATCCGTGGCCGCCACATCGGTGGTCTCCCACCCGTCGGCAAATCGGTCATCGAGCGCGGCGCCGTCGGCGGTGATCACGTAGGGACCGTTGATACCGGCACGCGAAAGCGTCCAAATGATCTGCGCCGCAAGCAGTTGGCGGCTGTGCGGATCTGTGGTCGCCAGGTTGTCAAGGTCGATCCGCGCACCGCCGTACCCGCGGCCGACGCCGGTCTTTCCCCCGTCGGCGCGAGTCACCGGGCCGCGCAGCTTCAGCGGCGGCCCCAGCAGGTTGCGCACGCTGTTGGCCATCTCAGGGCGTGGCCCTGCGACCAGCTTGCTGACCAGTTCGGTGGCCAACTGGTCCGGATCGGATACCGCGACATAACGCGGATCGGGCACCACGGTGGTGCCGGTCGGGTCGGCGAAGTACAGGGTGTTGCGCTTGTAGGTCGCCTGAAACTGTTGCCAGTCAAGGAAAACCCCGTTGGGAAGCTTGTCGATACGCCAGCCGTCAGGCGTCTTGACCAGCTCGATCGGACCAGGGTCCGGCAACGCACCCTCACCCGTCTCGAAGACACCCAGGTCCGAAAGCGACCCGAGAATGTCGGCACGCATGCGCACCGTGACCCGGTCCGGTCCGCGGGTTTCGACGAACACGACATTGTCGATCAGCAGCGCGCTACCGGCGTCATCCCATGCGCTGGAACCTGATTCGGTGAGGAACTGCCGCGCCGCCAGGTGCCGATTGGCGGGATCGGCCGTGGCCTTGAGGAATTCCCGTAACAGCACGTCGGGATCCATCCCCGGCGTGGGCTTGGGCAGACTCGGTGGCGCGGGCCGATCCACGGTGCCGATCGCCTGCGGCGACGACGAACTCGGCACTCCGGCGCAACCAGCGAGCGCGAACGCCAGCAGCAAGACCGCCGCCAGACCGCGCACCCGCCCAATCGAGCCTGCGCGCTTCACACATTCTCCGATTCGCGGGCGGTGGGCCGCGGGGCACGTTCAGGCCCAACGGGTTTCAGCGGAAGTGGACTGGTCGTCACCTTGTGGCCGCGCGTCAGCGGCAGGGTGAGCCGGAAGCAGGCGCCCTTGCCGGGCTCGCCCCAGGCCTCCAGCCGACCCTGGTGCAGTCGGGCGTCCTCGATGCTGATGGCCAGGCCAAGGCCGGTGCCACCGGATTGGCGCACCCGCGAGGGGTCCGAGCGCCAGAACCTACTGAACACCAGCTTCTCCTCGCCGGGCCGCAGCCCGACGCCGTAGTCGCGGACGGTCACGGCGACGGTATCTTCGTCCACACCCATCCGGATGCGCACCGGCTTGTGCTCGGCGTGATCGATGGCGTTCGCGATCAGGTTGCGCAGGATGCGTTCAACCCGGCGCGGGTCGACCTCGGCGATGACGTCGTCCGACGGCATGTCGACGATGAGCTCGATGTCGGCGTCGGCTGCCAGATGGCCGACGTTGTCCAGCGCGCTCTGTACCGTCGCCCGCAGATCCACCGCCTCCACGGACAATTCGGCGACACCGGCGTCGTGGCGCGATATTTCCAGCAGGTCGTTGAGCAGCGTCTCGAAGCGGTCGAGCTCGTTGACCATCAACTCGGTGGATCGCCGTAGTGCCGGGTCGAGTTCGTCGCTGTGGTCGTGGATCAGGTCGGCGGCCATGCGAACCGTGGTAAGCGGGGTGCGCAGTTCGTGGCTGACGTCGGAGGTGAACCGCCGCTGCAGATTGCCGAACTCCTCGAGCTGGGTGATCTGGCGGTGCAGGCTTTCGGCCATGTCGTTGAACGACACGGCCAGCCGGGCCATGTCGTCCTCTCCTCGCACCGGCATGCGTTCGGTCAGGTGTCCTTCGGCGAATCGCTCGGCGATCCGCGAGGCGGACCGCACCGGCAGCACGATCTGCCGGGCCACGACGAGCGCGATGGCGGCCAGCAAGCCCAGCAGGACGACGGCTCCGGTGGCCATCGTGCCGCGCACCAGCGTGATCGTGGACTCCTCGTTGTTCAACGGAAAGATCAGGTAGAGCTCGAGATTCGTCACGGTCGACGTGGAAGATGTCGTCGGACTGCCGATGATCAGCGCCGGGCCGCGGAAACCGTCGGTGTTCACGGTCGCGTACTGGTAGCTGACCTGGCCGGCCTTGACGAACTCGCGAAGGGCGTTGGGGATCTGCTGCACCGGTCCTGCCGCTGTCGCGGCGCGCGGTCCGTCGCCGGGCACCACGAGAACCGCATCGAAGGCGCCTGCCAGACCGGGACCCGCATCGGCGGTGCGGTCGATCAGGGTGTTGCGGGCCAACTGCAGGCTGCTGTCCAGCGAGCGTGTCTCCTCGCCACCGACTATGTCACTGACTGTGTTGCGCGCCCGGTCGATCTCCTCGGTGGCCGCCCGCACCTTCACCTCGAGAATGCGGTCGGTGATCTGACTGGTGAGCACGAAGCCGAGCGCCAAGATGACGGCCAGCGACAATCCGATCGTCAACGTGACGACGCGCAACTGCAGGGACCGCCGCCAGGCGAGACTCAGGGCTCGACCCAGCGCACCCAATCCGCGCAACAGTGGTGCCGAACGCCGATGAATGCGCCGCCTCGAACTCCAGATCACGGCGACCGCCTGGCGGTAAAGGTCACGACTGCGGCGCAGCCGCGCAGAGTCACGACCCCGGCGCAGCCGCGCAGACTCACGGAGGTCCGGCCTTGTATCCCACTCCTCGAACGGTCAACACCACCTGCGGGTTCTCCGGGTCTTTCTCAACCTTTGCCCGCAAACGCTGGACATGCACGTTCACCAAACGGGTGTCGGCGGGGTGTCGGTATCCCCACACCTGTTCGAGCAGCACATCTCGAGTAAACACCTGCCGCGGTTTGCGTGCCAACGCCACCAAGAGGTCGAACTCGAGCGGAGTCAGGGAGATCTGCTCGCCCATCCGCGTGACCTTGTGAGCCGGAACGTCGATTTCCACATCGGCGATCGACAGCATCTCGGCGGGCTCGTCCTCGTTGCGGCGAAGACGCGCTCGCACGCGGGCGACGAGCTCCTTGGGTTTGAACGGCTTCATCACGTAGTCGTCGGCGCCGGACTCCAGCCCCAGGACCACGTCGACGGTGTCGGTCTTGGCGGTCAGCATGACGATCGGCACGCCGGAGTCCGCACGCAGCACGCGGCACACGTCGATGCCGTTCATGCCGGGCAACATCAGGTCCAGCAGCACCAGGTCGGGCCGCAGTTCGCGAACCGCGGTCAGCGCTTGGGTGCCGTCACCGATGACCGCGGTGTCAAAGCCCTCCCCGCGAAGCACGATGGTGAGCATCTCGGCGAGCGAAGGGTCGTCATCGACAACCAGAATCCTTTGCCTCATGGTGTCCATGGTGTCACCAGATCGCGATAAACCCTGGCTACCACACGCGCGTTTTGCGTGTTGAACGGCTCGGATGTGCGTTCAGATCGCGATTGGGCACCGTCGGGACGCCGATTCGCGATCTGTGCGCACACTCGGCGGGACGATTCACGCCAGTTACGAGAACTCCGACAACTCCGCCGCCAGCGTCGCCGCGTCGACATCGGGCGGCACGACCTTCCACGGTCCACACCAATTGCCTGCCGCCAGCGCCGTGTAGGCCTCGCCGGTGCGGCGCTGCAGACCGTCGTCGCGTTCGTAGGCGTCCTTCGCGCGGTCGACCTCCTCGCGGGCGCGGTTGTCGGCACGCGCGGCGGCGAGCTCGATCGGCACCGCGAGCAGTATTTGGGCGTCGGGCTTGGGGAGCTCGAGCCGGTCGTACTCGAGGTCGCGCACCCATTCGACGACCTCGCCGTCGGAGCCCTGGTGCAGCCGGGCCGCGCTGTAGGCCGCGTTGGATGCGACGTAACGGTCGAGGATCACGACGTCGTAGGTGTCGGTGAGGTGACCGATGTCGACCTTTGCGCCGGCACGATCGAGCGCGAACAGCACCGCCATCGCGTAGACGGACTCGGCCAGGTCACCGTGCCCGCCGTGCAGCGCCTCGGCGGCCAGGTCGGCTTCCACCGAATTGCCGTAGCGCGGGAAGGCAAGGGTGGCGACGGATTTGTGCGCACCCTCGAATGCCGTGCGCAGACCGTTGGTCAGTGTGCGCTTGCCTGCGCCGTCGACGCCTTCGATCACGATGAGCACGCGGGCAGCCTAGCGCGGGAGGCCGATGAGTTTTGCCGCCGCCGACGGTCTGCTCCCATGACCCATCCGTACGGCTGGAGGATGACGCAATGACGACGCATACGGTCGGAACGCGCGAAGAGTGGCGCGCCGCCTACGAACGGCAGCTGGCCCACGAAAAAGAACTGACTCGACGCGCCACCGAGCTCGCCGCGGAGCGGCGGCGACTGCCGTGGGTTCCCGTGGAGAAGCAGTACCTGTTCGACACCACGGCAGGAAAGCGGACGCTCACCGAACTCTTCGACGGCCGTTCGCAGCTGATCGTGCGGCACTTCATGCACGGGCCGAACACCCCGCAGGGCTGTCCGGGGTGCACGTTCGAAACGGACAACTTGGTCGGCGCGGTGCCGCACCTGGCGCACCGGGACGTGACGTTCGTGCTGGCGTCGCGATCGCCGCTACCGGTTCTCACGGCCTACAAGCAGCGGATGGGCTGGGACGTGGAGTGGGTGTCATCAGGCGGTAGTGGCTTCGACGCCGATTTCTTCGAATACATGCACGTTCCGACGCCGCGCCGCGACTACGGCGCTGGCAGCGGCAGCATGCTCGACGTGATGGAGCTGATGGCGCTGAGCTGCTTCGCGCTGGAGGACGGCGTCGTCTTCCACACGTATTCGACGTACGATCGCGGCACCGAGGCGCTGAACGCCACGTGGCAGCTGCTCGACCGAGCACCCCATGGGCGCGGTGACGATTTCTCCGACTGGCCGCGCAAGCGCGACGAGTACCGCACGTAGTGCAGCCGCTCAGAACTGTCCGCAGTTCGGTGTTGTCGGCAATCCGTTGAATCGGTCGGCAATCCACTGCATGGCCCGCTCACCGTCCACCAGCATGGGCAGCGCGTGGTTGACCACGAGCTTGTTCAGAAACGGCGGCTGCTCGTTGGTCCAGAACTGCACGTCGGCACCCTGCGCACACCAGTCGAGGCCCAGCTGCCTGGCGGGACCCCACGGCACAAGTGGGTCGTAGCGGTTGCTCAGAATCATCACCGGCGCATTGGGTTTGTACTTGCCGATCCTCTGCATGTCGAAAAGGCTCTTGAACGGTTCCTGGTTGACCAGCGCGAAGATGTCCTCGTTGAAGTACGGCTGTAGGTGCCGGAACATGAACTTTGTGATGGTCTCGGCGATGCACTGATCCTGCACCTTGTACAGCAGGTCTGCTCCGCGTGGCGTCATCTTCGCGCGGATCGTCTGCTCGAATTCCGGGTAGGTGGTGATGACGGAGTTCAACGCGTAGCCGACCACGCCGACGAGCGCACTCCCATCCGCGTACGGGAACAGTTCTTTCAGATCGGCGGGAGGCGCGCCCGCATACGTGCCGACGACATGGAGTTCGGGTGCGTAGGACGGCGCCAGCTCGGCCGCCGATGCCGCTGCCCCGCCGCCTTGCGAGTAACCCCAAAAGGCAAGCGGACCATGCGGATCCAGCGACGTGTCGGGTAGCCGCATCGCCGCACGGCCGGCGTCGAGCATCGCGTTGCCCTGGGCCACCCTGTTCACGTAGGTGTGCAGACCGGGTGTGCCCAGCCCCTGATAGTCAGTCATCACGATCGCGAACCCACGCGCGACCATCGTCGAGACGAACAACTCCTCGTAGTTGAACGCCAGGTCCAGCCACGGCGACCAGTGGATGCCCTGATTGAACTGCCGCGACGGCGCGCACTGGTCGCCCTGCCCTTGAGTGCCGGGGCCGTAGACGATCAGCGGACGAGGCCCTTGGCCCGGCCAGTCGTTGTCGGGCTCGAAGTAGGTGCCGGTCACCGCCATCGGGTTTCCGCGAGCATCGGTGCTGCGGTACATGATTCGCGTTCCCGTGGCCATGATCATGCCCAGCTCACCGGAGGGTTCGAGCACCAATCTCGACGGTTCGGTGCGGATCAGATCACCCGGCTGCCCCTGCGGTAGGGGCTCCGGTGGCGTGTAGAAAGCTTGGTACTCGTCCTCGTTGAAGTACGGGTGATGGTCATCGATAGTCGGGTCGTCGGCGTTTGCCTGCGGGACGAAACACGCTGCGAGAGCGATGAGAACAACGACAACGATTCCCCCGAACCCCCGGCGCACACACGGACCGTAACAGAATCGGTATAACCGACGGCGGGGCCCGTCAGCAAAAGGCCCCTGACACAACGTGTGTCAGGGGCCTTCGCGTCAGAATCAGTACCGGTAGTGCTCCGGCTTGTACGGACCGTCGACGTCGACGTTGATGTACTCGGCCTGCTCCTTGGTCAACCTGGTGAGCGAGCCACCGAGCGCCTCGACGTGAATCTTGGCGACCTTCTCGTCGAGATGCTTGGGCAGCCGGTAGACCTCGTTGTCGTACTCGTCGTTCTTGGTCCACAGCTCGATCTGCGCGATCACCTGATTGGAGAAGCTGTTGCTCATCACGAACGACGGATGCCCGGTCGCGTTGCCCAGGTTCAGCAGCCGGCCCTCGCTCAGCACGATGATCGAGTGCCCGTCGGGGAAGACGAACTCGTCGACCTGCGGCTTGATGTTGATGCGGCGCACGTCGGAGTCACGCTCGAGACGAGCCATCTCGATCTCGTCGTCGAAGTGGCCGATGTTGCCCAGGATCGCCTGGTGCTTCATCGACTTCATGTGCTCGAGGGTGATGATGCCCTGGTTGCCGGTCGCGGTGATCACGATGTCGGCCCAGCCGATGGCTTCTTCGACCGTCTTGACCTCGAAACCGTCCATCAGCGCCTGCAGTGCGTTGATCGGGTCGATCTCGGTGACCGCGACGCGGGCGCCCTGAGCCTTCAATGCCTCCGCGCAGCCCTTGCCGACGTCGCCGTAGCCGCACACCAGTGCGGCCTTGCCGCCGATCAGCACGTCGGTGCCGCGGTTGATGCCGTCGATCAACGAGTGCCGGGTGCCGTACTTGTTGTCGAACTTGGACTTGGTCACCGAGTCGTTGACGTTGATGGCCGGGAACGAAAGCTCGCCCGCCGCGGCGAACTGATACAGCCGCAGCACGCCGGTCGTGGTCTCTTCGGTGACACCCTGGACCGCCTCGGCGATCTTGGTCCACTTGGTCTTGTCGGTCTCGAAGCGCTTACGGATCAGCGCCAGGAACACCTTGTACTCGTCGGAATCGTCGTCCTCGCCGGGAGGAACCACGCCGGCCTTCTCGAACTGCGCGCCGCGCAGCACCAGCATCGTGGCGTCACCACCGTCGTCGAGAATCATGTTGGCCGGCGCGTCGGGCCAGGTCAGCATCTGCTCGGCGGCCCACCAGTACTCCTCGAGCGTCTCGCCCTTCCAGGCGAAGATCGGGACGCCCTTGGGCTCCTCGACAGTGCCGTGCGGACCGACAACAGTCGCCGCCGCCGCATGGTCCTGGGTGGAGAAGATGTTGCACGATGCCCACCGCACCTCGGCGCCGAGCGCAACCAGCGTCTCGATCAGCACGGCGGTCTGGACCGTCATGTGCAGTGAGCCCGAAACCCGCGCACCCTTCAGCGGCAACACATCGGCGTATTCGCGGCGCAACGACATCAGGCCGGGCATCTCGTGCTCGGCCAGCCGGATCTCCTTGCGGCCGAACTCGGCCAACGATAGGTCGGCCACCTTGTAATCGATGCCGTTGCGGACGTCGACCTTCAACTCAGTCATGGAATTTCAGAGCCCTTCTTCATTCGTCTTTGCCTGTGGGCGCACAGGTGCGCACAACGGCGACACCCACGCTCAGAACCCCCCAGCCTGCGGGCTCGCGGGACAGGCGCTCAGGCGCTCTGACAGCTAAGAGGTATCCACAACACCGTAGCGCTCGGCAAACGGCGTCATCAAACGGGCCAGGTCATGGGCGACATCGTGCCCGCGAGCGGGCGATGTTCCGGAGTCCGCTTCGGGGGGCATCGACACATAGCTCATCGCGAGCCGAACGATCGCGCGCGCCAACACTCCCGCGTCCTCCGCGCCGCATTTCACCCAGCTGTCGACGAATGTCGACGTCAGCCGCTGCGAGCAGTGCGTGATGATCGGCCCACTGTCGGTGGTGATCAACTGAAGCAGGTCGGGTTTGAAATCACCGGTCAGCAGTGAGATCACCAGAGGATCGGCGGCCGACTCGGTGAAAAAGTTACGGAACCCCGCGACGAAGGCCGCGTGGACGTCGCCTTCGTTGCCCTGGATCGCACCGTCTATCTGGTCGACGAGCCGGTCGGCCAGGCGCAGCGCGTAGGCCTGGGCCAGACCGTGCCGCGAGCCGAACTCGTTGTAGATGGTCTGACGGCTGATGCCCGCAGCCTTGGCCACGTGCGACAGCGTGATGGCCGACCAGTCTCGGGTGAGGAGTTCTTCTCGCATGCCGTCCAGAATCGAATCGCGCAGCAGCACCCTGGACGCCTCGGCGTATGGGATGCGCTGCGCGCTTCGTGGGCGGCTCATTCTCGCGACCCTATCTTTCCGGGTCGCTTCGCTCGCCCAGGTCACGTTCGCCGTCACGAACGAGCGACCTCCACCATCTCGAAGTCCGCCTTGGCCGCGCCGCAGTCCGGGCAGCTCCAGTCGTCGGGGATGTCGTCCCAGCGCGTGCCCGGGGCGATGCCGTCCTCCGGCCAGCCCTTGGCCTCGTCGTACTCGAATCCACACTGCACGCAGATGAAGAGCTTGTAGTCCATGTCATTACCTTTCTCGTGGTGACGGGGCTATTCGGTTATGAAGTCGACCTTTTCGCGTACTGCACAGTCCGGGCAGCACCAGTCATCGGGGATGTCGCTCCATGCGGTGCCCGCGGGAAACCCTTCCCGCGGTGCACCTTTCGTCTCGTCGTAGACGTAGTCGCAGCCGGGGCAGCGGTGGGCGCTCATGCTGCCGCCCCTTGCTCCTTGTCTGCGGCTCCGTACTTGGCCAGCACCTTGTCGCGGACACGTGGGTGCACGTTGACCTTGGTGATATCGCCGTCGTAGTGATCGAGCACCCGCTGATCCATCACCTTGCGCCACAGCGGCGGGAAGTACGTCAGGCCGATCATCGACGCGTAGCCGCTGGGAAGGTTCGGCGCACCCTCCATGCTGCGCAGCGTCTGGTAGCGCCGCGTCGGGTTGGCGTGGTGGTCACTGTGCCGCTGAAGGTGATACAGAAACAGGTTGGTCACGATGTGGTCGGAGTTCCAGCTGTGCACCGGTGCGCACCGCTCATACCGACCGCTTTCGGTCTTCTGCCGCAGCAGCCCGTAGTGCTCGAGGTAGTTCACCGTCTCGAGCAGCGTGAACCCGAACACCGCCGAGATGAGAATGTAGGGAATCAGCGCCACCCCGAACACTGCGATCAGCGCGCCGTAGAACACGACCGACATCGCCCAGGCGTTCAGCACGTCGTTGGACCAGTGCCACTTGCTCTTACCTGCCCGCTGTAGCCGCTTGGCCTCCAGTTCCCAGGCCGACTTCGCGCTCCCCCACACGCTGCGTGGCAGAAACTCCCAGAACGTCTCGCCGAACCGGGCCGACGCGGGGTCCTCCGGAGTCGCGACGCGGACGTGATGTCCCCGGTTGTGCTCGATGTAGAAGTGGCCGTAGAGCGTCTGAGCCAGTGTGACCTTGGCGAGCCACCGTTCCAGTTCGTCCTTTTTATGACCCATCTCGTGCGCGGTGTTGATGCCCACCCCTCCGAGCATGCCCACCGACAGCGCGAGACCGATCTTGGCCGGCCACGCCAGCGGACCGTCGAACCCGAGCCAGCTCAGGTTCGACGCCGTGAACAAGTAGGCGCCAAAGATCACGCTGGCGTACTGGAACGGAATGTAGATGTATGTGCAGTAGCGGTAGTACTTGTCGTTCTCGAGCCGCTCCATCGCCTCGTCGGGCGCATTCTGCCCGTCGGGCCCAAAACGCAAGTCAAGAGCAGGCAGCAGGATGTACAGCAGGATCGGGCCGATCCAGAACGGCACCTGCGCCACCGCATGCCAGCCCCACTGGTTGAGGGCCCACACCAGCGGCATCATCACGAACAGCGCCGTCGGTGCGATCAGCCCCATCAACCACAGATAGCGCTTCTTGTCCCGCCACTGTTCGATCTCGAGCTCTGACATTTGCGTGGTCACTGGAGTTCCTCCTCGTGTGAGTACCATCACGGCCTGAGGTTGACTATAGAGCCACTTTTGTCGCCTGTCTAGACACAGAGGCATGTTTTGTAAAGTTCGTTTCGTGAATCGGGCGCGCTCATCGACCGTCACGGTTGATTAGCGCGCCGAATCGCAGCTCGAATAATCGTCAAGACCCGATCCGGGTATTCGGTGAGGTCCAGCCAGGTGAAGCGCAGCACCTGCCAACTCTTCAGCACGATGGCGTTCTGGCGCTCACGGTCGATCTGGAACTCCTCAGCGCCGCTGTGGAAGGCCATCCCATCGACCTCAATGGCTACCCGCGGACCCGGAAACCCGACGTCGACGCGGTAGCCCGCGACCCGGTAGTTCGCCTTCCATCCGGTGATGCCCGCGTCTCTCAGGGTCTTGATCAAGAGCCGCTCGGCGGCAGACCGCGATCCGTCGGAGGCTGCCTGCAAAAGCCGGCGCGAGCGTGGCGCACCTGTTCGTCCTTTGTTGCGAAGATGTGCGTGCCACAAGCTGTTGAGATCGACATGGCGCTGCAGCGCGTTGTCCATCAGCTTCGGTCCACCTCCGCGCTGGGCAGCGGCTTCGACGACGGTCAACGGGAGCGACGTCACTCGTAGGCCGCGACGCTCGACAACGTCGCACTCGTCGAGGTTGCGGCGCCGCACTCTGGTGTCTGGGTGCCGGCGGCCGTGACTGCCCCGCGGCACGGTCACTTCGGCTATCTCGGGCGCAAACCGGGTCAGAGCATGCCACCACGCGGCCGTCAAACCGCTGGCTACGGCACCGGGCCCGTAGCCCCACACCGCGGCCCGGACCCGGGCGGCGTCGGAGAACGGCCGGTCGTCGACGAAATACACGCCTCGACTGCATCGAACCCATTCACCCGACTGCAGCCTGCGCTGAACTGCCCGCCAACTGAACCCCGCCGCGCGTGCCTGACCGAGGGTGATGACGCCGTCGTGTCGGCGCAAATAATCGTTGAGCACGATTGATCAGACGGTCGGGATGGTCTCCGCGGTTCTCTCCTTTGCGAATCGGGCGCGCAAACCAACCGCGACGGTCGATCAGCGCGCCGAATCCGCAGCGGACTCCGACTCCCGCCGGCCGAGCACCGAGTGGCGGCGGCCGTAGAGGAAATAGACGGCCACGCCGAGAGCCATCCAGATGAGGAACCGGATCCAGGTCAGCGCGGTGAGGTTGAGCATGAGCCAGACGCACGCAATGATCGCCGCGGCCGGCAGCCACGGCACACCCGGCGCCCGGAAGCCGCGCTCGAGATCGGGGCGCTGACGACGCAACACGATCACACCGGCGGACACCAGCACGAACGCGAAGAGCGTGCCGATGTTGACCATCTCCTCGAGCTTGCCGATCGGAAACACCGTCGCCGTCACGGCCACCAGCGCACCGACGATCAGCGTGATGCGCACCGGTGTGCCGTGCTTGCCGGTCTTGGCGAGCGACCGTGGCAAGAGTCCGTCGCGTGACATCGCAAACAGCACCCGCGTCTGCCCGAGCACCAGCACGATCACCACGGTGGTGAGCCCGGCCAGCGCTCCGATCGAAATGACCTTCGCCGCCCAGTCGATACCGTTGGCAGCGAATGCCGTTGCGAGGTTTGCTTTTTCACCAGCCTCGCGGAGTTCGGTGTAGTTGATCATGCCGGATATCACCACGGCCACCGCGATGTAGAGGACCGTGACGATCGCCAGCGAGGCGATGATGCCGCGCGACACGTCACGCTGCGGGTTCTTGGTCTCTTCCGCGGTGGTGGCGACGATGTCGAAGCCGATGAACGCGAAGAACACGATGGACGCACCCGCCAGCAGGCCGTACCAGCCGTAGGTACTGCCCCCGGCGCCGGTGAGCAATGAGAACAGCGACTGGTCAGTTCCCGAACCACCTTCACCGGGCTGGGCAGGCGGGATGAACGGGGTGAAGTTCTCCATCTTGATGTAGAACGCGCCGACGGCCACGACGAGC
This sequence comes from Mycobacterium neglectum, assembly GCF_002591975.1. Classification (GTDB taxonomy): domain Bacteria; phylum Actinomycetota; class Actinomycetes; order Mycobacteriales; family Mycobacteriaceae; genus Mycobacterium; species Mycobacterium neglectum. The sequence continues at coordinate 52,180 of NZ_NVQE01000009.1, read as the reverse complement.
AGCACCACCGCCACCTTGATCACTGTGATCGCCAAGCTGACCTTCGCGGAGAGCTTGGTCCCCCACGCCAGGATGACGGTGACGAAGACGATGATCAGCAGGGCGCCCCAATCCAGTTTCAGACCAGCCATATCCGCGGTGCCACCGCCGAAACCGAAGACGGTGCCCAGATAGCTCGACCAGCCCTTGGCCACCACCGCGGCCGCCACGGCGAACTCGAGGATCAGGTCCCAGCCGATGATCCATGCGACGAACTCACCGAACGTCGCGTAGGAGAACGTGTAGGCGCTGCCGGCCACGGGCACAGTCGAGGCGAATTCTGCGTAGCACAACGCGGCCAGACCACACGCGATCGCGGCGAAGACAAACGAGATCGAGATGGCCGGACCGGTGATGTTTCCGGTCGTCGACGCCGTGATCGTGAAGATGCCCGCGCCGATCACCACCGACACCCCGAAGACCGTGAGGTCCCACCAATTCAGGTCTTTTCGCAGGCGAGTGTCGGGCTCGTCGGTGTCGGCGATCGACTGCTCAACCGACTTCGTCCTGCGTGCCATCGGCGTTTCCTCCCGTGGTCTGTGACGGGAATGTACCGAGTACTGTCCACTCAATGGGGCGGAGTTATAAACACGCAACCGTGATCGGAGCCAGCCTGGGGGGGTTGTGCGCCGCTCGGGTCCTCTCCGATGTGTGCGAGCGCGTGACCGTCTACGAGCGCGACGAACTGCCGGACCGCCCGGCGAACCGGAACGCCGTCCCGCAGGGCAGGCATGTTCATCTGCTGATGGCGCGCGGGGCCCAGGAATTCGAGAGCCTTTTCCCCGGCCTGCTCGACGACATGGTGGCCGACGGTGTTCCGATTCTGGAGAACCGGCCAGACTGCATCCACTTCGGCGCAGCCGGCCATGTGCTCGGTACGGCGCATCGGTTGCAGGACGAGTTCACCGCCTACGTCCCCAGCCGTCCACAGCTGGAGTGGCAGATCCGCCGCCGCGTGATCGCGATCGAGAACGTCGAGATCATTTGCGAAGGGGTCACCGAGCCGACCTATGACACCGCGCTGGGGCGCGTCACCGGAGTGCTGCTCGATTCGGGTGACGCCGTGCCGGCCGATCTCGTCGTCGACGCGACCGGCCGCGGCACCCGGCTCCCCGCATGGCTCGACAAGTGGGGCTACCCGCGGCCGCGCGAGGACACCGTCGACGTCGGGATCGCCTACACCAGCCATCAGTTCCACATCCCGGAGGGCCTGCTCGCGGAGAAGGTCGTGGTGGCCGGCGCCTCGCGCGCTCAACCGGTCGGCATCGGCATGCTGTTCTACGAGGACGGCAACTGGAACGTCACGACGTTCGGCATCGCGAAGGTCGAGCCGCCGCAGACCGTCGCGCAGATCCTCGACCTGGCCGACGACATCTTGCCCGCGCATGTGTCGGCCGCACTGCGGCGAGGTACACCGCTCGGCGAGATGGCGTTCCACAAGTACCCGACCAGCCGGTGGCGCCGTTATGACGATCTGGAGCGCTTTCCCGCAGGCATCATCCCGTTCGGCGACGCCGTGGTGAGCTTCAATCCGACGTTCGGACAGGGCATGACCATGACGGCCATCCAGGCCGCGAACCTGCGTGCGGTGATCGAATCCGGCGAGCCTGACCTCGCCCCCCGCCTCGCGAAGGCGACGGCGAAGACGACGTGGCCGGTCTGGTTGATGACCGCCATCGGCGACCTGGCGCTGCACAATGCGACCGGCGAGTCCAAGTGGTGGTACAAGCCGGTGGGCGGATTGTTCGATCAGTTCCTCGGCGCCGCCGAGACGGATCCCGTACTGGCCGAATGGTTTCTGCGTAGATTCAGCCTTCTCGACAGTCTTTATATGGTTCCGTCGCCACGCCTGGTCGGTCGCACCATCCGGCACAACATGAAACTGTGGCTGGCAGAGAAGCGCTCGGCGTAGCCTAGATCCCGACCGTCGCCCTGAAGAGTTTCGTCGGAACATCGGCGGCAAGACGGATCGGTCCCTCGTCGGCGGCGACCCACGCGGCTGAGCCGCGGTTCAACGTGACATTGCCCCCCTTGGCATGCACCACCGTAGAGCCTTCGGTGCACAACAGGATCTGAGGCCCGTCATGACGGCACGGCGCGTCGATCTCGTGACCGAGGTGCTCGCCGTCGATGTGCAGCTCCGAGACCGCGAATTCCGGTGCAGGAGTGTCGTACACCGACTCGAGGCCGTCCTTGGTGATCTTGGGGCGGATCAGATCCTCGCTCGCCGGGGTGAAGTCGAGCACGCGCAGCAGCTCGGGCACGTCCACGTGCTTGGGAGTGAGCCCGCCACGCAATACGTTGTCGGAGTTGGCCATTACCTCCACACCCACGCCGTGCAAATAGTTGTGCAGATTTCCCGCCGGCAGATAGATCGCCTCGCCCGGGGCCAGGGTGATCCGGTTCAGCAGCAGGCTGGCCAGCACACCTGCGTCACCCGGGTAGCGCTCGCCCAGTTCGAGTACGGTCCTGGCCTCAGCAGCGAATGTCTTACTGCCCGAACGCACATAATGGATCGCGCCTTCGATCACCGCGGGCACCAGCACGTCGAGATGAGGCTGCGGCGCAGTGATCCACGTGGTGAACAAGGCCCGCAAGCCGTCTGCGTCGGGCTGGCCGGCCAGCAGGTCGATAAATGGGTCGAGGTCTGTCACCGCGAGCGCGCGCATCAGATCGACGCTGCCCTCGGCCGGGCGGAATCCGGCGAGCGCCTCGAATTCTCCAAGAGCGACCAGGATTTCAGGTTTGTGGCTGGCGTCGCGATAGTTGCGGTTCGGCGCGTTCACCGGGATACCGAGGCGGTCTTCGCGCGCGAAGCCCTCCGCCGCCTGAAGTGCACTTGGATGCGCTTGGAGCGAAAGAGGCTCGTCGGCGGCGAGCACCTTGAGCAGGAACGGCAGCGTGTCGCCGAATCTGCCGCGCACACCCGCTCCGAGCTGTCCTTCCGGATCCTCGCGCACCGTGTCGAGCAGTGACCGGTCACCGCTCTCGGTTTCCAGCAACGCCGGGTCGCCCGGATGGGCGCCGAACCACAATTCGGCCTCGGGATGCGCTGTGGGACTGGTTCGTCCGGTGAAATCGGCGATCGCAGTGCGTGATCCCCACGCGTAGGTCCGCACTGCTCCTCGTAGCAGGTTCACTTGCTCAACCCCGGACCAGCTTCAGGTAAACGGCCGTCATTTCCATCCGGACAGCCAGCAGCGCCAGTTGCTCTTCCAGACGCCCCGGTCCGGCCGAGGCGGCAGGCTGGGGTATGCGCTCGATGTCGGAGACGTCGAACGCCTCCGGCACGTCCTCGGCGATGATCACATCGACGCCGCCGAGACCCGCGACCCTCGCCGTGACCACTGCCCGCTCGGCGTCGGTCGCGAGCACGAAGGTTCGAACTCGCGGCGGAAGCGGACCGTCGATCTGCTCGTCGTGGAAGATCGACTGTTCGCGATCGGCGCCGGATCCGGCACTCATTCCGTTGCGCAACGCCACCGCCGCGTCGGCCAGCCCCACCGCGGCGACGGCCCGATGGGCGACCCGCAACATGACGCTCGCGACATGTCGGGCCAACACCAGCGTCGCCGCATTGTCACCCGCGATGACGACGTCACAGCCCGACATCCGCTCGGCCAACGACTTTGCGGGATTGGTGAACACGTCGCGTCCAGCGCTGTTGCGCAAGGCTTCCGCATCCAACTCGTCAGCCAGTGCCGCCAGATCCACCCGCAGTCCCGGGTCGACCGTGGTCAGTGTCGCCAGGCCGGCGGCCAGATAGCGGGAAAAGCCGAACTCGTCCGGCACCCACACCCGCGGAGCCAGCACGACGGATCGTCCCGCAGTGGCGTCGCGCAGCGGTCCTTCATAGGGCGCGACCACAACGACGCGAGCGCCACGGCGAACTCCGGTGGCGGCGGCCGAAACCAGCGCAGGATCGGCCGGATCGTCACCCGCCACAATCAGGACGTCCAGTGCTCCTATCCAGGGCGGCACTTCGGGGGCGACGACAATCGGCGCGGCCACCGACGCGCCGAGTGCGGCAGCGAGCAACAACCCTGCGGCTTCGGCGTTCCCGCGACCCGCAACCCAGATCACCGTCCGGGGTGGCTCATTGCTCCGCAGTTGGTCCAGTTCCCCCTCGTCGAGCGCCGCCGCGGTGGCGCGCACCTGGGCACCGGCCATCGCCACGGCGCGCAGCGAACCGTCGCGATCGGCGGCAAGCAGCCCGTCCAGGTCGTCGAGGTCGACGAGCGAGTGGGTGGCGTTCACTCTGACACCTCGGATGCCACCTCGGTGCGCGCGGCGATCCTCGTCGCGATCTGCGCGACGATGTCGTCGACTTCCTCGGTGGTCCGCGCTTCGACGTTGAGTCGCAGTAACGGCTCCGTGTTGGACATACGCAGGTTGAACCAGGATCCGTCGCCAAGATCGACTGTCACGCCGTCGAGGTGGTCGATCGAGTGCACGCGCGCAACGAAGGACGAAAGCACGTCGTCGACGCACGCCTCGGCGTCGGTGACCGTGTAGTTGAGCTCGCCGGATGCTTCATAGCGCTGGTAGTCGGCCATCAGGTCGGACAACGGCCGGTTCTGCTCACTGAGTGCCGCCAACACATGCAAGGCCGCCAGCATGCCAGAGTCGGCGCCCCAGAAGTCACGGAAGTAATAGTGCGCCGAATGCTCTCCGCCGAAGATCGCACCGGTGTCGGCCATCAAGCCCTTGATGTAGGAGTGTCCGACGCGCGAGCGCACCGGAGTACCGCCACGTTCGGCGACGAGTTCCGGGACGGCTCGAGAGGTGATCAAGTTGTAGATCACCGTCGCCCCGATCTCACGCTCGAGTTCCCGCGCGGCGACCAATGCGGTCACCGCCGACGGTGAGATCGGCTGGCCCAACTCGTCGACCACGAAGCACCGGTCGGCGTCGCCGTCGAACGCCAGCCCGATATCGGCACCGGTCTCCAACACGAACTTCTGCAGGTCGACGAGGTTCGCCGGTTCCAGCGGATTGGCTTCGTGGTTGGGGAAGTTGCCGTCGAGTTCGAAGAACAGGGGTGCCAGCGTGATCGTCGGAATCGGTCCCAGCACAGCGGGAGTGGTGTGGCCGGCCATACCGTTGCCGGCGTCGACGGCGACCTTCAGCGGCCGCAACTCGGCCAAACTCACCAACGACCTCAGGAAGTCGCCGTAGTCGGCCAGGACATCGCGGTCGGACATCGAGCCGCGGGGCCCGTCGTGAGCTCCCACCCCGGCGATGACTTCCTCGCTGATCGCGGTGAGACCGGTGTCCTTGCCGACGGGCTTGGCGCCTGCCCGACACAGCTTGATGCCGTTGTAGGCCGCCGGGTTGTGGCTTGCGGTGAACATGGCACCTGGACAGTCCAGCAGGCCCGAGGCGAAATACAGCTGATCGGTGGAAGCCAGGCCGATGCGCACCACATCGAGGCCCTGCGCGGCGACACCTTCGGCGAACGCCTCCGCGAGCGACGGTGAGCTGTCGCGCATGTCGTAGCCGATGACCACTTGGGTGGCGTTCTCGTCGCGCATGAGCCGGGCGAACGCACTGCCGATCTCGCGGACAAACTGCTCGTCGAGTTCTTCGCCGACCAGGCCGCGAACGTCATACGCCTTGATGACGCGGCGGACAGCCGCGGCGGGCCGGGACATAAAACTCCTTGAGACGTGGACGCTGGCGCCAGCCTAACCGGCGAACGGAAGAGGCAGGTCCGGTAGTGCGCGCCGAGCGTCGACGCTTACTCGGGAGGGTCTGGCAACACCCGCAGGTGGCCCCGCCGTCGCCCGTTGGAGTCGGCCCGTCGGGCCGGCGGCGCCATGAGCGCCCCGCCGGGCATCCCGGTGACCGGATCGGAAAACCCCGCGGCCACTCCGCTGATCGGGGCAGAGACATCGCGCCCTTCACGCACCGCGTCGGCCAGCGCCACCAGGTCATCCTCGTCGGGGTGGCTCGGCAGTGGACCCGCGTGGCGAACCAGCTCCCAGCCGCGCGGGGCAGTGATTCGGCCGGCGTGCAGCACGCACAGATCCCACGAGTGCGGCTCGGACACCGTGGCCAGCGGGCCGACGACTGCCGTCGAGTCGGAGTAGACGAAGGTCAGCGTCGCAACTGCATAGTGGGGGCACCCGGGCCGGCAGCAGCGACGGGGAACGTTCACAGCGAGAATCTATCGTGCGCAAACGGCGCACGCCGCCGGACACGCGCGCATCTGAGTGTCGATCTCCAACCGTTACGATTTGTGTCGTTGCGGACGATTTGCGTATTTGGACGAAGGAGCACGCGATAACCGGCATCGGGCGCCGACATTTGCGATCACGCCGCGGCCGCGAGATGCGCGGGCCGCTCATTCCGGCGACGGTGCCCGGCTGGCGCAGCCGCGCCGAACTGTTCGACATGGCCGTGCTGGAGGCTTATGAGCCGATCGAACGCCGATGGCAGGAACGCCTGTCGGCACTCGACATCGCCGTCGACGAAATCCCCCGGATCGCACCCAAGGATCCCGAAAGCGTCCAGTGGCCCGCCGAGGTCATCGCCGACGGGCCTGTCGCGCTGGCCCGGCTGATCCCGGCCGGTGTCGATGTTCGCGGTAACGCGACGCGGGCGCGAATTATGTTGTTCCGCAAGCCGATCGAGCGACGGGCCAAAGACACCGTCGAGCTCTCAGAGCTACTGCATGAAATCCTGGTGGCGCAGGTGGCCACCTATCTGGGAGTCGAACCCTCCGTTATCGACCCCACGATCGAGGATGTGTGAACGGGCCCCTTAGATCACTCCGCGCTTGAGGCGGCGGCGCTCACGCTCGGAGAGGCCGCCCCAGATGCCGAAGCGTTCATCCTTGGCCAGCGCGTAGTCGAGGCACGCGTCGCGCACCTCGCAGCCCTGGCAGATGCGCTTGGCCTCGCGGGTCGAGCCACCCTTCTCCGGGAAGAATGCCTCGGGGTCGGTTTGCGCACACAATGCCTTCTCTTGCCAGAGGTCGTCCTCCGGCGTGAGCATTGCCGGCAATGCCGGGATTACCGGCGCCACATCAATCGGGGCAGGCACCAGACTTAACTGGGGACGCCGCGGCGTCTCGAACGGTGCCGGTCCGGTATTGGTGTGCGGCGCGCTGTCAACTGAGCCGAGTACCCGGTCGTCGAACCGGACCACATGATCGAAATCGCTGAACTCAAAAGACATTTTCCGCCTCCTCACCTGATGTCTTAGATCCGTGAATAGAGCCCCATTGTGTTCTGTGCGGCCATCTCGATTCGAACATATGATCGAATCTCGGTCTGCGACACCGAAACCGGCCGGCCAACCGCGAAATGACACTGGTGTGATTACACACGCGCTAGCTGCCGTGGTCAAGCGTTGGAACAGAAATTCATACCATTCCGTGACCCGAATTCGGCGCGTCGAAATATCGGCGTGTCTGTCACACCCTCGGCCACCTGCCCTCGCTCGGCCCCGACGGCCTAATGTCGGTCACTGTGAAGGTCACGGTTCTGGTCGGCGGTGTGGGCGGCGCCCGCTTCCTGCTCGGCGTGCAGCACCTGTTGGGGCTGGGGCAGTTCGGGGATTCTGCGGACCCCTCACCACACGAGTTGACCGCGGTCGTGAACGTCGGTGACGACGCGTGGATGTTCGGCGTACGGATCTGTCCTGACCTCGACACCTGCATGTACACGTTGGGCGGCGGCATCGACCCAGAGCGTGGCTGGGGCCATCGCGACGAAACCTGGCACGCCAAGGAAGAACTCGCCGCCTACGGTGTGCAGCCCGACTGGTTCGGCCTCGGCGACCGCGACCTCGCCACCCACCTTGTGCGCAGTCAAATGTTGCGTGCCGGATATCCGCTGTCACAGGTAACCGAGGCGTTATGTGGCCGATGGTCGCCCGGTGCGCGATTGTTACCCGCCAGTGACGATCGCAGCGAAACTCATGTTGTCATCACCGATCCCGAGGACGGCGAGAAGCGGGCGATCCACTTCCAGGAGTGGTGGGTGCGCTACCGCGCGCAGGTACCCACCCACAGCTTCGCGTTCGTCGGCGCCGATACGGCGACTGCCGGTCCCGGTGTTGTCGAGTCCATCGAAACCGCCGACGTCGTCTTGGTGGCTCCGTCCAATCCGGTGGTGAGTGTCGGATCGATCTTGAATATCGCAGGCATCCGCGGTGCGCTGCGCACGACGACGGCACAGGTCATCGGCTACTCCCCCATCATCGCCGGTAAGCCGTTGCGCGGCATGGCTGACGAATGCCTTTCGGTCATCGGTGTGGCCAGTACCTCCGAAGGCGTCGGCACGCACTACGGGGCCCGCAGCGGCACCGGCATCCTCGACGGCTGGCTCGTACACGAGGGAGACCACGCCGAGATCGACGGCATCGAGGTGCGCGCGGTGCCGCTGTTGATGAAGAATCCCGCGACGACGGCCGAAATGGTGCGCGCCGGGTTGGACCTGGCCGGGCTGAAGTTGGATCCACGCCAATGACGGAACACGGATCTGCCGCAGCCATCGAAATGATCCCTGTGCCAGGGCTTCCCGAGTTCCGCCCGGGCGACGATCTCACCGCCGCCATCGCGTCTGCGGCGCCCTGGCTACGCGATGACGACATCCTGGTGGTCACCAGCAAGGTGATATCCAAGTGTGAGGGCCGCATCGTAGCTGCACCCGTCGACGCCGACGAGCGAGACGCCCTGCGGCGCAAGCTGATCGATGCGGAGGCAGTGCGGGTACTGGCACGTAAGGGCAAGACCCTGATCACCGAGAATGCGATTGGTCTGGTTCAGGCGGCAGCCGGCGTGGACGGCTCCAACGTCGACTCAGCAGAACTCGCACTGCTGCCCACCGACCCCGATGCCAGTGCTGCGGCCCTACGGGAGGGACTGCGCGAACGCCTCGGGGTCACCGTGGGAGTGGTAGTGACCGACACCATGGGCCGGGCATGGCGGAACGGACAAACCGACGTCGCGATCGGCGCGGCGGGGCTCACGGTGCTGCACGGGTACGAAGGATCGGTAGACCGGCACGGCAACGAGTTGATCGTCACCGAGATCGCCGTCGCCGACGAGATCGCCGCCGCAGCCGACCTGGTCAAGGGCAAGCTGACCGATATCCCGGTGGCGGTGGTGCGTGGACTGTCCCTGCGAGACAACGGCTCCAACGCCGGCCAGTTGGTGCGTGCCGGTGAGGACGATCTGTTCTGGCTGGGCACCGAGGAGGCGATGGCACTCGGCCGCCGCCAGGCTCAGCTGTTGCGACGATCGGTACGCACCTTCAGCAGTCAGCACGTTGCGCCCGATAAGATCGAGGCCGCCGTCGCCGAAGCACTCACCGCTCCCGCGCCACATCACACCCACCCCGTCCGCTTCGTATGGGTACAGGACCCGGCCGTGCGGTTGGCCCTGCTCGACCGGATGAAGGCGAAGTGGCGCGCCGACCTAGCAAGCGACGGGCGAACACCGGAGTCGATCGAACACCGCGTCAGTCGTGGCACCATCCTCTACGACGCACCCGAACTCGTCATCCCGTTCATGGTGCCCGACGGCGCGCACAGCTACCCAGACGCCGAGCGCACCGCCGCTGAGCGCACGATGTTCACCGTCGCCGTCGGCGCCGCGGTACAGGCCCTTCTGGTGGCGCTGGCGGTGCGCGACGTGGGCAGCTGCTGGATCGGGTCGACGATCTTCGCCGCCGATCTGGTGCGTGACGAGCTCGGCCTGCCCACCGACTGGGAGCCGTTGGGCGCCATCGCGATCGGCTATCCCGAAGAGGGTTCCGGACCTTCGGGACCGCGCGATCCGATGCCGACGGACGACCTCCTGGTGCGGCGATGAGTCTGCACTCGTCGGCGGTCGAGGTGTTGACCGAATGGCAGGCACCCAACCCCGATCAAGACACGTTGCGCCACGCAGTACTGGCGTTCCTGGCGGCGCGCCCGGACGGATGCCTACGCGCGTGCGTGCCGGGGCACGTGACCGGTTCGGCGTTGGTCATCGACCACAGCGGATCTCACGCGCTGCTGACGCTGCACCCGCGGTTCGGCCGGTGGCTGCAACTCGGCGGGCACTGCGAAGAATCCGACGCCGACATCGTCGCCGCCGCGCTGCGGGAGGCCACTGAGGAATCGGGCATCGACGGCCTGGAGATCGATCCGACGCTGGCCGCGCTGCATGTACACCCCGTCACGTGTTCGCTCGGAGTGCCGACCCGCCACCTCGATATGCAGTTCGTCGTGCACGCCCCTGCCGGTGCTGAATTCGCCCGCAGCGACGAGTCGTTGGACCTTCGATGGTGGCCGCTGGATGCGCTGCCCGACGATTGCGACCATGGGCTCATCCAGCTGGCGGCCGCCGCTCGCAACCGGTGAATTGGGTGCGCAAACAGTCGCTCACGGACTGTCAGCGCACCGAAATCACTCTTAGACGTCGGTCGAGTAACGGATTCCGCCGTCGGGGATCGTGACGCCCGGCCACACGCGTGCACCTCGCAACAACTCACAGCGTGCGCCGATGTCCGCGCCGTCACCGATCACGCCGTCACGGATCAGCGCGCGCGGCCCGATGCGGGCCCCGAAACCGATGATCGACCGTTCGATCACCGCACCCGCGCCCACCTTGGCTCCGTCGAAGATCACGGCGCCGTCCAGGCGTGCGCCGCCGGCGATCTCGGCACCTCGCCCGACCACCGTGCCGCCGATCAGCAGCGCACCGGGCGCGACGCTGGCACCGTCGTGCACCAGATCCTCACCGCGGTGTCCGTGCAGCGCCGGTGACGGCGCGATGCCGCGGACCAGGTCGGCAGAGCCGCGCACGAAATCCTCGGGGGTGCCCATGTCCCGCCAATAGGTCGAGTCCACATAGCCGCACACCCGAAACCCATCGGCAAGCAGCGCCGGGAACACGTCGCGCTCGACGGAGAGCGGGCGCCCCTTCGGAATGCCCTCGATCACCTCGCGCTTGAAGACGTAGGACCCGGCGTTGATCTGATCGGTCGGCGGGTCCTGCGTCTTCTCCAGGAATGCGGTGACCACACCATCGGAATTCGTCGGCACGCAGCCGAACGCCCGTGGATCGCCGACGCGGACGAGGTGCAGAGTCACGTCGGCGTTGTTGGCCTCGTGGCTGTTCAGCAATGCACGCAGATCGGCGCCGGACAGTATGTCACCGTTGAAAACCAGCGCGGTGGAGTGCCGCAGCTTCGACGCCACGTTGGCGATGCCGCCACCGGTGCCAAGGGGCTCGGTCTCGACGACATAGTCGATCTGCAGCCCCATCTTCGATCCGTCGCCGAATTCCGACTCGAACACCGCTGCCTTGTACGACGTGCCGAGCACGACATGCTCGATGCCGGCATCGGCGATCCTCGACAACAGATGGGTCAGGAACGGCAGACCGGCGGTCGGCAGCATCGGTTTGGGGGCCGACAACGTCAACGGGCGCAATCGGGTACCCAGACCGCCGACCAATATGACGGCATCCACTTCGGCCGGATTCATCAGCCCGTCCCCCTTCGCCTACTTACGCCGAGAATTGCGCACGACCAGGCCTGCCCGCGCACTGAGAGCGGCCTTGATTGTCCACCGCAGGGGCGCCTGCGACCAGTGCGGATAGCGATCCGCCAGGAAAGTGTAGGTACTGGTGTGGTGGGCGGCCAAGTTGCGGGCGGGATCGCGTCCCGTCGCGTGGCCCTTGTCATGCAAAATCTCCGCCGACGGCACATAGACGTTCTGCCAGCCCGCGCGGCCCAGGCGATCTCCTAGGTCAACATCCTCCATGTACATGAAATAGCGCTCGTCGAACCCGGCGATCTCGTCGAACGCCGCCCGTCGCAGCAACAGACACGAGCCGGACAGCCATCCGACGGGCCGTTCGCTGGGCGCCAGCCTGACCTGCCGGTAGGCGGCGGTCCACGGATTGGAGCGCCACAGCGGCCCGACGACCGCGTGCATGCCGCCCCGGATCAGGCTGGGTAGATGGCGCGCCGACGGGTACACCGTGCCGTCAGGGTCGCGGATCATCGGCCCCAGCGCACCCGCCCGCGGCCAGCGCGCCGCCGCGTCCAAGAGGATGTCGATGCTGTTCGGTCCCCACTGGACATCGGGATTGGCGACGATGAAAAAATCCGAGCTTGACTGGGCCGCACTGTCTTTCAAGAACTCATCGACGGCGCGGTTCACCGCGCTGCCGTAGCCGAGGTTTGCGCCGGTGCGCAGCAGGCGCACGTTGGAATAGTGCTCCAGCGCCTCTTCGGGCGCGCCGTCGGTGGATCCGTTGTCCGACATGATGACCGTCACCGCGCGATCGGTGGCATGCGACAACGACGCCAGGAACCGGTTCAGATGTGGCCCTGGTGAGTACGTCACGGTCACCACGGTTAATTCGTCGCTCACGCGCCGTCCACTAATTCATCACTCAAAGTCGTTACTCACGGCGTAGAGATTAACCGGCCTGCTTGGCGAGCGCGGCGGCCAGCGCGTCGCGCCACGGCCGCAGTGGTGTCAGCCCCGCTTCGGCCGACAACCCAGAAGACAGCGCCGAGTACGGCGGCCGCGGCGCAGGCCTGGGATGGCGGTCGCTGCCGACGGGTCGGACCCGGGCAGGATCGGCGCCCACCGCCTCGAAAATCGCCTGCGCTTGCTCGTAGCGACTGGCCTCCCCTCCGTTGGCGGCATGCAGCAACGGTTCTCGGATGTTGCCGTCGGCCACCTCGAGCAGCGCGCCAACCAGGTCAGCGGCATACGTCGGTGAACCAATCTGATCGGCCACCACGTCCACCGTCTGATCGCCTCCGGCGAGCCGGCGCATTATGGCCACGAAGTCGCCTCCGTCTCCACCCTCGTAGACCCACGCCGTTCGGACGATATGGGCGTCGGGCATCGCGGCGAGCACCGCGAACTCACCTGCCAGTTTGGTGCGACCGTAGACGCCCTGCGGCCCGGTCTCGTCGTCGATCTCGTACGGGCGCCCCTTGGCGCCGTCGAAGACGTAATCGGTGGAGATGTGAATGAATTCAGCTCCTGCGCGTGCACAGGCTTGCGCGATATTGGCGGGTCCGACCGCGTTGACGGCGTGGGCGCGCGCCTCCTCGGACTCTGCCGCGTCGACCTTGGTGTATGCCGCGCAGTTGATCACCACATCACCGGGTTCGATGAATCGCTCGGCTGCGGGGGCGTCGGTGATATCCCACTCCGATGACGTCAGCGCCAGCACATCGTGGCCCCGACTGCGTGCCTGAGCTGCCAATTCACGTCCAACCATGCCACCGGCACCGGCGATAACGATTCGGCCATTTTCTGCAAAACCCATAGGTACGAGTCTGGCACGCCGACCCGCGCTCCCCACTCTGTGCCCTTTTCGCAAGTAACCTGGCCTGATGCCCGCTCGTACTCTCCGTGTCATCGCCGTGTCGATGGCACTGGCGATCGTCGTCGGCACCGGCGTCGCCTGGGGCAAGATCCGATCGTTCGAATCCGGTATCAATCACATCTCGCCCATCTCGCTGGGCGGCGGCGGTGAGGATGGTGCGATCGACATCCTGCTGGTCGGCGTGGACAGCCGCACCGATGCGCACGGAAACCCACTGACCCAGGAAGAGCTCGCCACGCTGCGCGCCGGTGACGACGAGGCGACCAACACCGACACCATCATCTTGGTGCGGATCCCCAACAGCGGGAAGTCCGCCACCGCGATCTCGATCCCGCGCGACTCCTACGTCGAAGCGCCGGGTGTCGGGAAGATGAAAATCAACGGCGTCTACGGTTCGGCTCACTTCGAGAAGCTGGTCGAGCTGGTCGAGCAGGACGGCATGGACAAAGCGCAGGCGGAACCGCAGGCTGTCGAGGCCGGTCGCGAAGCGTTGATCAAGACCGTGGCGAGTCTGACCGGCGTCACCGTCGACCACTACGCCGAAATCGGGCTCCTCGGATTCTCACTCATCACCGACGCCCTCGGCGGGGTGAATGTGTGCTTGAGAAATCCTGTCTACGAACCCCTTTCGGGAGCGGACTTCCCCGCGGGTTGGCAGAAGCTGACCGGCCCGCAGGCGCTGAGCTTCGTCCGCCAGCGCCATGATCTGCCCCGCGGCGATCTCGACCGGGTGGTGCGCCAGCAGGCGGTGATGGCATCGCTTGCCCACGAAGTGATCTCGAGCAAGACGCTGTCAAGCCCTTCGACCCTGAACCGGCTCGAGAACGCGGTACAGCGCTCGGTGGTGCTCTCCGACGGCTGGGACGTCATGGAATTCGCGGAGCAGTTGCAGAAGCTCGCGGCGGGCAACGTCGCCTTCGCCACGATTCCGGTACTCCAGGAGAACGGCTGGAGCGACGACGGGATGCAGAGCGTGGTGCGCGTCGACCCCTCCGAGGTCAAGGACTGGGTCGACGGGCTGCTGCACGACCAGGATGAGGGCAAGACCGAAGAACTCGCGTACACACCGGAGAAGACGACCGCCGACGTTGTCAACGCCAGCGATATCAACGGGCTTGCCTCCGCGGTCTCGAACGTGCTGACCAACAAGGGCTTCTCGGCCGGCAGCACCGGCAACCACGAGGGTGACCCGGTGACGGGCAGCCAGGTGCAGGCACCCAAGGCCGACGACCTTGGCGCGCAGGCGATCTCCAAGGACCTCGGCGGACTACCTATTGTCGAGGACCCTTCGGTGGCTCCAGGGTCGGTGCGGGTCGTGCTGACCGCCGACTACACGGGTCCCGGTTCGGGCCTGGACGGTATCGACCCGACGCTGACGGCCGACCCGGTGGCTTCCGGGCCGACCCCGGAGGATCCGCTGGCCTCGCCGATCATCACCGCCGGCTCGAACGACCCGGAGTGCGTCAACTAGACGTGACCACAATCAGTTCGGCCATCCTCGATCCGCTCATGGGCTCCGATCCCGCCGGGCCTCGGATCACCTACTACGACGATGCCAGCGGCGAGCGGATCGAATTGTCCACCGCCACATTGGTGAACTGGGCGGCCAAGACCGGCAACCTGCTACGCGACGAAATGGGCGTCGAACCGTCTGCCAGAGTCGCGGTGCTGTTGCCCGCCCACTGGCAAACCGCCGCTGTGTTGTTCGGGATCTGGTGGATCGGTGCCGAAGTCATCACCGGCGGAGCCGCCGACATCGCACTGTGCACGGCGGAGCGGCTCGGCGAGGCCGACGAGGCCGTGGGGATGGGCGAGATCGCGGTGCTGTCGCTCGACCCGTTCGGCAAGCCGGTGCCCGACCTTCCCGTGGGCCTGACGGACTACGCGACCGCGGTGCGCGTGCACGGCGACCAGATTGCCCCCGAGCGCAATCCCGGAGCCGCGCTGGATGGCCGGTCGGTCACCGACGTGCTGTCCGCTGCGCAGGCGTCCGCTGCCGCCCAAGGTCTCACTGCAGAGGACCGCGTGCTGTCGACGGCCGACTGGGCGAACGCGGACAACCTCACCGAGAATCTGCTGGCAGTTTTCGCGGCCGGTGCATCACTGGTGCAGGTGGCGAATCCGGATGCCGCAGCGATGGATCGCCGCAGACAAATGGAGAAGATCACCCGCGGTTGAGCGAACGGTGCCACGCTGAAATCATGATCAGTCGACGGCAGTTCATGGTCGTGGGCGCGATGGGCTTCGCGGGGGTGGGCGCCGCCTGCTCGCAGTCGCAGTCACCGTCAGCCGGACCCGCGAATCTCACTCTGGCGGCCGGCGAGACCGACATAGACCTCACCGGCGCCACGCTTCGCACCTGGGCCTATAACAATCAGGTGCCCGCTCGTGAAATTCGCCTGCGCAAGGGGGAGCGACTCCGGGCCGAATTGACCAATGCCCTCCCGCAGGGCGTCACGGTGCACTGGCACGGCATCGCGATCGTCAACGATATGGACGGGGTGCCGCCCCTGACGCAGGCGGCGGTGGCCAAGGGTCAGACGTTCACCTACGACTTCGTGGTGCCCGACGCCGGAACGTATTGGTTCCATTCGCATGTCGGCACCCAACTGGACCGCGGCCTGTACGGGCCACTCATCATCGAGGACCCCGACGAGAAGGTCGACTACGACGACGAACTCGTCGTCGTGCTGGACGATTGGATCGACGGCACCGGCACCAACCCCGACCAGGTGTTCGAGAACCTGCGCAAGACAGGGATGAAGCCGATGGAACCCGGCGGTCCTGGCGTGACTCCGGCGATTCCGCTCGGCCGAGACGGCGGCGACGTCACCTACCCCTACTTCATCATCAACGGCCGCGTCGCGAAAGATCCGCAGGTCGCGGATTACCGTACGGGCCAACGGATTCGGATGCGGGTGATCAACGCCGGCTCCGACACGGCGTTCCGGGTAGCGGTGCCAGGCACGTCCATGACGGTCATCCAGACCGACGGCTACCCGGTGATGCCGGTACAGGCGGACTCGGTCATCCTCGGCATGGGAGAGCGGGTCGACGCCATCATCACCGTCAACGAGTCGCTGCCGGTCATCGCCGTGCCCTACGGCAAGCCGGGCCACGCCCAGCTGAACATGCGGGTCAACAATAGGCCCGCCACGGTGAACGTCGACGAGTTCGTTGGGTCGGTACGTACTCAGGAACCGCTGGACACCGCGACGCTGTCACCCGCGCCGGAGGTCACGCTGCCCGCGAAAGAGCCCGATCAGATCATCGACGCCCGCCTGGCCGGACCCGTCGACGGCTACAACTGGCCGATCAACGGAAAGCTGTACGACCCGCCGCGCGATGGGGTGGCAGTGCAGCCGAACCAACGGGTCCGCATCCGCTACATCAATGAGTCGATGATGTTTCATCCGTTCCATCTACACGGCCACACGTTCCAGGTGATGAACGGTGACACCCCGAAAGCCCGCAAGGACACCGTGCTGGTGCCGCCGCTGCAGACCGTCGATGTCGACTTCGACACCGATAATCCCGGGAAATGGATCACTCACTGCCACAACACCTATCACCTCGAGGCGGGGATGGCGTTCTTCCTTCAGTACGCCGGCTGACGGTCCGAGAGTTGCCCGCGGATGTGCGGTTTCATACGGCCGGGCCGGCGTGTCGCGAATGAAACCGCACAATCGGCATTGCGGCGTTCTACTTGAGCAGTGCGCGTGACATGACGACACGCTGGATCTGGTTGGTGCCCTCGTAGATCTGGGTGATCTTGGCGTCGCGCATGAACCGCTCGACGGGGAAGTCGACGGTATAGCCGTAGCCACCGAACAGCTGCACCGCGTCGGTGGTCACCGACATCGCGACGTCAGAGGCGTAGCACTTGGCCGCCGAGGAGATGAATCCCAGATCGGGCTCACCACGCTCAGCGCGCGCTGCAGCGGTGTACACCATCAGCCGGGCCGCCTCGATCTTCATCGCCATATCGGCGAGCATGAACTGCACGGCCTGGAAATCGGCGATGCGTTGCCGGAACTGCTTGCGCTCCTTGGTGTATGCGATCGCCGCCTCCAGCGCCCCCTGGGCGATGCCGACGGCTTGGGCGCCGATCGTCGGGCGGGTGTGATCCAGGGTGGCCAGCGCGGTCTTGAAACCGGTGCCCTCGTCGCCGATGATCCGATCCCCCGGGATACGGCAGTCCTCGAAATACAACTCCGTCGTCGGGGAACCCTTGATGCCCAGCTTGCGCTCCTTGGCCCCCACCGCGAATCCCGGATCGTCGCGGTGCACCACGAACGCCGAGATACCGTTGGCGCCCTTGTCGGGATCGGTCACCGCCATCACCGTGTACCAGGTGGAATGCCCGCCATTGGAGATCCAGCACTTCGCACCGTTGAGCACCCACTCATCGCCATCACGGCGCGCACGGGTACGCATGGCCGCCGCATCGCTACCGGCCTCACGCTCGGAGAGCGCATAGGACGCCGCGGCCTCACCGGAAGCGATGCTGGGCAGCACCTGCTTCTTGAGTTCCTCAGACCCTCGCAACAGCAGCCCCATCGTGCCCAGCTTGTTGCAGATCGGGATCAACGACGACGACGCACATACCCGCGCCACTTCCTCGATGACGATGCACGCCGCGACCGAATCCCCGCCCTGGCCGCCGTACTCCTCGGGAATATGGATCGCGGCCATCCCCGAAGCGGTCAGCGCCGCAAGGGCCTCATCGGTGTAACGCGCCTTCTCATCGACATCCGCGGCATGCGGCGCGATCTCTTTGTCGCACAGATCGCGCAGCACCGCGCGCAACTCGATGTGCTCCTCAGAAAGCTTGAAGGCATCAAACGACGGGTTTCCGATGGCCATGGCGACTCCTTGCTACTCGTCGGTAACTTTACCGTCCCGGCGTCCTCAACCGGTTCGCGGCTACTTATTGCCCAGGAGCCGATCGCGCAGCGCCGCATCCTTTTGCAGGACCATATGGGCCAGCTCGGTCTGGAAATCCTCGACGCGCTGGCGCAGCGCGGCATCCGAGGACCCGAGGATTCGCACCGCCAGCAGTCCCGCGTTGCGGGCGCCGCCGATCGACACGGTGGCCACGGGCACACCGGCAGGCATCTGCACGATCGACAGCAGCGAGTCGAGGCCGTCGAGCTTGGCCAATGGCACCGGAACGCCGATGACGGGCAGCGGTGTCGCCGAGGCCACCATGCCGGGCAAGTGCGCGGCTCCGCCTGCACCGGCGATGATCACCTCGATGCCGCGCGCGGCGGCCGTCTTCGCGTACTCGAGCATGCGATCGGGCGTGCGATGCGCCGAAACGACTCCGACCTCGAACGGCACGTCGAACTCGGCCAGTGCGTGCGCCGCGTCCTCCATCACCGACCAGTCGCTGTCGCTGCCCATGATCACGCCGACGCGCGGCTTGGCGTCCTCAGGCATGTCCACTCCACCCATCTGTCCATTCGGCATGCGACAACCAGTGTGCGGCCCGCATCGCGCGTTCCCGCACATCCTCGACATACGCCGCGTCATCTGGCGACCCGCCTGGCCGGCCGAGGACGTTGACGTGGCCGATCTTGCGGCCGGGACGTTCGCCCTTTCCGTACAGATGCACCTTGGCCTCGGGCATCCGGCCGAACAGATGATGCAGTCGCTCGTCCATGGCCATCGTCGGGGTCTGTTGAGCGCCAAGCACATTCGCCATGACGGTCACCGGCGCGATGGGCGATGTATCCCCCAACGGATAGTCGAGCACCGCACGAAGATGTTGTTCGAACTGACTGGTGCGCGCACCGTCCATCGTCCAATGGCCCGAATTGTGTGGTCGCATGGCCAATTCGTTGACCAACAGCCCGCCCTCGACGGTTTCGAACAGCTCGACCGCCAGCAGCCCGACGACACCGAGTTCGTCGGCCAGTCGCAACGCCAGTCCTCCCGCGGCACCCGCAAGTTCGTCGTCGAGTGCGGGGGCGGGAGCGATGACCTCCACGCAGATGCCGTCACGCTGCACGGTGTGCACGACCGGCCATGCGGCACCCTGTCCAAACGGCGAGCGCGCCACCAGCGCGGCGAGTTCGCGCCGCATCATCACCTTCTCCTCGACGAGGACGTCGACGCCTGCCGCCAGATACTCGGCAGCCACCTCGCGGGCATGGGCCCTATCGCGTGCCAGCGTCACCCCGCGCCCGTCGTAGCCGCCGCGGACGGTCTTGATCACCAGGTCCGCGTCCGACCCCGCGGCGAACTCATCCACGTCCGACGGTGACGTCACGGCCGCGAACCGCGGCACCGGCGCTCCAAGGGCCTCCAGTCGCCGCCGCATGACCAGTTTGTCCTGGGCGTGGATCAACGCTGTCGGCGGCGGCGCGACATTCACGCCTTCGGCGATCAGCTTCT
Source organism: Mycobacterium neglectum (assembly GCF_002591975.1). Lineage (GTDB taxonomy): Bacteria > Actinomycetota > Actinomycetes > Mycobacteriales > Mycobacteriaceae > Mycobacterium > Mycobacterium neglectum. The sequence goes on along the minus strand of NZ_NVQE01000009.1, from coordinate 32,388 downwards.
CGAGCATCTCGGTCGGGACATGTTCGTGGTCGAACGTCAACGCATCGGCGCCGACCGCGGCACGCCGCAGCGCATCGAGGTCGTCGTGCGAACCGATCACCACGTCCGGAGTCACCTGCGCCGCCGGATCATCGGGTGTGACGGCCAACACACGTAGCGTCTGCCCCAGCGCGATCGCGGCCTGGTGAGTCATCCTGGCCAGCTGTCCACCGCCGATCATCGTCACGACAGGCATTTGGTGCTCCCGTCGTCCGCCAGAGAGCACAGTCGGATTGCGCGGCACGGACCTATGTTGTCATGCGCCCGACCTTTACTTACCGTCGGTGACCTGCACGGGTACGCGTGACGTGGCCGATTTCCGTAGACTGCCCTGTTGTGTCCTTCACCGATGCCACGATCGCGCGGCTGCCAAGCCCGATCCGGCCGTACTTCGAACGGCACCACGAGCTCATCAAGTTCGCGATCGTCGGCGCCACCACCTTTGTCATCGACTCGACGGTCTTCTTCACGCTGAAGCTCACGGTGCTGGAGCCCAAGCCTGTGACGGCGAAGATCATCGCAGGCGTCGTCGCGGTGATCGCGTCCTACATCCTCAACCGCGAATGGAGCTTCCGCGACCGCGGCGGCCGGGAGCGTCACCACGAGGCGCTGATGTTCTTCGCGTTCAGTGGCGTCGGCGTGCTGCTCTCGATGGCCCCGCTGTGGTTCTCCAGCTACGTGCTGATGCTGCGTGTCCCCGAAGTCAGCCTGACGGTGGAGAACATCGCCGACTTCGTCGCGGCCTACATCATCGGCAACCTTTTGCAGATGGCCTTCCGCTTCTGGGCGTTCCGACGCTGGGTGTTCCCGGACGAGTTCGGTCGCAACCCGGACAAGGCGCTAGAGGCCACGCTCACCGACGGGGGCATCGCAGAGGCCGTCGAAGATGTGCACGACCCCGCTCTGCACGGCATCGACGCGGACGGCAACGTGACGCCGTTGCGCAGGCCGACCCGGCGCGCGCGGCGACTGGCTCAGCTCGGCGATTCCTCCGAACCCAGGGTGTCGAAGACTTCGTGATACAGCAGCGAGTGGACCTCTTCCACTCGCGGGATGTCCATGAACTCCAGGGGATCCTGAGACGCTGACTCGATGATCAGCGTGCCGGTGCGCAACATGCGATCGAGAACACCGTGACGGAATTCGACGCTGTTGATCCGCGCAAGCGGGATGTCGATGCCCGAACGGGTCAGCAGCCCGTGGCGGAACATCACCCTGCGGTCGGTGATGACGAAATGCGTTGTCCACCAATTGAGGAACGGCCATATCGTCAGCCACCCGACGATGATCACCCACACGACGGCGATGACGATCATCACCACGTTACGGGCGGTGGGATCCCAGTTGGTGGTGTTGACGTAGCCGGCGGCGAACGTCGCGACCGCGGTGATCACCAACAGGATCAGGACGGGGCCGATCAGCCGCTTCCAATGCGGGTGGCGGTGTAGCACCACGTGCTCGTCTTTGGCGAGCACTTTTTCCGGATATCCCATAAGCGAAGACCCTATTCCCCGATCAGCTACCCGCGGGTCGCAAGTGCACGATGTCACCCGCGGCCACCGTCGTCGTGTCGCCGTCGGCGTCGATGATGAGTCGGCCCTGGACGTCGATATCGCGCGCGACCCCGACGATCTCGCGCTCGCCGGGAAGGAGCGCGCGCACTCCCATCCCGAGGGTCAGACTGCGGGCACGGTAATCGGCGATCAGTTTCGGGTCGGCGCCACGAGCGCGTCGCCACGCGTCGATGCGCTGCCCCAACGCACTCAGCAGCTCGATGACCACGCGCTGGCGATCTGGTGCCGTCACCCCGAGGCCGACGAGTGAAGTGACACCGTCGACGCCGACCTCGTCAGCGCTCAGCGACACATTGAGACCGATGCCGACGACGACCGCCCGCTGCTCGGCGGCGACCTCGGCGAGAATTCCTGCCAGCTTGCCGCCACCGGCGAGCACGTCGTTGGGCCATTTCAATCCGGCGTCGATACCGAGGGCGGTCACCGTGTCGACGATGGCCACCCCGGTCGCCAAGGGCAGCCATCCCCAACCGTCGGTGGGCACCCCCGCCGCGTCGATCGCCACCGACATGCTGATCTGCGCGTATCGCGCGGCGGCCCAGCTGCGCCCCTGCCTGCCCCGGCCTGCGGTCTGGTGCTCGGCGATCAGGACCGCACCCGCGATGGGGGCGCCGCCGTTGGCGCGCGCGATCAGGTCGGAATTGGTGGATCCGGTCTCGGCGACCACCTCGACCGTCTGCCATACCGCGCCGCCTCCGATGGCGGCGCGCAATGCGGTTTCGTCGAGGGGGGCCCGCTGCGCAGTCACGGGCCCAAACCTAGGTGATGCGGCGCGAGCCTGCTTAAGGAGATATTAAGGACGCGCCGTCCGCGCCGTCCCGATCGTTCGTTAGCATCGACCCTCATGACGAGCGTTAGCGATCAGTCGGTCGAGCCCTCGGGCGAGCACGAGATCGACATCCACACCACCGCGGGCAAGCTGGCCGATCTGCGCAAGCGCGCCGAAGAAACGCTGCACCCGGTCGGCGAGGCGGCCGTGGAGAAGATTCATGCCAAGGGCAAGCTGACCGCGCGTGAGCGCATCCTCGCGCTGCTGGACGAGGGCTCGTTCGTCGAACTCGACGCTCTGGCCCGGCACCGCAGCACGAACTTCGGGCTGGCCGACAAGCGCCCCTTCGGCGACGGTGTGGTGACCGGCTACGGCACCATCGACGGCCGCGAGATCTGCATCTTCAGCCAGGACGTCTCGGTGTTCGGCGGCAGCCTCGGCGAGGTCTACGGCGAGAAGATCGTCAAGGTCCAGGAGCTTGCGATCAAGACGGGTCGCCCGCTCATCGGCATCAACGACGGCGCGGGCGCACGAATCCAAGAGGGTGTGGTGTCACTCGGCCTGTACAGCAAGATCTTTCACAACAACATCATGGCCTCAGGGGTCATCCCGCAGATCTCGCTGATCATGGGCGCCGCCGCGGGCGGCCACGTGTACTCCCCCGCACTGACCGACTTCGTCGTCATGGTCGACCAGACCAGCCAGATGTTCATCACCGGGCCGGACGTGATCAAGACCGTCACCGGTGAAGACGTCACGATGGAGGAACTCGGCGGCGCGCACACCCACATGGCCAAGTCCGGCACCGCGCACTACGTGGCGACCGGCGAGCAGGACGCGTTCGACTATGTCCGCGAACTGTTGTCATATTTGCCGAGCAACAACTATGCGGACCCACCGCGCTACCCGGCCGCGGTTCCCGACGGGGCGATCGAGGACAACCTCACCGACGAGGACGTCGAACTGGACACGTTGATCCCCGATTCGCCGAACCAGCCCTACGACATGCACGAGGTCATCACCCGCATCCTCGACGACGACGAGTTCCTCGAGGTGCAGGCCGGCTATGCCGGAAACATCTTGGTCGGGTTCGGCCGGATCGAAGGCCGCCCGGTGGGCATCGTCGCCAACCAGCCGACCCAATTCGCAGGCTGCCTGGACATCAACGCCTCAGAGAAGGCCGCACGGTTCATCCGCACGTGCGACTGCTTCAACGTGCCGATCGTGATGCTGGTCGACGTGCCGGGCTTCCTGCCGGGCACCGAACAGGAATATAACGGCATCATCCGCCGCGGAGCCAAGCTGCTCTACGCCTACGGCGAGGCCACGGTCGCCAAGATCACCGTGATCACCCGAAAGGCGTACGGCGGCGCGTACTGCGTCATGGGCTCCAAGGAGATGGGCGCCGACGTCAACGTGGCCTGGCCGACCGCGCAGATCGCGGTGATGGGCGCCGCGGGTGCGGTCGGGTTCGTCTACCGGCAGGAGCTGGGGCAGGCCGCCAAGGAGGGCAAAGACGTCGACGCGCTTCGCCTCGAGCTGCAGCAGACCTACGAGGACACCCTGGTGAACCCGTACATCGCGGCCGAACGCGGTTATGTCGACGCGGTGATCCCGCCGTCGCACACCCGCGGCTACGTCGCCACCGCGCTGCGCCTGCTCGAACGCAAGGTGACGCAGGTGCCGCCGAAGAAGCACGGGAACATTCCACTGTGAGCGGGGCGAACGATTCAACAGCTGTGAGCGGGGCGAACGATTCAACAGCAGTGAGCGGGGACGAGACCGTGGCCGACGAGCCTGTGGCCGAAGAGCAGCACGCGCACGAGCCGCACATCCAGATCGTCAAGGGCCGCCCGACCGAACTCGAGGTCGGCGCGGTCATCGCCGTCCTGGCCGCCGCTTCGGGGACCCCTGCCGAGCCACGGGAGCAGGAAGAAAACCTGTGGGGCCATCCGGTTGACCGGCTGCGCTATTCGTTCTTCAGCTGGCAGAAGGTGACGCTGCAGGGACGGACTCACCTGCGCCATCGATGACGCGATTCGTTCTCGCATCAGCATCAGCCGGTCGCCGTAAGGTGTTGCGCCAGGCCGGAATCGACCCACTCGTCATCGTCTCCGATGTCGACGAGGACGCGTTGATAGCGTCGCTCGATCCGGACCTACCGCCGGAGGCCGTGGTGGCCAAGCTCGCCAACGCCAAGGCGCTCAGCGTCGCCGCGCAGCTACCCGAGGACTTACTCGATGACTGTCTGGTGCTCGGCTGCGATTCAATGCTCTACCTGGCAGGCGAGCTGCGCGGGAAGCCCGGCTCCGCTGAAGTTGCTCTGCGCCAATGGGTGTCGATGACGGGATCCACCGGCCACCTGCTCACCGGCCACGCGCTGTTGCGCCTCACCGCAGGCGTCATCACCCATACCGAGGGCGACACCGGCAGCACCACGGTGCATTTCGGAAGACCGCCGCAGGAAGACCTGGCCCGCTATATCGAGAGCGGCGAGCCCATCAACGTCGCAGGCGCGTTCACCCTGGACGGGTTCGGTGGCTGGTTCATCGACCGAATCGAGGGCGACCCATCCAACGTCATCGGGGTCAGCTTGCCACTTGTCTACCGATTGGTACGGGACGCAGGGCTGAAGATCACGGACCTTTGGTCGTACTGATCTCGGCTACTCACATCCACCCGGCCGAGCCACTTCGAACTCAACCGTGGCAGGCTCAGCGGTAACTTCCACTTCCTCATCCGCCGAGGGCGACTGCCCGCACACCCGCCAATTGGCGTAGTTGTACACCACCTGATTGACGCCGCTGACGGCGAACTCAATCTCGACGTTTTCGGTACCCGCGGCTTCGTACGTCGCGGCTACCGCATTCTCCAGCATGTTGCTCTCGGTGTCGGGCATCGTCCAGGTTTCTGCGTCGGACTCCTCCGCCGCAGCGATGGGTGCAGCGAATCCGGCAGCCGTCACGAGCATCGCAAAGGAAGCCGCCGCCACCGCGACGCTCCCTACCTGCCTCTTGAACCCTGTGAACTCCATGCCGGGGACCTTAGTGCTGGCTGCAAACCAACGGCGAAACGCCAGGTAACCATTGGATTACGAGAACGGTTCCGCGCGTCGATCTAGACGCGTGGGCCGTGAGCCGCCACCTGCTACCGAACTAGCAGCCGGCAAGACGACGCTTGAGCGCCAAGGTCACCCGCTGTGGTTTAGCACCGATCTTCACGGTGGCCTCGGGGCCAGGAGACTGCCCGCACACCACCCAGGAGGGATAGTTGTACACCACCTGATTGTTGACTGCGTCGTAGATGTTGAACGTGACGTTGTCCGGCCCCGCAGTCTCCAAGACGCTGTCGACTGCCGTCTGCAACCCCGTCCCCCTGAGGGTGGGCATCGTCCACGTCTCCGTGTCCTGCGCCACCGCTGGGGGTGCGGTGAAAACCACACCTGCGATCAGCATCCCAAACGAAGCCGCACCCACCGCGACGTCTCGCACCTGCCTCTTTACACCCTTCAGCCCCATTTGGAGAACCATAGTGGTGGCCGCAGAGCGGCTGTCAGCTCTTAAATAACGATTCGAGCACGACTTCGGGTGACGCGGCCGTCAATCCAGTCGCGAGGTCTAGGCGCCGCAGTGCGTCCCGCCGGGACGCTCCACGTCCAATGTCACGGACTTCGTCTTCGCCGAGAGCTTGCTCCCCGCCGCCGGCGACTCTCCGCACACCACCCAGTTCTGCAGGTTGTACACGGGCTCGTGGTTCGGGGCGACGACCTCGAAAACCAGGGGCATTTGTTCCACGTCGACCTCGACCTCTTGTTCTGCCTGAGACAAGATCCGGTCCTTGAGGTCCGGCATCACCCACAGCGGGTCCGGTTCCGCGTACTGGATCAACCCGTCATCGGCGTGTGCTCCCGCCGGCCCTGCGGCAACGATCCCACCACCCAGCACGGCGCACGCCGCGGCGATTGCTGCAACAAGCTTCTTCTTCACAGGGAGCCCCTCGTATAGAAGTGCGATCAGCCAGACGAACATCGCTTCCTCTTCAAAGCGGCGGATCGGCTTTGTTCCGCAGTCTGCTGACGTTCAGGTAACTGTAAGACCGCCGCAGGGCGGACGCTCTGTTCCCCAGCAAACCAACAGGATTCGCGCAGCACTCAAGCAGGAGAACCGGCCCTGCTCCCGCGTTTCGGCGGGCCACCGAATGCGTGATCCGATACCGCGCCGAACTGGACGCGATCGCGCCCAAACCGGCCCACACCTGCCCGGTAGGCTCGGTGACGTGCCGCTACCTGCTGATCCCAGCCCTGCTCTGCAGTCCTACGCCCACCCGGAACGCCTGGTCACCCCTGACTGGTTGTCGGGCAACCTCGGCCGGCCCGGCTTGGCCATCGTCGAATCTGACGAGGACGTGCTGCTGTACGACACCGGCCACATCCCGGGCGCGGTGAAGATCGACTGGCACACCGACCTCAACGACCCGAAGGTCCGTGACTACATCGATGGCGCCCAGTTCGCCGAGCTGATGGACCGCAAGGGCATCGCGCGCGACGACACCGTGGTGATCTACGGCGACAAGAGCAACTGGTGGGCGGCCTACGCGCTGTGGGTGTTCACCTTGTTCGGCCACCCCGATGTGCGTCTGCTCGACGGCGGACGCAACCTGTGGATCTCCGACGGCCGCGACACCAACCTCGACGTGCCCTCCAAGCGGACCACCGGCTACCCCGTCGTCGAACGTGACGATGCACCGATCCGCGCCTTCAAGGACGATGTGCTGGACGTGCTCGGCGCCCAGCCGCTGATCGACGTCCGTTCACCGCAGGAGTACACCGGCGAGCGCACGCACATGCCGGACTACCCGGAGGAGGGCGCGCTGCGGGGCGGGCACATTCCGACCGCCCGCTCGATCCCCTGGGGCAAGGCGGCCAAGGACAACGGTCAGTTCCGCAGCCGCGCCGAACTCGACGAGCTGTACAGCTTCGTCTCCCCCGACGACAAGACGGTCGTCTACTGCCGCATCGGCGAGCGAAGCAGCCACACGTGGTTCGTGCTGACGCACCTGCTGGGACGCGAAGGTGTGCGCAACTACGACGGCTCCTGGACCGAATGGGGCAACGCCGTGCGGGTGCCAGTGGCTGTCGGGGAAGATCCCGGCGAAGCGCCATGAGTATGCCGGCCGCGCTGGCCGAGGTGGTGTCGGACTTCAAGGAAATGCAGGGGCAGGACAAACTGCAATTGCTGCTCGAGTTCGCCGGCGAGTTGCCGCCGCTGCCCGCCGACCTCGAAGAGTCCGCCATGGAGCCGGTGCCCGAATGCCAATCACCGCTGTTCCTGCACGTCGATGCCGCCGACCGCGACCACGTCCGGTTGCACTTCAGCGCTCCCGCCGAGGCCCCGACCACCCGCGGTTTCGCCGCGATTCTCGCGGCCGGCCTCGACACCCAAACCGCCGAGGACATCCTCGCGGTGCCCGACGACTTTTACAGCGAGCTCGGCCTTGCCGCGCTGATCAGCCCGCTGCGGCTGCGCGGCATGTCGGCGATGCTGGCGCGCATCAAACGCCACCTGCGCTGAGAGCCGCTCGGGTGTTGGAGGCACCGCGTCATCTGGTCCCCTCGTTGTCTCATAAACTGCCTCCGATACATTCTTAAAGACGTTTCTTAAAAAACATGCCGTCAGGAGGCGCAGTGGCAAGTCACGCCAGCTCAAAGATCTCCAAGGTGCTGGTCGCCAACCGCGGGGAGATCGCGGTCAGGGTGATCCGGGCAGCCAAGGATGCCGGGCTGGGAAGCGTGGCCGTGTACGCCGAACCTGACGCCGAAGCGCCTCACGTGCGGCTCGCCGACGAGGCCTTCGCACTCGGTGGCCAGACGTCGGCGGAGTCCTACCTCGTCTTCGAGAAGATCCTGGACGCCGCCGAGAAGTCCGGTGCCAACGCGATCCACCCCGGCTACGGATTCCTTTCGGAGAACGCCGAATTCGCTCAGGCGGTACTCGACGCCGGGTTGATCTGGATCGGCCCGAGCCCGCAGTCCATCCGTGATCTCGGCGACAAGGTCACCGCTCGCCACATCGCCGCCCGCGCCGAGGCGCCACTTGTGCCGGGCACCCCGGATCCGGTCAAGGACGCCGACGAGGTCGTGGCCTTCGCCAAGGAATACGGCGTCCCCGTGGCCATCAAGGCCGCCTTCGGCGGCGGCGGTCGCGGCATGAAGGTCGCCCGCACGCTCGAGGAGATACCTGAGCTGTTCGAGTCGGCCACCCGCGAGGCGGTCGCGGCGTTCGGCCGCGGCGAATGCTTCGTCGAGCGCTACCTGGACAAGCCGCGCCACGTGGAGGCTCAGGTGATCGCCGACACCCACGGCAATGTCGTTGTCGCAGGCACCCGCGACTGCTCGCTGCAGCGGCGCTTCCAGAAGCTCGTCGAGGAGGCACCCGCGCCATTCCTGACCGACGCGCAGCGCAAGGAGATCCACGAATCCGCCAAGCGCATCTGCAAGGAGGCCGGCTACTACGGCGCAGGCACCGTCGAGTACCTCGTCGGCCAGGACGGGCTGATCTCGTTCCTCGAGGTGAACACACGCCTGCAGGTCGAGCACCCGGTCACCGAGGAGACCGCCGGTATCGATCTGGTCCTGCAGCAGTTCAAGATCGCCAACGGCGAGGCCCTCGACATCACCGAAGACCCGACGCCGCGCGGTCACTCGTTCGAGTTCCGCATCAACGGGGAGGACGCCGGCCGCGGCTTCCTGCCTGCCCCCGGACCGGTCACCCGCTATGACATCCCGACCGGCCCCGGTGTGCGGCTGGACTCGGGTGTCGAGGCCGGCTCGGTGATCGGCGGCCAATTCGACTCGATGCTGTCCAAGCTGATCGTCAGCGGCGCCACGCGCGAGGAGGCGCTGGCCCGCTCCCGTCGCGCGCTGGCAGAGTTCCACGTCGAAGGCCTGGCGACGGTGATCCCGTTCCACCGCGCGGTGGTCGCCGATCCGGCGTTCATCGGTGACGGCGAGAAGTTCGACGTCCATACCCGGTGGATCGAGACCGAGTGGGACAACACCGTCGAACCCTTCACCGGCGGCGAAGCCGTCGAAGAGGAAGACACCATCCCCCGGCAGACGGTCGTCGTCGAGGTGGGCGGTCGACGCCTCGAGGTGTCCCTGCCCGGCGATCTGGCCATCGGCGGTGGCGGCGGCGCCCCCGCGGGCGGCGCCGTCGTGCGCAAGAAGCCCAAGCCACGTAAGCGCGGCTCGCACGGGGGTGTGGCAGCGTCCGGCGACGCGGTCACCGCGCCGATGCAGGGCACCGTGGTCAAGGTCGCTGTCGAAGAGGGTCAGGAGGTTGCCTCCGGCGATCTCGTCGTGGTCCTCGAGGCGATGAAGATGGAGAACCCCGTCACCGCGCACAAAGACGGCGTCATCACCGGCCTTGCGGTCGAGTCGGGCGCGGCCGTCACGCAGGGCACGGTGTTGGCCGAAATCAAGTGACCTCGGTGCGCATACGTCCGCGTAGCGATCGCGAGCGCACCGAAATCGCTATCAGTCGGGCGTGACGAGGCTGTTGCGCTGTACGGGCGTGCCGAAGTAGGTGGCCTCGGGGTCGACGAGGACGGTCTTCGTGGCGTCCCCTTGCCGGGCCAGCGACTCGCGAGCCATCTGTTCGAACGGGATCTTCTGTGGCCCACCGATATTCACGACACCGTTGAGCGGCCCTGCGACGGCGGCGCGCGCGACGTCGGAGGCGACCCTGTCCGCCGGAATGGGCTGGATCAGCGCGTCGGGCACGTGTACCTCGTCGCCGACCGTCATCGAACCGGTGATGGCGTCGGTGAACTCGGCGAACTGGGTGGCGCGCACGATCGTGTACGGCATTCCGGATTCGATGAGCAGCTTCTCCTGGGCGACCTTGGCCCGCATGTAGCCGCTGTCGGGGAGTCCGTCCACCCCGACGATCGACAACACCACGTAGTGGCCGACCCCGGCGTTCTTAGCGGCGGCAACGACATTCGTGGTCGCCTTGGTGAAGAACTCCATTACCGGGCCGTCTTCGAACGACGGGGAATTCGTGACGTCGACAATCGCGTCGGCGCCTGCCAATGCTTCGCCCAGTCCCTCACCGGTGAGCACGTCCGCACCGGATCCGCGGGATGCCGCGATCACCTCGTGCCCGTCGGCGGCCAGTAGAGCGGCCACCTTGGTGCCGATCAGACCGCTGGCACCCATCACTGTGATCTTCATAGCCCATGCCTACCATCGACGCGTGGAGCCCGTCGAGATCAATGCAGGAGCTTGGTACCTGCGAGCGCTGCGGGACGACGAGTTGATCGACGACCGCCCCGCACTGGCGTCGATGGGTGAGTCCGACCCCGGCTACATCGCACGCTGTACCGCGCACTGGGCCGCCGACACCGGTTACACATGGGCGGTCTGCGAACCGACGACCGGCGAGATGCTGGCGGAGGTGCGTGTCGACCCGCTCGCCGCCACGTTGACGACCAGGGCGCGTGAGGGCCACGACGACGCCGTCGCAACCGCCGAGCAGTCGGTTCGTCGATTCGCGACGGCGATGCTCGGGCTTACGGTCGGCGACTGACCCGATCGCCTGCTCAGCCGGGGGTGTCGATGTCGCGGCCCGTCGCAAGGTCCGAACAGTCCACGGCGATGACGTCGCGGCGCGCGGCAAGAAAAGCCCGCGCACCCTCATCGCCATGTAATCCACGCAGCAGTTCGGGCCAATGCCGGTTCGCCACGACGACGGGATGGCCGGGCGCATCGCCGTAGACCGCTCTTGCCAAGCCCGACGACGACGATTGCGCTGCTGCCAGCACCCGCACCACCACGTCGGCACCCACATCAGGCGTATCGACGGTGTGCAGTACCGCGAAGTCGGCCTCGACGGCCCTCAGGCCCGCACGCAGCGAGGCAGAGAGTCCGTCTGACCAGTCGGTTGCAACGACCACACGGGCGGGTGCCGGCACATCGACGATCGCCGCGCCCAATACGACGACGACATCGTCGCACCCGCCCCGATGCAACGCCGCGACCGCGCAAATCAGCCATTCACCCTGCGCAGCAAGAACTTTCGGCATACCGAACCGGGTGCCAGCTCCGGCCGCCAGCAGTACACCGGCGGCCGTGGGCGACATGTGCCCAAGTGTGGGCCCATCAGGCGTCTCAGACAAACTTCGGTCACGTTCGGCGCTGTGAACTGGCATTATTACGTACTCGTCATTCAGATTGTCGTTCTCAGACCCTGGGGCGTAGGGTCGAGGAAGGTTGAAATCACAGCCAGCTGCAAGCGTCATCGACTGGCAGGGCGGATCAACCGCACTGCAGCGAGGCTTTCAAAAGCGCAGGGCCAATTTTGACGTGAGCCACAGTACGAATCGTCGTATTCACCACTGATGGAGTCACAATGTCGAGCACAACGTATCCCCAGCCGGTAACGCCGGAATCCCTCGTCGAGCGCGCCGAGTCCGATTTGGCGCATTTCGCCATCCGATGGTCACAGCCGAACACCGTCGTCATCACGGTGCAGGGCGAGATCGACGCGGCGAATGCGCACGAACTCATCGACTATGCGCTCCGACACGGGGGGCGCATCCACCGCTTGGTGGTCGACTTGAGCGGCGTCAATTTCTTTGGTACCTCCGGCTTTTCGGCGCTACACACCCTCAACGTCCGATGCGCGGGAGAATCCATCACATGGGCATCTGTGCCCAGCGGTGCCGTCACGCGACTACTGCGAATCTGCGATCCTGATTCGACTCTGCCGTTCTACGGCGGTGTCGAGACGGCACTGTCAGTGGTACAGGGTGAGCCGCACCGCCTACTGCAGCTGGTCCCGCAGACGCGTTAACGATTTCGCCAGCAGCCGGGACACATGCATCTGCGAGATGCCGACCCGCTCGGCGATCTGTGTCTGCGTCAGCGATTCGAAGAAGCGCAGCAACAGCACCGTTCGTTCTCGTTCCGGCAGCGCTGCGAGCAACGGCCGCAACGCTTCTCGGTTCTCGATCTGGTCGAGGCCCAGGTCGACGTCGCCGATCGTGTCGGCGATCGCCGGCGCATCCTCGTTACCTCCGCCGCCACTGTCGATCGACAGCGTGTTGTACGAGCTGCCGGCAACCAAGCCCTCGACGACCTCGTCGCGGTCCATCTCCAGTTCGATGGCAAGTTCAGAGGCCGTGGGTGCACGACCCAGGCGCTGGGACAATTCCGCTGTCGCGGCGCCCAGCCGCAGGTGCAGTTCCTTGAGCCTGCGGGGCACCTTCACTGACCAACTGTTGTCCCGGAAGTGTCGTCGAACCTCTCCCATGATTGTCGGTACGGCGAATGACACGAAGTCCGAACCGGCGTTCACGTCGAAGCGGATCACCGCATTCACCAGGCCTACGCGAGCGACCTGGACCAGATCGTCGCGGGATTCCCCGCGTCCATCGAAACGGCGTGCGATGTGGTCTGCCAACGGCAGGCAACGCTCGACGATGCGGTCGCGTTGCCGCTGAAAGGCAGCCGTATCTTCGGGGATGTCCGCCAGTTCGCGGAACATGTCGGCGACATCGGCATACTCAGAATTCGAGCGCGACGACGAACCCTGTGACGTCGAAGGGCTCACTGCAACGAGCTCGCTCGCCTCGTCGTCATGGAAATCCCGAATACCTGTCCTTCCTCAGGTCCCTGGCCATCCTGGAAGGTGCGCACATCGTCGGTCAGCGAGCTCAGCACGTGCCAGCTGAAACTTCCCGGGGCCAGGATGTCGGGACTCTTGCACGTCGCCGATGCGTGGATGACGACTGCGTCGTCGCGCGGATCGACCACGAGCAGAAGTGTGGAATCCGGAACGGCGCAGCGGATGAGGCGCGTGCAGGCTTCGTCGACCGCCAGGCGCAGATCGGCGACGGAGTCGAAGTCCAGATCCTCATATGTCGCCACGGCCGCGACGAGCGTGCGGAGCACAGCGAGATTTTCCAACGTGGCGGCGACCCGAAGCTCGACCGACCCAGCGTTTCGGATATGCCCGTTGTTCGTATTAGCAACGTCGGCCATTTGACCTCCCGGCAATGTCGAAGCGAGGTTACCCCAGGTCTTCTCCCAGCTAACCACGGGCGGTCTCGTAACCCGCCAGCGATGACGTGTGGCAAGCCACCGCTCCGGGTAATCCCCGGTCATGAAGCAGATTGAGTCGCAGAGCCGGCGTGGCGGCGCAGACTCGGACGTGGCCCGACCTTTGCGTCGGATCATCGTCACGGCCGGGCTGATCCTGGTTGGACTGATCTTGATATTGGTGGCGATCTACGCCGGGGCGTTCCTCATCCTGGCTCCGATGATGCAGTGATGCCACGGATGTCGTCGTCCGTATCGGTTGGTAATTCGCCATGGTTTGAGTTCAATACCCTCACCTCCTCGCGCACCAAACATGCGGCTTCGCCGTAGCGAACTGCGCGGCCCCGGACTGAGCCGAGTCCGACGCGGCCGCGGCTTCTCCTACTACGGCCCCGACGGCGCCCCGATCACCGATCCTGCAACCCTCGAACGCATCAACGGCCTCGTCATCCCGCCGGCCTGGAAGAAGGTCTGGATCTGCGCGCATCCCAATGGCCACATTCAGGCAGTGGGAACGGATGCCGCCGGACGACGCCAGTACCTCTATCACCAGAAGTGGCAGGAGGAACGGAACGAGGAGAAGTTTGACCGCGCGCTGCATATGTCGGGCGGACTTCCCGATATGCGTCAACAGATTGCGTCCGACCTCCGCGGCCGGGGGCTTACACGTGACCGGGTGATCGCGCTGGCCCTGCGACTGCTCGATCTCGGCTACTTCCGTTCGGGCTCAGAGCAGTACGCCGAGGAGAACAACTCGTTCGGCCTGGCGACCCTGCTGTGTGAGCACGTGACCCTCCACCGCAGCGCGGTCGAGTTCGACTATCCGGCCAAGAGCGGGGTTCGCCGGACTCTTCTGATCGAGGATCAACAGGTGGTCCGCGCGGTGCGCGCGCTGATGCGCAGACCGGATCGCAGCGAACGGTTGCTGGTGTGCCGCGGCGGTTCCGGCTGGACCGATCTCCACGCCGATGATCTCAACGGCCGCTTCAAGGAACTCGTCGGCGACGAGTACACGGTCAAGGACCTGCGCACGTGGCATGGCACGGTGCTGGCGGCGGCGGCATTCGTCGACACCGACCCTCCGGAAAACAAGTCGGTGATCAAACGCGTGGAATCGGCAGTTATGAAAGAGGTCGCCGAGGAACTCGGCAACACCCCCGCCGTGGCCAGGACTTCCTACGTTGACCCCCGCGTCGTCGAAGGATACGAGTCCGGGCTGACCATCGAGGCGGGCGTCCGCAGAGCCGCGCGAACCAGAATTCAGGCCAAGCGTCAGTCCATCCTGGACAGCAGCACCGCTCGTCTGATTCGGAAGGTCGCCAAGGACTAGAACCGGGCCGTCCTGAGCGCCAAAAACTCAAGCGCCAAAACGTTTTCGGCCTGGCGGCGAGGGTATCCTTGAGCATCATGCGCGATAGCGAAGAGCTTCCCCCCGACGTCCCAGTCGACGACGCCGCCGACCAAAGGCGAGCGGTCATCGAGCAAGACCTGGACGAGGAGTCCTCCACGGAGCCGTCGACCGAGCCGCCCCTGGAGGCCCCGGCAGCAGACTGGCAGGAACAGCTCGAGACGGTCGAAATCGACCCGGATGAGGATCGCGTTTAGCGCACACGGCCCCGGGTAACCCATTGATTGCGGGGCAATCCCCGCGGCCCCACGCTCAAGAAGTGGGCAGGACCAATTCCACTGCAAATGGCGAAAGGCAACTATATGACCGAGAAGAACAGCGGCCCCGAAGAAGGCATCAAGGGCGTCGTCGAAGACGTCAAGGGCAAGACAAAGGAAGCTGTCGGCACGGTGACCGGCCGTGACGACATGGTTCGCGAGGGTAAGGCCCAGCAGGACAAGGCCGACGCCCAGCAGGACGCGGCGCAGAAGGAAGCCGAAGCGGAAGCCGCACGGGGTGGAGCGAAGGCGGCCGAGAAGCGCCAAGAGGCTGAGCAACGATAGCTGCTCTACAGCTCCGCGGAAAGGGTCCAGCCGATTGGCTGGGCCTTTTTCTTGCGCGCTCGCCTAACTACTCGGCCGTTGCTTCAGTGCGTCGGGATGCTCTGCGTACCAACGCTCTTCGATTTTCCGAACACGAAGGTGTTCGATCAGCAGCCAGCCACCGCCGACGACGAACCCCGCGCCGGCAAGGGAAGCCAGCACCAAGCCGACATCATGATGTCTGGTGGCAAACGCCGCCAGGCACGAGACGAACAGCACAAGAGCCACACCGATCACGATGAGCCCCGGCATGATCTTGTTGTCCTTCATCGACTCCCCGGCGTGCGGACGCGTCGTTCGCGCATGGTCGACGGGATCCTTCGGGCCTTTCATCGGTACTCCTCTCTCGGCATACCTGCGGCCGCCCTACTTGGGCTGATATCAACGGTAGGACTACCCGACTCCGTTGTGTGAAAAACGAACATCACTGGTAGGGCGGGTATTGCCCACCGCGTAGTCGGCGGCTACGCCGGGGCGGTCATCCCCCGAACACCGCAGGCCCGGCGAGGGGCGGCATGCTCATGGTCAGTACGAGCAGCATCAAGGTCAGCAGGAACCAGCCGACCCCCTGCCATACCCACCAGGTTTCCTGCCTACGCCACGTCTGATATGTGCGGAAGAAGGCACGCAGCCCGCCGAGCAGCAGGATGACGGGCGCTCCGACGGCGAGCAGAGTTCGCTGGGGCACTCCGCAGGCCATCGTGTCGGCCGTCGCGCCGGTACAGGTACTCACCCATACGGCGGCGGTGATCAGAAACGCGACGCCGACCACGGCGACGACCGCGCCGAAGCGCATGGCATCACGGACTCCTGCGTCATCTTGTCGCAAACGCTCAGGACTCTGATACACGGCTGGAATCTCCCGAAGTCACCGATGAGAACGAATAGGAGATTCCCTGCAGGTCGAGCCCGTAAACCTCAGGGCGGGGCGCGGTGACGCGGCGTGGATGGGGAGTGATGTCGGTGCGGGCCCCTACCATTCGCCACGTGGCGCTGAAGTGGCATCTGCTTGCCGCCGTGGTCGGTGGCTGTGTGGCGTGGGCATTGGGGGCAACGCCCGTGTGGAGCCTGGTCGTCGCCGCGGCCACTCCGGCCATCGTTGCGGCCGCACCCCGCTTTGTCCGCGGCGCGATCCTCGGCATGCGGAGCCCGCATCCGCGCGAGGATGCGACGGCCGCGATGTCAGGCACGGAGTTCGAGGACTACGTCGCGCGGATCGCGCGATCGAGCGGCGTGCCGGTCATCATGACCTCGATCACCGGCGACTGGGGTGTCGACATCATCGTCGGCCGACGCCCCAATCGCCTTGCCATTCAATGCAAACGCCAGGCACGGCCCGTGGGTGCGGGTGCCGTTCAGGAGGTGGTTGCGGGCGCACCGATGCAGGACTGCGCCAGGACCATGGTGGTCACGAACCACGAGTTCACCCCTGCTGCGCGCAAACTCGCAGAACTGCATGGTTGCGAGCTGATCGGTGGCACCGAGCTTGGACGCCTCCGGCCAACGATCCAGCGCCTGACGACGCCCACCACACCGACCGAGGTCTAGCGCAGGGCGTCGCGCACCGCTTCGACCGCGGCGTCGATCTCGCCGCGCGACACCGTAAGCGCGGGCCGGAATCGCACGCTGTCGGCTCCGCTGGCGAGCATGATCACGCCCCGATCCCACAACTTGCCGATCAGCTCGTCGCGCTGCGCCGCGCTGGGGAGGCTGAATGCGCACATCAGGCCGCGCCCACGAACATTGAGAACCAATCCGGGGAACTCGGTAGCGAGCTCGCCGAGTCGGTCGAGAAGGTAGCGGCCGCCGTTGGCGGCACGGATCATCAGTTCGTCGGACTCGATGACCTCCAGGATGCGCCGTGAACGCACCATGTCAACGAGGTTGCCGCCCCAGGTCGAGTTGATACGCGAGCTGACCGCGAAGACGTTGTCGGATACTTCATCGACGCGTCCGCCTGCCATGACTCCGCACACCTGCGTCTTCTTGCCGAACGCAACCACGTCGGGCGTGACCCCCAATTGCTGGTAGGCCCAGGGTGTTCCGGTCATCCCGCAGCCCGTCTGCACTTCGTCGAAGATCAGCAGCGCGTCGAACTCGTCGCACAGTTCACGCATCGCCGCGAAGAACTGCGGCCGGAAGTGACGGTCGCCGCCCTCGCCCTGGATGGGCTCGGCGATGAAACAGGCGATGTCGTCCCGATGGGCCTCGAATGCCGCGCGGGCCTGGCGAAGCGACTCGGCTTCCAACGAATCCATATCCGCGCCGGGCCGCAGGTAGGGCGCGTCGATGCGCGGCCAGTCGAACTTGGGGAACCGGGCGACCTTGTTGGGGTCGGTGTTGGTCAGCGACAGCGTGTAGCCGCTACGGCCATGGAAGGCACCGCGCAGATGCAGCACCCTGGTCCCGAGATCGGGGTCGATTCCCTGCGCCTCGTTGCGTCTGCTCTTCCAGTCGAACGCGACCTTCAACGCGTTTTCGACGGCGAGCGCTCCCCCGTCGACGAAGAACAGGTGAGGCAGTGCGGGATCGCCCAGCACGCGCGCGAAGGTGGAGACGAAACGCGCCATCGGCACGGAGTAGATGTCGGAGTTGCTCGGCTTGTTGACCGCCGCCTGTGCGAGTTCGGCGCGGAAGTCCTCGTCATCGGCGAGCGCCGGATGGTTCATCCCCAGAGCCGAGGACGCGAAGAACGTGAACATGTCGAGGTAGCGCGCGCCGGTGCGCGCGTCCACCAGGTACGAGCCGGATGAGCGGTCGATGTCGAGGACGAGGTCCATGCCATCGGCCAGGATGCTGCGGGCCAGCACGTCACGGACATCGTCCGGACGGACGGAGGCAGCAAGGGCGGTGGGTGTCAGGACAGCGGTCATGAACCCATTCTAACGCATTATTTACGGTCTCGATGCCATCTGACCGTAACTATTACGGTACGAAGTCGCGTCCATCGTAAAAAGTCTGTAAGATAACAGTGCTTCGGGTGCGCACGTTCGCCGCGGTTCGTATCTGTTGCAGCAAGTCTTCGAGCGCCCGCGGGGTCTCGACACGCACGAGCAGGATGTAGCTCTCCTCGCCGGCCACCGAGTAGCACGACACGATGGCCGGTATGTGTTCGAGCCGCGCAGGAGCATCATCGGGTTGAGAGGGATCGAGAGGGGTGATGGCCACGAACGCCGACAACATCTTCCCGACGGCTTCGGGGTTGATTCTGGCCGTGTATCCCGTCACCACACCGCGGGACTCCAGTCTGCGGACACGGGACTGGACCGCCGACACCGAAAGTCCTGCGGTCTCCGCAAGATGGGCCAGCGTGGCCCGTCCATCGGCGACCAACTCACGCGCCAGCGCCCGGTCGATGTCGTCGAGCGGTTCGCTCATGGCCGCACTGTATCCGAGCGGAGGCGCGAAATGAGCCCACGCGTCCAAACGTGGCAGCTGCGTGCACAGTTCGCCGCCGCGTTGTCGCGGCTGTACGCCACCGAGGTGCCGCTGTACTCCACGCTCGTCGAGATCAGTGCCGAGGTGAACCGCGAAGTCGGCACGACCGAGCGGGTGACCGCCGAGCGTCACGGCGCGATCCGGGTCGGCAGCCCGCGCGAGCTCGCGCACGTCGCAGACTTGTTCGCCGCGTTCGGGATGTTTCCGGTCGGGTTCTACGACCTGCGTGACGCGCATTCGCCGGTCCCGGTGGTGTCGACGGCATTCCGGCCCATCGATCCAGACGAGTTGGAGCACAACCCGTTTCGGGTGTTTACATCGATGCTGTCGACTGCCGACCAGCGGTTCTTCTCCCCCGAGCTACGGGCCCGCATCGAGCGGTTCCTAGCCGGCCGGACCCTGTTCGACCCCGCGCTCATCGACGAGGCGCGACGCATAGCATCCGACGGCGGGGCCGATCGCGAACGCGCCCAACGCTTCGTCGCCGGGGCCGTCGAAGCATTTGCGCTGTCACATGAGCCGATCGACCGGGCGTGGTACGACGAGTTGAGCCGCGTATCGGCGGTGGCCGCGGACATCGCCGGTGTGACCACCACGCACATCAACCACCTGACGCCACGCGTACTCGACATCGACGAGTTGTACCGGCGGATGTCGCAGCGCGGTGTCGCCATGATCGACGCGATCCAAGGCCCACCACGTACGGCGGGACCCGACGTGCTGTTGCGGCAGACATCGTTTCGGGCGCTCGCCGAACCACGGCGCTTTCGCGATGACGACGGCACGGTATCCGACGGCACACTTCGCGTGCGCTTCGGTGAGGTCGAGTCACGCGGAGTCGCACTGACGCCCAACGGCAGGCGACGCTACGACGAAGCACTCGCTGCCGCCGATCCGGCCGCGGTGTGGCATGAGTACTTCCCCGCCACTGACGACGAGTTGGCGTCGTCTGGCCTGGCGTACTACCGCTGCGGCGACCCATCGAAACCGGTTGTCTACGAAGACTTTCTGCCAGCATCGGCGGCCGGGATCTTCCGCTCCAACCTCGATTTCGACGCGCAAGCCGCCGACGAGGCGGACAGTTGCCACTACAGCCTCAACTGGATGGCCGGACAAATCGGCCACCACATCCACGATCCGTACGAGCTCTACGAGAAAGCGGCATCACAATGACGACAATGCAGAAATCCCAACTTCTGACGGCCGATGCGCTTCGCGCCAAGGTGCGCGAAGCATTGGCGGCGGTCGGTTCGCCCGCCGAACTCGGCGAGCCAGGTGATAGCGGCTTGCAGGCCAGCACCCCCATCAGCGGCGATGTGCTGTTCACGGTCGCCGAGACCAGTGTGGAACAGGCCGATGCCGCGATTGCCGAAGCAGCGCAGGCATTTACGTCGTGGCGGACCACACCGGCACCGGTCCGCGGCGCTCTGGTCGCGCGCCTCGGTGAGCTGCTCGTGGAGCACAAGGCCGACGTGGCAACGCTCGTCACGGTGGAGGCGGGCAAGATCACCTCGGAAGCCCTCGGCGAGGTGCAGGAGATGATCGACATCTGCCAGTTCGCCGTCGGCCTGTCACGTCAGCTCTACGGCAAGACCATCGCGTCCGAACGTCCGGGCCACCGCTTGATGGAAACCTGGCATCCGCTCGGCGTGGTCGGGGTCATCACCGCGTTCAACTTCCCCGTGGCGGTCTGGGCCTGGAACACCGCCATCGCATTGGTGTGCGGAGACACCGTGGTGTGGAAGCCATCTGAACTGACACCGTTGACGGCGCTGGCATGCCAGGCGCTGATCGAGCGGGCCGCCGACGATGTGGGCGCACCGCGGGAGATCAGCAGGCTCATCCAAGGTGGCCGCGAAGTCGGCGAGCGCCTCGTCGACGATCCGCGGGTGGCGTTGCTGTCCGCCACGGGCTCGGTGCGGATGGGCCAGCAGGTCGGGCCCCGTGTCGCGCAGCGGTTCGGGAAAGCGCTGCTGGAGCTGGGCGGGAACAACGCCGCCATCGTCACGCCGTCGGCGGACCTGGATCTCGCGGTGCGCGGCATCGTGTTCTCCGCCGCGGGTACGGCGGGACAGCGCTGCACGACCATGCGGCGCCTGATCGCGCACACCTCGGTGGCCGACGAACTCGTCGGCCGAATCACGGCCGCCTACCGGCAGCTGCCGATCGGTGATCCGGCGGCCGACGGCACGCTGGTCGGCCCGCTGATCCACGAGACCGCGTACCGGGACATGGTCAGGGCACTCGAACAGGCCCGCGCCGACGGCGGCGAGGTGTTCGGCGGTGAGCGCCACGAGGTGGGTGACGAGGGCGCCTACTACGTCGCCCCGGCCGTCGTCCGGATGCCCGCCCAGACCGAGGTGGTGCATTCGGAGACATTCGCGCCGATCCTGTACGTGTTGACCTATGACGATCTGGACGACGCGATCGCGTTGAACAACGCGGTACCGCAGGGTCTTTCATCGTCGATCTTCACCACGGACATGCGGGAGGCGGAACGTTTCATGTCCGCCGACGGTTCGGACTGCGGCATCGCCAATGTCAACATCGGCACCTCTGGAGCCGAGATCGGCGGCGCCTTCGGCGGCGAGAAGCAGACCGGTGGTGGGCGCGAGTCGGGTTCGGACTCATGGAAGGCGTACATGCGACGGGCCACCAACACCGTCAACTACTCTTCCGAGCTGCCCCTGGCTCAGGGTGTGCACTTCGGCTGATACCGGGGCGACAATTTAGTTATACATGTGTCAATTAGGATCGGGGCATGGCTGAACCCGATGCTCTTCGCGCAAGCGGTTCCCCGCAAAAGGGCGGTGCCCCCACATCGGCGCCCAGACGGCGGCTGTCTCCCGATGAGCGCCGCAACGAACTTCTGACATTGGGCGCAGAGGTGTTCGGACAACGCCCCTACGACGAGGTCCGCATCGACGAGATCGCCGAGAAGGCGGGCGTGTCCCGCGCGCTGATGTACCACTACTTTCCGGACAAGCGGGCATTTTTCGCAGCAGTGCTCCGCGCCGAGAGTGAGCGGCTCTTCGAAGCGACCAACGCACCTCCCCGGCCCGGACTGGGGCTGTTCGACCAGTTGCGCGAAGGCGTCATCGCCTACCTTCGCTACTACGAGGAGAACCCGAACGTCGCGTGGGCCGCCTACGTGGGCAACGGCAGCTCCGATCCCGTCCTGCGTGGCATCGAGGACACCGACACCGACCGTCAGGCCGAACGCATCGTCGCCGCGTTCGGCGGCGATCAGCTGGACGCCAAGGTCGAACGCGACGTGCGCATCATCGCCTACGGATGGATCGCCTTCACTCTCGAGATGTGCAGGCAGCGGATGCTGGACCCGTCGATCGACATCGACCGTGTCGCCGACGCGTGCGCGCACACGGTTCTCGACGGCGTCGCGCGGGTGCCCGGGATCCCGGAAGCGCTGGCAGAGGCCATCGCGGCCGCGCGCCCCTGATGTTTGTCGGTGCACTGCTGCACGATGGCTAGATGAGCACCGGTCCCCTGGCCCGCTTCAGCGGGCTGACCCGCGACTGGTTCACGGGCACGTTCGCGGAGCCGACCCCTGCCCAGGCGCAGGCGTGGTCGGCCATCGCCGACGGTGACAACACGCTCGTCATCGCGCCCACCGGTTCCGGTAAGACGCTGGCGGCGTTCCTGTGGGCCATCGACCGCCTCGCCGCGTCGGAACCCCGTCCTGCCGGCACGGGAACGCGGGTGTTGTACATATCGCCGCTGAAGGCGCTGGCCGTGGACGTCGAACGCAACCTGCGGACCCCGTTGACCGGCATCGGCCGCCTCGCCGAACGTAGTGGAGTCCTGGCACCCGATATCAGCGTCGGTGTGCGATCCGGTGACACCACACCCGCCAAGCGCCGCGAGCTGATCACCCGGCCGCCGGATATTCTCATCACCACGCCGGAGTCGCTGTTCCTGATGCTCACCTCGGCGGCCCGCGAGACGCTCACCGAGGTGCAGACGGTCATCGTCGACGAGGTACACGCTGTCGCAGGCACCAAGCGCGGAGCGCATCTGGCCGTGTCGCTGGAACGGCTCGATCAGCTGTTGGACAAGCCCGCGCAACGCATCGGATTGTCGGCCACGGTCCGCCCGCCCGAGGAGGTGGCGCGGTTCCTTTCCGGTCAGGCCCGCACCACCATCGTGGCGCCACCCGCCGCCAAGACCTTCGACCTGTCCGTGACGGTGCCCGTGCCCGATATGGCCAACCTCAAGAACAACACCATCTGGCCCGATGTCGAGGAACGCATCGTCGATCTGATCGAGGCACACAACTCGTCGATCGTGTTCGCCAATTCCCGGCGGCTGGCCGAGCGACTCACCTCGCGTCTCAACGAGATTCACGCCGAGCGCACTGGCGCCGAAGTGTCCATGGAGCACAACCCGAAGGTGGGCGGCGGCTTCCCGGCACAGCTGATGGCCAGCGGCGCGTCGTTGGGCGCCCCGACACTGCTGGCCCGCGCGCACCACGGTTCGGTCAGCAAGGAGCAACGCGCACAGGTCGAGGACGATCTGAAGTCAGGCCGACTGAAGGCCGTCGTCGCCACGTCCAGCCTGGAGTTGGGCATCGACATGGGCGCGGTCGATCTGGTGATCCAGGTCGAGGCGCCGCCGTCGGTCGCCAGCGGGTTACAGCGCATCGGCCGTGCGGGTCATCAGGTCGGCGAGGTCTCCCAGGGTGTGCTGTTTCCCAAGCACCGAACGGATCTCATCGGGTGTGCGGTCACCGTCAAGCGGATGCTGTCCGGTGAGATCGAGACCATGCGGGTGCCGACTAATCCGCTCGATGTGCTGGCACAGCACACCGTCGCGGCGTGCGCCCTCGAGCCACTGGACGCCGACCGCTGGTTCGACGCGGTCCGGCGCAGCGCGCCGTTCGCGACGTTGCCCCGCAGCGCTTTCGAGGCGACGCTGGACCTGCTCTCGGGCAAGTACCCGTCCACCGAGTTCGCCGAACTGCGCCCCCGGCTGGTGTACGACCGCGACGCGGGCACGCTGACCGCCCGCCCCGGTGCACAGCGCCTTGCCGTGACGTCCGGCGGCGCGATCCCCGACCGCGGCCTGTTCACCGTGTATCTGGCCACTGATTCCGAGAAGCCCTCGCGGGTCGGCGAACTCGACGAGGAGATGGTCTACGAGTCACGTCCAGGAGATGTCATATCGCTGGGCGCCACAAGCTGGCGGATCACCGAGATCACCCACGATCGGGTTCTGGTCGTACCCGCACCCGGACAGCCCGCCCGGCTGCCCTTCTGGCGCGGCGACAGCGTGGGTCGGCCGCCGGAACTCGGCGCGGCGGTCGGTGCGTTCACCGGTGAACTCGCAGCTCTCGGCCGCGACGACTTCACCGAACGCTGTCGCACAATCGGTTTCGACGACTACGCAACGAACAACCTGTGGCAACTGCTCGACGACCAGCGACAGGCCACCAATGTGGTACCTACCGACACCACGCTGCTGGTGGAGCGCTTTCGCGACGAACTCGGCGACTGGCGGGTCATCCTGCACTCTCCGTACGGATTGCGGGTGCACGGGCCACTCGCCCTGGCGGTTTCCCGGCGCCTTCGTGAGCGCTACGGCATCGACGAGAAGCCGACGGCGTCCGACGACGGCATCATCGTGCGACTGCCCGACACCGAAGACACCGCGCCCGGCGCCGACATCTTCGTCTTCGACGCCGACGAGATCGAGCCCATCGTCACCGCGGAGGTCGGCGGCTCGGCGCTGTTCGCCTCGCGGTTCCGCGAATGTGCCGCCCGCGCACTGCTTCTGCCGCGTCGACATCCCGGCAAGCGATCGCCACTGTGGCACCAACGACAGCGCGCCGCACAACTGTTGGACGTCGCACGCAAGTACCCGGACTTCCCGATCGTTCTCGAGGCGGTGCGGGAATGTCTGCAGGACGTGTACGACGTCCCCGCGCTGACTGAGCTCATGCACCGCGTGGCGCAACGCCGGCTACGGCTGGTTGAGGTCGAGACCGCCACACCGTCGCCGTTCGCAGCGTCGCTGCTGTTCGGCTACGTCGGCGCATTCATGTACGAAGGCGACAGCCCGTTGGCCGAGCGGCGCGCCGCCGCACTGTCACTGGACAGTGTGCTGTTAGCGGAACTACTGGGCCGGGTGGAACTGCGCGAGCTGCTCGACCCCCAGGTCATCGAAACCACCGCGCGGCAGTTACAGCATCTGGCCGAGGATCGCCGCGCCCGCGACGCCGAAGGTGTCGCGGACCTGCTGCGGGTGCTCGGCCCGATGACCGAGGCCGAGATCGCCGAACGGTGCACCATCGCCGAGATCGGCGGATGGCTCGACGGCCTGGCGGCCAGCAAGCGGGCGCTGAGGGTGTCGTTCGCCGACCGTATCTGGTGGGCCGCGATCGAAGACATCGGTCTGCTGCGCGACGGCATCGGGGTGGCGGTGCCGGTCGGCGTGCCGACGGCGTTCACCGAAGGGGTCGACGATCCACTTGGCGAATTGCTCGGCCGATACGGCCGTACCCGCGGACCGTTCACCACCCACGACGCGGCCGCCCGCTTCGGTCTCGGGCTACGGGTCACCGCAGACGTGTTGGGCCGAATGGCCAGCGATGGCAAGCTGATCCGCGGCGAGTTCACCGCTGGATCCGCACCGGCGGTGACATCCACTTCAGCCACCGATTCCACCGAATGGTGTGACGCCGACGTCCTGAAGATCCTGCGCCGCCGGTCGCTGGCAGCGTTGCGGGCGCAGGTCGAACCGGTGAGCACCGCGGCCTACGGCCGCTTCCTGCCGGCATGGCACCAGGTTGGGTCGACGCAGAACTCGGGTATCGACGGACTGGCACACGTCATCGATCAGCTGGCAGGGGTGCCGATACCGGCATCGGCGGTCGAATCGCTGATGTTCGGGCAGCGGGTCCGCGACTACCAACCGTCAATGCTCGACGAGTTGTTGGCCTCCGGTGAGGTCACTTGGTCGGGTGCGGGCCAGATCGGCGGCGGCGACGGTTGGATTGCCTTTCATCTCGCGGATTCGGCGCCGATGACGCTGGCTGCGCCGACGGAGATCGAGTTCACCGACACCCACCGCGCGATCACGGAGACCCTCGGGGCCGGCGGTGCCTATTTTTTCCGTCAGTTGTCAGACAATCCGAACGACGAACTCAAACAAGCACTGTGGGAGCTCATCTGGGCGGGCTGGATCACCGGCGATACCTTCGCCCCGGTGCGGGCGATGCTGACCGGCACCCGCCGCTCGACCGGGCGCCGCGGCGCCCCCGCGCATCGCCAGCGGCAACGCCCGCCTCGGTTGAGCCGGTACAGCGTCGCGCACGCCCAGGCCCGCACCTCCGATCCGACCGTCGCGGGACGGTGGTCGTCGCTGCCGACACCCGAGCCGGAATCCACTGTGCGCGCGCATTTTCAGGCCGATCTGCTGCTGAGTCGGCACGGCGTGCTGACCAAGGGCGCGGTGTCCGCCGAGAACGTCCCCGGCGGATTCGCCATGCTCTATAAAGTGCTGACGGCGTTCGAGGACGCCGGACGGTGCCAACGCGGATACTTTGTCGAGTCGCTGGGCGGCGCCCAGTTCGCGGTGGCGTCGACCGTCGACAGACTGCGGTCCTATCTGGACGGCGTCGATCCCGACCACCGCGAGTACCACGCGGTGGTGCTGGCTGCGGCCGACCCGGCCAATCCCTATGGCGCAGCGTTGCAATGGCCAAGCAGGAGGTCGGGCGACGAGGACGTCGCGCACCGCCCGGGCCGCAAGGCAGGCGCTCTGGTGGCCCTTGTCGATGGTGAGCTGACGTGGTTCCTCGAACGGGGTGGGCGCTCGTTGCTGAGCTTCAGCGACGACGCGGAGGCGCACATCGCCGCCGGTGTGGCCGTGGCCGAACTCGTATCCGCCGGACGCGTGCCGTCGTTCCTCGTCGAGAAGGTCAACGGAGTCTCGGTGCTGGAGCCGGGCGCCGAGGGCCAGCGCGTTGCGGTCCAGGAGGCGCTGCTCGGCGCGGGGTTCTCCCGGACACCTCGCGGCCTCCGGTTACGGTGAGGAATGCCTGAAGGCGACACCGTCTACCGCACAGCCACGAAACTGCGGGAAGCGCTGACGGGAAAGACACTGACGCGCTGCGATGTTCGGGTGCCGAAGTTCGCCACCGTCGACCTGACCGGCTGCGCCGTCGATGAGGTGGTGTCCCGCGGCAAGCACCTGTTCATCCGGATCGGAGATGCGAGCATTCATTCGCACCTGAAGATGGACGGCGCCTGGCTCGTCGGGGGTCAGATCCGCCGGATCCAGCCACACAAGATCCGAATCATCCTGGAAACCGAGGATTCCCGTGCCACAGGGATCGACCTCGGTGTGCTGGAGATTCTGAAACGCGCACATGACATGGATGTCGTCGCCCACCTCGGGCCCGACCTGCTCGGCGACGACTGGGAGCCGGGCGTCGCGAAGGCGAACCTGACCTCCGATCCGCAGCGCCCACTGGCCGAAGCGCTGTTGGATCAGCGGGTGATGGCCGGAGTCGGCAACGTCTACGCCAACGAGCTGTGCTTTGTCACCGGCTATCTGCCGATGACACCGGTCGACGACATCAAGGACCCGCTGCGCATGGTGCAGCGGGCCCGTGACATGTTGTGGCTCAACCGTTCGCGCGTCAATCGGACCACCACCGGCGACACCCGAGCCGGCCGCGACCTATGGGTCTACGGCCGGGTCGGACGTCCATGCCGGCGGTGCGGCACCCCCATACAGTCGGACACCAGCGGAGGCCGTGTCTCCTACTGGTGTCCGGTCTGTCAGACGTAACAGCTAGCTGGGTAGCGCAAGCTTGAAGATCTTGCGCCAGACAGTGGCGATCTGCCGCGGCAGCGGCCCCGTGTTGTAGGGGATGCCGTAGCGCTTGCAGATTTCCTGCACCTCAGGCGCGATTTCGGCGTGACGGTGCGCGGGAATGTCGGGGAACAGATGGTGTTCGATCTGAAACGACAGGTTGCCGCTCAGGATGTGAAAGAGCTTGCCGCCGGTCAGGTTCGCCGACCCCAGGATCTGACGGAAGTACCACTGGCCACGCGTCTCGGCCTTGGTTTCCTCGATGGAGAACTCCTGCACGTCCTCGGGGAAGTGTCCGCAGAAGATGATCACATTGGACCAGACGTTGCGCATCAGGTTCGCCGTCATGTTCCCGGCGAACACCCATGGCGCGAACGGGCCGGCCAGCAGCGGGAACGCCACGTAGTCCTTGAGTGTCTGTTTCTTGGTCTTACGCCAGATCCCCTCGAGGATCTCGCGCTTGTCCTTGATCGAGATCTCGCCGGCGGTGATGCGCTCGGTTTCCATCTCGTGCAGCGCGACGCCGTACTGGAACAGCACCATCAGCAGGAATGCCCACACGGGATTGCCGAGGAAGTACGGCTTCCATTTCTGGTCTTCGCTGATCCGCAGGATCCCGTAGCCCACATCGCGGTCCATGCCGACGATGTTGGTGTAGGTGTGGTGCATGTAGTTGTGCGAGTGCCGCCACTGGTCGGCCGGGCAGGCGGTGTCCCATTCGAAGTTCTTGCCCGCCAACGTCGGATCGCCGGTCCAGTCGTACTGGCCGTGCATGATGTTGTGGCCGATCTCCATGTTGTCGAGGATCTTCGAGATGCCCAACATCGCTGTGCCTGCGAGCCAGAACGGCGGGAAGATGCCGCCGAAGAGCATCGTACGTCCGGCGACCTCCAGACCGCGCTGCGTCTTGATGATCCGGCGGATGTAGGTGACGTCGCGCTCGCCGAGTTCGGCGAGCACACGGTCCTTCAGCGCGTCGAGCTCGCGGCCGAACGCGTCGGCCTGCTCTGGGGTCATGGTGACGGTCTTGCCGCCAACAGTTTTCGAGATGGTCTTCGGTTGTGCGGTGGTCGCTGTAGTCATGGCTTGTCCTTTCTGGTGCGTTTCGGATCTAAAGCGCGATGTCGACGTCGCCGACGGGGGCGGATACACAGATACGCACGTCTTCTGCTTCGCTACTGGATACGGTTCCGGTGATCAGGTTCTTGACGACGCCACTGCTCTTGCGGCGAGTGCAGCTTCCGCAGATGCCCATCCGGCATCCGCTTTCCGGCGTGAGGCCTGAGTCCTCGGCCTGCTCGAGCAGTGGCCGGCCGTCATCGGTCAACTCGACACCGCTGTCGGTGAATGCGATTCGGCCGCCGCTCTCGGCCGACGGGGTGAATACAGGTGGGACAAAGCTTTCCGCCAATGCCTGCGGGTAGTGCGTGCGGACGGCCTCCACGAGTGCCTGCGGGCCACACACGAACACCGCGTCGGGCTCGGGCATCGCGGCGGCCAGGTGGTCGGGTCCGAAATAGCCCTCGAGGTCGCCCTGCCCGTCGCGGGTATAGCCATGCAGAACCCGGACTCCCGACATCGCGCCGAGCTCGCCCGCATAGCAGGCTTCCTGCGCGCTTCGCGCGTAGTGGATGAAGGCGACCTCGCGATCGGACCCCTCAGCCCGCATCGTCCGCAGCATCGACATCACCGGGGTGATGCCGCTGCCGCCCGACACGAACAGGACGCGCCGGGGCCGCGCCGTCGGCATCACGAAGTCGCCGCCGACGGAGTCCAGACCGACCACCATTCCCGGCCGGGCGTGGTGATTCAGATATGTGGACACCAGTCCGCCGTCGTGGTGACCGATCGTCAGCTCGATGTACGGCGAGCCTTCGGCACTCGCGGGCGAGTACGGGCGGGTGCGGCGACGGCCGTCGATCTCGACCGTCAGGTTGATGTGCTGCCCGGCGCGAAATCCAGTGAACGCCTGGTTGGGCTCGAGGGTCAGGGTGACGCTTCGCGGGGTCTGGCGCCGGACCGCGACCACGGTCGCGCGGGCATCGCGCTGGGTCCAGGTCGGGGCGACAAGCTCGGTATACCGGTCCACACCATGTGGTCCGGTCAGCAGGTCGACCAGCGGCGACCGGAGCACGCGCTGTGTCAAAGTTTCGGTGAACATATGTACACTGTTGTCGTACTTGCAGCACCTCGTCAATGGATTAGGCCAGGTTGTGGTATGTTTCACATCAGTGAACAGTCGTACGCCTAGCTCACGGTCGAGCCGGTCGAGCAGATCACGGTCACGGGAGTCCGGACGCTCGTCGCCGTCGCGGGAAGAGCGCAAGGAGGCCACCCGCCAGGCCATCGTCGCCGCCGGTCTGCGGCTTCTGGATGAGCGCAGTTTCTCGGCCCTGAGCCTGCGCGAGGTCACCCGCGAGGCGGGCATTGTGCCCGCCGCTTTCTATCGGCACTTCGAGTCGATGGAGGCCCTCGGCCTGGTGCTGATCGACGAGTCCTTCCGCAGCCTGCGCGACATGCTGCGCGGTGCGCGGGCCGGCAAGCTGGATCCGAACCGGGTGATCGAGTCGTCGGTGGACATCTTGATCGAGGGCGTCAACGAACGTCGCGAGCATTGGCGATTCATCGGGCGGGAACGCTCCAGCGGCGTGTCGGTGCTCCGCTATGCCATTCGCACCGAGATCCGTCTGATCACCTCTGAGTTGGCCATCGACCTGGCCCGCTTTCCCGGCCTGAACACCTGGAGCGGCGAGGATCTGAACATCTTGGCCAGCCTCTTCGTCAACTCGATGATCGTGATCGCCGAGGCCATCGAGGACGCCCACGACCAGGCCGCGCTGGACGAGATCAAACGGATCGCGGTCAAGCAGCTCCGGATGATCGCGGTCGGTGTCGCAGGCTGGCGCAGTACGGTCTGAGTCCATCCGGCACCGGACTAACGTGTCGGCCATGCCGAATCTGGAACTGACGTATCCGCGTCCCGACATCGCCGTGCTGACCCTCACCCGGCCGGAGAAGCTCAACGCGCTGTCCTATGACCTGGTCGAGGATCTGCATGCCGCCCTCGATGGCATCCGCGCGAACAACGAACTCCGCGTCGTCGTGCTCACCGGGGCGGGGCGCGGATTCTGTTCGGGACTGGACCTGACCGATCCCAACCCGGAAAACGCGGGCGAAGGAACGGAGTTCCCCCGGTCCGGAATGCGTTGGCAGGAAAGGATCGCCGAACTCACCGCGAAGATCCACCGCCTCCGGCAGCCGGTGATCGCGGCGGTCAACGGTCCGGCCTACGGCGGCGGCATGGGTATCGCGCTGGCCTGCGATATCCGGCTTGCATCCGAATCCGCGCGGTTCTGCACGCAGTTCATCAAGCTCGGCCTCGGCGGCTGCGACATCGGTGTGAGCTACACACTGCCCCGCATCGTCGGTGCGGGCCCAGCGTTCGACCTCATCCTGACCGCACGCGCGGTGGACGCCGACGAGGCGCTGCGGCTCGGGTTGGTCTCCCGCATTTCCGCCGAAGGCGCGGTGGTCGACGACGCGCTGACGATCGCCGAAACACTATGCGGCTATGGAAAGTTCGGCGTGGAATCGACTAAACAGGTGATGTGGGCGAACCTCGACGCGTCGAGCCTGGAGTCGGCGCTGCATCTGGAGAACCGCAGCCAGATCCTGGCGTCGACGGGCGGGGTGATGGCCGGCGCTACAGAGGCGTTCCGCCACCGTCAGCGATGATCACCGTCCCGGTCATGTAACTCCCGGCGTCGGACGCCAACAGCAATGCGACGCCGACCATCTCGTCCGGGGTGGCAAGACGCTTCAAAAACATGCTGCCCGCGATGCGGTCGATGGCCTCCTGCGGGTTGTTCCGCATCATGTCGGTATCGACGGGGCCGGGCGCGATCGCGTTGACCCGGATTCCGAGCGGCGCATACTCGGCGGCCATCGATCGGGTGAACGACATCAATGCCGCCTTGTTTGACGAATAGATGGCCGTCCCGGGCGAGAAGTTGAATGCGCCAACGGAAATCAGATTGACTACGGCGGCGTGCGAGGACTTCTTGAGGTGTGGCAACGCCGCCTGGACGAGGAAGACCGGCCCTCGCACGTTGACTTCGTACGACTTCGCCAGCGCCTCTGCGGTCATTTCGCCGAGGGGCTGCGCCAGCGCGTTGGCGGCGTTGTTGACCACCACATCGATGCCGCCGAACTCGTCGACCGTCCTGGCCACGAGCGCCTCGAGCGCGTCGGCGTCGCCGAGGTGGGTCGGCACACCGACCGCCTCACCGCCGAGTTCGCGCAGGCGCGCCGCGGTCTGCTCGCAGGCGGCTGCCTTGCGGCTCGCGACGACGACGCGGGCACCGGCGAGGGCGAAACCCTCGGCGAGGGCGAGTCCGATGCCGCGGGTGCCGCCCGTCACGATGACGGTGCGCCCGGTCATGTCGAATAGCTGATCAAACGCTGTACGGTCCACGCGGTCAGTCAAACAGCCCCACCACCGGCACCGGTGATCAGGTACATCGAATCAGGCGCGCTAGATGCAACCACTGACGCTGATGCGCCTGCCCACGTTGGCGCACACATCGACGTTGGGCGCTATCGGTGCGTAGTACGGCGGTGGCGGCGGCGGAGGCGGTGGC
>NZ_NVQE01000089.1 GCF_002591975.1 Mycobacterium neglectum | reverse complement strand
GGGTAGGGGTTCGACGGCTGACCGCCGTAGGGAGGCTGGCCGCCGTAGGGAGGCTGCTGACCGTACGGAGACGGTGGCTGGCCATATGGCGGTGGATTGCCCGGCGGCGTGGTCACCCCGTGACATTAGCCCGCCTGTCCCTACGACGCACCAAGCAATCCTGATGCGGCGTCGACCGCCAGCGCCGGAACGTTCAGGGACTTCGAGCCGAGATCATGTCGGGCGCCGGTAATCTCGACGACCTCGGTGGCGGCTGAGATGAGCGCTGCGGCGGCGCGAAGTTCCTCGATCGACCCGAACGGGTCGGCGGTGCCGTGGGTGAACACCGTCGGCGCGGAAATCCTGGGCAGGTGCTCGGTGCGCGCCCGCTCCGGCTTGCCGGGCGGATGCAGCGGGTACGAAAACAAGGTCAGCACATCGACTTTCGCCGCTTCGTCGGCGACCACCATCGAGGTCATCCGACCGCCGTAGGAGTGGCCGCCCGCGACGACCGGGCCTTCGGCGAGCGTGCGCGCCAGCTCGATGACCTCCACGATTCCGGCTTGGTCGGATGCGGCGGAATTGGACGGCGGCCCCTTCGGCCGTCGGCGCCGATAGGGCAAGTTGTAACGCACCGCGAGCCAGCCGCGCGCCGCCCACTCGTCGCAGATCCTCACCAGTAGTGGGGATTCCCGGCTGCCGCCGGCGCCGTGGGTCAGAACGACTGTGCCAATAGGGCCGCCTTGGCCATGATCCGCCGGCGCGTGGGCGATGCCCGCGATCTGCTCGAGATTCATCCGTTGAGCCTGAAGAGTGCCGATACCGGGCCGTGGCCCTGCCCCAGTGGATATGCCGCGCGCAGACATTCGGTCACCCAACGCTTTCCGAACGCGACGGCGTCGGGCACGGTGTACCCATGGGCGAGCGCGCTCGCGATCGCCGCGGCCAGCGTATCGCCGGCACCGTGGTCGTGTCCGGTGTCGATGCGGGCGGTGTCGAACTCGAAGAAATCGGTGCCATCGAAAAGCAGATCGGGGCTCTGTGATGACGCCCGCAGATGCCCGCCCTTCACCAGCACCCACTGCGGACCGAGCGCATGAAGTGCGCGCGCCGCCGCACGCTGGGACGTCTCGTCGATGACATCGATGTCGACCAGAAGACGCACTTCGTCAAGGTTCGGCGTGACCAGAGTGGCCAGCGGGAACAGTTGACCCCTGAGGGTATCCAGCGCGCTGGGGTGCAGCAGCGGATCGCCGTGCATGGACGCGCACACCGGGTCGACGACGAACGGCACCGTGCCGGCCAGCCCCTGCTCTCGCCAGGTCTCCGCGACCACATCGATGATCGCGGAGGACGCCAGCATGCCGGTCTTCGCGGCCTGGACACCGATGTCGGACGCCACGGCCGCAATCTGCCCCGCGATGACGTCCAGCGGTATTTCGTGAAACCCCTTGACGCCCAGTGAGTTCTGCACTGTGACCGCAGTGATGGCGACCAGGCCGTGCATGCCGAGCATGGCGAACGTCCGCATGTCGGCCTGGATACCGGCTCCGCCGCCGGAGTCGGAGCCGGCGATTGTCATGACCCGAAGTGGGGTCTGGCCCGGCGGTGTCAGCGGCAGCTGGATCATTGGTTCTTCGAGCAAGCTCTCATCCCCCTCATGTCAGTGGAAGATAGACCCGGTTGCCGTGCTCGGTGAACTCCTTGGACTTTTCGGCCATCGCATCGCGAATGTCCTGGGTGATGCGCATGGAGCAGAACTTCGGACCGCACATCGAGCAGAAATGCGCGGTCTTCGCCGGTTCTGCGGGAAGTGTCTCGTCGTGGAACTCGCGTGCGGTGTCGGGGTCGAGCGACAGGGCGAACTGGTCGTGCCACCGGAACTCGAATCGGGCCAGCGACAGTGCGTCGTCGCGTTCCTGTGCGCGTGGGTGCTCTTTGGCCAGATCGGCGGCGTGGGCAGCGATCTTGTAGGCGATCACGCCGTCCTTGACGTCCTTGCGGTCAGGTAGCCCCAGATGCTCCTTCGGCGTGACGTAGCACAGCATCGCAGTACCCGCCTGGGCGATGATCGCCGCGCCGATCGCCGACGTGATGTGGTCGTAGGCCGGCGCGATGTCGGTGGTCAGCGGACCCAGCGTATAGAAGGGGGCCTCGTCGCAAAGCTCCTCCTCGAGCCGGACGTTCTCGACGATCTTGTGCATGGGGACGTGCCCGGGGCCTTCGACCATCACCTGCACGCCATGCGATTTGGCGATCTTGGTCAGCTCACCGAGCGTGCGCAGTTCGGCGAACTGGGCGGCGTCATTGGCATCTGCGATCGAGCCCGGCCGTAGTCCGTCGCCGAGCGAGAACGTGACGTCGTACCGCTGCAGGATCTCGCAGAGTTCCTCGAATCGGGTGTACAGGAACGACTCTTGATGGTGCGCCAGGCACCACGCCGCCATGATGGAGCCACCCCGGCTCACGATCCCCGTCACCCGTTTAGCCGTGAGCGGCACGTAACGCAGCAGCACCCCGGCGTGCACGGTCATGTAGTCCACACCTTGCTCGCACTGCTCGATCACGGTGTCGCGGTAGCACTCCCACGTCAATGCTGTTGGATCGCCGTCGACCTTCTCCAAGGCCTGGTAGATGGGTACGGAGCCGACGGGCACCGGCGAGTTGCGCAGGATCCACTCTCGAGTGAGGTGGATGTCGCGGCCGGTGGACAGGTCCATGATCGTGTCGGCGCCCCAACGGGTGGCCCAGACCATCTTGTCGACCTCATCGGCGATCGAGCTGCGGACCGCCGAATTGCCGATGTTCGCATTGACTTTCACCGCGAAGGCCTTGCCGATGATCATCGGCTCAGCCTCGGGATGGTTGTGATTGGCCGGAATCACCGCGCGACCGCGAGCCACCTCATCGCGCACGAGTTCGGGTGCTACCCCTTCGCGTGCGGCGATGAACGCCATCTCGGCGGTGATCTCGCCGTTGCGGCCTCGTTGAAGTTGAGTGCCGCGATCACGCACGACGCCGGGGCGCGGTGACAGCCCCTGGTTGAGATCGAGTACGGCGTCGGCGTCGGTGTACGGGCCCGAGGTGTCGTACAGGTCAAAGTGCTCGCCGTTGGACAGGTTCACCCGGCGGAACGGCACTCGCATCCCTTCGAGGTCCCGGTAGATCTTGGTGCTGCCCGCGATCGGGCCGTTGGTCACTGATGGGACAGAATGCAACACTTTCATCATCTCCCTACGCCGGCATTACCCGGTCAGGTTCGTACGGTCGACGGGCCTACCCGTCCTCTCAGCGCACTGGTGTGCGCTCCCGTGTGTGGACGCCTGCCACGCTAGCGCACGTGATGGCCTGGCGGGAATAGGAATTGCCTCGCCATGTTTTATATAGCTAATATATGTGTTTTCTGCCTCGAGCCGTTTGTACGAATAGCAAAGACTGCGACGTTTGATGACGACCAACATTGATAAGACGAACCCCCAGGTAGCGGCTGACGCCGACGCGGCGCTCAGCGAGACCGCGCGACGGCGCAGGCGTATGGATCAGGACCATCCGTTCTACAAGTGGATCGTGCTGTCCAACACCACGCTCGGCATGTTGTTGGCGGCGATCAACGCCTCGATCGTGCTCATCTCGCTTCCTGCGATCTTCCGCGGCATCGGGTTGAATCCGCTGGCGCCCGCCAACGTCGGCTACCTGCTCTGGATGCTCATGGGGTACCTCGTGGTGACCGCGGTGCTCGTCGTGTTCTTCGGCCGCCTCGGCGACATCTTCGGCCGGGTTCGCATCTACAACTTCGGGTTCGCGGTCTTCACCGTCGCGGCCATCGCGTTGTCCTTTGATCCGTTCCATTTCGGTGGCGGCGCCGTCTGGCTCATCGCGTGGCGCGTGGTCCAGGGCGTCGGCGGCGCGATGTTGATGGCGTCGTCCGCCGCGATTCTCACCGACGCGTTCCCGTCCAACCAGCGCGGCATGGCACTTGGTGTGAATATGGTTGCTGCCGTTGCTGGTTCATTTCTCGGACTGCTTATCGGCGGTGTGCTTTCGGAGTTCCACTGGCAAGCGATTTTCTGGGTGGGAGTACCGATCGGGCTGCTGGGGACCGTCTGGAGCTATCGCTCGCTGCGCGAACTCGGGGTCCGAACCCCGGGACGGCTGGACTGGGCGGGCACGCTCACGTTCGCCATCGGTCTGACCGCACTTCTCGTCGGCATCACCTATGGGATCCAGCCCTACGGGGATTCGACGACGGGCTGGACCAACCCGTGGGTGTTCGGTTCGATTCTCGGCGGTGTGCTGCTGATCGTCGTCTTCTGTCTGATCGAGCTGCGGGTTGAACAGCCGATGGTCAACATCCGGCTCTTCCGTTCCGCATCGTTCGGCATGGGCAACCTGGCAGGTCTGATGTCCTCCGTCGGTCGTGGCGGACTGCAGTTCATGCTCATCATCTGGCTGCAGGGGATCTGGCTCCCGTTGCACGGCTACAGCTTTGAATCGACACCGCTGTGGGCCGGTATCTACTTGTTGCCCGCGACGTTCGGCTTCTTGATCGCAGCTCCGCTTGCCGGCACCCTGGCGGACCGCTATGGCGCCAGGCTTTTCACGGTTGGCGGTATGGCATTGATGGCGGCGTCGTTCATTGCACTGGTGATGATCCCGGTCAACTTCGACTACTGGGTGTTTGCGCTCCTGGTCTTCATCAATGGCCTCGGCGGTGGCATCTTCACGGCGCCGAATACCGCGGCGATCATGTCGAGCGTCCCCGCGGCTGAGCGCGGTGCCGCTTCGGGAGTGCGGGCCACATTCTTCAACGCCGGCTCGTCGCTGTCGATCGGAATCTTCTTCTCTCTCATGATTATCGGGCTGGCCAACACACTGCCGAGCGCGCTGAGCTCAGGCCTGCAGGAGCAGGGCGTTTCCGCATCGGTGGCGCACGAGGTGGCGAACCTGCCGCCGGTCGGGAGCCTGTTCGCGGCGTTCCTGGGCTACAACCCGATGGCCGAGTTGCTCGAGCCCTACCACGCGCTGCAACAGCCCGGCGTCAATGCCGATGTGCTGACCGGGCAGACGTTCTTCCCGCACCTGATCGTCGAGCCGTTCCATGCGGGACTGGTCGTCGTGTTCATCGCGGCCGCGGCAATGATGGTCGTCGGGATGGTCGCGTCGCTCTTCAACCCGGGTCGCTACGCCGACGAGGAGAACGTCGACCACATGGCGTAGCGGCTCAGGTCAGCTCGACCAGCACCGGAGCGTGATCGCTCGGCGCCTTCCCCTTGCGTTCCTCACGGACGATCTCCGCATGGGTCACACGCTGCGCCAAAGCTGGTGAGCCGAGAATGAAGTCGATACGCATTCCGCGGTTCTTCGGGAACCGCAGCTGGGTATAGTCCCAGTAGGTGTAGACATCCGGGCCGGGCGTGAAAGGCCTTACCAAGTCGGTGTATTGGGCGTTCGTCATTGCGTTGAACGCGGCCCGCTCCGGCGCGGTGACGTGGGTGCTACCTTCGTACGCCTC
The DNA here is from genome assembly GCF_002591975.1 of Mycobacterium neglectum. Lineage (GTDB taxonomy): Bacteria > Actinomycetota > Actinomycetes > Mycobacteriales > Mycobacteriaceae > Mycobacterium > Mycobacterium neglectum. The sequence continues at coordinate 691 of NZ_NVQE01000089.1, read as the reverse complement.
GACGCTCCAGACGTCTTCGTCAGTAGGCGCGATGTTCCAGTCGCCCACCATTGCGATCTGTGCCGCCGGGTCGTCGGCGAGCCACTTCTGTGCCGTATCATGCAGAGCAGCAAGCCATTTGAGCTTGTAAACGTAGTGCGGATCGGCGGGGGAGCGCCCATTGGGCACATACAGGCTCCACACCCGCACCCCATTGCACGTCGCTCCCAGCGCGCGCGCCTCCGCGGCGGCTTCGACATCTGGCTTACTGCTCCACGTCGGTTGACCGTCGAAGCCGACCTGCACATCGTCGATACCGACCCGCGATGCGATGGCGACACCGTTCCACTGGTTGAAGCCGCAGTGCACCACGTCGTAGCCGGCGGCCAGGAAGGGCATTGTGGGGAACTGATCGTCGGAGCACTTGGTCTCCTGCATCGCCAGCACGTCGACGTCGGCACGCTCCAGCCAGTCGGCCACCCGATCGACTCGAGCGCGGATCGAGTTGACGTTCCATGTGGCCACCCGCATGACTACAGAATAGTGTCGGACCCGTGTGGCAGAGTCGAACATGTGTTCGAGTGTGATCGGGATTGGGATCTCATCGAGTTGATGGGTGAGGCCACGCGCTATGAGTCGATGTCCACCGCGCAGCGGTTGTTGGCGGTGGCGGAGTTGTATGAGCGCCGTCAGGGGGCGTTGGCCGATCTGG
>NZ_NVQE01000088.1 GCF_002591975.1 Mycobacterium neglectum | reverse complement strand
GATGACCGACCAGCGCCTGGGCATCCAACAGTTCCCGATCAGCGCGCTCCATGCCCTGCATCAACTCATCATCCCAGCTCAACGCCCATTTCATAGAAGGCACGCCGATTATTCAGCGCCCTCCTAGTCGGGGATTCTCAGACCGCGCAAGGTCCGCGCCGGGCAAAGCCGCTTACCGCTCCCCCGAACCTAGGCTGCAGGCCGCGACAGCATGCTGTGCTGCAATTCTATGGACTTGCACAGGGACCCCTTCTGCCCGCGCGGGCCAGGGGCAGCGCGACCGGCAAGCGCGGCACCGAGCGGAAAGTCCTACGCTCAGTGGCAAATTCGGCTGTTCATAGACGAAGTCGGCCCCCGGCAGAAGCCGGGGGCCGATTCGTTTCAGAGCACTGTCAGTTCATATTCCAGGGCTCACCGTAGGTGGACACACTGTCACCACTCGACGAGATCAACCGGGCGAACGGACGCAGCAGCACGCCACCGGCAGCGCCGGTGACCGTGCCATGAGCGTTGGACACGGCAACCGATCCCGTGGGACCGGCGACGTCGACCGAGAAGGTGGCGACCTCCTGGATGCCCGGGCCGTTACCCAGGTCAGCTGAGATAGACACACCGGGGAACAGCGGCGGGGTCACGATACTGTCGGCCAGGCCGAAGTCACCGTCGATACCAGGGATGCCGTAATCGTCAAACGCGATGTTCGGCGTGGTGTAGCTGAAGTTGATGCCCACGCCCAGCGACCAAGGGAAGCCGACCTGGTAGCCCAGTTCCAGCGTTCCCTCGAAGTCATCGGCACCGTCGCCGGCCACGATGTACGTGGACTTGCCTGAGTGGAACCACTCGCGGGTCAGGCGGTTGCGGTCAAGGGGAAAGACGCCGTTGAGGTAGGTGTCCCATTGCTGGATCGTCAATGTCCGGCCCTGCCCATCGACCAGAGAAAGTTCATCGTCCAGCCCAGCGTGAGAGGTGCCAGTGCTCACGAACAGTGACGCGATGGCGAAAACCATCGCAATCAGCACCCGACTGAATACCTTCATGTTCTCCCTAGCTCTTATGTCGACAGTGACCCGACCGGGCTCACCGTTTTGTTGTTCGTGCCTGGCCCTACCGATACACAACACAGGACACAAGGGCCTCATGTGACGCAAATGAGAAACCTCACATGCGGCTCTTACGTCTTGCTCATCGTTGACACGAGGAACATAACGGTCGGACCACAACCCGGCAACGTGAGATCGCAAATACCTCGAAGGGCGTTACCAGACCAGCCACTTTGCCCACTTCCGTCACGCCGGAATCGTGGCTGCGCACGCACTGGAACGGCCTAACCGGAACCTAATTCTGCTCGGCACACCAGCGGCCGGAAAGGGGCATCGGCGTGGTGGGTAGGACTGCCAGTAGTAAGGGCGAAATCGCAGCTCACTGATGGTGCGGAGGTGTGTTTTCCCGTAACCAACGATCATGTTCTGCGTCTTCGGCAGGCGAGGATTCGTCACGGTCGTCTGGGGACTTGGGCAGCGACGCCTCACCGAAGATCTTGTTGACTGCGTCGCGCGAGCGCAGTGGCCGGTCCGCCATGGCACCCCCTACTGTGATCAGGATCACACTTTGATGCGGCCGCTCACAGAATGCTCTTAGATCTCGAGGCTGGAGAGCTGTCCGATGATCTGAACGGCCAGCGGAGTAAGGGTCGCCATACCGTCGCGCACTGACGCGCGGGAGCCGGCGAGGTTCACGACGAGTGTGCTGCCAGAAATCCCGGCCAAACCGCGCGAGAGTGCGGCGTCGGAGACACCGGCCGACAAGCCCGACGCTCGCAGTGCCTCGGCGATGCCGAGCAATTCACGGTCGAGCAGATCGAGGGTGGCTTCGGGTGTGACGTCACGCGGGGTCACACCTGTTCCGCCGACCGAAACCACCAGGTCGACGCCACCGATCACCGCCGTGTTCAGCGCGTTGCGGATCTCGATCTCATCGGCAGACACCACGACAACACCATCGACGACGAAGCCCGCTTCACCGAGCAGTTCGGTGACCAACGGACCGCTGTGGTCCTCCTCGTCACCATGCGCAGTTCGGTCATCGACGACGACGACCAGTGCCCGGCCCACCAACTCCCCTGGCTGTTCCATGACGCCAACCGTATATCCGGGCAGAGACAGTGGCGCGGCCACTCTCAGCGTGGCGGGCCCGGACGTCACCGTAGGCCTCACTGCTGGGCCTTGCCGAGGGTGACCTCGACGGTCTGCGGCTTCCCCGCGTTGTCGAGGTAGGTCAGGGTCAGCTTCTCGCCGGGCGCCCTGGATCGCACCGCCGCGACCAGCGCGTCGGCACTGTTGATCACTCGATCGTCGACCTTGGTGACCACCACCCCGCTGGGCAGGCCCGCCGCGGCAGCAGCACCGCCGTCGGTCACCTCGACTATTCGCGCGCCGTCGACCGTCGCGTCGTTTCCGACCTGGACACCCAGAGACGCGTGCGATGCGGTGCCGCTGTCGATGAGTTCGTCCGCGATTCGCTTGGCCTGGTCGACCGGAATGGCAAAGCCCAGCCCGATCGAGCCGCCCTGCGCCGCCCCGTCGGCGTCACCGCCCAAGGTGGCGATGGCCGAATTGACCCCGACGAGTTCCCCATTCATGTTCACCAGCGCTCCACCGGAGTTGCCGGGATTGATGGCGGCGTCGGTTTGAACCGCGTCGAGCACGGTGTTCTGGTTCCTGATGTCGCCACCCGCGGCGACCGGACGATTCAGCGCGCTGATGATGCCGGTGGTCACGGTGCCCTCCAGCCCGAGCGGCGACCCGATGGCCACGACGTCCTGGCCCACCCGCAGATCGGCGGACGAGCCGATCGTGATCGGGGTCAGGCCCGACACCCCGTCGGCGCGCACCACAGCGATGTCGCTGCTGGGGTCCGTTCCGACCACGGTGAACGGCGCGCTGCGGCCGTCGGCGAACGTCACTTTGGTCTGTGCAGCGCCTTGACCTGCAGGTGCGGTCGGACCACCCGGCCCGGCAGGCCCGCCTTGTGCGGCGGTGACGACGTGATTGTTCGTCATGATCAGGCCGTCCGAGGACAGGATGATTCCGGAGCCCTCCTCCGATTGCCTGCCGAGGTCCACCTCGAGCTTGACGACGCTGGGAACGACCTTCGCCGCGACCTGCTCCACCGAGCCGGCGGGCAGGCTGGCGACCGGCACCCCTGGCGCGGCACCGTTGGCGCCCGAGGTGGCCACGGGCCGATCGGGCTGCGCGAGCAGCGCCACTCCCCCACCGATACCGGCGGAAACTACTGCCACCGCGAGGGCGCCAGCTATCAAAGCGCCTGCGCGAGAACGCTTCTGAGGCGGCGGACCCGGTATCGGAGCCTGGGGGAACCGAGCCGTCGCTGGGGACTGTGGCGCACCGCGATAGGGGTCGTAGGGGGCATGAGAGCCGCGGAAACTCTGTTGCTGCTGGGTCTGGTATCGCCAGTCATACGGCTGCTGCTGGTAGGAATCGGGCCGCTGCGCACCGGGGTATCCGGGTGCCGCGTGCTCGGGCGCGCCGGGCCGACCACCCGGTGACGGTGGCGGCGTATACCTCGGATGGTTGGTCATGTCGCTGCGGTGCTCATTTCGTTTTGTGGGTCCGACATCCAGAACAACGGCGTTCGCACCGTCAAAGTTGCCTAAGCGGGCTGAGAATCCACTTAGAGAACCTTCGGGACACGCACAGACTTGCTTCCCCCAGCGCGCCCAGGCTAATCATTGTCGGCGCTGACCACGGGCAAGTCCACGCCCGTGACCGCGTGTCGCGCGGACTCACCGGGCATCGGCCTGCCGGGCAGCACGATATGAATCGCCGTGCCCGGCGGCTGTCCGCCGACGACGGCGTCCTCCACGCGCAGTGCGCCACCGTGTTTGAGCACAACCTGTTTCACGATCGCCAGGCCGAGCCCCGAACCCGGCATCGCACGCGCGGAGGCGGAGCGGAAGAACCGCTCGAAAACGAACCGCCGTTCCTGCGGCGGGATACCTGGCCCCTGATCGGTCACCACCAGCTCGGCATGCATCGGGTCGACCTGAGTCAGTCGGACGCCGACGCGGCCGCCGGGGGGACTCCATTTGGCGGCGTTGTCCAGCACATTGAGCACCGCGCGGCCAAGTCCGCCGCCATCACCGTAGACCTGCCACGGAATCAGATTCACATCGAACTCGATATCGTTGCGGCGGCGGCGAACTCGTTCCAGCGAGCGGTCCACGATCTCGGTCATGTCGACGGGCTCGTGGATGACGGCACCGGCCTCGTCGCGGGTCAGGTCGACGAGATCGCCGACGAGGGTGGACAGTTCTTCGATCTGGGCGATGACGTCTTCCCGCAGGCCCTCCAGATCTTCCTCGGGCAGTCTCGGGGCGCCGGGTGCCATCGATGCCATCAGTAGCTCGACGTTGGTGCGCAACGACGTCAGCGGCGTGCGTAATTCGTGGCCGGCATCGGTGACGAGTCTCGCTTGTCGCTCGCGGGATTCAGCCAATGCACGCAGCATCATGTTGAAAGCCTCGGTGAGACGGGCGAGTTCGTCGCTGCCATAGACCGGGATAGGTCGAAGATCGTCGGTGCGGGCGACCCGCTCGGCCGCCTCGGTCAGCCGCGCCACCGGTCTCAGCCCTGCCCGGGCGACCGCACCACCGGCCATGGCGGCCACGACCACCCCGATGCCGCCGACGATGAGCAGAACTGTGCCCAGCCGTTTGAGCAACTTATCGGTCGGCAGCAGACTCTTGGAGATCAGCAGTGAACTCCCGTTGGACAGATGCAGGGCAAGCACCCGCTGTTGGTCGACTGAACGCTTCGACATCCACAATTCGCCACGAATGACCGCCTTCTCGGGTTCACCAAGCGGCAGCGTCTGTCCCCCCTGGTTGGCGGTGAAGATCGAGCGGCCGGGATTGACCAGCATCGCGTTGACGTCAGAGTAGGCGGTGCCCTCGATCGCCTTGGCGGGATCGCTGGTCAGCGAGCCGCTTTCGATCAGGAGGCTGGCTCGGGTGTGCAGTTGGTTGTCGATGTCGTCGTAGAGCGCACGCGAGACCACGGCATAGACGGCCACCGCCATCAGCACCACCACGAGCGCCACCATCGACATCGCGAGCAGCATCACCCGCCAGCGAAGTGACAGTGAACTGGCAGGCTGCGCCGCCATTGCATACGGCTGAGGCGGAGCTGAGAAATTTTGCGCCGACATCAGGGAGGGGTCTCGCGCAGCACATAACCCACCCCGCGCACGGTGTGGATCAGTCGCGGCTCTCCTTCCGCCTCGGTCTTGCGGCGGAGGTAGCCGACGTACACCTCGAGGGCGTTGCCGGAGGTCGGAAAGTCGAAGCCCCACACCTCCTCGAGGATGCGGCTGCGGGTGAGCACCCGCCGCGGGTTCGCTATCAGCATCTCGAGAAGCGCGAACTCGGTGCGGGTCAGGCTGATCGAGCGTTCACCGCGGGCGACCTCGCGGGTGACCGGGTCCAGCGACAGGTCGGAGAACGTCATCGCCGGCGAATCGGCGCCGTCGTCGGGAGTCCTGCGCCGCAGCAACGCGCGCATGCGGGCGAGCAGTTCCTCGAGCGCGAACGGCTTCGGCAGATAGTCGTCGGCTCCCGCATCCAGCCCGGCGACTCGTTCGGAGACCGAGTCCCGCGCGGTCAGCACGAGGATGGGTAGATCGTCGCCTGTGCTGCGCAGCTGGCGGCACACCTCGAGGCCGTCCAGCCGCGGCATCATCACATCGAGCACCACGGCGTCCGGGCGATCGCTGGCGATTCGGTCCAGAGCTTCGAGCCCGTCCTGCGCCAATTCGACCGAGTAGCCGTTGAAGGAGAGCGATCGACGTAGCGATTCGCGCACAGCGCGGTCATCGTCGACGACAAGTATTCGCACAGGCACAGTGTCAACCCGCTATCTGAGAGCGGCCTGAGAGGCGCGCCGATCTACTGCAAAGCGGGGATGGCGCCCAGTGAGCAGGGGACGAGATTAGCGGCGGTCGAGATCAATCAGGCCGAGGCGGGCAGCCTTGAGCAGGCGACGCGGCACCTTGTGCTGCTGGCCCGCGACGTTGACGCCGACGAGATCGGTGGCCTTGGCCTTCCACTGCGAGCGCCGGCTACGGGTATTCGCACGCGACATTCTCCGCTTGGGCACAGCCATGATCGAGATTCTCCTCTTGAGGGTCCTGATTTGTGCGTCGCGCGAGTTGTCAGGCGTCGACGATTGCCTTTCAGGATAGCCCGTGAGGAGTATCTGCTCCAAAATGCGCCGCCGATGGCCACGTCCGCCGCAGAATGCGCATGACATAGCATCCAGCCAAAACCGAGGAATCACCATGAAACAGCTGGTAGCAGCGGGCGTCATGGCTCTGGCGCTGGCGGGGTGCGGCGGTGGCGGCGAACCTGCGGCCGAGAACTCCGCCGGGTCCGCCTCCTCGTCGCAGTCGTCAGAATCAGCCACGGCGGCAGCGACAGGCTGCACGGGCGGCGGGCTCGATGCCATGACGGCTCTTGCCGATTTCCAGCTCGAGATCGACGATGCCCACAAGTCCGGCAGGATCACGCTCGACCAACTCACCGCGGCACGCGACAAGCTGTTCAACGAAACGCAGGCGGCTCAGGAGAAAGAAGATTGGACCGCATACTGCAAATCCATCGACGACACCCGCGCCGAACTGGGGCTCTAGGAGGGCGCTGAATAATCGGCGTGCCTTCTATGAAATGGGCGTTGAGCTGGGATGATGAGTTGATGCAGGGCATGGAGCGCGCTGATCGGGAACTGTTGGATGCCCAGGCGCTGGTCGGTCATC
>NZ_NVQE01000087.1 GCF_002591975.1 Mycobacterium neglectum | reverse complement strand
CCCCCGCCCCCGCCGCCGGCGCCAGGAGTCGTGCCGGGAGCGGCGGCCCTTCCGGCGCGGTAATCGCAGGCAGACCTATTGACACCGTCGCTAATTAGGCGTATGCCTAATGCTATTAGGCGCATGTCTAATAACGGTTGAGCACTGCAGGGGTGTGTCATGGATGTTGATTACTGCGTCGTGGGTGCCGGGTTCGGCGGGCTCACCGCGGCGTTGCGGTTGAAGCAGGCGGGTCACTCGGTGGCGCTGCTGGAGGCGCGCGACCGCGTCGGCGGCCGGACGTGGACCCAGACTCGTGAGGACGGGTCGTGGATCGATCGAGGCGGTGCGTGGATCGGGCCGGGCCAGGACGCCATCTATGCGCTGATGAACGAGTTCGGGGTGCCGAGCTACAAGCAGCACGCCGAGGGCGACGCGATGATGTTCGTCGACGGCAAGAAGTATCGCTACAAGGGCACGATCCCGCTGTCGATGAGCCCGTGGGCCGTTGCCAATATCGGTGCGGTCTTCCTCGAGTTGGGTCAGATGGCCAAGTCGATTCCACTGGATGCGCCGTGGGAAGCGGCCAAGGCGAAGAAGTGGGATCAGATCAGCTACGCGGAGTGGCTGGACAAGAACACGGCGTCCAAGCCCGCCCATGAGTTACTGGAACACGCCATCGCGGGGCTGTACACCTCGGCAGCCTCTGAGGTGTCAATGTTGTTCGTGCTCTTCCAAATAGCGTCGGCGAGCGGTCCGAGCTTTCTGCTGGGAGTCAAGGACGGCGCCGAGGACGCCCGCCCGGTCGGCGGCATGGGCGCGATTCACAAGGCGGTCGCCGCCGAACTCGGCGATGCGATCCATCTGAATCAGCCGGTGCGCAGCATCACGCAGGACGACGAGGGCGTCACGGTCCGATCCGAGGACATGGTGGTGCGCGCGCGTCGGGTGGTGGTGGCGGTGCCGGTCTCCATCGCCAGCCAGATCATCTATGAGCCAATGCTTCCCGTCGATCGATCGTTTCTGCATCAGCGGTTGCCGCTCGGCGCGGTCTTCAAGATTGCGCTCGTATATGACGAGCCGTGGTGGCGGGCCGACGGCCTGTCCGGCCAGTCGTTCGGGGCCAAGGGCGCGGTGAGTCTGACGATCGATTCCTGCACGGACACTGCAAGTCCCGGGATGCTGACCGTCATCACCGAGGGGCCGGAAGCGCGCAAGCTGTGCAAGCTCACCGACGAGGAACGCAAGAAGGCGGTGATCGACGGGGTGGTCGAGCGGTTCGGCGAGAAAGCGCGGACACCGATCGACTACGTCGAGCAGAACTGGTCGGTCGAGCGGTATTCCGGTGGCGGGATGATCGCCCACGCGCCGCCGGGTGTGCTCACCGAGTTCGGGCCCGCGTTGCGGGAACCGTGCGGCCGCATTCACTGGGCGGGCACCGAAACGTCGCCTGTCATGTACGGATTCATCGACGGAGCGGTGCGCTCAGGCGAGCGCGCGGCTGCCGAGGTGATGGAACACGACAAAGCGAAAGCGGCCGTCTGACCGTTGGGTAGCATCCAGCGGATGCCGACCGGTCCCCGCGCCGACACTCACCAGCACCAGGTCTCAGGGTTGGCCGCCGTCATGACGGTGATTGCCACCGGCCTCGGCTACGCCATCTCGATCGGGGACCCGACCAGCCTTTCGGCCAATCTGCAACTCGTGTCGACGGGCATTCAGATCTCGGGGGCCACCGCCACCTTTGTCGCGAGCCTGGCCACACTCACCATGGCGGCCGCGGTGCTGAGCGCCGGCGCACTGGGCGATCTCTACGGCATGCGGCGCATGTACCTGGTCGGGATGGGCGGCGCGATCGTGTTCAGCGCACTGGCTGCCGCCGCGCCGATTCCGTCCGTGTTGATCGTCGCGCGCGCCGGTGTGGGAGTCGCGTTCGCGTTCCTGGTCGGCCTCTCGTTGGCGATCACCAACGCGGTGTTCCCGCCGGGCAGGCGGGCCGCAGCGATCGCCGCGTACTTCGGCGTCGGCTACGCCGTCGCCACGCCGATGCCCGCGATCAGCGGCGCCTTGGGCCACGCCTTCGGTTGGCGCGGATGCTTTTTCGTGGTGCCGGTCATCGCAGCGCTGGGCTGTGTGATCACGTGGCGATTCGTGCCCGAAACGGTGCGTGCCACCCGTCGGCTGGATCTGATCGGCATGGCGCTGTTCGCCGTCGCGCTGTTGGGACTGATCTTCGGCATCTCGCGGATCGAGACCGGCATCAACACCCTTGGTGTCAGCGCGATTGCGGGCGGCCTGGTCGCCGCCGTCGCGTTCGTCATCCGGGAGTGGCACGCCGACGCCCCGGCGCTGGACTTGCGGGTTTTTCGTTCGGGCCGGTTCAACGCGGCGGTGACGGCCGGGGTGATGTTCAACATCGTGCTGGGCGGTTCGATGGTCCTGTTGGCGTTCTACCTCGTCACGATTCGCAAGGAGTCGCACGAACTGTTCGGCCTATTGCTGGTTCCCGCGACGGCGATGGCGGCACTGGCGGCCTTTTCCGTCGGCCCGGCCTCCAACCGGTTCGGTTCCCGCACCGTCCTTGTCAGCGGGCTGACGGTGATGCTGGCCGGTCTCCTGGTGATGAGGTCCTTTGACCTCGACACCTCTCGCACGGTGGTGTTCGTGACAGCGGCGCTCATCGTGGTGGGCGGCGCATTGGTCACGACACCGCAGGCCACCATCATGATGAGCAGCGCGCCAGCGGGTCTGGGTGGTGCGGTGTCCGCTGTGAAGAGCGCGGTCAACGAGGGCGGCTACTCGCTCGGGCCTGCGCTGTTCGCCCTCGTGGGGATCAACCTCTTTCTGACCGACAGCGTGCACGACCTGTCCAGGTCCGGGATCACCCGCACGGAGACCCGCGAGGCGCTGCTGACGACACACGGCGGCCGCGGCGCACATCTGGTCAACCCGGAGCAGGCGCGCCTGGTGGTCGACCAGGCCCCGCACAATGCGATCGATGCGATTCACACCCTCAGCTTGATCATGGCCGTGGGACCGATCATTGCGATCATCCTCGCGCTCTGGTTGATCAAGCCTGTTGACGCCCGACGGTGATTAAGGCGCCGCAGGGCTGCGAACGCCGACGTGTGCTGGGACCTGTCCTACGACGGCACCACCGACTACGGCCTTCCCGGACCAATATGACTTCGTGCCAACCTCCGCGCGACACTGTCGCTCAACTACTACCGCCACCACCAACGTCAGCGACAATGTCGCGCGGAGCTTGGCACCACATATATATGCCTCCAGAGGCCTAACAGCGGCTGCGGTTTACTTGGAGACGATGGTTGCCGATCCCTCGCCTGCAGAACGCAAGATCGTCCTCACCGACGACTTTCGTCACGCGTTGGCACTGCTGGCCGACGGCAGGCACATGTTCCTCACGGGCAAGGCCGGCACCGGCAAGTCGACGCTGATCCGCCACTTCATGGCGAACACCGACCGCAACGTGGTGGTCGTCGCGCCCACCGGCATCGCCGCACTCAACGTCGACGGCTACACCATTCACCGGCTGTTCGGGTTCCGCCCGACGACGACGCTGGCCGACATCAACGGCGGCGAATACCGGCCGGGCCGTTTCACCAAGACACTGTCGTCGCTGCAGACATTGATCATCGACGAGGCGTCCATGGTCCGCGCCGACATGTTCGACATGGTCGCGAGCGCGCTGGAACGTTTCGGCCCCGTGCCCGGCACGCCATTCGGCGGCGTACAGATCGTGTTGGTCGGCGATCTCTACCAACTCCCACCGGTGATCACCGATGGTGAAGAAACCTACTTCTCGTCGGTGTACCAGACGCCGTACTTCTTTTCCGCCCGCAGGTTCGCGCGGGATGACTTCCCCACCGTCTCACTGACCACGGTGTTCCGTCAGCTCGGTGACGACCGGATGACGTCAATACTCAACGAGATTCGCGAAGGTGTCCTGCTCGGGCACGCCCAGGAACAACTGAATGCTCGAGCCGATGCGGACTTCGTCCCACCGGACGGCGAGTTCTGGCTGACGCTGGCGCCGACCAATCGTCTCGTGACTGCACGCAACCGTCAGCAACTCGAGCGGCTGCCGGGCGACGAACTCACGCATCGGGCAAGGGAATCCGGCGACCTATCGCTGTTCGACAAGCCGATCGAGGACGAGCTGCGTTTCAAGGTCGGCGCGCAGGTGATGATGCTCAACAACGACCAGGGCGATCGATGGGTCAACGGCTCGATTGCACGTGTGGTCGGCGTCGATTACGACCGCTACGGCGCCGTCGTCGAGGTGGAGTTCGCCGACGGATCATGCGCCGACGTCACGCCGTTCACGTGGGAGGCGACGCGTCCCGTCGTCGACGGTGGCTCGTTGCGGCGTGAGGTGATCGGCACGTTCACGCAGCTGCCGTTCAAGCTCGCCTGGGCTATCACGATCCACAAGAGCCAGGGGCAGACGCTGGACCGGCTGGTCGTCGACCTCACCGGCGGCATGTTCTCGACGGGCCAACTCTATGTGGCGTTGAGCCGGTGTACGTCGTTGGCCGGGCTGGTGCTGAAACGGCCTGTGCTGCCGAAGGATCTGAAGACCGACCGGCGCATCGCACGGTTCCTGCGCGACTCGGCCGGCGATGCGGGGACGCGCCGATACTGTGCGATCGGCATGCTGACCGTCGGCGACGAGGGTCGCATGTCTCGGCCGCGGCCGGTGGAGTTGGCGGTGGCATTCGACGACGGGACCGCGGTGTCCACGCTGATCAATCCGCAGCGCGATCTCGCGGATGCACGGAATGCTTTCAATATCAGCGTGTCTGACATCTTGCTTGCGCCCACGCTGCGGGAAGCCTGGGCGGTGATCGCGCCGATGTTGGCAGGCTGCACGCCCGTCGGTGCCGGGGTGGACGAGACGCTGGGGTTGATCGATTTCGAGCTGAAGAGACTTGGGCATGTGGCAGTGATGCCGCTGGGTGTCGAGCTCGGGCGGGTACCGGTCACAGGGCGCACGGCGTTGGAACGTGCACAATCAGCGTTGAAGGCGCATGCGGCGGCCGAATCCCAGGGTGGCTCTTCGGCGTTCGAGGAACCCGACCTGGTGGAGATGGTTTCGGGCCTGCTGGTCAGCCGCGACCATACCGTTCGTACGCCGTCGGCCGATCACCTGCCGGCGTTGTCGGCGTTGCTACGGATAAGCCGCGGAGTCGGCGCTGTCGTGTTGGGTGGGCTGTCGGCCACCGAGGTCGACAAGGACGGCGAGTCGACGTGGGACGCTGCGGCCCGGCAGTCAGTGGCCGACCAGCTGCGAGCCGCTGCATCGCGGGCACTGCTGCCCGACGCGGTGGTCGCACGCCTCCACGAAGCCTCGACGCTCCTCGGGGTCGACGTGGTGACCGGCGCGGTGACGGTGGCGCGTCACGAGATCGGCGCAGCTATGGTCCCCGGCGCGCGGATCTGCTTTACCGGAACAGCTTTGGATGCGTCCGGACGAGTCATCGAGCGCGACGAGATGGAGCGATTGGCTACGTCGGCAGGACTGAAGCCGGTGCGGTCGGTGACGAAAACACGCTGCGAGGTGTTGGTCACCGCAGAGGCAGGCACACAGTCGGGCAAGGCCCGCAAGGCGCAGGAGTACGGCAAAGCGGTGTTCACCGCTGAGGAGTTCTTCGAGTGGCTGGCAGGGCGCAGCACGTCAGTCGCACCACGTCCGCAATAGCGCGGCGATACGCTCCACGTCGTCGACCACACCCGATGCCAGGTCGATCATCAAGTCGAAGCGATCGTCTTCGCTGGCGGCTACCCACTCGCCGTTGAGGCCCAAAAACACCTGGCAGGCTGTCCACGCCAGGCGCTTGTTGTCGTCGACCAGAGCATGATTTCGACACAGCGAATGCAACAGGGCGGCAGCTTTGGTGTGAATGTCGGGATAGGCCTCGACTCCGACCACTGTGGTCCGTGGGCGCGCCACCGCCGATTCCAAAAGTCCGTAGTCCCTGACCACAACGGCGCCGGTGATTGCGCGCGCTGCCACCAGCAGCAGGTCATCAAGGTCGAGGTAGACGGTCACGTGTCGGCGAGACGGCGCAACACACCCTGCTCGCGTTCAATTACCTTGTCCAACACTGCTTTGACTCCAGTTTGGTGAGCGCGGCGCTCGATGTACTCGTCGATGGCGGACAACGCGACAGCCTGCATCGAACGTCCTTCAACGCGAGCCTGCCGGCGCAGCGCCTCGGTCTGTTCGTCGCTGGTGCGCAGCGTCATACCCATGTCGGGCATGATACCACTCTGATACCACTGACACCCGCGATCGCTAACCCGCACGCGCGAACTCAAACGATCGGGACGATGATCACCGTGATGTTGTCGTGGCCGCCGGCCCGCAAGGCATAGTCGACCAGCGCACGGGCGGCGTCGGCAGGCGTCAATCCATGGCAGACATTGGCGATATCGGCCGCTTCCGGTAGGTAGTTGTGCAGGCCGTCGGAGCACAACACCAAAACGCCTCGGTCGGCGGTGGTCATCGTGCTCACGCTCGATTCGTCGAACAGCGGCGGTTCGGCATCGGCGCCGAACCACCGAGTGAGCGTGTGCGCACCCCTCGCTACGGCAGGCGAGTCGGCCGGTATGCCCGCCGAGATCAGTTGCTGCGCAAGGGTGTCATCGACGGTCAGGCATCGCGGCTGCGCGGGCGGGTCGGGCAGCCAGTACACCCTGCTGTCCCCGACATTGGCGATGGCGATCTGCACCTCGTCAGCGTTCGACGAGACGACGACGGCGGCCGTATAGGTGCACGACGACGGGGAAGTCGATTCGTCGGACGACTCGGCTTCCGCGGCCGCCCGCGCCGCGTCGGACAGTCCGGCCATCATCACCGATGTCAGATCCTGCGACGCAGTGAGTGCCCTCAACATGGCGTCGACGCCGGCGACCGACGCGGCCCGCGACGCGTTCTGGCCCCCCGCCGAGGTGGAGACGCCGTCGCACACGACTGCCGCAATCGCGGGTGGCTGCTCCCCCGATGCGGCCGGCACGGTTCCCGCTGCGCCGGCATCCTCGTTGCGTGTGTGCTCGATTCCCCGGTCGGTGATCAGCGCGACCGCGTCGAGCTGATCCTCGTCGCGATCCGGTGCCCGGCCATCGGCATTCGCAGCCGGCCTGGGTACCGCGACACGTCGCATCGTTGTCACAGCGGCGCCGCAGCTCTCGCAGACTGCGTGCACGTCAACACTGCGCTCCTCATACTTTCGTCCACGAAGGCGTCCATCGGGACAAGCGGCTGGAGATGCTCATGATTGCTCATTCGGGCCTCCCTGCACAATCGGCCAGAAGAGATCGAACAGTCGCGCTTCCCACCCCGCTGCGACGCGCCCCGTGCGGGCGCGCTCGGCGATATGTGCACCGACGATGGCGTCGACGAGCGTCGACCCGTCGACATCGTCGCGAAACGTTCCATCCGCCTTCGCCGCGTCGATCACTGCCTCCAGTTCGGCTCGCTGGCGGGCGAGGATGCGGCGAAAGAGCTTGGTGAAGTCGGGGTCGTCGTCGGTGAGCATGGCGGCAAGGCCACCGAACCCGATGCCGACTTCGATGGTCTTGACGGCGTCGTGGATCAGCCACCGCAACCGATCGGCCGGCTGCGCGTCGACGGCGAGCGGTTCGGGCGTGGTCACTCGCGACAGCGCAGCGGCCAACATGTCGCGGCGGTCGCTGTACCTGCGGTAGATGGTGGTCTTGGCGATGCCCGAGCGCGCTGCCACCGCCTCGACGGTCACCGATCGGGGGCCTTTGGTGCGCAGCAGCGCCAACGTGGCGTCGGCGATGCTGTCGTCGACGTCGCGACGCTGCGCCATCGACTCCTCCTTCGTCGCCGGGAATAGCGGCGGCGCGCAAAACGCTACACTAGGCGTAGCGCTACGATACGCGTAGCGTTTCTGAGGATGTTTTGGAGCTGATCGAAGTGGTGAAGGCACGGCGCAGGATTTCTGCAACCGATGTGGCGTATGTGTGTTTTCTGTTGACGTTCGTTGCGCTCGGGACGTTCGTCTATGCGCTGGCCGCCGGCAGTGCGGCGGCGGGGATCATCGGCGCCGGATTGGTCGTATTGATGGTGGCGACGGTCGCGGGGTTCCGCATTGGTGCCCGCACGCGGGCGGCGTCCAACGACAGTGGCATCGAAATCGACGGCGCGAACATCTGGGCGAAGCCGCTGCGGCGTGAGCAGATCGACCGGTACCTGCAGAGCTACCGCGTCACACGAGAGAACCATGAGCAGCTGTTGCCGGCGGTCGCCGGCCCCGTCAGCGACCCGACGCCATGGGTGAATCGCCGCGCGGCCTGACCATGACTGGCGAATTCGGCGCGCTGACGTACCGCGACGGTCGTGTTCTGTTCGGGGACATCGCTGACGCCGGTATGTCTCGGGACATCGCTGACACCTGAGTAGGGCCTCGACCACGATGGTTCATGGCCCAGAAGGTGACGGCGATGGACATTCGGATGGCTGCGGCG
>NZ_NVQE01000086.1 GCF_002591975.1 Mycobacterium neglectum | reverse complement strand
CGACCTGGAAGCATTGCAACCGTCAATCAACCGATTGGCCACGGCGAAGTAACGCAAGCCCCCACGCGCTCATTATGCGTGAGGCACCAGCTCACCCTTCGCGCTCACAATTAGGTGAGGCACCTCGGCGCCCTGCGTTGTCGCGTGTCGTCACGCAACGCCGGAGTTATTGCGGCGGTGGATCGGGACGAGCCGCAGCCGAGGTGCCAACCCCACGTCAGCGAGGACCTCGAGCGCTCGACGTTCGTCGCTCAGCAAAGTTTCGGGCGTACCGAGCAGGACGCTGACGACGCAGTCCTGACAACCAGGGCCCCGCACCGCGCAGTCGTCGCAGTCGATGGTGACCGTGCCCATGTCGGGCCGCTCGTCGTCATGAGTCATTCCGCAGTCCTCCTGCTCGGTGTTGTCCGCACGGTATCGCCGGGCACCGACAACCCAATTTCACACGGCGTGGCAATGCCGGGCCTGCCGGTTTTTGTCGGTCCGATTCCCTACCGTCAGCGCATGGGCCAGCTCAGCTTCGCGGATGTTGAGCCACTGGCCTTCGACATGTCGGTGTCGTTGCGCGAGACCACCTTCGTGGTCGTTGACCTGGAGACCACGGGTGGGCGCGCCAGTGGCGACAACCACGACGCCATCACCGAGATCGGCGCCGTCAAGGTGCGCGGCGGCGAGATCCTTGGCGAGTTCGCCACCCTGGTGGACCCGGGGCGCAGCATCCCCCCGCAGATCGTCTCGCTGACCGGGATCACCACGGCGATGGTCAGCGATGCGCCAAAGATCGAGGCGGTGCTTCCCGCGTTTCTGGAGTTCTCCCGCGGCGCAGTGCTCGTCGCCCACAATGCCGGTTTCGACATCGGATTCCTGCGTGCGGCCGCGGACCGCGCTCACCTCCCCTGGCCGCGGCCCCCGGTGCTGTGCACGGTGCGCCTGGCCCGCCGGGTGCTCACCCGCGATGAGGCGCCCAGCGTGCGACTGTCGGCGCTGGCCCGCCTGTTCAGTGCCTCGACCTCCCCGACTCACCGCGCATTCGATGACGCACGGGCCACCGTCGACGTGCTGCACGGGCTCATCGAGCGCGTCGGAAACCAGGGTGTGCACACCTACACCGAGCTGCGTTCGTATCTGCCCGACGTGACTCCCGGCCAGCGCCGCAACCGGCATCTCGCCACGCCGCTGCCCCGCCGACCCGGCGTGTACCTGTTCCGCGGACCTTCTTCCGAGGTGCTCTACGTGGGCACGGCCATCGATCTGCGCCGCCGCGTCAGCCAGTACTTCAACGGCGCGGACCCGCGCACCCGCATCAAAGAGATGGCGACGCTGGCCACCGCGGTCGACCACGTCGAGTGCGCGCATGAGCTGGAGGCGGGCGTACGCGAGCTACGGCTGCTCGCCGCGCACGCCCCGCCCTACAACCGTCGCTCGAAGTTCCCGCACCGCTGGTGGTGGGTGGTGCTGACAGATGAGGCGTTTCCTCGGTTCTCGGCAGTGCGCGCACCGAAGCACGACTGCACCGTCGGCCCGTTTCGTGCCCGCGCCGATGCCGTGCAGACGGCTGGACTGCTGGCCCGCTTCACCGGCGTGCGGACATGCTCGGTTCGGCTGGGCCGGTCGGCGCTCCACGGCCCGCGGTGCCCCGAACACGAAGTCTCGCCATGCCCCGCGCCGCGCGATGTCGGCCCCGCCGACTACGCCGTCGCACCGCGGCGTGCCCGCGACCTGATCGAAGGTGCCGACACGCAGGCACTGGTCGATGTGCTCTCGCACATCACCGATCTGGCGGGGCGCGCCCGCTACGAAACCGCGGCGCGGCTGCGGGACCACGCCGCCACCGCAATCGACGTGCTCTGGCGCGGCCAGCGGTTGCGCGCGCTGGCCGACGTCAGCGAGATGGTCGCTGCACGTCCGGACGGCGCGGGCGGGTGGCGCCTCGCGGTGATTCGCAACGGCCAGCTGGCAGCTGCCGGAAACGCGCCGCGGGGTGTGCCCCCGATGCCGGTCGTCGACGCGATATGTGCTGGCGCGCAAGCGATTCTGCCGAGTCAGGCGCCGCTCGGCGGCGCACTCGTCGAAGAGACCGCGCTGATCGCGCGTTGGCTCGCCCAGCCGGGCGTGCGGATCGTGCGCGCGGAGTCCGGTTACGCCTCACCGGCAGGCTCTGCGGGCCGGTTCGCGGAATGGGCCGCGTCGGCCAGGTCGGCGCGGGTGGCAGCTGAACAACTCGCCGAAACCCGTTCTGAGTCAGAGCTTCTGACCGAACCCCACCCAACGCGCGAGCAGCTTTTCGGCGGCACCGGAGTCGATGGTCTCGGCGGCCCTGGCCAGACCCGACTCCCACGCAGGCACCCACTTGGCGTCGCTGGCTAGCCCGGCATGGGCCACCATCGCACCGGCGGCGTTGAGCACCACCGCGTCGCGCACCGGCCCCGTGGCGCCGCCGAGCACCGCGCGCACCGACGCGGCATTAGCCTCCGCGTCACCGCCGACCAACTCGGACAGTTCGGCGCGGGCGAACCCGAACGCCCCCGGGTCGAATGTCAGCCGCTCGACGGTGCCAGCCTGGACACGCCAGATGGTGCTCGTCGTGGTGGTCGTCAACTCGTCGAGTCCGTCGTCGCCATGCACAACCAGGACGCTTGACCGGCGCGCGGCGAACACACCTGCCATCACCTCAGCCAGGTCCGCCCATGCACAGCCGATCAGACCGGCTCGCGGCGAGGCCGGATTCGTCAGTGGGCCAAGCAGATTGAATACCGTCGGCACCCCGATCTCGCGGCGCACCGCACCCGCGTGCCGATACGACGGATGGAACTGCGGTGCGAAACAGAAGCCGATGCCGACCTCGGCGACGCTGCGCGCGACATCGTCGGGACCCAGATCGATGCGCACCCCGAGCGCCTCGAGCGTGTCGGCACCACCCGACAGCGACGACGCGGCCCGGTTGCCGTGCTTGACCACCGGCACGCCGGCGGCCGCCACCACGATCGCCGCCATCGTGGACAGGTTCACCGTGTTGGAGCCGTCACCGCCGGTTCCGACCACGTCGACGGTCTCGTTGCCGATCGTTTCGGTCGGCACCCGCCGGGCGTGTTTGAGCATGATGTCGGCCATTTCGGCCACCTCGCCGGGCGTCGGGCGCTTCATCTTCATCGACACGCCGAAGGCGGCGATCTGAGCTGGGGTCGCCGTGCCCGTCATGATCTGGTCCATCGCCCAGCCGGCCTGCCCGGACGCGAGCGCCTGACCAGTGGTTAGGCGGCCGAGGACCTGGGGCCACGTTGGGGATTCACCGGAAGTCACGCGCTGATTATGACGAATTGCTCACCCGGGTGGAGTTCAACAACTACAAAGCGTCATACTTGCTCCTGTGACGAGCGCTGTAGGCACCTCGGGGACCGCTATCACGTCGCGAGTTCATTCCCTGAACCGGCCGAATATGGTCAGTGTCGGCACGATCGTCTGGCTCTCCAGCGAGCTGATGTTCTTCGCAGGGCTTTTCGCGATGTACTTCACCGCCCGGTCTCAGGCCGGTGGCAACTGGCCCCCGGAGCCCACTGAACTGAACCTCGTCCTGGCCGTTCCGGTCACGCTGGTGCTGATCGCTTCGTCGTTCACCTGCCAGATGGGCGTGTTCGCCGCTGAGCGCGGCGACGTCTTCGGGCTGCGGCGCTGGTACGTCATCACGTTCCTGATGGGCCTGTTCTTCGTGCTCGGCCAGGGCTACGAGTACATCCACCTCGTCGAGCACGGGACGACCATCCCCGGCAGCGCCTACGGCACGGTCTTCTACCTGGCCACCGGGTTCCACGGCCTGCACGTCATCGGCGGGCTCGTCGCCTTCCTCTTCCTGCTGGCGCGCACCAGGATGAGTAAGTTCACCCCTGCTCAGGCCACCGCCGCGATCGTCGTGTCGTACTACTGGCACTTCGTCGACATCGTGTGGATCGCCCTGTTCGCCGTTATTTACTTCGTCCGATGATCGGCTCGCCCATGCGTCTGATGAAGGGTTCGAAGAGAAGGGGTTCGATGACCGAGAAGGCCACCGGAACCGGTAAGCCGGCACCAGTCAAGCGCCGTCGCCTGCGCCGCCGCCTGTCTGCGGCGATGCTCCTGCTCATTGGGCTGGGAGTCGCCGGTGGCCTGGCAGCCACGCTGACTCCGGCCCCCCAGGTGGCGGTTGCCGACGAGTCGCAATCGGCCCTCCTGCGCACCGGCAAGGAACTTTTCGACACGTCGTGCATCACGTGCCACGGCGCGAACCTACAGGGCGTGGCCGACCGCGGACCGAGCCTCATCGGCGTCGGCGAGGCCGCCGTCTACTTCCAGGTCTCCACCGGTCGCATGCCCGCCATGCGCGGTGAGGCGCAGGCGCCACAGAAGCCCCCGCAGTTCGACGAGGCGCAGACCGACGCACTCGGCGCGTTTGTGCAGGCCAACGGTGGTGGACCGGTTGTCCCCCGCGACGAGAACGGTGGGGTCGCCAACGAATCCCTGCTGGGCAGCGACGTCGCCCGCGGCGGCGACCTGTTCCGGCTGAACTGCTCGTCGTGCCACAACTTCACCGGCAAGGGCGGTGCGTTGTCGTCCGGCAAGTACGCACCTGATCTGGCGGGGGCCAATCCGGCGCAGATCTACACCGCGATGCTGACCGGACCCCAGAACATGCCCAAGTTCTCCGACCGGCAGCTGTCGCCGGAGGAGAAGCGGGACATCGTCGCCTACGTCCGGATGGCCACCACGGCACCAGATCCCGGCGGCTACGGCCTCGGCGGCTTCGGCCCGACGTCCGAGGGCATGGCAATCTGGATAATCGGCATAGTGGCCGTCGTTGTCGTGGCCCTGTGGATCGGAGCGCGAGCATGAGCGACGGCGGCGACACCGTCAAGGGAACCGACACCCCGGGACAGGAAGGTGTGCCCGGTCAGCCGACCGACGCCGAACTCGCCGCGATGTCGCGTGAGGAACTGCTGGAACTCGGCGGCAAGCTCGACGGCGTCGAGATCGTCTACAAGGACGAACGTTGGCCCGTTCCAGGCACCAAGGCCGAGAAGCGCGCCGAACGGGTGGTGGCGTATTGGCTGATGCTGGGCGGCATTTCGGGTCTGGCGCTGCTCGTGGTCTTCCTGTTCTGGCCGTGGGAGTACCGCAGCGGAGCCGAGCCCGACCACCTTTGGTACGACCTCGCCACACCCATGTACGGATTGACGTTCGGGTTGTCGATCCTGGCCATCGGGATCGGGGCGGTGCTGTATCAGAAGAAGTTCATCCCCGAGGAAATCTCGATACAGGACCGCCACGACGGCAGCTCCCCCGAGCTTCAGCGAAAGACGGTGGTAGCCAATCTTTCTGATGCGCTCGAATCGTCGACACTGAAGCGGCGCAAGCTGATTGGCCTGTCGCTCGGAGTGGGGCTCGGCGCGTTCGGCCTTGGCACGCTGGTGGCGTTCGCCGGTGGTCTGATCAAGAATCCGTGGAAGCCGGTGGTGCAGACCGCCGACGGCTTGAAGGCCGTGCTGTGGACTTCTGGGTGGACCCCGCGGTTCAAGGGCGAGACCATATTCCTCGCGCGCGCGACCGGCAACGGAACCTACGCCAAGATGCGCCCCGAGGACATCGACGCAGGCGGTATGGAGACCGTGTTCCCGTGGCGCGAATCCGACGGAGACGGTACGACCACGGCGTCACACCACCGACTTGCCGAAATCACCATGGGTGTGCGCAATCCCGTCATGCTGATCCGCATCAAGCCGGCCGACCTGCCGAGGGTGGTCAAGCGCAAGCACCAGGAGAGCTTCAACTTCGGCGACCTGTTCGCGTACACCAAGGTGTGTTCACACCTGGGCTGCCCCTCGTCGCTCTACGAGCAGCAGACCTATCGCATCCTTTGCCCGTGCCACCAGTCGCAGTTCGATGCGCTGCACTTTGCCAAACCCATATTCGGCCCGGCTGCGCGCGCGCTGGCGCAGTTGCCCATCACCATTGATCAGGACGGCTACCTGGTCGCCAACGGGGACTTCATCCAACCCGTCGGCCCGGCATTCTGGGAGCAAACAAATTGAGTCCGACACTGCCAAAACCGCCAAGCATGGCCGAGATAGCGGCCAGCCAGGGCAACGCAATCGATTCGCGCTACCACCCGTCGGCTGCCGTACGCCGGCAGCTCAACAAGGTGTTCCCGACCCATTGGTCGTTCCTGCTGGGTGAAATCGCCCTCTACAGCTTCATCGTGCTGTTGCTCACCGGCGTGTACCTGAGCCTGTTCTTCGATCCCTCGATGGCCGAAATCGTTTACGAGGGCGTGTATCAACCACTGCGCGGTATCGAGATGTCCAAGGCCTACGCATCGACGCTCGACATCAGCTTCGAAGTGCGGGGCGGCCTGTTCGTCCGTCAGGTCCACCACTGGGCGGCGTTGTTGTTCGCCGCGTCGATCATGGTGCATCTCGCCCGCATCTTCTTCACCGGTGCGTTCCGCCGCCCACGCGAGGCGAACTGGATCATCGGCTCGCTGCTCCTGATCCTGGCGATGTTCGAGGGCTACTTCGGTTACTCACTGCCCGACGACCTGCTCTCCGGCATCGGCCTGCGGGCGGCGCTGAGCTCCATCACCCTTGGCATGCCGGTGATCGGCACGTGGCTGCACTGGGCGCTGTTCGGCGGCGACTTCCCGTGCGGCGGTGTCGGATATCAGTGCGCGCAGGACGGCTACTGGCTCCCGCGAATGTATGCACTGCACATCCTGCTGATTCCAGGGATCATCCTGGCGCTCATCGGAATTCACCTCGCACTGGTGTGGTTCCAGAAGCACACCCAGTTCCCCGGCCCCGGGCGCACCGAGACAAACGTCGTCGGTGTGCGGGTCATGCCGGTGTTCGCGGTCAAGTCCGGCGCGTTCTTCGCGATGACCGTCGGCATCCTCGGCCTGATGGGCGGATTGTTACAGATCAACCCGATCTGGCAATTGGGTCCGTACAGACCGTCACACGTGTCGGCAGGCAGCCAGCCTGACTTCTACATGATGTGGACAGAAGGCTTGGCGCGAATCTTCCCCGCCTGGGAGTTGTACTTCCTCGGCCACACCGTGCCTGCGCCGGTCTGGGTGGCGCTGATCATGGGGCTGGTCTTCATGCTGTTGCCAGCCTGGCCGTTCCTCGAGAAGAAGTTCACCGGCGATACCGCCCACCACAATCTGCTGCAGCGTCCTCGGGATGCACCGGTGCGCACGGCAATCGGCGCTATGGCGATTGCGTTCTACATGGTGCTGACGCTGTCGGCGATGAACGATGTCATCGCGTACAAGTTCCACATCTCGCTCAACGCGACGACCTGGATCGGACGCATCGGCATGGTGGTCGTGCCTGCGATCGTCTACTACATCGCCTACCGGTGGGCCATCGGACTGCAGCGCAGCGACCGCGCGGTGCTCGAGCACGGCATCGAGACCGGCATCATCAAGCGGCTGCCGCACGGCGCGTACATCGAGCTGCACCAGCCGCTCGGCCCTGTCGACGATCACGGTCACCCACTTCCGTTGGAATACCAGGGTGCAGCGGTTCCGAAGCGGATGAACAAGCTCGGCTATGCGGGCGCTCCTGGCTCGGGCAGCTTCCTCACCGCCGATCCGTTGTCGGAGAACGAGCAGCTCGTGGAGGCCGCACATGCCGCGGAACGCAAGTCGCTCACCGCATTACGCGAGCACCAGGACCGCAACGGCTCGGAAAACGGGTCTTCGAATGGCTCGTCAAACGGGCAGACGAACGGGCATCACTGAGCCGGTTGGCTGGCCGACGACGAGTTACGCGCTGTGGTGCTCGAGCAGGGCGCGCAACTCACGCAGGTAGAACCACGGAATCGCCGGCATTGCCAGCGTGATGAGCCCACTGAGTGCGAAGAGCACCCACGCGGCAACGTCGCTTTCGACCGCCATCAAGTAGGTTGCCACGCCTATCGCCACCATGGCGATGCCGATCGCACACGCGATCAATACCGCGCAGCGCAGCCATACCTGGTCGATGGCGGCCACGAGTGGGGCCGGCATCGACGTGCTGTGCGTGACCGCCGCCGCGTAACCCGGGCCGGCGTGGATCCGGCCTGCCGACGCCCCCGAGATCCGCAACTTCTCGGTCTGTGCCGCCTCGCCGCGTGCGGTCTCCTGCCGTCGCCCCGGTGCTTGTCGTGGATCGGACCGGATGGGCGGTTCAGCATCGGCCATCGCGTCGCGGCGGGCCCGAATCAGTAGCGGCACTGCGCCGATGATCACCGCGGCCGACACCGCGATGACGATGTACAGCAGCCAGGGGGTCCCCGAACCGCCCGACGCTTCCTGCTGACCGCCGCCGAGGTCGACCAGGGCCACGATGGCTGCGACGGCGGTGCCCAGCGCTATGAGCCATATCCCCGCGCAGGTGCCGAGCAGGATCCGGTCGGTGCGGTCGAACTCGCCCGGGTCGAGACCCTGGCGCACCCGCGGGCTCGCCGCGGAATCAGTCGTATTTGGCATCAGCAGGCTGTCTGTGCGGAGTTGTTGGTATTCGACGACAGCACCGTGCCGTCGCTGGTCGTGATCGAGCAGTTGAGCCTGCTTACCAGGAACAGACTGGAGGCCTGCACGGAGCCCACCTCGGACTGCGAAATGGGTGTCACGGTCAGCGACCACGGGATGTAGACGTTTCGTTGCGTGCGACTGCGGCCGGACGCGTCGATGTAGGTGACCGTGATGATGTCTCCCGGCGCCTTGGTTCCGGTCACCGAGTACGTGACCTGGCGAGGCCCCGCGCGAGTCGTGGCAGGCGGTGGCGGCGCCGCAGTCTCCGGTGGTGGCGGTGGGACCTCGGCAGGCGGCGGAGGTGGCGGCGGCTCCGGCTCCTGGGTCACGGTCACGGTCCTGTACCTTCTACTCATCTGGCGCGTCCGACGCTACCTCTTGTGCGTCTCTGTCAGGCAGAGGTGTCTGTGTGCAA
>NZ_NVQE01000085.1 GCF_002591975.1 Mycobacterium neglectum | reverse complement strand
CGACCTGGAAGCATTGCAACCGTCAATCAACCGATTGGCCACGGCGAAGTAACGCAAGCCCCCACGCGCTCATTATGCGTGAGGCACCAGCTCACCCTTCGCGCTCACAATTAGGTGAGGCACCTCGGGTGGCGCCGAGGTCCTCGTACGTGGCCGGATCGGCCAGGAGCTCGCCGGCGGTTTCCAGCGTTCGCAGCGGAGGTGGCAGGAAATCGGTTGCGGCCCAGAACAACTGCCAGACCAGTAGCAGTACCGCAGCTGCGCCGACGATGAGAGCCCCCCGAGACGCTGGGGGCAGCGGACGGTCGGCAGCTTTCATCGAGCGTTATTCACTGGATTCCGGCAACCGGGTGACGGCTCCTTGCGGCGCCTCGGTGAGTCCGCCCAGACCGGCTGCCGCAGCCTTCTGAATGAACGACTCGGCCGCCGCGACATCTTCATCGGTCCATCGCTTGGTGAAGTACTCACTTGTCCGGATCATCTCTTCGAAACCGGCTGCGACGTCCTCGCTCTCGATGCCGATGAGCTCGCCGAGCTCGCCGCTGGTCACCCGCGACGGGTCGGCGACGATCCAGTCGTACGCGTTGTTCCAGGCTCTCTGCACGCCCGCAGCCAGCTCGGGATTCTCCTTGATCCAACTGTCGTGCGCCATCGCGGTGATGTTCCACGACCGTCCGCCGGCAGCGGCTTCCCATTCCTGCCAGCCGGGGCCCCATACCGGCCGCATGCCGTACTCCTTGGCCGCGATGATGGTGTTGGGCTCGGCGGTGAACACAGCCTCCAGGTCACCACGGTCGAGCAGACGCAGCAACGCGGCCTCTTGGGTGAGTTGCAGGTCGTACTGCTCCTCGATATTCAGGTCGGCGAAATCGTTGAGCATGACCACCGCCGCCGTCATGCTGCCGGAGTCGAGGCCGTCGTGTCCGACGCGCTTACCGATCAGGTCCTGTTCGTTCTGGTACGGCGAGTCGCCCTTCACGACCATCGCGACATCCTGCACGGCCATCGGGAAGTAGGTGGTGACGTCATTGCCCTGGCTGCGCAGTAGCGCCGCGGTCAACGGGTCGCCGTCGAACGAGACGTCGGCGTCACCCTGCAGGAAAAACTGCACCGACGCGTCACCGGAGACCTCGAAGTTCTCGGCCGTGAACCCGTTGGCTTTGTCGAAGCCCTGGTCCTTGATGATCTTCAGCGCCATCGAGCTCAGTCCGCCTTCGAGCCCCTGCAGTCGCACCACCGGCGCCGCGTCGTCGGACGGGGCGGTCTCGCCGCTGCCGCCGCAGGAGGTGAGAGCGAGGCTCGCGATGAGCCCCGCGGCGATCAGGGTGAGTCTGTTTCGGGACAGTCGGGATGTCATGCGCGTGCCTCCAGAGGTTGAGGTTTCATATATGAAACCTCAGGTTTGATACATCGTGTGTTTCTTTGCAGTAAATTGTTCTCGTCGTTCGAATTCGAGAGGAGAACGCGCTGTCGACCGCATCGGCCGATCAACTCGGGTCACTCGGCCCCAGTCCGATCCATACGGCCTACAACACCGTGACCGATCGCCTTCGCGAGGCGATCATCTCCGGCGAGCTCGCCGGCGGGACTCGCCTGGTGCAGGCCGAACTTGCTCAGCGCCTGGCGGTCAGCGTCACGCCGGTGCGTGAGGCGCTGCGAAATCTGATGTCGGAAGGCCTGGTCGACTACAGCCCGTTTCAGGGAGCGACCGTGCACAAGACCTCGCGCGCGGAACTGGAGGATGTCTACGAGCTGAGGTCCGTGTTGATTCCGCTGGCCGTGCGCGAGGGCGTCAAGAACATCACTACCGAAGAGCTCGACGCGGCCGAAGAGCTTGCCCGCCAAATGGAATCCGCCACCGACCCGATCGCATGGGTCGAGCTCAACCGCGAGTTCCACAAGATCTTCTACGTGGCCAGTCGCCGCCCGAAGGTCTACGAGCTGCTCGCGCGGCTCGCCGATCTGTCATCGCTCTACGTCGGGATGTCCATCAGCGGCGACGCCGAGCGGCGCGCCCGCGGCGACGACGACCATGTCGAGATCCTGCGCGCGTATCGCTGCGGAGATGTCGAGGCTGCGACGCAGGTGACGCTCACGCACAATCTGGACACCCTCGACGTGGCCCGCGACATGGTCGAGGAGTTGGAACCGCCAACCGTCAAGAGCTGAACTCGTAATCGTCGAGCGGGAAACGGCGGGCCCGCCAGTACGTGTGGAGCGTGCTGGCCGACCGCAGCGGCACGTCGCCGTTCCTGTCGAAGTAGTAGCTCCTGGCGTCCTTGCAGGTGTCCTGCCAAAAGATCTGCCGGTGCCGCTTGCGCATCATCTCGGCGAAGTAGCGATCGTTGGCTTCCTGTTTGACCTCGACGCGGCGGGCCCGCTTGCGTTGAGCGTGCTTGAGACAGCGCACGATGTGATGTGTCTGCGTTTCGATCAGCGCGAAGTACGAATTTCCGACGTACCCGTAGGGGCCGAATACCGTGAAGAAATTCGGAAAGCCGGGCACTGCGACGCCCTCGTAGGACTGGAGCCGGCGCTCACTGAAGTGCTCGCTCCACGACCGGGCGTCCGACCCGGTCAGCGGAAAGGTGGGGTTGTCGTCGACATCCATCACCTTGAAACCGGTCGCCAGAATGAGCACGTCGACGTCGCGGGTCTCGCCGTCGACGGTCGCAACGCCCGACCCGGTGATCTTCTCGATCGGCTCGGTCACCAATTCGACGTTGTCGCGGTTGAACGTCGCGAGATATGTGTTGTGGAAGCCGGGTCGCTTACAGCCGACGGCGTAACGGGGGGTGAGCTTGTCGCGCACCTCGGGGTCGCGGACCTGCTTGCGCAGGTACGACTCGCCGAACTTCGACATGTTCTTGGCCATCGGATTGAGAGTGAAGTACTGCGCGGGCAGCGTGAAGGTGAGTTCGACGTAGGCCTGGCTGAGGGCGCGCTGCACAGCGTGACCTCCGGGGAGCCGCATCAGCCGCCGGGTCGTCGGTGACAGCGGCGCGTCGGGTTTGGGCAGGCACCAGATGGGTGTGCGCTGAAAAACCGTGAGGTGCTCCACGATCGGTGCGATTTCGGGGATGACCTGAACAGCCGAGGCACCCGTACCGATGATCGCGACCCGCTTGTTTGTGAGGTCTTGCTCGTGGTCCCACCGAGCGGTGTGCATCGTCACGCCCGCGAATGAGTCGACGCCGTCGATGTCGGGCATGTTGGGGGTGATCAGAACGCCGCTGGCGTTGACGAGGAACCTGGCGGTGACCGCGTCGCCGGTGTCGAGGTCGACGCGCCAAAGGTTCTCGTCATCGAGGAAGGCCGCTCCGAGCACCTTGGTGTTGAACCGGATCCGGTTTCGCAGGCCGTACTTGTCGACACAGCGCTCTGCATACGCCTTCAGTTCCCGGCCCTTGGCATAGGTGCGCGTCCAGTTCGGGTTCTTTCGAAGCTGAACTGGTAGGAGAACGACGGGATGTCCACGGCAATACCGGGATACGTGTTCCAGTGCCAGGTCCCTCCCGGCCCGTCACCTGCCTCGATCACGAGATAGTTGCCCATCTGCGCCTTGTCGAGTTTGATCGCGGTGCCGATACCGGAGAAACCGGCGCCGACGATGACGGTGTCGTAATGGGGCGCTGTCATAGAGCCTCCCGTCGTTGCGTTGCTTCGGTTCTACCACGTCACGGCGAGTGCAGCGCAGACCGCAGGGCGGACAGGCCGCTCTCGACTGCCTCGGTCGCCGCGGGCACCACTCCGTCGTACCCGGCGTAGCCGTGGACAAGCGTCTCGGCATTGTGCAACTCGACGGGTACGCCCGCCGCGGACAGCAGTTCGGCATACCGCACGCCGTCGTCGCGCAGCGGATCGTGGCCCGCGACAGCGATATAGGCCTGCGGCAATCCCGTCAGGTCCGCGGCGCGGGCGGGTGCCAGTGTTGGCGGCATGTCGGATAAGTCGAGATCGCCGATATACCAACGGGTGCAGCCCTTGCATCCGTCGGTGTCGAGGATCGGCGCGTTCGCATTCTCGGTGAATGACGGAAGGGAGGTATCGAAGGTCGTCGCCGGATACCACAACAGCTGAAACCGAATTCGTGGCCCGCCGGCGTCGCGCGCCAACTGCGAGACCACCGCGGCCAGATTGCCGCCCGCGGAGTCACCGGCGACGGCCAGTCGATCCGGGTCGCCGCCCAACTCCGCGGCGTGGGCGGCCACCCATTGCGTTGCCGCCCAGGCGTCGTCGACGGCGGCGGGGTAGGGGTGCTCGGGCGCCAGCCGGTATTGGATCGACACCACGATCGCATCCGCGCCCACCACGTGACGACGTGCGAAGCCGTCATAGGTGTCCAGATCGCCCACCGACCATCCGCCACCGTGGATGAACACCACCACCGGCAACGACAACGTCTCGCGCTCGGCCGCCGGCCGGTACACCCGGATCGGAATCGGACCGCCGGGGCCATCGATGACGCCGTCGATGCTGCGCACCTCGCAATGGACCTCGGCGCGGGGCAGATCGCGGAACCTCTGGCGCGCGCCTTCAACGCCTCCGTCAGTTGTCAACTGAAACGGGACGGCTTCCATTACCTTCAGCAGGATGGCGTCGACGGCCGGCTTGTCTTCAGCGACTGGCATGGGGACACGGTACGCACACCCGCGCACCAGGCTGCTGTGGGTGACGGCCGCGGTCGTCGGCGCCTGTTACGGAACATTTCTGATCGCGACGGCGGTCAGATTACCGGCGGGTGCCGAGCTGACCGGGCAGTTCGCGCTGCAACCCGCGGTCAAGGCCGCGACGGCAGTGCTGCTCGCTTTCGCCGCGCTGACGCATCCCATCGTTCGCGAGCGTCGCTGGCTGCTCGCCGCGCTGCTGTTCTCGGCCGCCGGCGACTTTCTGCTGGCGATGCCGTGGTGGGAGCCGTCGTTCGTGTTCGGTCTCGGCGCGTTCCTGGTCGCGCATCTGTGTTTCCTGGCCGCGCTGCTTCCGCTGGCGGCCCGGTCGGCGCTCCGACTGGCGGCCGCGGCGATCACCGTGCTGGCCTGCATCGCGCTGTTGGTGTGGTTCTGGCCGCGGCTGATCGCCGAGGGGATGGCCGTTCCGGTCACTCTCTACATCGCGGTACTCGGCGCCATGGTGTGTACCGCGCTGATGGCGCGGCTGCCGACGCCGTGGACCGCGCTGGGTGCGGTGTGCTTCGCAGTGTCTGACGGGATGATCGGCGTCTCCAAGTTCGTCTTGGGAAACGAAGTGCTCGCCGTGCCCATCTGGTGGGCGTATGCGACGTCGCTGCTGCTCATCACGGCCGGCTTCTTCTTCGGCCGCGCAACAGAGCCGTCTGTGTCGTCGGCACGGTCTGCTACATCTGCATAGGTGGTGACGGAGCTGAAAGGCCCGGCTCGGCCGGGCGCCGCCCGGCAGCAGGCCGAGCACGAGCCGATTGTGCGCGTGCTGCCGATGCTGTCGGTTCCGCACCTCGACCGCGAGTTCGACTACCTGGTCTCCGCAGACCAGTCCGACGACGCGCAGCCAGGCGTGCGGGTGCGGGTGCGGTTCCACGGCCGGCTGGTCGACGCGTTTGTCCTCGAAAGACGTTCAGATACCGACCATGTCGGAAAACTCGGCTGGTTGGACCGCGTCGTGTCGGCTGAGCCGGTCCTCACGCCCGACATCCGCAGGCTCGCCGACGCCGTCGCCGCGCGGTATGCCGGCACCCGAGCGGACGTGCTGCGGCTCGCCGTCCCGCCGCGACATGCCAGCGTCGAGAAGCAGAGCCCACCCGTGCTGACGCCGTTGACCGCCGAACCCGTGGGGGCGGTGGCGTGGACGGCATACCGGGGCGGCGAGCAGTACGTCGCTGCGCTGCACGAAGGACGTGCTGCCCGCGCGGTGTGGCAGGCGCTGCCCGGGGAGTGCTGGGCCGATCGTCTCGCGGAAGTGGCCGCGGTCACGGCGAACTCCGGCCGCGGTGTCTTGGTGGTCGTGCCCGACCAGCGCGACGTGGACGCGGTGCACGCCGCTGCGGTCGGACTTGTCGACGCATCACATGTGGTGGCGTTGTCAGCGGGTCTTGGCCCCGCACAGCGCTACCGGCGGTGGCTCTCGGTGCTGCGCGGCGCGGCCCGGATCGTCATCGGGACCCGCAGCGCGGTGTTCGCGCCCGTGGCGGATCTCGGGCTGGTGATGGTGTGGGACGACGGTGACGACACGCTCGCCGAGCCCCGCGCGCCCTACCCGCACGCCAGGGAGGTGGCGATGCTGCGCGCCCACCAGTTGCGCTGTGCATCGCTGATCGGCGGTTATGCGCGAACCGCTGAAGCCCAAGCGCTGGTGCGCAGTGGCTGGGCGCACGATCTGGTGGCCACCCGGCAGGAGGTGCGTGCACGGTCGCCGCGCGTGGTCGCGCTCGAGGACAGTGGATTCGCGCAGGAACGAGACGCCGCTGCGCGGACGGCCCGGCTTCCCTCGATGGCCTTGCACGCCGCGGGCGCGGCACTGAAGGCCGGTCTGCCCGTGCTCGTCCAGGTACCCCGCCGCGGCTACGTGCCCGCGCTGGCATGCAACCGCTGCCGCACAATCGCCCGCTGTCGGCATTGCACCGGTCCTTTGTCGCTGCCTGCACGGGACACCGCGGGCGCGGTGTGCCGGTGGTGCGGACGCGCCGAACCCGCACTGCGCTGCACCCGATGCGGCTCCGACGCCGTGCGCGCCGTCGTCGTCGGAGCCCGTCGCACTGCCGAAGAACTGGGTCGGGCGTTCCCCGGCGTCAACGTCGTGACGTCGGGCGGTGACGCGATGGTCGCCTCGGTGCCCGCAGAACCCGCCGTCGTGGTGTCGACACCGGGTGCGGAACCGGTCGCGGCCGGCGGCTACGGAGCGGCCATGCTCCTCGATACCTGGGCGTTGCTCGGGCGCCAGGACCTCCGGGCATCCGAGGATGCGCTGCGCCGCTGGATGGCGGCCGCCGCACTGGTCCGCAGCCGCGCCGACGGCGGGGTGGTCGCGGTGGTCGGTGAGTCGTCGATCCCCACCGTGCAGTCGCTGATCCGCTGGGACCCCGTCGGTCATGCCGATGCCGAACTCGATTCCCGCGCAGAGGTCGGCCTGCCGCCTGCGGTGCACATGGCGGCCATCGACGGTGCACCCGACGCCGTGCGCGCGATGATCGAAACCGCCGAACTCCCGGATAATGCCGACCTGCTGGGACCCGTCGACCTGCCACCCGGCGCACGTCGACCGCCCGGTACACCCCCGGAGAAGCCGGTCAATCGGATGCTGGTGCGCGTGCCGCGCGATGCCGGGTTACCGCTCGCGGCGGCGCTGCGACGCGCCGCGGGCGTCCTCAGCGCGAGGCGCGATCACGAGCCAGTTCGTGTGCAAATCGACCCCTTGCACATAGGGTAATGCGGGCAGCTTGGCTGCTGCGGACAGGAGGTTGGCGTGCGGCGCTTCTTTCGGATGTTGATTCCGTTGGCGCTCATCGCCGTTGGGGTGCTGTGGCCGGTGGTGATCCGCCCGTCGTCCGAGGCTTCCAACGCCTATGACCCGGTGGTCTTCAGCAACTACGACGTCGATCTCATCGTCAGCGCAGGCGGGCGCCTCGATGCGGTGGAGACGATCACCGCCGAGTTCCCCAGCGGTCGCCACGGGCTCTTCAAGTACTGGGCCGTCGACAACCAGAACGATCCGGGGGTGCGGCAGACACCGGAGGTCACCTCGATCCTGCTCGACGGCCAGCCGGCGCCGTACCAGATGCTTTGGGAGGGCGGTGAGCGATTCCTGGTCGCGAAGATCGGCGATCCGGACGAATATCTCAGCTACGGCACGCATGTCTTCGAGATCCGCTACAACATCGAAGGCGTCCTCGATCCCGCGAAGACAGGCGCTGACAGGACGTTCGCCGACTCGACCGGCGAAGCGGCCGAATCTCAATCCGTCTTCTACTGGAACGTCATCGCGCAGGCGTGGAACAACGAGATCGAGCGTGCCGACATCTCGGTCACGATGCCCGGTGAGATCGGCCGCGCGCAGTGCTCCGTGGGCTTCGGCGTCGGTCGGGCCTGCGAAGATCTCTCCGTCAGCGGCAACAGGGTCGACCTGTCGGCGACGAATCTGGCGCCACGGACCCCGGTGACGCTGCGTGCCGGTGTCGATGTGCCGACCCCGCCACGAGATGAGGTGCCGTGGTCGTTCGCGTGGGACCGGGTGCTCGGCCAGTCTGTGGGGGGCGTGCTGTGGGTGCTCGCACTCACCGTGGCGGCCGGACTCGGCGCAATTTTCTACTACCGCACCACCGTTGAGCCTTCGCCCGGATTCCCGCTGCAGTACGCTCCGCCGCCGGGACTGGGCCCGGTGCAGACCGAATACATCCGTACCGAGAGCGTGCCGAAAAATGGCCTGACCGCCACGCTTTTCTATCTCGCCGAACGCGGTCTGATCGATATGCGGCAAGTCAACGAAAAGCAGTGGACCCTCAAAAGCAAGGTCAAAGACTGGGGGCCGTGGGCCGACGTCGACAGCGTAAGTGTGGCCGTGGCGTCGGCGCTCAACGTGATGGGTCCCGGCAGAGAGTTCGAGGCCAAGAAGACCGTCTCAGCGGGGAAAAAGCTCAACAAGGCCAAGACGGATATGAACGCCGCGGTGCAGAAGTGGGCGTTCGACGACGGGCTGATGGTCAAGCGCAAGAAGGAACTGTGGGTGCGCACGGCCAACGCGGTCGCCTTCATCCTGATGCTTTTCGGCTTCTTCCGATGGGGATTTCCGACGACCATGTGGGCGCTGCCCTTCGCGGCATTCTTCCTGTTCTCCGCGGCGTCCTGGAAGGACGGTGTGGGCTCCCGGCGCACCGAAAGCGGCCGTGAACTATGGTCGCGCGCAGGCGGATTCCACCGGATGCTGACCACGGATTCAGCCGAGACACGCTTTGACTTCGGGGCCCGCAAGGACCTCTACTCGGCGTACGTCCCGTTCGCGGTCGCCGCCGGTGCCGCCGCACTGTGGGCGAAGAAATACGAGACGACGACGGGTACGGTTGCACCGCAACCTGATTGGTACGACTCGTCCTCGTCGAGGAGTTCGGGTTTCGTCGGAGGCTCCGGTGGACCGGACTTCGACAGTTTCGAGTCGGCATTGTCATCGTCGATCGGCGCATATACCGCGTCGCAGGCGTCGTCCTCGAGCGGCGGCAGCAGTAGCTCCAGCTCCAGCTCCGGAGGCGGGGGCGGGGCTGCCGGTGAGGGGGACGCCGAGTCCCCTTTCCCTATCACCCCCCGA
>NZ_NVQE01000084.1 GCF_002591975.1 Mycobacterium neglectum | reverse complement strand
CGGTCTTCATGGCGGTCCCTTACTCCTTCTTCGAGGTGTACTTGGTCGTTCACCCGAAGACCTACCATCTGGCGGGCATCAGGTGAGGGACCGCCACCTCAAATTCCACGAAGACCGGGACAACCTCACCGAATGGGACGCTATTCCCTTGAGGAACGAATGCTCACGATTGACGACCGGCGGCGAAGAGCTAGCGTGGAAATTAGTACGTGTCAGATACTGAGGCTGTTCAACCCCGGTGAACGTGCGCGGGAGGAAAATCGATGGATCTTCCCGGCAGGTCAGTCATCCGGAAGCGACACCGGCGGTCACTTGTCGACGACGAGCAGAATTCTGCCGGCGGAGTCATCCCACGCCACGCGGGGGAGTCGCATGAGCGGACAGTAGTCACGCACTGCCGAATCTGTCTTTCGAGCTGTGGGCTGAAAGTCACGGTCGACGACGCCACCAACTCAATCTTGCGAATAGGCCCCGACAAGGAGAATCCATACACCTGGAAGGATTTCTGCGCGAAGGGGCGAACGGCGGGAGAACTTGTCCGCCACCCGCGTCGGGTGGTCCAGCCCATGCGCCGTGTCGGTGACCATTATGAGCCGGCGACGTGGGAGCAGGCCATCGGAGACATCGCCAGCCGCGTCAACCGGATCATCGAAGAACACGGCCCCGACGCGGTCGGCTCTTATCACGGCAACCCCTCGGGAACCTCGATGGCCACCTCGATCTTCTTCCCGGGTTTACTGGATGCCATCGGGACAGGAAACCGATTCTGGGTCGGCTCGGTCGACCATAACAGCGTGCACGTGGTGAGTGAGAAGCTCTACGGGTCACCGCTCGTCTCGCTGATCCCCGATGTGGACCAGTGTGATTGTTTTCTCCTCCTCGGCACCAATCCCGCTGTCAGCAAGATGCTCTGGGCTGATTTCGTGCCGAATGGCTGGGCCCGTGTCCTCGACGCGCAAGCTCGCGGCGCCGATCTGATCGTTGTGGATCCTCGTCGCACCGAGTCGGCCGAAAGCGCGACTACGCATGTGCCGATTCGACCCGGCGGAGACTGGGCGTTCCTTCTCGGCATCGTCAAGCTCGTGCTGCAAAACGGCTGGGTCGCCAAAGACGTGCGCCCGAAGATCACCGGAGTCGCCGAACTCACGGAACTGGTCGAAGCGGTTGATCTGGAGCACCTCGCGGAACACGCCGGGGTCAGCGCGGGACTCATCGCCGAGATCGCAAGACGGTTCGCCTCCGCTCGAACGGCAATGTGTGTCGCCCGCACGGGCGTGTCGCAGACGGCGACCGGAACCATCGCGGAATGGTTGTCGCTTGTCTTGAACCACCTGACGGGCCGGATAGATGTCCCGGGCGGCCGCCGGTTTGAGCGGAGCTACGTCGACGTGGCAGGTCTGTGGGGCAGGTTCACGCCGCCGAGCTCGCATCGCAGCCGGCTCCGCGGTCTCGAGCCGGTGGCCGGGTTCCATTCCTTAGCTGAACTCCCTGACGAGATCACGACGCCGGGGCCGGGCCAGATAAGGGCGGTGTTCATAGTGGCGGGCAACCCCGTTGTGTCTGGGCCGGACGGGGCCGCGCTCGATCAAGCTTTGGCCTCGCTCGATCTGCTGGTTGCCGTCGATCTAGTCCAGCGTGAGAGCCATCGTCACGCCGATTGGATCCTGCCCGGTATGCATTGGCTCGAGCGCAGCGAGCTGCACGCCCTTATCCATACGGTTTACGACGAGCCGTATGTCCAGTACGGCCGCAAGGCGGTGAACGCACCGTCGGGGTGCCGGGACGAGTGGGAGATCTTCGTCGACCTCGCAATGGCGATGCGCCGCCCCATGTTCGGCATCAGAGGCGTCAACTCCTTCATCCGGGCCACCCGTCTGCTGGCAAAGATCACCGGAAGGTCCGCGCTCGCGTTCCGTCCGGAATGGATCGAGCGGGCCCTGGTCATATCGGGGCGACGCTTAAAATGGAAAGACATACTGGAACATCCTCACGGCTGGGTGTACGCCGAGAAGGAGTACGGCCGACTGGGATCGGTTCTGCGCACTCCGGATAAAGTCGTCAATCTGGCTGATCCCGACCTACTGAACGAGACCCGCCGCGTGTGCGGCTTATCGGCGCCCTGCCCGCCGCCGGAGTATCCACTGCTGATGATTGGCCGACGCAGACTCGAGTCGATGAATTCCTTTCTCAATGAAACTCCCGGCTTGCACCGCCGGGCCCGGACCAACGTGGTCGAAATTCACACGTCCGACGCAGAAGCGAACGGTATCGGCGACGGGGATACTGTCCGCGTGCGGAGTGCCGTCAACAGTTTCGTCGCTCCAGCGAGAGTCTCGGACACAATGCGCCCAGGCATCGTCGCCAGCGAGCACGGATGGGGCTCTCGGGTTTTCGACCCGACCGGGGCGAGGCCGCCCGAGCAGCTCGGCTCTAACCGCAACCTTCTGGTTTCGAACGCCGAGCTCGACCCGTTCAGCCAGATACCGGCGCTGAATGCAACTTACGTGACTGTCGAGCGTGTAACGACATAGACAAACACCCCCGGGTGTAGTGCCCTCACTTGACGACCGGACGCAAATCAGACACCAGGAACTGCGCCGCCAGATCCGGGCCGTAGCGGTCATCGAGCTTGATGAACACCTTTTGAACTCAGTCCACACGTGGTCGACGAGGGACTCCTAGTCGCGGTGGGTGATGACCAGAAACTGTCGTTACTGCGCGCGTCATCGATATCGCAGTGGGCCGCGCGAATTCGATTCCGAGTCGTCGCTGGCGCACTACCGCGTCCTTGCCGCGCAGATGATTGAAGCGCTGCCGCGGGTTCTGATTTCCCAAACCCGCTACCGCGGAACTGATCTGGTAAAGCTGGTCCTGCTGCTCGATGTACTCAAAACGCCTGCGCGAAATAGCCAGGCAAACTTGCAGATTTGCAACGTCGCGCGGTGCATTGCTCGTCCGTAGGTATCGCGGTTCGGATTCCGGTGTCCCGTCCTTGGCAGCGGGAACGAAATCCGCCACTCGTACTGAATAGGCCAAGTTTGGGGCTTGAATGGGGGTATCCATTGCGTCGCTGGAATCGGCTGACAACGGGCCGAAGCGTTCAGAACTCGGTGTCGTTGTGAATATGGTTACTTCACCGCCCAGCGTGACGCGTGACCACTTCAGAGTGAGCGCTTGTGCGCTCTGGGCACATCGGATGATTCGGTTCGCTCGCAGCACCGGGTGTCTAGGCGCAAGTAACGTTAACTGGCTGCGCCGCGCTGTACGTCAAATAACCGGATTCGGCTCGCCAGTTGGATGAACGAATGCTCACTATTGACCGCCCTAAGGCTGAGCCCAACAATCAAAGCCGAGCGTAGGGCTGACTCTGCGCACTCACAGTGAGGTGATATGACTACGGCGGCGTCGAGGACCGAAGTTGCTTGCCAGTTAAGGCCGACGACGGCGGAAAATCTCGACGGCGATCAGCGTAGCTTTGGTGTTCTGCCCGAAGTGACCTCGCGCGAAGACCGACCTGACTTACAAATCCATCAAATTCGCTTACGTACCGACATCGGGTGACACGATGACGTGCCCTGCCGAGGGACGAGTATGACTATCGGCGTCATCAGCGACCCAGGCCAACCGCGGTCCGCCCTTCCTGAAAAGCGGGAGGCGAAATCCGCGGGCGAGCGCCGCGCTCGCAAAACAGTGCACCGGATGGCGACGACACCGGTGCGCAGCGTGGCGACGATCGGTCGCGCTATCGTGCTCTTCGCCGACGTGTTGCGTTACTCCGTGACCGACACCGTCACCATGCGCCTCCCGGTACGAGAACTCTTGACGCAGGCGTGGACTCTGCTCACCATCACGGCGACACCGGCGCTGCTGATGTCCATTCCCTTCGGCGCCATGGCCGCCGTGGTGACGTCGGGTTTGGTCAACCAAGTCGGAGCGAGTTCGCTCGTGGGCGCGGCGGGCGCGATCGCCGTCGTGCGGCAGGGCGCACCGATCACCGCCGGCCTGCTGATGGGTGGTGCGGCGGCAGCAGCCATTGCGTCAGACTTCGGGGCCCGCGCAGTTCGTGAAGAACTCGACGCGATGCGGGTCATGGGTGTGGACCCCGTACGCAAGTTGGTGGTGCCCCGGTTCTTGGGGCTCCTGTTGTTGTCGCCGATTCTCTGTGTCTACATCGTCGTAACAGGGACCGCAGCCACCTTTGTTCTCGCGGTCACCGTGAGCGACGTGACACCGGGAAGCTTTTGGATGTCGTTTGGCACGTTCGCCAAAATGGTCGATGTCTGGTTCGCCATGGGTAAAACTGCCGTTTTCGCAGCCATCGTTGGGATCGTTTCGTCGCTGCGAGGCATGGAGGCGAAGGGCGGACCTCGCGGTGTCGCCGACGCCGTCAATTCTTCGGTGGTCATCAACGTCATTTGCATCATGCTTGCGAATCTGGCGATCACACAGTTGCAAACTATGTTCTATCCGACGGAGATCGCATGATGGCGACGGAGCAGAGTATCGGTCGTCCCTCCCGGCTTTTATCGGCCAGGCTGATCGCCGTGGCTCCGGTGCGCGAGGCGTTTCGCACAGCCGGACAGTGGATGGTTTTCATCTTTCAGGTGTTCTGGACGCTGCCTGTCGCTCTTCGCCGATATCGGCGCGAGATCATGCGGGCGATGAACAGCCTTGCCTGGGGCAGGGGTTCGCTGATCGTCGACGGCGGCGTGATCAGCGTCCTGGTGATACTTGGTGTCACGCTGGGCGCCTCGCTGGCGATCGAGTCCTTCGCCGTCCTGAACATCATTGGCTTTGGGGCGTTGTCAGGAATCACCGCGGGCATTGGAAGTGTTCGCGAGCTCGCACCGCTCGCCGCGGGCATTGCCTTCACGGCACAACCCGGCGCGCGTATGACTGCCGAAATCGGTGCCATGCGTATCAACGACGAAATCGATGCAATCGAATCCATGGGTCTCATGCCAATACCGTTCGTGGTCGGCACGCGCATGATCGGCGGAATGCTTTGTGTGATACCCGGATACGCGTTGACACTGGTCGGCCAATTTTACGTAATGGACTTGGTGATCCGGCAATTCCACAACCAGCCCGGCGGAACCTACACACATTATGTGCTCCAGTTCATTACACCGACAGACCTTCTGTTCTCGATCATCAAGGCAACTGTCTTCTGCATTGCGGCGACAGTGATCCATTGCTATTACGGATACTTCGTGACCGGCGGTCCCGTCGGCGTCGGTCGCGCGTCAGGTCGCGCTGTGCGGGCAAGTCTCGTCGCGATCATGGTGCTTGACTTCTTCATGACAGTGGCTCTGTGGGGCCTTCGACCCGAATTCGTGTTTAAAGGCTAGGCGATAACATGCTTTTGAACACGTCGGAGGAATCCGAAGCGCGGACGTTGACCCGTGTTGGCATTGCGCTGACAGTGGTCCTCACTGTCGTCGCCACTTTGTACCTGGTGATCAAGCCCTTCAATGGCACCGCCGAAAGCGATATCTCGATTACGATCGAGACGCCATATGTGGGGGAAGGCGTCACATCGGGGACTTCCCTTGTCATGCACGGGATTCGGGTCGGCAAGGTCACGGACATCTCGAGCCTGCCCGGTGGAGGAGTTCGCCTCAAGACTGATCTGGACGCTCGGTCTACGGAGGGGCTGACGGACACAATGAAGATTGACTTCCGGCCCATTAATTACTTCGGTGTCACCGGAATCAATCTCAAGGCCGGCGCGGGCGGTCAATTGCTGCGGGACGGGGATCACGTAATCACCAGTCCCGAAGGCAACTTCGCGCTACAGGCGTTACTGACGAGACTCGGTCAAATCACGACCGGCGTGGTGACCCCTCAGCTGATCCATGTCATCGAATGGGCGACGCGATACACCGATGCGCTGAACCCCCTTGTGGAGACCATGCTGATCGCTTCCAGCGCGGTGGCCCGGATACAAACGGTGTCGACCGAGAAGCTGCTGAACAACACGGCAGGAGTCAGCGCGGCGTTTCCGGGGTTCGTCAACTCGTTGGTACAGGCCGGCGACAACTTCATTACTCCAACCAACTATCAACGCATCTCCCTCGGAGACGTGTCAGAAGACTACTGGCAGAACAGGGTTGTACCTGTCGTGGATGAGGCGCAGTACAGTCTGTTTGCCGCAGTCGGTCGAGTCGTGTCGAATCACATGAATGATCTGCTGCCTGTGACGGATTTGGTCAAGGCGTTGACAGATGTCGCGCCGCCACTGCTCAGGCCCGAAGACACCGGGCAGTTTCTGGTGGAAATGCGCACCCGTCTGGAGAAGATGTACGGCGGAACTCCAGAACAGCGGGCTCTCCAGGTGCGAATTGTGTTGGACAGCCTTCCCGGAATAGCGGCTCCGCTCAACGCGATCGGAGGTCCGTGATGACCGCCAAATCTGCACTGTGGCGACTCGCGATCGCAGCCGCCGTCGCG
Source organism: Mycobacterium neglectum (assembly GCF_002591975.1). GTDB lineage: Bacteria > Actinomycetota > Actinomycetes > Mycobacteriales > Mycobacteriaceae > Mycobacterium > Mycobacterium neglectum. The sequence continues at coordinate 4,381 of NZ_NVQE01000084.1, read as the reverse complement.
GTCTTCCTACTTGTCCTCATCTCTAACGTGATCCGCCAGCCTGTAGATGCGCCGCTTCGGTCATACACCGCCGAATTCACCGACGCCGCCGGATTGCACCGCGACGCCGACGTTCGCGTACGAGGGGCACGCGTCGGAAAAGTGCAAACTGTTGATCTCAAGCGCCGCGATGGCCAAAGCGTTGCCGTCGTTACTTTCACCCTCGACAGCCGGTACGGCGTTGTAGCGGCGACCCGGCTTGCGATCAAGTTCCAGGCCCTCACCGGCTTGCGGTACGTCGATGCTGTAGGCACTGCGGAGCAATATTCGACAGGCGACCTCATCACCGATGTGCCCACGACGATGACTCAGCCGTCCCTGGATGTCACAGAGTTGTTCAACGGATTGCAACCTGTATTCGCTACCTTGAGTCCCGACGACATCAATGCTTTCGCGGCGAACGCACAGAACTACCTGTCTGGAGACGGCACCGGCCTGAAGCCTCTTCTGGAGAGCATTCGCACACTGACCGACTTCGTGTCGAACCGCCAAGAAGTTGTCTCGACATTGATGAATAACCTCTCGGGGCTCGCCAGCCACATGAGCGGAAATTCCGCGAATCTGATCCAGATTATTCGGTGGGTGAATAGACCCATTGACTCTGCCATAGAAGCGATGGATCAATTTCGCAACGGTCAACTATATGGCCGTGAGTTCACCAATGCGGCGGTAAAGCTTATCGAGAACATGGGATTCCCGGTCTATCCCATGGCTGGTTTCGGGTTCCTTGACCCCAGTTATTTCCCCGAGGAGATGAATGAGCAGAATATCGACACCGCGATGGACCGTGCGTTCACCAGACTCGACGACTTCACGGACGCCTTCAAATTCGTTCCGGTCTTTTTCGACAACATCCCGGCAAGTCCCGGAGACGCACTAGCACCGTGTTCGCACGGCCGCCTCCAACTGCCAGAGCAGATGGACGTTCTTCTGAATGGACAGAGAATGGTCGTGTGTAACCCATGAAGATGCTGCGCAATCCGATTCTATGGGGGGTGCTTGTCGGTGTCGGCCAACGCCGCAATGCGGATTAGAAGTTGGTGACCCGCGGAAGTGGTGAGCAGGCGCTGATGGCCCTCTCGATGAGGGGCAAGGGAGTCGCACAACTGCATCTCGCACAACTTCATCTGTTGCCAACTGTAGCGGCGTCTTCAACGCCATCCCGGGGCGGGACTGAATTCGAAGCGCTTTGATGAAGCGTACGTGAAATCTGCTGTCTAACAGATGATCTGCTCTGCAACATCGCGCACCTGTCGATCAGCGACTCAAATCTGGGGCCTACTTTGTCCGTCACATCAGCGCACTCGAATCTAGCCGATTGTTGCTTGGTCGAGGTTAACGCTAACCGCTACAAACAAGACTTACTCAGCGTACTGAGCATGGTAGGGCCCGAAGCACGAGAACGCGGTGCAGTCTTGCGACGTCCGGTAGGAACGCGCGTGTGACAGTGTCGCGGTTTGGCGGGCACTGGTTCCGCGTCTGCTCGAATGCACCCTGTGAATGGGCCGGCTTTGCGCCTAGTTCTGGGCGGCATGGCACGTCGAGTGGACATTCGCTACAGCAGATCGACACGTGTGCCCCCATTGGCACAAGGCGGGGTCAGCGCCGTCCTCTGGGATATGAAAGCTCTGTACAACAGCTCCTCCGATCTTCAGGGCGAAAGCTATTCGACTGCAATGTCATTAAGTCGTCAATGGTGAGCATCTGCCCCGCGGCTTGGACGGAACGGATGCTCACCATTGACGGCCACCAGCAACAGCGGTCGAATCGATGAGACGGTGAATTCCCACGCCGCAACGGACATCATGCAGGTGTCCTGAACCATCGGTGCCGCCGATAGTGCCGAACCAGGCCCTGCGCTGCTGTGGGTACATGGCGACGGAACGGTGATGGGTGCGGCTTCCCAGGAGGACCGGTTCTGCCGAAAACTGTTGATCGGGATCGCCGCATCCGCAGTCTTCGAGGCACCCCCCATCCTCGTCGCGCCAAGGGGCGACGGTACGGAGACCGTGTGTGTTCTTGTTCAGGGACGTCGGCGTCCTCCGCCAGCCCAAGCACTGGCGGACATGCTTCGTCCGTCAGAGTGGCCGCGCACGGCGAATTGAATGTGGAAGCTCGTCTGGCGCTCGGTGGCGGATCACCCGCTCGAGCGCGCGAATGTCGGATTCGATCTGCCGGGACAGCCAATACGCGAGCACGAACCCGGCAATGCCCCCAATACACAGCACTCTGATCGGGACGATGACTGCGGCGATCTCGGGGGCGGTCAGGAAGCTGACGGCCACAATGCCGAGCAACGGCACTGAGGCCGCGACCGCCAAATAGCGTGGCAGTCGGCGGCGGAGTCCTTGTAGTTGGTCGGCCTCTCGCACATTCGTCTGTCCGTATGCGACCAGTTCCGGGTAGACGCTGCGCACGATGTAAAAGGTGAGCAAGAAGAACGGATACGCGATCGCGATCGCGCCACACACCGTGATTGACCCGAAGAAATGGATCGCCGACCTGACAGGGATTCCACCCGCGAGAAATTGCATAAGTAGCGGAAATGTCAACGCGCTCACCAAAATCAAACCAGACACGACTAATACCACTCGATCACCCATGACGAGACAGTCATGGCGCGCTCGGGCCAAGGTTTCTGCGGGCGGTGCTGGCCCCAGTCGCAGGCGCCGCGGGACCAGGATGACGTAGCGACACCAATAGACCACCACCGCAGCGCCGAGCGGAAAGAAAATCAGGTTGAGCAGCGTGGTGACCAGAACAAACCGACCCTGAGCCTGCTCGGAAAGATGGCTGACGATGAGCAGCTGATTGTGCTGGATGTTGTACGCGCCGGCCAGCATTACGGGAATCAGTATGGCCAGCGCACTAACCGGCAGAATGAACGGCCGCAGCCGCAGTCGCCAACTGCGCGCCGGCGGATCCACCAAGTCGCGAGCGTGCGGGTCTAGGCACAGCTGGAGCTGCTCGGCGAGATCAGCGCCGGAGGACCAGCGTTGATCACGGTCAGCACTGAGTGCCTTCAGCAGAACTCGGCGCAGCGCGGCGGGACAGTCACTGGGAAGGCGGGCGAGCGCCGCCGACGAAACTCCTTCTGCGCGGGTAGTCAACATGAGGTCGACTGCGGTGGTGTCGCCGACGAATCCGGCGGAGTCCGCCCGAGCGGCTCGCGCCGCGGAATCGTCAAATGGCTTCATGCTGGTCAGGAGTTCCCACAACACCACCGCGAGAGAGTAGATATCGCTGCGCGTATCGAGGTCTGCGGCCTCTGCCGTGTGCCCGCGCCGGGAAGCCATCAGCTGCTCGGGAGACATGTAGGACAGTGAGCCGCCGAAATATTCAAACGGGCTCGCGCCCGAGACGTTGCGGGCGAAGCTGATGTTGAAGTCCGCGAGCTTGGGGGTGCCATCGCGCGCGAGCAGCACGTTCGCGAGCTTGATGTCACGATGCAGGACGCCCCTTGAATTCGCATAGTCCAACGCCGTAGCCAGTCGTTTCCCTAGCCACGCGACAGTCTCGGGCCAGGAAAGGGTCGCGAGCTCAGCGCGAGTGATCGACTCGGTGGGCCGGCTCTCGCCGCGTGACTCCAGCGCGCCGTCTACCGCGTCGAGCAGCGCCTGACCGGAGTCGGGTGGTCGCTCCGCAGCAAAAGCTGCTCGACCGAGTTCGAGCAGCGTCCCGCCAGGCAAATACTGCATATACAGCAGCCGCCAGTTTTGATCGCGGAGAATGCGCTGGTCGAAGATTCGGACGATGTAGTCGTGATCGAGTTGAGCGAGGGTTTGTGGTTCGTGGCCGTGATTTTCGGAAATCTTGACCGCGACCAATCGCTGCAGCGACAGTTGCCGGGCCAGAAAGACTCGCGCGAATGCGCCGCTGCCGAGTTCGATGAGCAGATCGAAGTCATCGAGCCGCTGGCCGACCTCGATCTGACTGAGTGGCGCGGATGGGCTGATGTCGGCAAACGATGGTTCGAATGCTCCGGTGCGAACTTCTGATACTTCCCCGGTGTCGGTCGTCGCTTGAGTCTGAGTGAACTCTGCCGGGTGGTTGGCAGTCGGATCTGTCATGGCAACCTCGTGCTAGGTCGCCTAAATGGTAGCGGCTGTGGTTCCTGAAGCCTGGAAGTTGCAGGTGTTGAGGACGTGAGCCTCGGGCATCGCACAAGGCACATTCTGTCCTATCGCCTTCGAAAACATCGCCGCCAGGCGCTACGAGGTTGTCCCGGGTCTCGTAGAAGTTGAGGTGGCGGTCCCCCGCTCGAAACCTGCCGTGTGGTAGGTATCGGGCGTTCCGCCAAGAACTCCTACAGCAAGGGGACCACCATGAAGAAGAGTAACCA
>NZ_NVQE01000083.1 GCF_002591975.1 Mycobacterium neglectum | reverse complement strand
CGCCGCACAAGCCCGGTGGCGGGCAGTCAACGCACCCCACCTGGTCGCCCTCGTCCGTGCCGGCGCCGTCTTCCACAAAGGCAAGCTACTCGAACGCCCCGCCGACATCACACCGCCCGAGCCGGCCGAATCAACCGAAACGGAGGTCGCCTGAAACACCCCGATCCACAGGTATTGACAATTCCTCTCGCCAGCGGATCGCTACCGAATTAGGTTATAGCGAAACAATTTTCATCGATCTGCCAGCAGAAGGATCCAACACCGCGCACGCACGCATCTTCACCCCGGTGGTCGAGTTGCCCTTCGCCGGACACCCCACTGTGGGCGCTTCGTGGTGGCTGCGCGATCAAGGTTCTGCGATCAACACGCTGCAGGTGCCCGCGGGCATCGTGCAGGTCACCTACGACGGGGAACTGACGGCTGTGAGCGCGCGGGCGGATTGGGCTCCGGACTTTGCGATCTATGACCTTGCCTCCGTCGACGAGTTGATGGCGGCCGACCCCGCCGACTACACCGACGACGTCGAGCACTACCTGTGGACCTGGCTTGACGAGTCCGCCGCAACGATCCGCTCGCGGATGTTCGCCAGCCACCTCGGCGTTCCCGAGGATGAGGCCACTGGCGCCGCCGCAGTGCGGATCACCGACTACCTCAGCCGCGACCTCGAGATCGTGCAGGGCAAGGGGTCGATGATCTCCACCAAGTGGAGTCCTGAGGGTTGGGTGCGTGTCGCAGGCCGCGTCGTGAGCGACGGCACGAAGCAGATCGACTAGCGGGCTGTTCAGCTCTGGGCCGGCTGCGGAGACTTGCGATGCTCCCGTAGCGCCTTTATCTCACGCTCGAAATCCTCGGCCGATGTGAAGCCGCGGTAGACGGAGGCGAACCGCAGGTACGCCACCTCGTCAAGTTCTCGGAGCGGTCCGAGGATGGCCAGTCCCACTTCATTGCTGGGCACTTCAGGCGAACCGGTGGCACGCACGGCATCCTCTACCTGCTGGGCGAGCACGTTCAGTGCGTCGTCGTCGACCTGCCGGCCCTGACATGCGCGGCGCACACCTTTGACGACCTTCTCCCGGCTGAACGGTTCGGTGACACCGCTACGTTTGACCACGGCGAGCACCGCGGTCTCGACCGTCGTGAAGCGACGACCGCACTCCGGGCATGATCTGCGGCGCCGAATCGCCTGGCCTTCGTCGGTCTCCCGAGAGTCGACCACTCTGGAATCGGGGTGACGGCAGAACGGACAGTGCATCACCGCTCCTTCACCGCGCCACAAAACGATTAACTCGAACTCCTCTGAGCGTACCTGCGCGGCACTCCGCGAGCCCAGCTTCGAGTCGATTGGGGCGCATCCGGTGCTTGCACTTTCGAATGCCCTTGTGCGGCCGCTGTTTTCACCGCTCACAGCGCACCGTCAGCCGATCGGCGCGATCAGCGTCTGGCCAGCATGAACCGCGACCGTATCGAGTTGGTTGAGCTCGCGGATCCGGTCGATGACCTGGCTTGCCGGCGCGTCGGGGGCGACCCGGCCGGCGACGTGCTGCAGCGTCTCGCCCGTCTGCACCTGAACCACCGCGAGCCGGTCGGGCACGGAGGCCGATTCACCGACGACACCACCGAACTGCGCGACCAGCCCGAGCCACACGGTGATGCCCGCAGCGACAACCGCCAACAGGACCGTGGTGACCGGCGTGATCGGCCGGCGACGGTGCGAGGCGCGTGATACGAGGACGCCGGTGTTTCGATACCGCACCGGAGCGCCGCCCGGCCGCCGTGACGGTGGCCGCCGACGTGCGCCTGCCGGCCGGTCTACCGGCCTGAACTGGGGCGTTGCCTGGTTTTCCCGAGTATCGAGAATGGTCATCTTTCTGCCTTCCGGTCCGAGGTCATTCGCTCTTGTGTTCGAACATACTCGCTCACGTGTTCGATTAATAGAACATGTGATCGAACTGTTGCCAAACGATATCGGGCCCCACCGACAAGCACCGAGAAGTGCCCGCCGCCCGGATCCGACGACTTAAAGCGATCCGACACGCCTCGAACACATGTTTGATTATTCGGCTGCCACCGGCTACATTCGCGCCATGGACTCCAGCAGCGATATCCCGGGTGGCACGGACGGCACGGGCGGACGCCAAGGACTCGAGACGGGTCTGACTGAGCGTCAGCGCACCATTCTCGAGGTCATCCGCACATCGGTGACCAGTCGCGGGTACCCCCCGAGCATCAGGGAGATCGGCGACGCGGTCGGGCTCACGTCGACTTCGTCAGTGGCCCACCAGCTGCGCACTTTGGAGCGCAAAGGGTTCATTCGACGCGATCCCAATCGACCGCGCGCCGTCGACGTGCGCAGCGCCGAGGACGTCGCGGCGGCATCGATCGTCACCACCGACGTCGCGGGGTCCGACGCCCTACCGGAGCCGACCTTCGTACCCGTGCTCGGCCGCATCGCCGCCGGCGGCCCGATCCTGGCCGAAGAGGCCATCGAGGATGTCTTTCCGCTGCCGCGTGAACTGGTCGGCGAGGGCTCGCTATTTCTCCTGAAAGTGGTCGGCGACTCCATGGTCGACGCAGCAATCTGCGACGGCGACTGGGTGGTCGTGCGTCAACAGAACGTCGCCGACAACGGCGACATCGTCGCCGCGATGATCGACGGTGAAGCCACGGTGAAGACGTTCAAGCGCACCCGGGGTCAGGTGTGGCTGATGCCGCACAACCCGGCGTTCGACCCGATCCCAGGCAACGACGCCGCCGTGCTCGGCAAAGTCGTGACGGTCCTGCGCAAGGTCTAGCCAACTGGATCGTCGTCAGCGACGAAGCCGTTTACCCTCGCGAGTTCTTCAGTCGCGAACCAGATTTCGGCGCTGGCATCGTCATATAATGCGCTGCCTGGCGCCCAGTACACACCCGACTTGGTGTTCGCCTTAATCGGATATCCGTCCGGCGCCTCGTTCGGGTCGTCAAGCGGCAGCAGGAATGCCACGCGCTGTGGCGAAGGATCGTCGTCGACCTCGATCCGGGCATGACGGCCGGTATCGGTGAGCGGATCACGCTTCATCGCCGCGGCCGCCGCGGCCGCGGCGAGAGCCGTTTCGGATTGAACGCGGGTCGGCGCGGTGTCAACCGCATCGGGATCGTCGTCCTCGCCGGACTCATCGTCGGGAGCAGGCGGCTTCTCCTCCTCGTGCTCCTGGACTCCCTGGTCTTCCCCGACGCTCGACGGCGCTCCCCACAGGTCGTCCTCCGGCAGCGACGCATCGCCGCTGCGCGGAAATGAACCCAAACCCCCACTGGCGTAACGGTCACCGAACATTGCAGCGGCGTAGTCGTCGTCGGTGGTCGCCCTTTCAGGGGGAGCCCCGACAGTACCGCTGTAGGCGGATTCACCATCGCCATCGAACCGGGTCTCTTCGTTGACGAATGAGCCGTCCGCCGCGAAAGGATCTTCGCCCGTGGGCCGTCGCAGCATGACCATCAATCCCACTCCGACCAGGACCACCAGCGGCACGAGGGCCAGCAGCCACCACAAGTTCGGTGTGAACCACTTGTCGCTCTTGGAATCCGACGCCTGGGGGGCGCTCGGTGCGTCAGGCGCATTTTGACCCGGCACCTCGAGTCCGGACAATTCAGAGGCCAGGTTCGCCGGTTCGGTGGTGAATGTGTTCTTGGATCGGTCCCACGAGACGACGCCGCCGTTGAATCGCTGAGTGACGACGCCACCGGCCTCGGTCTGGTCTGCCATCGGCGCGCCCATGGCGCCCTTCGCCCCATCCAGCTTGTTCCAGGCCGCTGCCATCGCGCCGCGAACAATCACCGCGCCGTGCTCGGGCGTCCAGAAGATGATCGGCTTATCCTCGGCCGCGAAGCTGGACATGCGGCTTTCGGTAGCGAGACCACCGTCGACCTCGTTGCTGATGGGGAAACCGAGATCGCCCTCCGGGCCGCCCACGCTCTCGTACTTGGCCAGCACCTGCCCGGTCACGACATTCGCACCGGTGGCTGGAGTGTAGAAGATTGCGCCACCGGCGAAGTTCTGCCTCAGGCCGTCCTTGCCCACGGGGTACGGCTCACCTTCCGGGGCGCCGAGGGGGCCCAGCGCTCCGCCCGCGGCGCGCCGGGCGGCACTGATCGCCGCGGCGGGGTCGTCGGGAAACTGCAGGTCAGCCAACTCCGCGGCCAGCTCTGGTGGCACCGTCGTGAAGGTCTTCTTCCGGATGTCGTACGTCAATTCACCGCCGGTGAACTTCTGGCTGACGACGTCGCCGCGGTAGACCTCATCCTCTGTCGGCACGCCGAGCACGCCGGCCGAGCCGCCAAGCTGGTCCCAGGCCGCGTTGATCGGCCCACGAACCACCCGTGCACCGGTCGCAGGCGTGAAGAAGATGACCGGCTTGTCCGTCGCACTGAACGTGGTGTTGCGGCTGTCCGGGGCCAGCCCGGGTCCCTCGTCGATGGTGGGGAAACCCAAATCGCTGTCGGCCGGGCCGCCCAACGACTCGTACTTCTCCAGAATCGCGCCCTGCATGATGCGGGCGCCGGTCTCGGGAGTGAAGAAGATCTTGCCTCCGGCAAAGTTCTGCCCGAAGCCCTGGCCGACCGGATAGACGTCGCCATTCCTGGGTCCCAGCGTGCCGCCGTCACCGCCACTGGCCTCCCACGCTGCGGTGATCGCACCGTTGGCGTCGGCCTCCGGCTGCGCGGCCGCGACCGGTGCCAGCAAAAGGGTCATCGACACGGCCAGCAAACCAATACTCAGTCGATTGAGCACTGTGCCGCGCCGACTCTTCTGCCCGCTCATTCACCCTCCCGCAGTCAGCGCAAATTCCATGAAAAATATCGCGCTCGTCAACTGTCCTTCAGATGACGTTAATAACCAAGGAACACACGCAAACTCTGGGAGAGAAAATACCCCGGCAATGCGGAAAAGCCTCGGATCTTGCGCAACGAAGCGCCGAATCAATTTGTCTGGGGCTCAGATACGACGATTTTTGAGTGAACTGCCGCCCCGGCACAGATCTATTCGGCGTTGAACTCTTCCCCGCGTCAAGGACGGTCATCCGCATCGAGATGGGCTCCGCGAGCATTGGTGGCCCATCGGATGACGAACGAAATGCCTTGCGTTCCTTGGTGTAGGGCGGCGGAAGCGCACGGTTCGATTCCAATTTGCTGCAGGGCATTGCCGTTCGGACGGCAATGTGACGTTAGCCACGGTGCGGCGGTAAGGGTTTAGCAAACCGACATTTGCGGGCATTCATGAACCACCTATCAAGGAGGACAGCGAAATGTCGGACAAGAACAGCGGGCCCGAAGAAGCCGTCAAGGGCGTCGTCGAGGGCGTAAAGGGCAAGGTCAAAGAGGTTGCAGGCGCAGTCGCCGGACGCGATGACCTGTACCGCGAGGGCCAGGCTCAGCAGGACAAGGCCGAGGCGCAGCGCAACGCCGCACAGAAGGAAGCGGAGGCCGAAGGTGCTCGTGCCGCGGCCAAGACCGCCGAGGAGCGTCAGAAGGCCGAGCAGAACTAGCTCACCGAAGCCGAAAAAGGTCCCCGAATCCCATGGGTTCGGGGACCTTTCGGCTGTCACACCAGTGCTGTGGGCGAGGCTTTAGCGCGTGGCTTTGATAAGCGGACCCGTGCGTGCCTAGAACGTCGCGAACTCACCGAGGGTGGCTGCCAATGAAATCGGGACGTGCGCCTTGATTCTGGTGCCATCGGCGGTGTGCTCAGTGGCGTCCACCCGACCGTCGGCATGCACTTTGTTGACCAGATCGCCGCGGTCATAGGGAATCGTCACATCCACGACGGTATCGGTCGGCGCGATCAGTTCGGCCATCCGCTGCTGCAGCCGTGTCAGACCGTCACCCGTATGCGCGGAGACGAACACCGCGTCCGGCAGGGCTCGCCGAAGCTGCGCGAGCGCGAGGTCGTTCGCGGCATCGATCTTGTTGACCACCACCAGCTCTGGAACAGAGCGGATGTCGTGACCTGCGCCTGATGTTGCCGCCGGGGCGGCTCCGGTGATCACTTCGTTGACCACCTGCCGTACCGCGTTGATCTGGTCCAGCGGTTTGATATCGGAGCCATCTACAACATGCACCAGCAGATCGGCGTCGACGACCTCCTCGAGGGTGGAACGAAATGCCTCCACCAACTGAGTCGGGAGGTGGCGCACGAACCCGACGGTATCCGTCAGGACGAACGGCCTGCCGTCGGCGAATTCCCCACGGCGCGTTGTCGGTTCGAGCGTCGCGAACAACGCGTTCTCCACCAGCACACCGGCGCCGGTCAGCGCATTGAGCAAACTGGACTTACCCGCGTTCGTGTAGCCCACGATCGCGATCGACGCCACGTCACTCGCCAGCCGACGGCTGCGCTGGGTGTCGCGGATCTTCTTCATGTCCTTTATCTCGCGGCGCAACTTGGACATTCGCTCACGGATTCGTCGACGGTCGGTCTCGATCTTGGTCTCGCCGGGTCCGCGGGTACCCACTCCGCCTCCACTGCCGCCCGCGCCGCCGCCCTGTCGCGACATCGATTCACCCCAGCCGCGCAGCCTGGGCAGCATGTACTCCATCTGCGCGTACGCCACCTGCGCTTTGCCTTCGCGGCTGGTGGCGTGCTGGGCGAATATGTCGAGTATCAACGCGGTGCGGTCGACGACCTTGACCTTGACGGCCTTCTCCAGCGCATTGAGCTGCGCGGGACTGAGCTCACCGTCGCAGATCACGGTGTCGGCGCCGGTGGCCAGCACCACTTCGCGCAACTCCTGCGCCTTACCCGAGCCGATGTACGTCGACGGATCCGGTTTGTCGCGGCGCTGCACGAGGCCTTCAAGCACCTCTGAACCGGCAGTCTCGGCGAGCGCGGCGAGTTCGGCCATGCTGGCATCGACGTCGGAGGCACTGCCCTCGGTCCAGACACCCACCAGCACGACGCGCTCCAGTCGGAGTTGGCGGTATTCGACCTCAGAGATGTCGGCGAGTTCGGTCGACAAACCCGCCACGCGGCGCAACGCCGCGCGGTCCTCGAGGGCGAGTTCACCCGCGCTGGGTATCTCGTTGTTCGGGAATTTGGGATACGTCATAAGCGAATACAGGGTCGCACGGCGATCGCGGCCGATGCACGTGATTTAACGCTGGGCAGCACGCCACCATTCCTCTGCCAGTTCGCCGTCGGCCACCAGGACCGACGGACCACGAAGGTAGCTGCTGGCCTCGGTGATCGTGACGGTGACATCGCCACCGGGGATGTGCACCAGCAAGGTGCCGATATCGGCGCCGCCATACGCCAACGCTGCGACCGCAGCGGCAACGGTTCCGGTGCCGCAGGACCGCGTCTCGCCGACACCGCGTTCGTGTACCCGCATCGACACAGCACCATCCGCCGGCGCCGTCAGCACCTCGATGTTCACGCCTTCGGGAAACTCGACGGGATCGAAGGACACCGGTGCAGCGACATCGAGCGCGGCCAGGTCGTCGAGCGTCATGGCGGGATCAACGCAGGCCAGATGAGGATTGCCCACGTCGATCGCCAAGCCTGCGAACGGCCTGCCACCGACAATCGCCTCACCGAAACCCAACTGGTTGGTCTTGCCCATCTCGACGGTGACGTCGGCGCCGGTGGCGTCCCAGTCGTGCAGCACGACGGGCCGCGGGCCGGCCAACGATCCGACGACGAACTCGTCGCGGCTCTCCAACCCCGAGGCACGCAGGTAGTGCGCGAACACCCGGACCCCGTTGCCGCACATCTGCGCGATAGACCCGTCGGCGTTGCGATAGTCCATGTACCAGTCGCTCGGGGCAACGCCCTCGGGGATCCGCTCGAACACCCCCGCCGCCAGGGCGGCCGCAGCCGTCGTCACCCGCAGCACACCGTCGGCGCCCAGACCCCTCCGACGGTCGCAGAGCGCGGCCACCGCGGCAGGTGTCAGCGTCAACCTGCCCTCCGGGTCGGGCAGCAGCACAAAGTCGTTCTGTGTGCCGTGCCCCTTGGCGAACTTCACCAGCTCAGGATACGTCGCGCCAGATGCGCAGCGTTTGAGAGACAGTGTCGTCCGCCGACCCGTCGAGCCAGCTGATGCGTTGGTCACGGCGAAACCACGACCGTTGCCGTCGCACGTAGCGACGGGTTCCGAAGAACGTCGGTTCGCGCGCGGCCGTTCCGTCGCCACCCTCGTCGAGGTCGGCGATCACCTGCGCATACCCCAGCGCCCTCGCGGCTGTCACACCGTCACGAAGGCCGCGGTCGGCAAGTCTGCGGACCTCGTCCACCAATCCGTCGCGGAACATCGTGTCGGTTCGCTGGGTCAGGCGTTCGTCGAGAAGTGTTGTTTCCCAATCCAATCCGATGATCGCGGTGCCCCATCGAGGCGCACCGATCGCCGGGAAGGAGGCGGCGAACGGCTGGCCGGTCAGTTCGACCACCTCCAGTGCGCGGACGATGCGACGTCCGTCGCTGGGCAGGATCGATGCGGCTGCGTCGGCATCCACCGCGGCCAGCTCACCGTGCAGGGCGCCGACGCCGATCTCGGCGAGCCGTTGTTCGTACCTGGCGCGCACCTCGGGGTCCGTCGCGGGGAAGGTCCATTCGTCGAGCAGCGCCTGGACGTACATCATCGAGCCGCCGACCAGGATCGGCACCGCGCCACGACCGGCGATCGCCTCGATGTCGGCGGCAGCGGCCTGCTGGTATCGAGCCACGCTGGCGGTCTCGGTCACCTCGAGCACATCGAGCTGATGGTGCGGGATGCCGTGGCGCTCGGCGACCGCGAGCTTTGCGGTTCCGATGTCCATGCCTCGGTAGAGCTGCATTGCGTCGGCATTCACGATCTCGCCGCCGATCCGCTCTGCCACCGCGAGCGCCAGCGCCGATTTTCCGGTGCCGGTCGGGCCCACGATCGCGATCGGTCGCGTCATGGGATCCAGACGCCGACGAAGTAACCCACGCCGTAGGGCGCACCGCGGTAGAGCTCCTTGGCCGATTGGGGGCCGGGTTCGCTCAGTCCGGCCAACACCTGATAGGCCACCCGGCCGACGATCGTGACCGGCAGCCGCATGAGTGCCGCGGCATCACCTGCGGCCAGCGCGTCGTCGAGCGCGGTCTGCGCCGGAATCGAGTCCGGGTCAAAGCCGCCGGGTGCGGGCTGGGTCAGCGTGTTCGCACCGTCGGCGACGACGAGCACGCCGACCGGATCGGCGGCTTCGTCGATTTCGGCGCGTAGCCGCCTGCCACGGTCCAGTGCCGCGTCGACGCCGTGATCATCGGCGTAGACCCGCACTTGGGCGGTGGCATCCGGTTTGACCTGGCCGCGTACCCAACCCGTCACCAACGCGCACAGTGGCAGCTCCGTCCGCGCGTCGGCCGTGCGCGGCGACAACGTGATCGGAACGTCGGCACCGTAGCCGGCGAAAGTGCCGCTGCGGCCGGGTCCCACCACCGAGTCGGTGTGCCCGATCCCGACGGCGATCCATCGAGCGGGCAGCGCCGCCGCGGCCCCGAAGACCGCTTCCCTCAGATCGGTGAGCTCGGCCGCCGCGCCAGCGGCCAGTTCACCGACCATGACGGGCGCCGACGGGACGATCGCGATGGCGCTCAGCACGTCACCACGCTAGTGCCGCGTCGCACGCGGAGCCGTGTCGGGCGCGTCGGCCGCTTCGCCACGGGCGAGCGCGCCGGTCGCGACGACCATCACCGCGAAGGCGACAATCAGGGTCAGCCAGCCCGCGTCGCCGGGCCGCAGCGACTCCCCCAGAATCACCACACCGAGCACCGAGGCCACCACGGGTTCGGTGACGGTCATCGTCGGCAATGAGGCGGTCAGCGAGCCGGCTCGGAAGGAGAACTGCTGCCACGCGGTGCCTGCGACGGCGACAACGGCCCACGCGTACAGCTCCGGTGTGCCCAGAAGCGCGAGCACACCGTCGTCGAGGCGATCCACCACGCCCTTCGTCAGGACCGCGAACACACCCCACAACGCTCCGGACACCACGGCCAGCAGCACGGCACTGACCGGACCCTTGAGCATGCTGCCGCCGATCACGCACAGCACCAGCAGGGGCCCGAGCACAGCGGCCACCGCGCCCCACGTTTCGAACGAGGCCCGGGAGTGGCCGGCGGTCGGGTTGCCGACGGTGACGATGACCGCCACCGACGCCGCGAGCAGCGCCGCCCACGTCCACTCCCACCGCGTCACCCGCCGGTGTGACAACCGGGCGTTGATCGGCAGCGCGAACAGCAGCGAGGTCACCAGCACCGCCTGCACCAGCAGCACCGAGCCGAACCCCAACGCGGCGGCCTGCAACGCGAATCCGCAGGCCGCGACCAGGCTGCCGAGCCACCACCGGCGGTCGCGCAACAGCTTCAGGAACAGCGCGGCGTGGCTGACCGGTTCGTCGGTGACCTCATGCGCCTGACGTTGGTGCATGACGTCGCCGATCGCGATGAACAGCGCGGCACCGAGCGCAAGGACGACAGCGATATCCGCCTTATCCATCAGGCTCCTTCCGTCGTCGTCGATCAGAGCGTAGGCAGACGCCGAGACGCGCATCGTGAAAGCGGTGTCCACACGACGGGGGGACCTGCTTGAATAACGGGCGAAAGTGACAGCTGGCAGGCGCCGCGTCGCGCGGCAGGTGCGCGGATCACCGCGTGGAGGGTACGAGAAACGAATATGACGACCAGCGAGCCAGGAGGACAGTCCTCCGCGCCCAGACCCACGTCCGGGTCTGTCCCGCCCAGACCCACGTCCGGGTCTCTCCCGCCCAGACCCGCCCCGAGGCCAGGACCACCCCGGACTCTTATACACATCTGACGCTGCCGACGACACCCCTTTCTTAGCTCTCTGTCGCTCGCCCACCACTACAACACATTCACACCTCTCCTACTCACATCCCCCCTCCCACATACAATCAATCTCTACACTCCATCCACTACACACTCTCTAACATACTTCA
>NZ_NVQE01000082.1 GCF_002591975.1 Mycobacterium neglectum | reverse complement strand
TTACTTCGGCAGCGTCAGCTGTGTATCAGAGACAGCGCCAGGACCACCCCGTCCCGCGCCGCGACCCGGTAAGCCGGCGCCGACGATTGCGGCGCCCCCCTCGAGCGATCCCCACCGCTTCGGCAGGGTCGACCCCGACGGCACGGTGTGGCTGATCACCGGCTCCGGTGAACGCGTCATCGGGTCTTGGCAGGCCGGTGACACCGAAGCCGCGTTCGCGCATTTCGGCCGTCGCTTCGACGACCTGCACACCGAGGTCGCTCTCATGGAGAGCCGACTCGAATCCGGGACCGGCGACGCCCGCAAGATCAAGGCCGCGGCGGCCGCACTCGCCGAAACGCTGGCCGACGCCCATGTGCTCGGCGACGTCGACGCCGTCGCCGCGCGGCTGGCCACCATCGTCGAACACGCCGACGAAACGGCGCAGGCCGAGAAGGCGAAGCGCGAAGAACACCGCGCCGCCCAGATGGCACGCAAGGAAGCACTGGCCGCCGAAGCCGAGGAGCTGGCCACCAACTCCACCCAGTGGAAGGTCGCAGGTGATCGGTTGCGCGAGATCCTCGACGAGTGGCGCACCATCACCGGGCTGGACCGCAAGTCCGACGACGCGCTGTGGAAGCGGTACTCCGCGGCCCGCGAAGCGTTCAACCGCAGGCGCGGTTCACATTTCGCCGACCTCGACCGCGAGCGTGCCGGCGTCCGACAGGCCAAGGAAGCGATCTGTGAACGGGCCGAGGCATTGGCCGACTCGACGGACTGGGGACCGACCGCAGCGGCCTTCCGCGACCTGCTCAACGAGTGGAAGGCTGCGGGACGGGCCGCAAAGGACGTCGACGATGCCCTGTGGCAGCGGCTCAAGGCGGCCCAGGACACGTTCTTCTCAGCACGCAACGCCGCGAACGCAGAACGCGATACCGAGTTCCGCGCCAACGCCGATGCGAAGGAGAAACTGCTCGCCGAGGCGGAGAAGATCGATACCAGCGATCTCGAGGCGGCCAGGGCGGCGCTACGGACGATCGGCGACAAGTGGGACGCGATCGGCAAGGTGCCGCGCGAGCGGGGCGCCGACCTGGAACGTCGGCTGCGCGCGGTGGAGAAGAAGGTCCGCGACACCCCGACCGGCGGTGTCGACCCGGAAGCAAAGGCCCGCGCCGATCAATTCCGTTCTCGCGCAGAGCAATATGAACGCCAGGCCGAGAAGGCGACGGCAGCCGGGCGGGAGAAGGATGCCGCCGAAGCGCGGGCGAATGCCGAGCAGTGGCGGCAGTGGGCCGACGCCGCGGCCGCTTCGCTGGGCAGGCGTTAACGCGCCCGCGCCTGCACCGCAACCCGTTGCGGCACCACACGGTGGTACAGAATCGGTTGTGCTGCAACACCGTTGGACTCGAAGGTGGCCAGGACGAATCGTCGGAACGACGGCCGCAGGAGCAGATGCGGTAGGAACGTGCGGAAGTGCGGCCAGCTGGCGTGGTTGATTATTCCGTAGTCGTCACGTTCACCAGGTAGCGGTTCGAACACGGTGGAGTCCGGCAACGCCGTGTTGGCGACGAACCACCCCGCGGTGTCCTCCCATACGGACAGGAGGCGGCGCGGATCGTCGGCATAGAAGAAATTGAGCAGGAACACCGACGACTTGTCGTGGTCAACGTCGGCGATGCGGCGAACGTTGCGTGCCGCGACTTCGTAGACCTGGGCCGCGGCGGCCGTCAACCGATTCTTCATCCGCAGGTATGAGGCATCGCATTTGAGTGCCACCGCAGTGTCTGGATCGACCGTCTCGATGAGCACGACGACGTCGAATCGCGCAGGGGCGACCCCACGCGCACGAAGGAGTTGGTGGCCCATCCCGGGCGCGACCAACCGCGCGTCGAACACCAGCGCCTGCGTCACACCGTGCTTCCGCTCGAGCTCTCCGATGTCCTCGGACAACGCCGACAACACCGCCGCCTTGCGCCGACTATTCGGAAGGAACGGCCGCCGGCGATCCACGGCCGCCGCCAGCATCAGGTACCCGTGGGCGGACGGCGGCACCAACCGGGCCGGCATGGTCTCGGAGCGAGGGGCCGGATCAGGCATTTCATTGTCCTTTCGAAAGTTATTCAACAGTGATGAATTAACTCTACGACGCATGGGACCTATAATTCAACTGTGATGAATAAAGGGCCCGATCGTCCTGGTCCCGGGCGCCGCACCGGTGGCCCCGACACCAAGGCAGAGATCCTGCAGGCCGCCCGCGCACGTTTCATCGAGGTCGGATTCCGTGCGGCGACGATGCGCATGATCGCGGCCGACGCGGGCGTCGATCCAGCCCTGATCAACTACTTCTTCGGCTCCAAACAGGAACTCTTCGGTGAGGCGTTCGCGCTTCGCGCCAATCCGGTGGCTGTCATCGCCGAGCAGATCGCCGGCCCAGCCGCCGACCTGCCTCTTCGATTGTTGACCGCGTTGGTGCAGACGTGGGATGTACCCGAGAACCGGGCGACATTGCTGGCGATCGCGCACGCGGGCGGCGGCGGAGAAAGTCCTTCACTCACAAGGGGTTTCGTCGAGGCAGCGCTCGATGCGCCGGTGGCGGCGCGGCTGTGTGAGGAAGGCGTGTCCGCTTCAGATGCGCGACGATGTTCCGCCGTGCTGGTCACCCAGTTGGTCGGCGTGATCTACGCGCGCTACGTGCTGGAGGTGGCCTCAGTCGCTGAACTGTCGACTGACGAATTCATCGAAGCGTACCGACCGGTCGTGAGCGCCGCGCTCGACGGTTGCCTCCATCGACCCACCTAACGCGCGCCGTGGACAGTCAGTCCTGCGGCTTGTCCTCGCCGATGCCGTCGAGTAGACCCTTACGCTGCTGCTCGGAGGCTTGGCGGCGGCGTTCCTCCTCGGCGGCCAGCTGAAGCGCCGTGCGCGCCCACACCGCCCGTGCCCAGTGGTACGTCACCACAATGACCGCCAGCCAGGCGACGATCAGCCCGATACCGGGACCGGGGTAAGGCCCGGGCGCGGTCTGCCTCGACCACACCGCCAGCAGGCCGAGCAACGACGACACCGTCGACCCGGCCAGCGCGATCCACGCCAGCGCCCAGCGTCGCGTCAGCAGCGCCAACATCGAGAATCCGACACCGAACACCAGCGCCAGCCAGGTGAACACCCGCGAGGGCAGGGAGATCCCCTCGCGGATCGCGGCCTCGCCGCCGATCAGCACGTCCAGGCCCTTGGCGCCGCCGGTGTGGGGCAGCACGAACGACAGCAGAAGTACGAACACGCCGATGGCGATGACCAATGCCCGTGGGCCGGGATCTATTTCACGCGCGACACGTCGCTCGGCGGCCTCGATGTCGCCCTTGAAACTATCGAACTCGCCGTTCTCTGGCTTGGTCACCGGCTGCATCCAGACGACATCTGCGGCTCTGCTGGGGCGCCGACGCGCGGCATGCCGAGGCCGACCCCCGTGCGCGGACGCGCGCCCGCTGCGTGGGCGTCACCCGCCCGGGTGCGGCGATGAGTTCCGATGGCGGAGTCGGCGATCAGGTGATGCGGTGCGGCGCCGGTGACGGTCGTCGTCACGACGTCCCCGGGGCGGATCTGCAGGCCATCGGGGTTGAAATGCACCAGTCGGCCGTCCCGTGCCCGCCCGGACATGCGCGCGGTCGCGGCGTCCTTGCGCCCTTCGCCAGTGGCCACCAGCAGTTCGACCGTGCGGCCGATCTGCGCGGTGTTCTCCTCGAGCGCGACCCGCTCCTGAAGATCGATCAACCGCTGATATCGCTCGGCCACAACGTGTTTGGGCACCTGATCGTCCAGCTCGGCCGCGGGTGTGCCCGGTCGCTTGGAGTATTGGAAGGTGAATGCGTTGGCGAACCGCGCCCGCTCGACGACATCGAGCGTGGCCTGGAAGTCCGCCTCGGTCTCACCGGGGAATCCGACAATGAGGTCGGTGGTGATCGCGGCGTGCGGGATGGCCACGCGCACGCGGTCGATGATGCCGAGGTACCGCTCGGCGCGGTAGGAACGTCGCATCGCCTTCAGCATCCGGTCCGAGCCCGACTGCAACGGCATATGCAGCGTGGGGCAGATATTCGGCGTCTCGGCCATCGCCTCGATCACGTCGTCGGTGAACTCGGCGGGATGGGGCGAGGTGAAACGAACCCGTTCCAGCCCGTCGATGCGTCCGCACGCACGCAGCAGTTTGGCGAATGCTCCCCTGTCGCGCGGCTGATCACGATCGGCAAACGAGACTCCGTAGGCGTTGACGTTCTGACCGAGCAGGGTTATTTCGAGAACACCCTGATCGACCAGCGAGTTCACCTCCGCGAGAACGTCGCCGGGCCTTCGGTCGACCTCCTTGCCGCGCAAGGCAGGCACGATGCAGAACGTGCAGGTGTTGTTGCAGCCGACAGACACCGATACCCATGCGGCATAGGCAGACTCGCGGGCGGCGGGCAGGGCCGACGGGAACTCCTCCAACGCCTCGACGATCTCGACCTGGGCTTCCCGGTTGTGGCGGGCACGGTCGAGCAGCGCCGGCAGTGACCCGATGTTGTGGGTGCCGAATACGACGTCGACCCACGGCGCCCGTTTCAGCACCGAGTCGCGGTCCTTCTGAGCCAGACAACCGCCGACAGCGATCTGCACATCGGGTTCGGCTTGCTTGCGGGGCGCCAGATGGCTGAGGTTGCCGTACAACTTGTTGTCGGCGTTTTCGCGTACCGCGCACGTATTGAACACGACGACATCGGCGTCGCTGTCGTCGGCGGCCTTGCGGTACCCGGCGGCCTCCAGCAACCCCGCCAGCCGCTCGGAATCGTGGACGTTCATCTGGCAGCCGTAGGTGCGGACCTGATAGGTGCGCACCGACGAGGGTTCACGCGAGGAGGTGATGGCCGCCGTCTGGCGAACGGCACTGTCGGCCATCGCCTGTTGCGTCACCGTCGAAGTCACGCGCCCCATGGTACGGACAGGCCGGGATGGCGACCTGAGCGGATTGACGAGTTCCAGGCACGTCCGGGCTTACCTGGGTAAGGTCTGCACCCATGGAACTCACCGGGTCGGAAGTGCGAGAGGTCGATCCGACTCCGACAGCTGTGCCCATGGTCTCCATGGAGAACGTCAACAAGCACTTCGGCAGCCTGCATGTGCTCAACGACATCAACCTCACCGTGGACCGCGGGCAGGTGATCGTTGTACTGGGCCCCTCGGGCTCGGGCAAGTCGACGTTATGCCGCACCATCAACCGCCTGGAGACCATCGACTCCGGAAGGATCGCCATCGACGGCGAGGTGTTGCCCGCCGAGGGCAAGCGGCTGGCGCAACTCCGGTCCGACGTCGGCATGGTCTTCCAGTCGTTCAACCTGTTCGCGCACAAGACAATTCTGGACAACGTGACACTGGCACCGATGAAGGTGCGCAGGGCGTCCAAGGACAAGGCCCGCGAGGCCGCCATGGCGCTGTTGGAGCGCGTCGGGGTGGCCAATCAGGCCGACAAATACCCCGCGCAGCTGTCGGGCGGTCAACAGCAGCGGGTGGCGATCGCGCGGTCTCTGGCGATGAACCCGAAGGTCATGCTGTTCGACGAGCCGACCAGCGCACTGGACCCCGAGATGATCAACGAAGTCCTCAACGTCATGACGTCGTTGGCCAAGGACGGCATGACGATGATCGTCGTCACCCACGAGATGGGTTTCGCACGGGGTGCGGCCAACCGCGTCGTGTTCATGGCCGACGGAGCGATCGTCGAGGCGGCCGAGCCGATGGAGTTCTTCACCAACCCCCAGTCCGACCGCGCCAAAGACTTTCTCGGCAAGATCCTCAAGCACTGACTCGAAAGGAACCAGGAATGCCATCCATTTCGAAACGACTAGTGGGCGCTATTGCGCTTGCCGTCGCAGTCCCCCTCTCCCTCACCGCGTGTGGTGGCGGGGATTCCGGGGGCAGCGCCGCCTCGGGCGACAAAGAGAAGGTCACCATCGGGATCAAGTTCGACCAGCCCGGTCTTGGGCTGAAGAACCCCGACGGCACCTACAGCGGGTTCGACGTCGACGTAGCCACCTATGTCGCCGAACAGTTGGGCTACGCACCCGACAAGATCGAGTGGAAGGAAGCGGTCTCCGCGCAGCGCGAGAACCTCATCGACAACAACCAGGTCGACTTCATCGCCGCCACCTACTCGATCACCGACGAGCGCAAGCAGCGCGTTGACTTTGCGGGCCCCTACCTCGTCACGGGGCAGAGCTTGCTGGTGCAGGCCAACAACACCGACATCACGGGCAAGGACTCGCTGGCCGGCAAGATCCTCTGTTCGGTGAAGGGCTCGACGCCAGCTCAGAAGATCAAGGACGAGTTCCCGACGGTCCAACTGCAGGAGTACCCCAACTACTCGGCGTGCATCGAGGCGCTCAAGACGGGCAAGGTCGCAGCCGTGACCACTGACGAGGTGATCCTCGCCGGCTACGCCGCGCAGACTCCCGGCGCGTTCAAGCTGGTCGGTGGGACGTTCTCGGAAGAGAACTACGGCATCGGCCTGAAGAAGGGCGACACCGAACTGTTGACCAAGATCAACGATGCGCTGACGAAGATGGAGGCCGACGGAGCCTGGGCGGCGGCGTTCGAGAAGAACCTCGGTCCGGCGGGCATCGCGACGCCAGAGCCTCCGGCCATCGCTGCCACCAACTGACGGCCGGCGGCCGTCTCGCGGAGCGAGTATGGAGCTCTTCACCCAGGATCCAGGTGCGTTCTTCCGAGCGTTTTGGGTCACCATCCAGTTGACGTTGTTCTCGGCTCTGTGGGCTGTGGTCATCGGCACGGCACTGGCGGCAATGCGGTTGTCGCCGGTGCCGGTGCTCAACTGGCTCGGCACCGGTTACGTCAACATTGTGCGCAACACCCCGTTGACGCTGATCATCCTGTTCACGTCACTGGGGCTGTACACATCGCTGGGTGTCGAATTGGCCGACTCGAGTTCGCCAACATTCCTGGTGGACAACAACTTCCGCCTGGCAGTACTCGGTTTGTCGATCTATACGGCGTCGTTTGTCTGCGAGACGCTGCGCTCAGGCGTCAACACGATCCCGTTGGGACAGGCCGAGGCCGCCAGGTCACTGGGTTTCACATTCAGCCAGAACCTCAGACTCGTTTTGCTTCCTCAGGCGTTCCGCGCGACGATCATCCCCATGGGGTCGGTGCTCATCGCCCTGACCAAGAACACCACGATCGCTTCAGTCATCGGCGTGGCGGAGGCATCGCTGCTGATGTCGGAGTGGGTTGAGAATTCGTCGGCGCTGCTCCTGATCGGCGGCCTGTTCGCGGCCGGATTCGTCGCGCTCACACTGCCGTTGGGCCTGTTGTTCGGTTGGATGGGCAAGCGGATGGCGGTGGCCCGGTGAGCGGATCATCCGTCCTCTTCGACGCACCGGGCCCGCGTGCCAGGGTCCGTAACTGGATCGCGACCGGGGTCACCGTGCTGGTCGTGGCCTTGGTACTCCTCTACATCGGAGTTGAACTCTGGGCCAAAGGCCAACTGCAGTGGGCGAAGTGGGAGCCGTTCGTCACTCCGAACGTCTGGGAGAACTACATCATCCCCGGTATCGAGGGCACGCTGAAGGCAGCGGCGCTGTCGATCGTGCTGGCGGGAATTCTCGGCGTTGCACTCGGAGTCGGGCGGCTGTCGACGCACGCATGGATCAGTCGGCCATGCGCGGTTTTCGTCGAGTTCTTCCGCGCCGTACCCGTGCTGATCATGATGATCTTCGCGTACTTCCTCTACTCCAAGTACAACCTCATCGACTCCGAATACGCCACGCTGGCAGGTGTGGTGACCGGCCTGACGCTGTACAACGGCGCCGTCATCGCCGAGATCGTCAGGGCCGGGGTGAATGCGTTGCCACGCGGACAGTCGGAGGCCGCATCGTCGCTCGGCATGCGCTGGGGACAGACCATGCGGTCAATCCTGCTGCCGCAAGCGATTACATCGATGCTGCCGGTGCTGATCTCGCAGTTGGTCGTCGTCCTCAAGGACACCGCCCTCGGCGTCGCCATCACGTATCCGGAACTGGTGTCGCAGGGACAGAACATCGGCGCCTCGTTCACCAACTATCTGCCGGCGCTCATCTTCGTCGCGATCCTGATGATCGTCGTCAACTTCGCGCTATCGTCGTTCGCGGTGTGGCTGGAGGCGAGGCTGCGCCGATCACGTCGTGGTGCGACGCCGTTGGACCCGGAGACGATCGAGCAGGAGGGGGCGCCCGGCGCGAAGGTGAAGCTGGCCGAACCGGGCGGCACCATCTGAAACGCTAGATCAGTGCGGCGCAGCGCTCCATCTGGGCGGCCGACGGCGGTTGGTAGAACGACAGCACAGCGTGGTCGCAGCCGAGGCCGTCCAGCTCCGGCAATCGGGCCAATTGTTCGTCGAGGTGACCGTCCGCGGCGGGTAGGACGAACAGTTGAATCGAGCGCCGGATCTCCGCCGGATCGCGGCCGACCTCCGCGCAGGCCTCGTCCAGCAGGGCGCTGGTATTCGCCCAGGCCGCCACATCGCCGTGGCTCGGAACGTTCCATTCATCGGCGTGACGGGCGATGACGCGCAACATCTTCGGCTTCTCGCCGCCGATGACGATCGGCGGGTGCGGCTTCTGTAGCGGTTTCGGATTGGCCAGCGCATCGCGTAGGCGATAGTGACGGCCGTCGAAGGTGACAGCGTCCTCGGTCCACAGCCGACGAATGACGGTGAGTGCCTCGTCGAGCATCTCCACGCGCACGGCCGGGCTCGGAAAGTCGAGTCCGTACCCACGGTGTTCCTCTTCATGCCAGCCCGCGCCCAGCCCGAAATCCAGCCGCCCGCCGCTGATGTGGTCGACCGTCACCGCCATCTTCGCCACGATCGCCGGGTGGCGATACGTCACGCCGGTCACCATGCAACCGATGCGGGCCCGGGTCACCACACCGGCCATGGCGGCCAGCGATGTCCACCCCTCGTACGTCGGATCCGACATATCCGCCAGCCCGTAGAAGTGGTCGTAGTTGGCGACCGAATGAAATCCCAGCTTGTCGGCCCGCGACCAGAACTCGTGGAGCACCGGATAGTCGAATGTCGGGGCGAGCTTGGCCGATAGCAGCATGTGCGCAACGTACCTCGCGCTACCTGCCACACCCGAGGCCTACACCCGGCGTCGCTCCCGTTCGCTGGCCAACTCGACACTGACAACGTCGAACGCCATGGTCTGGTGGTAGCCGCGGCGAGCCAGCATGCCGACGAGCCTGCGCCTCAGCTTGGTGTCGTCATCGTCGCCGAACTTCTCGCGGCGAAGTTTGTCGCGAACCAGCTGCTCGGCGCGCTGACGTTCGGCGCCCGCGTCGATGTCGGCCAACGCGGCGGTGATCACCTCGCTGTCCACACCCTTGTTGCGCAGCTCGGCGGCTAAGGCGCGCTTGCCTTTCCCCGCGTGCACCCGCCGCGAGCGGACCCACTGCTCGGCGAAGTCTGCGTCATCGACCAGTCCGACGCGCGCCAGCCGATCGAGCACCGTGGCGCTGACGTCGTCGGAGTAACCCCGCTTGGCCAGCTGTCCCTCCAGCTCGGCGCGGGTACGTGCTCTCGCCGTGAGCAGGCGCAGACACAACGCCCGCGCCTGCTCCTCGCGAGAGGCCTCAGAAGTCGACGGGGACGGGCAGGGGTTCGACATTGGCGGGGCCATTGGCGGAGTCGTCGGTCAGCACGGCGCCGATACCGAGTTTTTCCTTGATCTTCTTCTCGATCTCGTTGGCCACGTCGCCGTTCTCCAGCAGGAAGTTCCGCGCGTTCTCCTTGCCCTGACCCAGCTGCTCACCCTCGTAGGTGAACCAGGACCCGGACTTGCGGACGAAGCCGTGCTCAACACCCATGTCGATGAGCGAGCCCTCCTTGGAGATGCCCTTGCCGTAGAGGATGTCGAACTCGGCCTGCTTGAACGGAGGTGACACCTTGTTCTTGACGACCTTGACCCTGGTGCGGTTGCCCACCGCATCGGTGCCGTCCTTGAGGGTTTCAATGCGTCTGACGTCCAACCGGACCGAAGCGTAGAACTTCAAAGCCTTTCCACCCGTTGTCGTTTCTGGGCTGCCGAACATCACACCGATCTTTTCGCGGAGCTGGTTGATGAAGATCGCGGTGGTGCCCGAATTGCTCAGCGCGCCGGTGATCTTGCGGAGCGCCTGGCTCATCAGCCGGGCTTGCAGGCCGACGTGGCTATCGCCCATCTCGCCCTCGATCTCGGCGCGGGGCACCAGCGCGGCGACCGAGTCGATGACCAGAATGTCCAAGGCCCCGGACCGGATCAGCATGTCGGCGATCTCCAGGGCCTGCTCGCCGGTGTCGGGCTGAGAGACCAGCAGTGAATCGGTGTCCACACCCAGCTTCTGGGCATAGTCGGGATCGAGCGCGTGCTCGGCGTCGATGAAGGCCGCGATACCGCCTGCGGCCTGTGCGTTGGCCACCGCGTGCAGCGCGACGGTGGTCTTACCCGAGGACTCCGGGCCATAAATTTCGACGACTCGGCCGCGCGGCAGCCCGCCGATGCCCAGCGCCACGTCCAGGGCGATGGAGCCGGTCGGGATGACAGAGATGGGCTGGCGTACCTCGTCGCCGAGCCGCATCACCGAGCCTTTGCCGTGACTCTTCTCGATCTGCGCGAGTGCCAGGTCTAGGGCCTTCTCGCGATCCGGGGCTTGCGCCATGGTGGTCTCCATCCTCGTGCGTGATCGGTTTTCGATCGGTTGGCCGTGACGCTAGAGGTCGGTACCGACAAGTCGGCGTGACCAGACATCCCGCGCTGCCGCCCACAGTAGACGAACACCTGTTCGATTCAAGTTTGACACGCCCGCGTTGACTCGCCTTTTATGCGCGCGAAGCCGGTATACGTTGCCTCACTCAAAATGCGCGCATGCGGTGTGCCTACCTGAGGGATCGGCGAGGGTCCCGGTAGGCCCAAATGATGGGGTTGACGT
>NZ_NVQE01000081.1 GCF_002591975.1 Mycobacterium neglectum | reverse complement strand
CCGCCCGGCTCCTCAAAGTGACGACGAGCAAGTCCGACCACGCCACCAGAGCCCGCATCCCCAAGCGCGCACAATCACATGAGGCAACGAAACCACCCTCGCGCGCATCTTGACATGAGGCAACACGACGCCGAGTTGTGATCGGTTGGGCCGTGTCGAGGGATTTTGCGTGTGGGAACCTCCCCGGGCCTATCGTGGGGTCATCCCGGCCGAAACGGGGCAACATGCACGAGATGGCACTGACGCAGAGTGTTGTCGATGCGGTGTGCGAACACGCCGCGGGCCGTCGAGTCCACAGCGTCAAGCTCGAAGTCGGTGCGCTGTGTGCCGTTGTCCCCGATGCGATGACGTTCTGCTTCGAACTCGCCACCGAGGGGACCGTCGCCGACGGCGCCAGCCTCGTGGTCGATTTGCGTCCCGGTGAGGCACGCTGCCGCACCTGCGACACCAGTTTCGAGTTGAACGACCTGATCTTGTTGTGCCCCTGCGGCAGTGCCGATGTCGACGTGACCGCCGGCCGCGACTTGAAGATCCTCTCGATGGAAGTGAGTTGAGCATGTGCGCAACCTGCGGATGCGGCGATGACGGAGCAACGATCACGGCGATGTGGGGGCACTCCCCTGGCAAGCTGGGGGCCCACCCGCCCGATGGGCCCACGCGCGCAGCGCAGGGGAGGCAGGGGGACGCTCGCGCGAAGAGTGGACAACCGCAGTCGGGCAATGGCCATCCGCATGGCCACACCCATCCTCACGATCACGATCACGAACACCCGCACACCGAGACCATCTCGCTGGAGCAGAAGGTTCTCGCGAAGAACGACGTGCTGGCCGAACAGAACCGGCAGTGGCTGGCCGAGCGCGGGATCCTGGCGTTCAACATGACCAGTTCGCCCGGTGCGGGCAAGACGACCCTGCTCGAGCGCACCATCCGCCACCTCGGCTCGCAGCGTCAGATTTCGGTGATCGAAGGTGATCAGGAGACGCTGCTCGACGCCGAGCGAATCACCGCCGCCGGGGCTCGTGCGGTGCAAGTCAACACGGGCGCGGGTTGCCACCTCGACGCCGAGATGATCGACCGTGCGCTGCATACCCTGGCGCCCGACAGCGGCTCGTTGCTGTTCATCGAGAACGTCGGAAACCTGGTCTGCCCCGCGCTCTTTGATCTCGGCGAGCACAGCAAGGTCGTGGTCATCTCGGTGACCGAAGGAACCGACAAACCGCTGAAGTATCCACACATGTTCGCCGCGGCGGGACTGGTGCTCATCAACAAGACCGACCTAATGCCGTATGTCGATTTCGATCTCGATCGTTGTGCGCAGCATGCGCGTTCGGTCAATCCCAGCGTCGAGATCCTACCCGTCTCGGCTACCAAAGGGGACGGATTGGATGCCTGGTTCCAGTGGATTGACGCGCGCGCAAATGAACTGCGTGTGACCGTCGCTTAGGTGTGATTGACAACACACTTGTGCCGGAGTAGACCGAGAACTAGCGACGCGCAAGTGGGCCGAAGGGCGACTCCTGCGCCGCAGGGATCCCAGCCCGATCCCGGAAAGCCGCAAGTATGCTAAGTGAAGCTGCCCAAAAAGCGGAAGAGACATTGATCCACGTTCTGTGGATCAACGCCGGCCTCAGTTGTGACGGCGATTCCGTGGCATTGACAGGCGCCACCCAACCAAGCATCGAGGAGATCGCGCTCGGTGCACTTCCCGGTTTGCCTCAAATCGCGGTGCACTGGCCGCTGATCGACTTCGAGTGCGGACCGACGGGTGGGGCGGACGACTTCCTGGAATGGTTCTTCAAGGCGGACCGCGGCGAATTGGAGCCGTTCGTACTGGTCGTCGAGGGGTCGATCCCGAACGAGAACCTCCATCAGGAGGGGTATTGGTGCGGGTTCGGCAATGACCCGGCGACCAACCAGCCGATCACCACCAGTGAGTGGCTCGACCGACTGGCTCCGAAAGCCACCGCGATCGTCGCCGTCGGGACGTGCGCGACGTACGGCGGCATTCACGCGATGGCCGGGAACCCGACCGGCGCGATGGGTGTGCCGGACTACCTCGGCTGGGACTGGAAGAGCAAGGCCGGGATCCCGATCGTGTGCGTGCCGGGCTGCCCCATTCAGGGCGACAACCTCTCCGAGACGTTGACCTACCTGCTTTACATGGCGACCGGGCAGGCGCCGATGATTCCGCTCGATGACGCACTCCGGCCACAATGGCTGTTCGGCGCCACGGTGCACGAGGGGTGCGACCGGGCCGGCTACTACGAGCAGGGTGATTTCGCGACCGAGTACGGCTCGCCGAAATGCATTGTGAAACTTGGTTGCTGGGGACCGGTCGTCAAGTGCAACGTGCCGAAGCGCGGCTGGATCAATGGTGTCGGCGGCTGTCCGAACGTTGGCGGCATATGCATCGGCTGCACGATGCCGGGCTTCCCTGACAAGTTCATGCCCTTCATGGACGAGCCTCCTGGCGGAAAGATCTCCACGACCGCGTCAGGCCTATACGGCTCGGTGATTCGCAATCTGCGTCACATCACCGGAAAGACGGTCGACAAAGAGCCGAAGTGGCGGCATTCGGGCAAGGAACTGACCACCGGAGCGAAGCGCACCTGGTAAGTGCGCATCGCAGAGAAAGGCAAAACTCAATGACAACCACAGTTCCCGGACCCCAGCACACCAAGAAGGACCCGAGCACGCTCGTTGATATGTCGTGGGATCCGATCACCCGCATCGTCGGCAGCCTCGGCATCTACACCAAGATCGATTTCGAAAACCGTGAGGTGGTCGAGTGCCACAGCACGTCGTCGATCTTCCGCGGCTACTCGATCTTCATGAAGGGCAAGGACCCGCGCGACGCGCACTTCATCACCAGCCGTATCTGCGGGATCTGCGGCGACAACCACGCCACGTGCTCCTGCTACACGCAGAACATGGCGTACGGCGTCAAGCCGCCCAATCTCGGCGAGTGGATCGTCAACCTCGGCGAGGCCGCGGAATACATGTTCGACCACAACATCTTTCAAGAGAACCTCGTCGGCGTCGACTACTGCGAAAAGATGGTCTCCGAGACCAACCCGGGTGTCTTGGCCAAGGCCGAGAACACGCTTGCCCCGAACTCGGATGCGCACGGCTACCGCACCGTCGCCGACATCATGCGGGCGCTGAATCCGTTCACCGGCGAGTTCTACCGTGAGGCATTGGTGGTCAGTCGCTGGACGCGCGAGATGTTCTGCCTCATGGAGGGCAAGCACGTCCACCCCTCCACGCTGTATCCGGGCGGTGTCGGGACCGTCGCAACCATCCAGCTGATGACCGACTACATGACGCGCCTGATGCGCTACGTCGAGTTCATGAAGAAGGTCGTCCCGATGCACGACGATCTCTTCGACTTCTTCTATGAGGCGCTGCCCGGCTACGAGCAGGTCGGCTTGCGGCGTACGCTGCTGGGCTGCTGGGGTTCCTTCCAGGATCCAGAGGTCTGCAACTTCGCCTACAAAGACATGGAGAAGTGGGGCAACGCGATGTTCGTGACCCCGGGCGTCGTCGTCGATGGCAAGCTGGTCACCCATTCGCTGGTGGACATCAATCTGGGCATCCGGATCCTCTTGGGCAGTTCGTATTACGACGACTGGACCGATCAGGAGATGTTCGTCCGCAATGATCCGCTGGGCAACCCCGTCGACCGGCGTCACCCGTGGAATCAGCACACCAACCCGAGACCCCAGAAGCGCGACATGGAGGACAAGTACAGCTGGGTCATGTCGCCGCGGTGGTTCGACGGCAAGGACCATCTGGCGCTGGACACCGGCGGTGGCCCCCTGGCCCGGCTGTGGAGCACCGCGCTCGCCGGCCTCGTCGATATCGGCTATGTGAAGGCGACGGGGCGCAGCGTACAGATCAATCTGCCCAAAACCGCGCTGAAGGGCCCGGTCTCAATGGAGTGGAAGATCCCCGAACACGGGAGCAACACGCTGGAGCGCAACCGGGCGCGGACCTACTTCCAGGCCTACGCAGCGGCGTGCGCGCTGCACTTCGCAGAGCAGGCGCTGATCGAGATCCGTGCCGGGCGCACCAAGACGTGGGAGAAGTTCACGGTGCCCGACGAGGCCATCGGTTGCGGCTTCACCGAGGCGGTCCGCGGTGTGCTCAGCCACCACATGGTGATTCGGGACGGCAAGATCGCCAACTATCACCCCTATCCCCCGACACCGTGGAACGCCAACCCACGTGACAGCTACGGAACTCCGGGTCCGTACGAGGACGCGGTCCAGGGTCAACCGATCTTCGAGG
The DNA here is from genome assembly GCF_002591975.1 of Mycobacterium neglectum. Lineage (GTDB taxonomy): Bacteria > Actinomycetota > Actinomycetes > Mycobacteriales > Mycobacteriaceae > Mycobacterium > Mycobacterium neglectum. Next base: position 7,151 of record NZ_NVQE01000081.1, on the reverse strand, counting down.
AAAACGATCGGGACAACTTCAAGGGCATCGACATCATGCGGACGGTCCGCAGTTTCGACCCCTGCCTGCCCTGCGGAGTACACATGTACCTCGGTGACGGGAAGACACTCGAGAAACTGCACTCACCGACCCAGTCCGTGACTGGGGAGTAATACATGGCCTCGACAGGACAACAAAGCCCGGAGGCACTCGACGACGAAACGCGGTGGCGTTCAGCAGGTGATCGAATCCAGAACCTGCTGGACGCCAGCGCGGGCAGCGGAACGGTTGTGCGTGAGCGCGCCGAACAACTCGCCGCCGAGCTGACCGACCTCTACGGGGCTGCGCTCGAGCGGATCATCTCGGTCACTGTCGAAACAGCCCCGGAACTGGTCGATCGATTCGCGGCCGACGAACTCGTCGCCAGTCTCATGCTCGTACACGGGCTGCACCCACACAGCCTGGAGCGCAGGATCTCCGATGCCCTCGACAGTGTCCGCCCGTACCTGGGTTCACACGGCGGCGATGTCACGCTGCTCGAGGTCGCAAACGGCCAGGACGGGCCGGTGGTCCGACTGGAGTTCGCGGGCAGTTGCAAGAGCTGCCCGTCGTCGGCGATCACCCTCGAATACGCCGTCGAAGACGCCGTGCGTGCCGCAGCCCCGGAGATCACGTCGATCGATGTCGTAGCCGCGCAACCGGACTCCGCAACACCGTCGAGCCTCATCTCGGCGGATTCGCTGATGAGCCGCGTGCACGACAAGGAGACCAGCGCCGCCGCCTGGTACCCGATTCCCGACATCGGGGATCTCGGCGCGGGCGAGGTGGGCGGATTCCTGATCGCAGGGGTGCCCATCCTGGCCTGTCGCGTCGGTGACGATCTGTTCGCCTATCGCGATCGGTGCGGCCGGTGCCACGATTCGATGGCCGGCGCTGCTCTGCACCGCCCGATGGGCGCGCCCATCGGGCAGGCGGTCCTCCGATGCCCACGCTGCCAAGCACATTTCGACGTGGTGCACGCAGGAGCAGGCCTCGACGAAGACGCCGAAACCGCGGTTCACCTCGACCCGATCCCCCTACTCCGGCGCGACGGTGTGCTGTCGGTCGCGGTGCTCGCCGAGCCCACCGGGGTGATGTGATGACGGGCCCAAGTGCTTACGACGTACTGGCACGCATCCGGGCCAACAAGCGTCCCGCGTCGCAAGACGGCGAACGCTGCGAGATGTGCGCCGAGCCGATCAGCGATGAGCACCAGCATGTCGTCAACGTCGCGGCGCGCCAACTGATGTGCACCTGTCGCGGCTGCTACCTGCTGTTCACCGATCCGGAGGCCAAGCTCCGATACCGCGCGGTGCCCGACCGGTACCTCACCTTCTCCGACTTCACGCTGGACCGGCGCGCCTGGGAGGCACTGCAGATACCCGTCGGGCTGGCGTTCTTCTTCCACAATTCCGACATGGACAAGACCGTTGCCTTCTATCCGGGGCCGGCCGGTGCCACCGAGTCCGAACTCGACCTCGACGCCTTGAGCAGCATCAGCGGTGCCGACAGCCGACTGGACATGCTCGCCGACGATGTCGAGGCGCTGCTTGTGCGCGTTCCCGATCGCGACCACGCCGATCCAGAACTCAACGCCCCCGCCGAGTGCTATCTGGTTCCCATCGACGCCTGCTACGAGTTCGTGGGCCGACTGCGAATGTTGTGGCGGGGCTTTGACGGCGGCCACGAGGTCCGCGAATTCGTCGACGAATTCTTCGAGCAGATCAGGGCACGCAGCAAGGTGGCCAGCACATGAACGGATCAGAGTGAGCAGTCTGACGTTCACCGTCGCAGACGTTGCCGCAGAGCAGTTCTCGGTGACGCCTCGACTGATCGCGCGCATCGGCATCGTGGCCGGTGACGACGAACCGATCCAGGCCATCGCGCTGCGATGCCAGATCCGCATCGAACCGCTGCGGCGGCCCTACTCCGATGACGAGGCCGCGGGCCTGCACGACCTGTTCGGTCCACGCGAGCGGTGGGTCAACACGCAACGCACATTCCTGTGGCAGCACAGCACCGCCATGGTGCAGGGCTTCACCGGCGCCACCGAGATCTCGCTGCCACTGGATTGCACCTATGACTTCGAGGTCGCGGCGTCCAAGTATCTTCACGCGTTGCGCGATGGGTCCATACCGCTGTTGTTCCTTTTCAGCGGAACGGTTTTCGTCCAGGGTGAGCGCGGATTCTCAGTCCGCCAGGTTTCGTGGGAATGCGAAGCCCAGCACGATATGCCGGTGACGGTCTGGAAAGACCTGACGCGACTGCACTATCCGAATGCCGGCTGGGTGCGACTCGGCCACGACACCGTCGCCGCGCTGGCCGCCTACAAGTCGGCCCGCGGCATGCTCGACTTCGAGGATGCGGTCACCACGCTGCTTGCCGAGGCGCCGCAGGTCACGGTGCCGATCCCGCAACCCGAGGAGGCCCGGTGACGCCTACCTGGGATCGGGCCCGCGCCATCGCCGACGCGGTGCTCTACGAGGGGTACCTGCTGTATCCCTACCGAGCGACGTCGGCCAAGAACCAATCCCGCTGGCAGTTCGGCGTGGTGGGGCCACCCGGCGCGTCCGATGCCGGCATCGGCGAAGACGACTGCCTGGCCGCCCAATTCCTGATCGACGGGGACAGCGAACTGACCCTCATCGTGCGCTTTCTCCAGTTGCAACATCGAAACGCCGAACGCGACATGGGCGGACGATTCGAACCCGTCGACGAGCTGACCAGCGGGTTGAAATCATGGGTCACCTGGGATGAGGCCGTCGAATGCGAGCTCTCCTTCGGGCCCTTCGACGTCGCCGACCTCACACCACCGCGGACCTTGGAGGTCAAGGTCCCCGACGGCCGAGACACCGAGGACGTCGACGGCGGCCGGCTGATCAGGACCAGGGCGGCGATCACCGCCGAACTCACCATCGCGGTCCAACAAGACGACAGCTTCAACAAGGTCAGCGTCTCGGTCAACAACACCGGCCCGGCCACAACAGACAAAGACGCGGCCATCGCCACGTCGCTGATCGGAACACACATCATCGCCGAAGTGGTTGGCGGAGAGTTTATCTCCCTGCTCGACCCGCCGGAGTCCGCGGCCGGCCCAGTATCCCGCCTCGTCCAGCACCGCTGCTTCCCGGTGCTCGCCGGACGACCGGGCGAACACGACCTGTTGCTGATCTCGCCGATCATCCTCTACGACCACCCGGAGATCGCCGAACAGAGCGACGGCGCTCTTTACGACTCCACCGAGATCGACGAGATCCTCACGCTCCGCGTCATGACGATGACCGATGAGGAGAAGGCGCAGGCGCGGGCCACCGATCCACTGGCGGCGGCCATCATCGACCGGTGCGACTCGATGTCGCCCGAGGCCATGCAGCAGTTGCACGGCATCCTGCGCAACCCGCATGCCGGGCAGACAGACAACCCGAGGCACGACGAGTTGGACGAGCAGATGCGGACGGCAGGACTGATCCCGGAGATCCCAGAAGGCGTTGACTGGTGGGATCCGGTGGCCGACACTGCGGTCCGTCCCGACCTCGACGCCGTACTCGTCAACGGAGTGCGGGTCGCGGCGGGCAGTCGAGTCCGTCTGCGGCCGTGTCGCCGCGCCGACGCACAGGACATCTTCTTCGCGGGTAAGACCGCCCGCGTCACGTCCGTGCACGAGGACGTCGACGGCCAGCAGTACGTGGGCGTCATCGTCGAGGACGATCCAGACTTCGAGATGCCCGACTCATACGGCCGTTACCTGTACTTCGCGCCGGACGAGGTCGAACCGCTCGATTCACAAGTAGTCAGCCCAGATAGGAGTTCATGATGGATGTAATTGGTTGGGTAGCAACCGGTGTCGTCGCTGTTGTCGTAGTGGGAGGAGTGGTGGTCGGGCTCCGTTCCATCCCGGATATGCGGCGATACATGAAGATGCGGAACATGTAGTTCTCGTCAGTTCGTCAACCAGATGACAGCCCGCATCCTGGTCGCCGGAATCGGCAACATCTTCCTCGGAGACGACGGCTTCGGACCCGAGGTGATGCGCCATGTCATCGGGCAGGTGCCCGACGGACTCAAAGATGGGGTGCACCCGGTGGACTACGGGATCAGGGGCATGCACCTCGCCTACGACCTTCTCGAGGACTGGCGTGCGCTTGTCCTCGTCGATGCATTGCCCGATCGCGGGGCGCCAGGAACAATTCACGTGTTCGAAGCCGATCACGAAACCCTTTCGCCTACCGCCGGTCTCGAAGCGCACAGTATGGACCCGGCCGCCGTGTTCGCGACGCTGCGGGCGCTGGGCGGCACTCCGCCGCAGACCATCGTCATCGGCTGCGAGGTAGAGAACATCGACGAGGGCATGGGCCTGTCGGCACCGGTGAGCGCCGCGGTGCCGCGGGCCGTCGTGACCGTCAACGAGGTCCTCGCCGACCTGGCCACCCGCGCAACCGCTCATGCGGAGGGCTGACCGATGTGTCTGGGCATCCCGGGGCAGGTCGTCAGAATGCTCGAGGGCTACGGCGACCAGTTGGCGTTGGTCAACGTCGCTGGCCAAGACCGCAAGGTGAACATCGGCATGCTTCCCGAGGAGACGTTCGACGCCGGCGACTGGGTGATCATCCACATGGGGTTCGTGGTCGAGAAGACCGACAAGGACGGCGCCGACAAGGCGATGGCCGGCCTGGAGATGATGGGCAGGGGCTCTCAACCGGAAGAAGACCCCAGCCAGGATCGTCAGGCGTTTCCATGACCGGCAGGCGCAGGCTCCGTGTCTGCGTGCACGGCGTCGTGCAAGGGGTTGGGTTCCGACCCTTCGTCTACGCGCGCGCGGCGGCGCTTGGCCTGTCGGGATCCGTACGCAACGACAGTTCCGGTGCCGTCATCGAAGTGGAGGGCGATGCCGGCCAGATCGACGACTTCCTCAGCAACCTGCGCAACCGGCCGCCGCCGCTGGCCGTCGTCGAGGCGATCGAAACTCGAGATATCGCGGTCGTCGGCGGCACCGGCTTCACCATCGCGGACACATCACAATCATCCGGGGGCCGCACGCTGGCCTCCCCCGACGTCGCCATGTGTGTCGAATGCGCCGCCGAGCAGCGTGATCCGATGAACAGGCGCTACCGGCACGCATTCGTCAACTGCACCAATTGCGGCCCGCGATTCACCATCATCGGCTCGCTCCCCTACGACCGCGCGTCAACGTCGATGGCGCCCTTCACAATGTGCGCCGAGTGCGCAGTTGAATACCGCGACCCGGGCGATCGACGATTCCACGCGCAGCCGGTGTGCTGCTCGAACTGCGGCCCCACACTTCGCTACCGAGACCGCACTGACCACACGACCGAGTCAGCGGCCGCGTTGCGGCAGACACGGCGGGTACTGAACGACGGCGGCATCGTCGCCGTCAAGGGCATCGGCGGGTACCACCTCGCCTGCGATGCCGCCAACGAAAGTGCGGTGGCCGAGCTGCGCACGCGAAAGCGGCGCGGCGACAAACCGTTCGCGGTGATGGTGGCGGACATCGCGACTGCACGCACCATCGCCGAGATCGACGACGGGTCGGCGCGGCTGCTGTCCGGCGCACAGCGGCCGATCGTACTGGTGCCGCGGCGCACGTGTGCCGCGGTGGCGCAGGCCGTGGCCCCGCGCAATCCAGACCTCGGCGTCATGCTTGCCTATACCCCCCTGCACGCACTGCTATTCGGGTTGCCCGGAGACGAGCCCGGCCCGGCCGCACTCGTGATGACATCGGGCAACCTCGGTGGTGAGCCGATCTGCTTCGCAGACAGCGATGCACTGGAACGACTTTCGCAGCTCGCCGACGGCTGGCTGATGCACGACCGGGAGATCCTGATCCCGTGCGACGACTCCGTCGTACGGGTCGTTGACGATGCCGAGTTGCCGATCAGACGTTCCCGCGGATACGCACCGATGCCCGTCGCGCTGCCGGTGGCCGTCGGGCCGACCCTCGCAGTCGGAGCCGACCTCAAGAACACACTGGCCGTGGCCGACGGAAAGTACGCCTGGCTCAGCCAACACATCGGCGACATGGACGACCTCTCGACGTTGTCGGCGTTCGACTCGGCACGACAACACCTGGAGGCACTCACCGGAGTGCAACCGGACGTGCTTGTCGCCGACGCCCATCCGCTGTACCGGTCGACCGCCTGGGCACACCGCAACGCTGCAGGCCGTCCCGTTCGGACGGTTCAGCACCACCACGCGCATATCGCCTCGGTCATGGCCGAGCACGGTCTGGACGGATCGCAGCCGGTACTCGGATTCGCCTTCGACGGAACGGGCTACGGGCCCGACAACGCGGTGTGGGGCGGTGAGGTGCTGCTCGCCGATTACAAGGGTTACCGGCGCCTTTCGCACCTCAAGTATGTGCCGTTACCCGGCGGGGACGTCAGCGTCCTGCGGCCGTACCGGATGGCACTGGCGCACATGTGGGCTGCGGGCCTGCCCTGGGATCGGGACCTGGCACCCGTGCGGGCATGCCCGACAGACGAGCAACGCGTACTGGTCCACCAGCTCGAGACCGGTCTGGGTTGCACTCCGACGTCCAGCATGGGACGGCTGTTCGACACCATCGCGGCACTGGCCGATGTCCGCCAGGTCGTCGCATACGAGGCGCAGGCGGCCATCGAGCTGGAGGGGATGTCCCGTGACGCCACCTGTGGCACAGCCCCTTACCAGTTCGCCGTCGACCTCACGCAGACACCGGCGGTGATCGATCCGGCACCCGTCGTCGCCGCGGTCATCGCCGACACCCGGTGCGGGGTGGCCGCAGGTGTGATCGGCGCCAGGTTCCATCGGGCAGTCGCGGATGTGATCGTTCGAATGGCCGCCGCGCTGGTCACCGACATGCCGACCGTCGCGCTGTCGGGCGGTGTGTTTCAGAACGCACTTCTGCTGCGCCTGACCATGTGCGGTCTGCAGGACAAGGGTTTCGACGTGATCACTCACCGTTTCGTGCCACCGAACGACGGCGGGATCGCGCTGGGCCAGCTGTTGGTGGGGTGCCTCTCTATTTGTCAAGAGGCGTCTGCGAGTGCTTCCGAAGATGTTCGAATGGTGCGGTCTTCGTCGGCGAGCATGATGCGCCAGAGATGCCCCGCGAGATGCCGTTTGAGCGCGCGGGT
>NZ_NVQE01000080.1 GCF_002591975.1 Mycobacterium neglectum | reverse complement strand
CTTCCCAACCAGCGCGCCAACGCCGGTCTTGATCGAGATCCTGTTTCCGTGATGATCATCCTCGGGAAGGTGCGCCCACTTTCACGCCACCTCGCCGAGGCTCATCCACAGGTTCTGATCATTGCTCTCTCGTGCGTAGCCGCGGCCCTCTATTTCGCCTTCGTCCTGCCGCGCTGGTGGGAGCTGATGGGTTCCACGTCGCACACCCTGGGCACCGTCCTGCGCATCGTCACCGGTGTGCTGATCGGCCTGGCCGCGTTGCCGGTCGTGTTCACGCTGCTGCGGACCCGTCGCCCGGAGTTCCGCACGCCGCTCCTGGCACTGCGGCTTCGCACCGCGTCGATCGCACTGCACGTCCTGGCCGGCGTGCTGATCATCGGCGCGGCGATCAGCGAGATCTGGCTCTCGCTCGACGATGCGGGTCAGTGGCTCTTCGGGATTTACGGTGCAGCCGCAGCGATCGCATTGCTCGGAATATTCACGTTCTACCTGGCCGACGTCGCCGAAATGCCGCCGCCACCGCCGAAACCGCTGAAGCCCAAAACGCCGAAGCAGCGGCGGGGGCGCCAGCAGAAGGACGACGAAGACACCACGAAAATCGAAGACAGCGCCCAGACCGAGGACACCGACTCCGACGAGGCACCGGACGCGGATGAACAGTCCGAGGCCAAGCCGGACAAGCCGGCCAAGCCGGCCGAGGTCACCGTTGAGGCCGAAAAGCCCGAGTCAGCGGCCGAAGAGCCCGATGCACCAGCGGCAGAGGCCGCTGACAAGGACACCGAGACCGAGGAGACCAACGGCAAAACGCCCGCGAGCGAAACGCCCGCGAAGGTCGATCCGACGCGCCGTCGCCGCAGGCGAATGCGCGGCGGCGTGGCGGTCGAGGATTAAAGCGCCGAGTTATCGGGCAAAATGAGCTGATGCGCATACTCCCTATGCGTCGCTGGCTGGCGACGCTGCTGACCGCGCTTGTCACGGTCCTGGCGCTGGTTGCGCCAGTCAATCCGGCAGCGTCCTCGGCCGCTCCCGGAGATCCGCTCGCTGCTGCGGGCCTGGTCGAACCGGCGGTGGCACGCATCGACACCGAAGTCCACTATCAGAACGCTGTCGGAACCGGCACCGGCATCGTGCTGGACCCCGGCGGTCAGGTGCTGACCAACTTCCACGTCGTGGCCGGCGCGGACCGCATCACCGTCAGCGTTGTCGGCCGCGCGTTCCCCGCCGAACTTGTCGGCTACGACCGCCGACGTGACGTCGCGGTGCTGCGACTGATCGGTGCAGGCGGGCTGCCCGTCGCCCCGATAGGTGACTCCGCCGCCCTGGTGGAAGGCGAGCCAGTCGTCGCCATCGGCAATGCTCAAGGCAGCAACGCGCCGCTGACACACGAGGTTGGGACCGTCACCGGTTTCGGCCGTACGGTCACCGCCGAAGACACGCTCACCGGCAGCAAGGACGAGCTGACCGGACTGTTCGAGTTCGCGGCGCCGGTCATCGCCGGAGACTCCGGGGGGCCCGTCGTCAACGGAGCCGGTCAGGTCGTCGGAGTCACGACGGCCGCGTCGGTCAACTTCCGCATGGGTCCGGGCGGCAAGGGTTTCGCGATTCCGATCAACGACGCCATGGGCATCGCGAATCAGATCCGCTCAGGCGCTGCGTCCGACTCGATCCACATCGGACCGCCGGTGCTGCTCGGTGTCGGCGTGCGCACCGCTCCGGCAGAGGGGCCGGGCGTGCTCGTCGCCGACGTCCTGCGCGGTGGCCCCGCCGAACAGGCCGGGTTGATGAGCGGCGACATGCTCACGACTCTGGACGGCACGCCGCTGAATTCGGCCACCGACCTGACCTACGTGCTTGATCGCCACTACCCCGGCGACGTCATCGACCTCACGTGGATCGACGGCAGCGGCCAGCAGCGCACCGGCAAGGTAGCCCTCACTCCGCTGTGAGTAGTCGATCCAGCCCGGCGATCACGACGTCGAGTTCGAATTCGAACTGAGTTTGGGCGTCATGCTCGGTGGCGTCGGCCGATTCCAGCACTCGGCGTAGCGCCGGGTAATTGCCCTCCGGTTCCTGCAGCAGCGCCTCAGTGGTTTCCGCGCGGTGACGGTGCGCGCCCGACCCCGTCTGTGCGACGACGGTCTGCGCGGCCGATTGCGCAATGTTGGAGGCGGCAGTGAGACCGCGTCGCGCGCTGTCGGGATCGAGCCCGGCCGACAACAGCGCGTCGAGGACACGATCGGCCAAGGCCAACGCCGCGGCGGTGCTGAGGCCGCCCACCTGGGTGAAGCCGGTCGCTTGATCCTGGATCCCCACGCGGATCAGGCCATCACGGAAGGCCACCGCGTATGCCCGCAGCGTGGCTCGCCAGTCGTCGTCAGTGGGCAGTTCCACGGGAGCGAGTTCTCGCTCGAACTGGTCGAGCACCATCAAGATCAGCAGACCCGGACGGTCGCCGACGTAGTAGTGCAGCGCCTTGCGGCTCACCCCGAGCGTATCGGCGACCGCCTGCATGGTCAGGTCGCCGGCCGAGATGGCGCGCGCCGCGGCGACGATCTGGTCTCGGCTGATCCGCGGTGGACGCCCCCTGGTTCGCCCGTTCATCATCGTCAGCCTAGGCTAATTTTCACCGACCGGGAAAAAACCCTTCCCCGGCGCGTCGAGCTTCCCTATGCTGAGCGGGTGCCAAACACCCCCTACCGGGTCGTCCAGTGGACGACCGGAAATGTCGGAAAGAGCTCGGTCGAGGCGATCGCCAAGAACCCGAACTACGAACTGGTCGGCCTCTACGCGTGGTCGAAGGACAAATCGGGCCGTGACGCCGGCGAACTGGCAGGCATCGAGCCACTGGGCGTGCAGGCGACCAACGATGTCGACGCACTACTCGCGCTCAAGCCCGACGCCGTGGTCTACAACCCGATGTGGATCGACGTCGATGAGCTTGTGCGCATCCTCGAGGCAGGGGTGAATGTCGTCGCGTCGGCATCTTTCATCACCGGACACAACCTCGGCGACGGCCGGCAAAGACTCGAAGACGCATGCCAGCGCGGCGGATCGACGCTCTTCGGTTCGGGTGTCAGCCCGGGGTTCGCCGAGTTGCTCGCCATCGTGGCCGCGACGGCCTGCGACCGGGTCGACAAGGTCATCATCGCCGAGTCCGCCGATACGACCCTCTACGACTCTCCGGATACCGAACGTCCCGTGGGTTTCGACATGGCCATCGACGACCCCGCTCTTCAGCCGATGGCGGCGAACGGTACCGCAGTGTTCGCCGAGGCCGTGCAACTTGTGGCCGACTCGCTCGGCGTCGAGCTCGACGAGATCAAGTGCGTCTCCGAATACGCCCAAACCACTGAGGATCTCGCGATGGCCTCGTGGACCATCAAAGCCGGCCACGTCGCTGGGGTCTATGCCAGTTGGCAGGGCATCGTTGGCGGCAAGACCGTGATCGACATCAACGTCAGATGGAAAAAGGGCACGACACTCGAGCCCGACTGGCAGCTCGACGGCGACGGTTGGAAGATCACCATCGAGGGCCGGCCGACGGTCAATATGTCTGTCGGCTTCCTGCCACCGCCGGACATGATCGAGAACGCGAAGACCATCGAGGATTTCTTCGTGCTCGGCCACATCATGACGGCGATGCCGCCGATCCACGCCATCGGAGCGGTCGTCGCGGCCGCGCCGGGAATCGCCACCTACAACGATCTGCCACTGCCGCATGCGCGCGGCACAGTGCCGACGGCCTAGCGTCGGCCCGCGACCTTCTTCAGAGCAACCGATTCGCGATAGCGCGCACCGTATCTCGGCACCGCGACGGGACCGTTGCGCCGCGCCGCGGTGACCGCGTTGCGTAGCGGCCGGGCCAGTCCGGCGAACGATCCCATATCGAAGAGCATCGGCGTCAGCAGGCGATTGTGGACGAACGCGAACGCGCTACCGGACCCCGGATCGGCCCAACCGAGCGTCCCACCAAGACCGAAGTGGCCGAAACCCTTGAGCAGACCGGGAATCGGTGATTCGTGGTAGCCGAGATGAAACGGCATCGGCACGCCGACGTTCAGATCCGGCCACGGCTTCGGGTTTCCGATCAACCCCCGCGTCAGCTCCTCGGACAGTAGTTCGACGCCGTCGAGGCTGCCGCCGTTCGCGACCGCGGCGTACATCCTAGCCAGGCCGCGTGCCGTCACCACTCCGTTGGCTGCGGGCACCTCGCCGTCGAGGAATGGGATATCGCCCTGCACAAGGGATTTGATACCAGGAAAATACATCGCCCCTAGCGCGCCCGACAGCGGCAACCCGGCCACCTTCGGTGCGACGAAGTCGAACACCGGATTCGCGCGGGTGCCCTGCGGCGCAAGAATCTGTGCAACCTTGGTCGGCGATCCTGCCGGCGGGCGACCGAGGTGGATTCCATCGGTGTTGAGTGGCTGCGCGACCTCGACGCGGAAGAGCTCACGCATGCCCATCCCTGTCACGGCCCGGGCGAGCCCGGAGAGGATCCATCCGTACGTCAGCGCGTGGTAGGCCGGCCAGCCCCGCTGGCGATCGGACGGCGCCGCCGCGAGGCGCTCTTCCATCAACAGGTGATCGAGCATTTCCTCCTTGGTCACACCCTTGAGATGCGCCAGCCCCGACCGGTGCCGTAGGACGTCGCGCACGGTGATGTCTTCCTTGCCGTTGGCGCCGAATTCGGGCCAGTACCGCGCAACGGGTTCGTCGTAGGACAGCAGGCCGCGATCCACGAGGCGGTGGATGACCATCGCCGCGACCCCCTTGGTCGCCGAGAACACCATCGAGCCGGTATCGGCTGTCCATGGGTGCTCACCGGATCTGTCGGCCCACCCCGTCCACACGTCGACAACGGATCTGCCATCGATGTAGACCGCCAGTGCGCCACCGCCGAACCGATTGCCGGGGAACAACCCGGCGAAGATGCGCATGACGTTTCCGAAGCGGGGATCTGCGGCGCCGGCCACGTCGCGCGGCAAACCTTCGCCGGCCCGCAGAAGTGACGCCGTTGTCATACCGCTAACCATGCGTCCATAGCCATCGCCGTGGGCGCAGAACCGCGATATTCAGCCGGCAACGCTCATGACGTTGGCCTTCAGCTGCGCTCCGGGCGGACCCTGAAGGACGACGTCCTTGAGAATCTGCGCCTGGTCTTTATGCACGGTGAACTCACCCTTCTGGGGCTCGTTTCCTCCGAGAACCTCGTAGAACACCGTGAACGGTGTCTCCGGCAAGGGATGCAGGCCAATGTATTTCGGCTCAATCGTGTACTTGTAGCTACACGGACCCGCCGGCACGCATGTCTGCTCGGTGACAATCACCCCGACGGCGAACTCAACGGGTGTGGGCACCTTCGGCGGCCGAGGCGCCAGCGTCGTGCGCGGTGCCGCGGCGCGCTCTGACGGTTTCGGTGCCGTCACGCTGCCATAGATCATCACGGCTGCGACGCCGACACCGCTGGCGACGATGGCGAACAGCGCCACGCCCGCGGACCACTTCCGCACGGTCGACGAAACTTGCATATGCCTACTCAACCTGGCGCGTGTTCGGGGCGCTAGCCCGGGTGCTCGTCAGTGTTGTGGGCGCCGCCGCCTGCCGAGGAAAATCGTCAACACGATCGCGCCGATGCCGACGGCCGCCGCCATCACCGCTGCCACGATCATCGTGATGTCCTTGCCGGACATGCCGGTGGGCGTCGAGTCGCTCACCAACTGCAAGTCGTAGTCACCCGGAAGCGGTCCCTGCGCAGGCGCTTCCATGCCCGGGAAGCTCTGGGTCTGGTTGACCTCGAACTGCGGCACGCCTTGCTCGTTCTGCTTCCACTCGCCCCACGCCGGCGTCACACCGTCGAGCAGCACCTTGTGCGCGCCGCCCTGGGCCGGATCGGGCCCGACGTCGACGATCTTGCGGACCACGATCGGCCGGTACGTCGCACTGGCGTACTTGACCTGAACGGGAACGTCGGTGAGGGTGCGCACTGGCGGTGGAGGCGGCGGAGGTGGCAATCCCGGTCCCGGGAAGTACCCGCCGCCGAAGAAGTTGCCCACCGCGTAGTCGATGGGAACCCCAAAGGCGTTGAGCCGCAATGCCGTGAAGTTGTACGAGCCGGCGTCGCGCACTTCGGTGACCATCCGGCCGAATGGCGGAACCAGCACCAGCCGCGGCACACCTCCGACGTCGTAGACGAGTTGGAGCGGCTCGGGATACGGATTGAAGATCAACGGCCGGTAGTACTCGTCGTACTGCACCCAGTCGGGCTGCCACTGCAAAACCCGTTGTTCGGCAGCGGCGAGACTGGCGTTCGCGGGAGGGGCGGCCCCGCCATCGCCATTCGCACCCTCGGGATCCAAGATCAAGTTCCTGAGATTGTCGATCTCGGCAGGCGGTGCGGGCGGCGGATCCGCCTCGACCGGCTTGGCCTCCTGAGCTTTCGCGATGTCCTCTGGGGACGCTTCCGCCCGCTGCGGCTCGGGGGTGGTGGTGACACCCGCGGCCGGTTCGATGCTGCCGGTGTCTTCGACGGTCGATTCACCGCTGGTCTCGCCGCTGAGGCCTGACTCCGCCGTCGAGCCACCGGCGGTCGTCTCATCGGAACTGGTCTCTTCCGACCCGGTGGCCGACGTCGACGTGCTGCCCTCGCTCGTCGCCGTCGTGCTTGTTCCGCTGGCGTCCGAGGTGGCCGAGCTTGAGGTCTCCAGTGCGGCCGAACCGCTGGGTGATGTCGACGTTGCGGACGTCGACCCGGTGGTCTCCGTCGACGGGGTGGAGGTGCCGGCCGCCGCGGAGCCCGACGTCGTGGCCGCCGTCGTCGCGGTGGTGGCGGCCGACGGCGTCGGTTCCGGGGTGCCCGACGGAGTCGGTTGCGGCGCAGACGGAGTCGGTTGCGGCGCAGACGGAGTCGGTTGCGGCGCAGCCTCAGTCGTGGCGACCTCGGTCTCCTGGGTCACCACCGGCGCAGGCGTCGTCACCGGCTCCTGAGTCACTACCGGGGGCGCCTCGGTCACGACGGGAGCCTCGGTGACCACGGGAGCCTCCGGGGTATACGCGGGCACCGTCGGCGCCTCGTAGGCCGGCGCCTCGACGACCGGTGGCGCCTCGTAGACCGGGGTCTCGATGAGGGTCGTGACGTCCGTCGGCTGGGCGAGGGCGGGGAATGCCCCGGCGCCGAACGCGGTCGACGAAACCACGACAACCGAGGACAGCGCCACAGCTACGCCGCGAACGCGCCGGATAGGAGTTCGATCATGCATTGTCGTTCCCTCAACAGGTTGTCGGGAGTGCGAGCCAGAGTGCAGCTTCGGCAACAAAAGCGGGGAGCGAACCCGCAATCGACTGACCCGCTGTGGGCCGGCGAAACACGGACATCAACTACCCCCTTCACGCTGGCGATTCCCCCGAACACGTCAGATCGTCGAATTCTCGCAGTCAGCGACGTGCACCGCCACACATTCAGCGAAAACAGCAAATATCTGCGCCCGATGGCATCTCGGCGCGGAATGCGGTTGGCTAACGGGTGTGGTTGCTTTGCGTTCTCAAGGGATAGCCCGGCTTCCTACCGGGCCCGGAACACGGCGCGTGGGTTGCGGTATGTCGAGCGCCGATTCACTCTCTAATACGGGACCGGGCGGCTGCCCGATCGTGAAGACTGGGAATCCGCTGGTTTGCCACCGTCCGCAGGAGGCGTAGTGGAGGGCACGCCCTTCGGCAAGTACCGCCTCGTCGAGTTGATCGGCCGTGGCGGCATGGGTGAGGTGTGGAAGGCCTTCGACACCGCCACCCGCCGAGTCGTCGCAGTCAAGGTGCTGCCGGCGCAGCTGGCCGCGGACCCCACGTTCGAGGAGCGGTTTCGGCACGAGGCATTCGCCGCGGCGGGGCTCAACAACCCACACGTGGTCCCCATCCACAACTTCGGCGAGATCGAGGGCCGGCTGTATGTGGACATGCGGCTGATCGAAGGCCAAGACCTCGAAAACGTTCTTTCCGACGGTCCGATGGAGCCCGCGCGAGCGGTCAAGATCATCGAGCAGATCGCGTCGGCGCTCAACGCTGCGCACAAGATCGGGCTTGTGCACCGCGATGTGAAGCCCTCCAACATTCTGGTCGGCGAGGAGGACTTCTCGTACCTGATCGATTTCGGCATCGCGCGCGCAGCCGGTGAGACGAAGTTGACGGCGACCGGCAACGTGGTCGGCACATGGCCGTACATGGCGCCCGAGCGCTTCACCACCGGCCAGTCCGATACCCGTTCGGACATCTACGCACTGACTTGCGTGCTCTACGAATGCCTGACGTCCAGCCGGCCGTTCCCCGGCGACAGCGTGGAGCAGCAGATCGCCGGTCACCTCACCACCCCGCCGCCGCGGCCGTCGATAAAGATCCCGGGCGTTTCGCCCGAGCTGGATGCCGTCATCGCCTCCGGGATGGCCAAGGACCCCGAGGAGCGGTACGGGACGACGACCGAGATGGCCCGCGCCGCCACGGCGGCGATCGTCAACAGGGGACGGGCGCAGCCGGCGAGATCCGGCTCGTCGCAGACGGCGGCCGGGGCTGCGCCCGTGGCGCTGACGCGCGCCTTCCAAGAGGAAGACACCGAAAAGCACTGGCATAAAGAGACAAAGGCCCTGCCGGCCGAGCAGGCTGAGCGGGCCGCGGATGCCACCCAGGCCCAACCGGCCGCGGACGCGACACAGGCTCGCCCGGCTTCCGCGCCGCCGCAATGGGCACCGACCCATGCCGGCACCCCCGAGCATGTGGAGAAGGCCTGGGCACCGACGAAAGCCCAACCGGCCCAGCCTGAATGGGCACCGACCCAGGCCGGACCGGCCGAGCACGTGGCCAAGGCTTGGGCGCCGACGCACCTTGGCGCACCCGGTCCGCATGCCGAGAGCGCGGCGGCGCCTACGCAAGCACAACCGGCGCAGGCGCCAAACCCGCCTTCGCCACCGGATTCCGCCACCCCCCAGCAGCAGTCCGACGACGGTGCACCCTGGCCGTGGTACCGGCGGACGGCAATCGTCGTACCCATTGCCCTCGTGATGATCTTCGCCGCCGTTGCCACGATCCTGCTCGTCCTCGGGGGAGACGAGGAACCGAATGCCAACCCCTCGGCGCCAGGCGGTGCGGGACCGAACGGCACGTTCTCAGCCCAGTTCGGTGCCCCCACCCAGCCCAATGGTCAACCGTTTCAGAACTCTTCGGGCGGCAGTGAGACGTGGGTGATCACATCGGCGTGTGAAGACGGCAACGGCAAGTGCGTGGCGAGTGCCACCAAGGTCGATGGATCTCTCACCACCACAACGGCATTGGTGCTGGACGAGGTCGACGGTCGCTGGGAGGCGGTGAACGCGAAGGAAGGCAAGTGCGGGGATGGCGCCTCGACCGAGATCTGGGAGTCGATGTCGCTGCAGTCACAACCCGATGGCTCACTGGAAGGCGAGTTCATCGTCCGGTCGACGGACCCCGGCTGCGCCAGCAACCGACCGGTGACGTTCACCCGCACGGGAGACCCGCAGGACGGCGTCTCGGTCATCGACCCCGCAACCCTGCCAGCCCGGGTGGCATCCCCGGCCCAGGCGTTGCGCGGCCGCTATCAGGAGGTCGACACCTACAAAGACGGCAATCGCAGCGCCGACGTGAGCTTCGACATCTCGACGTACTGCCTTCGCACCGGCGACCGCTGCCTGAGCTACTGGCTAAGCCCGAACGACGTCAAGATCCTCACCTTCGCCAAGGACCAGTTCGTATTGGCCAACAAATCGTCGGACTCAACGTGCAAAGAGGGTGGCCCCGCCCATCGCGAGATCACCTTGCAGTATCCGGTCCCAACGCCGGCGCAGGATCCGATCACGCTCCTTACCGGAAACGGCCACTACACCGTCACCGGCGCCTGCCCGTTCGACAGCGACTTCGAATCGCGGGTTCAGCGCACAGGGGATTAGACGAGTCCGGCGACGAAGGTCGCGGCCTGATCGGTCATGCCGGGGACGTACTGATGGTGCGGGGTCCGGTTGCTCAGATCGCCGGTGTCGCAGATCGGGTCTTGGGGGTTGCACAGGTCGATGGTCCTGGCGCCGAAAGCGGGACTGAGGACATTCAGCGGGCCCATCACCCTGCCGAGGGGATTGCCGAACACTGCGACGGCAGCGACGCGGTTCGCCGCATCCGGCGGCATCGGAGTCGCGAGAGCGTTGAGGTTCAGGCCCGGGACGGCATCCAGACCCGGTATCGCGCCCATGCCGGCGATGGCCGAAACATTCGGGGCGACGCCCAACATCAAATCGACGACGGCCGCACCCTGGGAGAATCCGCCGAGGACCAATTTGGTGTCCGGACAGGTATTCGCCATGAACTGGGCGTGGTTGTTCGCGTCGGTGGCGCCGTCTGCGGCGCGAAGAAAGTTGAACGTCGCTGCGTAGTTCACCGCGTACACGCCCACCGACCTGGGGGCGACCTTCGGGCGCAGCGCGTCGACGAAGCCCTGACCGACAAGGCCGATTCCGGGCGGATCGTTGGTACCGCGGGCGAAGATCACCTCGATGTCGGGACACCCCTGGGCGGCCGCTGCCGGAATGCCGTTGGGCGTGAAGCACATCGCGACGACCACGGCAGCGGCGGCGAGAATACGAACAGGGTTGGCCATCTGCCCGATGCTAGACAGCTGTTTCACAGCGCGCAGACAGTTTCTACTTCCGTAATGTGAACTGGTTGAGGTCGATGTAGCCGGCCCGGAACGCGTCCGCGCAACCGGTCAGATACCTCATATAGCGCTGGTACACCTCTTCGGACTGAATCTCGACGGCTTCTTTGTGATGTGCCTCCAACCCTGCGGACCAATGATCGAGTGTCCTGGCGTAGTGCAGCTGAAGCGACTGCCTGCGTTTCACGGTGAAACCCATCTTCGAAGCGTGGAACTCCACGATCTCGATCGCGGGTAACTGGCCGCCCGGGAAGATCTCGGTGGCGATGAATTCGTTGAAGCTCGTCTGCTCCTCGGAGAATTCCAGGCCCTTGGCGACGATCTGCTGCGGGGTCAGCATGGTGATCGTGTGCAGCAACATCACACCGTCATCGGGAAGGACGCGGTAGGCCATCGCGAAGAAGTCGTCGTAGCGGTCGTATCCGAAATGCTCGAAGGCGCCTATGGAGACGATCCGGTCGACGGGCTCGTCGAACTCTTCCCAGCCGTGCAGCAGCACCCGCTTGCTGCGCTCGGTGTCCATCTCGTCGAACATTTTCTGCACGTGGGCGGCCTGATGTTCGGACAGCGTCAGGCCGATGACGTTCACGTCGTACTTCTCGAGTGCGCGGCGCATCGTGCCGCCCCAGCCGCAGCCGATGTCCAGCAGCGTCATGCCGGCCCGCAATCCCAGCTTGCTCAGCGAGAGGTCCATCTTGGCGTGCTGCGCCTGCTCGAGCGGGATATCGCGCATGCGGTCGAAGTACGCACAGCTGTAGGTCATGGTCGGGTCGAGGAACAGCCGGAAGAAGTCGTCGGACAGGTCGTAGTGCGCCTGCACCTCGTCAAAGGAGCAATGATCAGAACCTGTGGATGAGCCTCGGCGAGGTGGCGTGAAAGTGGGCGCACCTTCCCGAGGATGATCATCACGGAAACAGGATCTCGATCAAGACCGGCGTTGGCGCGCTGGTTGGGAAG
>NZ_NVQE01000008.1 GCF_002591975.1 Mycobacterium neglectum | reverse complement strand
GGATGTGTATACCGGGTTCGGGCGGGTCTGTGGAGAACGACGCCGGGACCGCGCGACCGTCGCCACCCAGAGCCAGAACTTCGTCGAAACCCGACAGCAGGCAGCGGGCCCACAGATCCGGGTCGTCGATCGCGGCGCGATCGTAACGTGTGGTGATGGTGCAATACCCCGCCCGGGAGATCAGCACCACCATCATGGCCACACCCGGCAGCGGGCCAATTCCGTACTGCCGCAGAATCTTCGCGCCGGCGATGAACGTGTCGCCCGCATAGACGGGCACATTGCTGGCTTGCACATCGGAGTTGACGATCGACCCCGCCATGGACTCGAGCACCGAGTCGGGCAGCAGGCTGATCACCGGAGCAATGGCCCCGACCATGTCGATCGCCCGCTCTTCACGCTTGCTCGTCATCTGTTGGCGGATGTTCTTGATCCGCACCTCGGGGTCTTGCAGTCCGATCGGAGCGGCGAGATTGACTCCAGCGAACCGGTTTCCACCCGCGGGGTCCGCTTCAGATCGCAAGTTGACCGGAACCGCCATCGGCAATGCGTCGATGGGAACGCCTTTGGCATCGTGGTAGAGCCGTAGTGCGCCACACAGGCCGGCCAGGTACGCATCGTTGATGGAGCCGCCCGCCGCCTTGGCCGCGCGATGGATGTCACCGAACTTGATGTCGATGGCCTCGCTGCGCGACGAGAGGCTGCGTCGACGCAGCACCGGCGACGGGTCTGCGACGGGCCCCATCACTCGGGCACCGGACATCGCGTAGTCGATGATGCTGCCCATGCGTGAGATCGGGTCGCGGACGGCTTCGCCCACGACGTGGGCGGCGCCGGACACCACGCCGCGCACCCGCCCGACGATCGTGCCCGGCAGGCGTCGAACCCCTTGGCGCATCAAGTCGTTGGGTGAGAGGTCCTGCGGGATCGGTAGCGGCGGTATTGCCTGCGGCGCGGGTTCGCGCTCTAGGTCGTAGATATGGGCGAACATCTCGACGGCTCCGACCCCGTCCGTGATGGCGTGACTGAGATGCATCATGATCGCCGCGCCGCCACCTTCGAGCCCCTCGATGAGCGTCGCGGTCCACAGCGGCCTGGAGATGTCGAGCGGCGACTGCGCCGCGACGTCAGCGAGGTCGAGTACCTGGCGCAGGGTTCCGGGTTGGGAGATCCGAATCCGGCGGACGTGGAAGTCCAGGTTGAAATCGGGATCGATCACCCACCGCGGTGCCACCGTCGGCAGCGTCGGCGTGACGACCTTCTGACGCAGCCGGAGCACCTTGCGTGACGCGTTGTCGAACCTGCGCCGGAACTGGTCCCAGTCCGGGTCGCTGTCGAGGATCTCCAGCGTCATGATCCCCGAACGGGTGCGCGGGTTGGCCTCACCGCGATGCAGGATCTGGTCGAACGCGCTGAGTTCCTCCGGGAGTCCGTCCGCGTCCAGGTCCGGCACATCACTCATTGCTCGTCGCTCTCCTCCCGTACGGCCGTTCGGTGGTCACCACGCTAGTCCGCCGCGCGGTAGCGCGGCGTGCGTTTAGTGGCCGCCACGCAGCCTGGAGGCGACCTGAGGGGGCGATAGACTTCCGTGCGTTGCCCCCGTGGCGCAACGGATAGCGCAGCGGATTTCTACTCCGTAGGTTGCAGGTTCGAATCCTGCCGGGGGTGCCTACTTCGTGCCTGGATCTCGCGTACGATGCCCGTGAGCGATAGGGTTTGCTAGAAATCCTTGTGGAGGGGCGCACGAATGGCCAGGGCTGGAAGAAAAGACGCGGTCAAGGTCGCGATCGGCGCTGCCGCGATCGGGGTCGCAACGAGCGTCACCGCCGTTGCAGTCACCCAGCCGGCATCCATTTCCTCGTCCCTCGTCGATCTGGCGGCCCTCATCGTCGTCGGCAGCTCGACAAATCCCAGCGGAGCGGGCGTTGAAGATTTTTTTGGGGGCAGGTTCCAAGACGACATCTACACGGCAGGCAAGCCACCCGTCCGCGTGAATTTCTCGGAGGGCCCCGCCGGCATCCAGGCTGCGCTGGAAGCCAATGCCGACGACGACCGCAATGTCGTTCTCAGCTCCGGTTGGGGCGCCGCGAACGCGAGTTTGCTGCTGCTGGCGCAGAATCCGAGTTTCAGCGATAACACCATCTTCGTGCTGGACAACGATGTCGCCCGTCCGGACGGCGGTTTTGGCACCCGCTATCCATGGTTCGCGCTGATCGGAGTAAATCCCATTCCGACTCCGAGCAGCGTCCCCGACGGCGTCACAGTCGTTAACACCGGCTACGAGTACGACTACAATTCCAACGCGCCGGGATACGTGCTGAACCCGTTCTCCGCCGTCAATGCGCTGGCCGCCTACCTGAACACGCGCCTGAACCAGGCCGAGATCGACTTGCCCGTCGATGAAAACGGCGAACCTGCCGACTGCGGTGCGAATACGTGCGCGGTCACCGAGGGCGGCGCGCTGCTCCCTTGCCTCGACGCCCGCTGCACCTCACCAAATGACAGGATCACCGCGTACGTCACAAAGCGGAACGACACTACGTATGTCACATACACGACCAGAGAACTACCGCTGACCACCCTTATCCGCGGCGCCTTCGGTGACTACATCGCAAACGTCACGGCGCCACTATTGAAGCTGGCGGTCGACTTCGGCTATTACGGCGGCAACCCGATTCCGACGGATCCGAGCGCGTACCGCCCCGGGCGCCTATTTCCTTCAATCGGGGACATTGTCACGACCCTCCTGAAGCTCCCCGGTGCGATTGTGGAGACCATCGCGGCAATCTTCGCTCCATTCCAGCCGAGGGCGGCGCAGACCATATCCGCGGCCAGACAGCTCGAGTCAACCGACAGGATCGCCGGCGACAAGACCGACTTGCTGTCTTACGGCACCGACGAGCAGATGAACATCATGGACAACAGCTTCGGTGCTGTGCCCGGAGGCGACGAAGACAATGAACGCGCAGGCTTCGTTGACGCAAAGCAGGGAGACCCAGAAGACGGCCTGGGCACTGGACAACCGACGGAGCTCTCGGAGACCGACCTGACGGGAACCGGAACCGGAACTGCCATCGGCACCGGCACAGGAACTGGCCCCGCCACCGGAACCAACGACGACACCGACACCGACAACGCCACCGGGACCGGAACCGGAACGGGGACCCCGACCGGGACCGGCACGGGTACCGCAACGGGGACCGGCACCGGCACGGGTACCGGAACCACCAACGACAACGACAACGACAACAACGACAACGACAACGACAACGACGACGACGACGACAACGACGACGACGACGGGGATGCGGGCTAGCGAACGCTGTCCGCGAGATCTGCTTCGCTGCGGCGTTCGTCTCGATACACTCCACCACGTGAAATCCAAGGTCGCGGCCACAGCGGCCGCCGCACTGATGGCGGTGGCGCTGGCCGTCCCTGCGAATGCTTCCCCACCGAGCTACGGCAGCAACGGCGTCTTCAATGTCACCACCAACCCGCGCGACGGATGGGCGACGGCGTTCATCCCGCCGGGCCGGTACCGGGTCGATCAGGCACCGAGCATGTTCCCGTACCAAAGTGCGCAGGGCTTCTGGTTCCGCTGCAACAACTTCCCGTGCAGCCCCAGCTTTCCGGCCAATGTCATCGCGTCCGGCCCCGCTCAACGCGATGCCCCGACATTTGTCGACATCCTGCCCAGCGATGTCGCGGTGTCGCTGGCCAACGTCACGTTGACGAGCGCCTGACCCCGGCCCGGCGGCGGTCACTAGGCTGAGCCGCGTGTCTGATCTCGTACTGATCCACGTCGACCATCACGTCGCCGTCATCACCATCAACGACCCGGACCGCCGTAATGCGGTCACGGCCGAGATCTCAGCGGCGTTGCGGGCCGCGGTGGATGCCGTCGAAGCCAACCAGGACGTTAACGCGCTGATTGTCACCGGTGCAGGGAAGGCGTTCTGCGCGGGCGCGAATCTGACCGCGCTTGGCGAGGCCACCGAGGACGGCCTGCGCGTGATCTACGACGGATTCCTCGCTGTCGCCAACTGCGCGCTGCCGACGATCGCGGCCGTCAACGGCGCCGCGGTCGGCGCCGGGCTCAACCTCGCGCTGGCAGCCGACGTGCGGATCGCCGGTCCGGCGGCACTCTTCGATCCGCGGTTCCAGAAGCTGGGCATCCATCCTGGCGGCGGTGCCACGTGGATGCTGCAGCGTGCTGTCGGCCCACAGGTGGCCCGCGCGTCGCTGCTGTTCGGCATGAGTTTCGACGCCGAAACCGCGGTGCGCCACGGACTGGCGCTGCGGGTCGCAGAGGACCCGGTCGCCGCCGCCCGCGAACTCGCCGCGGGCCCCGCAGCGGCACCGCGCGACGTGGTCCTCGCGACGAAGGCCTCGATGCGGGCCACCGCCAATCCCGGTTTTGTCGACAGCGACCAGCACAGCATCGCGGTCGACACCGAACTGGGCCCGCAGGCCACCTCGATCGAGTCACCGGAGTTCGCACGCCGACTCGAGGCCGCCAAGCGCAGGTGACCTCTAGAGGTCCAGGAGTGCCAGTTCCGGCGCCTCGATGAGGGCACGTAGTTCGGTCAAGAATGCCGCGGCTTGTGCGCCGTCGATGATGCGATGGTCGAACGCGCACGTCAGCGACATCGTCGGACGTGCCACGACTTCTCCGTCGACGACGACGGCTCGCGGTTTCAGCGAGCCCATCCCGAGGATCGCCGCCTCCGGGTAGTTGATCACCGGGACACCGTCGTCCAGTCCGAGCGCACCAAAGTTGGACACCGTGAACGTGGAGCCCTGCAATTCGGTCGGTCGCAGCGTGCCTGCCCGGGCATCCGAAATCAGCCGCGCTACCGCGTCGGCGAGCTCACGGGTCGTCTTGTTCTGCGCGTCCTTGACGACGGGCACCAGCAGGCCGCGCGGGGCCGCCACCCCGAATCCCAGATGCACCGCGGAGTGCAGGTGGATCTGGGGGCCTTCGGTGGTGTCGACCCACGTCGCGTTGAGATTCTGGTGGTGCGTGAGCGCAATCGTCAACAGCCGCAAGGTGAGAACGAAAGGCGTGATCGGCACGTCGATGCCCGCCTGGTCGCGTAGCCGGTCACGCAAGCGCTGCAGGCCCGTCCCGTCCGCCTGCACACTCGCATGCGCATCAGGTATCTCCGTGCGCGACAGCGACATTCGATGCGCCATTTCCGCCCGCACACCGCGCACCGCCACCATGTCGGAACTTGGCGCAGACCGGCCCGCCGAAGACAGCACGTCCTCGCGGGTGATCACTCCGTCGGTGCCCGAACCTGCCAACTTGTTGAGGTCGACGTTCAGCTCCGCAGCCAGCTTTCGTACCGGCGGCTTCGCGCGCGGACGTGTCGACGCCGGTCGTGCGCTCCGTCTGCTGTCGTCCATCTCATCGTCGGCGCCGTATCCGACGAGCACCGGACGCCGCTTTGTGCCCGCTTCGACCGCCTTCTCGGCTGCCGTCGCGATACGGACCAACACCGCACCGACATTCAGCGTCTGCCCCTCACCGCCGCCAAGCTCGGTGATCAGCCCGGCGTACGGACTCGGGATCTCGACCTCGGCTTTGTTGGTCTCGACCGTGCACAGCGTCTGGTTCAGCTCGACGGTGTCTCCCACGGCGACGCTCCAGCTCGTGATAGTCGCGTCCTCGAGTCCTTCGCCGAGATCGGGAACGAGGAAGTCCCGTACCGCAGCAGCTGCCCCCACTTCGCGCGAGCGCTCATCGCCGGTCATGGCTGTTCCAGCGTCCGCTCGACGCAATCCAGCAGCCGGTCGACGCCCGGCAGCCACAGCTTCTCCAGCCGTGCCGGCGGGAACGGCGTGTCAAATCCGGTGGCGCGCAGGACCGGTGCCTCCAGGTCGTAGAACAGCTCCTCTTGGATGCGCGCCGCGAGTTCCGCACCGAAGCCCAATGTGCGCGGACCCTCGTGCATGACCACCGCACGGCCGGTCCGTTGCACCGATGCGGCGACAGTGTCGAAATCCAGCGGATTCAACGACCGCAGATCGACGACCTCCAGGCTCCAACCATGTTGTTGTTCAGCCAGTTCGGCGGCGCTGATCGCCGTGGCGACCAGCGGGCCGTAGGTGATCACCGTGACGTCATCGCCGCTGCGCCGGATCGCCGCGTGCCCAATCGGAAGACCCGGGGTGTTGGTGTCGACGGGCTCACGCGTCCAGTACCGCCGTTTGGGTTCCAGATAGACAATCGGATCCTGGCAGGCGATCGACTGCCGCAGCAGCCAATACGCATCCGTCGGAGTCGACGGCGTGACCACCTTCAGGCCCGCGGTGTGCAGCCAATAGCTTTCCGTCGACTCCGAATGATGTTCCACGGCGCCGATCCCGCCGAACGACGGAATCCGGATGGTCACCGGCATCTCGATGTCCCCGCGCGTCCGCATCCGGTACTTCGCCAAGTGGCTGACGATCTGATCGAACGCGGGCGCGGCGAACCCGTCGAACTGGATCTCGGGAACGGGTACAAAGCCGCGGATCGCCATCCCGATCGCGATGCCGATGATCGCGGACTCCGCAAGGGGTGTATCGAAGCACCTTTGCTCGCCGAAGGTTTGAGAAAGTCCCTCGGTGACACGGAAGACACCGCCGAGCGTGGCGACGTCCTCACCGAAAACGAGCACGCGCTCATCGGCTGCCATCGCGTCGTGCAGCGCCCGGTTGATAGCCTGCGCCATGGTTAGCGTCTGGACGTCCGGCATCGTGGTCAACAGCGCCCGGTGCGGTTCGTCGTCGCCGTGAAATATCGGTCGCTCGATGATCTGAGTCACGCTTCTGCCTCCTTCGCGATCTCCGCCAACACTTGCGCGCGCTGTGCCAACAGATCCGGGGTGATGTCGTGATAGACGGTGTCGAACACATCGGTGATCTCGAAGTCGACTGCGTCGACGACCGACTCCCGCAGTTCGGCGCGTAATCGCTTCGATCTGGCAGCTATTCGGTCCTCGAGCCGTGCGGTCCAAACGCCTTCTGCCTGCAGATAAATGCGATAGCGCTCAATCGGATCTCGTGTCGCCCAGTACTCGAGTTCCTCGTCGGACCGGTACCGGGTGGGGTCGTCGGAGGTGGTGTGCGGCCCCATCCGGTAGGTAACCGCCTCGATCAAAGTCGGGCCGCCACCGTCCCGGGCACGCCTGGCGGCCTCTGCCGTCACCGCATAGCAGGCCAGCACGTCGTTTCCGTCCACCCGAATTCCGGGCATCCCGTATCCGATGGCCCGGTGCGCGATGGAAGGCCCTGCCTGCTGTCTGCTGACCGGAACCGATATCGCCCAATGGTTGTTCTGCACGACGAAAATGCATGGTGCCTTGAACACGGCCGCGAAGTTCAACGCCTCGTGAGCATCACCTTCACTGGTCGCGCCGTCGCCGAGAAAGGCCAGCGTCACCGAGTCCTCACCGAGGCGTTGGGCCGCCATCGCCGCACCTACCGCGTGCAGGCCTTGCGTGCCGATCGGGATCGAGATCGGTGCGACACACTTCTCGGTGAACCCCAGCCCCCCGTGCCATTTACCCCGCCAGACCGCGCCCAGCTGCGCCGGCGTGAGTCCACGCAGCAGGAACGCGCCGATCTCGCGGTACTGCGGGAAAAGCCAGTCGGTTTTGGGCAGACAGGCCGCCGCGCCGATCTGCGTGGCCTCCTGACCGCGGCACGACGCGAACAGCGCCAGCTCACCCTGGCGTTGCAGGTTGACGAACTCGGTATCCAGCTCGCGGGTGATGACCATCGACTCGTAGAGCCAGGTCAGCGTCTCGGGTGGGAGGTTCCGTCGGTACCGCGTCTCGGCGGTCGCCGTCCCGTCCGGGGCGACCAGCTGTATCGGCTCCAACTCGACGCCCGAATGTGACGCATGCGTCCGCGGGCTCGCATCGATCCCTGCCATACCGCCTCCTAGGGTCACTGACGGCGGGTCGCGCCGTCAGGCGACTGAGGTGCTCAGCACGGAGGCGATAGGAGCAGAACCCCTGGTGGGAGGTTCGTCGGCTAGCTGCCGGGGTGTGGCGCTAACGCGACGATGCGCTCTGCTCGCCGCAGTACTGGGGCATCAACCATTATGCCCTCGTATTGGAAGACACCCCTCTGGTTGTGGGCCGTGTCGAGGACACGCCTCGCCCAGTCGACCTGCTCGTCGGTCGGTGCGTAAGCGGCGCGGATGACCGCGACCTGGGATGGGTGAATGGCGACCTTGGCGTCGAAGCCGACTGCCACCGCGTCGTCGCTTTCGGCGCGCAGGCCGTCGAGGTCCTTGATGTTGAGGTACACGGAATCCAAGGCCATCTTTCCGTAGGCCTTGGCGGCCAGCAGGCTCTGCGAGCGCACATGTTTGGCGACATCGCGATAGCTACCGTCGGGCCACCGGTTGGCGGTGCCGCCGGTGACGGCGAACAGATCCTCTGCGCCCCACATCACCGCGATCGCGTTCTCCATGCGCGCAAGTTCGCCGACCTCCAAGGCGCCCAGCGGTGTCTCGATCAGCACGACCACGTCGCGCGGGGCGAGATCGCGTATCTGCCGCGGCGATTCGGTTTTCGCCAACATCACCACGGTGTAGTCGGTGCGCGCGAGCGCGTCCAGGTCGAGCTGATGATCGGGCGTCGCGCTCGGATTGATTCGCACCACGGTGCGAGCGGGGTCGAGACGGGTCTCGATCAGCGCGTGGCGCGCGGCCTCCCGATCCTTGGCGGCCACCCCGTCTTCGAGGTCGAGGATGACGACATCGGCTGCAGCAGCGGCTTTCTCGAATCGCTCGGGCCGATCGGCCGGACAGAACAGCCAGCCGGGACCGATGTTCGGCAACGACATCAGGTCGTCTCCTCGGGCCGTTTGCGCACCATCGTCTTGCGCGACGCCGCCGCCACGATGTCGCCGTGCTGATTTCGGCCGATGTGCGAGAAGGTCACGATGCCCTCCCCCGGCCTGCTTTTCGATTCTCGCTTCTCGGTGATCTCGGTCTCGGCATAGAGCGTGTCACCGTGGAAGAGGGGCTTGGGAAAGGCGACCTCGCCGAAACCCAGGTTGCCGACGATCGTGCCCTGGGTCAGTTGTGCCACGGACAGGCCGACCAGCGTGGACAACGTGAACATCGAATTCACCAGGCGCTGGTTGAACGGAGGCAATGCATCCGAGAACGCCGCATCGAGGTGCAGCGCCTGGGTGTTCATGGTCAGGGTGGTGAACAGGACGTTGTCTGCCTCGGTGATGGTGCGGCCGGGCCGGTGCTGATACAGCACTCCGGTCTCGAACTCCTCGAACCACAGTCCCCGCTGGACGATGACCTTCTTCTCGCTCACAGGCCCGACTCCCGTGCGATCAGCATCAGCTGCACTTCGGTTGTCCCCTCACCGATTTCGAGGATCTTGCTATCGCGGTAGTGGCGCGCGACCGGATACTCGTTCATGAAGCCGTAGCCACCGAAAACCTGCGTGGCATCGCGGGAGTTGTCCATGGCCGCCTCGCTGGCCACCAGTTTGGCGATCGCGGCGGCCTTCTTGAACGGCTTGCCCGCCAACATCAATGCGGCCGCGTCGTAATACGCGGTGCGGGCGACGTGCGCGCGCGCCTCCATGCGGGCGATCTTGAACGCGATGGCCTGGTAGGCGCCGATCTTCTGACCGAACGCCTCCCGCTCCTTGGCGTACTTCACACATTCGTCGACGCAGCCCTGCGCCGCGCCGACGGACAGAGCGGCGATCGCGATCCGCCCCTCGTCGAGGATGCGCAGGAAATTGGCGTAGCCGCGACCGCGTTCACCCAGCAGGTTCTCCTGCGGCACCCGGACATCGTCGAAACTCAACGGGTGGGTGTCCGACGCATTCCACCCGACCTTGTTGTAGGCCGGCTCGGCGGTGAATCCCGGTGTGGGAACGGGCACCAGAATCGAGGAGATCTCTTTCTTACCGTCCGTCTCCCCGGTGACCGCCGTGACGGTGACCAGCTTGGTGATGTCGGTGCCCGAGTTGGTGATGAACTGCTTGGAGCCGTTGATGATCCACGTTGATCCATCCGATTTGGCCGTCGTCTTCGTCGCGCCCGCGTCGGTGCCGCCACCAGCCTCGGTCAGGCCGAACGCGCCGAGCGCCTTTCCGCTCGCCAGCAAGGGCAGCCATTCCTGCTTCTGGTCCTCGTTGCCGAAGCGGTACACGGGCATAGCACCCAGCGAAACACCGGCCTCCAACGTGATCGCCACACTCTGATCGACCTTGCCGAGTTCTTCCAGCGCCAGGCACAGCGCGAAGTAGTCACCGCCCATGCCGCCGTATTCCTCGGGGAACGGCAGACCGAACAACCCCATGTCGGCCATGCCCGCCACGACCTCATACGGAAAGGAATGCTCCTCGTCGTGTTTGGCGGCGACCGGGGCGACCACGCTCTGGGCGAAGTCACGGACCGTCTTCGCCAGTTGCTCGTAGTGATCGGGCAGCATGCCCGTCGCCAGAAAATCGCTCATGGGAGTTCTGCTTTCTCACTAGCGGTGATCCGGGCCAGCGGCTGGCCCACCTTGACCTGGTCGCCAACGGCGACGAGTAGTTCGACAACGCCATCGCCCGGCGCGGTGAGTGCGTGTTCCATCTTCATGGCCTCGACGGTCACGACCACGGCTCCCGCCTCGACTCGTTGACCATCGGAAACACCGACGGCGACCACCGAACCCGGCATCGGACTGGTCAGTTCGGCATCACCGCCCGATTCGTCGTCGGGCCGCACGGGTGCCTCCCGTACTTCTTCGACCATGCCCGTGAACCCGGTGCCGGACAACCAGATCTGCCCGTCGACGGCCACAACCAGGTATTCGGTTCGCAGTCCATCCAGTGTCAACGACAACCGGCCGCCATCGAGAGATGTTGACAACGAGCGGGATTCGCCGTCCTCGACGGCAGCCGACGCTGCCACCGGAGTCCCGGCGAGATGGACGTGGTCGGTACGGTCGCCGCTGTGCAGCCGAAAGGTGGTCGGTGCCGATAGCCCGATCCGCCATCCCGACGGCACAGCCCACAGGTCGGTGACGGGGTCGGGCCAGCTCCGCAGCCACTTGTAGGCGGCAGCGGCGATCAGCTCGCGATCGCCCGGTTCCCCGGGTCTGAAGTCGGGCAGGCGGCGGTCGAGCAACCCGGTGTCGAGATCACCGGCGACGACGTCGGGATCGGCCAGCAGAAATCGGAGAAACTCGATGTTCGTAGTGACACCCAGAACTGCGGTGTGCGCCAACGCCGTGTCGAGGGCGCGGATGGCACCGGCACGATCCTCGGCGTGCGCGATGACCTTCGACAGCATCGGGTCATAGTCGCTGCCGATGGCTGTGCCGTCGGCGAGTCCGGAGTCGACGCGAATGCCCGATCCCCCGGCTTCGACGAGACCGAGCACGGTGCCGCCGGTCGGCAAAAAGCCGCGACCGGGATCCTCTGCGTATACGCGCGCCTCGATGGCGTGCCCGGTCAACGTGACGTCGTCCTGACCGATCGGCAGCTTGTTGCCAGCGGCGATCAACACTTGCTGTTCGACGAGGTCGATACCGGTGACCATCTCGGTCACCGGATGCTCCACCTGAAGACGGGTGTTCATCTCCATGAAGAAGAACTCGTCGGGCCGGTCTGCGGACACGATGAACTCCACCGTGCCTGCGCCGGTGTACTGGACGCTGCGCGCCGTATCGCACGCCGCGGCACCGATTCGGGCCCGCGTCGCCGGATCCAGCAGCGGCGACGGCGCCTCTTCGATCACCTTCTGGTGCCTGCGTTGGAGGCTGCACTCGCGTTCGCCCAAGTGCACCACGTTGCCGAAACCGTCGGCGAGCACCTGCACCTCGATGTGCCGCGGGTTCAACACGAATCGCTCGAGGAACAACGTGTCGTCACCGAAGGCTGAGCCGGCCTCCCGACGCGCGCTGGTCAATGCGGAGACCAGTTCGGACGGCTCGTGCACGACACGCATGCCCTTGCCGCCACCGCCCGCAGAAGGCTTGACGAGAACGGGATACCCGACGTCCTCGGCGCCTGCGATCAGATCGGCGTCGGTCAGACCGGGGCGCGATACACCGGGAACGACCGGCACTCCGAATGCCGACACCGCGGCTTTCGCGGCGATCTTGTCACCCATCGTCTGAATCGCCCCGACCGGTGGTCCGATGAACACGATGCCGGCCGCCTGCAATGCCGCGGCGAAATGCGCGTTCTCCGAGAGGAACCCGTAGCCCGGGTGCACCGCCTGCGCGCCGGTGCGCTGTGCGGCCGCGACCACAGCGTCGATATCGAGGTAGCTCTCGCGCGCCGCCGCAGGTCCGATGTTGACGGCGACATCGGCCTCGGCGACATGGCGGGCGCCCGCGTCGGCGTCGCTGAACACCGCAACCGATCGGATGCCCATCGCGCGCAGCGTTCGGATCACGCGCACCGCGATCTCGCCGCGGTTGGCGATGAGGACTGTCTGGATGTCAATCATGTCATCACATCCGGAACACACCGTAGGAAACCGGCTCTAGCGGAGCTTGGCCGACCACGGAAAGCGCCAGGCCGAGAACGGTTCTGGTGTCAGCGGGGTCGATGACACCGTCGTCCCACAGCCGCGCCGTCGAGTAGTAAGGGTTGCCCTGGTCCTCATACTGCTGGCGGATGGGCGCCTTGAACCTCTCCTCTTCCTCGGGAGTCATCTCACCGCGCACCGTTGCGAGCACCGAGGCGGCCTGTTCGCCGCCCATCACCGAGATCCTGGCGTTCGGCCACATCCACAGGAAGCGAGGCGAATACGCCCGCCCACACATCGAGTAGTTGCCCGCGCCGTACGACCCGCCGATCACGACGGTCATCTTCGGCACTCTGGCGCAGGCGACCGCGGTGACCATCTTCGCGCCATGCTTGGCGATACCTCCGGCCTCGTAGTCGCGGCCCACCATGAACCCGGAGATGTTCTGCAGGAACAGCAGCGGTGTGCTGCGCTTGTCGCAGAGTTCGATGAAATGTGCGCCTTTGAGCGCCGACTCACTGAACAGCACGCCGTTGTTGGCGATGATGCCTACCGGGTGGCCGTGGATGCGGGCGAATCCAGTCACCAACGTGTTGCCGTACTCGGCTTTGAACTCGGCGAACTCGCCGCCATCGACGATCCGGGTGATCACCTCGTGGACGTCATAGGGCACGCGGGAATCAACGGGCACCACGTCATACAGTTCGGTCTGGTCGGCGACCGCGTCGATCGTCGGCCTGACATCCCAGGGCAGCTTCTCACGCGGGCCCAGCGTCGACACAATGCGCCGGACGATGCGTAGCGCGTCGCGGTCGTCGTGGGCCAAATGGTCTGTGACACCAGAGGTTTTCGAGTGCAGATCCCCGCCACCGAGATCCTCGGCGGTGACGATCTCGCCGGTTGCCGCCTTCACGAGCGGCGGCCCGCCCAGGAAGATGGTGCCCTGGTTGCGGACGATGACCGCCTCGTCACTCATCGCGGGTACATACGCGCCGCCGGCGGTGCACGAGCCCAGGACCGCCGCGATCTGCGGTATGCCTTCGGCGGACAGGTTGGCTTGATTGAAGAAGATGCGACCGAAGTGCTCGCGGTCGGGGAACACCTCGTCCTGACGCGGAAGGAACGCCCCTCCCGAGTCGACCAGATAGATGCACGGGAGCCGGTTCTGACCGGCCACCTCCTGAGCGCGTAAGTGCTTCTTGACGGTGATCGGGTAGTAAGTGCCGCCCTTCACGGTGGCGTCGTTAGCGACGATCACGCACTCGCGCCCCGAAACGCGCCCGATACCGGAGATCATGCCCGCACCGGGACACTCATCGTCGTACATGCCATCGGCGGCAAGCGGTGTCAGCTCGAGAAACGGACTGCCGGGGTCGATTAGCCCGTCGACGCGGTCGCGCGGAAGCAGCTTGCCCCGGCTGACATGACGCTCACGCGCACGCTCGGAGCCACCGAGCGCTGCGGCGGCGAGCTTGGCCCGCAACTGAGCGACCAGCTCGAGATGCTCCTCGCGATGCGACGTCCGCGGTGTCATCGTCGGAAAGCCCGTTTCGGTTGAGTTAATGATGACTAACTCGTGGTATGTTAGTCACGATTAACTGAAATGTCCACCAGCGCGTTTGGAGTGTGTCCATGGCCTCCACTTCGGTGCCCGATCTGACCGCGACGCGCCGCAGCAAGGCCAAATCAGACCGCCGGTCACAACTGATCGCGGCGGCCGAACGCCTCGTGGCCGAACGGGGCTATCTCGCGGTGCGGCTAGAGGACATCGGGGCAGCCGCCGGTGTCAGCGGACCGGCGATCTATCGCCACTTCCCCAATAAGGAAGCGCTTCTCGTCGAGCTGCTGGTGGGAATCAGCACCCGCCTGTTGGCCGGTGCCACCGACGTCATCACCCGCGCCGCCGATCCTCGGTCGGCCTTGGACGGACTGGTCGACTTCCATCTGGACTTTGCGCTCGGCGAGTCGGACCTGATCCGCATTCAGGACCGCGACCTACCGAGCCTGCCCCCCGCCGCCAAGCGTCAGGTACGCAAGGCTCAGCGACAGTACGTCGAAATCTGGGTAGATGTGTTGCGGCAGTTGAATATGTCCCTACGCGAGGACGATGCCCGCCTGATGGCGCACGCGGCATTCGGCTTGCTGAATTCGACACCGCACTCGGTGAAACCAAGTGCGGTGAAAAAGGCCGAGGCCAGCGAGCGTGCCGTCCTTCGAGCGATGACGGTTGCTGCGCTGGCCTCGGCCGCGCCGAGCGTGAGCGGTTAGTACCAGGCTCGGCGGCCGCCGACGGGACGCCCGACGGACCCGAGAATCCAGAAGACGGCACCGATGACTACCAGGATGACACCGATGGTCGTCAAAACGCTGATGCCGAGGATGTAGCCGAGTACCGCGAGGATGATTCCAAGGATAATCATCGTGATTTCCTTTCTATTCAACTATCAACTGCCAGTGGACTATTGACTGGGCTGCGGGATGTTGCAGTCCGCCACCTTCGGATTGACTCCCGCGTAGTTCAGCGGGCCAACTACTACCGTGAGGGCGATACTCCCCGCCGTGGCGCAGTTTGTAGCGCCGGTTTCAAAGTAACCGCGCTGATAGGCCGCAAACGCGCCGATCAGCAACCAGATGAGCACAAGAACTCCGAGTAGCCCACCACCTCGCATGCTGCGCCTCCATCTCTAATTGCGCCCCAAATCGGCGCGCACGCAGCATGTTTACCCGGCAGAAAATTTCCCAAACCTGGGAATGACAACGATCGGGCTACGGTGTCTGACGTGGCACAAAGGCTGCGAGTAGCCACTCGCGCATCGCCTTGACCAGCACGGCGCGGTTCTCCCGCTTGTCGATCTCGTGGCCGTCGTCGTCGAACATCAGGAGTTCGACGGTGCGTCCGAGAGCCTGCAGGGCAGTACACATCTGCACCGACTCATCGGGAGGAACGTTGGTGTCGTTCGCGCCGTGCACGAGCATCAGCGGCGCGGTCAACGCATCCACCCGCTGCAACGGGGACAACTGCTCGAGCAGGTCGCGGTCGCTGACGGGATGACCGTACTTCGGGTAGGCGGCCGCAGCGATCCACGGTTCGGTGTTGCGGTACCACGTGTTCAGGTCGCTCATGCCGCAGATGCTGATGCCTGCGGCGAACAACTGCGGATGAAAGGTCAGCGCCGCCTGGGTCAGGTAACCGCCGTAGGACCAACCGCAGCACGCGATGCGGTCGCGTTGGGCATGGCCGTTGTCGGCGAGGAAGCTCACGGCATCGGCCACATCGTCGATGGCCGCGAATCGCTTCTCTCTGTCGTCGGCGTGCATGAACGAGCGGCCGAAGCCCCCAGAGCCGCGCACGTTGGGAAGGAATACCGAGATACCCGCTTCGAGCAGGGGCGGGAAGAACTCGTTGTAGCCCGGACGGCCCTGACCTTCGGGCCCGCCGTGCAGGAAAAGCATCGCGCCGATCGTCTCGATGCCCTCAGGAGGCCGGAAGAGCCAACCGGTGAACGTCAGGCCGTCCCGTGCCGTGATCGTCTCCAGCGTCGGATCAGCCGACACCGGACCCATACTCGGCTCGCGGTCGACGGGCTCCCATTCGCGCGTGCGGGGATCGACCAGTTCGACCGTCGCCGGCATCGACGGACTCTCCACCGTCATCGCGAGCATCGAGCCACCGGCGCTGATGCTCAGCTCGCTGGCCACCATCCCGGGTAGCGGAATAGGAGCGGATGCGGTGTAGTCGGCCAGTTCGAGAATCTGTAATTCACTGGCGCCGTGTAAGTTCCACAATATCGCCACGGTTGAGAGGTCATCGCTGACGGTGAATTCGTCGAGTTCATACCCCGGTCGTTCCGCGATCACCTGGTAGGACACCCCGTCGGCAGTGGTGGTGACCTCGAGCAGCCGGGCATGCTCGGCGCCGTTCTCGCTGCGGATCAGCGCACGCACATATCCGTCGGTGCTGTTGACGCCGGACGCGCTCGACGGCTGATACAGCTCATAGGAATCCCCCTCCAATCCAGCGCGGAGGCGGCGGGGACCGTGATCGTCCAGGATGATCCCGCTGTCGGTCGTTGATCCGGGATCGTAAGGCAGCAAAGCGATTTCGGTCAGGCCGCGCAACATGATGAGGTCGCGGTAGCCCCGTGGCCCGACCCGCACGAGTGCCGCTCCCGCCCACGCGTCGACCAGCCTGCCGCCCGACCGCCGGTCGAGCACCACCGTCGCGCCGTCAGCGGGATCGATCAGGCACGAGCTGCCAACGCCGTCGTCACCGGTCAGGATCGCCGCGACCCGGGTGCCGTCCCAACCGATCAGCTCCGCGGTGCCTTCGGACGATCCGGCCGGCCAATGGTCGATCCGGCGGGCATCGCGGTCGTCCGGATCGGTTGTCACCACCCAGATCTGGCTTCGAGATCCACCTTCTGGCGCCACCTCACACGCGAGCCAGTACCCGTCCGCGGAATGCATGACCCGGTTCACCGGGCCCACTACGGGCAGTTCGACGTCCCGGGACGAACTCGCCCGCCACCCGCGCAGGAAGCGCTGCACCGCGCGCGGATATCCGCCGTCATCGACGAGGTGCGCGAACGCGGTGGCGTCCGGCGACATCGATGCGCCGTAGACGCGACGAACCTGCTGTGCCATCGGAACCAGAGTAAACCGAGGTCGCAGGCCCCAAACGTGGTGCTCGTGACAGTCAGAGCAATCCGAACCGTCGCGGCGGGAGCAGACTGAGCGCCTGCACAGGTACCCTCGCAGCCATGAGGCGGGTATGACCGATTCACCACATCGCGGACGTGATGAGCAACCAGGCTTCCGCGAAGGGCCCGACCCGACGCCCCCGGTGAGTGGCGGTTACCAGGGATACCCCGACCCGGCGTATGCGAGCCAGGCCCCGTACGGCCCGACCTATCAGAACCCCGCGACGCCGCCTCCGACCCAGCAGTTGCCCCCGTACTCGCCGTACGGCTACGACCCCTACTCGACCGGCCAGTATGGCGGGCAGTATCCGCCAGAAGGGCCGGGCGAACCGCCGCCGGATGAGCCCAAGTCGCCCCGCTGGCTGTGGGTGCTGGCCGCGACGGCGGTGCTGACCGTCATCGGCCTGGTAATCGCGTTGGTCGTCGTCTATGACAGCAGCTCCCGCCAGGAGACGGTTGTCGCACCGCCGCCGTCGCTGACTGAGCCCAGCTCCCCGACCCGAACTCCGACGACGACGTCCCGCACACCCTCGGTTCCGGTGATTCCCCTTCCGACCCTGCCGTCGGTACCGCCCACGACCGGCACGACCCCAGCCGGTCCCACGGAGACGGTGGTCTACAACGTCATCGGTGACGGCCGGGCCATCAACATCACTTACGTCGACAACGGCGGACTGCTGCAGACGGAGTTCAACGTCCTGCTCCCATGGAGCAAGGAGGTCCAATTGCCAGAGCCCGCAAACAGTTCCGCGAGCATCAGCATCATCAATGTCGGCCGCGAGGTGAACTGCTCGATATCCGTGAACGGCGTCATTCTCGAGCAGCGCAGCGGTGCCGGCCTGACGATCTGCGCCACGACGGGCTAAGCGGCGGCCACCCGGCCGGGTGTCTTCACCGCGAGCATCGCCAATAGCCCCGCCGCCAGAACCACGATGAGCCCGCCCATCCCGGCGCGGTCGGTGCCGAAGACGGCAATGAATGTCGAGAAGAGCACCGGCGCCAGGTAGGACACCGCCCGCCCCGTGGTGGTGTAGAGGCCGAAGGCCACGCCCTCCTTGCCATCGGCTGACATCCGCAGCATCAGCGTTCGGGCGGCTGACAGCGTCGGCCCGATGAACAGGCACAACAACAGCCCGCAGATCCAGAAGGCCAACACACCCGACAAAGTCATCAGGGTGCCCGCCACCGCGATCATCGCCGTCAGGGCGCCGACGATGACGGGTTTGGCGCCGATCCGGTCGTCGAGCCGACCGCCGACGACAGCGCCGACGGCGGCGACCACGCTGGCGCTGACGCCGAACAACAACACGTCGGCCTCGGAGACGCCGTATACCTTGACGCCGAGCACGGCGCCGAATGCGAAGACGCCGGTGAGACCGTCGCGGAACACCGCACTCGCGATCAGGTAATAGATGACGTTGTGATCGCGTTGCCATTCACTGCGAATCTCCGCCCACAGCTTGCGATATCCGCCGAAGAACCCGGCGCTCTCGCGCTGCTGCAGCGGGTCGGGTTTCGGGCTGGGCGCCGAGATCAGTAACGGCAGCGCGAAGAGACCGAACCAGATCGCCGTGAAAAGCATGGCGGCCCGGACGTTCTGACCGTCGGCGACAGGTATGCCCAAGAGCCCGCCCTCGCCGGTGACGAAGCCGAAGTAGACCACCAGCAGCAGAACGACGCTGCCGAAAAACCCAAGGCCCAAACCCAATCCGGAGATCTGGCCGGAGGTCTTCGGGGTGGACAGCTGCCGAAGCATCGCGTTGTAGGGCACGCTGGCCAGGTCGTTGCTCGCCGACGCGGCGGCCACCAGCATGAGGCCGACGGCAAGATAGCGGTAGTCGTCACGGATCAGGCTCATGGCCGACGTCAGCGTGACAGTCGACGCGGTGAGTACCGCTAGTGCCCGTCGCCGCCGCCATGGCGCGTCGACCCAGACGCCCGTCAGCGGGGCGAGCAGCGCCACCGACAGACCCGCGCCGCCCAGCGCCCAGCCGAGCCAGCTGGTCGCGCTCGTGTCGCCGGGCAGATCGTCTCCGACGGTATTGGTCAGGTAAATCGAGAACACGAAGGTCACCACCACCGCGTTCAACCCGGTCGCGCCGAAGTCCCACAGCGCCCAGGCAAGGATCTGCGGTCGTCGCGCGGCTGGCGCGGACGACCGCAATTCGCTCATGAAGGCAAACGATATAGTCCCGCCCATGCCAGTACCCGCTCCCAGCCCGGAAGCCCGCGCTGTCGTCACCGGCGCATCGCAGAACATCGGCGAGGCGCTGGCCATTGAGCTCGCCTCCCGCGGGCACCACTTGATCATCACCGCGCGCCGCGAGGACGTGCTCAGGGCACTGGCGAGCCGGATCACCGGGCAGTACGGCGTGACCGTCGAAGTACGTCCTGTCGACCTCGCCGACCCTGCCGAACGGGGAAAATTCTGCGACGAATTGGCCGTCCGTAACATTTCGATCCTGTGCGCCAACGCGGGCACTGCGACATTCGGGCCGGTCGCGACCCTTCCCGTCGACGGGGAGAAGGCCCAGGTGCAGCTGAATGTCCTTGGCGTGCACGATCTTGCGCTCGCGGTTATCCCAGGGATGGTGGAGCGCAGGGCGGGCGGCGTCCTGATTTCCGGTTCCGCGGCGGGCAATTCGCCGATACCGAACAACGCGACCTATGCGGCCAGCAAGGCGTTCGCGAACACGTTCAGCGAGTCGCTGCGCGGCGAACTGAAGCGCGACGGCGTGCACGTCACCTTGCTTGCGCCGGGCCCGGTCCGCGAGACGCTACCCTCCGAAACCGAACAGTCGCTGGTGGAGAAGCTCATCCCCGACTTCCTGTGGATCTCCACCGAGTACACCGCCAAACTGTCGCTGGATGCCCTGGAACGCAACAAGATGCGCGTCGTCCCCGGAGTGACCTCCAAGGCGATGTCGGTGGCGTCGGGATACACACCGCGCGCAATCGTGACGCCGATCGTCGGCGCGGTCTACAAGAAGCTCGGCGGCGGCTAGCGGATTCGTTGCGAATCGGGCGCGCTCACCGTCGCTGACGGTCGGTTTGCGCGCCGAATTCGCAAAGATTCAGCGCCTGCGGCGGCGGCCGGTGCCGAAGATGCTGCGGGTGATCTCGCGTCCGATCACCGTGCCCGCTGAGCGCATCGCGCTCTTGAACGCCGGACTGTCCATCACCTTCTCGAGCATCCCTGGCTCGGCGGTTCCACGGCTCTTCACCTCGCCGGAGGCGGTGGCCCCGCCGACGTCGACGGGCAGTGGTGGAGGAAGCTGAGGGTCGGCGGCCGGCGGCATAGCTGGTGGCGGCGCCATTCTGGCGGACAGCCGCTCGTAGGCCGAATCGCGGTCAACCGTCTGCCCGTACTCGGCCTGCAGCGGACTGGCCTTCGCGGCCGACGCGATGGCGTCGGGACCAATGGTGTCCATCAGCGAGCGCGGAGCCCGCACCCTGGTCCACGCCACGGGTGTCGGCGCACCCTTCTCCGAAAGCACCGTCACGATCGCTTCGCCGATGCCCAGCGACGTCAACGCCTCCTCCAGGTCGTAGACGCCAGTTTTCGGGTAGGTGCGCACGGTCTTTGCGAGCGCCTTCTGGTCATCGGGGGTGAACGCGCGCAGAGCGTGCTGAATTCGCGCACCAAGCTGTGAGAGCACGGCGTTGGGCACATCCGTGGGCAGCTGGGTGCAGAAGAACACGCCGACACCCTTGGATCGGATCAACTTCACGGTCTGCTCGACCTGCTCCAGGAAGGCCTTGGACGCATCGGTGAAGAGCAGGTGGGCCTCGTCGAAGAAGAACACCAGCTTCGGCTTGTCGAGATCGCCCACCTCGGGCAGCGTGGTGAAGAGGTCCGCGAGCACCCACATCAAGAACGTCGAGAACATCACCGGCCGCGCGGCCTGCTCGCCGACCTCGAGCAGACTGATGATGCCTCGACCCTGGGCGTCGAGACGCATCAGGTCCTTGGGCTCGAGTTCGGGCTCGCCGAAGAACGTGTCACCACCGTCGGCTTCGAGGTTCACCAGGGCCCGCAGGATGACACCGGCGGTCGTCTTGGACACCGCACCCAACGCCTTCAATTCGGGCTTGCCGTCGTCGCTGGTGAGGAACTGGATCACGGCGCGCAAATCCTTCAGGTCCAGCAGCGGCAGGCCCTTCTGGTCGGCCCAGTGGAAGATCAGCCCCAGGGTGGACTCCTGGGTTTGGTTGAGCCCCAGCACTTTTGACAACAGGATCGGTCCGAAGCTGGAGATGGTTGCGCGCACGGGTACGCCGATGCCGCTGGTGCCGAGCGACAAGAATTCCACGGGGTAGGCAGTCGGCGTCCAGTCGTCGCCGGTGTCCTTGGCCCGCTGCTGGATCTTCTCGCCTGCCTCGCCAGGACGCGAGAGGCCCGACAGATCGCCCTTGATGTCGGCCATCAAGCACGGCACACCGGCTGCCGACAACTGCTCGGCGATCACCTGTAGCGATTTGGTCTTACCGGTACCTGTGGCGCCCGCGACCAGGCCGTGCCGGTTGACCGTGGCCAACGGGATGCGGACCTGCGCGGTCGGGTCGCAAACCCCGTCGACGACGACTGTGCCCACTTCCAGCGCCGGACCCTCGAACGCGTAACCGGCGGCGATCTGCTGGGCTCCAGGGGCGCTCGAGTCAGTGGTCATGGTCGAAAACAGTACTGTGAGCGCTGTGCGTGACGAACTCGTGTGGATCGACTGTGAAATGACCGGCCTGGACCTGACGAATGACCGCCTCATCGAGATCGCGGTGCTCGTCACCGACGCCGACCTGAACGTCCTCGGCGAGGGCCTCGACGTGGTTATTCACGCCGACGACGAGGCGCTGTCGTCGATGGTCGGCGTGGTCAAGGACATGCATGCCCGGTCGGGCCTGACCGAGGAGGTGCGGGCGTCGACTGTCGACCTGGCGACGGCCGAACAACTCGTTCTCGACTACATCCGCACCCACGTCAAACAGGCGAAGACCGCTCCCCTGGCCGGCAACTCGATCGCCACCGATCGCGGCTTCATCGCGCGAGACATGCCCAAGCTCGATGAATTTCTGCACTACCGGATGATCGACGTCAGCTCCATCAAAGAGTTGTGCCGGCGCTGGTATCCGCGGATCTACTTCGGCCAGCCCGAGAAAGGCCTGGCGCACCGCGCCCTGGCCGACATCCACGAATCGATCCGCGAGCTCAAGTACTACCGTCAGACCGCCTTCGTCGCCCCGCCGGGCCCGTCAACCGGCGAGATCGCCGCGATTTCCAATCAACTCGGCCCACCGAACAGCGACGCGGACGATATCGATTCGGCTGCCGAGCACACGAGCGGCTAGTATCGACGGCGCTGCAGATGTTGCAGCGATGGTGGCTGTAGTTCAGTTGGTAGAGCACCAGGTTGTGATCCTGGCTGTCGCGGGTTCGAGTCCCGTCAGCCACCCAAATAGGTCAGGGAGCGATTTCGCTCCCTGACTTTTTTGTCGTCAGACGCCGGCGTTGCCGCTCTTCCACTGGCTCCACGGGATGTTCCAGTCGCCCAGCCCTTCGGTGCCCGGAAGTGTCGAACCGACGGTGTTGACGATCTCCACGATGTCGCCCCGTTTGGAGTTGTCGTAGAACCACTGCCCGTTGCTGGTACTCACGTTGATGCATCCGTGGCTGACATTGCTGTAGCCCTGGCTGCCCACCGACCACGGCGCGGCGTGCACGTAGATCCCGCTGTAGGAGATCTGGGTGGCCCAGTCCACTTCGGTGCGATAACCGTTCGGCGAGTTCGTCGGCACGCCATAGGTGGAAGAGTCCATCACCATGTGCGATCGACGGTCCCCGACGATGTAGGTGCCGTTGTTCGTCGGTGTGCTGTTCTTGCCCATCGACACCGGCATGGTCTTGATCACCTCGCCGTTGCGCGTGACCGTCAGCGTCTTGGTGTTGTCGTCGATGCGGGTGATCACCTCGTCGCCGATGGAGAAATGCGTGGTGATGTTCTCCTGGCCGAACAATCCGTCACCAAGGTCGACGCCGTAGGTGTTGACGGCCACCTCGACCGTCGTGCCGGGCTTCCAGTAAGCAGCTGGGCGCCAGCGCACCTCGCGGTTGTTCAGCCAGTAGAAAGCCCCCTCTACGGGCGGGTTGGTCGTGATCTTGATGGCCCGCTGGGCCGCGAGCCGGTTCGGGATGTTTTCGTCGAACTGGACGGAGACCGGTTGACCGACACCGACGACCTCGCCCTCGCTGGGCACCACATAGGCCATCGTGAGATTCTCCGGCGAGTGCGTCTCGAACGTCATCTGCCGGGTCGTGGCGCCGCCGAGGCCGAGCGCTTCAGCGGTCAGGGTGTAGCGCTTGTTGTAGCCGAGCGGCTCGGCGGTGGCCCACTGCAGCCCATCCTTGCTCAGCTTGCCCTGCACAGGCTCGCCGTCCTCGTTGACCATGGAAACCGCGCCGAGCACGCCGTCCTCGGCACCGACAGTCACCGGCGACGCCGCGCTGATCCCGACGTCCCCGTCCGTTACCGACGCTGCCAGCTTGGGAAGGAGCAGATCGCCGAAGGGCGTGCCCTTATCGGCGATGACCTGCGGCAGCGGGGGCGCGGAGTTGCTGCTGCACGCCGACAGTCCAAGCACGACCGCGGGAACGAGCGCGATGACAGTCAGCCATCGACGATTGCGACGCGGACCGGCCACGGATCTGACCTGCCACATTGTTTGCTCCATCTCACGAATAGATGATTCTCTTCGAATAGTCTAGGGCCACTGACGGACGGGGGCGCGACGACGGCGTCGCTCTCCAGCGGCGGGCGAGTAACAATTTCATCTGCGCCGCGCGGCCTGTTATCGTCTCACACGCAGCGCCGTTAGCTCAGTTGGTAGAGCAGCTGACTCTTAATCAGCGGGTCCGGGGTTCGAAACCCTGACGGCGCACTCATCTCTCCGAATAGCGTCGGAGCCGATCTTCGGCTCCACCCGCCGCCTAGCACGCATTCAGTCGTTGCGGTTCATGTTTCCGTAAATACCCTGGCCGGCTCCGATAATCGCGGTTAACAAGTGTGCTGGAAGCCACATAAGTCACGTTGTCGTACGGATTACGCAGGGACGAGGATAGTTGCGGAAGTAACCCCGCCAACAGATCCTCCCGTTTCAAGCTGCCAAAAGACCGGGATAGATGCTAGAGTCCGCGTTAGCTGACGATCAGGGCATACGCCGGGTGCGGGCAGCGCGCAATACGAGACAGGAAATTAGCTGATGGCGCAGATTGGCGCAGCGTTCGGAGCTGGTGCGCACGGGGCGCATGGCGACGACGACGTAACTGGACAGGGTCCAGTCGCGGTGTACAACTGCAGCCGCCTAGGCCGGGTGGCCAACCCGCCGAGCTCCTGGTTCTCCGATTTGTTCCGCTCCGCCCGCCGGCGTTGAGCTGAGGCGCCTCAGCGCCGCCTGATCCGGCGTACGACGAGCACGATAACGACAGTTCCGACACCTGCCAGCGAGATCGCCACCGCCGGTTTCTTGACGAGCCCCACCAACCCGGCCTTGAGGTCGTCTGCGAGCCTTCGAGGGTTCGCACGCTCGGCGAGGGAGTCGACGGTCAGCGCGAGCTGATCACGAGCCTGGTCGATCTCCTGCTTGATCGTGTCGGGGTCGCGGTCCGCCACATCCATCTCCCATACGCGTCAAGCCCTGCTCGGTGTCTGGTGCCTTGCGGAACTACCCTAGATCAGCTCGCACTAATCGAAGTGAACCGGTCCATCAGAGGGGATTCGCACGCGTGCCAGAGACTCCGCGACTCGAGGTGGGCACCAAAGCCCCCGCGTTCAGCCTGACCGACGCCGACGGCAACACCGTCAAGCTCTCCGACTACAAGGGCCGCAAGGTCATCGTGTACTTCTACCCCGCCGCATCGACGCCGGGCTGCACCAAGCAGGCCTGCGACTTCCGCGACAGCCTCGGCGAGCTCAACGGCGCCGGACTCGACGTCATCGGCATCTCCCCCGACAAGCCTGAGAAGCTGGCCAAGTTCCGAGACAAAGAGAAGCTGACGT
Organism: Mycobacterium neglectum; assembly: GCF_002591975.1. Classification (GTDB taxonomy): domain Bacteria; phylum Actinomycetota; class Actinomycetes; order Mycobacteriales; family Mycobacteriaceae; genus Mycobacterium; species Mycobacterium neglectum. The sequence continues at coordinate 142,603 of NZ_NVQE01000008.1, read as the reverse complement.
TTCCGCTGCTGTCGGACCCCGACCGCGAAGTCCTCACCGCGTGGGGTGCCTACGGCGAAAAGATGATGTACGGCAAGACCGTTCACGGCGTGATCCGTTCGACGTTCGTGGTCGACGAGAAGGGCAAGATCGCCGAGGCGCAGTACAACGTCCGGGCGACCGGACATGTGGCCAAGCTACGGCGCGACCTGTCCGTCTGAACCCAGGTTCGCCAGCAGTAGCGCCTCGGCGGTCGCGGCGCGTGCCAGCACCCCGAGGTCCAGGCTCTCGTTGACGCTGTGCGCCTGTGTCGCAGGGTCTTCCACGCCGGTCACCAAGATCTTGGCCGACGGGAACGCCGCCGCGAACTCGGCGATGAACGGAATGGAGCCACCGATTCCGGTGTCCACCGGCTCGGCACCCCACGCGTGCCGGAAGGCCGAACGCGCCGCGTCGTAGACCGCTCCGCTGGCGTCGATGGCGTACGGCTGGCCGACGTCGCCGGGCGTGACGGTCACCTGCGCACCCCACGGCACCTTCTGCTCGAGGTGACGCGTCAGGGCCGCCAGGTGTTCGCCCGCGTCACCCCCGGGTGCGACACGCATGCTGATCTTCGCCCGCGCCCGCGGGATCAAGGTGTTCGACGCTTTCTCGATCGGTGTCGTGTCGATTCCGATCACCGTGATCGCCGGCTTGGCCCAAAGTCGTTGCGGCACCGAGCCAGAGCCGACCTCGCGGACGCCGTCCAACAGGCCCGTCTCCGCGCGGACACGCTCCGGCGGGTAGTCGACGTCGGCCGCCTTGGCTTCGTACAGGCCCTCGACCGCCACGTTGCCGTCGTCGTCGTGCAGGGTCGCCAGCAGTCGCACCAGCACCATCAACGCATCGGGGGCGACGCCGCCCCATAGTCCGGAATGCAGGCCGTGATCCAGCGTTGCCACCTCGACGATGCAGTCGGCGAGTCCGCGCAGCGACACCGTCAACGAGGGGACCTCGGTGCTCCAATTGTCGGAGTCGGCGATGACGATGACATCGGACGCCAGCGTCTCGCGGTGGGCCGCCAGCAGCCGCGACAACGATGGCGATCCCGATTCCTCCTCCCCCTCCACGAACACCGTCACCCCCACCGGCGGGTTCCCCCCGTGGGCACGAAATGCCGCCAAATGCGTTGCGATGCCTGCCTTGTCATCGGCGGTACCCCGTCCATAGAGGCGTCCGTCTCGCTCGGTGGGCTCGAATGGCGGCGAGTGCCACTGCGTGTGGTCGCCCTCGGGTTGCACGTCGTGATGCGCGTAGAGCAAAACGGTTGGCGCGCCAGGTGGCGCCGGATGCCGGGCGATGACGGCGGGGGCACCGCCCTCGCTGACGATCTGCACGTCTTTGAAGCCCGCGTCCGACAACAGTTTTGCCGTGGCATCGGCGCTGCGCTGCACCTCGCCGCGGCGCCCCGGATCGGCCCACACCGACTCGATGCGCACCAGGTCTTCCAGGTCCGCCCGCACCGCGGGAAGGACGTCGCGTACCCGCTGCACCAGATCACTCATGGTTCGAGGCTAGCGACCTCGGTGTGGGCCCAGCTCGCCAGGTTTAGGGGTGGGATTCGAGGATGGCGACCGCGGCTGCCGTATCTCCCTCGTGGGTCATCGAGACGTGAATCGTCACATCCTTCAGATGCTCGCCGATGGCGCCGGTGAGCCGGACCTTCGGCCTGCCCCACATGTCGGTGACGACCTCGATGTCGCGGTGAATTCCCTCCGGCAGCATCGGCCGCTTGGCGAACCGCGACCCGGACCACGCCTTGATCACGGCCTCCTTGGCCGCCCAACGCGCCGCCAGATGCCGTGCCGCCGACGAGCTCTTGTCGGCGGCATCGCGCCGCTCGCCGGGCGTGAACGTCTCGGCGAACACCGTCCCCGGCTGGTCGACCTGTTCAGCGAAGTCGGGTATGGAGACGAGATCGATCCCCACACCGACTACCGCCATGGGCACGAACCTATCTCACTGCCCCGCTTGCATGTAAACGTCGTCCTCACCGAGCCGCGACGCCGCGTCCAGGAGCATCGCGGCTTCCTGACGCTTCTCCGGTGCATCGGCGCTGAACCGACGGTCGGCCGGCTTCTCGTACAGCGGCCGCCCGCCCGCGATCGCTGAAGCGAGACGCAGCTGACCCGCAAGCACACGGGCGTCGGCCCTGCGCTTGTAGTCCTCACGCTGGTCGGGGCTCAACGCCGCCATGAAGGCCTGCGGGTGCACCAGGGCCACCAGGCCGGACACGTGACCGAATCCGAGGCTGGTGATCAGGCCCGCCTTCAACGGGAACTTGTCACCGAGCCGCAGGCTGTCGCGCAGCCAGACCAAGTGGGCGGCACTGGACATTTCTTCGTCGACGCAGTCCAGGCTGCGGTTGGGCGGGATGACGCCGTCCCGCAGGATCTGGCACAGCCCCATCATCTGGAAGGCCGCCGCACCACCCTTCGAGTGACCGGTCAGGCTCTTCTGCGACACGACGAACAGCGGGGCTCCAGCGGAGCGGCCCAATGAGTCCGCGAGTCGTTCGTGCAGCTCGGTTTCGTTCGGGTCGTTGGCCAGTGTGGAGGTGTCGTGCTTGGAGATCACCGCGATGTCGTCGGCGCCGACACCCAACTTCGCGAGTGAACGCGCCAGCTGCGAATCCCTGCCGCCGCGACCGGCGGCCAGCGCACCGAGCCCAGGAGCGGGGATCGACGTGTGGACACCGTCGCCGAAGGACGACACGTACGCCACGACGGACAGCACCGGCAGGCCCATCTTGAGCGCGAGGTCGCCGCGGGCCAGCAGGATGGTTCCGCCACCCTGTCCCTCGACGAATCCGAGTCGACGACGGTCGTTGGCACGGGAGAACTTCGAGTCGCTGATGCCCTTGGCACGCATCACCTCGGTGTCGGCCGTGGCCGCCATGTCACCGAATCCGATGATGGCCTCCAGCGTCAGGTCGTCGTAACCGCCCGCCACCACGAACTCGGCCTTGCCGAGACGGATCTTGTCGACGCCCTCCTCGACCGAGATCGCCGCGGTGGCGCATGCGCCGACCGGGTGGATCATCGACCCGTAGCTGCCGATGTAGGACTGAACCACATGTCCGGCAATGACATTCGGCAGGACCTCCTGCAGGATGTCGTTCGGCTTGTTCCGGCCCAGCAGGTTGCCGTGGTACATCGTCTGCATCGACGTCATGCCACCCATGCCGGTGCCCTGGGTACTGGCCACCAGGCTCGGGTGCACCCAGCGCATCAGCTCGGTCGGCGTGAATCCTGCGGACAGGAACGCATCGACGGTCGTGACAAGATTCCACAACGCCAATCGGTCGACCGTTGAAACCATGTCCGCGGGGACGCCGTACACCATCGGATCGAAGCCCGTCGGGATCTGGGCGCCGACCGTGCGGGACAGCTTCGTCTTACGAGGCACCCGAATCTCGGTGCCCGCCTTGCGCGTGACCTGCCAATCGTTGCTGTCCGGCACCGGAGCGATCACCGTGTGCTCCGGATCGAATTCCACGAACGGCCGGGCCTCGGCCTCCGACGACACGACAAACGTGAAGTCCTTGTCGAGGAACACCGAAACCATGATCGGTGAAGCGTGGTCCGGATCTATCGCGCCATCGTCGACGAACTCGCGGATGCCGACCCGCTCGATGACCGCGTCGTGATAGCGCTCCACCAGCTCGCCTTCGTCGACCAGCTCACCGGTATCCGTGTCGTACCAGCCGGGCGTGGGATCTTCCTCCCACTTGACCAGGCCCGTGGTCCACGCCAGCTCCAGCACGCCGGCGGCCGACAACTCGTTGTCGACCTCCATCTCGAGGCGGGTGCGTGAGGAGCCGTACGGCCCGATCTCCGCACCGCCGACGATCACCACCAGATCGGCGGGATCGACGTCGAGGTCGCTCCACTCCGGTGGCGGTGCCGACCGGTAGCCGCGCGGCGGGGACGGCAGCGCGCGAATCGTGCCGTGCTCCTCGGTCTCCTCGTCCACGCTCTCGGCGGCAGATGCCTGATCTTCCCGCGCTTTGGCGGCCAGCTCGGCCAGGTCGAGCTCGACTTCAGCGAGACCACCGGTCAAATCGGCCTGCAGCGGCTCGCGTGCGGCGGCGACCTTGGACTCGATGTCGCAGAGAGCGAGCAGCATCCTCGCCATCTCATCGGTGGTGTACGTGGTCACACCGGCTTCCTCGACGGCGTCGACGATCGCGTCGTTGTGACCCATCAGCCCGGTGCCCTTGGTCCAGCCGATCAGCGCGTGTGCCAACGAAACCCGCTGCGCCCACGAGGACTCGGCCTTCCACCTGGTGACCAGCGCGTCGAGGGCGGACTTGGACTCGCCGTAGGCACCGTCGCCACCGAACATGCCGCGGTTGGGAGAGCCCGGCAGCACGACGTGCAACCGCGCGGCGATATCGCGTTCCGCGCCGACGTGTGACAGCCCGCCGATCAGCCGCTGCACGGCCCACAGCAGAACCTTCATCTCCATCTCGGCGCGGGATCCGGCGTCGGACAGGTCGCCGGCGACTCGCGGTGCGGCGAACGGGAACAGCAGCGTCGGCGTCAGCGCATCCTTGAGGTGAATGGATTTCGGCCCGAGGCTTTCGCTCTGCTCCGTACCCACCCATGAGACGAGGTCGTCGATGTCGCTGTAGGACGCCATGTTGGCAGGCACCACCCACAGCTTGGCGTCGAACCGGGCGTTGTTGCGGTAGAGCGTGCGGTAGAACGCCAGACGTTCGTCGTTGAGGTTGGACGTGGTCGCGATGACCGTCGCCCCGCCATCGAGAAGCTGCGCCACCACGGACGCGGCGATGGACCCCTTCGAAGCTCCAGTGACGACGGCTACCTCGTCGGTGTGGGTTCCCTTGCCCGGGTTCTCCGCTCCGGCGGCCGCGCGGCCATACAGAGAGGCATGGATGTTGCGCCCTGCCGCCAGTGACTTGCCCTGCCACCACGTCGCCTGCGTGCCGACAATGTGGCCGGCACCTTCGAACCGTTCCGAAAGACGCTGCCAGTCCCTGTCGATCTCGCCCTCGTCGAGCAGCCAGAGCCTGGCCAGGTCCTCACGTGCGCTGGCCCAGCGGTCGTCGAACAGAACGGCCTTGCGGCCGTCGAACGTCGGCGCCACCAAACGCGGCCAGTCCGAACCCAATTCGGTCGTGACGAGATCGATGAGCTCGGCGTCCGTCGCTTCAGGCACGCTGACAGGTGCTTCGTGGCCCAACTGGCCCAGGATCAGGCGTGCCGCCGAGGCGAGCACACCGTTCGGTCCGGTCACCTTTTCGGCGAACTCACCGAGCGCCGCGGAATCCACCACACCGCCTCCGCCACCTGCGGCCGCGGGCAGTGTGACCGCCACACCGTTGCGTGCGCCCACCGCCGCCACTGCGGCGTCGATGACCTTGTCGACACTCGCCGCGTCCGCGAGAGCGCCGCTGTGCAGGCCGCCCAGATCGCCGCCGCGCACGCTGGACCCCTCGCGGGTGCCCAGCGCCACCTCGACAGTGACGTGCTTGACCCAGCCGTCCTCGAGTTCCCAGGTCTTCTTGACCCGTTCGGCGATGTATGCGGGGCGCTTGCCCGACGGCCCGAGAGCCGTGCGGAGCTGGTCGTTGACCGCGTCGGAAAGCACTGGGCCGTAAGGCTTGTAGGTTCTGGCGAGCTTGGTGACCTGGCCCTTGAGCCCGGCGAGATCGGCCTCCGCGGCACCGTCGATGGCACCGAGATTCAGCTCGGACCCAAGATCCACCAGCAGCTGGTTGCGTCGCGACGACGCTCCGTCGGTGATGGACTCGATGGAATCGAGCGCTTCGATCTGATCGATGCGCATCTTCGCCGACAACGCGATCAAAGCCGTTGTGGCGTCGGCGGCGTCGTAGGTGAGATCGGCCGGACGTGGACCACCCGACGGCGCTGCGGGCGCGGCGGGGGCGGGTGCGGCCTCGACCGACGCGGCCGCTTCCTCGGCCGCCGGCGCCGCGTCGGCTCCGTCGTCCGCGTCGAGGTCCGGCTCCGGGTCGGTGTCCGTGGCGAACAGCACCGCGGCATCGCGCTCCGAGTTCAGCACCTCGGTGGTGTTGTGCGAATACTCCGGAAGCTTCAGCGTATTGGTCGCAAGACCGGCGACGGTCGGTGCCGACTTCACACCGATCTCGACGAACCGCTCGATGCCGAGACCGCCCGCGGCCTCCTCGATGAAGAGCAGGTCCTGCGTCTCGATCCACCGCACCGGGCTGGCGAACTGCCAGGCGAGCAACTCGATCACGACCTTGCGCATCAACTCGCGCGGCTTCTCGTTCCGCCAGGTGTCGTAGTCGGCGAGGATCTCGTCGAGCGGTTCGGCAGGCACCAGATCGCGGATCTCCTGAATGAAGTCGCGGTCCAACGTGAACGGCCGCGGCACCAGGTTCGGGATGTACTTGCCGACGATCAGATCGGGATCCGCGTCGCGCGGCATGACGCGCTCGAGCGAGCGGCGGAAGTCGGCGACGCCGACGCGGAGCACAGACGAGTGGAACGGCACGTCGATGCCGGGCACCAGGATGAACGACCGCTTTCCGCCGCTGATCTCACGGCGCTTCTCGACCTCTTCCTCCAGCACCTCCAGCCCGCGGACCGTACCGGCGATGGCGTACTGCGAGCCACGCAGGTTGAAGTTCACGATCTGTAGGAATTCCCCGGTGCGCTCGGCGATCTCGTCGATGAATCCTGGGACGTCGGCATCGTCGAGATCGATCTGCGACGGCCGGATCGCGGCCAACCGGTAGTTGGACCGGCCGAGGTGGTCGCGCGGAACGATGTCGTGCATCTTGCTCCCGCGATGGAACACCACCTCCAGCAGGGCGTCCAACTCGTAGACACCGCTGACACAGGCCAGCGCCGTGTACTCGCCGACGGAGTGGCCGCAGGCCAGCGCACCTTCGACGAAAGCACCCTGTTCACGCATCTCGGCGACCTGGGCGGCCGCCACCGTCGCCATCGCGACCTGAGTGAACTGCGTCAAGAACAGCACGCCGTCGGGGTGGTGGTAGTGCACACCGCTGGCGATCAGGCTGGTCGGGTTGTCCCGCACCACGTGCAGTACCGAGAAGCCCAACGTCTCGCGGGTGAACTTGTCGGCGGTGTCCCACACCTTGCGCGCGGCCTTGGACCGGGAGCGCACCTCCATGCCCATGCCCTTGTGCTGGATCCCTTGGCCGGGGAACGCATAGACGGTCTTCGGTGCGGCCAGTTGCGCCGTCGCCGACATGACCAGCTCGTTGTTGACGCGCGCGGCGACCTCGACGATCTCTGCGCCACGGTCGATCCCGACTCGGTCCACCCGGAAATCGACGTCATCGCCGGGCAGGACCATGCCGAGGAATCGAGACGTCCAGCCGACCACACGGGCCGGCGGTGCGGCCTTGCCGTCGGTTGCGGCGACGACGTGCTGGGCTGCCGCCGAGAGCCACATGCCATGCACAATGGGTGATTCGAGGCCGGCCAGCAGTGCGGCGGCACGGTCGGTGTGGATCGGGTTGTGGTCCCCGGAGACCACCGCGAACGCACGCATGTCGGTCGGCGCCGCGACGGTGACGTCACGACGGCGACGACGCGGCGTCTCGGTCGCGTTATCGGTGATCGCGCCACCGGCACGGGGCGGGTCGCTCAGTTCTGCCCCACCGGTACGGCCCCGGATGGCGAACCGTTCCTCCAGCTTCGCCAGTACATTGCCGTCGGCATCGGCGACGTCGACGGTGACCGGCACAACTCGCCCGTACTCGGTGTCGAATGCCGCCGAACTCGTTGCGGTGACCGTCAATTGAGCGACCGTCTTCGGCATTGGGGTGAGCAGGTGCGCGGCGTGGTCCAGGTGAACCAGGCTCAGCAGACCTTCGACGACGGGGATCCCGCCGTCGGTGACGGCCGCACCGATCGTCGCGAAAACCGCGGGCCAGCAGTGGCCGACGAGCGCGTCCGGCACCAGCGTGAGGCCCGGCGCCAACGGTCCCCCGAAGGTGGCGGTGACACCGGTGTGGTCGGCGACCTCTTCGGGATCCCATTTGACGTTGACCGTCGCGGTGTTGTCGTGTACTGGCGGCAACGCCTCGGGGCCGTCGACTCCCGCGGCGATGGCGAGGACCGAGCGCATCGCCTTCGAAGCATCCTCGACGGTCACGACCGGCATACCACCGTTAACGGTGCAGGATCCAAGCGTGAAGCGGATGTCGATCCAGATGTCGCTCAGCGGAACACTCAGCGTGACGGTTTCACCGCTCAGTTCCAGCCGGGCACCCGTGGACGGGTGTGTAGCGCTGCGGTTTTCGTTGGCCTGCCATTCGTCCGGCGCGCCGATGCGGTGCACCGGGTTGATGGCGGTCCGGCCCGCCCACAGCACGTCGGGTGAATCGAGCACGACCGCGAGCGCACCGGTGACATCACTGCGGGCCTGTCGACGGGACACCGCCGGCGTCGGCTCAGCGCCGGCCACAAGCAACTCGTCGATGGACGCCTGCTCGAAGCGGTCCAGCAGTTCGCCGACCGGTTCGTCGACGCGCGTGATCCCGGCGACCGCCTCTGTGCCCGGGATGATGCACACCTGGTCGGCGGTATAGCGCGCGTCATGCGCCTGCCACAACGAATCGCTGCGCCACCAGCGCCGCACATCCTTGTCGATGACGGGCACGAAGTTGACCGGCTTGCCCGGCGTCTTGCAGAGCGTGATGAAGAACGGTACGTCGGCCGGATGCAGCTTGAGCGTCCCGGAATCGGGGTAGCGATCCTGCAGGAGATCGATTGCGTTCTGCGGATTATCCAGCAGCGCTTGGCCTTCGGGGCTGTCCGTGAACAGCGTCTCGATCGGCCCGGAGTCCTGCGGATGCAGTCGCGCCTCGGCGCGCTTGAGCATGTCGGCGAACCGGTCCCGCCAGGTGTCGGCGATCCACGGGCTGCCGGGGGTCGCGGTGTCCGCGGTGCTGTCACCGTCACCGATCGCCAGTTCGACATAGCGCTTCAGCCACTGCAGGTAAGTCATGTCGCCGATGTCGCCGAAGTAAGGCTTGGCCGTGTCGGCCATCGCGGCGATCAGCTCGTCACGACGCGCCGCGACGGCGTCCGCGTCGCCGGCAACCTCGTCGAGCAGTCGCCCGCACCGAGACGCCGTGTTGTCAATCTCGTGAATGTCGGCGCCCAGCTGGCTGCGGCTGGAAGCCATGCCCCCGTTGGCTTTTCCGGCGCTGATCCAGTGGTCGGTTCCGCTGGTCTCGACCAGCAGCTGCTTGACAGCAGGCGAGGTCGTCGCCTCCAGCGTCGCCATGGCTGCGGTTCCGACGAGAATCCCGTCGACCGGCATCTCGGGGAATCCGTAAGCCTTGGCCCAGGCACCCGACAGGTACTCCGCCGCTCGCTCGGGTGTGCCGATGCCGCCGCCGACGCAGATGGTGATATTCGACAGCTTCCGCAGATCGGCATACGTCGCCAGCAGTAGGTCGTCGAGGTCCTCCCACGAATGGTGACCGCCCGCGCGTCCACCCTCGATGTGCACGATCACGTCCTTGCCGGGCACCTCGGTGGCGATATTGATGACCGACTTGATCTGGCCGACCGTGCCGGGTTTGAACACCACGTGGCTGAGGCCCACGGTGTTCAACTCGTCGATCAGGTCGACGGCGTCCTCGAGATCGGGGATGCCCGCACTGACCACGACACCGTCGATCGGGGCGCCGGACTGACGTGCCTTCTGCACCAGTCGTTTTCCACCGACCTGCAGCTTCCACAGATAGGGATCCAGGAACAGCGTGTTGAACTGCACAGCGCGGCCCGGCTCGAGAAGCGTGGTGAGTTCGGCGATGCGGTCGGAGAAGATCTCCTCGGTGACCTGACCGCCGCCGGCCAGTTCGGCCCAGTGGCCCGCGTTGGCCGCCGCGGCGACGATCTTCGCGTCGACCGTCGTGGGGGTCATGCCCGCAAGCAGGATGGGCGACCGCCCGGTCAGTCGGGTGAACTTGGTGGACAGCTTCACCGAGCCGTCGGGCAGCTTCACGGTCGTCGGCGCATAGCTCGACCACGGAGGCGGCACCTCGGGTTCGGCACCGACGGTGAACAGATTGCGTTGCCCGGCGCGGGTGGCCGCGGGAACGATTCCGACCCCGAGACCCCGGATCACCGGGGCGGTCAGGCGCGTCACGGTATCGGCGGGTCCCATGTCGACGATCCACTTCGCGCCGGACTCGTGCAGCCGCTCGATCTCAGCCACCCAGTCGATGGGGCGAACGAAGATCGCCTCGGTCATCTCGTGTGCCATCGCGGCGTCGATTCCACACTTCTCGGCCCAGCCCTCGACGACCTCGACACCGTCGGCCAGCCGCGGGGTGTGGAACCCGACCTCGACCTGCACCCCGTGGAATTCCGGGGCGAAGACCGCGCCCCCGCGGACCTTGTTCTTGCGTTCGGCTTCTTCTCGCTCGGTGATCTTGCTGCAGTAGAGCTCGAATCGACCGAGTTGCTCGGGCGTGCCGGTGATGACGACGGAGCGCCTGCCGTTGCGGATCGACAGCACCGGCGGCAGCACCGTGCGGACATCCGTGCTGAACTCCTCGAGCAGTTCGCGCATGCGTTCAGGGTCGACGTTGGTCACCGACACCATCGGTGTCTTGTTTCCGCGGCCGACCATGCCCCGGCGGCGTGACATCAACGAACCGGCCGCGCCGATCAGTTGCAGCAGCGCCAGCAGTTCTGCGTCCTTGGCGCCCTTAGCTCGCAACGATTCGCAGGCCATGATGCCCTGCGAGTGACCCGCCATTGCCACGGGCGGCGTGTTGTACAGATCCAGGCCCTGCCTGGTGAGTGCGCGGATGGCGGCCATCTGGGCGAGCAGGATGCCCGGGCCCGAGATCGCGGCGGTGACGAGTTGTTTGGTGGCGGGTAGCGGCTCCTCGGCGGCGAGGGCCCTGACCCACTGCATCGGTTCGAAGCCGATGGGCCGTACGACGACGAGCTCCCGCGCCACGGGTTGCAGTAGCAGCTCGGCCTCGCCCACCACTTCACTGAGTTCGGATTCGATGCCTGCCGAGCTGACCAGCTCTTCCAGGTTCTCCAGCCACGCCGCGCCCTGCCCGCCGAACGCGACGGCATAGGGCTCGCCGGCGTTCAACCGATCAACGAGCGCATGCACGGGCGGACGGGATCCCGGACGCTCGGTGGCTGATTCGGTGGACACCCGGTGCTGCTCGTTGATCGTCACGTCTTGTGTTCTCCCTCGGTACCGTCTAGCGCGTATCGCACGTCGTCTGTGTCGGCTGTGTCGTCTCTAGAAGCTGGCTGGCCTGCGCTCCTGCGCGGCGGCCCTGCGATTCAGCGTCGAATCCCGACTCGTTCGTCCGGTCTGGCGGACAACTCCAGCTGCACTAAGAGTGTCATAAGAGGAGGCACCACTTTCGCGGCCGAAATGGTTACTGGCGAGTTCTACGCACGGGTAACCGGTGCTTCGATAACGCACGCCTCCGAGCGCGCCGAACCTATCCGGGACAAACGTCCTGCATGCGGGTGGTTACGGTCGAGTAAGTGTAATAGCGCAGATCAAGGCGGTATTGTTATCAAATCGTTATGTAAAAATCTCGGTACTTTTGACCTGCGGCATCTCGGCACCCAGACCCGACAACATGGGTCGAAATGTCTTGTCTACGGCGCCGGCCACCGCAGGAAGTTTGCTAGCTTTACCTACTGGTCGGTAAGATTTCTAGTCCCACTGCCCGAATTGGGGCTGCAGTATGTGATTGATGTCGACGCCGACGCCCCCGACGGAGCGCTTGTCGATCTCGACCTGGTGCAGATGGGCGGCCCGGTGGGCGATCTTCCCCGGCGACCCCCAATTGTGCTGCCAGTACCAGGCGCCCAGCCCGTCCTGGATGGCCCACTCGATGGTCTTGGAGTTGGCGTAGACGCCGGTGCGCTGGTGACCCAGCACCGCCTCCCAACCGCGGAGATAGGGTGCGACCTGCTGTTTGTACTGCTCATATGTCGGATCGTCATCGATTGACGTATAGATCGGCGCCCCATAGGAGCCGCCGGCGGCCACGTGGAGTTCCCAGCCCCGCTTGGCGTGCGCGACTCCGGCGTTCTGCCCGCCGAGCCAGTCCGCGGTGTCTTGCTTGCCGTACTGGTAGCAGGACACGATCTTGAGGCCGTTTTGATAGAGGTCCCGCGCCTCGGCAATCTGAATCGGCTTTCCCAGCATCCAGGCACCACCCGGGCGGCGGTCCGAAACGTACCGAATGGCACCCAAGGCGCCCGAGCCCCGGATGTCGCTGGCACGGATGACACCGGCGGCGTAATCGAGCAGAACGCCCAGCGGAGCCGCTGAAGCCGTCGCAGGAGCAGCCGCCGACATCAGCGCCTGCAGGCCGGTGCCCGCGACGAGGGCGGCAGGCACCGCCGCGGCACCTTTCAGCACGTCGCGCCGGGAAACTGACACGTGCCACAGAGTACGACAGCTGTATCACATTTCACGTCAGCGCCACTGGTCACAGCTGTATCAAGATTTTTTTCCGGCTTCGCGATGGCAATGCGAACGGGCGCACTGCGAAATCCTCGATGACCTGCGGCCCGGCCATTCGAATTCATACGATTGGCCATGGTTTCGGGGCCTTCGGGGACGATCGGCGCGCAATCCGCTGTGAATGTGTCTGGTGAAGTCCGAGATCCGCAGGTCGAGCTGATCGGTGTCCGCAAGGAGTTCGGCGCTGCGGTCGTGGCCGTCGAAGGCGCCGACCTAGCCGTCTCCGACGGCGAATTTTTCGCCGTCCTGGGTCCATCCGGTTCCGGCAAGACCACGGTCCTTCGCATGATCGCGGGATTCGAGCCGCCCACCGCAGGGGTGATCAAACTCGGTGGCGTGGACGTCACAGGCCTGCCTGCGCAACGCCGGGATGTCAACACCGTTTTCCAGGAGTACGCGCTGTTCCCTCACATGACCGTCGCGCAGAACGTCGAGTACGGCCTCAAGGTCCGTGGCGTTCCCAAGGCCGAACGCAGGCGTCGCACCGGCGACGCGCTCGACATGGTCCGGCTCACCGAGCATGCGCCGCGACGCCCGGACCTGCTGTCGGGCGGGCAGCGTCAGCGCGTTGCGCTCGCGCGCGCACTGGTGGGTCGGCCACGGGTGTTGCTGCTCGACGAACCGCTCGGCGCGCTGGACCTCAAGCTTCGCGAGCAGATGCAGATCGAACTCAAGGCGATCCAGCGCGAAGTCGGCATCACGTTCGTCATCGTCACCCACGACCAGGACGAGGCGCTGAGCGTATGTGACCGGCTGGCAGTGTTCAATCACGGGCGCATCGAGCAGATCGGCGGTGCCCGCGAAGTCTACGAGAATCCGGTCAACAGATTCGTGGCGGATTTTGTCGGAACGTCGAACGTGCTCGACGGTGCCGCCGCCGAAGCACTCGTCGGGCGCGCCGGAATGTTCGTGGTCCGGCCTGAGCGCATCGGCGTCTTCGCGGCCGATACCGACTCGGTGCCCGGTGTACGCACGGTCGCGGCGACGGTGTCCGAACTCATCTACGCCGGGCCCACGACCCGAATCACCGCGCATACACAGCTCGGCGTCACCCTGACCGCCACGGTGCTTACCGCCAGCACGTGGCTGCCTCCCGACCTGCACCACGGCAGTCCAATCACGTTGGCATGGCCGGAGAAGGCCATCCACACACTGATGAACGAGGAGTAGCGAATGCCGTCAAAGTCTCTGGCCGTTCTTGTGCTCACCACGTGCGCTGCGCTCGTACTCGCCGGCACCACGGCCTGCGGTTCCGATCAAGCCGGTACAGGCGAGACGCCGCCGAAGATGGAGCCGCTGGCCGCCGTCGGCGACGGCGAGGGCGAGCTGAACCTCGTCGCGTGGGCGGGATACGCCGAGGACGGTTCGAACGACCCGAGCGCCGATTGGGTGACGCCGTTCGAGCAGCAGACCGGATGCCAGGTCAACGTGAAACTCGGGAACACCTCCGATGAGATGGTGCAGCTGATGCGCAGCGGTCAGTACGACGGCGTGTCGGCGTCAGGTGACGCGACGCTTCGCTTGATCTATGCCGGCGATGTGGCGCCGGTCAACACCGATCTCGTGCCGAACTACGCCTCGATCTCATCGTTCCTCAAAGACAAGCCCTGGAATTCGGTCGACGGGCAGATGTATGGGATCCCGCACGGCTGGGGCGCCAATCTCCTGATGTACAACATCGAGGTCGTTCGCGATGCGCCGGATTCGTGGTCGGCGGTGTTCGACGAGGCAGGCACATACAAGGGTAGGGTCACCGCGTACGACTCCCCCATCTACATCGCCGACGCGGCGTTGTACCTTTCCAAGTCCAAGCCGGAACTCGGAATCTCCGATCCGTATTCACTGACACCCGAACAGCTCGACGCCGCAACCGAATTGCTCAAGAAGCAGCGGGAGAACATCGGGGAGTATTGGTCGGATTACACCAAGGAAGTGCAGGCCTTCGAATCTGGCACTTCAGTTATCGGGACGACTTGGCAGGTCATTGCAAACACAATCGGCGCGGAGAACAGGGTGCAGGTCAACACCGTCCTGCCCAAGGAAGGTTCCACAGGGTGGTCTGACACCTGGATGGTCGCGGCGAAGGCCGCCCATCCCAATTGCATGTACAAGTGGATGGACTGGATCTCGTCACCTCAGGTCAACGCCCAGGTCGCCGAATTCTTCGGTGAGGCACCGGCGAACGCCAAGGCGTGTGACTACACCATCGAACCGGACTTCTGCGACATCTATCACGCGACCGACGAGGATTTCGCCGAAAAGATTCACTACTGGACCACACCACAGAAGAACTGCGTCGACGGCAGCGGTGACAACTGCACGGCCTACAGCGAGTGGGTCGACAAGTGGCAACAGATCAAGGGCTGAGCCTGCCCGGGTCCGCCCCGTCAACCTCGTTGCGACGGCGCATCAGGCTCGCGATCCTGCTGGCGCCTCCCCTTGCGTGGTTGGTCGTCGCATACCTTGGATCGCTTGCAGTGCTACTGGTTTCGGCATTCTGGAGCACGAATTCCTTCACCGGCGCGGTGGTGCACACATTCACCCTCGACAATGTCGTGCGGGTGCTGACCGATGAGCTCTTCAGGACAGCGACGCTGCGCACAGTCTCGGTGGCAGTCACGGTCACCGTCATCTGCGTGGTCCTGGCCGTGCCTCTGGCGTTCTACATGGCCAAGATGGCCTCGCCGCGAATGCGGTTGGCGCTCGTCGTGGCGGTGACAACGCCGCTGTGGGCCAGCTATCTGGTCAAGGCGTACGCCTGGCGTATGCTGCTGTCCCCGGAGGGCCCGCTGTCCTGGGCGACCGACTACACGCCCGGATACGGCCTGACCGCCACCATCGTGACCCTGAGCTACCTGTGGCTGCCGTACATGGTCCTTCCCGTGTTCGCGGCGTTCTCCCGCGTCCCGAACTCGCTGATCGACGCGAGTGCCGACCTCGGCGCCTCCGACCTGTCCACCCTGCGAATGGTGGTGGCGCCGTTGGTATTCCCTGGCATCGCCGCAGGCTCGATCTTCACCTTCTCGCTATCGCTTGGCGACTACATTGCGGTAACGATCGTCGGCGGCAAGACCCAACTGCTTGGCAACATCATCTACGGCCAACTCGTCACCGCCAACAACCAGCCACTGGCGGCGGCGCTGTCGATCATCCCGCTGGTGGCAATCGTCGCCTACCTGCTCGCGATGCGGCGCACGGGCGCGCTGGAGAACATCTGATGCTGTCGAACACCGCACGTCGACTGGTCCGCGGATGGACACTGTTCGTACTGCTGTTCCTCTACGCGCCATTGCTCCTCGTGGTGGTCAACGCCTTCAACAGCTCCCGCACATTCGCATTTCCTCCGACGGGTTTCACGCTGCGCTGGTGGTCGGATGCCTGGAACAGCCACGGCATGTGGCAGTCGCTCGCGAATTCGGCCGTGGTCGGCCTCGGCGCAACGGCCATTGCGCTGGTGCTGGGGACGATGGCCGCCGTCGCGGTGCAGCGCTACGACTTCTTCGGTAAACATGTGGTGAGTTTCCTTGTGGTATTGCCGATCACGTTGCCCGGTGTCGTCACCGGCATCGCCTTGAACGCGACGTTCACGTCCGCGCTGGGGGTGTCCCTCGGCCTGGCCACCGTCATCATCGGGCACGCCACGTTCTGCGTCGTCATCATCTTCAACAACACCCAGGCACGGCTGCGTCGAATGGGCGGCAACCTGGAAGACGCCTCCGCCGACCTCGGCGCGTCACCACGACAGACCTTCCGCTACGTGACGTTCCCGATGATGCGAGGTTCCGTGGTGGCGGGCGCAGTGTTGGCGTTCGCGCTGTCCTTCGACGAGATCGTCGTCACAACCTTCACGGCCGGCCCGGCTGTGCAGACACTGCCGATCTGGATCTTCGGAAACCTGTTCCGCCCCAACCAGGCACCGGTGATCAACGTGGTCGCTGCGGCGCTGACGATCGTCGCGATCATTCCGGTGTGGCTTGCTCAGCGCTTCGGCGGCGACCCGACGGTCAGCAGGGTGTAGGGCCGGCGCTGCTACAGCCGCAGGAGTTCACTCAGCAGGGCCCCGCCGGAATATCCCGCCGCCGCGCCAGCGGACAGCTGCCGCTCCATCGACTCCTCCAAACGATCAGACAGAACGTGCCCCCACAGCTCGCGATAGTCCTGGGTGATCTGACCCAAAGCTTCGACGTCATCCTTCTCCGGCACACCGCTTTTCCCGAGTCTGGCCTCCATCACCTCCTCGAGCGAGCGGACGAAGCCGATGGCCAAGCCGTCGGCGGCATCCCGACTCGACTCATAAAAGCGAAGCAGCCCGCGGATGTACTGCGGCTGATCCGCGGCTCGCCCGAGAATTTCGGCAATCGTCGGATCGACGACGACAACGCGGCCGCGCTGCCGTTGCGCCAAGCCGTAATCGATGAGCGCGTTGGCTGTGTCCCCGTGGGGGTCGATGTCGAGGGCACGCGGTCTCGCCGCCGGCTTTCTGCCTGTCGGGCCCTTCGCGCCGGCCGTGGACTCGTCTTCGGGGTCGTCGCCTGGCCGAGGCCCGAGTAGGGCCCGCTGGATGCCCAGGATGTCTGCCAGGTCGGCACCTTTACGCATGCTCGCGAAGAACTCGGCGATGTGAGCTGAGTTGAACCCGCGACGCAGCAGCTGGTTGATGGTGCGCAGCTGCGAAAGCTGGTAGTCGTCGTAATACGCCGAACGGCCGACCCGGCGCGGCGGGTCCAGCAGCCCACGCTCACGATAGGCGCGGATATTGCGAGTACTGACGCCGGATAGTCGTGAGAGCTCATCGAGGCGGTACTCAGCCAACGGGGCGCACTCCGATCGCGTTTCGGGCGCAGAGCAGCTGTGGACCACGAAGGTTCATGCGACCACTGTAGCGAACGTGGCAGGCTACGAGCGAAGAAACCGTAGTTCCTGAATATTTTCACTAGCTAATCAATCTAGGCGTCACCATCTGCATATTTGACGCCCTGGTAATCTCCTGATCGACGAGGTTGTGCAAAGACAGCCAACTTTGACTTCCGCCAACGACCCACCGGGTGAGTGACCTCACCGCTAAAGAATTGGCTTCTGGGCCCGTCGTTGCGGGAGTATCAAAAGTGGCAGACATTAAGACAAATCCGCAGTTGTGCAGTTATGAGGTTCGGCGTGCGTCCCTGGATCGTATGGACCACCGGCCTCTTCGCCTACATCGTCGCCGTCCTCGACCGCACCACCCTCGGCGTCTCCGGCCTCGACGCGGCTGACCGCTTCAGCGCCGGCCCCACCGTGTTGTCGGCGTTCGTGGTCCTGCAAGTGATCGTGTATGCGGGCGCACAGGTCCCGGCAGGCCTGCTGCTCGACCGATTCGGCTCCAAAACCCTGATCGTCGTTGGCGCCGCGCTGATGGCCTCGGGCCAGCTGGCGTTGGCGTTCACCGAATCTCTGCCTGCAGCCATCGGCGCACGGGCGGTAGTCGGGCTGGGCGACGCATTCACGTTCATCTCGGTGCTGCGCCTGGTTCCGCACTGGTTCACACCTCGGAAGGTGCCGCTGGTGACGCAGTTGACCGGAATCTGCGGCCAGCTTGGTCAGGTGCTGTCCGCCATTCCGTTCTTCGCCCTGCTCGCGGGTATGGGCTGGACCACTGCCTACGTATCGGTGGCCGCGCTGGGGCTGCTGTCGATCGTCCTGACACTGCTTCTGGTCCAGGACACACCGGACGGCCGTGTAGTCGAGTCCGAAGCCACCTCGATCCGCGAAATCATGGCCAGCGTCAAGACGGTGTGGTTGCGGCCGGGGACACGCTTGGGCTTCTTCACACACATGGGCACCCAGTTCTCGGTGACGGTGTTCGCTCTGATGTGGGGTGTCCCGTATCTCACGGTCGCCCAGGGTCTTTCGGCAACCATCGCGGGAACTCTGTTGACCATCTCGGTGGTCGCCGCCATCTCCGCCGGCATCCTGGTCGGCATCTTCACCGGACGCCATCCGCACCGCAGGTCGCGGCTGGTGCTCTGCATCATCGCCAGCAATGCCGCCATCTGGTCGGTGGTGCTGGCCCTCCCCGACCGTGCGCCGCTCTGGTTGCTGGTGGTTCTGGTCGTGGTCATCTCGGTCGGTGGTCCCGGATCGATGGTCGGCTTCGACTTCGCCCGCACCTTCAATCCGCGTGCGACGCTCGGCACGGCGTCGGGCATGGTCAACATGGGCGGTTTCATCGCCTCACTGCTGGTCATGCAGTTCATGGGCGTCATCCTTGACGCGGTGGGTGAGATCTCGTTCGAAGCCTTCCGGCTGGCGTGGACCGTTCAGTACGCCATCTGGGCGCTCGCCGTTGTCGGCATCCTCATCACCCGCCGCAAGGCACGCGCGGTGATGCGCGCGGACCAAGAACGGATGCTGATGGAGGGTTTCGACCCCAGTCCAGCGCCCCGCTAGCGGCCTTCCAACGCCTTGAGGATGTCCGCGGCGGCATGCCGATGGCCTGCGGCTTCGTAGCCGATCACGGTCACCAGGGGCGCCAGCGTGACGACGAGCAAGCAGTTCGCCATCGAGTAACCCATCTCGGCCAACCACATCGCAACGGCCAGCACCACCGCCGTGAGAACAAGTAGCACCACGTGGAACAGCGCGACCTTCCGAACAATCACGAAATAGAGCGCGTAAATGGAGATGACGTACAGGCCAACCGGCAGAGCGACGGCCAACACAGTTTGCACAGAGCTCAGCTTGGAGTGATGCTCGATGTAATAGGCGGCCACATGCAGGCCGGCGCCCGTCGCCACGATCGCGCCGTACATCACGATCGGCAGGTAGCCGAACCAGAACGACCGTTCGCGGTGGGCGCGCAACAACTCCGCCTGCGGCACCACGAAATACGACCACCACATTCCGAACGTCAGGCCGATGCCGGCCACCACGACGAACGCGGCGTCAAACGTCCAACCCTGCGCGCTGACCACCGCCGACAGTGACGCCACGGTACCCACGACACCCTCGCCCAGCGCGATGATCGCCAGCAGGCCATAGCGTTCGGCAATGTGGTGCGGATGCCAAGGCGTACCTCCCGCGCGGTACTCGGCAATGATCGGCCCAAGAGTTTCCACGCCAATCAACACTGCGACGAGAATGAATGTCACCGGGATCGACTTGTGCACCAGGGCGCCGGCAATCCAGCCGACCTGCGCGACGCTCACCCACAACGCATACGTGAGGCAGGCGGCGCGGCGTCCCGGGTCCTGTTTGGCCGCCCGTAACCACTGCGCTACCAACGCAATTCGCATGATGACGTAGCCGGCAACCATGACCCGGCTGTCGACGTACTCGCCATGCTCGATCGATGCGAACATCGGCGGGAATCCGAGCGCCATGATGATGACGCCGACCATCTGCAGCATCGTCATCAACCGATAGACCCAGTCGTCGGTGTCATAGGCCGACGCGAACCAGCTGAAGTTGATCCAGGCCCAGCACACCGAGAACGTGGCGAGGGTGAAGCCGAGCAGGCCGGCGCCGACATGGTTTTCGGCGAGCATGTGTGCGAACTCATTGGCCGCAATACCGAAGGCGATGACGAACGTAAGGTCGAACAGAAGCTCTAGCGGTGTGGCCGCCCGATGCTGCTCGTCGGGATCACGACCGGACATCGGACGAACCCGGTGCTGGATCGTGATCGATTCCTGCTGCGCGTCGCTCATGGCTCTATCTTCGCCAACGTCCACCGCATCCGTCGCATCCGTCCCCCACAACATCGGGGAGTGCACTACTCACGCCATTGCGGCGGCCCCGATGCCCTGTTGGTGGCCTGCCCGTCGATCACGGCTCCACTGACCGCAATGGGCCGCCCGCGCTACCGTGGAGCGGGTGGACCAACTCTCCGATGACGTCATTGCTTTCCTGTCCGAAGGGACCCGCACCGGGATGTTGGGTTACCTCGCGTCCGACGGCCGCCCGCTGGTGGCTCCCGTGTGGTTTGTCGTCGACAACGGCCAGCTGGCATTCAACACCGGCAAAGACACCGCCAAAGGCCGCGCGCTCGTACGCGATCCACGCGTGGTGATGTGTGTCGACGACCCGCAGCCGCCGTACTCCTTCGTCCAGGTCCAGGGTGTCGCCACGGTCAGCGAAGATCCCGACGAGTTGCTCGACATCGCCACCCGTACCGGCGGCCGGTACATGGGCGCGGATCGGGCCGAGGAATTCGGCCGCCGCAACGGAGTGCCAGGCGAACTGGTTGTGCGAATCACGCCGACCAAGGTGCACAACGCCTTCGGCCTGACCAACTGACCGGGCGCGGGAGCGCGACCACGCGACGGCGCGCACAGTGACAAGATGTGGTCATGAGCGCGACGCCGGGGCCCCGTGCCGTGGCCGTTGTGCTCGCAGCCGGTCTTGGGACGCGGGTCGGGGCTGACGGCAACAAGGCCTACGTGAAGATCGCCGACCGCTCGATGGTCGCCTGGTCCATCGACACCTTGACCCGGGTTCCCGAGATCGCTCGCACCGTGTTGGTGTTTCGGAGCGGCGAGCTCGAGTTGGCGCGGGACACGATGCGGCGGGAACTACCCACGGCGGCAGTGGAATTCGTCGAGGGTGGGGACAGTCGGCACGCGTCGGAGTCCAATGTGTTGGCATACCTCGCCTCCGACATTGAGTCCGGGTCCGTCGACGTCGTTGTCATCCACGACGCCGCCCGACCGCTCGCCGGCCCTGAGATGTTCGCCACCGCGCTGTCGGTCGCGCGAGAGTTCGGCGGTGCAATCCCCGCGATACCCGCCGTCGATGTGGTCCGCATCCGCGGCGATAACGACGTCGAATCGATGACCGACCTGGTGCGCGTCCAGACGCCGCAGGCCTTTCGCGCCGCGGCCCTGCTCGAGGCCTACCGCGCCGCGGCACGGGAAGGATTCGAGGGCACCGACACCTCGTCATGCGTCGAGAAATTCACCGAAATCGAAGTCCGCACGTTCCGCGGCGACCACCGCAACTTCAAGGTGACCTACGCTGGGGACATCGCCGTCGCCGTACGCCTTCTCACGCGTCGCTAGGCCTGCCTACCTGCTCGCGATGATCGCCTCGATGAACTCTGCGTCTCTGGGCAGGTCGGGGCGGAACGCGTCGGGGTCACCGTCGACGAAGGTGATGGGGGTGGCAGCGCCGATGGCGACGGCGACCTCGTCGAAATCGCCGAACGTGCGCTGTGCGAGCCACCCGGCGAGTGCGTCCATGGCGAAGCCGCGGGGGAATTGGATGGTGCGCAACACTGACCGATCCACCGTGGCGGTGACGGAACCATGGACATTGACGGACTTGACGCTGTCGGTCACCGCGAGTTCCGGCAACACGACGGTGCCACCGCCACGCAGGCCTGCGACCACACGCTGCACTACATCGGTCGATACCAACGGACTGGAGATATCGTGAACCAGCACGTGGGTCGTCGAGAACGACGCGTGCCGAAGGTATTCCAATGCTGCAGCGAGGCAGTCAGCCCTGGTCGCGTCCCCATCGACGGCCGCGACACCTATCGACGCCAGATCCTCGGACGCCAGGGCGACGCCGACGTCATCGATCAGAGGTTCAGCGGCGGCGACGACGATGCGGCCCGGCTCTGCCACCGCGCCGAGCAGCGTTCGTACGACGCGCGACAGCGGCGGCGCAGCCGCCAACGGCAGGAACGCAGCCGCGGTATTGTCCACAACCGAAATCGGCAGCGGTACAACGACCGAAACGTCCACGGACTCTCGCGCTATACCGGGTCGAATGTGTTGATCAACCAGCGGTCATCGATCTTCTTCAGGCCGACCTTGACGCTACTGGCCGCAAATGCGCCGTCCGGATTCTCCTTGCTGGTGGTCGTCTGGTTGATGAACAACAGAACGGTTGCGGAGTCCGGTTGTATCTCGGACACCGCGCCCCGAATGACGGCAGCGACGGTCTTGACCTGTTTCTCCTTGGCAGCCGGCGTGACGATCTGTTCGGTGAATTGCGTGTAGTACGAAAGGAAGTCACCGGTCAGATTCGATTTGGCAGCCGTGAAGTCATTTTCGAGAGTGTCCGGCGAGTAGGACAGCAATGCCACGGTGCCACTCTTGGCGGCTTCCAGCGCGACGTTCGCGGCTGCCGCATTGGTCTGTTGATCCACTCGGTATTGGTAGAAGTACAGCCAGCCGGCCACTCCGGCAGAGACGACCAGTGCGGCCGCCACCAGGACGACACCCAGGATGGCGCCGAGATTGCGCCGGGCGCCGGTGGAACCCGCACGCTCGGGGTCCTTGCCGCCGGTGTCCTCGACGATCTCGTCGCTGGAATGCTCGGCGACTTCGCCGGACTCGGTGATCTCGACGGCCTCGCCGCTCTCCTGCGCGGTGCTTTCGTCCGGCTGCGGGCCCTTATTGTCGGCGCTCACGGTACGAACTCGACTTTCGACATCTTCACCTGTCCGCCGTCGACCCGTTCGAGGTTGACCGACAGCCGCCATGCGCGCGGCTCCTGTTTTGCGCCTGAGGAATTGGTGACTCGGGAGGTGGCGGCAATGAGCACCACGGCGGATGTCGGGGTCATCGACTCGACCGCGGTGGCGGTGACGTTGACATCGGTGATCACCTTGGCATCCTGGGCGACCTTGATGAAGTCGGCCTGCTGGTCCTGGAAGTCCTTCTGGAACTGGCCGGTCGTGTTGTCGATGATGCGCGCCACGTCGGCTTCGGCATTGTTGAAGTCCAACGACATCAAGGTCACCACACTCTGCCTGCCGGCCGCTTGATACTCCGCGTCAAGCTGTTGGGTTGCGACTGCCTTCCGGTGCTGGTTCACCATGAGCACGCTGACCGTGATCAGCGCGGCCGTGCCGAGGACCGCCAATGTCATCGCGACAATCTTGAGGACGAGCCCCCACCGGCGACCGCCTGGTGCGTGTTGCTCTTGTTCGTCGCGGGCGGTATCGGGTAGCTCGACAACAGCCTCGTCGTCGGCCATCGCTTCCAGGCTCTCGGATTCGGCCTCGGCCTTGGCTTCCGCCTTGGACCTGGCTTCGGATTCCTGCGCCTCGCGACGCAACCGGATCGCCCGTGCCTTTGCGCGCGCCGCGGCGGCGGCCGCCTCGGCCTCAGCCGCCTCGGCCTCAGCCTCTTCAGCCAGGGTCAGCGCGTCGCTCACCGGGGCGTCCGGCGGCTTCGGCGATTCCTCGACCGGATCAGGGTCGGTCACCGACGCACGGCGCTTGAATGACGGCACGGCGACCTCCTTGTCCTATGCCTACTTTTCATGAGAATGCCATTATCCTTTTTTGCGTATCGCCGCGACGATACCTTCCCTCCACAGGCCCGACAAATGCCGACCTTCCTGCGGAAATGCTATTTACACGCTGTGCGCACGCTCAGCGGTCTCGTTTGTGCAAGTCATCCTTGACCACCTTGCCGGTGGCGTTCAACGGCAGCTTGTCGAGGAACTCTACATACCGGGGCACCTTGAAACCCGCCATTCGTTGGCGGCTCCACTCGATGAGATCGTCGCTGCTGATCGCCGGTCCACCCGCCTTGGCGACGATGAACGCCTTGCCCACCTGACCCATCCGTTCATCCGGCACGCCGATCACGGCCGCCTGCGCGACGGCTGGATGCTCCAGCAGATAACCCTCGATCTCCGCGGGATAGGCGTTGAAGCCGCCGACGATGTACATGTCCTTCTTGCGGCCGACGATCCGCAGCCGTCCAGCGGCGTCAAGCGTGCCGAGATCGCCGGTGTGCAGCCAGCCGTCGTCGTCGATCGTTTCGGCGGTGGCGACTGGATCGTCGAGGTAACCCTGCATCACGGTGTAACCACGCACCAGCACCTCGCCGTCGTCGGCGATCCGGACCTCGACTCCGTCGCACGCCGTTCCGGCGGTGGTCGCGATGTCTTCGAAGGAGTCGCCCGGTCTCGACAGCGTCACCGTGCCCGCCTCGGTCAAGCCGTAGCCGGTGGCCAGCGTTTGGAAGGGCAACTCCTCATGTACTCGGCGGACCAGTTCCACCGGGATGTCGGCCGCGCCGGTCACGCCCGCGCGCAGAGTGGACAGCTTGCTCTTGTCGGCGACCGCCAGTAATGAGTGATATAGCGTGGGCGGCCCCGGAAGCATCGTGATCCGTTCGGCGGCAATCAGTTCCACGACACGCTCGACATCGAAGACGTCCACCGGAACCATGGTCGCGCCCCGAGTGAACGAGGCGATCAGCCCCGCCTTGTAACCGAAGGTGTGGAAGTACGGGTTGACCATCAGATAGCGGTCACCCGCGCGCAGGTCCGCGAGCTCACACCATTCGGCGTAGAGGCGCAGATTCTGACGGTGGTTCATCATCACACCCTTCGGACGCCCGGTTGTGCCCGAGGTGAAGATGATGTCGGAGATGTCCGAGCCCTCCAGGCCGTGGACCTCCCACGGTGAACCGCTGGAAAGGAAGTCGGACTTCAGGTCGATCACGGGCACACCTGCGGGGGCGGAGTAGTCCTGGCCGAGGAATCCCTTCTGGGCCACTACCGCCTTTGCCCCACTGCGGCCGATGATGTCGGCTGCTTCTTCGGCTTTGAAGCGCGTGTTCACGGGAACGAGCACTCCGCCAGCGGTGAGCAGGCCGAATGCGGCGATCATCCATTCTGCGCAGTTGGGCGCCCAGATCGCTACCCGATCACCCTTGACGATGCCGAAATCCGCGAAGGCGCCTGCTGCGCAACGAATCCGATCAACGATCTCGATGAAACTGAGGCGCAGCGGACCGTCGACAACCGCTTCTGCGTCACCGAAGCGGTCCGCCGCGCTCAAGACCATCTCGGGGATGGTCTTGAAGGGTTTCCTATCCGTCACACGGTGACGAGGCGACCGAGGTTGCCGCCCATGATCTTCGCCTGATCCTCCATGGAGAGGTGCTCGAGCGCGGTCACATAGTGGGTCGGTTCCGCAAGCCCCTCGGGGTGCGGCCAGTCCGAGCCGTAGAGCACCTGGTCGACGCCGATCAGGTTGATCAGATCGTCGATGCCCTCCTCGTAGAACGGGCTGACGAAGATGCGGTTCTTGATCTCCTCCATCGGGTTGCCCGGGAAGGCTTCTGGCGCCTTCTTGTAGACCTCGGCCATGGAGTCCAGCAGCGGGAACATCCACTTCGAACCCGCCTCGACGATGCCGACCTTCAGCTTCGGGAACCGGAACAGTGCACCGTGAATCACCCAAGAGGCCACGGCATCCTGAATCGGCCGCCACTCGTTGAGGATCGACATCGCGTTGGTCTGGAAGGGCAGCATCTCCTGCGCGGCGCCGTCCCACTCCGAGGTGTAGCGGGAGTAACCGCTGTCGCTGGAGTGCATGCCTACGAAGACGTCGTACTCGACGCACTTCTGCCAGAACGGGTCGAACTCGGGCAGCGCGAAGGACCGCGGGCCGCGGAACCCGGGCACCGGCGCGGGGCGGATGAGGATCGCGCGGGCACCGCGCTTGACCGCCCAGTCCAACTCCTCGATCGCCTTCTCGACGATGGGCAGGGTGATCACCGGGGTGGTGAAGATGCGGTTCTTGTAGTTGAAGCCCCACACCTCGTGCAGCCACTCGTTGAGCGCGTGGATGATGACGTGGATCGCGAGCGGGTCATCGGAGAGACGCTCCTCGATCAGGCTGGCCAGCGTCGGGAACATCAGCGAACGGTCGAGACCCAGCTCGTTCATCTTCTCCAGCCGTGGCGCGGGCTCGAAGAACGCCGGAATGGCGCGCATCGGCTCACCGAAGAGTTCACGCTTGCTCTTGCCGTCGGGGTTTCCGAATTTGAAGTACTCCTCCCAGGCGCCCGGCTTGGCGACCACCGAGAAGGTGGGGTTCGGGATGTAGTTGCTGATCTGGCCCTTCAGCGCGATCTTGGTACGGCCGTTGATCTCGACGTATTGGACGACGTCCTTGTACTCCTTGGGCAGGTACTTGGTCATCGCCTCTGGCGGCTCGTAAAGATGGTTGTCCGCGTCGAACAGCGGAAACGGAATGTCGACCCGGTGCGACAGCTGGCCCATGAAAGACTCCTTATCCTCTTACGAGAATCCTATTCTCCTAGTGCCACCGTAACAAGGTTTTACGGCCGAGTGGTAATGGCGTTCTCATGCACCTGTTCCCGACTCACGCCTGAATGTTCTGGCGAACGCGAAACTTCTGCACTTTGCCGCTCGCGGTGCGCGGAAAGTCTTCGCCGTCGGCGACACGATGGAGCTCCTCCGGCCATTTCTGGACCGCGACACCTGCCGCCTTGAAATGGGCACGGACCTCGTCGAGTGTCGGCATGTCGTGGCCATCTCGAACCCGCAACACCGCGGCCGCACGCTCGCCGAGACGGTTGTCGGGTGCCGCCACCACGACGGCCTCGACGACGGCGGCCATGCCGAGGAGCACCTCCTCGACCTCGAGCGCGCTGATGTTCTCACCGCCGCGGATGATCACGTCGGCCTTGCGGTCGGTGATGGTGAGGTAGCCGTCGTCGTCGAGCACGCCGACGTCACCGGTGCGATACCAGCCATCCGGGTCGAACGCGCGCTCGGTCATGGAATCGTCGGTGTAGCCGAGGCACAAATCGGGCCCGCGACTGAAGATCTCGCCGTCGGGCCCAAGGCGGATCTCGACTCCCGGCCGGACATCACCGTCGGTGAACAGCCGCTTGTCCTCCGGCGCGCTGCGTCGCGAGCCCGTGATCGACGGATGCTCGGTGCTGCCATAGGAGCGGAAGACGAACATTCCGAGGTCGGCCAGCCGGCGGGTCACCGCGGCGGGAACCGTCGAGCCACCGAGCCCGACCGTCGTGAAGTGGCGAATGTGGTCCGGCGTGCAGTCCGGATGATCGAGCACGCTGGTGACGAAGTAGGGCGGCCCGCCGCCGATCGACAACCCGTCGCGTTCGATCAGCTCGAGTACCCGGCCCGGATCCCACACGTCGCACAGATCGATGGGCGCGCCTTCGAGCACCGGGATGAGGAAGGCGCCGAGCATCCCGATGAAGTGGCCGACCGGAGTGGCGGTCAGCTGCCTGCCGCGGTCGGGTGGATAGTTCTCGAGGAGCTGACGCGTCTCGAAGCCGAGCGTCTGATGGCTGTGGATGACGCCCTTGGGGTTGCTCGTCGTGCCCGACGTGAACGCGATCAGCGCGGGACTGGCGGGGTCCGCGCCGAGGGTGCCCGTCATCGGATCGTCGGCAAGGAGGTCGTCGTATGTGCTGCCGACCAGACCGACGATCGGCACGTCTGCGCACAGGTCGGCCTGGAACGTCATCCGGCCGAATTCGGCGGTGGTGATGAAGGCCTTCGGCCGGGCCGTCGACATGATGTGGCCGAGTTCCCTGCGACCGTAGAAGTGCACGATCGGCACGGTCACCGCGCCGAGGAAGGTCGAGGCCCAGAATGCCGCGGCGGCCTCCATCCAGTTCGGCAGCTGGATGGCTACGACGTCGCCCGCGGCGACGCCGCGCGACCGCAGTCCCGCGGCCAGCCTGCGGGCCTGGATCTCGACGTCGGCGAAGGTGCCGGAGAACGGACGCACCTCCGAATGCACACGGAAGGCCGTGGCCGGGTTGGCCGCCAGTCCGCCGGCCACCAGATCCCCGAGCGTCTCCTGCGTCCACCACCCTTCGGCTACATAGCGTTTGGTCAGGTACTCGGGGATTCTTCGCATGGGCTTTGCCGCTCCTCCGCGTCGGGCACCGATGCTATTCTCCGCCAGAGAGAATGCCAATACCGAAGACGGAGAACGCTTGATGATCGATCTCGAGTTGGACGACGGCCTTGCGGTCATCACGATCGACCGACCGCATGCCCGCAACGCCATCTCACTCGAGACGATGGACCAACTGGAGAAGGCGCTCGACGGTGCAGATGGCGCGCGTGCGCTCGTCATCACCGGCGCGGGTGATCGTGCGTTCGTCTCAGGAGGCGACCTCAAGGAACTCAGCGCACTACGCACCGAACGCGACGCGTCGGCGATGGCTTTCCGGATGCGGGCCATCTGCGACCGGATCGCCGGCTTTGC
Source organism: Mycobacterium neglectum (assembly GCF_002591975.1). Classification (GTDB taxonomy): domain Bacteria; phylum Actinomycetota; class Actinomycetes; order Mycobacteriales; family Mycobacteriaceae; genus Mycobacterium; species Mycobacterium neglectum. The sequence continues at coordinate 114,054 of NZ_NVQE01000008.1, read as the reverse complement.
AGGACCGACGATCGCGGCGGTGAACGGGCACGCGTTGGGCGGGGGCGCCGAGTTCGCGGTCTCGGCCGATATCCGGGTCGCCGCCGATGACATCAAAATCGGCTTCAACCAAGTGTCGCTGGAGATCATGCCGGCGTGGGGTGGGGCTGAAAGGCTGGTGGCGCTGGTCGGCTACAGCAAGGCCCTGTTGTTGGCGGGCACCGGCACCATCATCGGCGCCGCGGAAGCCGAACGGATCGGACTGGTCGACCGCGTCATTCCGCGTGCGTCGTTCGATGGCGGCTGGCGCGACCTCGCCCGTGCGCTGGCCAGCCGTCCGGCCGGTGAGATCAAGCGCGTGATGAAGGGAGCGACGACCGACGAGGCCGTTGCCGCCTTTGCCCGCCTGTGGGTCTCCGACGAACACTGGGCCGCTGCCGACAAGGTGATGAAGCGCGGCAAGTAGGTCGCTCAGGCTCCGAGAGGGCGGATCGGATCGCTGCCGTCCCAGTCGACGGCTGCCTCGCGGACGAATTTGCCCATGCCGGAGGTGATTTCGTTGTCCTCCATGATCTCGATGACCTGCGAAACGTGGGTGGGCCCATTCGGCTGCTCGGCGTAGGCGAACCGCGTACCGACGTCCTCGTCACCGAGCCACACCACCGACCAGCCGGCATCCCGCACCGATGCCATCGTGGCGTCGAAATCGTCGGTCCAGTAAGCAAGTTGGTGATACCCGGGGCCACTGGCCGCCAGGAACTCGGTGTAAATGCTCGGGGTGTCACACTCCTGCTGGATCAGCTCGATCTGCATCTCCCCGCTGTTGGCCAACGCCATCGAGATCGTGACCTCGCACGGCTGGCCGCGGTAGGACGCGCGAATCGGGATTCCGCGCATGACGAAGAACGGGCCGACACCGAGGTCGATCCAGGGCCCGAGCACCGCATCCAGATCCTCGACGATGTAACCGATCTGACGGATGGGTCCAGGCAGGATGCTCACGAGCGACCGCCGGCCTGCACACGGGCGATGTTCGTTGCGCGGCGGGAGATTCGCCAGCCTTCGGACGTTCGAACGAGTTCATCGTCGTAATGCCCAAGCGCCTCAACCCAACTGCCGGGGTCATCGGGGACCGCTTGGAGAACGGCGTGAACGTAGGACCGTGCAGTGGCCCGATCCCCCTCGACGGTGATCGCGAAGTTCGTCAGCCGGTGGTACGTCGGCCCCATGGCGTCGTGCAATTGAGTCATGAGGTCGGTGATGGCGTCGACGCCCGAGTACCGCCCGACCTCGCCGTAGTCGCAGTCGACATCCTCGGTCCAGCAGGTACGCAGTAGCGCCCAGTCCTTGAAGTCGATTCCGGTGGCGTAGCGGATCAGAACGTCTGCGATCTGCGCTTTATCGGCGTCCACACGGGCAGGCTAACGCACGCCGAGGGTTTACAACGCCCGCAGTCTTCGTCAACTACCGCCACGATCGAGGCCGACATGCGCGGGCCGCGAGCAGGCCGCACCGCTGAAGCCCACATGGTTCTCTCTAGACGAGAACGTCATTTCCGATTATCGTCACCCCGTGTCCACACAGAAGGCGCTCGCCCCCGAGATCTCCACGTGGCCCGACGAGAACCCGCAGCTGATCGGCAGTCGCTGCGGTGCGTGCGGAGCGACCACATTCCCCGTCCAGCAGCGCTGCCCGAAGTGCAGCGGCGGCGACATGTCCGACGTGCGGCTTCCCCGCAGCGGCACGCTCGTCGCATGGACCACGCAGGGCTTCCCGCCCGGCGCCCCCTATAAGGGGCCCACGGGTAAGGACTTCGTGCCGTTCGGCGTCGGTCTGGTCCAGCTCGATGACGTGATTCGCGTCGAGGGTCGGCTCACCGAGAACGACCCCGAAAAGCTGCAATTCGGCATGCCGGTCGAGCTGACCATGGTGCCGTTCACCACCGACGACGAGGGCAACGAGATCGTCACCTTCGCCTTCCAGCCGGTCTAGAGAGGACTCTGGGGAATGACCAATGACGTTGCGATCATCGGGGTGGGACTCCACCCGTTCGGCCGGTTCGACAAGACAGCGATGGAGATGGGCGCCGAGGCGATTCAACTGGCGCTCACCGACGCCGGTGTCGACTGGAAGGACATCCAGTTCGGCTTCGGCGGCAGCTACGAGGTTTCCAACCCCGACGCGGTGACCCGTCTCGTCGGCCTCACCGGCATCACCTTCACCAACGTGTTCAACGCCTGCGCGACCGCGGCGTCGGCGATCCAACAGACAGCCGACACGATCCGGCTCGGCAAGTACGACATCGGAATAGCGATCGGTCTGGACAAGCACCCCCGCGGCGCCTTCACCGACGATCCCGCCAAACTCGCCCTGCCGCAGTGGTATGCCGAGAACGGCCAGTTCGTCACCACCAAGTTCTTCGGTATCAAAGCCAACCACTACATTCACAAGCACGGCATCTCGCAGGAGACGCTGGCCCGCGTGGCAAACAAGAACTTCCGCAATGGCGCGATGAACCCGAATGCGTTTCGCCGCAAAGAGATTTCGGTCGATGAGATCCTCAACTCGGCGGTGCTGAACTACCCGCTCACCCAGTACATGTTCTGCGCCCCCGACGAGGGTGCGGCCGCGGTGATCATGTGCCGCGGGGACATCGCCCACAAATTCACCGACAAACCGGTGTTCGTGCGTGCCAGCGAGATCCGTACGCGCACCTTCGGCGCCTACGAGGTACACGCCACGTCCGCCCCTCTCGACGAGGACCCCTCGCCGACGGTGTATGCGGCCAAGGCGGCCTACGAGGCGGCCGGCATCGGACCCGAGGACGTCGACATCGCCCAGCTGCAGGACACCGACGCGGGCGCCGAGGTGATCCACATGGCCGAGACGGGCCTGTGCGCCGACGGCGAACAGGAGAAGCTGCTGGCCGACGGCGCCACCGAGATCGGTGGCACCATCCCGGTCAACACCGACGGCGGGCTGATCGCCAACGGCGAGCCGATCGGCGCGTCGGGTCTGCGCCAGGTTCATGAGTTGGTGCGCCAGCTTCGTGGCGAGGCGGGCGAGCGCCAGGTCCCAGGCGAACCGAAGGTCGGGTTGGCGCAGGTCTACGGCGCGCCCGGCACCGCCTCAGCGACCATCCTTTCGGTCTGAGCAAGATCGCGCATTCGGCACACCATGCGGAAACATGGTTCTAAAATTCGGGGAATGAAGTTTCCGGCGGCAATCCGTGTTTCGAGGCCCAGAGCATTGCTCCGCCTCGCCTCGGCAACCGTTCTGGCCGCCTCGTCCGTCGCCGTCGCGAGCGTGCCGGCGCACGCACAGGGTCCGCTGCGCAACGTCAAATACACGGTGTTCACCGAGGGACCCGCGTACCTGGACATCTACTACCGCGACGTTGACCCGCCTAACTGGGCCGATTACAGCCACAACCCGTACGCGTACACGCCGAAGGTCGAGGCCGACGTCGGACCGAATCAGCAGTGGAATCTCGATGTGCAACTGGCGAATCCCGACGACTGGGCGATGGTCGTCGCAGCCGGCGAACCAGGCCTGTCCCCCAACGTCCACTGCGTCCTCGCGGTGGACGGGGTCGTCGTCGCGACCGATCAAGGTCCCAAGGGCGCGCTCTGCTCGATTCGCAACTGGTGACAGCTGATTCACGATCAGGCGTCCGGAAGTGGCTCACCCTCCAGGCGGCGAATCCACTGCTCGCAATACGCGAACGTCTCGGCGTGACCAGTGGTCATGCCCAGCGCGCGTTCCATGACCAGGCCCTGCGACACGCTGGTCGCAAAGACCGTCCACACCACCGGCGGCACATCACTGGATGCGACACCATAGCGCGCGAGCGCGGCCCCGATCGCCGCGTTCTGTTCCTCCCGGAAGCGTTCCGCGTAATAGACGATCTCGGCTCGCAATGCCTTGCGGTGGTTGGCCAGCCCCATGAACTCCATCGTCAGCCGGGTGGCCTCGGGTTGGGTGCTGAACCTCCACAGCGACCACAGCGGCTGAGGCGAGGCCAGAGCCGTCTGGAGAACGCTCAGCCCGGCTTCGGCCATGCGGCGGAACACGGCGAGGAACAGATCCTCCATGGTCCGGAAGTAGTAGTGGACGAGCTGGGGCTTCAGCCCGGCCTTCTCGGCGACACGGCGCGATGTGACCGAGGCGTATCCCTCCTCGAGAAGCAGCTGCTCTGCGGCATCGAGCAGCACCCCGCGATTCTTCGCCTCCGGCGCCCCGATCCTTCGCAGCCCCGAGATCTCGGCCATGCCATCAATCCTCTTCCCGATGTCAGTTGCGACACGCCGATCGTAGTGGCGAAGGGCGCGACGATCTTGACCCTGACCTTAACGCCATGCTAAGCAGGTGCTCAGCATATTCGGCCAACCGGCTCGTCCGCGCGGCCGTTTCAGCCACAGCCGCTACGCGGTAAGCGCCGACTTCGAAGGGCTCACAAGACGATGACCACAGATTTCGACTCGGTCGACTACTTCACCGATCCGTCGTTGGTGCCCGACCCTCACCCGTATTACGACCATGTGCGCACGAAGGATCCGGTGTGCTGCCCGATCAACAACGGCGTGCTGGCGGTCACCGGCTGGGAGGCGGCGAACGCCGTCTACAAGGACACCGAGAACTACTCGTCGTGTGTCGCGGTGATGGGACCGTTCACGCCACTCCCCTTCACGCCGGAGGGCGACGACATCTGTGCACAGCTCGAAGAGCACCGCACCGAGATCATCATGCACGAGCACATGGTCACGATGGATCCCCCGCATCACACCGACGCACGATCCGTTCTTTCGCGACTGCTGACTCCCAAGCGCCTCAAGGAGAACGAGGATTTCATGTGGCGACTCGCCGATCGTCACATCGACGAGTTCATCGCCGCGGGTGAGTGCGAGTTTCTCAATGCGTACGCCAAGCCGTTCTCGCTGTTGGTCGTTGCCGACCTGCTCGGTGTGCCCGAGGAGGACCACGAGGACTTCCGGCAGGCATTCGGCGCCCAGGGCGAGGGAACCAACATCGGCAGCCTCGACCACGAGGTGATCGCCGTGAACCCGTTGGCGTGGGCCGACGAGAAGTTCTCCCAGTACATCGAGGAGCGCCGCGAGTCACCCCGTGACGACGTGCTCACATCGATTGCGACGGCGAAGTATCCCGACGGCTCGACTCCCGAGGTGGTCGACGTTGTCCGGACTGCGACGTTCCTGTTTGCCGCCGGCCAGGAGACGACCGCGAAGCTGCTCGGTGCGGCGATGCGGGTGCTCAGCGACCGGCCCGACATCCAGCAGCAGTTGCGCGACGACCGCACCCTCATCCCGATCTTCGTCGAGGAGTGCCTGCGCATGGACAGCCCGGTGAAGAGCGTCTTCCGGATGGCCCGTAAGACAACAACACTGGGCGACACCACGGTCCCTGCGGGAACCACGGTGATGGTCAGCCCCGGCGCCGCCAACCGCGATCCCCAGCGCTTCGATAGCCCCCACGAGTTCTCACTCGAGCGCAAGAACGTGCGCGAGCACATTGCATTCAGCCGGGGTATCCACTCCTGCCCGGGCGCCCCGCTGGCGCGGGTGGAGGGCCGGGTGTCGATTGAGCGACTCCTTGACCGGTTGGCCGACATCACCGTCAGCGAGGAGAAGCACGGCCCGATCGACGCTAGGCGATACGTCTACGAGCCGACGTTCATCCTGCGCGGGCTGACGGAGATCAACATCGAGTTCACGCCGGTCGGCTAGCGATCACGGGGCGGGGCGAAGCTGTTCTCCGCTTTCCCATCTCGGGAATCCGTCCTCGCGCGTGACGCAGCTGAGGAACATGCCGTCGGGGGCTTGGGCGACCTCGCCGTCGAAGCCGGCGCAATCGCTCATGTAGTCCTTGATTCCACGCATCTCCGGTGACCGGAACCAGCGCGGTTCATAACGCCTCGGCGTTCCGCAGAACACCAGCCGCCCCCACGACGTCACGCCGAATGAGTAGTACTTGGTGTTATTGCAGTACGAGCCAAGCACCACACCCGGCATGATGCCGGGTACACAGCTGGGCTCGTTGCACAGGGTCGGTCCTGCCGACGCCGGAGGCGACGCGATGATCGAACCTGCGGTCAGGACTGCAGCAAGCACTGCGACGGTGGATCGCACGGGACTATTCTCACATGCATGGGAATCAAATTCTCGCTTTTGAAGAGGATCGCTCCCGGCCAAGATAGGGTTTAGAGCCATGGGTGGACACAAGATCGCCGCGGGCGTGGTAGCCGCAATGAGCGTCGCCGCGACGCTGAGCGCCACCCCGGCGGCGCACGCATCGGATTTCGGCGTTGAACTGAACGGCACCTACCGGTACTACGCGAACGGCGATTTCGCCTTGGTCAACGAGGTCCGAAAAACCATGCCGACGATCGACGAGACGTGGACGCTGTCCTCCAGTTGCGTCAGCCCCATCGAATGCGAGGGCACGGCAACGAGTTCGGCCGGTTGGAGCGCTCGACTGTGGTACGGCTACCCGAACGCCTACTGGGTCGTCGATCGCAACATTCCCGAGTGGCAGTTCTGCCCCGGTGGGGCGATTGCCCCCGGCGAGCAGCGGTTTCAGTTCTGGGGATTCGACCCGGTGTCCACCGAGCGCAGGATGAACATCACGAATTTCCTGGTGGGCCGCCAGCGGACGAACAGTCCGAGCGGCTCATGCGGCACGAACCAGCCCCTCGTCGTCGAGACACCCATGAAGCTGGAGCAATTGTCCTAGCGCCGATTTAGATCGGCATCAGGTCTTTCCACGACTTTGGTGCATGTCCGGCAGCAATATTTGTCAGCGTCTGCACCTGCCCGTCGGGCGTCACGAACTGTCCGGTGTTCGGGTCGTACGGCACCGCAGCAACCGACGGGCCGTCGGATGCGTTGCCGTTGAACGCACTTGGCGCTGCGGGCACGCCACCGCCGTGCGGCACCTCGGTGGCCGGCGCTGGTGCGGCAGGCGCGATGGGTACGCCGTTCAATGAGTTCCCTGCGGGCGGCGCCGGTAGTGGCAGTGGGGCCGGTGGCGGCGGAGGCAGCGGAGGCGCCGCCGGAGCCGGTGTGATCGGGGTATACAGCGGATTGGGAATTCCTGGCGGTGTCCCCGACGGCGCGGCGCCCGGTGGTAGGGGTGTGCCCTCGATCGGTGCGTAAATTCGTTCCTGGAAGTCGACCCGGTCATCGACCGGGAATCCCTGCGCGACGATGTTCGGGTCGAAGGGGTACGGGCCGGTCGTATGCTGCCGCAGCGCCGTGGGTTTGAAGCCCTCGGAGTCGTTGCATAGTTCCACGGTCGGGGCACGTTTGCCCGGGTGGCCCATGCACGGGTAGTTACGGGCGCCGCGCACCCCGATCGGGGAATCCTGAGGCAGCTTGCAGTACAGGTCATCTGGCGTGTCGATGACGGTCGTGTCGGCGGGCGAACGCCACTGTGACGGCGGCAGGAAGCCGACCGTGCACGGCACCGGATCTGAAATGGTCAACGAGAAATCGCTGATCGCAAGTCCGGTGGGATTGTTCTTCCCAAGGCCGAAGCCCTGCTGGGCGGACAACGCATTGGGAAAGACGACCAGGAGCTGCTCCAGCGAGGGGTTGTACGTGACGAGGATCTGCCCCAGTGTCGTGAGATTCGCCAGGAGCAGCGGCAGTGTCGGCTTGACCTGATTCAGCAGCGTCGAGACCTCTTGTGCGAAGCCCGGGCCCTGCTGCAGGAGCGCGCGTATCTGAGGATCGTTCTGCGCGAGTTGCGCGGTGACCCCTTCCAGACTGCGCGCCCACGTCCGGATGGAGTCGGCTGTCTCAGCTTGCGAATCCAGCAGTGGCCCACTGTCATCGATCAACCCTCGCGTCTCGTCGGAGACGCTGTTGAGTTGTTCGGCCAGCGTCGCACCGGAGTCGATCAGGGAGCTGAAGTCGGGCCCCGCACCGTTGAACGCCTTGAAGGTTTCGTCGAGCAGATCGGAGATCCTGTCCCCGGGAATGCTGTCCACCAGTGTGCTCACCTGGTCCAGCATCGGGCCGACCTGCTGCGGGATCGTGGTGTTGGACACCGGTATCCGTGAACCATCCTCCAGATACGGTCCGGAGTCGGTGCGAGGGCGCAAGTCCACGTACTGCTCGCCGACCGCTGACACACTGAGCACGTTCGCCTCGAGATCTGCGGGGACCTTCGGCGACGTGTTGAGCGACAAGACCGCTTCGGCACCGGTCTCGGTGAGCGAAACCGATTTCACTTTGCCGATCTGCACGCCTCGGTACGTCACGTTCCCGAAGCGGTAGAGACCGCCTGCGGCAGGCAGCTCCAGCGTGACCGTCAGGCGCCCGACGTTGAGCAGAGTGGGCAACTGCATGTAGGCGAACAGCATCACCGTCACGCCGACGATCGAGGCGATGGTGAAGATGATCAACTGGTTGCGGACGAAGCGGGTCAGCATCAGCCACCACCTCCCGCCGGCGGTGCCGGCAATTCAGGCGGAGCCGGCGGTGCCGGCAATCCAGGCGGAGCCGGCGGTGCCGGCAATTCAGGCGGAGTCGGCGGTGCAGCCGGCGCGGGCGCCCCCTCGGCACCGAACGGACCGGCGAAGATCTGCGACTCATTCAGCTGTGGCTCGGGTCCGAACTGGGGTCTGGCAGGTGGTGGCGGAACCATCGGCAACACGGGGCCGAACATGGTGGTTACCGGCTGGCCCGGGGCCGCCTGCGGTGCGGGAGGAAGCTCAGTGGGTGGCGGCGCGACACCGACCATGATCGGGTCGTACGCGTAGTTCATGAAATAGGGATCGCCGGGTGCGGGAATGAGTTTGGCGTTCTCGTCGCCCCAGCGGGTGCCGAGCAGGATTCCACGCTTGAGACGCGGGTACGTGAGGTCGAACGTGGCGAGCAGGTTGATGTAGTCACCCTTGGCGATCTTGTCGGCGAAGGCCGGACCGTAGGGGAACGCCGTCGCGAAGATGAGCGCCTGGCTGATATCGGGACCGATCTCGGCGAGCGATTTCAGCGCCGGCTCGAGGCCCTGCAGGTTCTTCACCAGATCGTCGCCGCTGTCGTTGACCAGCTGGGTGGCGGTGTCGCTGAAGGTTCCGAGCTTCTCCAGCGCCGTGGTCAGATTCGGCCGTTCCTTGATCAGTACATCGATTGCGGGCGGAATCTCTTTGAGCGCCCGGTCGATCACTTCGCGTTGATTCGCGAAGGTTCCGGCCACGCGGTTCAACTGCTTGATGGATTCGATGATGTCGTCGCGCTGCGCATCCAGCGTGCCGACGAATTCGTCGAGCCGGGTGAGCAATTCACGGATCTCGGGCTCGCGTCCCGACACGGCGGCGCTGAAGTTGTGGATGATGTCGCCGATCTGGCCCAGCCCGCCCCCGTTGACGATGGTCGACAACGAGGCCAGCGTTTGCTCCGTGGTGGGGTAGGTCGACGACTGGTTCAACGAGAGGGTGGCACCCGGCTGCAGCTGTCCGCTCGGCTGTTCACCCAGCGGCGGATTCAGTGCGAGATGCATCGATCCCAGAAGGCTGGTCTGCCCCACGGACGCCACCGCGTTCGACGGCACGACGACATCGGGCTTGACGGATATCTCAACGTTCGCGTGCCAGGCGTCGACGGTCATCTTGCCGACACTGCCGACGATGACGTCGTTGATCATCACCGGCGAATTCGACTCCAGCGTCGCGACATTCGGGACCTGGACGGTGTAGGTCACCGCGTCGGGCCCGCGTCCGACAGCGCCAGGAAGAGGCAGTGAATTCACCCCTTGATAGGCGCAGCCCGTCATCGCCAGGGCCACGCAGCACCCCGAGACGACCAGTGCCTTCACGCTATTGCGACGGATCATGATGGCGGCGTCCCTTCCGCGGGCAACAACGGTCCTGGAGGTGGCGCGGAGGGCGCGGGCGTTGGCGGAAGCAGCATGTCCTGAACGGACGACACCGGGCCCGGCTGGATGTTGGGCGGTCCAGGGATCGGCGCGCCAGGGAACAGCGCGGGTGACGGCGTGGCAGGCACTTCGTCGTGTCCGTACAGGCCCGGCGGCATGGCAGGCAGTCCAACGCCCCCATACCCGGGCGGCGGCGCGACATCCCCGGCGCCGGTATAGGCCGAGACCGCGGGCGGCGGCTCGGGCGGATCACCCGGTCCCGCACCTCCCGGCGCGAGCTTGGGGTCCGTGTAGATCAGGCTCTCCGGCTTGGGGCTGGGCCTCAGGTAAGGGTTGATCGGCAGCGGCAGGTTGTTGAAGTTGAGCAGCTTCAACGCCGGACCGAGGTACTGCTCGCAGAGCTTCGCCGTCTCGGGCGCGGTGGTGTTGGCGACGGCGCCGATCATGCCGCAGACGAAATACACCGGGTTGGAGAAGTTGACGAACGAGAACGCCCCGGTCACGCCGCCCGCAGGCGGGTAGTAGATGTTCTGGTAGTTGGCGATCGCGTTGGGCGCCACGTGTAGGACGTTCTCGAGTGGCAACCGGCTGTCGACCAGGTTCTGGGTGACGGCGGCCAGGCTTCTGATCTGCTCCGATGTCTGCTCGCGGCTGCCCGCGACGAAGCGTTGCACCTCGCCGATCGCGACCGAAAGATCCGACAGCGCCGAGTCCAGATCGGACCTGCTGTTGTTCACCACGCTGGACAGACTCGCCAGCCGGTTCTGGAACATGACGATCTGCGCCTTGCTGTCGCGCAGGGCGCTGACGAAGGTCTGCAGGTTCTTGATGATGTCGACGATGTTGCCGCTGCCTTCGGCGAAGATCCGTGCAACACCGGACAATTCGGACAGCGTCGAGCGAAGTTTCTCACCGTTGCCGTCCATCGCATTGGCCGCGCTGTCGATGAACCTGCCGATGGACGTGTCCGTGACACCGCCTTCCGAGCCGGGCTTGGGCCCCAATTCGGTTGCCAGCCGCATCAACTGGGTCTTGACCTCATCCCATTCCACCGGTACCGCCGTGCGGTCGCTGGGAATTACCGCGTCGTCAGCCATCGTCGGCCCGTCGCCCTGCCGGTACGCCGGAGTGAGCTGGACATAGCGGGCCGCGATCAGGTTCTGCGCGACGATCACGGCCTTGGCGCCCGCGGGCACCGGTACGTCATGGTCGACCTTGAGAACCAGTTTCGTCTGGGTGCCCTCGGGTTGGATGCTTTCGATGGTGCCGACCTCGACGCCGGAGACCCGCACCTCATCACCGGGGTAGATGGCCGTCGCGGTGGGGAAATAGGCGGTGATGGTTTTGGGTCCGAAGAACACCTGGCGCACCAGGAAAACCGCGCCCGCCGCCAGTACGACGGCCAGCACCACCGCGACCCACGTCGCGAGACGCTTACGGGTTGCCATCATCGGGGAGGTCTCCTGGTTGTGGAATCCCGTTGACGGGGAAGGGAAGTTGGGCGCGTGGCCCGGCCGTGTCCGGTGGTTGCCCGATGTTGGTGCCGTTCCTGAACCCGAATGCGTAGTCCAGGAACGGCTGCAGGAGCTGCGCCGGCTGGATGTTGGGGACCAGCGCGTTGTAGTAGGCGCCGTTGGCCACGATCTCGCCCTGGGTCACCTCGTACTTGCGCAGGCCGGCCAACGCCTTGGTGACGTTGTCGCGGTTCTTCTCCAGCATCTGGTTGACCGCGTTCATCTTCTCCAGCGCGGGCGCGAGTTCCTGTTCGTTCTCGGCGACCAAGCCGGTCAGATTCCGCGAGAGGGCCGAGGTGTTCGCCAGTAGACCCACGATCGCCTGGCGCCGGTCGTCGAGCACACCGATGAGGTCGTTGGCGTTGAGTATCAACGCGTTGACCTGCTCGCTGCGCTCGGACAGTATCCCGGTCACATCGCCCGCGGTTTTCAGCAGTTCAGCGAGGCTGTCGTTGCGTCCGTTGAGCGATCTCGATACGCGCGAGAGGCCGTCGAACGTCGGCCCCAACTGCGGAGCGACCTGATCGAGCGTCTCGGCCAGTGTGTCCAACGACTGGTTGAGAGAGTCGGTTTCGGTGTCCGCGGTGTTCGCGGTCAGCTCACTGACCGCCTCGGTCAACGAATACGGTGACGACGTCCTGGTGGCCGGGATGACGTGGTTGGGCGGCAACGTGCCGCTGCCTTCGGACTCCAGCGCCAGCACCCGCTCCCCCAGCAGGGTGCCGGTGCGGATGTGCGCCGTGGTGTCCGAGCCGAGCGCGTATTTGCCGTCGATCGTGAATCCGACCAGCGCATCGCCATTCTCGAGTTTGATCGACGAGACCGAGCCGACCTTGATTCCGGAGACCGTCACATCGTTGCCGACGCTCAGGCCGCCGCTCTCGGTGAACAGCGCTTGGTAGCGCAGTGCGGTCGCCCAGGACACCAGACGCTCCGGCTGCAGCCCGATCGCGATCACGAGAATGATCAGCACAACGCCGATGAATCCGGCTCTGATAAGAGATGCTCCGCGGTACTTGTTCATTCGTCCCGGCACCTTCCCGTCTCTTGACGGATCCAGGGGAACTGAACGGTGCGACCCTCGAGATCGCTGGCACGGAAAGCGATTCCACAGATGTAGTAGGGGAAGAACGCGCCGTAGGAGCCCACCCGAGCCAGCTTGCGGTAGATATCGGGCAGTCGCTGAAGCGTGGCGTCGAAGGTGGCCTTATCCGCATCCAGATATGTTGCGAGGTCCTTCACCTGGTCGATGGTGCCGTCCAGCGGTGGTCGCGCCTGACCGAGTAGATCCGAAAGGGAGGCGGTGCCGTTGTCGAGCGCGGTGATGGCCTCACCGATCGGGTCACGATCCTCGGAGAGACCGCGTACGAGTTGCTCGAGCTTGTCGATTGCTCCGGTGAATTCGTCACCGTCGTCGGAGATCGTTTTCAACGTGGTTTTGAGCTCGTCGATGAGTTGCTCGATCACCTGATTGTTGTCCGCCAGCGCATTTGAGAACGACGATGTCCTGGAGAACAGCGATTCGATGGTGCCGCCCTGGCCCTGCAGTATCTGCAGCAGCGATGCCGAAAGTGCGTTGACATCCTGCGGATTGAGGCCACGGATAACCGGTTTCAGCCCGCCGAGGAGAAGGTCGAGGTCCAGCGCGGGCGCGGTGCGCTCGATGGGTATCCGCGCGCCCGCCGGCATGATCTTCGTCGATCCGGGTGCATCGACGAGTTCCAGATAGCGGTCGCCGACCAGGTTCAGATACTTGATCTGAGCCTGGGTACCGTCGGTCAGCTTGATGTCCCGCCCGGCGTCGAACTTCACTTCGACGTTGCGATCGGCGTTCAACGAGACCTCCTGCACGGTGCCCACCCGGATGCCGGCGACCCGCACCGTGTCCCCGGTTTCCAGCCGCGAGGCGTCGGTGAAGACCGCTGAGTAGTCGTTGGTAGAGCCGGTTCTCACTTCGGCGAAGGTGGCGAAGAGGAACGCCGTCAAAAGGACCATGACGACGGCGAAGATGCCGAACTTGATGAATGTTCCCCGCATTCGCCTCACCCCGGCATTCCGGTCATCGCGCTGTTCCGGGGCGGTCCCGGTATCGGCCCGAACAGCCATTGTTTGAGCCCGTCGGAATTGAGCAGCAGGCCCTGATTCCCGTACTTGAACGGGTTCGACCCGGTGTCAGCCACGAGGAACGGCGGCCGGAACTCCGGTGGGACGTCGGGCAGACCCAGTTCCGTGCAGAAGGACCGGCCTCCGGTGGAGGCCGCGACCTTCGGCAGGTCCTCGGGGTAGCGGTAGCGCTCGGTACCCAGCGTGAGGCTGGCGTTGAACAGGATGTGCGAATACTGATTGATTCCTCTGACGAACGGGACGAGACCGCCGATGGTGCAGCCCAGCGTCTCGTGATACAGACCTGCCAGGGTCGTCGTCGGCACGAGCACGCGCAGGGTGTCGGACAGAGCCTGCCGATTGCCGCCGATCACATCGTTGCCGACGTCAGCCAAACCGATTGCGCTGAGGAGAAATTCGTCGAGATTCTGTTGCTCTTCGACGATGGAATTGCTGAGCCGGATGGAATTGTCGATGGTGCCGATCAGATCGGGCGCCGCGTCGCCGTAGGCGGTGAATGTCGGCACTGCCGCTTCGATGTCGTGGGCGAGGTTCGGCAGGCTCGGATTGATCTTGGCCAGAAATGCGTTGAAGTCCGCGAGACTCTGGCCGATCTTCTCGCCGCGACCGTTGAAAGCCGTCGCCACCGCACCAAGGGTCTCGTTGAGTTTCGCCGGATCGATCTTGTCCAGCACGGTGACGAGCTGCTGGAAGACGGTGTTGATCTCGGTGGTGACGTGTTGGCCCTCGATCACCTGTCCTCCGCGCAGGTTCTGCGGCGAGGGGTCCGTCGGCGGGACGAGTTCGACGTACTTGGCACCGAACACCGTTGTCGAGGTGATGTCCACCCCGACGTTGGCGGGAATCAGGTGCAGTTGCGACGGGTTCATGTCCAGCTTCAGCACGGCCTGGCCGTCGGGCTTCGTCGCGATCGAGGCGACCCTGCCGACTTCCACACCCCGCATCTTCACCTTGGCGTCAGGGTTCATCACCAGACCGGCGCGATCCGAGACCACGGTCACCGGAACGGTTTCGGTGAAGCTGCCCCGGAACAGACCGATCGCCAGCGCGATGATCGCAACGATCGCGACGATGGCGGCCAGACCGGCGAGTGCGCGCGTCGTGGTTGAGTTCATGGCTGTCTGTCGCTTATCCGGAGAGGTTGAAGTTGCCGTTGGAACCGTAGACGGACAGTGACACGAGCAGGGTGACCGAGACGACGACGATCAGGCTGGTGCGCACCGCGTTGCCCACCGCGACACCGACGCCCGACGGTCCGCCGGTGGCGAAGTAGCCGAAGTAGGTATGGATCAACAGGATCGTGATCGCCATCAACACCGCTTGCAAGAACGACCACAACAAGTCGATCGGGTTGAGGAACGTGTCGAAGTAATGGTCATACAGGCCACCGGACTGACCGAACAAGACCACCGTCGTGAACTGCGACGCCACGAAACTCAAGATGACCGCGATCGAGTACAGCGGGGTGATCGCGATCATTCCCGCGATGATGCGCGTGCTCACCAGATACTCCACCGGCCGGATAGCCATCGCTTCCAGCGCGTCGATCTCCTCGTTGATGCGCATCGCCCCCAACTGAGCGGTCACGCCCGCACCGAAGGTGGCCGCCAGGCCGATGCCTGCCACCACCGGCGCGGCGATGCGCACGTTGATGAATGCGGCAAGGAATCCGGTCAGAGCCTCGATGCCGATGTTGCCCAGCGACGAGTAGCCCTGCACCGCCAGTGTGCCGCCGGCGGCCAGCGTCAGGAAGCCGACGATCACGACGGTGCCGCCGATCATCGCCAACGTCCCGGCACCCATGGAGATCTCGGCGATCAACCGGATGATCTCCTTGCGGTAGTGCACGAAGGCGTGCGGGATACCACCCAACGACTTCAGGTAGAAGATCATGTGGTCGCCGATACCGCTCAACCACGCCACCGGGCGCCGCACCCCGGCGGTGGCCCGCGGATACCTCGACTTCAGGATCGTCGTTGTCCCCATCCCGCTATCCCGTCGTCATCCGGATGCCGATGGCCGTCACGAGCACGTTGATCACGAACAACGCCATGAACGCATACACCACTGTCTCGTTGACCGCGTTACCCACCGCTTTCGCGCCACCGCCGGTGATGCTCAGCCCCCGGTAGCAGGCGACCAGTCCGGCGATCAAACCGAACAGCGCGGCCTTCACACACGAGATGACGACCTCCGGCACCCCGGTCAACAGCGTGATGCCGGCGGCGAACGCACCCGGGTTCACGTCCTGCACGAACACCGAGAAGAAATAGCCGCCAAGGATGCCGATGATCACCACAAAGCTGTTGAGCAGCAATGCGACCAGCCCCGCCGCAAGCATCCGCGGAGTCACCAACCGTTGCACCGGGTTGATGCCCAGCACCTCCATCGCGTCGATCTCCTCGCGGATCGTCCGTGACCCCAGATCCGCACAGATAGCGGTCGAACCCGCGCCCGCCACGATCAACACGGTCACCAGAGGGCCGACCTGCGTCACCGCGCCGAACGCAGCGCCGGCACCCGAGAGGTCCGCTGCACCCAACTCACGTAAGAGAATGTTCAGCGTGAAGCTGACCAGCACCGTGAACGGAATCGCCACCAACAACGTCGGCGCCAACGCCACTCGGGCGATGAACCAGCACTGGTCCAGAAACTCGCGCCACTGAAAAGGCCGGCGAAACACAAACCGCACCGCATCGGCCGACATGGCGAAGAGACCACCAACGGCCTGCATCGGACCCGCGAAGCTGCTCAACTGCGGCAACCCCGGCGACCACCGCTCCGGCCCGCTACCCCGCGCCATAGGTGGCTCCTCCCGCGACGGTCACTGCCGACACCCCCGCCGACCGAAAGCGATTGTGCACCAAGCTGATCTGCGCTCCGTACCGATCCCCCGCCGAAAGTCGCCACCGTGGCTTTGGGTCACCAACCGTGCGCGCAGGCGGTACCCCTGTACGGCACCGCACGTGGGTGCCGGTCGAAGCGACGTAGGGCATGGGCTGTGTCCCTCTGGTCTTAGGTGACGGCCCCGGCCGTCTTCAGTTCGATGATTCGGTCCCAATCCAGTCCGAGTTCCAGCAAGACTTCGTCAGTTTGCTCCGCGAACCCTGGCGCCGGGCCGGATTGAGGCGCACTGACGTCAAATTGCACCGGGTTCGCGACCAGTTCGAGCTCACCCGCGGGCACCAGGTATTCGTTGGCACGGACCTGCGCGTCTTCGACCGCCTGCAGGGTGTCCTGCACCGGGGCCCACGGTCCGAGCAGCGTTGCGAAGCGCTCGCTCCACTCCACAAGTGGCCGCTTGCTCATCGCCGCCTTGAGGATTTCGGCTGCGACTTCGGTGTTCTCGGCGATCGACTCGACAGTCGCAAAGCGCGGATCGTCGGCCAGCTCGTCGAGGTCCATGTGTTTGCACACATCGGCCCAGAATTTGGTGGGCTGCATCATCACAAAGGAGATGTAGCGGTCGTCGGCCGTCGCATAGAGCCCGACCAGCGGATTGATCGGCGATCCGTGCACACCGGGAGGGAAGGCCTCCATTCGCTGACCGAGGTGTTTTGTCAGTGCGACGGTGTGTCCGAGCGACCACAGCCCGCTGCCCAGTAGCGAGACGTCCACCACCGACGGCTCGCCGGTGCGCTCCCGCTTCAGCAGCGCAGCGGCGATCCCGCCCGCCAGATTGGTGCCCGAGATGGTGTCGCCGTAGGCGGGTCCGGGAGGCCCGACCATGCCCGGCGTTCCCGGCGGCGTGATGGTGGCCGCGGTGCCGGCCCGGCACCAGAACGCGGTCATGTCGTAGCCGCCCTTGACGGACTCCTCGCCGCGCGGGCCCAGCGCACTGCCCCTGGCGTAGATGATCTTCGGGTTGACGGCGCGGATGTCGTCGACGTCGATGCCGAACTTCTGGCGGTGCCCCGGCAGGAAGCTCGTCAGGAACACGTCGGCGCGCTTGGCCAACTCGAACAGCACCTCTTTGCCCTCGGCCACCGTCATGTCCAGGCCGATGCTGCGTTTGCCACGGTTGGCATGCTCGATGTTGGGATTGGGGTCGCCCTCGACCCGAAGCAGCCCGGTCTGGCGCAGGCCGCGCTGCGGGTCACCCGTCACCGCGTGCTCGACCTTGATGACGTCGGCGCCCCACTCGCGCAGCACGGCGCCTGCCGAGGGTACGAAGCCGTACATCGCGACCTCGAGGACGCGGATTCCGTCGAGAGGCCCGCTCATGAACCCACCCCCGGAAGAACTACAGCGAACGTCTTGGACTCGAGAAACTCCTCGAGCCCTGCGGTGCCCATTTCGCGTCCGATTCCGGATTGCTTGTAGCCGCCGAACGGACTGTCAGGGCTGAAGTAGTTGCCCCCGTTGATGGAGAAGGTGCCCGTCCGAATGCGGCGGGCCACCGCGAGCGCGCGGTCCTGGCTGCCGAACACCGCGCCCGACAGCCCGTAGATCGAGTTGTTGGCGATGCGCACTGCGTCGTCGTCGTCGTCGTAGGCGATGACCACGAGGACCGGGCCGAAGACCTCTTCCTGGGCGATCTCGCTGTCGGGGTCAACGTTGGTCAGCAGGGTGGGGGTATAGAAGAAGCCGGGATCGACCTTCTCGCCTCCGGTCACCAGCGTGGCGCCTGCCTCGACGGCGCGTTTCACCATGCCGTCGACCTTGTCGCGCTGCCTATCGCTGATCAGCGGACCCATGTACGTGCCTGCGTCAGCGGGATTTCCGTAACGCACCAGCCCGAAGTTGTTCTTCACCAGTTCGACGATCTCGTCGTGCCGGCTTCTGGGCACGAGTAGCCGAGACGTCAGCGCGCAACCCTGTCCGGCGTGAGTAACCATGCTGAAGGCCGAGAACAGCGCGGCGGTGTTGAAGTCGGCGTCGTCCAGGACGATCGCCGCCGACTTGCCGCCGAGTTCCAAGAACACCCGCTTTAGGGTGTCGCTGGCCGCCGACATGATCCGGCGACCGGTCGGCGTCGAGCCGGTGAAAGTGACCATGTCGACGTCCGGGCTGGTCGTCAGCGCGGCACCGACCTCAGGGTCGGCGCCACTGAGTACATTCACGACGCCGGCGGGGATGTCGGTGTGGTTGGCGATCAGCTCACCAAGCGCGAGCGTGATCAGCGGGGTGTCGGGCGCGGATTTCAGGACCACCGTGCAGCCGGCGGCCAGTGCGGGCGCGAGCTTGGCCAGCGCCAGCTGGGTGGGATAGTTGTAGGCGATGATCGCGGCGACGACGCCGCCCGCCTCTTTCTCCACCCAGCGGTGGTGCTGCATACCGCGGCTCTCGATGTTTCCGAGGTCTTCGGTCATCGAATAGGTCTTGAGCAGGTCTGCGTAGTAACGGACGATCGCGATCGGCTGGTCCAGCTGGGCGCCCTGACACAGCGCTTCGGTGGCGCCGACCTCGGCGATGGTCAGTGTGGCGAGCTCGTCGCGGTGGCCGACCAGCGCCTGATGGAACTGCTCGAGGCAGCGGATGCGCAATTCGGTATTGGTCGACCAGTCGGTCTCATCGAAGGCGCGCCGCGCGGCGGCGACGGCCGCTTCAGCGTCGCCGACGGTGGCATCCGGTGCATGGCCGAGCACCTCGCCGGTAGCTGGGTTGAGGGTGGAAAACGTCCGCGACGTGTCGAGTAGCTTGCCGCCGATCAGCAGCTGCCGGTCGGCACCGCGCGTGGCGGTGTCGGTGGTGGTTCCCCCACTCGAGATGGTCGTTTCCTGCATCATCCTCCTCAGCACCCAGCCCCATGTGATGGAAACTTCATTCTCATCACCGGCGAATCATACATTCGTCTCAAGAGAACTCAAGGAAAAGGCCGGAACTCCGGCTGCCTGCACCTAACGGTGCGACAATCACCAATGAAACGTCTCACCAGTGCGAATCTGACCTCTACCGTGTCTTGCGGGATAGCAGCGCACGAGAGTACGGTTCTCATAATCGGAAGGACGATTCTTAATGCATGACCGGCAGGTGTGGAGTTGAAGAACGCTGTCGTGACCGGAGGCGGCTCCGGCATAGGACAGGCCGTCGCGCACCGGTTGCGCGCGGACGGCATGAATGTCGCGATTCTGGACCTCAATCCGTCGGACGTTGACCACTCGTACGTCGCCGACGTCACCGATCGCGCCCAAGTCGACGCGGCGCTGGACGCCGTGCGCGCCAAGCTCGGTCCGGTGACCGTTCTGGTGAACGCCGCGGGCCTGGAGAAGTTCAAGCGATTCACCGACATCTCGTTCGACGAGTGGCAGCGGGTCGTCGATGTCAACCTCAACGGCGTCTTCCACTGCATCCAGGCGGTCTTGCCCGACATGATCGAGGCCGGCTGGGGTCGCATCGTCAACATCTCGTCATCGAGCACGCATTCCGGCCAGCCGTACATGTCTCCATATGTGGCGGCCAAGTCTGCAGTCAACGGACTGACCAAGTCGCTTGCGTTGGAGTACGGCCCGAGCGGCATCACCGTCAACGCCGTGCCGCCCGGCTTCATCGACACCCCGATGTTGCGCAAGTCCGAAGAGCGCGGCTACCTGACGGTTCAGCAGAGCATCGACTCGACGCCCGTGCGGCGCATCGGCAGGCCCGAGGACATCGCGGCCGCCTGCGCATTCCTGGTGTCCGAGGAGGCCGGCTACATCACCGGACAGATCCTGGGCGTCAACGGCGGCCGGAACACGTAACCAAACAGCAGAATCGAAGGGACATCTCAGTGGGACGAGTACAGGGCAAGGTCGCTTTCGTCACCGGTGCCGCGCGCGGGCAGGGCCGCAGTCACGCGGTTCGGCTCGCCGAGGAAGGCGCCGACATCATCGCCGTCGACCTCTGTCAGGACATCGCAACGATCGGTTACCCGATGGCGACGCCCGAAGACCTCGAAGAGACCGCCAAACTTGTCGAGAAGACCGGCCGCAGTGTCTTCACCGCGCAGGCCGACGTGCGGGAGGCCTCGCAGCTGCGGGCCGCGCTCGAGGAGGGCATCTCGCAATTCGGCCACGTCGACATCGTCGTGGCCCAGGCAGGGATCGCGGGTATGAAAGGCGAACCGCCGCTACAGGCTTGGGTAGACGTCATCAACACCAACCTCGTCGGAACGCTCAACGCGATCAACGTCGCACTGCCGCATCTCACGGAGGGCGCGGCGATCGTGGCGACAGGTTCGACCGCGGCGCTGATGGACACCCACAACAAACCCAACCCCGGCGGGGACCCGGGCGGTATGGCCTACGTCCACAGCAAGCGGGCGCTGTCGGCTTATGTGCACGACCTGGCGACCGAGCTCGCACCGCGAGGAATCCGTGCGAATGTGGTGCACCCGACCAACTGCAACACCGACATGCTGCAGAGCGAGCCGATGTACAAGTCGTTCCGTCCCGACCTCGAGAGTCCGACACTGGCGGACGCCGAACCCGTTTTCTATGTCCAGCAGGCCATGAAGGTGCCGTGGATCGAACCGGTCGACATCAGCAACGCCGTGTTGTGGCTGGCATCGGACGAGGCCCGCTACGTCACAGGAATGCAGGTTCGGGTGGACGCCGGCGGCTACCTCAAGTGGTACGACTACCACAACTGACCCTAAGGCAGGAGGACACCGTGAAGGTTTTCGTCGACTCGGGACGCTGCCAGGGCCACACGCTGTGCTCGATGATCGCGCCAGATTCCTTCGAGCTCAGCGATATTGACGGCACCGCCTCGCCGGTGCACGAGGTGGTGCCGCCCGACCAGGAGGACGCGGTACGCGAAGCCGTGCAGTCGTGCCCCGAGCAGGCCATCTCGATCGAAGAGTGAGACAACCGGCGCCGGCGGTGCCGGCAATTCAGCCCCAAGTGCAGGGAGACAAGTCTTGAGTGTCGACGACATCCGCGCCGCCGACAACGAGCGGAAGAAGAATCGGTACCACTTCGACCGGCACACCCCGGAGTATCGGGTGCAGTTCGAGAAGATCACCGAGGAGATGCAGTCCAAGTGCCCGATGGCCTGGACCGACGTCTACGACGGGCATTGGGTTGCCGCCGACAGCAAGCACGTGTTCGAGCTGGCGCGTTGTCCGGTGGTGTCCAACGATCACGACATCAACGGAGAACGCAAGGGCTATCAGGGGATAACCATCCCGAAGGCGCAACGAGCGACGGTCGTGCGCGGCGGCATCCTCGAGATGGACGAACCCGAGCACGGTACCTATCGCGGGGCCTTGAACCCCTACCTCTCCCCCGCGGCGATCAGGCGCTGGCAACCGTTCGTCGACGAAATCACCCGGGCGGCGCTCGACGAGAAGATTGAATCAGGCCACATCGATTTCGTCGACGACCTCGCCAACATCGTGCCCGCCGTGCTCACCTTGGCGATGATGGGCATCGAGCTGAAGAAGTGGCCGGTCTACAGCGAGCCCGCACACCTGTCGGTATCCACTCCGGAACACTCGCCCGACGCCGCGCGCGTCGCCGAGATGAACCGGCAGATGGGCATCGACATGATCACCACCATGATGGAGGTTCGGGAGAACCCGCGACCCGGGCTGATCAATGCGCTGCTGCAGTTGCGCATCGGCGGCGAACCCGCCCCCGACCTCGAGATCCTCGGCAATCTCGGTTTGATCATCGGCGGCGGCTTCGACACCACGACGGCGCTCACCGCGCACTCGCTGGAGTGGCTGTCGGAGAACCCGGACCAGCGCGAACTTCTCAGCCGCGAACGCGACACCCTGCTGAACCCGGCCACCGAGGAGTTTCTGCGCTTTTACACACCCGCGCCGGGCGACGGCCGCACCTTCGCCGATGACGTCGAGGTCGAGGGCACAAAATTCAGAGAAGGCGAGCGACTTTGGATCTCCTGGGCCATGGCCAACCGCGACCCGTCGGTCTTCGAGAAGCCCAACGAGCTCATCATGGACCGGAAGGGCAACCGCCACTTCAGCTTCGGCATCGGTGTACACCGTTGCGTGGGCTCCAACGTCGCCCGCACGGTCTTCAAGTCGATGCTGACCGCTGTGTTGGACCGCATGCCCGACTACGTCTGTGACCCCGAGGGCACCGAGCACTACGAGACCATCGGTGTCATCCAGGGCATGAAGCACCTGCCCGCGACGTTCACGCCGGGCAAGCCACTGGGCCCGGGGCTGGACGAGACGCTGGAGAAACTTCAGCGGATCTGCGATGAACAGCAGCCGGCCAGGCCCATCACCGAACACAAGGACGCAGTCGTCATCGACTGATCTCCGACCGAGATCTCCATCGAGGTGGTTTGATGAGCACCGGCAAACGCAATTGGGAGGCCATGACGGCGATGACGAAGCCCATCAAGGTCCTGACCGCGGCCGTCGCCGCCGTCCTGGTGACGCTCGCGACGGTGGTCGCGCCTCCTGCCCAAGCGTTTTGGCATCCCGGCAACTACGACGTGATGACCAACAGGTACGAACGGGCGTCGTGGTACTGGTTCGTCGCGAGGTGCACTCCTGTTCCCACGGAGGATTGCCGGTATATCAGCGCGGCGCCACGGCTGAAGTTCTACAACTACTACAAGGGCAACGCCTACCTGGTCAACGGCCAATGGACGCTGAAGGTCGACGTGTCCGACGGTCTGCAGTGCCTTCCCGGTTACGCCATGCCCACCCACGAGACGTGGGTGTGGGACGACAACACCTTGGCCGGCACCATCACCTCGGACTACGACGTCGGCTGCTTCAACGGCCCGCCCGGACAGCAGTTCTGGACGTTCAGACTGCAGCGGCTCTAGTGGTTTCGGTGCGCTAACGTTCGCTCAGCGATCGTACGTGCGCCGAAATCACAACACGTAGCGCTGCCGAATTCCGTTGAATCGGGCCCACATCTGCGCGACGCGCTCAGCGGCGGTAACGGTCGCCGTGTCCGGCGGCAACGCATCGGCCAGATGCGCGCGTTTGACCACACGCGTGTGCAGCTCGGCGGGCGCTCCTTCGAGCATGTGCCGGTAAGTGATGTTGCCCCGCTCGAAACCCTGGGTGTCGATCCAGTTGTGATATCCCGGGTCATCGTGGGCCAGGACCAGCCGAACCTTGCCGTCGCCGTCCACTGCGGTGCGGCTCGGCGTGTAGCTCACCGGCCGGTAGAGGTAGTCCATGCTGTTGAAGAACACTCCCATGCTGGTGAACATCCACAGGCCGTCATGCGCATCGAACTCGATGACCAGCGCCTCGTCGGCGGATAGCACCCAGTACATATTCACCGCGGCGCGACCGCGTTTCGCATCCGGTCCGGTTGCGGGGGTTTGCGGAAACCGGTTGGGGTTGTCTTCGTCTACCCCGCCGTAGCGGAACGGGAACTCAGGCCAGTCATCCATCAATCCGGTGACGAAGCCACCCGCCCAGTCCATCGCATCGATCATCGACGCCGGCGTCGGCAACGGTTTCGGGGCATCCATGCCGACACGCTCGATCCGCATGCGGGCCGGCTGCTCGTCCCAGCAATCGAAACCCTGGCGGATGAACAACTTCCGTGAATCTCCGGTGGTGGGTAGCCAGTTCGCACCACGGCTTTCACCGCCGACGTAGACCTCGAACCCGCCGTCGGCTGCGGTGGTGAGTTCTTCGCCGAACAGGTTCGCCTCCGGCACATCGCCGAACGGCTCGTGGAGTACGCCCGAACCGTCGGAGCGCGGTCCCTGCACGGTGATATTGAGGAACCGTGCGGTGCCGCGGTCCCCGACAATGCGATATGTCGACTCGCCGTCGATCCATGCCTGCTGATAGATGAAATCGGCACAGTCACCACCGAGCTTGCGCGTGGGATTGCAGAAGGTGTGGATCGCCGGATAGCGGGTGTCCTTGGTCTCCAACGCCAGGTCGAACGCCTGGCCGAGGTTCTGGGTGAGGAACCGGAAGCCGTCGGCGCGCTGCCGACCCGACGCGGAGTTGTGGTCCTTGAAAACCCGCTCGCCCGCCGCCTTGAGACGTTCGCAGAACTCGGTCCACGCCATGTTCAGCGCGGCATCGTCAGTGCCGTCTCCGAAAGCCATCGCGTATTCCCCTATGCACCGCTTCTTTTCAGCATCGTCGATACCGTCTCACAGGCCCGGCGCGCTGCCTCGACTCTGCCCTCGGCCTCGATTCGCGGGCCGATCAATTCCAGATCGAAGCCGTGGGGGTAGCCACCCGCCAGTATCTGCCGGAGGAACTGCTCGATGGGAATCGCCCCGTCGGCGGGGACCGCACGTCCGGGTAGCGCGCGATCGCCGAGAACATAATCGCTCAGCTGGATCTGGACTGTCCGCGGCAACGCACGTTCGACGAGGCCCGTAAGGTCGGCTTCTGCCCAGCAGTGAAACAGGTCGATGCAGACGCCGACTCCCGCCATCTCGGCCAGGGTGATCGTGTCCCTCAGGGTGTGGGCGAAGTGGATGTCGGCATAGAGGGCGGAGGCGTTTTCGATCGCCAATGCCACGCCCGCCTGCTGTGCCTCGCGCACGCACGGCGCGATCGCGGCGCTGAAGCGCTCGGCCGCCTGCTCCCAGTTCGATTCGCGCCGGCCTCCGGTCAGCATGTAGACCACGCGGGCGCCGAGCACGGCGGCGGTCTCGATGACACGGGACAATCCATCGCCGGACTCGAACAGGTGGTAGACGGTGTCCACCGAGTACCCGTTCTGATCGATCAGTCGCGCGAGTCCCGGCTCGCCGAGCTGAGAGTCGATCAGGCTGAGGCGCGTGAGCCCGAGCGATTGCCAAACTGAGTGTTGCTCGGCGAGTGGCATGCCCAGAAACGTCACACTGTGGACCGACAGCCGGTCGTGCATGATGCTCACCCCCGCTGTTCGATCGCGACACCGAATCGCTCACGGAACGGCCGGAATTCGTCATGCAGCGCGTTGAGGTCCTCACCGATGTCGGTGAGCAACTTCGTCGAGTAGCGGAACTTTCCGTGCCGGTCGCCGGGATTGTTCGTCAGGTAGGTACGCATCTCCGTCTGGGCCTGGGCGCTCAGTGTCCGCCCGCAGAACTCGTAGTAGCGGCCGACGGTGCCCACCGGATCGGCGAGGAAATCGGCGTAGCGCACGTGCATGATTCGAGGATCGTCGGTGAGCGGATTGGTCATCGTGTTGGCGACGGAAGTCCGCGTCAGCTCGAGATGCATTTTCGCCGCGGCCTGCAGGTCGACCGGACCGACGATGCCCTCGAGAATGTCGGCCATCATCATCGTGCGCGACGCCGCAACCTGCACGGGGTCGCGGTGCAGCCAAAGCAGGCTGGCGTCCGGATAGCTGTTGAAGAACTCCTGCAGACGAAACCCGTGAAATCCCTTCAGAACCCACTGTTTCGGCTGGCGGCCGTACTGAAACTGCTGCAGCATCGCCCGGTGGATACGGTACTGAGCAGCATCGTCGGTGGGCAGACCCCCGACGACCGTCTGCATCGGAACCCGCCACCACGCGGTCGGCGTCATGACGCGAAAGTCGAACGCCCAGGTACGTTCGTCCTCAGGCAGTCCGTCGCCAAGCATGTCGTTGTAGGGGTGGCTGTGCAGCCATTTCGGCATCTTGGCGTTGATCTCGCGCCAGTCAACATCGGCGCGTGCCCGGCGGGGGTCATTGTCTCCGGCGATGCCGGGCGGCGGCGAGGGATACATCACCTCCCAAAACCGAAGTGCCCGCGCATCGGGATCCACCGACATCAGAGCGTGCATGAGGGTCGTTCCCGAACGTGGTTCACCGGTCACGAACATGGGCCGCTCGATCACTTCGGCGGCGACCGGATATCGATTCCGGTCCTCGAAGAACTTCAAGCGTGAGGTGAGCAGCCAATGACATACGTCCTCGGCCCGCCTGCGCCCATCGACATCCATACCCATGCTGTTGAGAAGGTCTACGGCCGTCGCGAATCGCTCGGGCAGGGTGGGATCGCCGTAGTCCGTCAGTCCGGTGCGAGCCTGGGCCCGGTCCAACATGTCCGCCGCGTTCAGCGCGATGCTCATCGAATGTCTCCGCATAGGCGCATCAGCTCGTCCTCCACGTCGCGGACGTTGTCGGCCGACGCGGCGGAGTACGAGAGTCCAGCCATACCGCCATAATCCAGGATCTTCGGCACCCGCAGGCCCGCGTCCACATAGTTCTTGATCTCCTGGGCGACCTGCGCGGGCGTGCCGTGCGGGACGACCGCAAGGATCGCTTCGGGATCGACGCGGTCGAGGAACTCGACGACGCGCTCGCGGGTCAACGTCGCCGGGTCGATGTCCTGATATCCGCGCCAGTTCTCCCCCATCGGATGCTCATAGCCGAGGCTTGAAAGCAACTCGGCCGACACCTGGAGGAGGAATGCCTTGACCAGCGGCGCGTCCAGAATGTCGGCGAGGGCCGCGTCGTCGCGGCCGATCAGGCACACCTGGATATAGCACGGCGTGATGGCCATCGGATCGCGACCGGCCCGCTCCGCCGAAGCCCGTACGGTGGATAGCTTTTGGGCGTAGTCGTCGGGATCCCACGCGCCGGTGGGCCACCACCCATCCGCGTGCCGTCCGACGATCTCCAGTGTCCGCGGCCCACTCCCCCCTATCCAGATCCCGGGGGTCGTGCCCTCATACGGTTCGGTGTCGAGGCGAGCATGGTGCAGGTGATAGAACCGGCCGTCGAAGTCGACCGGACCGTCGCTGTCCCAGAGCAGCCGGATGACCTCGAGTGCTTCCTCGAATCGGCTCACCGGTTTGGTGAAGTCGAACCCATAGGGAACGGTGTTCTCGGTCTCGCCGCTGCCAAGGCCGAGAACGAACCGGCCCTTGGCGAGATGGTCGATGGTCAGCGCGCTCTGCGCGAGCAGCGCCGGATGGCGGCGCACGGTGTCGACGACGCTGGTGACCAGCGGTACGTTCTCGGTCAGCACGGCCGCCGCAGCGGCGACTGCCATGGCGTCCAGGTGGCGGTGCGGCGATGGCGAAACCGTTGCCAAATCGGTGAATTCAGGGGTCCAGATCGAATCGGGCCAGAAGCTCACCATGTGATCGGGCAGCCAGATCGAGTGGTAGCGCCCGCCGTCGAGCACCTGCAGCTGCGACAGATCCAGCGGAAGTGTCGTCCGCAGATACGCGGCGGGCTGAACCCTCACAGCCAGCCGATCTCACGCAGGAAGGGCTGCGTGTGCGCGATGCGACCGGTCAGCGTCTTGGGATCGCCCGTGCACAACGTGAAAGCGGTCTGGGTGATCAGCGCGATGTCCTCGGTGTCGGTCTTGGCCAGGTCGAGTGCACCGGCGCCTTCGGTCGCGACCGGGTTCGACGGTGCCGCCGCGTTAACGGCGATACCGTCGCCGTACAGCTCGGCCGCAAGGCTTTTCGTCAACCGATTCAGCGCGGCTTTGACCGTGCCGTAGATGCCGAAGCCCGCTTCGCGGTCGAATTCAGAGAAAGGCGGTCCGTCGGGCAGATCGCCGCCGACCGATGTCACATTCAGCACCCATCCGCGCTGCCGCTCGCGCATGGCGGGGATGGCCAGTTGGGTGAGGTGCAGCGGCGCCATCACGTGCATCTCCATCATCAGGCGCACACGCCGGTCGGGGAACTCGTCGAGCGGGCGGAGGAACGTGACGGCCGCGTTGTTGACGAGAATGTCCGGGGCGCCGATCTTCTCGACTACCTCGACGAAGAGTCGTTCACGATCCTCGCGTTGGGAGAGGTCGGCAGGGACGGCGATCGCCGAACCGCCGGATTGCTCGATCTCCTCGAGCGTCTGACGCAGCGATCCCTGATACTTCGGGTCGGGTTCGGCGGTGCGAGCGGTAAGTGCCACCGTCGCCCCCTCTGCGGCCAACCGTTTTGCAATGGCCCTGCCCAATCCGCGACTGGTACCCGTCACCAGGGCGACCTTGCCGTCACACGTCATTGTGGACCTCCTAGGTGCGCGGAATGCCTGCGAGCTTTTCTGCGAACTTGGCTTCGGCTGCTTCCCGCAGCCGCAGCAGATGCTCGGACGGGAATGCGTCGGGTGCAGGTTTGACGTCCTTGAGTAGCAGCCGTGCCAGCGTCACCTTATGCACCTCGGTCGGCCCGTCAGCCAGTCCGAGCACGAACGATTCCGTCATGTATTGCACGAACGGCATCTCATGCGAGGTGCCAAGCGATCCGTGTAATTGCAGGGCGCGCGCGGAGACGTCGTGCAGCACCTTCTGCATCATCGCCTTCACCGCCGAGATGTCGCCACGCACCGCCTTGTAATCGTTGAACTTGTCGATCTTCCAAGCTGTCTGGAGGGTCAGCAGGCGGTAGGCTTCGATCTCCATCCAGGAGTCCGCGATCATCTCCTGAACCATCTGCTTGTTGGCCAGCACCTCGCCCTGCGTGTAGCGCGAGACGGCCCGTTCGGTCAGCATGTCGAAGATCCGCCGCACCAGACCGACCGTGCGCATTGCGTGGTGAATGCGGCCGCCGCCCAGCCGCGTCTGCGCGACGACGAACGCGCCGCCGCGCGGCCCGAGCATGTGGTCGGCGGGGACCCGGACGTTCTCGTACCGCACGTATCCCTCGCGCCCGCCACCCAACGGCTGGTAGCCGAGTCCGACATCGCGCAGCACGTTGATGCCCGGGGTGTCACCAGGCACCACGAACATCGAATAGCGCTGATACGGCGGTGCATCCGGGTCGGTCATCGCCATGACGATGATGAACGACGCCATCGATGCGAACGACGAATACCACTTCTCGCCGTTGATCACCCAGTGATCGCCGTCGGCCACCGCCGTGGTGGTGAACACCTTCGGGTCGGCACCGCCCTGCGGCTCGGTCATCGAGAAGCAGGAGATTATCCTGTTGTCCAGCAGTGGCTCCAGATACCGCGCCTTGAGGTCTGATGTGCCGTAGTGCGCAAGAATCTCACTGTTGCCAGAATCGGGCGCCTGGGACCCGAAGACTATCGGCGCGCATTCCGACCGGCCGAGAATCTCGTTGAGCAAGGCCAACTTGACCTGTCCGAACCCTGGACCACCGAGATGCGGGCCGAGATGGGTCGCCCACAGGCCGCGCTCCTTGACGATCTCCTGTAGTGGCGGGATCAGCGCCTGGCGCACCGGGTCGTTAAGGTCGTGCGACTCTTTGACCACGTAGTCTATGGGCTCGCATTCCTCGCGAACGAACTGCTCGACCCACGCCAGCTGTTCCGTCCACTCGGAGTCGGTCGAGAAGTCCCACGCCACTATCGAATACCGTCCATCCGTCTCGGGATCACTTCGGCCGCCGCCGTGCCTGCGCTTCGTCGGTCGCATGGCTGAGCACCTGGTTGCGATTCTCCAGTTCCAGCGCTGCGCCCAACCCCGATGCGTCGGTGTTCACCTGCAAGGCCCTTTTCGTCAACTGTGTACCGAACGGCGGCAGGTCGGCGATGGCACGGGCGAGCTCGAGTGCCCGCTGCATCAACTGTTCTGAGTCGACCAGCTGGCTAACCAGACCGCGACGGTCGGCTTCGGACGCGGGCACCGTCCGGCCGGTCACCATCCAGTCGGCGGCCACACTCGTTCCGACAATCCGGGGCAGGTGATAACTCATGCCCATCTCGGCGCCGGACAATCCCAACAGGATCGCGCCGTTTCCAAAGGTGGCCACCGTCGAGCAGATCCGGATGTCAGATGCCAGGCACAGCGCGAAGCCCGCCCCGACACAGGGCCCGTTGACCGCAGCGATGACGGGTTGCGGCAGATTCCGGATCGCCTGCGGCAGTGCTGCCATCGCTTCCTGGAAGCGCAACCGGTCGATCGCGGGGTCGGATGCCTCGAGTGCCCGCGGCGAGAAGTTGCGCACATCGATACCTGAGCAGAACCCGCGGCCCGCCCCGGTGATCACCACCGCATGAACCGATGCGTCGGACCCGATGGCCGAGAACGTCTCGATCAGCTCGTCGCGCATCGCTTCGTTGATCGCATTGAGCTGCTCAGGCCGGTTCAGTTGCAGCACAACGACACCGGCGTGGGGCCGGTCGATGAGCAGCGTCACCGGGTGGGTTGGGGTGGGAGCGGACTCGGTCACCGGTATCAGCGCCGCGGCAGACCGAGCACCTGTTGCGCGATGATGTTGCGCTGGATCTCCGACGTGCCGCCTGCGATGGTTCCGCCGAAGCTGCGCGCATACCGCTCGAACCAGCTCACGAAGTAGTGGTCGAGATTCATGTGCTCATACGGCCCGGTCGTCGACGGGTGGGTGAGCCCGTCGGAGCCCGCCGCGGTCAGAGCGTTCTCGAATGCCTGACGCTCCGCCTCAGAACCGAAGAGCTTCAGTACCGATACCGACGCGGTGTCCATCTCGCCGCGCGCAGCACGAGCCAGTGCCGCCGAGCCCATGGCCCGCAGCGCCTGGTAGTCCATGATCGTCGTCGCGTACTGGTCGCGTTCCAACTCTGTGCGCGGCCGAAAATCGGCGATCATGTTGTCGATGCGGTCGGCGAAGCCGAGCCACATCATCGTGCGCTCGTGCCCGAGTGAGCCATTGGCCACGGCCCAGCCGCCGTTCAGCGGTCCGACCAGGTTCTCGGCGGGCACTCGCGCGTCGGTGAAGAACACCTCGTTGAAGTCTTTGTTCTCCTCACCGCACATGTCGGCGAAGGGCCGACACACGACGCCGGGGGTATCGGTCGGGATGATCAGGACACTGATGCCTTTGTGTTTGGGTGCATCGGGATCGGTGCGTACGAAGGTCAACAGGAAGTCGGCGTCGTGCGCGCCCGATGTCCACACCTTCTGGCCGTTGACAACGAAATAGTCGCCGTCTTGAACCGCACGGGTGCGCAGCGACGCGAGATCCGATCCCGCGCTCGGCTCGCTCATCCCGAGGGATGCGGTGAGCTCACCCCGCAGCACAGGCACCGCCCACCGATGTTTCTGCTCGTCGGATCCGAACGAAATCAACGATGCCGCAATGATGTTCACGCCTTGGGGGTTGAAACTGTGGTAGATCCGGCGTCGACACAACTCGTCGAGGTGCACGAACTGCTGCACGACGTTGGCGTTGCGGCCACCGAACTCCGGTGGTTGCGCAGGCAGCAGCCAGCCGTTGTCGAACAGCAGTCGCTGCCAGTCGCGCGCCCACTGCGGCATGTGCGACACCGATCTCGGCCGCTCCTGGGTGACGGCGTCCGACGGCAGATGCTCGTCGAGGAAGGCCGCGAACTCGGCACGGAACTGTTCGACGTCGGAATCGAATGTCAGCTGCATTTTCGTCTAGCCCCGGTATTCCGCGGCGATCAGGGCGCGATGCTCAGCCGCCCCGCCGAGTAGCAGTTCACCGGCCTTCGCCCGCTTCAGCGCGAATTGCAAGTCGTTCTCCCACGTGAATCCCATGGCCCCGAACAGCTGCAAACCGTGCCGGAAGACCAATGCCTGCGCCTCCCCCGCCGATGCCTTGGCCATCGCCGCAGCGAGCCGGCGACGCGGATCATCGGCCGCAATGGTCAGCGCGGCGAAGTACGACAGCGCGCGGGCCCGCTCGGTCGCGACGTGCATGTCGACGGCCTTGTGCTGAACAGCCTGAAATGTTCCGATCGCGACACCGAACTGCTGACGCTGCTTCACGTGCTCGAGGACCAGGTCGAGGATCCGTTGGCACGCGCCGACCATCGTGATCGCCATCCCGGTCAGCGCGACGTGCCTGGCTCGTTCCGTGTCGACGTTCACGCGGTCGGTGTCGGGGACGGGCGTGCCGGCGAAGGAGACCTCCGCGATGTGCAGCACCGGGTCGAAGACGGCGCTGCGCCGGGTGACAGCCAGACCGGCGTCGACGACGAAGACGCCCGCCTCGGTGACCACCGCGAGCTTCTCGGCGCGGTCGCCGTCGAGGACGTGATGGGCCGTTCCGTTGAGCACCCAACCATCGGCGTCGCGATGTGCGGTCACTCCGCTGTACACGGCCGTGCCGGACATCTGCGGGTCGTACCGGTCCCCGGCGAGCGGGCCGAACTGGGTCAAGGTCGCCAGATACGGTGTCGGATCGGTGGCCCGGCCCAGTTCTTCGGCCACGATCGCCAGCTCGACCGCGTTCTCCGGGTCGGTCAGCTCGGTCCAGCCGGCGTCCACGTACGTCTGCCAGAGTGGCGTCGGGTCCTCACCATTCTCGGCCACTCCGCGCACCAGCGACGCCGGGCAGGCCTTGGTCACAGCGTCCCGCACGGTCTCCTGCCACAGCCGCTGATCGGCGTCGAACTCCAGTAACACGAGTGGCCTCCTGTGGACCTCGTCAGTACCCCGTCGGTAGGCACGAGAATAGCATTCTCCTTAGACGCTGTAACCGTTCTCTGGATTCGACTACCCCGTTTCGTCAGCGGACCGCCAAGCGACTGACCAGCGCACACCCTGACCTGCGAAGAGGTAAGCGTTCCGCTGGAGAACACAATTCTTGCCTTTGAAGAACAAGCCTTTACTATGGCTTTATGTCCGGCCCCGGAGCATGTTGCAGCCCCCCGTGTGTCCCGGCCGTCTGTGCGGACTCCGGAGGCTTTGCGTGATCACACATCCCGACGGGACGACGACCCCCGTCATCGACGCCAGCGTGCACATCTTCAGCAAATCGAACAAGGATCTGCGCGGGTTCATGCGCGAGCCGTTCAAGAGCCGCGGGTTCCCGGACTACGAGATGGACTGGTACGGCGCCCCCGGCGGCGAGTACGCGCCGAACACCGAGGGCGAACGCCGCTACCCCGGGTCGGACGCCGAGTTCGTCGGTCAGCAGTTGTTCGGCGAACGTGACGTCGACATCGCGATCCTGCACCCGATGACGCGGGGCACCATGCCCGACCGTCATCTGGGCACCGCGATCGCCGCCGCGCACAACGAGCTCATGGTGACGCGCTGGCTCGAGGACAACCCCTATGCCGATCGGTTCCGCGGCACGATCCGGGTCAATCCCGACGACATCACCGGAGCCCTGCGCGAAATCGCCAAGTACGCCGGCCACCCGCGTGTAGTGCAGATCGGGGTGCCGCTACAGTCGCGAGAGCTCTACGGCAAGCCCCAGTTCTGGCCGTTGTGGGAGGCCGCCGCCGAGGCCAATCTGCCGGTCGCGGTGCACATCGAGGTCGGTGCCGGCGTCTCGTTCGCGCCGACACCGAACGGGGTGCCGCGGACCTACGAGCACTTCGTCAGCTTCATGGCGCTCAACTTTCTGTACCACCAGATGAACCTCATCGTCGAAGGGGTATTCGAGAAGATGCCCACGCTGAAGTTCGTATGGGCCGACGGAGCCGGCGACATGCTGACGCCGTTCATGTGGCGGATGGACTGCTTCGGTCGCCCCCACCTCGAGCAGACCCCGTGGGCGCCGAAGATGCCCAGTGACTACCTGCCCGGCCACACCTACTTCATTCAGGGCGCGATGGACGGGCCCGGCGACGTCGAATTCGCCGGCGAATGGCTCGACTTCACCGGCAAAAACGACATGGTGATGTACGGGTCGAGTTATCCGCACTGGCAGCTCAACGAGCTGAAGGTGCCCTCGTCGTACTCGCAAGAACAACGCGACAAGCTCTGCTGGCGAAACGCCGCAGGGCTGTACGGCATAGACGTCGGGGCCGACGTCAGCGCACAGTAAGAGAAGACTTCGCAACAGAGGAGGCGACCATGACGGTCACAGTGAAAGAGCGAAAGGCGGCGGCAGAGCGCATCGCTGTTCGCTGCGTCGACTCCGATGTGCATCCGACGCCGAAGGCCGGCGAGCTGACGCCGTACATCCCGGAGCCGTGGCGCAGCAAGTATTTCCTGACGCGCCGGGTCGGGGACCAGATCTACTACGACGCGCCGGATTACGCGCATGCGTACGCGATGCGCCTGGACACCTTTCCTTCCGACGGCAACTTCGCGGGCAGCGACCCCGATCTGGCGTTCAAGCAGCTGATCATGGAGGCCGGTGCCGACATCGCCATCCTCGAGCCCGCCGCCTACCCGGCGCGCTTTCCCGAGGTGAACCACGCGATGAGTTGCGCGCTGAACGACTGGCAGGCCAACCACTGGCTGGACAGCCACAACAACTGGCATGAACGCTGGCGCGGTTCCGTCTGCGTCGCGATCGAGACTCCAGACGACGCCGCCCGCGAGATCGACAAATGGGCCGGCCACCCGTACATGGGGCAGGTCCTGATCAAGGCCGAGCCGCGGCCGCCGTGGGGCGATCCGAAGTACAACCCGATCTGGGAAGCCGCCACCCGCAACGACATCACCGTGAGTTGCCACCTCTCGCGCAGCCACCACGAGGAACTTCCGATCCCGCCGGTCGGGTTTCCCAGTTACAACCACGATTTCATGGTCACGTACTCGCTGCTGGCCGCGAATCAGGTCATGAGCATGGTGTTCGACGGCCTCTTCGACCGGTTCCCGACACTGCGAATCGTGTTGGTGGAGCATGCATTCACCTGGATCCTGCCGCTGATGTGGCGGATGGATGCCATCTACGAAGCCCGCAAGTCGTGGATGGACATCAAGCGCAAGCCATCGGAATACGTCAAGGACCACATCAAGTTCACCACCCAGCCGCTGGACTACCCGGAGGACAAGACGGAGTTGAGCCGGGCATTCGAGTGGATGGAGTGCGAGAAGATCCTGCTGTTCAGCAGCGACTACCCGCACTGGACATTCGACGACCCGCGCTGGCTGGTCAAGCACCTACCCGAACACGCCCGCGAGGCGATCATGTTCCGCAACGGCATCGCGACATATCACCTGCCCGAGACGGTTCCCGCCCTCGAGGGCCAGGTGCGGGTGTTCTGAGTTGAGTGAAGAAGAGAAGGCGGCACCGGCTGTCCCAAAACGACTGGCACAGGGGCGCGAGCACGTCGTCGCCACGGTCGACGAGATCCCGCCGGGTAAGCACAAACTCGTCCCCATCGGGCGGCACGGGGTGGGCGTCTACAACGTCAACGGCGCGTTCTATGCGATCGCGAACTATTGCCCGCACGAGGGCGGCCCGCTGTGTTCGGGCCGCCCGCGCGGTCGCACGATCGTCGACGACGATGTTCCCGGCGACGCGGTGATGGTGCGCGACCTCGAGTTCATCTACTGCCCTTGGCACCAATGGGGTTTCGAATTGGCGACCGGCACCACGGCGGTAAAGCCCGAGTGGAGTATTCGGACCTATCCCGTCCGGATCGTCGGCAACGATGTCATGGTGCAGGCATGACAACAACGGAGTCCTCGGGGCTGCAGCTCAAACCCGGCGAAAAGACCCTTGAGTACAAGGGCGGTCGCGTCGTATACGAAATCCTGGGCAACGACGGCGAATTCATCGCCCTGACGCCGGGTGGCCGCTTCAGCAAGGACATCCCGGGCCTGCGGCCGCTGGCGGAGGCGTTGGCCGACGGCGGTTACCGCGTCCTGCTGTGGGACCGGCCGAACTGCGGCAAGTCGGACGTGCAGTTCTACGGCAAGAGCGAATCGCATATGCGCGCCGAGACCCTGCACGCCTTGATCACCGGGCTCGATGTCGGGCCCTGCATCATCGCGGGTGGTTCGGGCGGCGCGCGCGACTCCATGCTGACCACGATGCTGTACCCGGAAATCGTGCGAAAACTGGTGGTGTGGAACATCGTCGGCGGGGTCTACGGGTCGTTCGTGCTCGGCGGGCACTACGTGGTGCCGAGCATCCTCGCCGCCAAGGGCCTGGGCGTCGAAGGTCTGCTGCACGTCCCCGAGTGGAAGGAACGCGTCGCCGAGAATCCCGACAACGAGGCACGCTTCCGCGCGCTGGACGTGGACGAGTTCCTCAAGCTGATGCGTCGCTGGCTCAACGCATTCGTGCCCAAGCCGGGCCAGACCATTCCCGGTGTCGAGGACGAGATGTTCGACAACATCACGGTTCCGACGTTGATCATCCGCGGCGGCGAGAACGACTGGGACCATCCCAAGCGCACTTCGCTGGAGGTGAGCTGCCTCATCAAGGGCTCCACGCTGATCGACCCGCCGTGGCCGGAGGACGCCTGGGAGCGCGCCGGTGAGAGGTTCGCGGCCAGCGGCGGAAAGAACTTCTGCCTGTTCGACACGTGGGTGCAGGCCGCGCCCGCGATCCTGAAGTTCCTGGACGGCTGATGGGCGAACGTGGGACACCGACCGTCGCGTGGGCCCCCGCGCACGCTGGGGATGTGCGGATTGATACGCCCTCGGCGGCGAGTCGCGTACGAAACCGCACACTCGCGCCGGAGTCGGCCGATCACACTGTGCGGATATGGACTTCGCAGTTCAGCGACGCCTCGAGCGCGGTGTGCACACGGCTCTCGGGAACACGTTCGAGGTCGGTCTTGCGCAGCGTCACGTGGATCACGTCCCAGCCGTCGTCGCCGGGAACGCGCTCGATGTCGCCGGTGAGCCCAAGCCCGGCCAGTACGCCATGGGCGTCGTCGTCGGTTCCGCGACTGATGAAGGTCAGCACGCCGGGTACCGGTGTCGTGCCGAACGCGTTGGCGCACAGGCTCACCGCCATCCGCTCAAGTTCCGTGGCGTCGTCACCGGCGATCAACAACTCCACCTCGCGTCGCTGTGGCGGCAGGCCGGCGAGGTTGTTCTCCACGATCTCGACGCCCGCTGCATCGGCCGACTCACGGAGGCGTGCCATGCCGGCGGTTAACTGCGTCGGCGTGAGTTCGCCGGCCAGATCTACGCCGACGCGCACCACAGCAATCCTCATGACCGTCAGCCTATCCAGTGGGGATTCCCGATGACCTCCACCGCAACCGAGCTCACCATCGCCGCGTGGCCCGAGTGCCAGCCGCGACTGCTTCGGCCCGCTCAGGTGAAAGCCGAGGAGCTTGCCGGCTATGCACAGACCGGTGGCTATAGGCCACTGGATGACCCCGACGCGCTGCTCGAGCAGATCGACCTCTCCGGTCTCCTCGGACGCGGTGGTGCGGCCTTCCCGCTGGGAACCAAGCTGCGCACCGTGCGCGACGCAGGCCGCCGCGGCGTGCAGACGGTCATCGTCGCGAACGGCGAAGAGGGTGAACCAGCCTCGATCAAAGACCGCTGGCTGCTACGTAACCGGCCGCACCTGGTGCTGGACGGCCTGCGCCTGGCCGCCGCGATCGTCAACGCGAGTCGCGCGTATGTCTATGTCTCCGATCAACAGTCGGCCCTCGCCGTGAACAGTGCACTTTCTGAACTGGACTCGCAGGTGTTCGGAGCAATGGACGTCGCCGTGCTGGCCGTCGAACCCGGCTACGTCGCGGGTGAGGAAACCGCGGCGGTGCGCCGTATCAACGGCGGACCCGCCAAGCCGACCGACAAACCACCCCGGCCGTTCGAGGAGGGGGTGTCGGCGCTGCCGACGACGGTCAGCAATGTCGAGACGCTCGCGAATCTGCCCCATATCCACCGGCACGGCTCGCAGAGTTACCGCGCGGTCGGCACGCCGATGTCGCCGGGAACGTTCCTGGCGACCGTCACGGGCGGCGGCAAACCCTCGGCTCTTTACGAGATTCCCCACGGCGCCGCGTTTTCCGACCTGCTGACGTTGCACGGGGTCACGTTGGACTCGGTGCGCGGAGTCTTGATGGGCGGCTACTTCGCCGGTCTGGTCAACACCGACATCCTCGATGCGACTCTCGACCACGAGACGATCCGTCGACTCGGCAGCGGCCTCGGCTGCGGCGCGATTTCGATCCTCACCGACGACTGCCCGGTCGCTGTCGCGGCGTCGGTGATGTCCTACTTCGACCGTGAGAACGCCGGCCAGTGCGGCTCATGTTTCAACGGCACGGCAGCCATGGCCGCCGTCGTCTCCGCGCTGCGTGACGGTGCCGCCACCCAAGAGGATGTGACACGCCTGGAACGCTGGTCGGTGGTGCTGCGTGGCCGCGGCGCCTGCGGCACCCTCGACGGCGCAACAAACGTCGCCGCGAGCCTGCTGCGTCAGTTCCCGCAGCTGATCAGCAGCCACCTCGCCAACGAATGCCCGTCCTGCCGAGCCGGCGCGTTCAACGCGGTGCGCCCTTACGAAGTGGAGGCGGTCGGGCAATGAGTGACGGCTTGAGGATTCGTCTCGATCGGACTATGTGCGACGGTTTCGGCATCTGCGCCAAGCACGCACCGGAGTACTTCTCGCTCGACGACTGGGGTTACGCGTCGCTGATCGGCGACGGCACCGTGCCCGAGAAGGATCGAGACGCGGTGATGCGGGCGCTGCTCGACTGTCCGGTGCACGCGATCATCTACCTGGGTGAGCATCGGCCGTCAGTTGACGGCGCTACCCACGCCGACGTTCACGAATCACCGGAGCCGGACCCGCAAACCATTGGCAACGAGGCGATTTCGGAGTTCATTCGTTGACCAGACCACTACCCGAACTCAGCGCCCAGAACGAGTTCTTCTGGACCGCAGGCGGTGACGGCGTCCTGCGCATCCAGGAGTGCCAGGACTGCGAAGCGTTGATCCACCCACCGCAGCCGGTATGCCGGTACTGCCGCAGCCGCAACATGGGTGTGCGCGACGTCTCCGGTCGCGCCACGCTGTCGGCCTTCACCGTCAACCACAGATTCGGCTTCCCCGACCTGCCGCCGCCGTATGTGGTGGCACAGGTCGCCGTCGTCGAAGATCCGCGAGTTCGCCTGACCACCAACATCGTCGAGTGCGACCCCGAAGAGCTCGAGTTGGGGCAGGTGGTCGAGGTCACCTTCGACAAGATCGAAGATGTCTGGCTACCGCTGTTCCGGCCGACCATCGACAAGCAGACCGGTCCGCTGCCCGAAGACGAGATCGCGCCAACCGACTTCGGCCGCTTCGTCAGCGCACCGTTGACCACGACGAAGTTCGAGGAGCACTCGGCAATCACCGGTATCGGCGCGTCCCGGCTCGGCCGCCGCCTGATGGTGCCGCCATTGTCGCTGACCATCGACGCCTGCGAAGCCGCGATCGCCGACGCCGGTTTGACGTTGGACGACATCGACGGTCTGTCGACGTACCCGGGACTGGACATCGCAGGCATGGGCGAAGGCGGCGTGACGGCGCTCGAGGGCGCGCTCGGCATCCGGCCGACTTGGATCAACGGTGGCATGGACACTTTCGGTCCCGGCGGATCTGTCATCGCCGCCATGATGGCCATCGCCACCGGCATGGCCCGCCACGTGCTTTGCTTCCGCACGCTATGGGAGGCGACGTTCCAGCAGCTGATGAAAGAAGGAAAGGCCAGCCCTCCCGGTGGACCGCGCACATCCAGCTGGCAGATGCCCTTCGGCGCCACGTCGGCGGCGCATGTGCTTGCACTCAACGCGCAGAGACACTTTCAGCGTTACGGAACGACGCGGGAGACGCTCGGCTGGATCGCGCTGAATCAGCGCGCCAACGCCGCGCTGAATCCCACGGCGATCTACCGCGATCCGATGAGCATGGATGATTATCTGAACGCCCGACCGATCACGACACCGTTCGGGCTCTACGACTGCGACGTCCCGTGCGACGGCGCCGTCGCGGTGATCGTGTCGGCGGTCGACGCCGCCAGGGATATGCCGCGCAAGCCGGTGCTGTTCGAGGCGGTCGGTACCCAGATCGTCGAACGCACCGACTGGGACCAGACCACGATGACTCACGAACCTCAGGTGCTGGGCCAGGCCGCGCACCTGTGGACACGAACGTCACTGCGGCCCAATGATGTCGATGTCGCCGAGCTCTACGACGGTTTCTCGTTCAACTGCCTATCCTGGCTCGAAGCGCTCGGGTTCTGCGGTATCGGCGAGGCGAAGGACTTTCTCGACGGCGGCAAGGCCATCGCCCGCGACGGTGTGATCCCGCTGAACACGCACGGCGGCCAGCTCTCCCATGGCCGCACCCACGGCATGGGCCTCATTCATGAAGCGGTCACGCAGTTGCGCGGCGACGCCGGCGAACGGCAGGTGAAAGGCGCCCGCGTCGCGGTGGTCAGCAGCGGTGGCCTCACACCCAGCGGCGCGATCCTGATGCGGACAGAAGGGTGAGCGACCCCAGGCCTGATGTCGCCGCCGGGGCGGCTCCGCAGCCTGATGTCGCCGCCGGGGCGGCTCCGCGACCACGCGTCGTCTTCGTCGACGGCGTGCCGATGTCCGGCCTGATTGCGGCCGTTGACGAGCCGAAGGCCGTCGTCGTCGCCTTCCACGGAGGGTCCAGTACCGCAGCGTATTTCGACTGCCCCGGACACCCTTCGTTGTCGCTGCTGCGGATGGGCGCCGACAACGGCTACACCATGGTGGCGCTGGACCGGCCCGGGTACGGGAGTTCTGCGCCCTACCCCGACGCCATGGAAAGGCCGGAACAACGCGTCGCGCTTGCCTACGGCGCCATCGACAAGATCCTCGGCGCAAACGCCCGCGGAGCCGGCCTATTTCTCGTCGGCCACTCGGCTGGGTGCGAGCTTGCGGTGCGAATGGCCACCGATGAGCGAGCCGAGCAAGCCGAGGTCATCGGTCTCGAGTTGGCGGGCACCGGAGTGCAGTACGACGCGGCAATGGCGGAGATCATGAAAGCCGCGACCGCAACCGGCCGCCCGACCGGGCTGCGCGAGGTGCTTTGGCAGCCTGCGGAACTGTATCCGCCCGACGTGTTGTCCGGCATGACCAACTCGTCGACCGGCGCCCTTTACGAGGTGGGCATGACGAGGACCTGGCCGCGGCGGGACTTCCCCGCGCTCGCACCGCACATCCGGGTGCCGGTGCAGTTCAGCGCCGCCGAACACGAGCGGGTGTGGCGATCAGACGCGGAGGCCATGGCGCAGATCGCCGCCATGTTCACCTCGTCGCCGCGATTCGTGACCAATGAGCAACCGGATACCGGGCACAATATGTCCCTATCGCTCAACGCCGCGGCGTACCACGGCTCCATACTGTCGTTCGTCGAGGAATGTGTTGTCGCGCAACAGAACACATCGGAAACTATGGAGGCGGGTTGATGCGCGTCGGATTCATCGGGTTGGGCAGTCAGGGCGGCCCCATGGCACGTCGGATCGTCGAAGGCGGATTCGAGACCACGCTGTGGGCGCGCCGGGCCACCAGCCTCGAACCGTATGCCGATACCGCGGCGAAGACCGCGGGTTCGCCCGCCGAGTTGGCCGCCGCGAGCGATCTGGTGTGCCTGTGCGTGGTCGGCGACGACGACGTGCGCGAGGTGCTCTACGGCGAGACGGGCGTACTGGCCGGTCTGGCATCCGGCGGCATCGTCGCGATTCACAGCACCGTGCACCCCGATACGTGTAGAGAGATCGCCGAGAAGGCTGCCGCGCAGGGGGTTTCGGTGATCGACGCGCCGGTGAGCGGTGGCGCTCCCGCCGTGGATGAGGGCAAGCTGCTTGTCATGGTCGGCGGCGAGGAGGATGTCGCCGAGCGCTGCCGCCCCGTGTTCGCGACCTACGCCGACCCGATCGTTCACCTGGGCCCACTGGGCAGCGGACAGGTGACCAAGATCCTGAACAACCTGCTCTTCACCGCCAACCTCGGCAGCGCCCTGAGCACCCTCGATCTGGGTGAGTCTCTCGGCATCCCCCGGATGCGCCTGGCCGAGGTGCTCAACGGAGGTTCGGCCACCAGCAAGGCGTTGGGCAGCATCGCGATTTTCGGCGGCACGGTGGAGGGCCTCGCGCCGATCGCCGGTGCGCTGTTGCAGAAGGATGTGCGTCACGCGTCGACCATCGCGGCCACCGCATCGGCCCCGGAAGGCTCGGTTTTCACCGCAGCAGACACCGCGCTGGAAGCGATGGAACACCCGCGGTGACACGCGTCGGATTCGTCGGGGCGGGCCGTATGGGCGGCCCGATGGTGTCGCGTCTCGTCGAATCCGGCCACGACGTCCGCGCCCTGGGGCGGACGAGCGAAAAGCGCCGAGCGGTGGAAGCGCTGGGCGCGCAGGCGGTCGCGGGACTTCACGACATCGCTCGGGACGCGGACGTCCTCATCGTCTGCGTCTTCACCGACGAGCAGGTGACCCGGGTGTGTTCTCCCGGCGTGCTCGCGGCGATGTCTCCCGGCGCCACACTCGTCGTTCACACGACCGGGAGTCCGAGCACGGTGCAGACGATCGCCGCGCACTCGCCCGGCATCGACGTCATCGACGCCCCCGTCAGCGGCGGTCCGCACGACATCGCCGCAGTTAGCCTCACTCTCTTCGTCGGCGGTCCCGACGATGCCGTCGCCCGGGTACGTCCGGTGCTTTCCGCCTACGGCGACCCGATCCTGCATGTCGGCCCCCTTGGCGCGGGCCAGGCCGTGAAGTTGACGAACAACACCTTGTTCGCCGCCCAGATCGGACTGCTGCGGCGGGCCGTCGCGCTGGGGGAAAGCCTCGGCGTGGACGAGGACAAGTTGCTGGAGGCGATCACGCACGGCAGCGGAACGAGCCGCGTCGCAGGCTTTATCGCCGCCAGTGGTTCGGTGGACGCTTTCGTGGAACGGACAGGCGAGTTCATCGGCAAGGACGTCGACGTGGTTCGCAAGATCGCGGCCGAACTGGGCGAGTCCCTCGGCCTGCTCGATGACGTCATCAACGCCGGAATTCAGCCATGAAACAGATGCGATTCCGCTGTCTCGAATGCCTCCGGTGAGGCATACTATACGTTACACAAATACAGCCATGCGTAACGGAATCAGTCGTTAGCCTCGCGGCGAAAGAGAGACCATGACCAAGCCCAAATTGGTGTTCAGCCCGGTAGCGCAGGAGTACTTCGACAATCCGTATGAGATCTACAAGCGGATGCGCGACGAGGCGCCGATCTACTACGACGAGGATGAGGACTTCTACGCGCTCACCCGTCACGAGGACGTAGCCGCCGCGCTCAAGGACACCGACGCGTTCTCGTCATCGCGCGGCTGCGACCTCGGCATGGTCCGCTCCGACGAGCGGCCGCAGAAGTCCATCATTTTCATGGATCCGCCGGACCATCGGCATATGCGCAGCCTGTTGAACAAGGC
This sequence comes from Mycobacterium neglectum, assembly GCF_002591975.1. GTDB lineage: Bacteria > Actinomycetota > Actinomycetes > Mycobacteriales > Mycobacteriaceae > Mycobacterium > Mycobacterium neglectum. Next base: position 70,709 of record NZ_NVQE01000008.1, on the reverse strand, counting down.
GTTCACGCCGCGGGCGATCCAGTCGCAACGCGAGACCGTCATCGAGGTCGTCGAGCACTACCTTTCGCAGTGCGACCCCGACAATTTCGACGTGGTGCAGGACTTCTCCGGTCCGTTCCCCGTGGAGGTGATCACTCGCATGGCGGGAGTGCCGGAGGACTTCCGCCAGCAGGTGCGGCATTGGATCGACATCAGCCTCGAACGCGAGCCCGGCCAGATCGAGCTGTCCGAGAAGAACATGCAGGCCAACATCGACTCGGGCATGTACTACTACAGCCTCGTCCAGGAGCGGCGCCAGAATCCGCAGGACGACATGATCAGCCGGCTGATCGCCGCAGAGATCCCCGGAGAGAACGGCGAGATGCGCCAACTCGACGACATCGAGATCACCGGCTTCTGCGCATTGCTCGGCGGAGCGGGAGCCGAGACGGTCACCAAGCTGATCGGCAGCGCGGTGGTCGAGTTCGCCAAGCACCCCGAGCAGTGGCAGCTGCTTCTCGATGACCGCAGCAAGGTTCACGACGCCGTCGAGGAACTCCTGCGCTACGTCGGCCCGGTGCAGTACAACGTGCGCTACACGTTGAAGGAAGCGCACCTCCCCAGCGGCACGGTGCCCGCGCACAAGCCGGTGTTCATCATGAAGGCCGCCGCCAACCGCGACCCCCGGGCTTACGAGCGCGCCGAAGAATTCGACATCACCCGCGACCGCACCCAATCACCGCACATGGGCCTGGGCTACGGAATCCACAGCTGCCTCGGCGCGGCGTTGGCTCGCCTGGAAAGTGTGATCGCGCTCGAGCACCTGCTCGACTTCATGCCACGTTACGAAGTCGACTTCAATGGTCTGCAGCGGGTCAACATGCAGAACGTCGCCGGATACCACCATGTCCCAGTCAAAGTTCTGAGGTGAGGTATGACGCAGAAAATCGAGGTCGACTTCGGCCTCTGTGAGAGCAATGGGGTATGCATGGGCATCATCCCCGAGGTGTTCGATCTGGACGACGAGGATTATCTGCACGTGTTGCAGGAAGAAGTGACGCCGGAGAACGAGCAACAGGTCAAGGAATCCGTGCGGCAGTGCCCTCGGCAGGCGATCTTCATCAAAGACGAGTGACGCCCACCTAGATGCGATTTGTCTTCGTACACGGCGGTTTTCACGCCGCTTGGTGCTGGGATCAGACCATCACGGAACTGGAAGCACTTGGCCATGAGGGTGTCGCCGTCGATCTGCCCGGCCATGGCGCCCGCATCGACGAGGAGTCGACGCTGGCGAATCGCCGCGACGCGATCGTCTCGGAGATGACCTCGGGTGACGTGCTCGTCGGGCACTCGGGCGGCGGATTCGACGCCACCCTGGCCGCCGACGCCGCGCCGGATCTGATCAGCCACATCGTCTACCTGGCTGCGGCGTTGCCGCGGGAGGGCCGTACCTACCCCGAGGCGATGGCGATGCGCGACTCCAGCGATATTCTGACCGGCGAGTTCGATGCTGACGTCGGAGAGATGCTGGGCTACTTGACGTTCGACGACGACGGCGCGATGTGGTTCGCGGACTTCGACGGTGCGTGGAAGTACTTCTACCACGACTGCGACGAAGCGACTGCCCGCTGGGCGTTCGACCGTCTTGGACCCGAACGGTTCGGTGACACCACGGTGACGCCGGTATCGGTGCAGGCGTTCTGGGCCGCCGATCTTCCCCGCAGTTTCATCCGCTGCCTTCAGGATCAGTCGATGCCGCAGTGGCTGGCCGACACCGTCACGCGTCGACTCGGAGTGGAGCAGTTGACGATCGACACGTCGCACTCGCCGTTCCTGAGCAGGCCGAAGGAGTTGGCGGAGTTACTCGTCCACGCCACCACGACGAAGCCGACCGGCCCGCTGGTGCCCCACTAACCTGCGCGAGTTGAGCCCACCAGCGCGGGTTCGATCAATGACCGTCGCGGTAGGCCTCGAGCAGCCGCAACCAGACCTCGCTGACCGTCGGAAAACAGGGCACCGCATGCCAAAGCCGCGCGATCGGTACCCGCCCGGCGACAGCGATGGTCGCCGAGTGCAGCATCTCGACCACGCCGGGCCCCACGAAGCTCACGCCAAGCACGGTACCGTCGTCCTCGTCGACGACCATCCGCGCCTGCCCGGCGTAGCCGTCCGCGTAGAAAGATGCGCCGGGCACCGACGCGCCCATGTCCACGTCCACCGTGCGCACGCGGTGACCGCGTTGCCGCGCCTGGTCACTCGTCAGCCCCACCGCCCCGGCTTCAGGATCGGTGAAAAACGCCTGCGGAACGGCCAACTCGTCCGCAGTCGCTACGTGAACACCCCACGGATCGGTGTCCAAGGGACGTTGGTGTGCCCTGGCACCGATGGCTGCGCCTGCGATGCGCGCCTGGTATTTACCTTGGTGCGTCAACAGCACCTTGTGGTTGGCATCCCCGAGTGCGTAGAGCCATTCGCCGTCCACGCCGCGGGCCAGACAGGTGTCGTCGACGTCAATCCATGACCCTGGCGCAAGCCCAACTGTCTCGAGTCCGATGTTCGCGGTGTTCGGTGTCCGCCCGATCGCGAAAAGGATCTCATCCACCTCGAGTTTCTCGCCGGTGTCGAGACTCACGGCTACCGGGCCTGCTCCGCCGGGTCGGCTGAGTTCGTTGACGGCGATGTTCGTCCGGACCGCGACGCCGGCGTCCTCGAGTCCCCGCCGGACATACTCGCCGACAAAGGATTCCATTCGCGGCAGCAGGCTCGAGTCACGCGCCAACAACGTGACCGAAGAACCAAGGCCTTGCCACGCCGTGGCCATTTCGACGCCCACACCGCCGGCGCCCACCACGGCGAGTCGCCGCGGCACGTCGCTACTGTCAGTGGCTCGCCGGTTCGTCCAGGGGTTGGCTTCGGCGATGCCGGGGATGTCGGGCAGTGCTGCCGTACTTCCGGTACAGATGATCACCGCATGCCGCGCTTCCAGCACCGTCATTCGTTGGTCAGCGGTCGCGATCACCACCCGGCGAGGTCCGTCGAGGCGCGCGTGTCCGCGGAAGAGATCGACGCCCATCGAGGCAACGACTTCAGCGACGGGCGCGTCGTCCCAATTGGTGACGTAGCGGTCGCGTCTGCCGAACACCGCCTTGGCGGCGATGGCACCGACCACGGCTTCGCGTGCACCGTCGACGCGACGGGCATCGGCAACGGCGAGTACCGGGCGAAGCAGCGATTTGCTCGGAACACACCCCCAGAAATTGCATTCGCCACCGACAAGCTCACGCTCCACGACCGCGGCCGATAGTCCTTCGGCGTGTGCTCGGTCAGCAGCATTGATACCGACCGGACCAGCGCCAACAACGACTACGTCGTAGAGCTGAACCTGATCGGACTGCGCGTTGGCTTCGAGTGCTTGCGGCGTAGTCATTGGCTGACTTCCTCAATTCATCAATAGATTTCGTTCTTTCGATAGCCCACGCCTCAGAGGCCAGCCGGACGGTGACCGCGCCGCATCCAAAACTGGGATATTCCCCCCAATATTTTGGGTCATATCGCCCATAATGTCCAGACGCACACGCCTGCGAATCTGCGACAGTGTCACAGACCTAAGGCTTCAAAGCCTTTTCAGCGGCGGGGCGCTGTCGCCGGCGTGAAATAGCCGACGTATTCGACTGCGGCATCAACCGCGGCACGGAAAGGATCGGCACCACCGGTGATATGCGTCAACAACGTGCCGCCCTGGTGCGCGGCGACCAACGCTGTAGCAAGATGGCGCGGATCGGCGTCGCGCGCCAGTTCACCTCGCTGTCGCATCGCGGACAAACCGTCCTGGAACAGGGCAAGCCAGCGGTCGTACCCGGCGGCCAGATCGTCGAGCACGACATCGTCGGCTTCGAGCAGTTCGCCGGTCAGCGACCCGTATACACAGCCACTTCGCAGATAGTTCTCGCCGGCCTGCGTCCAATTCAAGTCGGCCCATGCCCGTAGAGATCGCAGACTGTCCAGCTGACCCAACGCGGGCTGCAAGTGGAACGCGATGACGAAGTCGGTCCGGGCCGATATCACGTGACGAGTGAGGTCTCGCTTGTTGGCAAAATAATGTGACAGCTGCGATCCGCTGACGCCGACGGCACGGCGCACGTCGTCGAGGCTCGTCCCGTTGATTCCGCGCTCGAAGATCAACTCGGCGGCGCCGTCGACGATGCGGGCCCTGGTGGCCATGCCCTTGGGCGTGAATTTCGGGGTCTGCGCCTTGGCGGAGACAGCCTTGGTTCGCCGTACGCGACGAACCTGGCGAACAGTGCGATCCGCCGGATCCTTGGCGAAAAGACGCAGGTAGTTGACCACGAACCGGGTGACGTCAGCCAACGGCCACTCTTGCCGGTAGGTGAAAGAGAGGATGCCCGCGCCCTGATGTAGCGCGACCACCACCAGTGCGAGCTGGCGGGGCTGAGCCGAGCGCACCAGAAGACCACGACTCTTCATCCGGGAGAACGAATCTTCGAGGAGATCGACCCAGCGCCGATAACCGGCGGCGAACGTCTGCCGGATCGTCTCATCTGATTTTGCCAGCTGTCCGGCCAGTGCGTGATAGGTGGCGGTACCGCGATAGCCGATCTTGCGCAGATAGCGCATGTTCAGATCGGCCCATCGCTCCCAGTCCTCAAAGGTGTCCAGACCACCCACCTTTGGCTGTCGGTGAAAGTCCAGCACCATCTCGATCTGGCGCTTCACGACCGCGCGGATCAAGTCGTTTCGGTCGACAAAGTAATGATCCAGTTGCGAGCCGCTGACCGAGGCCGCTTGCCGCACCTTCTCCAGGTTGAACCCCGAAACACCCTCCGAGAGCAGGACCTCGGCCGCCGATCGCAGAATTCGCTCTCGGGTCGCGAACCCCTTCGCTGTGAAGCTTGGCGTATCGGAAGCATCCGCGGTGGTCATCTCGCTTATGAAGATACTCCAGCAACGTGGTCGGGCGGTCGAATGCTTCCAGCGGCGCTACCTTCACGGCGTCGTCGCCACCGGTCGTGCTCGGAGACGGAATGTCAGGACGCGGAGCCTCGACGACACACCGGCTCTCGGCAGCTATCAACCGGAAAACAGATCGGCCGACCCCGATACTCCGTACCGGCCGATGGCCAATAGTGATATATGGGTCACACATCCCATTTCAACCTGGCTTCGCTATTGGCCGCGGGACCTCTGACACATTCCCTGAAAGCGTGAGGAGTTCATGACACCAGCGGATCCGAGCACTGCGACATTCACCTACCGCTTGCTTGAACCTCTATAGTGGGCTGCCTAACCCATTTTAGGAGGAGGACAGCATGGTCGCTGGTTTGGATGGTCTGAAGGTTGATGCGCTAGCGAGGGTGTCGACCGTGGAAAGAATCGCCGCAGTGCTGGGACGGTACGGACTCGTCGTGGTCATCGGTTGGATCGGAGCACTCAAATTCGCAGACTTCGAAGCCCACCAGATCGCGCCCTTGGTCGGGAACAGCCCGTTCATGGGCTGGCTGTACAGTTTCTTGACGGAGTACACGTTCTCGGCGCTCCTTGGCGTCTTCGAAGTCGGCGCCGCCATTCTGCTCGCGATCAAACCGTTCGCCCCGAAGTTGTCGATCCTTGGCAGCCTGCTGGCAATCCTGCTCTTCGTCTGCACCATCAGCTTCCTGCTCACAACGCCCGGCGTGAGCGAGCCGGCCGGTGGCGGATTTCCCGCGCTTTCGTTGACCGGCGAGTTCCTGCTGAAGGACATCCCCCTCCTCGGGTTGTCCTTCTGGACCCTCGCCGACTCGATGAAGGCCGTCCAGCTGCGCAGCAGTCGTCGTGCTAGCGAGTAGCCCTCTGCCACAGCGGCGTTCGATCAATTCGATTCCATAGATCGCCGGACACGACAACTCGCCGAGCGTCGATTAGGTTTTCACCATGAGTTCTGTACGGGAACAACTGCGAGTGCGAAGCCTGCATCGCTATCCGGTGAAGTCGATGCTCGGCGAGTCGCTCGGCGCGCTGTTCGTCGATGCCAACGGGGCCCAGGGTGACCGCCGTTTTGCGCTGATAGACGCGGCCTCGGGGCGGGTGGCCAGCGCCAAGCAGGCTCGGCTCTGGCGCAAACTGTTGCTGTGCAGCGCGACCCTGGACACCGAAGGTGTAACCATAGAGATGCCGAACGGGGTCACTACGTCCGCCGACAAAGACGATGTCGACGAACTGCTGTCCGGACTACTGGGCCGACGGGTTCACCTCACCGACCGTCGGCCGGCGCGGGCCATGATTGAGCGCGCGGACCCCGAACAGGTCCTCGATCGTGGCGTCGACGTCGAGGTCGACGCGCCGCTACTCGAGTTGGCACAAGCGACGCCGGGCGGATCCTTTACCGATCTCGCACCGCTGCATGCGATCACAACCGCGACGTTGGAGCGGATCGGCGCGGAGGCAGAGCGCTACCGGCCCAACTTGGTCATTGCCACTCCGCCGCGTTATCGCGCCTACGACGAGAACCGATGGACGGGGCGGCTTCTCACGGTAGGGGGTACCACTCTCCGTGTGTTGGGTCCCACGCCTCGCTGCGTAATCCCGACACTTGAGCACGGCGGACTCCCCAGAGCACCTCACGCCCTGCGCTCACCGGCCGCGGACAATCGTGTCGACGCCTTTGGGTTCGGAGTCCTGCCCTGCGCTGGAACGTACCTCGAGGTGATCGCTCAAGGCACGATCAACACCGACGACGCGATTACATTCCGCTGAGACTCGCGAGGGAATTGCCGGTGTTTGCGTCTGCTCGGCAAAAAGCTCTCAGAGGCCGTGCAGGATGACGCCGTTGCAGTCGGCCGCCGCCTGACGCAGCTTGGCGGCCTCCTGATAGGCGTCGGAGTTGTACCACTCACGGGCCGCCTCGACGGACTCGAACTCCAGCAGCACCGTCTGGGTGCCGTGCCACTCCCCTTCGAGCGCCTCGGGATTCGCGTCGAATGACAGCAGCGTGGCGCCGGCCATCGCCTTGGACGCCAACTTGCCGTACTCGGCCATACCTGCCGGGTCCTTGATGTCCTCAGTGATGAGGATGTAGCCCTTGGGCATTCGATCTCCTTGGTTATCCGTCGATTTCGACAATGGCTTGTTCTGGACAGTTGGCGATGGCGTCCTTGGCCGCGCTCTCGAGGTCTGCGGGTAGCTCACCCGGAGTTGCGACCGCCCAACCGTCGTCGGACATCTCGAATACCTCGGGGCACAGCGTCAAGCACATGCCGTGGCCGGCACACCGGTCTTCGTCAACGGTGACCTTCATCGGACATCGAACTCGATGTGCAGTTGGGTCAGCCCGCGCAGGATGTAGGTCGGGATGTATTGATAGTTGCGATTGCTCGCCGGGCCATGGTGTTTTTCGCTGATGCGGATGTCGGTGGTGCGGTCGAGCAGACGCTCGAGCCCGACGCGGGTTTCGGCGCGCGCCAGCGGAGCGCCGGGGCAACTGTGGATACCTCGCCCGAACGCCAGGTGCTGGCGGGCGTTCTTGCGGTCGGGGTCGAACGTGTCCGGATCCTCGAAACGGCGCGGATCACGGTTGGCCGCACCGTTGATCACCATCAGCGTGCAGCCGGCGCCGATGGCTTCCTCTCCGACGGTGGTCGGCACCCGTGACAGCCGGAAGTCACCCTTCACCGGACTCTCGATGCGCAGGCACTCCTCGATGAAGTTGCCCAGCAGACTGCGGTCCTCACGCAACCTCCGCTGGATGTCGGGCTGATCCCCCATCACCTTGAGCGCGGTGCTGAGCAACCGTACGGTCGTTTCCTGACCGGCCGAGAACACGTTGGTGGCCACCCGTACGACGTCGGCGACCTCGGGCATTGTGCCGTCCGGAAAGGTCGCCGTCGCCAGTCCGGTCAACACGTCGTCGCGGGGTTCCGCCCGCCGCTCCTCAACGTACGTTGCGAAGACTTCGTAGAGGTGCTCAAGCGGGGTCTTGTTCATCGTCTTTTCGGCATTTCCCACCGCGCTGCCGTGGGTGCCGCGTGCGAGCCGCTCGAGGAGATCGTCGCGATCCGCTTCGGGCACGCCCAGCAGGTCGGCGATGACGCGCAGCGTGAAGGGGCCGGCGAAGCCCTTGATGAACTCGCCCTCACCCGGAGCCAGGAACTCGTCGAGGATCTCGTCGGCGAGACCCCACATCGCGTCCTCGTTCTCTTTGAGGCGCTTGGGAGTGATCAGCCGCATCAACAGCGCGCGGTGATTCGTGTGTGTCGGTGGGTCCAGCGTCGGCAGTTGATCGCTGAACGGAATCTCGTCGCGGTGCTTCACGATCAGGTCGGTGACGTCGTCGCCGTCGAGCGGAACCGGAAAACCCGGGAACGGGCCGGTCACCGAGAGGCACGACGAGAACGTCTCGGCGTCGTTGTAGACGTCGACCGCCTCCTGCCAGCCGGTCACCATCGTCACGCCGTAGTGGTCCTCGCGGCTGACCGGGCACTTGTTGCGAAGTGCCTCGTAGAACGGGAACGGGTCATCCGTCAGTCGACTGTCCCGAAAGAAATCGACCGAGGTGAGGTCCTCCGTCATGCGCAACTCCGTTCACTGATCTCTGGTCACGAGAACGTGATTCTCATATGTGGGTATTAGATTTCCACAGCGGACACGTCGGCGTCAACGAGGGGGCTGTGCACCCGCACAGCGGATCAGCACCCGCTATTGGATCGGCTCGTCACCCAGCACCGTGGTTCGCAGCATCTCCCGAGGTGAATCGGGGTCGTAGGGCGCGGCCCTGTGCAAGACACCATTGTTGTCCCAGATGACGGTGTCACCGACGGACCAGCGATGGCTGTAGACGAGGTGGGGCGCAGTTGCCCGGTCGAGCAGGTCGGCCAGCAGGGCGCGCCCCTCGTCGAGGTCCATCCCAACGACGTAATCCGCCGAGGCGCCGAGCACCAGCGACCTGCGTCCACTGCGGTGCGTCCACACCAACGGATGTTCATGGGTGGGGCGGGCCCGCCAGCGCGCCACCAGTTCCCGCGAGGGGTCGGGGTTGATCCTGCGCTGCGATGCCTCCAGCGAATGCACCACCCGCAGCGACGCCAGCCGCGCCTTCTCCTGGTCGCTGAATGCCTCGTAGGCCGAGTAGGAATTCGCGAACTCCGTCTCGCCGCCACGTTCGGCCACCTGCTTGGCGGATAGCACCGTCGCCTTCTGCGGACACTCGTCGTTGGTCGGGGTGCAGCCGTCGATATGCCAGTCGAAAGTCGCGCGCAGGTAGGCCGCCGAGGCGTTCTTGGACTTGTCCAGCGTGACGGGATAGATGCCCGCGACCGGATGATGTCCGTCAGCGGAGTGGTCGATCTCGCCCAGTCTGCGGCAGAACGCCACTTGCGCCTCGGGTGTCAGGCCGAGGCCGGGGAACACCAGCACTCCGTTGTCCTCGAGCGCGTCGAGGACGGCCCTACCCAGCAGGTCATCGCTCGCGAGACGGTCGGAATCGACACCGGTGACTTCGGCGCCTACCGACGCGGTGAGCTTGTTGATGGTGAGCACACTCATGACTGTCCTGTCGTCACGGCACCGGCGCGCTGACGCGGTGCATGATCGCGTCGGCGGAGTCGGCGGGTTTCTGGGTGCCGAAGACCTCGACGGCCATCGACACCATGATCATCGAATAGACAAGGTGGAGCAGGTTCAGCGCATCCTCCGGGACATCGTCGAGCGGGAACTTGTCGCAATAGTCGATCGCCTCTTCGAAGCGGGGCGTGAACGCGTCGTAGAACTCCCGAATCTCTGGCATGGGCGTCGTCAGCCTGGTGGCCCACCGCTCGGGCTCGGTTGCCAGGCACCACTTCTCGGCAAACTGCTCGAACTCTGCGAACGCGCTCGGCAGTCGGGACTGGACCATACTCACACCTCCACCGGCCTGCGCTCGGCCTTGTACTCATCGACCCAGTCCACGGCAACTTTGTGCAGATGCCGAACCAGGATCTCCTGATCCGACAGCGGGTACTCGTCGACGACGTCGAACTCCAGCGCGGCCTGGGTGCCGCCGAGCATGCCGGCATCCTGCAACGCGAACTCCTTGAGCACCACGGAAGCGACCTCGTGTTCGATGCGTTCGCGAACGGTGCGCGCGGGGTGAAATGCGTTGTAGGCCTCGAACTTATGGGTGTTGTGCGAGGTCGGCCAGTAGCGGTACAGCAGATACCAGCCGTGGTAGATCAGGATCTCGAGGTTCGGGAAGATCTGGAAGTTGGTGATGCCCCACGGTTCGATTCCACCCGGGTTGAGGCCGGCCGACTGATGGGTCTCCGGCGTACGCCATGGGCCTACAAGTCCACTGCGGGTAGCCCTTTCAACCGGATACATGAATTCCGGGTCGAGCAGCCACCGCCGGGTGCCTGCCGTCGAGACCAACCGGTGCGGCCCGTCGATCTGGAAATGTCCGCACTCGAAAGTGGCGTTGGGCTGGCGCACCGCCGACGGAACCTGCTGCGAATGCAGCGACGGCACGTGGTAGTACTCCTGGAAGGCGTCGGCGAAGATCTTCCAGTTGCTGTTGTTCTGCGCGGTGAATTCATAACGCTCGGTCATCAATTCGAACGGATAGTCGTCGAGTGCGGTGATCGTCGGCCCGAGGAACTCCCGCAGGGTCTGACGCGGCTCGGGATCGAAGTTGATGAAGATGAACCCGTTCCACACGTCGCAGTGCACCGGCTTCAGCCCGTACTGGGCACTGTCCAGCCCGAAGAACTCACCCGCCTGCTGCACGAACGTCAGATCACCCTTGAGGTCGTAGCGCCACCCGTGGTACTTGCAGGTGAACTGACGGCAGGTGCCCTTGACCTCCTCGTTCGGATAGTCGTTCCACACCAGCTTGTTTCCGCGGTGACGGCAGATGTTGTAGAAGGCGCGGATCTGCTGATCCTTGCCTCTGACGACGATCACCGACGTCCTGGCGGCTTCGATCTCCTTGGTGAGGTAACTACCGACCCGCGGCAGTTCCTCGACGCGGGCGACGTTGAGCCACGCACGTTTGAAGACCGCCTCGCGTTCGAGTTCGTAAAACTCCGGCGAGATCGAGTCGCGGAACGAGACCGGCCCGGTGCCAAGGTCCGGGTAGTGCTCGGTCCAACTGCCCTCTGCCGGTTTGGGCCACTTAGGCATTCGAAACTCCCTGTCGTAGTTCGGCCCTCGTCCACGTGCGCGCCACCATCACATCACCGACCCACCGTTGACACCGAGCGTCTGGCCGGTGATGAATCCAGCCTCATCGGAGCACAGGAAGCCGACTGCCGCGGCGATATCGTCGCCGGTGCCTAGATGGCCGACGGGAACACTCGCGGCCATCTGCTCATTCGACGGTAGGTGTCCGGCCACCTGTCCGGCATGCTGCATCGGCGTCTCGATGGCAGATGGCGGGATGTTGTTGACCGTGATCCCGGACAGGCCGTACTCCCGCGCAAGCGATCGCGTCAAGGAGAGCAGCGCGCCTTTCGACGCGGCGTAGTGCGCCATACCCGGCGATCCGCGCTGGGCGCTGGACGACGAGATCATCACGATGCGGCCCCAGCCGGCCTTCAGCATGTCTGGCACCGCGACCTGACAGCAGTGGAATGTGCCGGTGAGATTCACGTCGATCAGCCGCTGCCAAGCACCGACGGTGATGTCTGTGAACGGCGCGAAATCCACCACGCCGGCGCTGGTCACCAAGATGTGCACCGGCCCCAACTCGGTCCGTACCTTCGCGAAGGCCTCCTCGACGGCCGAACGATCGCTGACGTCGACGGCCGCCGCAAAGGCTGTGACTCCCTCGGCGCGCAACTCCTCGCTGACCCGTTGCGCCGCTGCGCCATTGAGGTCCAGCACAGCTACGGCGTGGCCGCGCTTACCGAGTTCGTGACAGGTTGCTTCGCCCATGCCGGACGCGCCGCCGGTCACCACGGCCACCCGCGTCATCTGATCCGACCTTTCACTGTTACTCATAAACCACGTGGACCGTCTGACTCGTGGGGAGAGACTGGCATGTCAGCACCCATCCTTCGGCGACTTCGTCGTCATCGAGCGCATCGTTATTGAGCATCCTGACGCTGCCGGCGACGATGCGCCCTATACACGTTCCGCACGAACCTGTTTCGCAGGACGACGGCGCTCTCAGACCCGCCATGCGCGCGGTCTGCAGCAGAGTGTTACCCGACCGATAGTCAGCGGTGGTCTTCTTGCCGTCCAGGTCGATGACAACCACTTCGGTTGCCTGGCCGGCACTGTCGGCGAGGTCCAGCGGCACCGGCGCCACGGTGAAGCGCTCGATGTGTACACGTTGCGATCCCACACCGGATTTGGCGACCGCCTCCTGCACAGTGTCCATGAACGGTCCTGGACCGCAGATGTAGTAGTCCGCCTCGCCCACACTCGCGACAAAAGACGCGACGGCCTCTGGGGTCACCACGCCGCTGTCCTCATCGATGTGCTGCGCCACCACCAAACGGTCCGCATACTTATCGGCGAGTCGGCGCAACGCATCGGCGAATATCACCGAATCGTGACTGCGGTTGGCGTAGAACAGCCGGATGCGCCGGGAAGAATTCGCCAACGCGGTCCGGACGAGCGACATGATCGGCGTGATGCCACTACCGCCCGCGAACGCCACGATCTCGTCGGCGTTGTCGCGCAGACAGAATCGCCCATCCGGCGGGGTGGCGTGGATCTCGACGCCCTCCGACGCGGTGTCGTTGAGCCAGTTGGATACCACTCCGCCGGGGTCGCGCTTGACAGTGATCTGGAGTTCGTCTTCGGCGGGCGCGGACGACATCGAATAGCAGCGATGCAGATCCTCACCGTCCACCGTGACCCGAAGCGTCAGAAACTGGCCCGCCTGATACCGGAACCTTGCCGAGCAATGCTCGGGTACCTCCAGCACCAGTGAGACGGCATCGCTGGTCTCGCGCACCACTCGCTTGACGCGGAGTGCGGCGAAGTCTTCTGCCCGATCTGACATCGAGGTCCAGAGTATCAAGTACTTGTCATTAGTATCAAGCACTTTATACTCCCCTTTCGTCGGGTGGTTTCAGTCGCCGATGTGATCGTTGAACAGCGTGTGTCCCGTGCCTTTCTCCACTACACGTGCCAAAAGGTCACGCAGTGTTTGTTGCTCCTCCGACGTCAAGACCCCGAAGACCGCCTCATGGGCCGCGATCGCGTCGCTGACGACCGCCGATGCGACTTTCCTCCCCCGCCCGGTGAGATAGGCCTGCAGGATCCTCGCGTGTTGCGGGTCCTGCTTGCGCTCCACCAGGCCGCGACGCTCGAGTTCCTTGAGTGCGAGTTGCACCCCCTGCGGCGTGATCAACAACCGGCGCGCGAGTTGGGCGCCAGATAGTCCGGGCTCGTTGGCCAACTGGCGCAGGATGCCGATCTGCGCGGTGCTGACGCCGTGCTGACTGACCGCGTCGTTGACCGCCGTCAGCGAGAAGTACCAGGCCTGCTTGAGATGCCAGAGCAGATTGTCCGCCAGTTCCATGCTTGGGTCAGATGCCATGGCGCTACTTCCCGTCGTGTCTGTAGACGCGGCCGTCCTTCATCACGAATCGCACATCGAGTGTGGTGGCGATGTCGCGTGACGGGTCGCCCGGCACGGCGACGATGTCGGCGAGGTAACCCGGTGCGAGACGGCCTAATTCATTCTCGGCTTCGATGAGCTCGGCACTCGTGACCGTCGCCGCGCGGATCGCCTGCATCGGAGTCATGCCGCGGTCGACCAGCGCACACAATTCCTTGGCGTTCTGCCCGTGCGGTATCGCCGGGGCGTCGGTCCCGCAGGCGATGCGCACACCTGCCGCAATCGCCTTGGGCAGCATCGCCTGTGCTTGCGGGAAGACGACTTCGGCCTTCTTGCGAAGCTCTGGGGCAATCCGATCAATGGCCATCGCCTCGGTGAGATAGGTGGTCGACACCAGGAACGTGCCGGTATCGGCCATCAGCTTGATCGTGTCGTCGGTGGCGAGGAAGCCGTGTTCGATGCAATCGATGCCCGCGCGGATGCACGCACGGATGGCGCTGTCCCCCACCGCATGCGCGGCCACCCGGACCCCTGCGCGGTGGGCTTCGTCAGCGATAGCGGCGAACTCGTCGTCGGAGTACTGCTGCGCTCCTGGCGCTGTGCTGTGCGACATGACACCGCCCGACGCGGACACCTTGATCAGCTTTGCCCCGTGGCGGACCTGATATCGCACACACGCGCGGACTTCGTCGACGCCATTTGCGATCCCCTCGGCGACCGACAGCGGCATGATGCCCGGAGCCAGGCGCTGGAACACCGTGGGATCGAGATGCCCGCCGTAGGGTGTCACCGCATGCCCGGCCGCGTAGATCCGAGGGCCGACATGCCAACCCTGGTCGACGGCTCGCTGCAGGGCGACGTCAAGAAGATAGCCGCCCGTCTTGACCATCAATCCCAGATTGCGCACCGTGGTGAAGCCGGCTTCCAGCGTGGTGCGCGCGTTCACCGCACCACGGAGCGTGCGGTAGGCGGGGTCGTCCTGCACGCCGTGCATCGGGTTCGGCAGCCCTTCCGGACCGCCGGGACCGCCGATGAGCAGGTTGAGTTCCATATCCATCAGACCGGGCAGCAAGGTGACGTCACCCAAGTCGATGTCTTCGTCCGGATTCTGTGGCTCATCAACGGGATTGACCGCAGAGATCCGGTCTCCGTCCACGACCATCACGGCTGGCGACCGCACCTCGCCGGCCTCCACATCGGCCCACCGCGATGCGCGTAAGACGATCGTCACGGCACGGGCTCTGACACGCAGTCCAGCGTCGTCGCGCCCGAGTCGGGAACCTTCGGCTGCTTCCAGCACTCGACCGGAAACGACGCCTGGATCATCGAATAAAGTAGGTGCATCAGGTTGAGCACATCGTCGGGCAGGTCGTCCAGTGCGAACTTGTCGCAGTAGGCGATGGCTTCCTCGGCACGCGCGGTGATCGCATCGTAAAAGGCCTGCATCTCCTGCATCGGAGTGTCCAGCCTCTTGGCGTAACGCTCGGCCTCTGTACCCAGACACCAGTCCGAGTACTCCTCGAGGTCGGCGAACTCGGTTGGCAGCCTGTGTGATTCAGCGGTTGTCATGTCACACCACCGCGGTCTTGCGTCGGTACTCCTCCACCCACGCCGCGGTCTCGGCGTGGAGATGACGGATGAGCACCTCCTGGTCACAGAGGAGGAAGTTGTCGAGAACGCGTGACTCGACCATCGTCTGAGTGGCTTCGAGGGTGTTGGCGTCCTGCAGCCCGTACTCCTTGAAGGACACTGCGGCCAGTTCCTGCGCAATGCGCTCACGTGGTGTTCTCGCTTGCGGAAAGTACACCGTTCCCTCGAAGAGGTGCGTGTTGTGCGACGTCGGCCAGTAGTGATAGGTCAGGTACCAGCCCTGCCCCCAGAACAGGATCACGAAATTCGGGAACAACTGGAATGAATCCAGCCCCCACGGATCACATTTCGCGGGGTTGAGACCCACCGGCATCTCGCCGAGATCCGGCTGGTCCCACGGCCCGAAAAGCCCGCTCTGACAGATGTCTTCGATCGGTTTGCGCATCTCGTCGGCCATCTCCCAGGCTCGGATACCTGAGGTGCTGACCAGCCGATGCGGGCCCTCGATGCGGTAGTGCGGCGCCTCGAACCCCGCTTCCGCCGCGGCCTTGGAATAAGCGGTCGGCGACTGGTTCGCATGGAGCACGGGTGCGTGGTAGAACTCCTGAAACGCGTCCATGTAGAGCTTCCAGTTGGCCTTGACTTCGGAGCGGTAGTAGAACCGCGATGTCATCCGGTCAAATGGATAGCCTTCGAGGTTCGTGATCATCGGCCCGAGGAAGTCACGGAGCGACTGCTCGGGTTCGGGCGCGAAGTTGACGAAGATGAAGCCCTCCCACACCTCGCAGTGCACGGGCACCAGACCGTATCGGCTCTTGTCGAGGTCGAAGAACTCCCCCTCCTGCTGCACGAACGTGAGATTCCCGTCGAGGTCGTAACGCCACGCGTGGTATTTACAGGTGAACTGGCGGCACACCCCGCTCGTCTCTTCCAGCGGCATGTCGTTCCACACCAGCTTGTTGCCGCGGTGACGGCAGATGTTGTGGTACGCCTTGACTTCTCCGTTGGTCGTGCGCACCACGATGATGGAGGTGTTGACGACCTTGAGTTCCTTCGTGAAGTAGCTACCCTTGCGCGGAATCTGTTCGACGCGACCGACGTTCAGCCATGCGCGCCGGAAGACAGCTTTGCGCTCGACTTCGTAGAACTCGGGGTCCACCGAGTCCTCGTAGGACACGGGACCGGTCCCCAATTGCGGATAGTGCTCTGTCCAACTGCCTTCGGGTGGTTTGGGGAATCGCGCCATCGCCTGTTCCTGTCGATATCGCTGGGGCGTGCACGCGGAGCGCAAAGATGCCGTGCACGCGACGAGCAATTCTTATGGGCCCTGTAGCTGTGACGGTATATGGTCAATACCGCAATCGCAAGTAGTTGATACAGAAGATGGCAGGCCACGTGGGGATGACAAGCACCTCTGAACGCGAACCGAACTTCGCCCAACCATGGGCGCCCCATCGAGCGCGAATCTATCTCGGGGTCGCGATATTCACCGCCGCGGTGTTCATTCTGATGACCATCGCAATCAGTCTCGGACTCATCCCGCCGTCGTTCACCGTCGATGTCATCGCGAACCTGCTGTTCGGCATTCCGGTGATCCTGCTGCCGTTCGTCATCCTCTGGGATGCGCCGGGCGAGAAACGGTCTCGGCTCGACAAGGCCGCGGAACTCACGCTGTTCTACCTGCCCTACACAGCGTTCAGTCAGATCGGGTACGAATTGATGTTCCTGATCGGCCATCCGCTCGGAATGTGGGCGCCGACCACCGACCCCGGATGGAAATGGCTGTGGTGGCAGTACGGGTTGGCCGATACCCGCTATGTCAGCGGCAACCCATGGATGTTCGCCCTGGAGGTCGTCGGGGTCACCACCGGCATCGTCGTCATCACCATGTGGACGCGACTCATCCGGCCGAATCTGGAGACCGAGTCACGCATCCGGTGCCTGTGGGTGACGTTCGCCGGCATCGCGGTGCTGATGAGCAGCACTGCGGTGTATTTCCTGGCCGAGGTGGGCGCCGGGTTCAACGACATCGGACAAGGCGCATACGGGCTGTGGTTCAAGTTCATCGGCGAGAACATTCCGTTCATCGCCCTGCCGCCGCTGGTCCTGTACTCGATCCACCTCCAGATCGACTACCTGACCCGGCGGGCGGGGGCTCGAACTCCGGAAGCGGTGCGCGTCAAGGCAATTTGATTGCCGAGGTGTACATCTCGATGATCGGCCGGTAGAGGTCGACGTCGTCGAGTTCGCTGCCGAGCACCACCGCATCACTGGTGGCGACGAGCACCTGAGCGAAGGTCAACGGCGGGATCAGCAGGGTGCCCCCCAGCCGGTCCATACCTTCGACGATGAACTTCGCCAACGCTTCGACCACTTCTTGCCTTTTGGCAGCCACCCGGTCCCGCGCTTCGGGATTGCGCAACAGGTAGAGCGTGAACTCGTGACCAAGCGCAGCGTGCTCGGCGCCGCGATCGCGGCTCAACGTGCGCCATCGCTTCGCGATCTCCTCGAATTCGCGCGCGCCGACCTGCTTCGCCGACGCCATCACCTCGGCGAAGTTGTCGAAATAGCGACGCCAGTACCGGTCGCTCACCGCCAGGAAGAGCTCTTCCTTGGTCGCGAAGTGTTTGTAGATGGCGCCCTTGGTGTAACCCGCCGCGCGTGCGATGTCATCGAGACTTGCTGAGGTGAAACCCTTTTCGGCGAACACTTCTTCGGCGGCATCGAGCAGCAGTACGCGGGTGTGTTCGATGCGTCGTTCGCGCGTCCACCGCTCCACCATGACGGAAGTCTGCCACAGAATCTGAGAAACCCATTGGATACTCAGATACTGCCTGGTATCTTTCCGGCCATGTCCCTATCGCCGAGCCAGGAGACCTCGTGAGCGAATTGTCGAAGAAGTCCCCGGCCACCGAATCGACGAGTCGCACCGCGGTCCTCGGCACGGAGATCCCGCGTTCATCGAACGCCATCAAGATCTGGGCGACGGTCGGCGGCGTGTTCCTGGCGCTGACCCTGTACTTGTTCATCCGGTGGGTTTCCGGACCCTTCTTCGAGCCGGTGGCGGGCGGCCCGAGCGAGCCACCGCTGTACATGAAGATCCCGTTGATGGCCAATGCCGTCGTGCTCTGGATCGGCCTGCCGTTCGCGCTCTGGTTCTTCCTCATTCGACCCTGGTGGCGGGAGAGGCGCATCACTCTCGACGGCATGCTGTTGGTGTCGATGGGCCTGATGATGTTTCAGGATCCGATGCTCAACTACTACAGCACCTGGTGCACGTACAACGCGTGGCTGTTCAACCAGGGTTCCTGGGCACCGTACTTTCCCGGGTGGGTGGCACACGAAGAGCCGGGCCACACGGTGCCCGAGCCGCTGCTGACCAACATCCCGGGCTACATGTACGGCGTCCTGCTGCTCACCATCGTCGGATGCGCGGTCATGCGCAAGATCAAGAACCGTTGGCCGGGAATCAGCAATCTACGGCTGATCCTGGTCACCTATGCGATCGCGATCGTCTTCGACTTCATCATGGAGGGCCTCATCCTCCTGCCGATCGGCTTCTACTCCTACCCCGGCGCAATCCAGTCGTTGTCGATCAACGCCGGCACCTACTACCAATATCCGATCTACGAAGGCTTCATGTGGGGTGGTGTCCAGGCGGCGCTCTGTTGCCTGCGCTTCTTCACCGATGACCGAGGTCGCACTGTGGTCGAACGCGGACTGGACGGCATCCGCGGCGGAGTCGTCAAACAACAGTTCATTCGCTTCCTGGCGATCTTCGGCGGTGTCAGCGCGTGCTTCTTCCTCTTCTACAACGTGCCCGCGACCTGGCTCGGCATGCACGGCGATCCGTGGCCGGAGGATGTACAGAAGCGCTCGTACTTCAACCCGGGCATCTGCGGCGAGGGGACCGACCGACCCTGCCCGAATCCTGATCTGCCCCTGCCAACCAAGCATTCGGGATACATCAATCACGACGGTGAACTCGTGCTACCGGAAGGGGTGGAGATCCCGCCGGTAGTGCCGATTCAACGCGCGAACAGCGATGACGGTCAGTAAGTTGCGACCGATCGTCGAAACGGATTCACCGGCGCCGTTCTACCGCGCGGTCGGTGACGAGGTCGAGGTCTTCCTGGCGGCGGCCCGCCGCGGTTCGCCAGTGCTGCTCAAAGGACCCACCGGTTGCGGAAAGACCCGGTTCGTCGAGGCGATGGCTCACGAACTCGGTCGTGAGCTCATCACCGTCGCCGGCCACGAGGACATGACCTCGGCAGATCTGGTCGGTCGCTTCCTACTCAAGGGCGGTGAAACCCTCTGGGTGGACGGGCCCTTGACGCGGGCCGTGCGTGACGGCGCGATCTTCTATCTGGACGAGATCGTGGAAGCGCGGCAGGACACCACTGTGGTGATCCACCCGCTGGCCGACCACCGCCGTGAGCTTCCCATCGATCGGCTCGGCACGACGTTGCCTGCAGCGCAAGGGTTTCAGTTGGTCGTCTCGTACAATCCCGGATACCAGAGCGTCCTGAAGAACCTCAAGGAGTCGACGCGCCAGCGGTTCATTGCGATCGAACTCGGGTTTCCGCCTGCGGAGATCGAGACGGAGGTGGTGGCGCGCGAAGCCGGCGTCGACGCCGATACCGCACGTGCTCTCGTCCAGCTGGGCAACGCGATTCGCAACCTCGACGGCTCACCGTTGCGCGAGGTCTCATCGACGCGGATGTTGGTTCTCGCTGGTGGCCTAGTCGCCGAGGGCCTGAACCTGCGCAGTGCGGTCCAGTCAGCGGTCGTGCAGGTCCTGTCCGACGACGCGGATGTCGTCCGGGCGCTCGGCGAACTCGTCGACGCCGTCCTGCCCAAACGGTGAGCCCATCCAGCCCGGAACGGTTCCGGATCGTCGCCTCGTTCATTGCGGGCCGGTCGCTTGACATCGCCGAGGCACCCGCCGGCCAGAGCGCGCACACCAGCGGCAGGCTCATCTTGGTTTCGGCCGGCGCACCCGTCGAGCAGCAGCGCCGCGAGGTGCTCGTCCAAAGTGCGCTGCTCGGTGCGGGCAGTCTTGATGTGGGCTTGCTCAAGGGTTTACGGGGCCGACCGTCGGTAGCACGGCGATACCTGGCTCTGGAGGGCCGGCGAGTGCTGCGCGACCTCGCCGACCGGTTGCCTGGCACCGACGTGAATCCTGACGAGGACCCCGCCACTGCGACGGCCGACGAGTCACTCGATCTGGCGCGGACCCGCAGGAACATCGCCGATGCGCCGCCGTGGTTTGGCGCGCTCAGACCGTCGCTGCTGTTGAGGTCACCGGGAGATGCCGGCTCGTCCCCGAATGATGGAGATATGCGTCTGGAGTTCACCGCCGCGGAACCGGCTGAGGACGACGAAGACAACGAAAGCGACGACCCCACGCAGAGAAGCAAGATCCTGAAGATATTCGAGACGCCGGTCGTCACGACGGATGCGGTCGCGAACTTCCTGCGCAAGATCCTGGGCAGCTCGCGCTCGGAGGGCAGCAGCGACACCGCAGGTAGCGAAATGCAGATCCGCTCCGTCCGACGGACACCGTCGGCAGGTCCGAACGCCCGACCGCTTCCCACCAGGATCCGCTTCATCGACGACGGCAAGCCCGGTGCGGCAGTGGGCATCGGCGGAGCGCTACATCCGGAGTGGGACGTCTTCGGCAACCGGTACCGGCCCGACTGGTGCCGCGTCATCGCGTTTCCCCTGACGTCGGCCGCGGATGTGAGCTCGGCCGGTGTGACGCAGGACGACGTACTCCGGCGGCGGTTGTCTCGCATCGGTCTCGGCCCGAAGGTGTTGCGCGCCAGACCTGATGGCGACGAGCTGGACATCGAGGCGCTCATCGACCTGTTCGTCGATCTGCGCTCCGGATATTCACCGCCGGAACATGTGTATACCGAACGCCGCAAGCTGGCTCGCCATCTGGGCGTGCTCATTCTGCTCGACGCGTCCGGTTCGGCCACCGATACCGACTCCGAAGGCCTTGCTGTACACGAACATCAGCGGCGGGCGGCGGCGACTCTAGCCGCCACGCTCGAAGAGCTCGGTGACCGCGTCGCCGTCTACGCGTTCCGCTCACACGGCAGGCATGCCGTCCACCTACCCGCCATCAAGACCTTCGACCAACGGTTCGGTGCCGTCGGTCGGGCCCGGCTCAACCAACTTCGACCGTCGGGATACACGCGTCTCGGCGCCGGCATCCGTGGCGCAGGCGAGATCCTGAAGAATGATGCGGGTACCCCGAATCGGCTGCTGGTCGTCCTTTCGGACGGATTTCCGTACGACGATGGCTACGAAGGCCACTATGCGGAAGCCGACGCCAATAAGGCACTCGAAGAGCTGCGCACGGACGGCGTTGCCTGCCTTTGCCTTTCCATCGGATCCGACGCTGCCACCGATGCACTCGAACGCGTCTTCGGCTCCGCCGGCCATGCCAGCGCCGCGGTGCTGGCCGACTTGAGCCCGCGCATGGACGAGTTGTTTCTGGGCGCGCTTCGGGAACTCGCCGTGCCGAGGTGACTCAGCGCGCGGGAAGTCCCAACACGTGCTGGGCGATGATGTTGCGCTGAATCTCCGAGGTACCGCCCGCAATCGTCCCGGCGAAGCTGCCGATGTAGCGTGCGAACCAGCCCGCGGTGAATTGGCCCGGGCTATAGGGGTTGTACGGCGCGGTCATCGCCGGATCTTGCAGGCTGACGGCGCCGGTCGCGTCCAGCACGTGGCGATAGGCACCCTGTTCGGCCTCCGAACCCAGCACTTTGAGCACCGACAGCGCCGCGGTCGCACCCTCACCGCGGGCGGCCCGCGCCAGCGCAGCGGACCCGAGCAGACGTAGAGCCTCGTGGTCCATGGCGATCGTGGCGTAGCGATCGCGGTTCAAATCGCCGACTGGCCGATAGCTTTCGAGCGTCTGGCCCAATCGGTCGGAGAACGACATCCACATCATCGTGCGTTCGTGACCCAGCGATCCATTGGCCACCTGCCATCCAGCGTGCAACGGCCCCACCAGATTGGCCGCAGGGACCGTCACGTCGGAGAAGAAGACCTCGTTGAAGTCGAGGTCGTCGCGGCGGTACACCGACGCGAACGGTCGGCGCTCCACCCCCGGCGAGTCGGTGGGGATGATGAGCGCGCTGATGCCTTTGTGTTTGGGCGCATCCGGGTCGGTCCGGACGAACGTGAGGATGACGTCCGCATCATGCGCGCCCGAGGTCCAGACCTTCTGACCGTTGACGACGAAGTGGTCGCCGTTGAGGACGGCGCGCGTCGTCAACCCCGCCAGATCCGACCCCGCGCCCGGTTCACTCATGCCCAGCGATGCCGACATCTCGGCGCGCAGGATGGGCACCGCCCACCGCCGCTTCTGGTCCTCGGTACCGAAGGAAAGCAACGACGCGGCAATGATGCCGACACCCTGCGGGTTGAACGCGTGATAAATACGGCGTCGCGCGAGTTCTTCGCGGTGGACGAACTGTTCGAGGATGCCTGCGTTGCGACCGCCGAACTCGGGCGGATTACCCGGAAGCAACCACCCGTGGTCGAACTGCAGACGCTGCCACCGGCGCGACCACTCCGGCACGTGCGATGTCGAACGGGACCGCTCGGTCGCGGCCTCGGCCTCGGGCGGCAAGTGCTCGTCGAGGAATCTGACGAACTCCTCGCGAAACGCCTCGACCTCGGCGTCGAAGGTGAGCTGCACGAATCAACAGTATCAAGTACTTAACATTTGGTTCGTGGTGCGCTATGACTGGAAGGATGCTCGATTCAGAGAAGATCCTGATCACCGGCGCGACGGGCAAGATCGCATTCCCGATCGCGCGGGCGCTGGCGCAGCGCAACGAGGTGTGGGGTGCGGCTCGACTCAGGAATCCGGGCGATCGCGACAAGCTCACGGCCGCAGGAATCACCCCGGTCGCACTCGACATGAGCCTCGGTGACTTCTCAGCGTTGCCCGCCGATTTCACGTACGTGTTCCACGCGGCCGTCGATACCGGCTCAGACGACTGGCGGCAATGCGTCGACACCAACGCACAGAAGTCCGGCGAACTGTTGTACCACTGCCGCGCCGCAAAGGGTTTCGTCTTCTGCTCCACGGGCTCGGTCTACGGATATCAGGGACAACGGCCGCTACGGGAGTCCGATCCGCCCGGTGTTCCACTCCGCCCGAACTACAGCTTCTCCAAGATCGCCGCCGAGGCGGTCTGCACGTGGATCGCCAAGCAGTACGACATACCGCTGACGATCATCCGTATCTGCTCGACCTACGGACCCGAGGGCGGTGCACCTGCCGACCGGTTGGCCATGATGCTGGCACACAAGCCAATTCGACTCCATCCCGATAGACCCAACAACTACAACCCGATCTACGAGGACGACTACGTCGAGTTGGGCATCCGCGCGATGGAGGTCGCGGCGACACCGCCGATCGTGGTGAATTGGGCCGGCAGCGAGACGGTCAGCGCCGAGGACTACTGCGCCTACCTGGGTGAGCTCGTCGGTGTCGAACCGATCTTCACCTACACTGCCGACGCGCACACCCCGTTATGGCCCGACGTCACGTACATGCACGAGATACTCGGGGTAACCAAGGTGGGATGGCGCGACGGGTTCCGGCGCATGATCGCCGCTCGTCATCCTGACATCGCACTACTCGAACCCCCGGCGCCGTAAGGACATCCGATGGAACTGCCCGGCACACCGTCCGACGAGATCGACGACGTCCTGGCCACCGGCCGTGGCGACATCACCACCTTGTTCGTATCGATGGCCACCCGGCACCCCGACGGGGCTGACGCCGAGTACCTCCGCTGGCACACCCTCGATCACCGTCCCGAACAGCACCGGCTGTCGGCGGTGCGCGCTTCCCTCCGGTTGGTGTCCACACCCGCGTGCCGCGCAGCCCGCGCAGCGGAGACCGGCCCCTATTCCGCGATCGACCACGTCATGACGTACTTCTTCACCGACCCCGGCGGCATGGACGGCTTTCTCGCACTGGCGAAGGCGCTCATCGGTGGCAAGCGCAAGCTTCCGCTGCTGCCGCCGGTTGAACGCGGCGTCTACGACGTGCAGCGCAAGTCGTCCGCACCACGCGTCAAGGTCGGCGCCGACGTGCTGCCGTGGTGGCCGGTCAAGGGCGTGTACCTGCTGCTCGAACGCGGCGATGCGCGGCCAGATTCGTTACTCGCCGTCGACGGCGTGGCGGGAGTCTGGTCGGCGACGACGCTTGATGTCGATGCGAGGCTGGCGAGCGCACAGGTGGGCCAAACGATCACGTACTGCTTTCTCGACGACGACCCGCTGTCCACGGCGGAGAGGTTGGGACCGGTGTTGACGTCGCGATGGGGCCGGGGCGGCGTCGCACCGCTGCTGGCCGCTCCCTTCTACCTCGTCGTACCGCACGAATGGGATCGCTATGTGCCGTAGGAGGCTTTCATGCGGATCGGCTTGATGATCGGCTCTGACAAGGAACGCTCGCGCGCCGATCGGCTGGCCGGGCTTCTCCACGACGGAAAAGCCGCCGAGAGCGACGGTTTCGCGTCGTTCTGGATTCCCCAGGTGCCCGGCTACCTCGATGCGATGACAGCCGTCGCTCTACTCGGTCAGGTCACCGACCGCATCGAGATCGGCACAGCGGTGGTGCCCATCCAGACCCGGCACCCGCTCATCATGGCGCAGCAGGCGCTGACCACGCAGGTGGCCTGCTCCGGGCGGTTCACGCTCGGAATCGGGCCGTCACACCACTGGATCATCGCCGACCAACTCGGACTGCCCTACGACAAGCCGGCACTGCTGGTGCGCGACTACCTCGACGTGCTGGATGCGGCGTTCGCCGGTCCCGGTCCGATTGCAGTGGACAACAACAACTTCCGCGTGCACAGCCCGGTGGACGTCACCGAGGACTTCGACATGGGCGTGCTGGTCGCCGCGCTCGGACCCGCGATGCTGCGGATCGCAGGCGAACGCACTGGAGGAACCATCCTGTGGATGGCCGACGAACGAGCCATCGGCGACTATGTGGTGCCGCGCATCATGGACGCGGCGAACGCCGCCGGGCGCACCAAGACCCGCGTCGTGGCGGGTGTGCCTGTCGCACTCTGTTCGAGCAGCGAGGTCGATGCTGCCCGTGAATACGCCAGCGAGGTGCTCGGTCATGCCGACTTCTCCCCCAACTACGTCCGACTGCTCGAGCACGGCGACGCCGAAGACGTCGGGGACACCATGGCCGCGGGTGACGAATCGGCTGTCCTCGCGCGCCTGCGCAGCTACCGCGATGCCGGTGTCACCGATCTGGCCGTTCGAGTGGTGCCGCTGGGCCAGGATGCGGACGCTCGCAGCGCCGCTCGGCGCCGCACTCAGGAGTTCGTCGCCTCGTTGGTGGAAGAGTTGGCTTCTGGCGCATAGGCGCCCATGAACTCCATGGGCACGCCGCCCATGGTGCAGAAGAACAGGTCGACGCCCGGAATACCTGTGTCCAGTGCGGTGACATCGTCGGCGAACGTACTCGCCTTTTCCATAGCGCTCCCGAAGTCGTCGGTCATGAACGACAGCGCGGCAAGGCCCTCGGGCGCGATGTCGCGCAGGTGTGGCGGAACGTCGAGCACCTCGACCAGACCTGCGTCGCCGCTTCCGAGCATGGTGACATCGGCTCCGTCGGACGGCGGCCAGCCCAGCGTCTTCTCGAGGATCTCCCCCGGCACTCGCATCTGGAACTGGACCTCCATACCGACGACATCGGTCAGGAACGCAACGAACGTCTGCGCCGAATGGCTGCGCATCACCACGTGATGCAGGTGGGCAGGCACCGTGTACCCCTATGCGCCCAGCATGACGAGGCCGCCGTCGACGGCCACCAGTTGTCCGGTCATGAAATGTGACGCCTCACTGCAGAAGAAGACCAACGCCGGCCCCAGGTCGCCCACCGGGTCCCCCAGCGCGCCGCCGAGCGGAATGGTCCTCTTGATCTCGTCGTCGATGAACTTCGCGGCCGCTGGTCCGAGGAACTCGCGCAGCCGGTCGGCCCCGGGGGTCTGCACGGCAGGCGCGAGTGCGATCGCCGACACCTTCTCGGCCGCCCACGCTTTCGCGATCGACCGGGTCCACGCGGACACCGCCCCCTTGGTCGCGGCGTAGACGGCCGAGATAGGACTGCCCATCACGGCCTCACCCGATCCGAAGTTGATGATTCGGCCACCACCGTTGCGGCGCATCACCGCATAGGCCGCCTGGTTGGTGAAGATGGTGGCCTTGATGTTGGTGTCCATGAGGTAGTCGATCTCGTCGCCGGTGATCTGGCCGGGGATGCCCGGCTGCCACATGCCCGCGGCGTGCAGCAGCACATCGAGACCACCCATCTGCCCGACGGCCGCGGCCACCATGTCGTCGACGGCTGCGGCGTCACGCACGTCGCACTGCACCCACGACACACCGTCGACATCGGGCGGGGGCGTCGAGTGATACGTCGCCACCACCCGCGCGCCGGCACCGCTGAGCACTTCGACGGCCGCCGCGCCGATACCCGTCGCACCGCCGGTCACCAGTATTCGTCTGCCGTCCAGGTAACCTGTCACTCCTAGATAGTTAGACAAACGTCAACTATTTTCAAGCCCCAATTTAGCTGTTAGAGTGCGCCTGTGCCCAAGCCAGCCGTGGCAAATAGCGTTGACAGTGGTCAACGTCGTGCCTCTTTTCAGCGAGCGCGGTCGCACGAGACCAAGCGCGCCCTTGTGCAGGCGGCCATGGCACTGTGGCGCACCAACGGCTACGCACACACCACCGTCGCCGACATCTGCCGGGCCGCGGGCGTCTCCCGCGCACTGTTCTACTTCTATTTCCCCGCCAAAGAGGACGTGCTGTTCGAGGTCGGACTGCTATCGACGAGGGCGGCGCAGAAGAAGGTCCGCGCGATGCTCGACACCGACTACCAGGTCGAGAATGTGGTCGCAGCGGCATTGCGCAGCCTCGAGCGGTCGATGGCCCGCAATCCGAGGGACCTGATCGTCGAGACCATCCTCGAGGGGTACCGGCACGAGCACCGGATACTGGCAGCCGCCGAGCGCAGCGACATCGATGCCGACATGTTCGGCGATCTGTTCGCGAAGGCTCAAGCCGACGGCAAACTGGCGGCCCAGGTCGATGTGAAGCATCTGTCGCACCTCGCCGGGATGCACGTCAGCGAGGGTGTACGCCACTGGGCGTCAGGCAGTTTCGGTGGCCGGTCATTCTCCGAAGTGGTGACCGACGACATCGCGGCCCTGATCGCCGGATTCAACCTCAAGGCGCAGCAATGAAGGCGACCGTGATCACCGCACCCGGCGAAACCCGGGTGGTCGACGTGCCGAAACCAACGGCCGGGCCGAACGATGTACTGGTCCGAATGCGGGCGTGCGGAGTCTGCGGATCCGACGGGCTGTATATCTCGATGGGCGGTTTCGGCAAGGGACACATGCCGCTCGGTCACGAGCCTGCGGGTGAGATCGTCGAGATCGGCAGTGCGGTAGATGGTTTGACGATCGGCGACCACGTCGTCATCAACCCGATGGTCGCGCCCGGCGGAATCATCGGCAATGGCGGCCCCAGCGGCGCGCTCGCCGAGTATCTGCTCATCGAGGACGCCGTCCGCGGCAAGAGCCTGGAGGTGGTGCCCGACCACATCCCGTTCGAGGTGGCCGCACTCAACGAACCGATGGCAGTGGCCCGCCACGGTGTCAACCGGTGTGAACCGAAATCGTCGGACACGGTGGTGATCTTCGGTGCGGGCCCGATCGGATTGGGCGCCACCATCGGATTCAAATCCGCGGGTGTCAGCCATGTAGTGGTCGCCGACCTGATTCCCGCGCGACTGGAGAAGGCACTCGCCGTCGGTGCCGACGCCGTGATCAACTCCGCCGACGAGGACGTCGCGGCGCGGCTGGTCGACCTGCACGGTTCCGGCGAATCGATGTTTCCCGGGAAGGCGGGCACCGATATCTATTTCGACGCAGCGGGCGCTCCAGCGGTGATCAATGCGGCGCTCGGTGCAGCCAAGGCCGGTGCGCGGCTTTGCGTCGTCGCGGTGCACAAGGAACCCGTGACAGTCGACTTCCTCAACCTCATGAGCAACGAGATCACCATCGTCGGATCGATCGGCTACCCGGACGAGATCTTCGAAGTCACCACCGACCTCATTGCGAACTGGGAGAAATACGCGCTGATCGTCAGCCACACAATCCCGTTCGCCGAGGTCGACGAGGCGCTGAGGATGGCGTCCACCCCTGGGGCGGCAGACAAAGTCGTTGTCGTTTTCAACTGAGAGGAGCGCGCACATGGCGTGGGATTTCGAAACCGACCCCGAGTACCAGAAGGTGCTGGACTGGGCCGACGAATTCGTCCGCGAAGAGGTCGAGCCACTCGACCTCGCGTTTCCACATCAGCAGTTCGTGCCGCTGGAGGGCAAACGCCGCGATGCGGTCGACCCGCTCAAGGAGGAGGTCCGACGTCGTGGGCTGTGGGCCACCCATATCGGGCCCGAACTCGGCGGGCAGGGTTACGGGCAGCTGAAACTCGCACTTCTCAACGAGATCCTCGGCCGTTCGCAGTGGGCCCCGATCGTGTTCGGCTGTCAGGCCCCCGATACCGGAAATGCCGAGATCATCGCCCACTACGGCACCGATGAGCAGCGTCAGCGTTACCTGATGCCGCTGCTCAACGGTGAACTCTTCTCCTGCTACTCGATGACCGAACCACACGCAGGCGCCGACCCCACCCTGTTCACGACATCGGCGGTGCGCGACGGTGACGATTGGGTGATCAACGGTCAGAAGTTCTTCTCCTCCAACGCCAGCACGGCGTCGTTCCTGATCGTGATGGTGGTGACGAACCCCGAAGTCAGTGCCTACCAGGGCATGTCGATGTTCCTGGTCCCGACCGACACCCCGGGGGTGAAGATCGTCCGCAATATCGGGTTGTACGGCGAGCCCGAGGGCCAGGGCTCGCA
Organism: Mycobacterium neglectum; assembly: GCF_002591975.1. Lineage (GTDB taxonomy): Bacteria > Actinomycetota > Actinomycetes > Mycobacteriales > Mycobacteriaceae > Mycobacterium > Mycobacterium neglectum. The sequence continues at coordinate 41,610 of NZ_NVQE01000008.1, read as the reverse complement.
CGCGCTGATCCATTACGACAACGTCCGGGTGCCCGCCGAGGCACTGCTGGGTGGCGAGGGTCAGGCGTTCGTCATCGCCCAGACCCGTCTCGGCGGCGGACGCATCCACCATGCGATGCGGACCATCGGCATGTCGCAGCGGGCGCTGGACATGATGTGTGAACGCGCGCTGAGTCGCGAGACGCAGGGCAGCCGCCTTTCGGACAAGCAGTTCGTGCAGGGTTACATCGCCGACTCCTATGCGCAGCTGCTGCAGTTCCGTTTGATGGTGCTCTACACCGCGTGGGAGATCGACAAGTACAACGACTACAAGAAGGTCCGCAAGGACATCGCGGCGGTCAAAGTCGCGATGCCGACCGTGCTGCACGATATCGCCTGGCGGGCAATGCAAGTACACGGCGCGCTCGGCGTCACCAACGAGATGCCGTTCCTCGGGATGGTCACCGGCGCCGCAGTGATGGGGCTTGCCGACGGGCCGACCGAGGTGCACAAGATGACTGTGGCCAAGCAGGTGCTGCGGGACTACCAGCCCACTGATGACATGTGGCCCACCGAATGGGAGCCGCGCAAACGTGAAGCGGCGCGGGCGAAGTACGCGGACTATCTCGAGAATGAGGTGGGCAATCTGTGACCGACGAGAATATCGACACCGCTCGGCTCGCCGACTGGATGGACGGCGCGGGGCTGCCGGGTAAGGGTGAACCGCTCGAGGCGAGCTTCCTCTCCGGCGGCACTCAGAACGTCATCTTCCGGGTCAGCCGCGGTGAGAACGTGTGCGTCCTGCGCATGCCTCCCGCGGGAGCCCCGCCCGACAGGGACAAGGGCATCTTGCGGGAGTGGCGGATCATCGAGGCTCTCGACGGCACCGACGTACCGCATACCGCTGCCGTCGGCGTCTGCCCGGAAGCTTCGGTTCTGGGCCGTCCCTTCTATCTGATGGGGTTCGTCGACGGCTGGTCGCCGATGGACCAGCACGGCAAGTGGCCGGACCCGTTTGACGGCGACATGTCGGCCCGTCCGGGACTGTCCTATCAACTGGCTGAAGGCATTGCGCTGTTGTCGAAGGTCGACTGGAAAGCCAAGGGACTGGAAGACCTTGGCCGTCCGGACGGGTTTCACGAACGCCAGGTCGATCGCTGGACCACCTTTTTCGAACGGATCAAGGGCCGCGAAATCGACGGCCTTGACACTGCTACGAAGTGGCTGCGGAACCACCGCCCACTCGACTTCATCCCCGGCCTGATGCACGGCGACTACCAGTTCGCCAACGTCATGTATCGCCATGGCGCCCCGGCGCAGATGGCCGCGATCGTCGACTGGGAGATGGGCACCGTCGGCGATCCGAAGCTGGATCTCGGCTGGATGGTGCAGAGTTGGCCGGAGTCGACCGACGAACCGTCGGCGATGAGTTACGTCGACATGCGCGGGATGCCGTCCCGTGCCGACGTAGTCGAGCACTACGCGAAGGTGTCCGGCCGACAGGTCGACGACCTCGACTACTACCTGGTGCTGGCCAAGTGGAAGCTCGCGATCGTGCTGGAGCAGGGTTTCCAGCGCGCCGGCGACAACGAGAAGCTATTGGCCTACGGACCTGTCATCACATCGCTGATGCAGTCGGCGGCCGATCTCGCCGAGAGCAGCGACTACCGGTGAGAGCAGCGGTCTGCCCGGCGTACGGACCGCCGGATGTGGTCCGCATCGAAGAACACCAGTCCCCGGCCGTCGCGGCGGGGCAGGTCCGCGTTCGCGTCGGCGCCGCCGCGGTGAACTTTCCCGACGTGCTCCTGATCGCAGGCCAGTATCAGATCAGCGTCCCCACACCGTTCGTTCCCGGCAGTGAGTTCGCCGGCATCATCATCGAAATCGGCGAGCAAACAACCGGTTTCGCGGTCGGTGACCGGGTCACCGGCACCGGCATGTATGGAGCGTTCGCCGAGGAGGTCACCGCAGCCGCGGCTACGCTCGCCCGGATACCCGACGGCATCGACGACCACACCGCCGCGGCGTTCGGCGTCGCCCACCGCACGGCGTATCACACACTGCGTTCGGTGGCGCGGGTGCGATCAGGCGATGAGGTGATCGTGCTCGGTGCGGGTGGCGGAGTCGGCCTGGCGGCGGTTCAACTGGCGGTGCAACTCGGCGCATCGGTCACCGCGGTGGCGTCGTCGGCCGAGAAGCTCGACGTGGCAGCGTCCTACGGCGCCCGGCATCTGATCAATCATCGCTCGGCTCCGTTGCGGGATGCGCTGCGCGAGGCCCTCCCCGACGGCGCCGACGCGGTTGTCGATCCGGTCGGCGGCGAGCTGTCCGAACCCGCGCTGCGCTCGCTGCGGCGGGGTGGACGGTTCGCCACGGTGGGCTTCGCCTCGGGCGACATCCCCCGCATCCCACTCAACCTGGTTCTGGTGAAAGGCATTACGGTGCTCGGGTTCCAGTTCCAGGATGTCCCAACCGACGAGTTCACACGCAACGAGGACGAACTACGCAGCCTGCTGGTGAGTGGCAGTGTGCGCCCGCACGTCGGGGCTGTCTATCCGCTTGCTGAGACGGTCGACGCGCTCAAGCACGTCGCCGACGGCCGCGCCATCGGCAAGATCCTGATCGACCTGACCTGATCTAGCTGGCGGGGACCAGGTCGGCGGCGACGGAGGCCATCATCCCGCAGCGGAACGTCTCGCTGGCGGTGACGGAGTTGGCTTCCGGATCGTTGGCCGCCGCGAGCGCGCGAGACTTGAAAGCCCTTGCTGCAGAACTCAAGTGGTGCTGCGCGGAGTCGACGCTGTCATCGAGTTCGGCGGGCAGGCTTTCGCCCCACAGCGTCACCTCGGTGGCACCCTGATCGAGCGCGTTGCGCACATGCTGCAGCACACGGGGGTCGCTATCGAAAAGGTCGGCAGCGACAGCGACGGTCTGCGGGTGGGGCCGGTCTTCCCACTCATCCAGCACCGTCTGCAGATCGAGCGTCTGCGCGCCGAGGATGTACAGCGGACGCAGGTTGTCGGAGTTGCCGACGAGAACGGTGACGTCCCACCCGGCCATCACCCGGTCATAGATCCAGCCGCCCGCGCAGCGCACCGCGTCGAGCACCGTCGGCGCCACGACGTCGAGTCGGTACCTCACGTCGAGCTCCGCGGCGACAAGTCGCGCCCCAGCGACTCCGCGTACCCCTTGAATACCTCGACCAGCGGGATTGTGGGATCGAGTAGCCATAGGGTCTCCATTCCATTGATAAAGGCGAGTATCTCGACGGCCTTGTTGGCCGCGTCGACATCTGGGCGGTACCGGCCGTCGCTCTGGCCTTGTTTGATGAGATCGATGATGATGTTCACCGCTTCGCGGTAGCGGTGATGCAGTCGGTCGTGCAGCGGCGCATCGGGGGCGATGTTCTCGACCAGCAGCACCGTGAAAGTGCCGACCAGTTCGGGTGCTCGGTCGAACCGCTCGGGCACGCGGCCGAGTTCGGTGACCAGGTCGCCGGAGCGGTAATCCGCGTGGATCTCGTCGTCCGCGTCGCGGGCGTCGAGCACGGCGTTGAGCAACTGCTCCTTGGATTCGAAGTGGTGCAACAGTCCGGCCGGCGTCACACCGGCGTCCTTGGCGATCTGCGCCAGCGACGTGTTTCGCCAGCCTTTGCGCGCCAGCAGCCGCTCAGCCACGCCGAGTATGCGCTGCCTGCGATCCTCGCCTTTGGCGAGCAGGCTGTCATAAGGCCTGCGAAGAGCCGAGGACTCCTGGGCTGACACGGGGCTCCTTCGTTGAACCAACCTAGTGAACACACAGTAGGTAGGTTTACTCGCTGTGACAAGGGTCTCAGCGATATTGATCGCGAATTCGGCGCGCCAACCGACCGTCAGCGTGCGTGAACGCGCCGGATTCGCCAGGTCAGAGGCGTCTAGAGGCCGAGCGACTTGGCGATCATCACCTTCATGACCTCGCTGGTCCCGGCGTAGATCCGGGTCACTCGCGCATCGGTGTACAGCCGAGCGATCGGATACTCCATCATGTAGCCGTATCCGCCGAACAGCTGCAGGCAGCGGTCCACGACCCGCTGCTGCATCTCGGTGCAGAACAGCTTCACCCGCGCCGCGTCGGCGGGCAGCAACTCGCCATCGACATGCAGCATGATGGCCCGGTCGAGCATCGCCTGGGCCGCCTCGACCTCCGTCGAGCAGGACGCCAACTCGAACTTCGTGTTCTGGAACGAGGCGACCGGCGTGCCGAACGCCTTGCGGTTCTTGGTGTAGTCAATCGCCGCGGCGATCGCCGACCGCGCCTGCGACACCGATCCGACCGCGACGGTCAGGCGCTCCTGGGGCAGGTTGTGGCCGAGGTAGCCGAACGCCTCACCCTCGTCGCCGAGCATGTTCGCCGCGGGCACTCGCACGTCGACGAAGGACAGCTCGGCGGTGTCCTGCACCTTGCAGCCCATCTTCTCCAGCTCACGGCCGCGGGTGAAGCCGGGCATACCGTCCTCGACCACGAACAGCGTCAGCCCCTTGCGGCGGTTGTCCGGATCTGTCGCGGTGCGGGCCACCACGATCACCAGGTCGGCCTGCATTCCCCCGGTGATGAATGTCTTGGCGCCGTTGATGATCCAGTCCCCGCCCCCTGAACCGTCGCGCACCGCGGTAGTCCGCATTCCCGCCAGGTCCGAACCCGTGCCCGGTTCGGTCATCGCGACTGCGGTCAGCAGTTCGCCCGCCGCCAGCCCCGGGAACCACCGCTTCCGCTGCTCTTCGTTCGCATAGTGCAGGAAGTACGGCAGAATCACCTCGAGTTGGGTGCGCACCGTCGACAGGGTGACCAACGCGCGGGCCGCCTCCTCCTGCATGACGACGAAATAGCGGTAATCCGGTTCACCGCCGCCGCCGTATTCCTCGGGGATAGCCGTACCCAACAGGCCCAGCGATCCCATGTGCTTGAACACGTCGCGAGGCATGCGTCCGCCCTTCTCCCACTCGGGATAGTGCGGAACCACCTCCTTCTCGACGAAATCGCGGGCGAGCTCACGGAAGGCTTCGTGATCTTCGGTGAAAAGGTCTCGGCGCACGCGCTGTCCTTCCTAAGCGATGAGTTCTACAACGGTGGCGTTGGCTGTGCCGCCGCCCTCGCACATGGTCTGCAAACCGAAGCGAATACCGTTGTCGCGCATGTGATTGAGCATGCGGGTCATCAATACCGCACCTGAAGCACCGAGCGGATGGCCGAGCGCGATGGCGCCGCCGAGCGGGTTGAGTTTCGCCTCTTCGGCACCGGTCTCGGCCAGCCAGGCCAGCGGCACCGGGGCGAACGCCTCGTTGACCTCGAACACGCCGACCTCGTCAATTCGGATGCCCGCCTTGTGCAGCACCTTCTCGGTCGCGGGTATCGGGCCGGTCAGCATCAGCACGGGATCCGCCCCGGTGACCGCGCCTGCGCGGTAGCGCGCGATCGGTCGCAGCCCCATCGCGATGGCGTTTTCCGCGGTCATGATCAGCAGCGCGGCGGCGCCGTCGGAGATCTGTGACGAGTTGCCCGCGTGGATAACGCCGTCCTCTTTGAACGCGGGCTTCAGTCCGGCGAGCTTCTCGACGGTGCTCCCGCGCCGCACCCCCTCGTCGGCCACCACGGGCTCGCCGTCGGTGAACACCGGCATGATCTGCATTTCGAACGCGCCGCTGTCCTGCGCGGCGGCGGCCAACTCATGTGAGCGCACCGAGTATTCATCGAGCCGGGTCCGGTCGAATCCCCACTTCTGCGAAATCAACTCCGCGGAGATGCCCTGGTTGAATGAGAAATCGCCATAGCGTTCAAGCACTTTCGGGCCATACGGCATGCCGCTCGCCCTGGCCGATCCGAGCGGCACCCGGCTCATCACCTCGACCCCGCCCGCCACGACGACGTCCTGCTGACCCGACATGACGGCCTGCACGGCGAAATCCAGCGCCTGCTGGCTCGACCCGCATGCTCGGTTGACGGTTGTGCCCGGAATGCTCTCCGGCCAGCCCGCCGCCAGCACCGAATAGCGCCCGATGTTGCTCGACTGGTCGCCGACCTGCGATACGCAGCCCCACACCACGTCGTCGACGATGTCGGGATCGATGCCAGCCCGCTCCACCAGCGCGTTGAGCACGATGGCGGACAGGTCGGCGGCATGCATGTCCGCCAGTCCCCCATTGCGCTTGCCGACGGGGGTGCGCACCGCCTCGACGATCACGGTTTCACGCATCTTGCTACTCCGATCTGGGCGGCACGGCCCATCGACCAGTGAACGCCGCGTCGCGCTTCTGCGCGAACGCCGCGTAGGCCTCCGTTGAGTCTGCTGTGGCGAAGTTGCCCGGTTGCGCGCGGGCCTCGTTCGCCAGCGCTTCGCGCAATGTCACGACGGCGCCGTCGTTGAGCAGGGCCTTGCTCTGCGCCAGCGCGACAGGCGGGCCCGCCGCCAGGCGGCCCGCAAGTTCGGTGACGAACGCATCGATCTCATCGGCCGCCTTGATCCACGTCACCAAACCCAGCGACCGCGCCTCTTCCGCATCGATCATGTCGGCCAGCAGCACTAGCCGCTTGGCCTGCTGCAGACCCACGAGCTTGGGCAACAGCCACGACCCGCCGAGATCGACCGACAAGCCCCGCTTCGAGAAGATCTGGCAGAACCGCGACTCGGGCGTCGCCACCACGAGGTCACAACCGAGGGCGAGGTTCCAGCCCGCGCCGACAGCCACACCGGTCACCTTCGCAACGGTCGGAACGGTGAGTTCGTGCAGTGCGAGCGCCACCTCGGTGAGTCGGCGCAGCTTGTGCCGGGGATGAATGTCCTCGCCCGTGGAGATGTCGGCTCCGGAGCAGAACGCACCGCCCGCCCCGGTGATCACCAGCGCCCGCAACTCAGTGTCTCGCGCGGCGTCGCGCAGGGCGTCGGCCAGCTCCTCCCACAGCTGTGGGTTGATCGCGTTCTTGCGATCGGGCCGATTCAGCGTGAGCGTCCGAACGCCCGCGTCGTCGAAGATGAGCAACATTTGTTCTGAGCTCATGAGTACGTCGGCCCGATCACGCCGTCAGCCCGAAGCCTGCTGAGTTCTTCCGTGGTCAGGCCCAATTCACCGAGGACGGTGTCCGTGTGCTCACCCAACCCCGGCACCGCACCCATCGGCTGTTCGAATCCACTGATCACCGGCGGCGGACGCAATGCCTGGATGTCGCCCGCCGATGTGCCTACCGTGCGCCATCTATCGCGCGCGGTCAATTGAGGATGGACCACCACTTCGCTCGGCAGGTTGTAGCGCGAGTTACCGATGCCCGCGGCATCGGCAGTCTTCTGGATATCCGCGAGATCATGCTGCGCACACCAGGATCCGATGGCGTCGTCCAGGATCTCTCTGTGCTCGCAGCGCCCTGGGTTGGTGGCGAACCGCGGATCGTCGGCCAGGTCCGGCCGATCGATGATCTCCGTGGCGACCCGCTGCCACTCGCGGTCGTTCGTTGTCCCGAGCACCACCGTCTGACCGTCGCGGGTCCGAAACGCGCCGTAGGGCGCCACGGCGGGTGATCCGACGCCAAGGGGCTGCTGGTCGATCCCCGAGTGCTGGGTGTAGGTCAGCGCGTAGCCCATGACGTCGGTCATCACGTCGAACAGGCTCAGCTCGACCGAAGGTGCCACGCCGCCCGCTGAGCGATTTCCCCGCGCGAACAACAGCGCGAGGATCGAGATCGCGGCGTAGAGGCCCGTCGTGAAATCCGCCATCGCGGGCCCAGGCTTGGCGGGCATTCCGGGATAGCCGGTGATGGCACATGACCCCGATTCCGCTTGCACGAGAAGGTCGTACGCGCGCTTGTGGGAAATGGGTCCGCCCGGTCCGTAGCCGTCGATCTCTACGGGAATGACGTTGGGGTGACGTTGCGTGAGGTCGGCGGCGGAGATGCCCATCCTGGCCGTGGATCCCGGTGCAAGGTTGGAGACGAACGCATCGGCCTTGTCGAGCAGCCGGTGCAGCAGTTCCAAGCCCTGCGGCGATTTTGTGTTGAGAGTGACCGACTCCTTGCCCCGGTTGCACCACACGAAGTGGGCGGCGAGGCCCCCCGGACCGTTCACGACGTCGTCGTAGGCGCGGGCGAAGTCGCCGCCGTTGGGGTTCTCCACCTTGATCACGCGCGCCCCGAAATCGGCGAGCACGCGGGTACACATCGGGGCGGCGACAGCCTGCTCCATCGCGACGACGGTCACGCCCGCCAACGGCGCATTCATGTGGCTACATAACCATGCCGCCGTCGACCGGCAGCACCTGCCCGGTGATGTATGACGCCGCGTCGGAAGCCATGAAGACGAATGCGCCTGCGACCTCCTCGGGCCCGGCCCATCGCTTCAGCGGAATCCGGTTCATCATGTTGGCCGCGAACTTCTCGTTGGTGCGGATTGTCTCCGTCATGGGCGTCGCAGCAAGCGGTGCAAGGGCGTTCACCATGATGTTCTTCGAGGCCAGTTCGCGAGCGAGTGATTTCGTGAAGCCGATGAGGCCGGCCTTCGCCGCGGAATAGTTGACTTGACCGAGAGTTCCGGTGAGGCCCGCCGCCGACGTCACGTTGATGATGCGGCCGGTGCCGTCCGTCGGAATGTGCGGCAATGCGGCCTGGGTGCAGTGGAACGTGCCCATGACGTGAATGTCGAACGTCAACCGGAATGTCTCGTCCGTCAGCTTGCCGAACATCGCGGGCGACGTCACACCGGCGTTGTTCACCAGGATGTGCAGCGCTCCCCCGCCGAGCCCCGCGGCTTGCGCGGCCGCCGCGTCCGCGGCGCCTCGATCACTCACGTCCAGCGCGCACGAGTCGGCCTTGCCGCCATTCGCCCGGATGCGTTCCGCCACAGCCGATGCCGCGTCCGCATCGATGTCAGTTACCAGGACCGCGGCGCCCGCGTCAGCCAGTGCCGCCGCCACCGCCGCCCCGATGCCACCGCCCGCGCCCGCGCCGGTAACCAGCGCCGCACGACCGGTCAGGTCGAAATAGTTCGGCATCAGTAGCTCCTTGGCATTCCGAGGACGTGCTCGCCCAGGAAATTCAGGATCATCTCCTGGCTGACGGGCGCGATCTTCATCAGCCGCGACTCACGGAAGTACCGCGACACGTGGTACTCCTCGGAATAGCCCATGCCGCCGTGCAGCTGCAGGGCACGGTCCGCGGCACCGAATCCAGCATCGGCACAAAGGTATTTGGCGGTATTCGCCTCGCGCCCGCAGGGCTTCCCGTTGTCATAGAGCCACGAGGCCTTGCGCAGCACGAGTTCGGCGGCATCCAGGCGCGCCAACGAATCGGCAAGCGGGAACTGCAATCCCTGGTTCATGCCGATCGGACGGTCGAAGACGATGCGCTCATTGCCGTATTTCACGGCCTTCTCCAACGCCACCCGTCCGATGCCCAGCGCCTCCGCCGCGATGAGCATTCGTTCAGGGTTCAGCCCGTCGAGGATGTACTTGAACCCCTTGCCTTCCTCACCGACACGGTCTTTCTCCGAGACGATGAGGTCGTCGATGAAGACCTCGTTGGAGCTCACGGCATTTCGGCCCATCTTCTTGATCGGCCGGATGTCGACGTGGTCGCGATCCAGATCGGTCAGGAAGAGTGTCATCCCGTCGGTCTTCTTGGTGACCTGATCGAACGGCGTGGTGCGGGTGAGAAGAAGAATCTTCTCCGATTCCTGCGCCTTGGAGATCCACACCTTGCGGCCGTTGATGCGGTAGTTGTCACCCTCGCGTTTGGCAAAGGTGGTTATGCGCGAGGTATCCAGTCCCGCACCGGGTTCGGTGACACCGAAGCACACGTGCAGATCACCGTTGACGATGCGCGGCAGCGTCGCGGCCTTGAGTTCGTCGGAGCCATGCTTGACGACGGGCTGCATCCCGAAGATCGTGAGGTGGATGGCGCTGGCGCCGTTCATCGCCGCACCCGATCGAGCGACCTCCTCCAGCAACAGGGTCGCCTCGGTGATGCCAAGCCCGTGCCCGCCGTACTCCTCGGGGATGGTCATACCCAGCCAGCCGCCGGAAGAGATTGCGTCGTAGAACTCCTGCGGGAATTCGTGCGCCAGATCCTTTTTCATCCAGTACTCGTCGTCGAACCTGCTGCACAGCTCCGCGACGGACTTCCGGATGATCTGCTGATCCTCGGTCAGCTCGAAACTCATACCCCCGGCCACGTGTTCTCCTCTATTGCACGGCGATTTCGGCGTGCTGGGTCTCGCTGAGCGTTACCAGGCACGCCGAAATCGCAAAGACTCAGTCCTTGTTGCCGGTCAGTTCCTTGGCGTTCGCCGCGAAGTCGGCGAAGTTGGCGCCCGTCTTCTCCTTCTTCGAAAGCGCCTGGGTGCTGACGTCGTGGCCTTCGGCGGCTTTGCGCAGGGCTCCGACGGTGGCTTGTTCTTTGGTGATGTGGGTGAACGGGTCCCAGTGATACCAGCGCATGGCGTTCTCGTAGGTCATCTTGTTGATCTCGACGTCGGTGACGTTGTGCTCTTTGAGGACCTCGTCGAGTTGCTCGGGGGCACCGGGCCACATCGAGTCAGAGTGCGGGTAGTCGGCTTCCCAGCAGATGTTGTCGATCCCGACGTCGTTGCGCAGCTGCACACCGACATGATCGGAGATGAAACACGTCAGGAAGTGATCGCGGAACACTTCAGAGGGCTTCTGCTTGCCGAAATCCTGACCGGTCCACGTCGAATGCATCTCATAGGTGCGATCAGCACGCTCCAGGAAGTACGGAATCCAGCCGGTGCCACCCTCGGACAGGGCGATCTTCAGATCCGGGTACTCCTTGATCGGCCGGCTCCACAACAGATCCGCGGCGGCCTGCACGATGTTCATCGGCTGCAGGGTGATCATCACGTCCATCGGCGCATCCGGCGCGGTGATCGCCAACCGGCCCGAGGACCCGATGTGCACGTTGAGCACCGTGTCGGTGTCAACCAGGGCATCCCACATCGGCTTCCAGTAATCGAAATCGTGGAAGGACGGATACCCCATCGCCGAGGGGTTCTCGCTGAACGTCAACGAGTGCACGCCGCGTTTGGCGTTGCGCCGGATCTCGGCCGCGCAGGCTTCGGCATCCCAGATCACCGGCAACGTCATCGGAATGAACCGGGCCGGGTAAGCCCCACACCACTCCTCGACATGCCAGTCGTTGTAGGCCTGCACCAGCGCCAAGCTGAACTCTTGGTCCTCGGTGGCGAACAACCGCCCCGCGAACCCGGGAAACGACGGAAAACACATCGAACCCAAAATGCCGCCGGCGTTCATGTCCTTGACCCGCTCATCGACCTTGTAACAGCCCGGCCGGATCTCGTCGAGCCCCTGCGGCTCCAGGCCGTACTCCTCCTTGGGCCGGCCGGCCACCGCATTCAATGCCACGTTCGGGATCACAATGTCGCGGAACTGCCAGGTATCGCTGCCATCGGGGTTGTGCACCAACCGCGGCGCCTCATCCAGATACTTCTTCTGCAGATGATTTTTGAACATGTCGGGCGGCTCGACGATGTGATCATCAACGCTGATCAGGATCATGTCTTCTTTATTCACGCCTGTTCCCTCTCATCGAAGTCATGTGCGATACGACACTGACACCACACTAGTTACCCAGTGGTGTTCTCTATCTAAGGAAACTAGCTTCTCTTGCGACGAGAATCAATGTCCGGAAACGCCCGCATGGCCTTCTTGCAGCAGCGTTGGGCCCAAGTGACAGCCCACTGACCGGCACATCTATCGATCGGGATTGACCATCCAAAGGAAAGGTGGAAATCTATTGGCGAAATATGAGAACCTGATTCTCGTGAACGAGAGGAAGCGCCCGGTGCGTGTGCCCCCGCTCCCCGCGGACCAGTGGGATGACGCCGTCGACCACGCGTTGTCCGGCATGCTGCCCCCGGAGCGGCGCAACCCGGAGGCGGCGGGCAATCTGCTCGCGACGCTCGTCCGCCACCCCAAGCTGACCAGGTCCTTCCTTCGCTTCAACAACCATCTGATGTTCAGCTCGCCGCTGCCCGACCGGTTGCGCGAGCTCGCGGTCCTGCGCGTCGCGCATCGGCGCAACTGCGAGTACGAATGGCGCCACCACGTCCGCATGGGCGGCGAGGCCGGCCTCAGCGATGAGCTCATCGACGGCATCCAGCGCGGCGAAGCCGTCGACGAACTCGACCGCGCCGTCCTTGCCGCCGTTGACGAACTCGAAGACCAGTCAGAGGTCTCCGCCGCGACATGGGCGACGCTCTCGGAGCACCTCGACGAGCGCCAACGGATGGATCTCGTCTTCACGATCGGCTGCTATGGCGCACTCGCCATGGCCATCAACACTTTTGGCGTCGAACCCGACGAGGAGAGGTAACCACCGTGGCGTTTTTCAAGAAGCCGGATGTAGGCAGCTGGACCGAGAACTGGCCGGAACTGGGGACCGCTCCGGTCGACTACACCGACTCGATCGACCCCGAGCACTGGAAGCTTGAACAGCAGGCCATCTTCCGCAAGACCTGGCTACACCTCGGGCGCGTCGAACAGCTGCCCAGGACGGGCAGTTACTTCACCCGCGAGATGCCCTCTGTCGGCCCCGGCACGTCCATCATCGTCAACAAGGACAAGGACGGCACCATTCGCGCCTTCTACAACATGTGCCGCCACCGCGGTAACAAGCTGGTATGGAACGACTATCCGGGCGAAGAGGTCTCGGGCACCTGCCGTCAGTTCGTCTGCAAGTACCACGCCTGGCGCTACGACCTCAAAGGTGACCTCACGTTCATCCAGCAGGAGGGCGAGTTCTTCGACGTCGACAAGGCGGACTACCCGCTGAAGTCGGTGCGCTGCGAGGTCTGGGAAGGTTTCATCTTCGTCAACTTCGACGACGACGCCGAGCCGCTGGTGGACTACCTCGGCGAGTTCGGGGAGGGCCTGAAGGGATACCCGTTCCACGAGATGACCGAGCACTACAGCTACCGCTCGGAGGTCAAAGCCAATTGGAAACTGTTCATCGACGCGTTCACCGAGTTCTACCATGCGCCGATCCTGCACATGAAACAGGCGGAGAAGGAGGAGGCCGAGAAGCTGGCCAAGTTCGGCTTCGAAGCACTGGCCTACGACATCAAGGGCGATCATTCGATGGTGTCGTCGTGGGGCGGCATGTCCCCGCCGAAGGACATCAACATGGTCAAGCCCATCGAGCAGATCCTGCACAGCGGTCTGTTCGGGCCGTGGGACCGACCGGACATCGACGGGATCCTGCCCGACGAGTTGCCACCCGCCATCAACCCGGGTCGGCACAAGACCTGGGGGACAGACTCTTTTGAGTTCTTCCCGAACTGGACGCTGCTGTTCTGGGCGCCGGGCTGGTACCTGACGTACAACTACTGGCCGACCAGCGTCGACTCGCACATCTTCGAGGCCGACCTGTACTTCGTGCCGCCGAAGAACCTGCGCGAACGGCTCTCTCAGGAGCTGGCTGCGGTGACGTTCAAGGAGTACGCGTTCCAAGACGCGAACACTCTGGAGGCGACGCAGACGCAGATCGGCACCCGCGCCGTCACCGAGTTCCCGCTGTGCGACCAGGAAATCCTGCTACGCCACCTGCACATGACCGCCCATCAGTACGTGGACCGCTACAAGGCCGCCCTCGCCAACGGCAACGGAACGAACGGCAAGCACGCCGCCAGCGAGAAGGAGTCAGCGAATGTCTAAGCTGCCCGAGGAATTCGCCGATCTCGAACGGTTCAGCGACTGGTGCCTGCCCACCGAGGAGGAGCGCTACCAGAAGCGCCTCAACTCGACGATGGACGAAATGCAGGAGCTCTACGACGCCGGGATGAAGCGGCTCGAGGACATCATGGTCTACGTCGATGCCCGGTTCCCGCTCGCGGGTATGCCGGACGACGCCAAGGCGTTGGTCCATCTGGGACAGTCAATCGTGATGGTGAGCTTCCCGATCGAGGTGTGGAAACAGCCGCGCGTACTCGACAGCGGTGCGGCCTACATCAAGCTGATCAAGGAGCCGGTGGTCTAGGCGTGGCCTCTCCCACGACACTGACCGTCAAAGCCGCGGGTTATGTCGACGTCGACGCCGGCGAGATCGTCCGGCCCGCAGTCGTTCACGTCGCCGACGGCGTGATCGTCGGCATTGGTGGCGATGCGCCGGAGGGTTCGACCGTCATCGATCTCGGTGATGCGATCCTGCTCCCCGGCCTGATGGACATGGAGGTCAACCTGTTCATGGGTGGGCGCGGCGAGACGCCGGGCCTGTCCCAGGTCCAGGATGACCCGCCCACCAGGACGATTCGGTCGATCGGCAACGCCCGTCGCACACTGCGCGCTGGCTTCACGACCGTCCGCAACCTCGGCCTGTTCGTCAAGACCGGCGGCTATCTCCTGGACGTCGCACTGTCGCGCGCCATCGAAGCGGGCCTGGTCGACGGACCACGAGTCGTTCCCGCCGGCCACGCGATCACGCCGACGGGTGGGCACCTTGACCCGACGATGTTCGCCGCGTTCATGCCGGGGGCATTGGAGCTGACGATCGAAGAGGGCATCGCCAACGGCGTCGACGAGATCCGCAAAGCGGTGCGCTATCAGATCAAGCACGGCGCACAGCTGATCAAGGTCTGCGTTTCTGGCGGCGTGATGTCGATGACCGGAGAGGCCGGCGCGCAGCACTATTCGGACGAGGAACTGCGGGCGATCGTCGATGAGGCCCACCGGCGCGGCCTGCGGGTAGCGGCGCACACCCACGGTGCGGAAGCGGTCAAGCACGCCGTGGCATGCGGCATCGACTGCATCGAGCACGGCTTCCTGATGGACGACGAGGCGATCCAGATGCTGGTCGACAACGACCGATGGCTGGTGACCACCCGCCGATTGGCCGAGGCGATGGACGTGTCGAAGGCGCCAAAGGAGCTGCAGGACAAGGCCGCCGAGATGTTCCCCAAGGCTCGTACGTCGATCAAGGCGGCATACGAGGCCGGCGTTAAGATCGCCGTCGGTTCCGATGCTCCGGCGATCCCCCACGGCCGTAACGCCGATGAACTCGTCACCCTCGTCGACTGGGGCATGCCGCCCGCGGCAGTGCTGCGAGCGGCCACTGTGGTCGCCGCCGATCTGATCAACAAGCCGGACCTCGGCCGCATCGCCGAGGGGTGCCTCGCGGACATCATTGCCGTCCCAGGAGATCCGCTGGCCGATATCGGCGTTACACGAGACGTATTCTTTGTAATGAAGGGCGGTAAGGTCTACCGACATGACCAATCGAATTGAGGATCTGGTCGAGATCCAGCAGACGCTCGCGAAGTACGCGGTCACGATCACCCAGGGCGACATCGACGGGCTGATCTCGGTGTTCACCCCCGACGGCACGTACAGCGCATTCGGCTCCACCTACACGTTGGCGCGCTTCCCCGAACTCGTCGACGCGGCTCCCAAGGGTCTGTTCATGACGGGCACCGCACTGATAGACCTCGACGGTGAGGATCCGGACAAAGCCACGGGGACGCAGCCGTTGTGCTTCATCGAGCACTCCAAACACGATATGCGCATCGGTTACTACAACGACACCTACGTGCGCACCGATGACGGCTGGCGGCTGAAGACCCGCGCGATGACGTTCATCCGGCGCAGCGGAGAGCACGATTCCGGCCGCCCGCACGCGATCGGTCGGCCGGAGGCCGATGTCGCCGCCGGGGCGGCTCCGGAGGCCGATGTCGCCGCCGGGGCGACTCCGGAGGCCGATGTCGCCGCCGGGGCGACTCCGGAGGCCGAATGACCAGCGACCTGACGACCGGCACCGAATTCGAAACCGTCGCCGAGTTCCGGTCGCAGTTGGTCTCCTGGCTGGACGGCCATGACCTGACCCCGCCGCCCGGCGACCACTCACTCGACGCCCGGCACGCGCAGCACGCCCGTGTGCTCAAGGAGCTCTACGAGGCGGGCTGGATGCGCTGGGGCTGGCCCGAATCCGCAGGCGGACTCGGCGGTCCGATGATCCTGCGTGCGATCGTCGGCGAGGAGGTGGTCGGCCGTCGCCTCGATGACCCCGGACCGTACTCGATGCTCGAAGTGCTGACCCCGACGTTGATCGACTACGCGCGACCCGAGCTCGCCGCCGAGATGGTGCCCCGGCTGCTGTCAGGACAAGAGACCTGGTGCCAGGGCTTCTCCGAGCCAGGCTCGGGCAGTGACCTGGCATCGCTGACCACGCGCGCCGAGCAGCGTGGCTCCAATACTGGGGACTGGGTGATCAACGGACAGAAGGTGTGGACCAGCTTCGCGCAGTACGCGAAGCGGTGCGTCCTGCTCACCCGGACGGGTGAGGGGCATTCGGGGATCACCGCCTTCTTCGTCGACATGGACAGCCCGGGCGTGGACGTCCGCCCGCTGCGCACGATGCACGGCGTCGACGAGTTCTGCGAGGTCTACTTCGACGACGTGGTGGTGCCTGCCGATCGCATGCTCGGAAACCCCGGCGACGGCTGGCAACTCGCGATGGACCTGCTGCCGTATGAGCGCTCGACGTGTTTCTGGCAGCGCATCGCCTACCTGTACTCACGGTTCGACGCGCTGGTCGGTCGGGTCAAGCACCTCGGCCAGGCAGCGGATTCGGACCTGGGCGAAACGTATCTGGCGCTGCACACTTTGCGCTGCCGGTCCCGGGCCACCCAGCTCCGGCTGGCCGACGGCAACAAGCTCGGACCGGATACGTCGATCGACAAGGTCTTGTTGGCAGGCGCCGAACAGCGGCTCTACAACTCCGCGCACGATCTGCTGCCGGGTGTCATCGAGCTCGACGACACCGAATGGCGCACCGAATACCTGTATTCCCGGGCGGCCACCATCTACGGCGGTACCGCCGAGGTGCAACGCAACATCATCGCCCGCCGCCTGCTCGACCTCGGGAAGGAGTGAGCGTGCCTGGACAAGAGTGGGACACCGAATCTCTCGAATTGCTCGAGGACGGTCTGCGCAAGACGATGCTGTGCACCTCCGGCGCCGAACTGGATGCCGCACTGGCCGAGCTGGGCTGGGCCGAGATGCTGTCCGACATGTCCGAGGTCGCGATACCGCTCGTGTTTCGACTGCTGGGCGAAACGGGCTCGCACGCTTCGGTTCTCAACGACGTCGTGCTGCTGGCCTCCAGCCCTGACGAAGGCTCGCACCCCGCCCTGCCGTATGCAGGCGGCGGATGGGTGGTGTGGGACTACGCCGACGCCGACGAAAGCTCGGCCCTTGGCGGCCTGCCACTGCGCCGGGTGGAAGAAGGTGGGCATCCGCGACTCCCCGACGCTCGCCGGGCCGTCGGCTGGTGGTTGGTGGGTTCCGCTCGGGCCATGCTGTCCCTGGCCCGTCAGCATGCGCTGGACCGAGTCCAGTTCGGCAAACCGATCGCATCCTTCCAGGCGATCCGGCATCGGCTGGCGGAGACGCTGGTAGCGATCGAAGGCGCAGAAGCGACCCTTAGCCTGCCCGGCGACGACAATCCCGACCTGACCGCGCTGCTGGCCAAGGCGGCCGCGGGCAAGGCCGCACTCACCGCGGCCAAGCATTGTCAGCAGGTGCTGGCCGGCATCGGCTTCACCGCCGAGCACGATCTGCACCACCACATCGAACGCGCCCTCGTCCTCGACGGGTTGCTGGGTAGCTCAAGGGAACTCACGCGCAGGGCCGGTGCGGGTCTGCGGGCGCGTGGCTCGGTCCCCCGCCTCGCGCACCTCTAGCCCCTCTTCGCGACCGACCGTGTCTGCACGTCGGCACGCCGCATGAGGCGTGCATTTTGCGGTCGCTCGCGCAACCTGCGGGCCTAGACTTCACGGCGTGCCACCCGACGCGTCGAAGACCAGGGCAGGACTGCTGGACGCCGCAGCCCGCGCCTTTGCTCGCGACGGAGTGTTCAACGCGTCCCTCATCGACATCACTCGCCAAGCTGGACAGCGCAACCGGGCGGCGTTGACCTATCACTTCGGTTCACGCGACGGTGTGCTGTGCGCGGTAATCGATCGGCATGCGGCGTTCCTCGCACAACGTGAAGGTGAGCTGCTCGAGGTGGCGAGGCACCAGAAGGCGCTCGAACCCGTCATCGAGGCCCTGGTCCGACCGGCGGCCGAACTCGCGGAAAGCAATTGGCGCGGACGGTGCTGCCTGCTGATCATCGCCGAGTTGACCGGCGAGGATCGCGCGCAGTACAGCGCGGAGTTGCAGGACGTGCTGGCCAGCACCGGGGGCAATGAGGTATTCGCGCTATTGACCGAGCGCACCGGACAGCTGGCCGATGAACTTCGCACCGAACGGTTTTCGCTGATGGTGATGTTCATCCTGCGGGCGATCGCGGACCGTGCGCGGCTACTGGAGCGACGCACGCGGCACGGTCGGCCGCAGCTCGAGCACGAGCCGTTCGTCGCGAACCTGGTCGCGATGGCCGCCGCCGCCATGGCCGCGCCCGCGCCTCGTTGACATAAGCACCCCTGCTTACTAACCTGACCGCTGTGAAGGCAGTGCGCGTCGTCAAGCACGGCGACCCAGCAGAAGCGCTCGAGGTCTCCGATGTTCCGATCCCCGAACCCGGCCCTGGAGAAGTCCGTATCGCGGTGTCGGCGGCCTCGGTCAATTTCGGTGACATCGCCCGGTGCCGCGGCACGGTGGCCAGCGTCATGGGGCAGATCCCATTCACCCTCGGCATGGACGTGTGCGGCGTGGTCGACGCCGCAGGCGAGGGTGCCGACGAATGGGTTGGCCGACGGGTCGTCGCGATGACCAACCAGTCGCTCGGCGGCATGGCCGAGTTCGCGCTGGCGCCGGTGACCGGAACCTTCGACGCACCACCTGATCTCGACGATGTCTCCGCCGCAGCCTTCACGCTGCCCTTCCACGTCGGTTACCTGGCGCTGCATCGACGCGCGAAGCTGCTGGCGGGTGAGACCCTGCTCGTCGTCGGCGGCGCGAGCGCGGTCGGCACGGCGGTCATACAGCTCGGCGTCGCCGCAGGTGCCGACGTCATCGCCGTCGCCGGCGGCGCGGAAAAGGGGCGGCTGTGCGAGGAACTCGGCGCCTCCTTCATCGACCACACCGGCGCCGACCTCTTCGACGAGGTGATCGCACGCACCGACAAGCGAGGCGCCGACGTCGCCGTCGACCTGGTCGGTGGTGAGCGCACTGAGACCGTGTGGACATGCATGGCGCGCGAAGGTCGCTATCTACCGGTCGGTTTCAACGACGATCCCCAGTCTGGTCTCACCGGCCGCCCGCTGCGCAAGGTGTCGATGGGCAACATCTCGGTCCTCGGCGTCATCCTCGGCTACGGTGAGCTTCCCGTCGATTTCCGCCGTTTCGGGCTCAACATGTTCCCCGCCGAGGTCGGTCGAGAGGTGCACGCGGCACTGCTGGAACTCGTCGCCGCCCAGTCGATTCGGCCTGTGGTCGGCCGCACGATCGCCATGGAACAGGTCGCCGCGGCGCTCGACGACCATGAGCAGCGGCGCACCACAGGCCGCACGGTCGTGTTGGTCGCCGGTGACTAGCACACAAGCGCCGGGGCTGACGCCGGACGCAGTGATGTCGGCCGCGGTCGAAGCCGCCGGATCCGACGACTTCGGTCCACACGACTTCGTCGAAGGTCTCACGGTGCTCTGCGCATCGGTCGGCGAGCAGGCCAAGCTCAACGACATCGGCCGGTTCGCGTTGGAGCAGAACATCATCGGCGGTCTGGCGAACCGGTTGCGCATCCACGACTGGCTCAACCGACATCCCGCGATTCGAGACGAACCGATTGACGCACCCCTGGTGGTGATCGGCCTGTTCCGAGCGGGCACGACGTTCCTCAGTCAACTGCTCGACCAGGATCCGGCCAACCGCGCGCTGCTGCGGTGGGAGGCCGGCGACAGCGTGCCACCGCCGTCGCCAGAGACCTACCGCGCGGGCCCGCGGGTGGAGGCCGCCAACGAGGCCATCGACATGCTGGAGTCGCTGAACCCGCGGATGAGGGTCGTTCATCACGAGGACGCCGATGGTCCAACCGAGTGCATCACCCTGCTCGGCCAGGATTTCAAGAGCCTGACCTGGGAGGCGATGGCGAATGTGCCCGACTACAGCCAGTGGCTGCTCGCCGCAGACTACGCGTCGGCCTACGCCTACCACCGACGGGTGCTGCAGGTCCTGCAAAGCGGCGGACGCCGCGGCGTCTGGACGTTGAAGAGCCCCAATCACGCGATAGCGCTGCCCGCGCTGGACGCGGAGTACCCCGATGCGAAACTGATTCTGCTGCATCGCGATCCAGCCGTGCTCTGCGCCTCGGCATGCAGCCTGATCTCGACGCTCACCGGTACATTCAGCGACGCCGACCACATCGCATACATCGCCGAGCACTGGACCGGGCTGCTGGCCACCTCGATCGACCGGATCGAAGCGTTCCGGCGCGCGCATCCCGAGCGCGAGATCGTCGACGTCCACTACGCCGACCTCGTCGGCGATCCGATCGGTACCGTCGAGAAGATCTACGCCGCATGTGGACGTGATCTCGACGAGGGAGGCCGCGCAGCCATCGCCGAATGTGTGACGGCAAACCCGAAGGGACGGTTCGGCACCCACGGCTATCGACTCGAGGATTACGGGCTGGAGGCCGGTGAGATCAGGGAGCGGTTCGCGGAATACATCGCTCGATACGACGTCTCCCCCGAGGCCGGCCGCGCCTGAGACGTCTAGGCCTGCGCCGACTGTGCGGTTTCATCCGTGACGCGCCGGGGCGACCGTATGGAACCGCACAGTCGCAACCACGCTTTGTCCGGCCTCGCCTACTGGATGTTGGCCTTCATCTCGTCGAGGTTCACCAGCACCGGCCAACCGCCCACACTCAGTGCGTTGCCGTGGCCGGTCTGGTGGATGTCGAACACCGACTGGATGGCGGCGTAGAAGCCCTGGACGTCCAGGGTCTGGTTGACGGCCCGTTTGGCTTGGCGCAGAGCGAAAGTCGGCATCTTGGCGATCTGCTCGGCCAGCGCCCTGGTCTCGGAATCGAGCTGGTCGCGCGGCACCACCTTGTTCACCATTCCGGTGCTGGCCACTTCATCGGCCGTCATCGCACGACCCGTGAAGAGGATCTCCTTGGCTTTGCGGGGACCCAGTTCCCATGTGTGGCCGTGGTATTCGACGCCACCGATCCCCATCAGCACCACTGGGTCGGAGAACAGCGCGTCGTCCGCGGCCAGGATGAGGTCGCAGGGCCAGCACAGCAGCAGGCCGCCTGAGATGCACCGGCCCTGAACCGCGGCAATCGAGGGCTTGGGCACGTTGCGCCACCGCAACGTGTACTCGAGGTAGCGCCGGTGTTCATGCTCGATGATGAACTCCAGCGTGATCTTGTCCGGGACCGGTCCGCCCCCGCGCAGATCATGGCCGGCGGAGAAGTGTTTTCCGTTGGCGCGCAGGATGATCACCGCGACGTCGTGGTCCTCGGCGGCGCGGGTCCACGCGGCGTCCAACTCGTCGAGGAACTCGATGTTCTGGGCGTTGGCGGCCTCGGGCCGATTCAGCGTGATGGTGGCGATCTTGTCGCCGACCTCGTAGTCGATGTACACGTCAGTTCCTAATTGCGGGGTAGACCCAGCAGGCGCTGGGCGATGATGTTGCGTTGAATCTCGGATGTGCCGCCTGCGATGGTGCCGCCGAACGTGCGAACGTAGCGCTCGAACCAACCGCTTCTGTACAGGTCGAGGTGACGCGC
This sequence comes from Mycobacterium neglectum, assembly GCF_002591975.1. Taxonomy (GTDB): domain Bacteria; phylum Actinomycetota; class Actinomycetes; order Mycobacteriales; family Mycobacteriaceae; genus Mycobacterium; species Mycobacterium neglectum. Next base: position 19,911 of record NZ_NVQE01000008.1, on the reverse strand, counting down.
GCTGTACGACCCCGAGAAGGCTGGAGAGGCGAAGGCGTCGACGCCAGCCGCGGCCAGCGCGTGCTCGGATGCCGCCTGCGAGGCCTCGGAGCCGAAGAGCTTGAGCACCGACAGCGCCGCCGCGTCCTCGTCGCCACGGGCGGCTTGCGCCAGCGCCACCGAGCCGAGTAGACGAAGGGCGTGGTTGTCCATGACCAGCGTGGCGTACCGATCCAGGTCCAGCCCGCTGGCGGGACGAAGGTCCTCGACGAGTTCTTCCAGGCGGTCGGCGTAGCTGAGCCACAGCATGTTCCGCTCGTGGCCCAGTGATCCGCTGGCCACCTGCCAGCCTCCGTTCAGCGGACCGACGAGGTTCTCGGCAGGCACTCGGACGTCGTTGAAGAAGACCTCGTTGAAGTCCACGTCGCCCTCGTCGCACATCGAGGCGAACGGACGCCGCACCACGCCGGGCAGATCGGTCGGGATCATCAGCACGCTGATGCCCTTGTGCTTGGCGGCATTGGGGTCGGTGCGAACGAAAGTCAAGAGCACATCGGCGTCGTGGGCGCCCGACGTCCACACCTTCTGCCCGTTCACCACGAACTCGTCGCCATCGGTGTCGGCGCGGGTGCGCAGCGACGCGAGGTCGGAACCCGCGCCCGGCTCACTCATTCCCAGCGACGCGGTCATTTCGGCCCGCAGAATTGGGACAGCCCAGCGCTGCTGCTGCTCGGGAGTTCCGAACGAGATCAGCGACGCGGAGATGATGCCAACGCCCTGCGGATTGAAGGTGAGGTAGGTCCTGCGACGCGCCAGTTCCTCCTGGTGGACGTACTGCTGCAGGATCGTGGCGTTGCGTCCACCGAACTCGGGCGGGTAGCCGGGCAGCAGCCAGCCGTTGTCGAACATCAGCCGCTGCCAGCGCCGGGCCCAATCAGGAACGTGGCTGCTGGACCCCGAACGTTCGAGCGCCTCGGCATCGTCGGGCAGATGCTTGTCGAGGAACGCGACAAACTCCGCACGGAACGCCTCGACGTCAGCATCGAAGGTCAGCTGCACAGCGCTCCCAGCAGATCAGATTTTTGGTAAGACTTCTGTTACCAGTAAAAGGAGAATACTATTCTCCGAGTGAGAAAGTTACAATCTCTGACACGTTGGCCGCGAGGGGGTCGAGGACCGCAATGGCAAGGCGTTCTCCGGTACAGTCAGTCCATGTTCTCCCCACTCGGGCAGCATCCGAGCAGCCGGTGACAATTCCCAGCGAAGAACCCGCCTGGAAGCAACGCGCGGTCGAGCGATCGATCAAAACCGCGAAGCTCCGGGCCGCGCAGCGCGTTCAGCGTTTCCTCGACGCCGCCCAGGCGATCATCATCGAAAAGGGCAGCACCGACTTCACCGTGCAAGAGGTAGTCGACCGCTCACGTCAGTCCTTGCGAAGCTTCTACCTGCAGTTCGACGGTAAACACGAGTTGCTTCTGGCCTTGTTCGAAGACGCCCTCTCCCGGTCTGCCGACCAGATCCGCGCGGCCACCAGTGGCCCGGACGAGCCGATCGAGCGGCTGAAGGTCGCGATCCAGCTGCTGTTCGAGTCGTCACGGCCGGACCCAACGGCCAAGCGACCACTTTTCACCGACTTCGCGCCGCGCCTTCTGGTGTCTCATCCGTCCGAGGTGAAGATCGCCCACGCGCCGCTGCTCGCCCTGCTGACCGAACTCATGGAAGAGGCCAGCGCCGCAGGTCAGCTGCGTGCCGATATCAACCCCAAGCGAATGGCTGCGATGACGATGCAGACCGTGATGTTCAACGCGGCCCAGTCCAGCGGCCAGGAGTCCGAAGACCCGGCAGCGCACCCCATCAGCGCGGACGAACTCTGGGACTTCTGCGCGCACGGCTTCGCGGCCAGGTAGCCTGAACCGGACCCGAGAATTACGTTCTCGTCCGAGAGAATCTGACTTACACTGGGCGGGTGCCCGATCTCTGGACCGATCTGCTCGGATGCCTGGACATCGTCGAAACGTCCACGGACAACGGCGGAACGGCAGAGTTCGAGGGCCGAAACCAGCAGCTGGATTACCACCGGGTGTTCGGTGGCCAACTCCTTGGCCAGTTTCTCCGGATCGCCTCGCTGACCTGCCCGGACAAGGTCGTCAAATCCCAGCACGCGGTGTTCACTCGGGAGGGCCGGGCCGACGAGCCGGTCCGCTATCAGGCCCTTCGTGCCCACGAAGGACGGTCGTTCGCCGCGGTCACCATCACCGCGACGCAGAGCCGTGGCGTCATCGCGACTGCGACGATCAGCATGCATGCCGTTGAAGGCGGCCCCGAGCGCCAAGACATCGAAGACGCCGGACCGGTGCTCGGCCCCGAGTATGAGATCCCGCTCGACTTGATCCCCTGGGAGACGCGGGCGGCGGTCGACCTCAACGTCGCCACAACCGGCCCGCCGCAATTCGAGTTCTGGATGCGCACGCCGGCGGTCGACCCCGAATTGGCGCAGGCCCTGGCGGCCTACGCCACGGATCTGACGCTGATCGGCACGGCGCTGCGTCCGATCGACGGCGCAGACCAGCGCGGCAATGGCACGACGTTCACCTCGGCCGTCACCTCGCACACCGTGTGGTTCCATCGCCCCTTCCGTACCGACGGCTGGTTGCTGTTGCGCCAGCACAGCCCGGCGCTGGCGCATGGCCGGAGCTTCGGTCGCGGCGACGTGCTCACCGAGGACGGCGTACTGGTCGCGTCGTACGGCCAGGAGGCCCTTTTACGCTTCGCGGACGCACAATGAGAAGCCGATTCTGTTAAGCGGAGAGTATAAATTGCCCGAAACGAGTCTGCTGTTGACACCATTGCGGCGCCGATGCCAGAGTTGTGAGACAGATTGCAGCCATTTGTCTTACAACTCCCTGGTCCAGCGAGAGGCGACCCGTGACGATCAGTGCTGAAAACTCCGACGTGCAGGATGCCGCGACAGCGGACGAGCTGTACTACGACCCGTACAGCGTCGAGCTGAACATGAACCCGTACCCGGTGTTCGCCCGAATCCGCGAAGAAGCACCGCTGTACTACAACGACAAGCATGACTTCTACGCGTTGAGCCGCTACGACGATGTCAACAAGGCGCTGATCGACCACGAGACGTTCATCTCCGGTCGCGGTGCCCTGCTCGAGATCATCAAGTCCGGTATGGAGATCCCGCCCGGCACACTGATTTTCGAGGATCCACCGCTCCACAACATCCAGCGCAACTTGCTATCGCGGATGTTCACGCCACGCAAGGTGTTGGCCCTGGAACCGCAGATCCGCGAGTTCACCGCCCGCTGCCTCGACCCTCTGGTGGGCACCGGCCGATTCGATTTCGTCAACGACCTCGGCGAGCAGATGCCCATGAAAGTGATCGGGATGCTGCTGGGCATTCCTGAAGAGCATCAGCGCCGGGTCGCCGACCACGGAGAAGCCACCCTGGAGAGCAAGGAACTCGACCTGATGGCCACCGGCGAGGTGTTCGCCGAGTTCATCGACTACCGCACCGAACATCCTTCCGATGACATCATGACGGACCTGCTGAACGTCGAATTCACCGACGAGACCGGTACCGTGCGGCGGCTGCGGCGAGAAGAGCTGCTCATGTACCTGACCGTCGTCGCGACGGCGGGGGCAGAGACCACGACCCGACTGATCGGCTGGGCGGGTAAGACGTTGGCCGAAAACCCCGACCAGCGTCGGGAACTGGTGGAGAACCCCGCCCTGATTCCACAGGCGATCGAGGAGATCTTGCGCTGGGAGCCACCGGCCCTGCAGATGGCCCGCTACGTCGCGCGTGACACTGAGCACTACGGTCAGACGGTCCCGGAGGGCAGCGCGATTCTGCTGCTGATCGGCGCCGCCAACCGTGACCAGCGGCGCTTCCCTCCGAATGGCGATGTGTTCGACATCCACCGAGAGCAGCACTCGCACATGACATTCGGCGCTGGCACCCATTTCTGCATGGGTAATGCGTTGGCGCGCCTCGAGGGTCGCATCGCGCTCGAGGAGATCCTCAAGAGATTCCCGACGTGGGAGGTCGACTGGCCGAACGCGCATCCTTCCCAGACCACGGCGGTTCGTGGCTGGAAATCCATGCCCACCTTCGTTTCCTGAATTTTTTCTGAATATCGATAACACCCACCACCACCGAAGGACACCAAAGACATGGCAGGACGTGTAGAAGGCAAGGTCGCGTTCATCACCGGCGCGGCACGCGGACAGGGTCGCGCGCACGCGGTGCGACTGGCCTCCGAAGGCGCCGACATCATCGCAGTCGATATCTGCAAGAAGATCGACACCGTCGACCTGATCGAGGCGTCCTCCCCCGAAGACCTGGCCGAGACCGCCGATCTGGTGAAGGGCCACAACCGTCGCATCTACACCGCTGAGGTCGACGTCCGCGATTACGACGCACTGAAGGCTGCGGTCGATGCTGGCGTCGAGCAGCTGGGTCGGTTGGACATCATCGTTGCCAACGCCGGCATCGGCAACGGTGGCCAAACACTGGACAAGACAAGTGAAGTCGACTGGACCGCCATGATCGACATCAACCTCGGCGGGGTATGGAAGACCGTCAAGGCCGGCGTGCCGCACGTCCTCGAGGGCGGCCGCGGCGGCTCGATCATCCTGACCAGCTCCGTTGGCGGCCTGAAGGCCTATCCGCACACCGGCCATTACGTCGCCGCCAAACACGGTGTGGTGGGCCTGATGCGCACCTTCGCCGTCGAACTCGGCGCCCAGAACATCCGCGTCAACTCGGTGCACCCGACCAACGTGAACACACCCTTGTTCATGAACGACGGCACTATGCGGCTGTTCCGTCCCGATCTGGAGAACCCGGGCCCCGAGGACATGAAGGTCGTCGGACAGATGATGCATACGCTGCCCATCGGCTGGGTCGAGCCCGAGGACGTCGCGAACGCCGTGCTGTTCCTGGCCTCCGACGAGGCGCGCTATGTCACGGGTGTGACCCTGCCCGTCGACGGCGGCAGTTGTCTGAAATAGGCTGACCCACAGTGACTGTCGCAGAGCTCTCGCTCCCACGGGGATGGGATGACATCACGCCGGATTGGATGACGGCCGCGTTAGCGCGGCACCATCCCGAGGCCGTGGTCGACGGGGTGAGCGTGGTGCTCCGCGACGACGGCACCAACAAGAGGGCGCGGTTGGCGCTGACGTATTCGGCTGGGTCAGGCCCGGCGACGGTGTTCGCCAAGGCCGTCGACCCCGACCACGCCGAGCTCGTCGCGCTGACGAGCGGGCTGTATCACGAACCGCGACTGTTCACCTCGGGCGTCGAGCTACCGCTCGACCACCCGACCGTCTACACGGCGCTGATCGACGAGGATCGCTCGAACTTCTTGATGGTCATGGAGGACGTCGTCGCCAGGGGTGCGGACCCGCGAGACTCGACTCGTCCGATGTCGATCGATCAGGTAGCGAGTGGGGTGCGCGGGCTCGCGCGCATGCACAGCCAGTTTTGGGGTGACCGCCTCGACACCTTTCCGACGCTCGGCTGGCTCGAACCGTTCGTCGCATTCGAAGGCATGCAGTACGCGCCGTTGCACATCGCCAACGAGCGGCTGGGCGACACCGTGGCGCCCGAGATTCTCGCGCTCAGTGGAACCGATCTCTTCGTCGATATCTGGGCCCGCTACATCGGCAGCCTGACCCGTTCCACCCAGACGCTGCTGCACGGCGACCCCCACATCGGCAACACGTACGTCCTGCCGAACGACGAGGTCGGGTTCCTGGATTGGCAGATGGCCCGGCGCGGAAACTGGTCGCTCGATCTCGGTTACTTCCTGCAAGGCGCGCTCACCATCGAGGACCGCAGGGCCGGAGAACGGGACCTGCTCAACGAATACCGCGGTGCCCTCGATCTGCCCGCCGACGAGCTGCCCGGCGCCGACGAGGTGTGGCTGCGTTACCGCGCATCCGTCGCGCACGGGCTGGCGATCTGGATGGCGACGCTGTCCGGCGGGGACGCCTGGCAGGGGGCCGACATCTGTCTCGCGTTGGCCCAGCGGTACGGCGCCGCATTCATCGACCTCGAGACGCGCACAGCGCTGGACGCCATCAGCACCTAGAACACGTCCCCGCTGCGCCCGCCCGTTCGCCGAAACCTCGGAGATCATGGTTGGAGGGTGGTTGCATAGGACCCGTCCGAAAGGGTGGGGTGTGAAGCGACTCAATGGCATGGATGCGATGCTGCTGTACAGCGAGACGCCTAATCTGCACACCCACACGCTGAAGGTGGCGATCATCCACGCCGCCGACTATCCGGGTGGGTTCGCCTTCGACGTGTTCACAAAGACCGTTGCACACCGACTGCACCTACTCGAACCGCTGCGATACCGGCTGATCGACATCCCGTGGAAACTGCACCACCCCATGTGGTTGGAAGACTGTCCGGTCGACCTCGACTACCACCTGCGTCGCGTGCAGGTGCCCGCTCCTGGCGGCCGTCGCGAACTCGACGAAGTGATCGGTCAGATCGCGAGCACACCGCTGGACCGCAGCCGCCCGCTGTGGGAGTTCCATTTCGCCGAGGGCATGGCCGACGACCGTTTCGCGCTCATCGGCAAGGTGCACCACACCTTGGCTGACGGGGTGGCCTCGGCCAATCTGCTCGCCCGTTTGATGGACCTGTCCGGCTCGGCCGCCGACGAAAGCGATGAGTACCCGGTGTGTGAGGACCCGTCGACGTCCGAACTACTGGCAGCGGCGGGCCGCGACCACGTCGCGCATGTCGCCGCGCTGCCCCAGTTGGCACGCGATGCCGCGCGGGGAATCTCTCGGCTGCGTCGGCGCACGAAAGAGCGCAGCGATCATCCGGACCTGGCCAAGATGTTCAAGACACCACCCACTTTCCTCAACCATGTGGTCTCTCCGGCACGGACGTTCGCGACGGCGTCACTGTCGTTGGCCGAAGTCAAGGAGACGGCCAAAGCGCTCGGCGTGACGTTCAACGACATAGTGCTGGCGACGGCGGCCGGCGGACTGCGTGAACTGTTGTTGCGCTATGACGGACGCGCGGACCGCCCGCTGATGGCGTCGGTGCCGGTCAGTACCGACCTGTCACCGGATCGGGTCACCGGCAATGAGATCGGCGGGCTGTCGGTGTCGTTGCCCATCCACATCGACGACGCACTCGAGCGGGTGCGGCTGACAGCGTTGTCGACCGCGCGGGCGAAAGAGGACTACGAACTCCTCGGACCGAAGCTGCAGGGGCAGATGATGGAGTATCTGCCCCCTCCGCTGACCCCGGTGCTACTTCGGTGGCAGTCCAAGCGAGCCGCACACAACAGGCTGATGAATGTCGCGGTGTCGAGCGTTCCCGGTCCACGCGAGCGCGGCCACATCGGCGGCGCGCCGGTCAGCGAGATCTACTCGATCGGGGTGCTCTCGGCGGGCAGCGCCTTCAACATGACGGTCTGGAGCTACGTCGACCAGGTCGACATCTCGATACTGTCCGATGACGAGACCTTCGACGACATCCACGAGGCGACCGACGCGATGGTCCACGGTCTGACCGAGATCCGTGCCGCCGCCGGGCTGCCGCCGCTGAGCACCGTCGACACCGCGATGGCGCCTGCGCCCGCGGTCGGTTAGGTCACGAGTTGCGAAGTTCGTTGCGCAGAATTTTGCCGGTACTACCCCGGGGCAACTCGTCGAGCACCGTGATCTCGCGCGGCACTTTGTAATTCGCGAGGTTGTCCCGTACGTGCTGTTTGAGAGCGTCCGGTGTCGTCGACGCCCCCGCCTCGAGCACCACGAACGCGACGAGCCGTTGACCGTACTGCTCGTCGTCGACCCCGAGCACCGTGGCCTCGGACACCTCTTCGTGCGCGGACAACGCCTTCTCGACCTCGATCGGGTAGACGTTCTCGCCACCGGAGACGATCATCTCGTCGTCGCGGCCCACCACGAACAGTCGGCCCTGCGCGTCGAGGTAACCCATATCCCCCGATGCCATGAAGCCGTCGTGGAAGTCCTTGGTCGTACCGGAGGTGTACCCGTCGAACAGTGTTCCGCTGCGGACGAAGATCTGCCCGGTCTCACCGGTGGGCACCTCGTTGAAGTCTTCGTCGACGATCCGGATCTCGGTGCCGTCAGCGGGTTTTCCCGCCGTATCGGGTGCGGCGCGCAGATCCGCCGGCGTCGCGGTCGCGATCATGCCCGCCTCGGTGGCGTTGTAGTTGTTGTAGATCACGTCGCCGAACTGGTCCATGAACTTGATCACCACATCGGGACGCATGCGTGACCCCGACGCAGTGGCGAAACGTAAAGACCTGGCGCTGTACCGGTTGCGCACATCCTCGGGCAGATCCATGATGCGGTCGAACATGACGGGAACCACCGCCAGACCCGTCGCGCTGTGGCGATCGATCAGCTCCAGCGTCGCTTCCGGGTCGAACCTGCGGCGAGTGACGATCGGGCAGGCCAACAGCGCCGCGAACAACAACTGCGAGAACCCCCACGCGTGGAACATCGGCGCGACGATCACAATGGGTTCCTCCGCGCGCCACGGGGTGCGGTCGAGCACCGCCTTCAGGTCACCCGTTCCGCCGCTGCCCGCAGATCGCTTGGCCCCCTTGGGTGTTCCGGTGGTGCCCGACGTGAGCAGAATGATGTCGCTCTTGCGCTCGCTGGGTTGCGGCCGCTGACCGGCGTGGCGTTCGATCAGCTTGTCCACGGTCAGTGGGGCGTCGGTGCGATCGGTCCAGCCCAGGATGCGCGTGGTGTCCGGTCTGCCTTCCAGCGCCCGGTCGACGATCGCGGTGAACTCCTCGTCGTAGATGACGGTGTCGGCGCCCTCGCGTTCGACGACCTCGGCCAGCGCAGGACCGGCGAAGGACGTGTTGAGAAGCAGCACGTCGGAGCCGATCCTGTTGGACCCCACCAGCGCCTCGATGAACCCGCGGTGGTTGCGGCACATCACCGCAATGGTTTTCGGGACACCTCCGGATTGGGCCTGCAGCGCGGCGGCCAACGCGTCACAACGGTCGTCGATCTGCTTCCAGGTGAGCGTGCCTCGCTCGTCGATCAGTCCGGGGCTGTCGGGACACCGCTGGGCAGCTGTCGCGAAGCCCGAGGTGGCGGTCATCCCCACCCTGCGCACCGCGGCGCCCATCCGGAGATAGCGGTCAGGGCGCATCGGTGCTATCAGCCGTGCGCGCCAGAGCGTTTGAAGGAGTCCCAAAGTGTCGGCCACGATCCGTCAGCCAAGCACAGGAAAGCGCCGTTCGCGGGCGAGTTCGTCAAGCGCCTCCTGCATCACGGCCCGAACGTGGAGATCGACCATGTCGATGTCGGGGTTCTCGCCGAACTCTGCCGCGATGTCAATGGGCTGCAGAATTCGGGTCACGATCTTGGACGGCAGCGGAACGTTCGGCGGGAAGAACACGGACAGTCCGAACGGGAAGCCAATGCTGATCGGCAGAATCTCGGCCCGCAGCCGATTGAGGCCCAACCGCCGGGCGATCGAGTCCCCACGAGCGAGGAACAGTTGGGTCTCCTGTGCACCGATCGAGACCATCGGCACGATCGGCACCCCGGTCTCGATCGCGGTCCTGACGTATCCCTTGCGGCCGTTGAAGTCGACGACGTTCTCGGTGAAGGTCGGACGATACGAGTCGTAGTCGCCACCGGGGAACACCAGTACGAGGGCGCCGTCCCGCAGTGCCTGAGCAGCGTTGTCCCGGTTTGCCTCGATGACGCCCGCACGATGCAGCAAGTCCCCGATGGGACCCAGGAAGATCATGTCATGCCCGAGTGTGTAGACCGGACGGTCGTAGCCGAACTTCTGGTAGAACTGCGGCGCGAAAACCAGCACGTCTGGTGTGAACATGCCGCCGGAATGGTTGGACACCACCAGCGCCCCGCCCGCCGTGGGCACATGCTCCAGATCGCGCACCTCCGCACGGAAGTAGCGCTTGATGAGTGGGCCGACCCGGTCCACGATCTGCCGCGTGAGATCGGGATCCCACTTGGCGACCTTTTTGTCCGCAGCGTCGCTCATGATGTGTTTGTTCCCAACTTCGTGCCCCGCTACCCGACGTAATACTGAGTAGTAGTACTCTCTAAAAAAGAGAATACCATATCCGCAGGTAGGAGGCATATGTCTGATGCCGTGCTCGTCACCGGAGGCTTCGGCCTGGTCGGATCGGCGACCGTGCGACGGCTGGCTGCCCTCGGTCGGCCGGTGGTCGTCGCCGACCTGGAAACACCCGCCAACGTCAAGGCCGCGCAGAAGCTCCCCGACGGCGTCCGCTTCCGGTGGACCGACCTCACCGACGCCGAGCAGGTTCAGCGGTTGGTGTCCGAAACCGCTCCGTCCGCGATCATCCATCTGGCCGCGATCATCGCGCCCGCGATCTACAAGCTGCCCAAGTTGGCGCGGCGGGTCAACGTCGATGCCACGAAGACGTTGGTGGGCATCGCCGAGGCGCAAGCGAATCCGCCGCGGTTCGTCCACGCGTCCAGCAATGCGGTGTTCGGCCCGCGCAATCCACACCTCACTCCGCTGCCGCTGACGACCGACGACCCGATGCGGCCTGTCGACATCTACAGCGGAACCAAGGCGGAGGCCGAGGAGATCGTCCGTTCGTCGAGTCTGGAGTGGGTGGTGCTGCGGTTCGGCGGCGTGCTCAGTGCCGATATGTCGGCGCTGCCGCTCAGTGCCGACGCGATGCTCTTCGCGAGCGCGTTGCCGACTGACAACAGGGTGCAGACCGTCGACGTCCGCGATGTCGCATGGGCGTGCGCGGCGGCAACCACCGCGGACGCCGCAGGCGAAATCCTGCTGATCGCCGGCGACGAGTCACACCGTCGGTGCTACGGCGATCTCGCACCGGCCCTCGTCGAGGCGTTGGGCATGGCGGGCGCGATCCCCCCGGGGCGACCCGGCAACCCAGACAGCGAGACCGACTGGTTCGTCACCGACTGGATGGACACCACGCGCGCACAGGAAGCGCTGCAGTTCCAGCACTACTCGTGGTCGGAGATGATGGCCGAACTCACCGCCACGTTCGGCTGGAAGCGCCACCCGGCGCGACTGATCGTGCCGATCGTCCGCGCGGTGATGACACGCAAAGGCGCGTACTGGAAGGCCCCCGGGATCTACGCCGATCCGTGGGGCGTCATTCGCGCCGAATTGGGCGACCCGTCGTGGGATCCGCCGAACGGAACGCGCTGAGCGCATAGTGTCGCGCCGTGGACAGTTACCAGGGGCGCACGGCAGTCATCACCGGAGCGGCGAGCGGAATCGGGTTCGCCACTGCACAGGAGTTCGCGCGCCGCGGCGCTCGCCTCATGCTTTCAGACATCAACGAGGCCGCCCTGCAGACGGCGGTGTCGACGCTGCGCGACGACGGGGTCGACGTACACGGCGTGGTCTGTGACACCCGCAAGCTCGACGACGTCGTGCATCTGGCCGACGAGGCATTTCGGGTGTTCGACAGTGTGCACGTGGTGTTCAACAACGCGGGCATCGCGTATGCGGGCTTGATCGCGGACACCAGCCACGACGACTGGCGCTTCGTGATCGACGTCGATCTGTGGGGCCCCATTCATGGCGTCGAGGCATTTCTGCCGCGGTTGATCGCGCAGCAAGAGGACAGCCACATCGTTTTCACGTCGTCCTTCGCCGGTCTCATCCCCAATGTCGGTCTCGGACCGTACTGCGTCGCCAAGTACGGCGTCGTCGCACTCGCCGAGACGCTGTCGCGTGAGGTGCGGGCCAATGGAATCGGGGTTTCGGTGCTCTGCCCGATGATCGTGGACACCGGCCTGATGGCCAACAGCCAGCGGGTCAGAAGCGAGGATTACGGCCCCGCCTCGACAGCCGAACCCCCGCAGGACCTGCCGTCAGCGGCGACTGACCCGGAGGTGCGCGTGGACGACGTCGCGCGGCTGACGGCCGATGCGATCCTCGCCAACCGTCTCTACGTCATTCCGCATCAGGCGTCGCGGCCGTCGATCCAGCGCAGGTTCGAGCGCATCGACCGCGCCTTCGACGAGCAGATCGCCGAGGGCTGGACCCACTGAGTCGATCGCCTCAATGCCGAGTGTCCAGTTATCCGACACATTAGGGCTGGAAGCGTCGTATAACTGGCCAATGGGACCCTAGCTCGGTCCCAGCTGATAGTCGCCGGTCTGCGGATGGTGGTACCAACCGCTGGCGGCCTGCGTTCCGCCGTCGACGTGGATGGTCTGCCCGGCGATGTAACTCGACATCTCGGATGCGAGAAAGATTGCGGCGCCCGCCATCTCGTCGACATGACCGGGTCGGTTCATCGGAATGCCGGGGGCCTTGTCGTCGCGCATGCTGCCACCGGACAGCGCGATCAGGCCCTCGGTCAGGGTCAGATCGGGCGCCAATGCGTTGACGCGGATATGGTGCGGCGCCAATTCGAGGGCCGCCGTCTTGGTGTAGTTGATGACGCCGGCTTTCGCCGCGGCGTACGCCGCGTAGCCCGGCGCCGCCCGGACACCCTCGATCGACGTCACGTTGATGACGCTGCCGGGTAGGCCGGCCGCCACCAGACGTCGCGTCACCCGTTGAGTACAGAGCAGCACATGGCGAAGGTTGCTCTTGTACAGCGCATCCCAGCCGTTCTCGCTGGTGTCCAGCAGAGGTGAGAAGAACACGCCACCGGCATTGTTCACAAGTATCGATACCTCGCCGAGTTCCTCGACGGTGCGCTGTAGGGCTGCATCGACCTGTTCACTGTCCCGAACATCGACCGCGAGGCCCAGCGCGCCGATACTGTCTGCCGACGATGCGCAGGTTTCGGCGTCGCGCTCCCAGATCGCGACCGAGGCACCGAACGCCGCCATCCCCGCGGCGATGCCGCGCCCTATCCCCGCTCCCCCGCCCGTGACGACCGCTACACGGCCGGTGAGCAGGATGTTGGACGGATCGATGGCCACCGGTCGAGGCTAGCCCGTCTTGGCCTTGCTCGGCCCCATCGCCGGAGCATTGCCGATCACGCCATGAGCCTGTAGGTCGGCGATCTCGTCGTCGGTGAGCCCGAGTTCGGAGAGCAATTCATGATTGTGCTGACCGAGCAGCGGAGCAGGCTCGATGTGGATGCGCTCCGGGCCGCGCGAGAACGTGAACGGCAGGGTGCTGTGCGGCGTGCGGGCATTCACCGGGTGTCCGACGTCCTCGAAGAAACCACGGGCCGCCAACTGCGGAATCTCGGTCTGGCGGTGCGGTTGCATCACCTTGGCCACCGGCACACCGCGTTCCCACAGCGCGTCGACGATGTCGTCGCCGGTACGGTCCACGCACCAAACGGCGATGTGCTCGTCGATGTCGTCGTGGCGGGCGCGCCTGCCCGCGGTGGTACTGAGTTCGGGATCCGTCGCCCAGTCGGCGCGCCCGACAGCGTCGCAAAGACCGGTCCATTGCTCGTCGGTGGTGACTGCGACCGCGACCCAGCAGTCGGCGCGGCCGAACTCGTCGATCTCGTTGGTGCGGTACAGGTTCTGCGGCGCCGCGGTCGGTCCGCGGTTACCGTCGCGTTCCAGTAGCGCACCGTAGGCGGAGTACTCGATGAGCTGTTCGGCGGCGACGCTGAGCGCGGCGTCGACCATGGCGGCCTCGAGGAGCACTCCCTGTCCGGTGCGGCTCCGGTGTTCCAGGGCCACCAGCAGCGCATTGAGTGCGTGGATGCCCGCGTTCGGATCACCGACCGAATAGGGCTCGTACGGATTGCGGTCGGGATACCCGGTGAGCCAACTGATTCCGGATGCCGCCTCGATCACGTACGCGAACGCGGGGTTGTCACGCCACGGGCCATCCAGGCCGAATCCGGGCATCCGCAGCATGACGGCGTCGGGTCTAATCGCCTGCACTGCAGAGAAATCGAGACCGATCTGGTCAACCACCCGCGGGGTGAAGTTCTCGACGATCACGTCGCAGGTGGCGATGAGGCGATTGAGGACATCACGTCCGGCATCGCTTTGCAGGTCGAGGGTCAAACCCTTCTTGTTGGTGTTGAGTCCGGAGAAGATCGGCGACTTCTCCCACCACTGGCCTTCGGTGATCGGTATGCCTGCGATGAGCCTGGTGCCGTCGGGCCGCCGCGTCGACTCCACGTGGATGACTTCGGCACCCAGCATGGCGAGGATGTGTGTGCACGACGGTCCCGCCCAGAACGTCGTCATATCCAGCACGCGCAACCCGCTGAACGGCAACTGTGTCCCCACCGTGAGCTCCGCGCGACGACCCCGAAGGCTATCCCGCGAGCGGTAGTGCTCGGTGTGTTCGCCCAGCCGTGGCGCAGGCTCGGGTGCGCGGAGCAACGGAGGCGTTGTCCGAAAAGGATGGCCGGGTTGGTCGAACCCGTCGCGGGGATTCGTCACGAAAGATCCGCGCTCGACGAAATGGTCGAGGCCGGCGACGTTGGCGCCGTTCGCGACCGGAGCGTTCGGGATCCGGAATGCGGTCGCCAGATCCCTGATCTCGTCGACGGTCTGGCTTTCGACCCAAGCGTATAGCTCGTAGGACTTCTCGTTGGCCTGCTGTGTGATGGACAGCGGCGAGTCCTCGTCAATCCAGTCCTGGTGTCCGGTCATCGCACACAGGTCGAACCACTGCTGAGCGGTGCCACAGCCGATGTCGATCAGACCATCCTTGGCACGGGCGATCCCGGGAACCGTCAACCGCCTGGCATCCCGCCACGGCCTGCCCAACATCTCGTAATAGGCAACCGGATAGTAGGTGAGCCCGAGGATCTGGGTCTCGAGCATCGAGACGTCGACGAGTTCCGCACCACCTCGCATACGAGATGCCAACGTCGCAGCGCTGGCGTAGGCGCCGGCCAGATACTCGCCGACTTGCCCGCCGACGTACACCGGTGCGCGATCGGCCGAACCACGGCCGAGGCCGACGATGCCCCCCGACCACGCCTGGAGCGTGAACTCCGTTGCGGGACGGTCAGACCAGGGACCGTCCAGCCCGAACGGTGTGATCGAGGTGACGGTCAGGTGCGGGTGTGCCGACCGGATCGCGGCAGGTGTGAGCACGACGTGTTCGGCGACGGCCGACCCGCGCGACCACACGACCGCATCGGCGGCGTCCAGCAGCCCGTTGACGTAGTCGATATCAGCATCCGGATCCGCGACCACGCTGTGTTTCGAGCACGCCAGAAAACTGAACAACGCACCGTCCTCGCCGGGCGCGATCTCCGCGCCGGAAGCCGACCAGCGGCGCAGTGGATCACCCTCGGGTGGCTCGACTTTGATGACCGTCGCTCCACCGTCGGCAAGCAGCTTCGTGCAGTACGCGCCCGCGATGCCGACAGACAGGTCGACGACGACATACCCGTCAAGCGGAGGGGCCACTAGTCCTTCTTCTTGCGGTTCGACTTGCTCAGCCGGAAATCCGGCGGGAACTTGCTGTCGTTGTCGTTGACCGCGGCGGCCAACCCGCTGTCGATCGACTCCATCATGTCGAGATCGTCCGTATCGTCATTGGCGACACCACTACCCATCGACTCGAAGAACGCCGACAACAGGCTGCCCATGTACTCGCCCTGGTGCTGCTTGTAGATCTCGAAGAACATCTTCTGCTGGAAGACGGTGTCCACGGGCCGATTTCGTGCGCACGCCCGCGCGTACTTATCGACCTCGGCCTCGAGCTGATCGCGCGACACCACCTTGTTGAGGAAGTTGCAGTCATACATCTCTGCGGCGGTGAAGGGCCGACCGGTGAAGACCATCTCCTGGAACTTGCGCAGTCCCATCATCTGCACCCAGGTCCACATCCGCGGTCCCCACCCGTAATAGCGGAACGACGGGTGCCCGAACAGGGCGTCGTCGGAGGAGATCACGAGATCGGCGTCGGCACACTGATAGAAGTGCCACCCATAGCAGTAGCCCTTGGCCTCGACGATGCTGATCTTCTTCAGTTCCTGCAGCGGCCGGTTGCCCGCCTGCACATTCGCATACCAGGCGCTGATCGTCGCACCGCTGCGGAACGTTCCCGACGGCGGGTAGTTGACCTCGCCGACACCGTCGTCCTCCAGACGAAGCTCAGCAAGCCTCAGGTCGGTGTTGTCGTAGCCCTCCATGAACTCCGGAAGGTCGGCACCGCTGCCCAGATTGTCACCGACACCACGGATCACGACGACCTTCACGTCGTTATCCACGGTCGCCGCACGCAGCAGGTCGGCGTACCGAAGCCGCGCCATCGATGTCGGCGCGTTCAGATACTCGGGACGGTTGAAGGTGATCGTGGCGATCTTGGTCTTCGGGTCCTTCTCGTAGAGGATGAGCTCTTCGGGGGACGGTCGACTGCCGTTCTCAGACACTGGTTCTCCTTCAGCTGATTCCGGCGGCGGCCTGCGCCGGCGAGGGGCTGGCCGTGAGCACTTCGGCTCCGGTGTCGGTGACAAGCACCGCATCGCGGCGGAACACCGCACCGACACCCGCTTCCCACACGTAGGCCGTGACGGCCAGTACCGACCCGGGGTCGAGACGCTCGTCGGCAGAAGTCTGCGGCAGGTCGGGCGAGATCACCGGCGGATCGAAGCCGAGACCGAGACCGTGGGCCACGGGTATCGGCGGCAGCGCCTCACCCGCGGCGTCGTAGGCCGCGAGCAGCTCACCAGCCGAAGCGCCGGGCCGGCACGCGTCGATCAACCTCTCCCACAGATCATTCGACCGACCGAAGAGCGCATCCGCACCGGGAACGTCACCGACCGGCCACGTCCTGCCGACCTCACCCACGTAGCCGTCGGCGAGCGCACCGGCGGCGAAGGCCACCAGGTCGCCCTCGGCGATCCTGCGGTCGCGCCGACCGACGCGCCAGGCGTGGTCGGGCGACGTGATCCACGCGCCGTCCTGGGTCGCCGAGGTGCTGTATCCGCCCGCGGTCATCGCCTCCATGAGGACACCGTTGAGTGCCTGCTCGGTGGTGCCCACCGCGAGCTCCGACACCGCTGCCGCAAGCCCGCGCTCGGCGACGCCGAGTGCGCCCCGTATGACGCGGATCTCGTCGGGCGTCTTGGTCCGCCGGGCGGCCTTCATCGCCACCTCGGCATCGACGAGTTCCGCGTTGGGAAACGCCATCGGCAGCAGCTGGCCGAATGTCGGTGACAGCGCATCAGTTCCGACCCGCTTCGCCTCGGCTGCACCCTTGACGTTCTTGAGGACCTCGATGATCGTCATCGGGTTCCACGCCAGACCGTAGAGGTGGTCGTGGCCGATCTCCTCGGGGATGCCTTCATCCCATGTGCTGTTGAGGTGAATCTCACCGGTGGCGCGCACCAATACGCAGATCGGCGCGAACGGGCGGGTGCCCGCGACCCAGAGTTGCGGTGCTCCCGTCACATAACGGACGTTGGCCTGGCGTCCCAGTACCAGGACGTCGAGATCGTGGGCGTTCATCGCAGCGATGGCGCGCTCACGCCGCCCGGTGCGCAGGGAGAGGTCGTCGGGGATGATCTCTTCAGCCATGGGTCAACTCAGTCCGTAAGGCGCGTAGGGGTAATCGGTGATGGACTGGTAACCGTCCTCGGTGATGATCACGATCTCCTCAGCGCGGTAGCCGCCGGTGCCGTCCTCCCAGACGACGGGCTCGAGCACGAGCAGCATGCCCGCCGGGAACACGAAGTTGTCGTCGAACTGCTCGCCGAGATCCGTTCCGATCATCGGCATTTCGGCGGCGTTGGTGCCGATGCCATGGCCGAGGTAGAAGTGCGGCAGCCACGGCTTGGTGCCGCCGTTGGCTGCAATCGCCGCGCGTGCCAGGTCGCCGGCGGTGGCGCCGGCTTTCGTCACGGCGAGCACGGCGTCGAGAATCGCACGCCACTTGGCGAAGTTCGCATTCTGTTCGGGCGTGGGATTCTCTCCCACCACCCACGTACGCCCCCAATCGGAGCAGTATCCCTCGAAGGTGATGCTGATATCGGTCCACAGCACGTCGCCTTTTGCCAACGGCTTCTCCGTCGGCAACAACGGCAGCGCCAGATCACCGGTGGTGGTCCAGACCGCACCGCTACTGCGGGTCGTCGGCATCACCTGCCAGATGGCCTCGATCATGTTCGTCGTGGCGCCGAGCTCGAAGGCCCGCCGGACGAATCGCGCCGAGAGGTCCAGCTGGCTGACGCCGGGGGCGACCGACGGCTGGACGTCGACGAGGGCCTGCTCGGTGATGCGGCAGGCCCTCCGGACAGCGGCGATCTGGTCCACGGTCTTGACCAGCTTGGCCGGGCCCACGACGAGCGCGGCATCCGTCGGCGGCCCGGCGGGGAACAGCCTTTCGGCGGCTCGTCGCATCGCCCCCGTGAGCTCGTCGACTGCGACGGAGGCACCCGGCGGGACCAGGCCCGCGAGCACTCTCGCGAAATGCTCGACGCCCTCGTCGAATTCGAGGTACAGCGGACCGTGCACATGGTCCTCCGGAACCTCTGTGTCGAACGCGCTGCCCTCACGGAACGGCATGTACAGGTGCGGATGCTCGTCGTCGGCGAGCACTACCGCGACCGGCCGCTCGACGTGCGACAGTCCGGCATCCAGTAGTGGCCAGCTGGCGCCGGTCGCGTACACCACATTGCCGTTGCCCAGCAGCACGAGCACATCGACGCCCTTGTCCTTCATGGACGCTCTGAGCCGCGCACCGCACTCGCGGTACATCCGGGAGTGATCGGGCAGGTCAGGGATATCGAGCAACGCCGAGCCCAGAGAGAGCACGGTCACGAGATACCCAGGAAGTTCTTGATGTTGGTGCTGACGATCTTCACCGCGTCCTCCGGGCCCACCGCCTCGACGACCGAGGCCAGTGACTTCTCGGAATAGCCGAACGTGCTCTCGTTGTGGGGGTAGTCCGACGACCACATCACGTTGTCGGCGCCGATACGGTCGATCAGTCGCAGTCCGAGCGGGTCAACCATGAACGAGGCGCTCATGTGGTTGGCCCAGTAATGGTGGACGTCGTGCTCGAGCTGATGATTGAACATGTGTCGGTAGGAGGCCAGCATGTGCTCAGCATCCTGCAAAGCAGTTGGCACCCAGGCGATCCCACCTTCGAACCAGCCGATTTTCAGTGTCGGATGCCGATCGAGGATCCCAGAGAACACGTACTTGGCGAACTGTTCACGGAAGGAGTCGACGTTGACCATCATGCCGACCACGACGCTGTTGTGCTCGCACGGCGTCTTCGGCGGCGTCTCGCCGATGTGGTGGCTGACCGGCAGCCCGGCGTCCTCGATCTCATCCCAGACAGCGTCCATGGCCACAGCGCCGTAGTCGTAGATGTTGCCCTCGTCGTCCTTGCCGGGGTTGAGTGGCAGCAGGAACGTTTTGAGGCCCAACGCCTTCAGCTCCTCGAGCGTGCTCCTGGTGCCCTTTGGGTCCCACCAGTTGATCAAGCCGACACCGTAGAAGTGACCGTTGGAACGTTCCTGCAGGTCGGCGATGTGCTCGTTGTAGATCCGGAACACCCGCTCGCGCAGCGACTTGTCGGGATAGTGGAACAGCGCCAGCACGGCGTTCGGGAAAGCCAGTTCCTTGTCGATGCCATCCTCTTTGAGCTCACGAATGCGTGCCTCGATGTTGTTGGAGGCGGCACCGGCGAGGTCGTCGTACTGCATGAGCACACGGCCGAAGTCCCCACCGGTCCAGGCCTTGCCCTTCATACCCACCATGTAGGCGCCGTCCTCATACCAGATGCGCGGGGCCGCACCCTTGAGTTCCTCTGGAAAGCGTTCGTAGAAGATGTCGTCGGCGACCGAGATGTGGTTGTCCGCGGAGAAGATCTCGGTCCCCGCCGGTAGACCTACGACGGTGCCGGTCGAGTGTCCCTGCCGGTTCTTGGGGGCGCCGAAACCCTCGGGGGGATAGAGCGTCTGGGGGTGGGGCGCTGTAGGGGTAGACATCGTTGGTACTCCAATC
>NZ_NVQE01000079.1 GCF_002591975.1 Mycobacterium neglectum | reverse complement strand
CACTGCGATCAGCCCTCGAACGCGAGACCGCCGAATCTGTCGTACCCGAAGTGCACAATGATCAAGTGAGCGCAGCCTGATGCTCACCGGACCGCCACCGAAGTTCCACGGAACTCGGGACATCCTCTTTCATCGATCCGGGCTCGCCTTGGCAGAACGCCTGGATCGAATCATTCAACGGCAGACTCCGCGACGAACTGCTCAACCTGTGGCGGTTCGACTCGCTGCTGGAAGCCCGAGTGATCATCGAAGACTGGCGCCGCGACTACAACGCCAACCGGCCCCACTCCGCCCACGGCGACCGCACCCCGGCCGAGTTTGCCCTACAGTGGGCCACGACCCACCAACCGAAAGTCGCATAACGACTGGACCACCAAACGGGTCCCCCTCAGTCGGACCAGATAACCGCTGTTCCGTAATCAGGGTGCCCGTAGATGTGAACCTTATACAGATGGTCTAGGTCATCCCACCAGACGCAAGACCCAGCGCCTACCATCCAGCGCTGCGCGACACGGCCATCAGAGAAGACGCACATTTCAAATTGCGCCTCGTCAGGCGGGTTGTAGTTGTCCTTCTCGAAGTCGTCCTTCACGTCTCTGGCGAGCCGCCGATAGACGACAGCCGTTCTCATAGGTCAACCTCTGACAATCCCATCACGTCGAGGAGTTATCGGCGGTCTTCTGGTGTGAGGCGATAGTGGCGACGGAAAACTTCTTGGCGTACTCCCTCGGCCTTCTTGATCGCCTCGTGCTCGTGAGAAGCAGAGACATAGTAGGCGGAAGGTCGCACCACGGAAGAGATCAGACGGCGCCGGGTGAGCGCCTGCGACAACGGCGGACGGTCGTTTGGGGGTGAACCTACCCGAGGAAGACATTTCCGGTGTCATTGCGCGGATCCGGAAGCACGTACGGTGATCGCTGCCGACGGGCATTCGTGTGCTGCCGCGCGGGCGTTGACCTCTAGATCAGCGGGAATGTCGCGCACCAATATCTCCGCCTTCCCAGCCGCGTTGATAGCGAAGACACTGGGCGCGACGTCCACGCACAACTGGTAGCCGCAGCACCGACGTGGATCGACTTCCGCATGGATCACTTGTCCACTCCTCACTTAAGTGCACCCCTCCACCGCGATGGATCGAGCGGAGGACCAAGGCACGCCGCCGCGCAGCACCTGCAGTTGTCATCACAGACGTCCTTTCACGATTGGGGAAAGGGCGTCAAGTAGGAAACGATCCCCTGCTCACTGACGTGCGCGAGGTCAATGGCCAGGACCGTACGGGTCCTCGAGAAACCGCGAAAGGCTTTCCTTGGTCTGCCATGACAAACTCTCAAGTTCCAACGGGTCGAGCTGAATTCGGAAGCCGAGGCGGGGGCTGGCAATCTCCAACCGCTCTCCATTGCGGGTAAAGATTTTGTCGACGGTGACGACGGCGAACTCGTTCGCGATGGTCGTCGCCGCACCGTGGTCGCCGGTCACGACTGTACCTTTCTAGGTTTTAAGTAATGCAAGCTCAACGTCGCCCCGTTAGAAGAAGTTAGCCAGATTGTGGGTGCCGACAACGGCATGATCAAGCACTACCCGTCGGCTCGCTAACCGCAGGCCCATCTCACTGCGGCGGATGACATCGTGGCGCTCCGCAGAGATGAGGTCGTGCTGCGGACTGTCCCCCCTGTTGCGGAACACGAGAAGGTTGGAGCGGACATCGTATTCGTCCGTCCCTGCGCCGGGGCGTACCCGCACATTCGACACGTGGTGTCGGATCCGTGAGGGCGGATCTTCTGCCCATGCGTATTCGGTGTCCAGACGTAGCACCCGCAGCTCCAAGCCTGCGTAGTCGTCATCCCAGTGGGTCATGGTCGTCGAATTTCCGTCGCCGTTGGCGCGTTCTCTGCTCACGCGCACCGGGATGACGTAGTGGATATCTTCGGCGCACAGTTCTAGCCAGTCGTGAAACCGGCCGTCGTTCAGCAGCTCCGCCTCTTCGAACAGAAAGTTCTCCATCTCGCAGCGGAGCAGAAGCTGTTGCTCGACCGTCGCTACCATGGCACACCATCCTTTATGACTTGGTTGATTGTGGTTGTGAGACAAGCAGGTGCCTGATGCCTCATCAGGCGACCTCGTCTGCATTGGTCCGAGATTGCGCGAGTAGTTGGGGTTTGGGCTCGGTTTCGCTGGCGTCATCGCCTGAGTCGGTGAGTAACTCCAACAGGCGACCCCAGAATTCGCGTTGGTTACGCTCCGCGTACCCGCTGGACAGGGGACGACCGGGCCCCTTCCACGTGTCGTCGCTGGTCAGCACACCCATGCCCATCTCGAAGTTGAGTGTCTGGCTGCCTGCGAGAATGCCTTGCGTTCCCGCAGTGATGGAGCGCCAAGTCTCGGCGTCGTCCTGTTCGAACACACCGGAGATGCCGAACGTTCGTACGTAGGTCTCATACGACTGCTGTTTGAACTCTTCGTCGGCATCCTTCTCGACGAGAAACCACGACCAGACTTCCATCGTGTCGTGTGACAGTGGACGCCACAGCCGAAATGTCAACATCGGCACTGGCATTGACTTCTTGTCCCTACCGATGAGGACGTTGAGGAACGACAGGTTGGGAAAGACCGTGCCGTGAATGAAGGCCGAACGCTGAAGCATGTCTGCGCGGTCCTGATCGCCGTAAGCCGCTGCGAGTCCATCGACGATCTCGGGTGGATAGTTCATAAAGGGCGGCATCGGTTGCCCGGGCGTTACCCCGAGGACGCCGAGGCCGTGACCGTTGGAGAGACTGATATGCGCCGGCTCCGATGCGAATTTCGGATCGGGCGGAGCCAGACCGAGCTCGACCGCCGATCGGTGCGTCATCAACGTGTGGTAGGCGTCCCCGACAAAGTTGTCCGCGCCGAGCTTCCAGTTGGAGTCGATGATCCAACGCTGGGGCTCACCCCGCACCTCCAGTCCACCCTTGGACTTCTGGGTGATCAGGTCCAGATACCACGCCATATCGCCCAAATAATCAACGAGAGGTTCTGCCTTCTCGTCCAGGCAACCGAATATCATTCCGCCGTAGTTCTCGAGGCGCGGAACCTGGGTAAGACTCCACTCGTTCTTGTCCATCTCGACCCCATAGACCTCTTTTTGTGCGGGTACACCCGCCAGAGTTCCGGTATTGCGGTAGGTCCAGCCGTGATAGGGGCAGCGGAAGTGCGAAGTGTTGCCCATCTCCGTGCGGCACAGCATTGTTCCGCGGTGCCGACACGAGTTCGCCATGGCGCGCACTTCGCCGTCTTCGCCGCGGACAACGATGATCGAACCGCCACCCAGATATCGGACCACGTAGTCCCCTGCCTGGGGGATCTCCGTCTCGTGGGCCAGGAATTGCCAGCACCGGCCGAAGACTCGCTGAGCTTCGAGCTTGTGGAGTTCTGCGTTGGCGACCAGCCCGGCGGGCAGACGGCCCTTAGCAAGGCCTTCTCGGCCCGCCGCTACCAGTTGCTGAATGTCGTTCTTATCGACAGTAGACATGTACTTCTCCTACGTTTCTTGGATTGGGCTGCGTAATGTTCTCTTGGACAGATGTTTTCGTGATTGCGGCGTTCATGTTGTTGCGGCTTCGAGTGCGCCTGGCGGTGTTTGGGCGACCATCTGGTGGCCCCACACACTGGGTCGGTCGTACTGAGCGACTGTCCAGGTTTCCTCGTCGACGGTCACCGCATCCCAGCCGTACTCGATGTCAAACCCGCTCGGTGTGCGCACGTAAAACGACACCATCCGATCGTTGACATGGCGCCCCAACGTCATGCTCAGCGGAATGTTGCGCGACATGCACAGGTCATAAGCCATCCCCACGTCATCAAAACTTTGCACCTCGACCATCACGTGGTGCAGTCCCCGCACACCCGGCATCCGAGTCAACGCGATGCTGTGATGGCGCGGGTTGCAGTGGTAGAACCACAGATCCATGAAGGTGTAAATCTCATCGCTCTTCTTAAACCCCAACACCCCCCGCAAAAACCGGTCGGCCTGCGCAAGGTCCGGCGTCGCCAACACCACATGACCCAACCCCTGCGCACCGGTGACGAACCCCGACATCGCACGACCGGGCCGGAAGGAACCCGGCACCACCTTCTGACCGTAAAACAACTCATGACGCAACCCCGAAGGATCCGACAGCGTCACAAAGCCCAACACCCCGCGGGCCGCGCAGTCCTCCTCGGTTCCCACCTCAAACCCAATACCCTGCCGATGCAACGACTCCCCGGCAGCCTCAACCGCCTCCTCGCTGCCCACATCCCAGCCCGCATACAGCATCCGGTTGCGCTCTCCGTGATGCACAGCCAAACGATGATCGGCGTCGTCGATCCGCAACAGGACCGATCCACTGGACGCCTCAACCGCCTCCATCCCCAAAACCTCCGGACCGAACGCCAACCACTCCTTCGCATCCGGAGACTCCACACCCACATAACCCAACGCTTTCACCAACATGTGTAAAACCTCCTATGTTGACCCGACGTCGATGCGCATCGCGCCGGTGGCAAGTTCCGTCCCTCCGGACGGCTGGTTGAGGCCCCGCACGCCCAAGCCGCCGTCGCTGTTGATGACGACGCCGGTCACCGCTCGCGAGTTGTCTGCAGACGCGAGTAGCAGATACAGGCCGGCGTGATCGGCGGGCTGCTGCGCGTACTGCAATGGGTTTGTAGTACTCATAATGTCGGCGATGCCGGGCACCGATGACAACACGTCCTGACCCTGGCCGAGGTCCTCGATTCCACGCAGGCCCGTTACCGTGCCGCCTGGAGCGACGCCATTCACCCTGATCTTCGGCGCCAACTCGTAGGCCAGTTCACGCACTACGCCAACGACCGCGTGCTTGGAAGCGGTGTACAGCGGGCCGCCACCGGAGGCATAGAAGCCAGAGTTGGAGACGGTGAAGATCATGCTCGGGCCATCGCTTTTGAGGAGTTCAGGAACGGCGGCCCTGGCACCAAGGAGGTAGCCCTTTACATTGACCGCGAAGATCTCATCGAAGGCGCTGCTGAGGTCGGCTCCGTCGAAACCCACCAAAGGGGCAAAGTAATCGAAGATCCCAGCGTTGCCGACGAAGACGTCGAGCTTTCCGAACGCATCGACCGTTTCGCGCACCGCCATGACGTTGTCTGCATACGACGTCACGTCACCTGTTACCGCGATGAGCCTGCCGTCGGCGTTGCCGATGGTAGCCAGGTCGCCTTCCGAGCGATCCAGGACGCCCACGCATGCGCCCTCGGCCAAGAAACGCTCGACCACGGCCAAACCGATTCCGGCTGCCCCGCCGGTCACCAGGGCGACTTGCCCGGTCAACCAACTCAAAACTATCGTCCCTCCGGTGATGCGCAATGCTCTTGTTGCTCTGCATCTGCCCACCAATGTCCTCGCCGCTGAATGGGGGGTCTATCCGCGCAGCGCTGTCGAAGCTCCGATTCACGCGGGTCTCGATGCTCGGGCGAGGAGAGTGCGGGGGATGTCTACGCCAATGGTCCGATGGGATCGGAAGCCGCGTCCCAGACCACCCGCGGCAATGGACATGAGCGCGTGCCCGGATGTGCCTATGAGGACCTTTTCTCCGATGGGTGACACGACAAACCATGGGTTTCGAGGCGCGCCAACTCGTGACGCCACGCGATGGTCTCGTTGAAAGCGTTACCGAGATCAGGCAGCTCTGCTGCATCAGCGTCGGGCAAATCAGCCAGAGTGCCACCCGCAGAAGCGATCTGGAGCGACAAACGCGAGATCGTGTCGACGCTGATGGCCTGTAGTACGGCCCGCTCGACGGTGTCCGCAGCACTGGTGAGGCCGTGGGCCCGGAGAACGACCACCGGCCGGTCTGCCATAGCAGCAACCATTTCCTGGGCTAGTTGCCGATTGCGCACCAATACGCCTCGCCGATAGACCGGCACGCCAGCCGCGGCGAGCCGAAAACCGGGTATGTCAAACGCTCCGACGATCGGTCGGACAGCCAGACCGGCGAGATCGGCGGCGACTACCGCCTCGGGGTGCGCATGAACCACAGCATTGACATCGCGGCGGGTGCGGAGCACTTCGGTGTGCAGTGGCAACTCGTTCGGCGGCTGGTAACCATCGTCGAGTTCTCCTTTGCCGCCCGCTGTACCGTCCAACGTGACCATCCGGATGTCCTCTGCGCTGGTGAACGCGAGCCCTCGCTCGCGCGGACCACGACATCGGATCAGCAGTCGATCTCGGTCGACGCGCAGGCTGATGTGGCCGAGGATGCCTGGCGCCAAGTCGCGCGCCGCCAGGACGCGACAGGCCAGCGCGATGGCGTGTCGTTCAGTGTCTAGCCCTGCACCCGAAGGGGTGGAGCTCATCGCCAACTCGGGGTTTCGGTGTCGACGCCGTCCTTGACGACGACAGCGAAGTCCGCGGATGCCTTACCCAAACTGCGATGGGTGGTGCTGGCAGCGCAGATGGCCATCCGGTTCGCCTCCTTAACCGTTCCTATAGGGCTTGGGCTGTTGAGGCCCCGAAGCAGAAGGCATCGTTAACCACGAGCCATCACTTCCACGCAGTTAGGCGCTACACCCAATAGCCTTACTGTATAACAGAGATCTACTCTGTAAAACAGAGACTCTGGTTTCGGTGTGGGCCTATTGTCGCCGACAGTCCGCGCAGGCGGCGCAACAACGACATTGGGACACATACCCTTTCGCGAGCGGCGTCTCGGCGGCCCACGGTTCTGCCGGTTGACTGGGCCAGAGGGTGGGCAGACATGCCCTCGTCCCAGGGTCACGGCCGACGACATCTTCCTTCGACCGTGGGGGTTCTCAGTGCAAACGTCGAGTAGATCTGCGGATAACCCACACCCGCCGAATCAAATTTCGCGTGCCTCACCTTCGACGCGCTAAACAGTGACTTCGCAGTTCGTCCAGGCGACGGCCATTCCCATCAGGGCGCGGGGAATGGGCTCATAGACGCTGGCCCATGGCGTGTTGCCGCCGACTGCGCCGACAGCACATATCCACGATCTCAGCTCGATGTTGCCAGAGTTGAGCAGGTCTTCGCTGGTCAGTTTGCTCAGCTCGTAGCCGTTTCCGGTAGCGAGGCACTTCAGGGTGCGGCGATCGAATTCGTCGTCGATTGAGCCGTGAACGCGCGGCCCATCGTAGGCAGCCCACGGATAGCCGGCAGTGAAGTGTGAAAGTCCACCGGACGCGTAGACACCTATCCTCTCGTCTGCAGGGCGGCGTGACCGCACGGCGTCGGCAATCGCGCGGCCGAGCGCGAAGCACCGTTTAGGCGACAACGACGGCACGTGAACGGCATTGAGGAATACCAACACCACTGGGATTTGGTGGTCTCCAAGGATATTGGCCACAATCTCGCCATGGGCGTGTGAGTGCAAGGTGGTCTCACGGAAATCGACGACGGTGGCGACGTCGAACCCCGCCTCGACGGTGTGCTCACTCAAGTCCTTACTGAGCTCGGGCGAACTTTTCCAAAACCGCGCCTCTGGCAAGAAGCGGTCAGACACTGTGAACCCATCTCCTGTGTGGATGGCTATCTGGGGCAGTGCCGAACCGTCGAAGTTTTCGTTTTGGTCATCGCCGATGATGATCAGGCAATCCAGTCGGTCTTGTCTGATGCTGTCACGCAGCCTTTGAAGCCCGTTCTCGATGTGCGCGTAACGCGCCGCAGCGTCGTCGAATGGTTCTTCGTCTTTCCTCAGGCGAGGTGGGGTCTTACCGCGTCGCACTGTGTAGTTCTTCCTGTTCTTTGTGCGGAAGCCTTCCCACCTGGGAGGCGGGATGAAAGTGAAGGCATGGGACGACGCGTAACCCGCTACAATCTCACCCACGATTTCTCCTCCTCTGGAGTCACAGCGATACCTGGTGGGAGAGAACGACTTCGCGATCTTCGTAGGCCGACTGCAGGATGGCGAAACATACTTCTAGCGTCGCGCGCCCCCAGCGGCCGTCGTGCTGAACAGGGCGGTCCTCAGTGATCGCCCGGTGTAGTTCAGCCAACTCTGCGGCCCTGCCCCGCATGGTGCGCGCGACCGGTATTTCCTGCAATCCGTTTTGCCCGTACACCACCAGCCCGTCGGGCGACTGCCTGATCGCGCCGCGTTCGCAGGACACCACGGTCAGGCCGAAGTAGGGGTGGTGGATGATCTCTCCGGGGGCGGAGTAACCCCACAGCTCCTGTGACTCTTCGGTCGTCGTCGCAGCACCGTAGCGGCCCTGTTCCTTCTGAGCTTCCAGTGCGACTTCAAGTTGGTCAGGGTTCTGACTGAGCGCAGCGAAGTTATTGGCTACTCGCTGGTTGGCTTGGGGGCTGCGGCGGCCGCCGTCTTCTGCCACCCACGAGTGCAACTCCGCGACATCGAAGAACGCTCGCGCGTCATAGACGAGCGTGGCGGAAGCTCCTGATTCGAATCCGAGATGACAGGTGTATCCCCCGACGCATTCCCGGACGTCGTCCCATATTGTCGACGCACGCACTGTTCTGGCCACACCGCCGACTATCTGCCGCACGATATCGACCTGGTGGGGCCCCTGGTTGAGAACTGGCCCGCTGGTCGAGCGCAATTCCGAAGTCGGCCACGGTCGCCGGTTGAAGTCATTGAAATTCCAGGTGTTGACCATGAGCAACTCGCCGAGTTCGCCACTGGCTACAAGTTCGGCCATCGCTCGCACCGGCGCATCAAAGCTGTGTGTGTGGCCGGCCATCAGCTGCACGCCCGCCGCCTGGGCCGCCTCAACCATTGCAGTGCAATCGTCGACCGACATGGCCAACGGCTTTTCGACGACCATGTGTTTTCCGTGACGTGCGGCCATTAGCGCATGCTCCCGGTGCAGCTCGGGAGGGGTGGCGATGTAGACGACGTCCACGCTTGGATCGGCACACAGTTGCTCTGCGTTCGTGTAGGTCTGGCCCGAGAACTCGGTGGCGAAGCGGGCGAGCGAGTGTGATCGGGTATCGGCTGCCGCCACAACCCGATACGGCAGCGTCGACATGTCTGGGTACTGCTGGAAGATTCGGGCGACAGCCTGACCGATTCCGAGAAATCCTAGGCCGAGCTCGCGTGACGCGACATCTGTCATGTGCGACCTATCTGAGAGCTAGTGAACGACTGGGCATTAGAAGAAGATCGAAATCGCTCGTGGAAGAACGCTATGAGCCAGGGTGATGTCCCGGGCGGCCAGCAGCAGGCCCGAGTCTTCGTCTCGGCGTAGAACGTCTTGTCGTTTGCCGATGAAGAAGCTCTCGTGGCGTTCGTGGCGTACGAGAAACACCATGACGCTGGATCGGACGCTCAGCTCCTGATCGGATACATCGGTGACCAGGATGTCGCTGACTAAGCGCTGAGTGATCGTGCGTGGAGTTTCCCCGGGGGCGAGCCCAGTAGCCAGCCGGGCAATTCTCAGCTTCAGCGATTCGTAGTCGTCGTTGAACAACAGAAACGGCGGTAGGCCGTCATCATCGTCGACCGGATGCGTGCTGGACTCTGGGAATGGCATCGTGTATCTGACATCCGGCGCCAATAAGCCCAGCCACTCGTCCAGCCGCCCATCATCGAGAAGCATGGTCTCCCGCGCATAGAATTCGTTCATTCGCAGCCGCAGTTCCACGTCCAACTGGCTGGTCTCCATGGCTAGGCCGGCTCCGTCATAGTTCGGTGCCAGTGCCGATAGAACTCGCGCTGGTAGGCTTCGCTGATCTGCGGCCTGACATTGCCGGGTAACTCCGCAACCAGCGACTCCATTGGTTCGACGTCCTCGCCGAGTGAGTAGTTGAACGGCACATCCCGGGCGACTCCGGTGTCAAGGGCGTCAGACAATCGTTCGAAGTTTTCGTGATCATCGGGCGTCACGAGACCGGCCGCCGATTGCCGCTGACTCAAGACGAAGACCATGCGTTCCTTGACAGCACGGGGCGCGGAGCTTTCCACCAAACACCACTCCCAAACCTCGGTCAACCGCGGTCCCCGAGGCTGCCACATGATGAATCCCCGACCGTAAAAAGCCGTGCCCATGCCAATCATGCTGAAGTTTGGGAAGATATTGGCTACGTGAAAGCTGTAGGGCTGCACGGGGGATGTCGCCAACCGCTCGTCTTGCAGGCGCTGCCGCTCGGTTAGCCAGTCGACTGCTTCGGTACCCAGCGTTTCGGCTTGGGCGAGATCGTCCTGATAGAAATTCTTACCGACTGCCAGTTGCAGCAACCCATGGGGCGCGCAGCCGTCGAGAACCACGCTGTAGTGCTGCCCCTCGTCTATCGAAAAGTTGATGCGGGCAGTCTGCCCAGCTTTCGACAGTGCGGAAACCGATCCGTGAGTGGCAGCGAAGTGATACTGGTCGCCGCCGAAGTTCTCGGCCAACAACTTCCAGTTGACGGGCATGAGGTAGCGGTGCAGGCCGGGAACGACCTGCAGGCCGTTGGGGTCACAGTCGAGTAGAAAGTTGTCGAGGTACCACAGCAGGCCCTCCCCCAGATATTCTTCCAGCGGCGGCGCCGACTGATCCCAGCACGCAAAGATAAGTCCTTTGTAGGTAGCTACCCGGGGGGAGACGAGGCCCATGCTGGCCTTATCGAACTGCGGCCCGTAGGCGCTCTCGGCTAGCGGAACACTGCGCAGCCGTCCGGCAGTGTCGTAACTCCAGCCGTGATAGCTGCAGTGAAAGATGTTCGCGTTGCCCTTGTCGAACTGACAGACTTTATTGCCCCGGTGCCGACATTTGTTCAGCAGCACACGAACACGAGATTCCTTGTCCCGGCATACGATCACGGCGTCGTCGGCCATATAGGTTGTGCGGAAGTCACCGGGCTTGGGGATCATGGACTCGTGGCCGACGAAGAGCCACGACCGCTTGAAGATGGAGTCGAGTTCCCGCTGGTACACCGCCTCGTCGTAGAAGGCCGAGGAGTCTATCGGCAGCGCCGAGCCGGTTTTGGAACCGATTGTCTCCATCAACGTTGCCCTCGGGACTCGCGATCACCTTGAAGATAATTGGTGAGGATTTGGTTGAACTCTTCCGGCCGTTCCCACTGCGGCCAATGGCCACAATCCTCCATCAATGCGAATTCAGCGCCGGGAATTAGCTCGGCTGCCCGCCGTCCGAATTCCACCGTCGCCGAGGGATTGTGACTCGTCCACAGCACGAGCGTGGGCCTGGTCAAGCTGGTCAATCGCTCAGCCGTGAGATTGTCCTCAGCAGTCGCCGCTGAGGGCGGCGCCGTCGCGTTCGTCAGTGCCGACCGCGATTCTTCGCTCTGGTAAAGTGCCCACCGCAGCGCCACCAGTTCATCGGTCAGGTCGCGGTCAGGGTGGTGGAAAAGCCAGGCCATCCTCTCCCGCACATTCGCCGGACTCGGGTCAGCCAGGAATTGCCGGGTGACCCGGGCAAGCTCTGCGCGCCCGGCAGCGGTGCGAGCCTCGGCATCGGCGCCGACCTCTAGCGTCAACCGCGCGCCGCACACGTAGATCAATCGGTCGACACGGTCGGGATGTTCCAACGCAGTCCACGCCGCGATCCAACCTCCTAACGACTCGCCCACCAGGTGGGCTCGGTCGATGCCTTCCTGGTCCATGTATCCGAGTAGGTGACTGACATAGTCCTTACGCTTCGGGGCGACCTCACAACCACTGGTGAGACCGTGACCCAACAGGTCCAGCGCATGCACTCGGAAATGACGCGACAGCGCCGTCACGTTGCGGGCGAAGGCTTCGGCGTGACCGCCTCCCCCGTGCATGAGAATGAGGTCCGGACCTTCCCCTGCCTGAATTGTCCTGGTTCGGACGCCGTCGACATCTACGAAGCGTGTTTCCGCTCCAAGCAAGCTCACACAAATTGAAGCGTCTTTGAGCAACCTTCGACGTCCCCTCAGCTAGTACAGTACCCAGTTTTTATCATACTTCCCGAATATCTGCAAGGTAGAAATTTAGGCTTCTGTGTAAATGGGACTCTCGAAGGGGAGACGATGCCCACGTCACGCGGGCGCAGCGGTGCGGCTGCCGACGCAAACTGTCGACCATCACATCGACACAGTTCTTCGCTGCGGTCGTGCAGCGTCGTATCAATAATTCTTCTGTGCCGCAATGTCATTCGCACCTCGCGACAAACCCTGAGCGCCACGCGGACTGCCGCGTTTCACCAAGGTCGGACGCAACCTAGCCGACGAGCGAACGTTCTTGAGCATGTCCCGAGTCGCGTGGAATTTGGGTGACGATCCACGATGAACTCTAGGCGGCGGCACCGACAGATTTGGTGTCGGCGCCGGTGTCGGGGTGAGCGTGTCGGCGCAGGGCGTCGACGAGCTG
>NZ_NVQE01000078.1 GCF_002591975.1 Mycobacterium neglectum | reverse complement strand
GCCCCGCCCTGGATCCTTCCCGCCGCCCCGCCCGACGGGTCATCGAACTCCGCCGCGGAGGACGGGCGCTCGGCGGCAGCTACCTCTACGAGGGCGACGGTCTGATCACCGGTTGGCACAGCCACGAGGTGCACCAGATCGAGTACGCGCTGCACGGCGTCGTGGAGGTCGAGACGGATTCCGCGCACTATCTGCTTCCGCCTCAGCAGGCGGCGTGGATACCCGCTGGCCTCGAACACCAGGCGGTGATGAATCCCGATGTGAAGACCGTCGCGGTGATGTTCGACCCCGCGCTCGTGGCCGCGCCGGGCGATCGCGCCCGAATCCTCGCCGTGTCACCGTTGATCCGGGAGATGATGATTTACGCGCTGCGCTGGCAAATCGATCGCGCGCACGGTGACGCGCAGTCAGACGGCTTCTTTCGCACACTGTCCAACCTCGTGGCCGAGGCATTGGACCACGAGGCTCCGCTGTCCCTGCCGACGTCCGACCACCCGATCGTGGCGGCGGCGATGACATATACGAAGGCACACCTGGATTCGGTGAGTGCCGATGACGTCTCGCGGGCGGTATCAGTGTCCGAGCGCACGCTTCGGCGCCTTTTCCAGGACACGCTCGGGTTGTCCTGGCGGACTTACCTTTTGCACGCACGAATGCTTCGCGCGATGGCGCTGCTGGCCGGGCCGGGTCAATCGGTGCAGGAAACAGCGTCGGCGGTGGGTTTCGACAGCCTCAGCTCATTCACGCGTGCGTTCGCCCAGTTCTGCGGCGAGACACCGAGCACATACCGCAAAAGGGTTGCGGGCGAAGGGGCTTAAGCCTCGTCGTTGCGCGGTTGGAAGAGTCCTTCACGCAGCAGTGAGTTGACCGACTGCTGCCACCTGTCGAGCTGCTCGGGCGTCGTGAAGGCGCCCGGGATCTGCCGCTCGATATGGCCGCGCACGATGAGGGTGCCGACCGCCAGGACAAGCGAATTCAACGACGCCCAGGTGACGTCGATATCGTCGCGGGCTTCGCCATTCTCTTTCCGCGCGGTCCACCGGGCCGTGCCGAATGCGGAGAGTGTGTCCCAGACGGTGTTACCCAGCTGGCTGCCTTCGATGAGCGCACGACCGAAGTAGTCCACGACGTCGGGATGCTCGAGGAGCAGTGTGGTGACCCTGCTGCCCATGTCGGCGATCGAGTCTTTCGCATGAGGCACCGCGACAGGCTGCGCGACCACGGCGATCACGACGCTCATCACGTAGTCGTCGACCGCCTTGACGAGGCCGGCCTTCGTTTCGAAGTGGTGTTGCACCAATCCAAGCGAGACGCCGGCATCCGCGGCGACGGACCGTAGCGACGTCCCCGCCGCGCCCTTCGTCGCGAAGCTCTTCAACGCCGCCTGCCGGATGCGCTCCAGCTTCTTGAGGTCGTCGCCGCCGATCCGGTCGGGCTCCGTCACCACTGTCATAGAGCGGCTTGTTCCATGATCACAAACTTAGATTAGACAATACGAACGTATTGTGTCTACCATACAAACGTATTGTTTCCGCGGCTGATGGGAACGGGGAGGACAGAGCAGTGCACGACCAGACACGATCAAGCGCCGTCGCACATCTGCGCGCGGTGAATGCGCCCGAGCCTCCAACCGTTGTCGACGACTCAGCGATGGGGGCTTGCACGCGAGATCCGGATCGGTGGACGACGACCGCCGACGAAGGCGCCAAGGCGCTGTGCCGCGCCTGTCCCCTGCGGTGGCGGTGCGCTCAGGAAGCCTGTTCGACGCCGGGCGCCGAGGGTGTGTGGGCCGGCATCCTGATACCCGAGGCGGGGCGTGCCCGCCGGTTCGCGCTCAAACAGCTGCGATCGCTGGCCGAGCAGAACGGATACCCGGTACGAAAGACGGGGTAGGTGGTAGGTGCGAGGATGATCATCCATGACCCGCTGGCACGCGCTGGAACCCGCCGACGCCGATTTCCTGGCCTCCGCGCCGCACATCTTCCGCTATCAGAAGCGATACGCCGCCCCACCCGAAAAGGTCTGGGAGTCACTCGTCTCCGACGAGTCGCTGGCCGCGTGGGGACCGATGATCAAAGACGTCACGTGGACGTCGCCCCGGCCGTTCGGGGTCGGCACCACGCGTGAGGTCACCGCACCCGGCGCGTCGGTGATGCGGGAGCGCTTCTTCCAATGGCAGGACGGGCACAGCAAGTCGTTCTACGTCTACGAATCCGCACTGCCACTGTTCAAGCGCTTCGCCGAGCACTACCTCGTCGAGCCGGCAGGCAGCGAAACACTGTTCACCTGGACGCTCGCGATCGAGCCGAAACCCGCGTTCGCGTTGCCGGTCAAGGTGTTGGCCCCGGTTTTGAAGGCCGGCTTCGGACGAATACCGGCGGGCGGCCAGAAGTACTTCGCAACGCGCGGCTGAGGGGTTATCGCGGAGTGCCCGGCACGTCCAATCCGGACGCGTAACTCTCCTTCACGACTTCGAGGTGCGCCCAGCTCTCGACCGCGTTGACGCCGGGCATCGACCTGACGATGTCGAGCAACTCGACCAGCTGAGCGGCCGAGAATGCGCGCACCGTGACGAGCACGTCGAAGCGACCCAGCGTGCGCGCCACGAAGATCACCGATGGCATGGCCGCCAGCTCGTCGACGACATCACGGTGGTCCCCGGCCAGGCGCACCCCAAAACCCATCGCGCTCTGCCGATCCTGACCGGAATGCCGGACGACCGCGCCGATCCGGACGACCTGCGATTCGACGAGACGCACGACTCGCCGTCGCGCTCCCGCCGGCGAAAGTCCAACCACCGCAGCGAGATCGACATACGAGGCTCGCCCATCGTCTTGCAGGGCCCGAAGCAACGCCAGGTCGATTTCGTCGACTTCGGTGCGCATCTCCCCGACCGGACCGATGACGTCGCGGACCACCTCCACATAGGACAAAGTGTCAACGCCGACGACGTCGTCGAGAGCTCGCAGTTCGGCGATCGAGCGATCAATGTCGCGAGCGGACGCGGCGCGCACCTCTGCAACCAGACCGTGGGGTCCGCTGGTCAGCGACAGGAACGGCACATCGTCGCGCCGTGCGATCGCGGCGGCCAATGGCGCCGCAGGCCCTCGCACGACGAGGCCGACATGCGCCAACGCTGCTTGCCCGATCACCGCGGGGTGGACCGCGCCGCGCACGATCACCTGACCGCTGGAGATCAGCCGCTGGACTCGCGCGGCGGCCGCCGATCGTGACAGGCCCACCGCCCGGGCGATCTCGCGGTGCGTCAGCCGCCCGTCGACCTCGAGGAGTTCCACGATTGCCTCGTCGATCTCGTCCATTCGGGACCTTTCTCACAAAATTTCCCAAAGATTTTTGGACCCGTGAGAAGCGACAGATCGTTCACAAACAGCCATCTCTAAGTCCATTGTGTACCGATACACGTTCTGATACTGGCAAATCGTGATGGATTACGTCCTTGTTACGAATGAACTGCTTGCAAGCCGAATTCGAGCGCCATACAGTGACGCACACCACACTTCCCACCGCGCAAGGACTCCATCAGCATGACGAACACCATCGGCCCCGTGGACGCCTCCAAGGTTCCGCGCTTCGCCGGCTTTGCCTCATTTGCCCGGCTGCCGCGTCTCGATCAGGTGCCATCCGCGGACGTCGTCGTCGCCGGTGTGCCTTTCGATTCCGGCGTCTCCTACCGGCCCGGCGCACGGTTCGGTCCCGCGCACATCAGGGAGTCGTCGCGGCTGCTCCGGCCCTACAATCCCGCCCTGGACGTGTCGCCGTTCGATATCGCGCAGGTTGCGGACGCGGGCGATATCGCCGTCAACCCGTTCAACATTCACGAGGCGATCGAGACCATCGAGGCCGCCGCACTCGAGCTGACGGCCGACGGCACCAGCCTGGTGACGATCGGCGGCGACCACACAATTGCGCTCCCCCTGCTGCGCGCCGCCGCCAACCGGCACGGCCCGGTCGCGCTCGTCCACTTCGACGCCCACCTGGATACGTGGGACACCTACTTCGGCGCCGAGTACACCCATGGCACGCCGTTCCGGCGGGCGGTCGAGGAAGGCATCGTCGACACCGAAGCGCTGAGCCACGTCGGGACCCGAGGCCCGCTGTACGGCAAGAAGGATCTGGAGGACGACCGCCGCTTCGGCTTCGGCATCGTCACCTCGTCGGACGTCTACCACCAGGGGGTCGTGGAGGTCATCGACAAACTGCGGCAGCGAGTCGGCGACCGGCCGGTGTACGTCTCCATCGACATCGATGTGTTGGACCCTGCGCATGCGCCGGGTACCGGCACACCTGAGGCCGGTGGGATGACGAGCCGCGAGCTGCTCGAGATCCTGCGCGGCTTCCGTGGTCTGAACGTCGTGGGTGCCGACGTCGTCGAGGTCTCTCCCGCGTATGACCATGCCGAGATCACCGGCATCGCCGCGTCGCACGTGGCCTACGACCTGGTGTCGCTGCTCGCGCTACGGCATGAGGAGGCCGCAAGTGGCTGAACATGCCCGCAACGGTGGCGACGTGGTCGTGGAAACACTTACCGTGCTGGGCGTTTCGCATGTCTTCGGCATCCCCGGCCAGCATGCGCTCGGACTGTTCGACGCCATCCGGCGAAGCGACCTGAGTTTTGTCAGTTCACGGGTGGAGAACAACTCGGCATTCGAGGCCGACGGGTACACGCGGGTCACGGGCGAGGTCGGCGTGCTGTTCCTGTCCACCGGGCCCGGCGCGCTGACAGCGCTGGGCGCCCTGCAGGAGGCGTACGCGACGGGCGTTCCGCTTCTCGTCATCACCAGCCAGGTGCCGCGCGCCGGCCTCGGTCTGCGCAAGGGCATGTTGCACCAACTCGACGATCAACAGCGCAGTGCCATCAACGTCACCAAGAGCACCGCAGTCGCGCGTGCGGCCGCCGAGATCCCCAGTCTGCTTGCCGACGCATGGGCGCTGGCCCAGTCGGCCCCGGCCGGTCCCACCTGGGTGGAGATCCCCCAGGACGTGCTGCTGGAATCCACTCACGTGCCTGAGGTGACGTCGGTGTTGACGCACATCGCCGAACGGCCCGCGCGCCCCGAACTCATCGAAGAGGCTGCCGCACTGCTTGATTCGGCCGAGCGGCCGGTCATCCTCGCTGGCGGTGGCGTGCGTCGGTCCATCGACGGGCCGGAAGCCCTCACCGCCCTGGCGGAACTGCTGGACTCCCCTGTCGTCTCCACCGTCGGCGGCAAAGGCGCTCTGCCCTTTGACCATCCGCTGTCCGCCGCATCCTGGATCGAGGATCGCTACACGACCGAGTTGCTCGAGAACGCCGACGTGCTCCTGGCCGTGGGCACGGCGATGGGCGAGGTGACGAGCAACTACTTCACCTTCCGCCCGAAGGGCCGCCTCATCCACGTCGACGCCGAACCGCGGGTACTCGAGGCCAACCATCCCGCCCTTGGCATCCACGCCGACGCTGCACTGGCTCTTCGCGCGATCGCCAAGCTGGTGTCCCGCAAAGGCACTGAAGCCGGACCCGTGGCGGCAGCTGAGTTGCGAAAGTCGGTGGAGCGCAGGCTTGCAGACCAAGACCTGGCAGCCGAACTGACCCTCATGCGAGATCTGCGCGACGCCGTTCCACCGGCCGTCCACACGTTCTGGGACATGACGATCGCTGGGTACTGGGCGTGGTCGGCGTGGGATCCGCTCGGCGGCGCCTTCCACTCAGCCCAGGGCGCGGGTGGGCTCGGCTTCGCGTATCCAGCAGCGTTGGGCGCGGCGATCGGGTCGAGCAGTCGCACGTTCGCGGTCTCCGGAGACGGCGGCGCCATGTACTCCATCGCGGAGTTGGCGACCGCCCGTCAGCACGACGCGAACGTCACGTGGCTCGTCGTCGACGACGGCGGTTACGGGATTCTGCGCGAGTACATGACCGATGCGTTCGGCCAAGCCACCGCCACGGAACTCACTCGGCCCGACTTTGGCCCCCTGGCAGCAAGTTTCGGCATTCCGGCTCATACAGCGACGCTCGAAACCGTCGGCCCGATCGTCGCCGACACATTCAAGTCCGCAGGCCCCGCAGTCGTCGTCCTGCCCGCCGTCCTGAGCATGTTCGCCCCGACTCATCTCGCGACCGACTGATAAGAGGAGCACCACCATGGGTAAATCCCTTGACGTAGCGATCGTCGTCGTCTACCTCGTCGCCATGCTCGCGTTTGGGTTCTGGGGCAAGACGCGGACGAAGGACTCCGCCGACTTCCTCGTCGCCGGAAGGCGACTCGGCCCGATGCTCTACACCGGCACGATGGCCGCGGTGGTGCTTGGTGGCGCGTCGACCGTCGGCGGCGTCGGCCTCGGCTACAAGTTCGGCATCTCGGGCATGTGGCTCGTCGTCGCGATCGCCGTCGGTCTGCTGCTGCTGAGCCTCGCGTTCGCCGGACGCATTCAGCGGCTGAAGGTTTACACCGTCGCGCAAATGCTCAAGCTGCGGTACGGCATCGACGCGACTTCGGCATCCGGGATTGTCATGGTCGCATACACGCTGATGCTGTCGGTCACATCGACGATCGCGTACGCGACGATCTTCAACGTGCTGTTCGACACCAACCGCACCGTGTCGGTCATCATCGGCGGCGCGATCGTGATGCTCTACTCGTCGATCGGCGGCATGTGGTCGATCACGTTGACCGACATGGTCCAGTTCGTACTCAAGACGATCGGCGTGTTCTTCCTGTTGCTGCCGTTCACCTGGAACAAGGCCGGCGGTCTCGACGGCATCAGGGAGCGGGCCGGCGACGCCGTGTTCGACCTCGGCGCGATCGGGATGCCGACGATCATCACGTTCTTCGTCGTCTACAGCCTGGGAATGCTGATCGGCCAGGATATCTGGCAGCGCGTCTTCACGGCGCGGTCGCCACAAGTCGCGAAGTGGGGTGGCACCACCGCGGCGGTCTACTGCCTGCTGTACGGCGTCGCGGGCGCGCTGATCGGGGCCGCGGCGTCGACGTTCCTCGCGGACGTCGAGGCGAAGGACGACGTCTACGCGTTGATCGCCGAGACCATCTTGCCGGTCGGTATCA
Organism: Mycobacterium neglectum; assembly: GCF_002591975.1. Classification (GTDB taxonomy): domain Bacteria; phylum Actinomycetota; class Actinomycetes; order Mycobacteriales; family Mycobacteriaceae; genus Mycobacterium; species Mycobacterium neglectum. Next base: position 5,483 of record NZ_NVQE01000078.1, on the reverse strand, counting down.
GCGGCCTCGTGCTGGCGGCCGCGGTCGCCGCGATGATGTCGACCGCGTCGGGCGCGCTCATCGCCACGGCCACGGTGGCGAAGACCGACGTGGCACCGATGGTGGCAAGGATTTTCGGACGCGGTGCGCAGAACACCGAAGTCGACGCCGAGCGCGATGTGCACTCCGATCGGCTCTACGTGGTGGTCCTCGGCATTGCCGTCATCGTGATCGCCGCTCTGCTCAACGACGTCGTGAACGCGTTGACCATCGCCTACGACATTCTCGTCGGTGGCCTGCTGGTGCCGATTCTCGGCGGGTTCCTGTGGAAGCGCGCGACCGGCATCGGTGCCCTCAGTGCGATGGGCGCGGGCACCGTCGTCACGCTCGCGTCGTTGTTCATCTTCGGGGTCGCGGCCAACGAGCCGGTCTATTACGGGCTTGTCGCCAGCCTCATCGCCTACGTCGTCGGCAGCCTACTGAGCCCGCGCACATCGGCGAATGTCCTGCAGGTCTGGGACGACCGGCTCGCCGGTCGCGACGCCGGGGCGGTCGAACCGGCCGGCGCGGTGCTAGACAAGCAGGCATGACTTCGCTTGCCGACCAGACCCGTTGGATGGATGCGACCGATCAGGCGGCGCTCGTCGCATCGGGAGAGGCGTCGCCCGGCGAGCTCTTGGAAGCGGCGATCGAGCGCATCGAACGCATCGACCCGGCACTCAACGCGGTCGTGATCCGCTGGTTCGCCCACGCCCGCGAGACCGCCGCGAGCCCCGATCTCCCCAACGGCCCGTTCCGCGGGGTGCCCTTCCTCATCAAGGATCTCTTCGCCGACTACGCCGGGCAGCGGATCAGCAACGGCAACGTCGCGTTGAAAGAAGCGCATTTCATCGCGGACGCGGATACGACACTCGTCAGCCGCTACCGCGGGGCGGGGCTCGTGATCGCCGGCCGCACGAACAGCCCGGAGCTGGGCAGTGTGCCGACCACCGAGCCCGTCGCGTGGGGCGCGACCCACAACCCGTGGGACACGACGCGAACGCCCGGCGGATCGAGCGGCGGTGCGGCCGCAGCGGTCGCGTCGGGGATGGTTCCGTTCGCCCACGCCAGTGACGGCGGCGGATCGATCCGCATTCCCGCCTCGTGTTGCGGGCTGGTGGGACTCAAGCCGAGCCAGGGGCGCATCACGCTCGGTCCGGTGCGCGACGAGAGTGGGCTTGCGGTCGAGCACTGCGTCAGCCGCACGGTCCGTGACTCGGCCGCGTTGCTCGACGCGACCCGCGGCCCGGGCATCGGCGACACCGTGATCGCACCACCGCCCGCACGTCCCTACGTCGAGGAACTCGGCGCCGACCCGGGCCGTCTGCGCATCGGTATCCTCGACCACCACGCGCAGGGCGGGCGGGTGGACGCCGAGGTGACCGAGGCGGCGCAGGCCGTCGGCAAGCTGCTCGAGTCGTTGGGCCACCATGTCGAGGCGGCGTGGCCGAAGGCGTTGGAGGACGCGACGCTCGGCTCCAAGTTCGGCGCGATGTGGAGCACGAACATGGGCATTTCACGGCTGCGGTTCGAGGCACAGCTCGGCCGTCCGCTCGAAGATCATGAGTTGGAGCCGATGAACCGGGTTCAGGCCGATTTCGCGACACACTCAGGGGCGATCGATTACGCCCTCGCGCTTTCCGGTGTCGCGCAGTACCGCCGGGCGATGCACTCGTGGTGGGACGAGGGCTGGGACCTGCTGCTCACGCCGACACTTGCCGAACTGCCGCTCAAGCTCGGCACGATCGTCAACGATCCCGAGAACCCGATGGCACCGATGCGTCGCGCGGGCGAGTTCGTGCCATTCACTCCCCCGTTCAACACCAGCGGCCTGCCGGCGATCAGCCTCCCGCTGGAGTGGACGGCCGACGGCCTGCCAGTGGGCGTGCAGTTGGTTGCCGCCTATGGGCGCGAAGACATACTGATTCGGGTTGCGAGTCAGCTCGAGCAGGCGAAGCCCTGGGCCGATCGCAAACCAGCGATCTGAGCGCGCGGCGCAGACGGACACCCCACACAAAACGGCGTCATCATTTGATGACGCCGCTGGGAGTGAGTGCGAAAAGAGTGCGGGCGGTGGGACTCGAACCCACACGCTCTTTCGAGCACGGGCACCTAAAGCCCGCATGCCTGCCAGTTACATCACGCCCGCGATGTGCCGATCGTATCCAATCCGTCTCAACGGACTTGTCAGACGTCAGGACTAGCTTGATGGCAAGTCCGACGAAAGGGGCAGGTCATGCGATCTGCCGAAGAGTTCAACGCTGCGCAGCGCCTCATTGCGGCGGGTGCCAACGATTGTGCAATTGCGCGCGAACTTGGCATTCCCCGAACAACAGTGCGGGATTGGCGATGCAGACCACGGGCGCGCCCAAGGCTCGACAGCAAAACGCCCTGCGGCGTGATCCACGACTTCTCGACGCTGCCCATTGCTGCTTACTGCTATGTGCTCGCGATGTACCTGGGTGACGGCTCGATCTCGCGTGCGCGGCGTGTGTGGCGCATTCGGATCACCCTCGACCAGAAATACCCGGCAATAATCGAACGCTGCTGCCAAGCCATCGAGATCCTGATGCCGGGCCAACGGGCGGGCATCGTGAAACGCGTCGGGTGTTTCGATGTTTCACTCTTCTCAAAACACTGGCCGTGCCTACTTCCTCAACACGGTCCGGGAGTAAAGCACAACCGACCGATCGCTCTCGAACCTTGGCAACAAGTCCTCGTCGACCAAGCCACCGAAGAGTTCGTCCTCGGCTTGATCCACAGCGACGGCTGCCGCGTCGTCGCCAACGACCGCGGGGTGCGCAGCATCCGCTACCACTTCTCGAACCGTTCCGAAGACATCATCGGTCTGTTCACCGCCGCACTCGACAAGCTCGGCATCCACTGGACGCGGTCGACCAAGTACATCGTGTCCGTCTACCGAAAGGCCGATACGGCCCGTCTGGACGAGTTCATCGGCCCGAAGACCCGCGCGGTACCGTTGGAAGGTGTCCACTACGCGGCGTAGGAGACCGGCGCTGATCGCGCTGGCGGTCCTCGGCGCCGTCGGCTGCCTGGCCCTGGCCTGGTGGCAGTGGACCCGCTTCGAGTCCGCATCGGGCACCTTCGTCAACCTCGGCTACGCCCTGCAGTGGCCGCTGTTCGCCGGCTTCGTCGTCTACGCGTACTACAAGTTCGTGCGATACGAGGAAGCGCCACCCGAGCCCAGACGGCAAGATGAGATCACCGAGATACCTGCTGGGCTGCTGCCCGAACGCCCCACCGCCGCGGCCCAACCGAACGATGACGACCCTGTGCTGAGCGAGTACAACGCGTACCTCGCCGACCTCGCCAAGGAAGACAAGGAACGACCGACGACATGACGGAGACCACCGGAACCCCCGTTGAAAGCATCCGCAAGGCACTGCTGGGCTATCGCGTCACCGCGTGGATCACCGGCATCTGGCTCATCGCGCTCTGCTACGAGATGGTGATGAAATACGGCTTCGGCGTCGAGGGCCTGAACTGGATCGCCGTCGTCCACGGTTGGGTGTACTTCGTGTACCTCCTCTTCACCGCCAACCTCGCGGTGAAGGTGCGCTGGCCGATCGCCAAGACCATCGGCATCCTGCTGGCCGGCACCATCCCGTTGGTCGGCATCATTGTCGAGCAGATCCAGACCAGGGATATCAAGGAAAAGCACGACCTGTAGCCGCCGTCAGGTCAAGTGCTTGAGCACCTCTTCGGCCAGTCGCTCGCCGCGGTCCTCCTGCAGAAAGTGTGACGCACCCTCGATCTTCACCTGCTCGCCAGCGGTGGGAATCAGATCGCAGAACACCTGTCCCGCTTTGGGATACGGGAAGATCGGATCGGAATCCGAGAACGCGACCAACGCCGGCTTCTGCCACCGCGACAGCTGGTCGGCGACGGCGGCCATCTCGCGTGCGCCGGGCGCGTCCTCAGAAGTCGGAACCAGCAGCGGAAACTGCGCCGCACCAGCCTTCGACTCAGCATTGGGGAACGGTGCATCGTAGGCAGCTACGACATCGTCAGGAAGCTCTGTCGCCGTCGCACCCTGGATCACGAAGCCGACCGGCAGGTCCGGGTTCTTCTCGGCGAAGTCGCGCCACGCCATGAATCCCCGGGAGACCCGCCCGGTGAACAATCCGGTGTTGAAGATCGCAAGCCCCCCAACACGATCGGCATTCTCGACGGCCCATCGCAGCCCGATCGCGCCACCCCAGTCCTGCACCACCACGATGGCGTCGCTCAGATCGAGTCCGGCGAGCACACGCGAGGTCAGCTCGGTGTGGCGGTCAAAGGTGTACCAGCCCCGGTCGGTCGGCTTGTCCGAGCGCCCGAACCCCGCGTAGTCGGGCACCACCACGCGATTGCCTGCCTCCACAAATGGGCCGACCATCTTGCGGTACAGGTACGCCCAACTCGGCTCGCCATGAAAGCACACGATGGTTCTGCCGCTGCGCGGTCCCTCGTCGAGGTAGTGCATTCGCAAACCGTCGACGTCGACGTAGTTGGGCGCGAAGTCGTAGCCCGGCAGATTCTCAAAGCGTTCGTCCGGCGTCCGGAAGACCTCAGCAGTCATTGTCGTACCGTAACCCTCAGTTGACCGACCGGTCAACTATGTAGAATCAGGCCATGCCACGAACGTCTGACGCCCGCGAGCGGATCGTCACGACGGCCGCGCGGCTCTTTCTCGAACGCAGCTACCAAGCCGTCGGGGTCGACGAACTGTGCCAGGCCGCCGATGTCCGGAAGGGCAGCTTCTACCACTACTTCTCCTCGAAATCGGAACTGGCCAAAGCGGTGATCGACCTGCACGCGGAGGTCTTCGCGCGACGGTTGTCCGGCTCCCCCGACGCGTCGCCGGCGCAGAGACTCCATGCCATCCCCGACGCCATCGGCAAAATTCAGACCGCGATGGAAGCGCAGTTCGGGCGGGCGGTGGGCTGCCCGTTCGGGAACTTCGCCGCCGAGCTGTCGACCACCGACGACGATCTGCGAACGCACCTCGCCGGGGTGCTCGGCGCGATGGAGCGCCACCTCGGCGCGGCATGCCAAGACGCGGCCGCAGCCGGCATCCTGCGCGACGGCACCGACCCGGAGCGGCTCGCCCACGCACTGCTAGCGCAGTATCAGGGCATCGTCCTGCTCGCCAAAGTCAACGACTCCGGCGTCGATGCTCTCGCACCCGCGCTGCACGACTTCATCGACGGCTACCTCGTCGAGGCGCGCACCTAGCCCGCCAACTCCCGCAGTGCGGGCACCAACAGCGCCAATGCGCGGCCACGATGCGATACCGCATCCTTCTCCGACGGACTGAGCTCAGCCGCGGTGCGCGGAGATATTGTCAAGACCTGTGGATGAGGTTGTTTCAGGCGACCTCGGTTTCGGTTGATTCGTCGCTCTCGGCGGGTGTGATGCCAACGGGCCGTTCGAGTAGCTTGCCTTTGTGGAACACCGCGCCG
>NZ_NVQE01000077.1 GCF_002591975.1 Mycobacterium neglectum | reverse complement strand
CAGTCACGGGCCCGGAGAGCCCATCCCCACCACGATCCCGCCCTCGCAAGCGACAGCACGCCAATTCTCGCGCCCTGGCCCGTCCCGCCGGCCAGTCTCAGAACCGCCTTGTTCAGCGCCCTCCTAGAGCGGATGTCTAGCGGATCCAGCCGCGGCGGCGCAGCCACCAGTCGCGACCGACCAACACGAAGATCAACGCGGCGAAGCCGATGAGGAATGCGTCCTCGACGCGTCCCACGTGGTTGCCGCGCAACATGGCCAGCAGGAAGAGCGCCGAGACGATGCCACCGATGTGGATCAGCTTGTAGTTCTGCTTGGACCAGCCCCATTCGGCGGAGGGCACATCCTCGACGTCGACGCCGGTGTGTCGCTCGACCTCAGTGGTGACCACGGCTGCTCCTCATGGTGGGCGGACAACTGCCGACATTCTGGCATACGTGCCTGTCCGAGGTGATTCGCGCGCCCGTAGGGTCATGCGTCATGGCCAACCAGTTCGACGGAAAAGTCGCCTTTATCACTGGCGCGGCGCGGGGTCAGGGTCGCGCCCACGCCGTGCGGTTCGCCGAGGAAGGGGCCGACATCATCGCGGTCGATCTGTGCGATCAGATGGACAGTGTGGCCTATCCGATGGCGACACGCGAGGACCTCGACGAGACGGTCAACCTGGTGGAGAAGACCGGCCGCCGCATCGTTGCCGAGCGCGCCGACGTCCGCGATCTCGAGCAGTTGAAGGCCGTCGTGGCCAATGGAGAGGCCGAATTCGGACGGATCGACTTCGTGCTCGCCAATGCGGGGATACTGCCGGCAGCGGGGGAGCAGGGCAGCCAGATCGGCGCGTTCGTCGATGCGGTTAACGTGATGCTCAACGGTGTCTACTTCACGATCGTGGCCGCGCTGCCCGCCATGTTGGCGCACGGAGACGGCGGCGCCATCGTGATCACCAGCTCGGCCGCTGGATTCAGGCCCGTCACTGTCGACTTCGGCACGGCCAGCCACGGCGCAGCGGGATACACCGCCGCCAAACATGGCGTGATCGGTGTCATGCGACACTTCGCAATAGCGTTGGCAGAAAAGAACATTCGTGTTAACACGGTGCATCCCGGCGGTGTGGCGACGCCAATGATCTACAACGAAGCGATGGCCGAGTGGTCGATGGAACACCCGTCCTTCAGTCCGTCACAGCAGCCGCTCCTGGACAACCCGCCGGTCGAGCCGGAGGTCATCAGCGACACGATGGTCTACCTGTGCGGCGAATCGGGTCGGTACCTCACCGGGGTGGCGCTGCCGGTCGACGGTGGCCAGATAATCAAGTGATCTTGCCGTAGCGGCGCAGGGCCTCAGCTCGCTCGGTTTTGTGATCGACGATCGGGTCCGGATAGTCCTCGTCGTCGATTTCGGGCACCCACCGGCGTACGTATTCACCGTCTGGATCGAACTTCTCGCGCTGCGTCGTCGGGTTGAACACCCGGAAGTACGGCGCGGCGTCGGTGCCGCATCCTGCGGCCCACTGCCAGCCGTGCTGGTTGCTCGCCATATCGCCGTCGACGAGCTGGTCGAGGAACCAGCGCGCTCCCCACTGCCACGGCAGGTGCAGGTCCTTGACCAGGAATGACGCCACGATCATCCGTACGCGGTTGTGCATGAAGCCGGTTTCCGCCAGTTGGCGCATGCCGGCGTCGACGATCGGAAATCCGGTGCGGCCGGCCTTCCATGCATCGAAGAGCGCGCGAGAGCCCTTATCGTCCTCGTCGTCGTCGACCTCGATGTTGTCGAACGCCTTGTTCCAGTTCCACCAGGCACTGTCGGGCCATTCATGCAGCACCGCTGCGTAGAAGTCGCGGAACGCCAGCTCACGCAGGTATGCCTGCGCCCCTGTGCCCTTGCCGAGGTCGGCCGCCATGGTGCGGGGGTGGATGGCGCCGAACTTCAGATGCGCGGACATCCGGCTGGTGGCGGGCAGATCCGGTCGGTTGCGACCGTCGGCGTAGCCGGCGAGTCGCTTCTGCACGAACGACTTCCACTGACGCATGGCGGCGCCCTCGCCGGCGGGCAGCTCCAACTCGACGCCGAGGTCGGGGATCTTCACCCGGCCGGGCACGTCCTTGGGATCGATCCACTGCGCGGATTTCGGTCCGGACGACGCGGGCGAACGCCAACCATGTTCCTGCCACGCGGCATAGAACGGGGTGAAAACCTTGTAGGGCGTGCCGTCGCCCTTGGTGACACGTCCTGGCGAAACCAGGTAGGGCGAGCCGCCGGCTTCAAGGGCCACGTCACCCAGCGCGTCGCGAACCGCGCCATCGCGCCGCAGGCCGAACGGCGAGTAATCGGCGGACACATGCACCGACGAGGCGCCGATCGCCTTCGCCAATGCCGGAATTCGCTTCTCCGGACGACCGCGGCTCACGTGCAGGCGACCGTCAAGGCTCTCGTGTACATCGCGCAGGGCATCGTAGAGATATTGCAGCCGGCGCTGCCCGGAGGATGCCGTCAGCCGTGGGTCCAAGACGTAGCAGGCGAGCACCTCGCCGTCGGCGGCCGCCGCGTCAAGCAGAGCGGGCAGATCATGCAGTCGCAGATCGCGCCTGAACCACAACAGTGTCGGCATGCCATTGATGCTGCCCGAATTTCCCTGTAGAGAAACAGGATGCAGTTCTGGTCTGGCACCGCGTTCATGAAAACGTCAGAAATTGTGCCCCTGGCGCGGATGCTCGACGAGGCGGGCTTCGACGGGATGGTGTGCTCCGACCACATGATCTATCCGCGTGAGCTCTCGTCGCCCTACCCGGACTCATCCAGCGGCAAACCGGGCTGGGCACCCGAGACGGCGTGGCCGGACTGCTGGGTGCAGATCGGTGCAATGGCCGCGGTGACAAGTCGGCTGCGCTTCTCCAACGCCGTCTATATCGCGCCCGCACGGCCGCTGCTGGAGGTGGCCAAATTGGTCGCATCGGCTGCTGTGCTGTCCGAGGGGAGGGTGACGCTATCGGTCGGCGTCGGATGGATGCGCGAGGAGTACGAGCTGATGGGCCAGGACTTCGCCACGCGCGGCAAGCGACTCAACGAGATGATTCCGGCCCTGCGCGCGCTGTGGGGTGGCGGCTGGGTGTCGTGGAGCGGGGAGTACTACCAGGTGCCCGAGATGATGATCGAACCTCATCCAGCCGCGCCGGTGCCCATCCATTGCGGCGGCGAGTCCGAGGCGGCGTTGCGACGTGCGGCCCTACTGTGTGACGGCTGGGTCGGTTTTGCGTACGGCTGGGACGAGGCGGCCTCGTACGTGCGGAGGCTCAAGGAGCTTCGGCGCGAATACGGAAGGGACAGTGAGCCGTTCGACATCATGCTGGCACTGCTGGAACCCCCGACACCTGACCTCTACAAGCGGGCGGAGGACATTGGTATCACTGCGGTGATGTGCGCTCCGTGGATGGGGGCAGAACTGCCCGCCGGCGGCGTCGAGCGCCTGCGGGAACCGATCGAACGGTTCGCCGAGAACATCATTGGAAAGGTTCGGCCAGTATGACTTTCGAAGCCGACGAGGTCCGCGGTCTGGTGAAGTGCCTGTACGGCGCGATCGACCGACAGGACTGGTCGACGCTCGAGGCGGTGGTGTCACAGCGGGTGGTCGTCGAGGTGGGCGGAGGTGCTCCGGTCGGATGGGATGAGTGGCTGGGCCGCCTGCAGGAGTTCTTCCGCGCGTTTCCCGACGGCCGCCATGAACTCGACGAGGTTCTGGTCGACGGTTCACATGGTGTGTCCCGCTGCCGGTTCGTCGGCACGCATACCGGCGAGTTCCGGGGCATTGCGCCGACGGGTGCCGGGGTATCGATATCCGGGATCCATATCGACCGCTTCCAGGGCGACATGTTGGTCACCCATCGCGGTCAGCTCGACATGTATCGGCTGTACCAGCAGCTGAAGGGCGAGTAGCACGCGGAAGGCAACCCGTGCGGGGGGTGCACGGGCTGCCTTCCTGTTCAGGTTGTGCCGCAGGCTAATTCATCGGCGGCATCAGGACGGTGTCGATCATGTAGACGGTGGCATTGGCGGTCTGCACCCCTCCGCAGACCACGGATGCGTCGTTGACCCGTAGGTCGTTGCCCATACCTGTGACCGTCACGTCAGCGCCCTGCACCGTCGGGTGTGTGCCGACCACCTGCGCCGGGCCGGCCTGACCGGGCACCACGTGATAGGTCAGGATGCTGGTCAATAAGGGAGCATCGGTCTTCAGCTTTTCGATGGTCGCCGGGTCGATCTTGGCGAATGCGTCATCGGTGGGGGCAAACACCGTGAACTGACCGCCGTTGAGCGTGTCGACGAGGTTCACCTGCGGATTCAATTGTCCAGAAATCGCTTTGGTCAGCGTGGTCAGCATCGGATTGTTGGATGCGGCCACGGCCACGGGATCCATCGCCATGCCCTGCACCGAACCAGGTCCGGTCGGCACTTGCTGTGCGTAGGCCGAACAGCCCGTCCCCACCATCTCGGCCTGGGCACTCGTTGCGGTACCGAGGGACAATCCGACCGCGGCAACTGCTGCGAAGCCGACCCCCAAAGTCTTCTTTGCGTACATGAATTCGCTTCCTTTCGTTGGGGACGGCTTGCGCCGCCTCGATTTCCACTCGATCAGGGATTCGGAGCCATCCGTGATGCGGATGGGTCCTCAGCCATAGGTAAACGAAAAGACTTGCAATCCGGAAGGTACGGTGACTTCAAGCTGTCCCCGGGCGATGTCGGTATCGTCGACGACCTGGTGGAGTGTCGGCGGGCCGCTGATGGGCACGGTCGTGTTCATCCCGTTGCGGGATACCGTCAATGTGCCTTCGCCGCCGGCCACGATGTACACGTCCTTGGCGTGATAGTTCAGTGCGATGCCGGAGTTCGCTCCCCGCGATGTCGCACCCTGATAGTCGAGCGCCCAGTCACCTTGCAAGGCAAAGCTGTCCGCTGGAAGCGCTTGCGGATAACTGAATTCGAAGGACCCCTCGTCGTAGGTGCCGACGCCTGCGTAGTTCACTACCTTGCCTACGCTCAGATACGTCTCCGGTGTTGTTTCGGTTTGCGGTGTCGTGTCATCGGCGTCGACAGCAGGTGGCAATTGCGCCGTAGGGTCGGCATCCGAGATCAACTGGCGGATCAGTCGCTCAGTGGTGTCGTAGTCGCCCTCTCCGAACTTGATGTGACGCACGGTGCCTGATGCGTCGACGAGGTACTTGGCCGGCCAGTACCGATTGCGGTAGTTCGTCCACGTCGAGTACCCGTTGTCCAGAGCTACCGGATAGGTGATGCCCAGGTCGCGGGCACCGGAAGCCACATTGCCCTCGACACGTTCGAAGGCGTACTCCGGCGTGTGGACACCGATCACCTCGAACCCGAGGCTGCGATAGGTGTCATACCAGTCGACGATGTGGGGCGCGGCGCGCTGGCAGTTGATGCACGAGTACGCCCAGAAATCGATGAGCACCACCTTGCCGCGCAACGATTTGAGGTCCACGGTCGCGCCGTTCGGTGTGTTCAACCACGCGGCGATGTTCTTGATATCTGGTGCCGTACCACAGCTTTCCAGCTCGGGAGCGCCGTCGGTGCAGTTGTCGAGTTGCCTGTTCTGGTCGTTGACCAGGCCGGCAAGGTTGAGCTTTTCGCGGATCTGCTCGTCGCCACCCACGCGTTCCTGCAGCGTGCTCGTGTAGTCGGGTATCGCACGCTGCAGTGCGGCAGGCAGGTTGAATGCCAACGCCACCGCCAGCAGGATCGTCACCACGCCTGTGGTGACCCGGATTTCGCGCTGGCGGCGCCGGAACGCCGCGACTCGCTCGGCGACGCGGCGGCCCGCGAGGGCGAAGAACAGCAAAGGCAACGCCGCGCCGGTGGCGAACGCCAGCGTCAGCACGATGGTAGGAAGCCCAATGCTCCCGGTTGCCCCCGCGATGACGATGGCCGCCAGCACCGGTCCCGCACACGGCACGTAAAGCATGCCCAGCGCAAGCCCGAGTCCGAAACCGCCACTGCCTGAGCCGAACTGCTTCTGCGGAAGCTTGGAGAACGGCTTCTCCAGGATCGCTTCGAATTTGGGGAAGATCAACCCGACGCCGATCATCACCAATGCGATCAGCGCGAACCAGCGGATGGCATCCTGTGGCAGGTGCAGCAGTGACAGCAGGGCCGAACCCGCCAGGGTGACAACGCTGAAACTCACTACCAGGCCGCCGATCACGCGGTACGGCCGCAACCTGTCCGACAGCGTCGGCGTGGCCTCGACTGCGACGCCGCCTGCCGGGCCGGCTGCGTCGGCGCGGGTGCCCTGCGTACCCGAGAAGAAGATCACCGGCAGGACAGGCAGAATGCACGGCGAGATGCCGGTGATCAATCCACCGAGGAATCCGATCAGTGCAAGGGTCGTCATGGATGTTCCTTTAGATGGGCGAGCAGACGTGAAAACCCCCGAAATACGGCATTTTTAGGGGTTTTCACGTCTGCTCACGGGAACAGTCGTGGCCTAGCTGGCCGGTGGCATCAGGACCGTGTCGATCATGTAGACCGTCGCGTTGGCGGTTTGGACGCCGCCGCACACCAGACCGGCGTCGTTGACCTTGAGGTCGGGGCCGGCACCGGTCACTGTCAACGATTGGCCTTCGAGTGTCTCGTGGTCTCCGGCGACCGAAGTGGGAGCGGCCTGGCCCTCGACGACGTGGTAGGTCAGGATGCTCGTCAGCAGATCAGAATCGGTCTTGAGCGTCTCGAGCGTCGCGGCGTCGATCTTGGCGAAGGCGTCATCGGTCGGCGCGAACACCGTCAACCCCGGATTGCTGTTGAGTGTCTCGACCAGGTTCACATCCGGATTGAGCTGACCCGACAGCGCCTGGGTCAGCGTCTTGAGCATCGGGTTGTTGGACGCCGCCACCGCGACAGGATCGGCGGCCATGCCCGTCACCGAACCCGGTCCCTCGGGCACCTGCTCGGCGTATGCGGCGCATCCCGTTCCCACGAGGTTCGCGGCGGGGTCGGCCATTGCCGTCGTGGTGGGTGCGGCTGCCGATGTCGTCGTTTCCGCGGCGGCCGATGTGGTCGACGCTGCCTCAGAGGATTCGGATGAACTGTCGGCCGAACACGAGACTGCACCGAAGATCGCGAGTGCGCTCAGGCCAGCAGCGGCAACTGACTTGCGGTGAACTGTTCTCATTGGTTTCCCATCCCTTGTCTATGGCGGGTGCCGCCATCCTGCGGTTGACGAAGGGGATTCGATGTGATGCGGCGCACGGATGGCTGACCGCACGCTCGGTCACATTTGCGTCACATTTCTCGCCGCCGGCGGGGAGCGCCCCGGCGGATGGGGGTGTCAGCCGCGCGGAGCGTCACAATGGTCGGGTGAGCAACCGCGTGCGCGTCCTGATCCTTGGGAGCACCGGGTCTATCGGCACCCAGGCGCTGGAGGTGATCGCGGCCAACCCGGACCGCTTCGAGGTCGTGGGTCTGGCAGCGGGTGGTGGCAACCCGGGTCTACTCGCCCAGCAGATGGCCCAGACCGGGGTGACGAACGTCGCGGTCGCCGACGCTCACGCGGCTGCGCAGGTCGGTGACGTCACCTACTCAGGGGCCGGCGCCGTGACCCATCTGGTGGAGAACACCGAGACAGACGTCGTGCTGAACGCGCTCGTCGGCGCGCTTGGCCTCAAGCCCACGCTCGCGGCATTGACCGGCGGCTCCCGGCTCGCGCTCGCGAACAAGGAGTCGCTGGTAGCCGGCGGGCCGTTGGTGCTCAAGGCCGCCGCACCAGGCCAGATCGTCCCCGTCGACTCCGAGCACTCCGCGATGGCGCAGTGCCTGCGCGGCGGCACTCCAGACGAAGTCGCCAAGATCGTCCTCACCGCGTCGGGCGGCCCGTTCCTGGGCTGGTCGGCCACCGACCTCGACTCCGTCACCCCTGAGCAGGCGGGAAAGCACCCGACCTGGTCGATGGGCCCGATGAACACACTCAACTCGGCCACGCTCGTCAACAAGGGCCTCGAACTCATCGAGACACATCTGCTGTTCGGCATCGACTACGACCGCATCGAGGTGGTGGTCCATCCGCAGTCGATTGTTCATTCGATGGTCACGTTCACCGACGGTTCGACCCTGGCGCAGGCCAGCCCGCCCGATATGAAGCTGCCGATTGCGCTGGCGTTGGGTTGGCCGGACCGCGTGCCCGCCGCAGCGCAGCCATGCGACTTCCGTACGGCTGCGACCTGGGAGTTCATGCCGCTGGATGCGGAGGTGTTCGGAGCCGTCGACCTGGCCAGGCAGGCGGGCCAGGGCGGCGGTTGCCTGACGGCGGTTTACAACGCGGCGAACGAGGAAGCGGCGGCCGCCTTCCTCGACGGGCAGATCCCATTTCCGGCTATTGTGCGAACAATCGCCGAGGTCCTGCGCGCTGCCGACCAGTGGGTTGCCGAACCCGCTACCGTGGATGACGTACTCGATGCTCAGCGCTGGGCCCGCGACCGGGCAAAGCGAGAAGTCGAGCGGGAGATTTCAAGAAAAGGACTACTCACCAAATGATGTTCGTGCTCGGCATCATCGCGTTCGCGTTGTGCATCCTTTTGTCGGTTGCACTGCACGAATGCGGCCACATGTGGGTGGCGCGCGCCACCGGGATGAAGGTGCGGCGCTACTTCGTCGGTTTCGGTCCGACGCTGTGGTCGACGCGGCGGCCCAACAAGCTGGGCGAGACCGAGTACGGCGTCAAAGCCATCCCGTTGGGGGGCTTCTGCGACATCGCCGGCATGACCTCGATCGACGAAATCGCGCCCGAGGACAAGCCCTACGCGATGTACCGGCAGAAGACGTGGAAGCGCACTGCCGTGCTGGCCGCGGGGCCCGCCATGAACTTCGTCGTCGGCCTGGTGCTGATCTACGGCATCGCCGTGATCTGGGGGCTGCCCAACCTGCACCCGCCCACCCAGGCGCTCGTCGGTGAAACAGGTTGTGTCGCAGCGCAAATCAGCAAGGACCAGGTGGCCGACTGCACCGGTCCCGGTCCGGCTGCCGAGGCCGGTATCCGTGCGGGTGATGTGATCGTCAAGGTCGGCGACACGTCCGTGGCCACCTTCGACGAAGCCAGGACTGCACTTCAGGGTGCCTCCGGCCCGACCACCATCGTCTACGAGCGCGACGGCCGACCGGCCAGCACGGTCGTCGACGTCACCAGAACGCAGCGGTTCACCGGCGAGGGCGACGAGGCGACCAACGTCGGCGCCATCGGTATCGCCGCCGCACAATTCGGGCCGACGCAGTACAACCCGTTGTCGGCGGTGCCGGGGACGTTCGCGTTCACCGGGGACCTGGCCGTTGAACTGGGCAAGTCACTGGCCAAGATCCCGACCAAGATCGGCGCGCTGGTGCATTCGATCGGCGGTGGTGAACGTGATCCGGAAACGCCGATCAGCGTGGTCGGCGCCAGCATCATCGGTGGCGACACCGTCGATGCCGGGCTCTGGGTGGCGTTCTGGTTCTTCCTCGCCCAGCTGAACTTCGTACTCGGTGCGATCAACCTGGTTCCGCTGCTGCCCTTCGACGGCGGACACATCGCGGTGGCGTGGTACGAGAAGGTTCGCAATATGATTCGGTCGGCGCGCGGCAAGGTAGCCGCGGCACCCGTCAACTACCTCAAGCTGATGCCTGCCACCTACGCAATCTTGTTTGTCGTGGTGGGCTACATGCTCCTGACCGTTACCGCTGACCTGGTCAACCCGATCAGGTTGTTCCAGTAGGAGAAGCATGACCTCGATTGGTCTGGGGATTCCGGCGCCACCGGCGCCGACCCTGGCACCACGCCGCAAGACGCGCCAGGTGATGGTGCGCGACGTCGGCGTGGGCAGTGACTATCCGATCGCTGTGCAGTCGATGTGCACTACGAAGACGCACGACATCAACTCGACCCTGCAGCAGATCGCCGAGCTCACGGCATCGGGATGCGACATCGTGCGCGTCGCCTGCCCGCGTCAGGAAGATGCTGACGCGTTGCCCGCGATCGCGAAGAAGTCGCAGATCCCCGTCATCGCCGATATCCACTTCCAGCCCAAGTACATCTTCGCCGCGATCGACGCGGGCTGCGCGGCCGTGCGTGTGAACCCCGGCAACATCAAGGAATTCGACGGCCGGGTCAAGGAAGTCGCCAAAGCCGCCGGGGCGGCGGGCATTCCGATCCGCATCGGCGTCAACGCCGGCTCGTTGGACAAGCGTTTCATGGACAAGTACGGCAAGGCGACGCCGGAGGCACTGGTCGAGTCCGCGCTGTGGGAAGCCTCGCTGTTCGAGGACCACGGCTTCGGCGATATCAAGATCAGCGTCAAGCACAACGACCCCGTCGTGATGGTCGCCGCCTACGAACTGCTGGCCGCCAAGAGCGACTACCCGTTGCACCTCGGCGTCACCGAGGCCGGGCCGGCCTTCCAGGGCACGATCAAATCCGCCGTCGCGTTCGGCGCGCTGCTGTCCAAGGGCATCGGCGACACCATCCGCGTCTCGCTGTCCGCGCCGCCCGCCGAAGAGGTCAAGGTCGGCAACCAGATTCTCGAATCACTGAATTTGCGCCCCCGTGGCCTGGAGATCGTCTCGTGTCCGTCGTGCGGCCGCGCGCAGGTCGACGTCTACACCCTGGCCAACGAGGTGACCGCCGGACTGGAGGGCATGGACGTTCCGCTGCGTGTCGCGGTCATGGGTTGCGTCGTCAACGGACCCGGTGAGGCCCGCGAGGCTGATCTCGGCGTCGCATCCGGAAACGGCAAGGGGCAAATCTTCGTCAAGGGTGAGGTGATCAAGACGGTGCCTGAGGCGCAGATCGTCGAGACCCTGATCGAGGAAGCGCTGCGACTCGCCGAAGAAATGGGCGCATCGCCCGAATCAGACGCAAGCGGTTCGCCGATTGTGACCGTAAGCTGAGCATGGCCCTGTGAGCGGGGTCACTGCACCGCACGGGATCGGTTAGAAAGAGTCTCCATGTCGGCTCCGCCGCTATTTCGCCGCGTCGATGAGCGACGGGTTGCTGTCGTACGCGAAGCCGGTGATGTCTACCGCGTTCTCGACGAGGATCCGGTCGGCAGCTGCATGGTGGCGTCGCGGGTCGTCGAACACGGAATCGAGCCCGCGGCGATAGGCGGCGAGCTCTGGACCCGTCGGCGACCGACCGAATCGCTCTGTTACGCCGGGGCGAATCTGATCCCGCTGCGCGGCGGCACCGACGACATGTATGCATTCGCCGACAAGGCCATGAGCGCAGCCCGGCGTTGCTCGTCCTTGGTCGGCCGCGCCGAGATGGTGCTTCCCATGTGGCAGCGACTCGAGCGCGCCTGGGGTCCGGCGCGCGACGTGCGCGAGCAGCAGCCGCTGATGGCCTTGAGTACGCCGCCCGTCTGCGCAATCGACCCCGCCGTGCGCCAGGTCCGCGCCGATGAACTCGATGCGTACCTGGTCGCGGCGATCGACATGTTCATCGGCGAGGTCGGCATCGACCCCCGGATCGGTGACGGCGGCCGCGGCTACCGGCGCCGGGTAGCTGGATTGATCGCCGCGGGCCGCGCGTGGGCCCGCTTCGAACGCGGCCAGGTGATCTTCAAGGCCGAGGTGGGATCCCAATCGCCGGCCGTTGGCCAGATCCAGGGTGTATGGGTGCATCCCGACTGGCGGGGCCAAGGGATCGGCACCGCGGGCACGGCGACCCTGACATCGGCGGTGGTGCGCAGCGGACGCACCGCGAGCTTGTACGTCAACAGCTTCAACACCGTCGCCCGCGCTACCTACGACCGAATCGGCTTCACTCAGGTCGGCACGTTCGCAACCGTACTGCTCGACTGATTCTTGAGTACATCTACGCTCGGAGCATGACTGAGGACGATCCCAGAGTTGCGCGCCGCGAGATCGCCGACGCGCTCGTGCGCGCGCTCGAGCGGCGCCACGAGCTTCTCGACGTCGTCGTGGGAGCCGAAGACTACGACGCCGCGATCGATTCGATTGCAAGCCATCTCGGCACGTCGACGGCCGCCGCCGAAGCTGTCCTGCGGTTGTCGTTCGATCGGCTCACCAAGGTTTCGCGCCGCAGGATCGCCGCCGAACTCGAGGACCTCAACAATCAGCTGAGTTTCATGACGGGCGAGCCCGCGAGTTCGGCCGACAGCATGGTGGTGCGCCCCTTCGCGGCCGACGCCGATCGCGACATCTTCGCCGCGCGCACCGCCGACGTGCAGGAGGCGGGTGACGGATCGCGTGCGCCTGCCGGCGACCTCGAGGAAGAGATCCGGACCGGCCTGCAGCGCGTCGACGCCGAAGACGCCGCGTGGTTGGTCGCGATTCACGGTTCGAAGAAGATCGGCATGATCTTCGGCGATCTGGTCGCCGGTGAGGTCAACGTCCGGATTTGGATCCATCCCGACCACCGCAAGCGGGGCTACGGCACCGCCGTGCTTCGCAAGTCGCGCTCGGAGATGGCCGCCTACTTCCCGGCGGTGCCGTTGGTGGTGCGCGCCCCGGCAGCGGGGTCAGCGGGGTTCTAGCCCGCGTCGAAAACCACGAAATGCAGGTTTCCTCTCGGGCGGATTCAAGGTTTGATCGCAACAGTGGTTGTTTTCGGATCCGAGAGTATCCGGTCAAGGACTTGGGCGGGGCTGTCGAAGTCGTAGCGTTTCCGGGGCCGGTTGTTGAGTTCGGCGGCGACTTC
>NZ_NVQE01000076.1 GCF_002591975.1 Mycobacterium neglectum | reverse complement strand
TTATTAGACATGGATGTGTTTTTTACGGTGACGGGGACCGCGGGTGTCTCAGAAAGGGGTATGGTCGGCAGCGTCAGATGGGTATAAGAGAGAGCATCAACACGACCGGGGCGCCCGGGGGCGGCGGGACCTGGTCGGCCGGCATCGGAAGGAACATGTGGTTGGTGAACTGCGACTGGTACGCGCCGCCGCCGCCGACCTTGACGCCGCCGCCCTCGCCGGAGGACACCGGAGTGCCATCGGGGAGTGTTGCCGCGGTGTGCCCGCTGTTCCAGCCGACATTGAGGGCACCGGGTTGTGAGCCGTACTGGAACCCACGTGCTTTCAGTGCGCCCTCGATGTTCCCGGTGTGAAATCGATCCCCGTAAATGGGCCGGCCGGTCGCCGCGTTGGTGACCCACGAGACCAGGCCCGAGCAGTCAGTGCCGGCGGGAGAATCCCCACCGGTGACGTACGGCGTGCCCGACACGGAATTGACAAGCGTCAAAAGCGTAGCAACAGCAAACATGACGACGGACGTTAACAGGGCATTTTGCAGCCAGCCAAAATTTGTGACCACGTTCACCGAAAATGATGTGACGCCGTTCACAATGCTAGAAATCGGTGCTCTGATTCACTGAATTGCCTTGTAGAAAGCTCATATCCGCAGCTCTACTTGTCGGCGGTGTTTGTGATGCCAGTGATTTCTCTTGGCAGTGACGTCAATTCGATCTCAGCTGCCAATTTTCTAAGCGGAGAAGATCGTGAAAATTACTCTGGCCCAGTGCAATTCGATGTTCGGGCGGCTGCAGGCTGCATGGTTCAACCGTAGGCAAGCAGGAGTGGGACATTCTGCTCTGCGGTTGTCAGTGATCCATGCTGGCCGATCAGTGACGATTCGATTGGTTCTGCCGTCCGCCTCAGCAAACCTATCGAGTCTCGGGCCGCCGCGACGACATCCCCGATGCGGGGCCTCGTCAGATCGCTGACACGCTCGCCGAACCACCCCGCGGCGATCGCTTCGTCACGCGACACCACCCACGCGCGATCTGCGAGCGTCGTCTGCCATCTCGCCAACACGTCTTTCTCCGCGCCGGGGGCTATATATATGTGCCGAGCCCGCGCCTCGCCACCGATATCGGTCACGCCATCGGTGAGCGCGTCGTCACTGTCGATATCGACCGCGTCTGCCGGGTCTACCGAGACCATCCCGTGGTCGGCCACCACCGCGAGCATCCCGCCCGGCGGCAGGCTCTCGACGACCGATTGCACCAGGCAGTCGACCTGGCGCAACTGCATCAGCCACGCAGTCGATCCGGGCCCGTACAGGTGCCCCATCATGTCGAGCTCGCTGTGGTAGGCGTAGCAGAACCCACCGGCGGCGACCGCCTCCCGCACCCGCGCCGACAGATCCCCCAACGCATGCACTCCGATGTAGCGACCGCCGCGAAGAGCCGCGCGCGTCATCCCGGAACCGGTGAACTCGGCACCGGAGATGACGCTGACCGCCGCCCCTGCCGCAGCCGCCCGTTCGAACGTCGTCGGAATCGGCTGAACCTGCTCGGGCGGCGCGGTATCACGCACGTCGGCCCCCCACGGATGCATGCGCCACCGCAAAGTGTTCACGACACCGACATCCGGCAGCCGGAAGGAGTAGCCGACCAGACCGTGCTCACCGGAGCGGCACCCGGTACCCAGCGCGGCCAGCCCGGCGACCGTGGTCGCCGGGAAGCCGACCTGCAGTGTGCGGCCGCGTAGGCCGGCCATGACAGGCGCGTCGGAGGCGTATTCGTCGAGCAGCTCGGCACCAAGGCCATCGATCAACAGCACGCAGGCGCCCGCGATATCGCCGGTTAGCGGGATTCGGCCCTCGAATCCCGCAACCCCCATCGCGGAGAGAACCGACGGAACCACGTCAGCAAGGTGTGGTGTGTCCGGATCGGGCTGCGGCAGATCCACACGCCGAGCCTGCCACACCGTCGGAGCCGCCTTTACTAATCCTTGACCGGGTATTGAATCCGCATCGTAACGATGGGCCACGTGACTACGCTTCAACACGTGGAGCTGGGGGTTTTAGGGCCTCTACAGGTCCGGCAGTATGGCCTGCCGGTCGCGGTCCCCGGCGCCAAACCACGCGCGCTCCTCACCATGCTGGGCCTGCATGGCGGTTCTGTCGTCTCGGCCGACACCCTTGCAGAGCTCCTGTGGGGCGCTTCTCCGCCGCGGACCGCCGCCAAGGCCTTGCAGACCCACATCTCATCCCTGCGTCGCACGCTGGGGGACGGCTACGTGCTGACGGAGGGGACCGGATGGACCCTCAGCACGAGCGAGATCGATGCGATTCGCTACAAGCTGGCTGCCAGACTGGGTCGCGACGCGATCTCGGCGGGAGACGCCGGCCAGGCGGTGGCCCGATTCGACGAGGCACTAGCGCTCTGGCGCGGCATCCCTGAACTGCCGGATGGCCCGCGCGGCGGATCGGAGAAGACGCGCTGGATCGAGGGCCATGCCGCGCTGGTGGAGGACCGGGCAGATTCGCTGCTCGCGACGGGGCGAGCCGCCGAGATCATCGGCGAGTTGGAGGCCGCCATCGCCGATGCGCCGTTGCGCGAGCGGCGTTGGGGCCAGCTGATGCTCGCCCTCTACCGAGCGGGCAGGCAGGGTGAAGCTCTCGGTGCGTATCAACGCGCGCGGTCCCTGCTCGCCCACGAACTGGGCGTCGATCCGGGTCCGGACCTTCGGCGCCTGGAGACGGCGATCGTCGCCCAGGATGCTGCCCTGGAAGTGGCTGTAGCGGAGCAACTTTCGATAGTGACCCGTGCCGTGACGTTCTTGCTCACCGATATCGAGGGGTCGACCGCTGCGTGGGAGGCCGATTCCGACGCCATGGCGGTGGCGCTTGCGCGCCATGACGAGATCGTCGAGCAGGTTGTCACGTCGCGGGGAGGGCGTCTGGTCAAGACGCGCGGCGAGGGCGATGCCACGTTCTCGGTCTTCGATCGCCCTTCGGCAGCAGCCGCTGCCGCCATCGAGCTGCAAGAGGCGATCCGTCACGAGCCCTGGGCGCTGGCCGAGCCGATGCGTATCCGGGTGGCCCTGCACACCGGCGAGGTCGAGCTGCGCGACGGCGACTACTTCGGTCGGGCGGTCAATCGCGCTGCCCGCCTGCGGTCGCTGGCCGCAGGCGGGCAGATCCTTTGTTCGGGCGCTACTGCCGAACTCGTCATCGACACGCTGTCCGATGATGTCGTGCTGGTCGATCTCGGCATGCGTCAGCTGCGGAATCTCTCGCGTCCGGAGCACGTGTTCGAACTCCGCCTGGAGACGGCCGAGGATTCCGCCGACCCAACTATCGAGGTGCCGCCGATGCAGCGGCCTGTTCTGCCCACCGTGCTGGCCGGGCCCGGGCCGTTCGTAGGGCGTGGCCCAGAGCTCGACGGCCTTCTGGCGGCGTGGCAGTCGACGTTGGCGGCAGGGACGCGCGCCATGTTGATCGCAGGTGAACCCGGCGTCGGTAAGACACGCCTGGCCGGCGAGTGGTCGCGTCAGGCGTATGAGCAAGGTGCGGTCGTTCTCTACGGCCGTTGCGATGAGGACCTCGGCGCGGCATATCAGCCGTTCGCGGAAGCGCTGAGATCGCTGGTGCCTTGCGTTGGTGCCGGCCGGCTGCGCGAATTGCGCGGCGCAGAAGCACTGCTTCCGCTCGTACCCGGACTCACCGACGTCGTGCCCGATCTACCGATGCCGTCGCGTTCAGACCCGGACACCGAACGCTACGCACTGTTCGACGCTGTCGTCGCGCTGCTGGCGGTGGCGTCGGCGAGTGCACCGGTCGTCCTGATCCTCGACGACCTGCACTGGGCGGCCAAACCCACGCTGCTGCTGTTGCGACACCTGCTGCGATTCGGAGAGCAGGCGCGGGTACAGATCGTTGGCACCTACCGCAGCACCGACCTCGACCGCTCCCATCCGCTGGCTGCGATGCTGGCTGACCTTCACCGCGACGGCACCGCCAGCCGCATTACGCTGGGCGGCCTCGATGAGGACGACGTCACCGCGTACGTCGCCGAGGCCGGGTACGACGACGTCGAGCTGGCGCGGGCATTGGCCTCGGTGACGGGAGGCAATCCGTTCTTTCTGATCGAGGCACTGCGTCACGTCGACGAAAGTGGTGGCCGTTGGGACCCGAGCACGCTGCCGCAGGGAGTTCGGGAAGCGGTGAGCCGCAGACTTTCCCGGCTTCCAGGGGAGACGAACAAGGCTTTGGCGGCCGCCGCGGTGGTCGGCAGCAGGTTTCCACTGGCGCTGGTCGAGAGTGTGGTCGGCGACGACCTCGTCGACGCGTTCGACGAAGCGTGCAAGGCGGGCATCGTCATTGAAGAGCCGGGCGGTCGATACCGGTTCAACCACGCGCTCGTGCGGCAATCACTGCTCGCGGAGTTGGCCTCGGTGCGACGGATGCGGCTGCATCAGAAAATTGCCACCACGCTGGAGGCCGAGTCGGGCGGCCATGACGAACTGCTGGCCGAACTGGCCTACCACTACTTCGAGTGCGCGTGGGCTGGCAATGCGGTAAAGGCGGTCGAATACTGCAGGCGTGCAGCAGATCAGGCGATCGAGCGGCTGGCCTACGAGGGTGCGGCCGATCTCTACGACCGGGCGCTGCATGCGCTCGAGGAACTCGATGACGAACTGCCGGACCGCGACGCCCAACAAGCCGAACTGCTGGTCGCTCGCTGTGAGGCGTTGCTCGCGGCGGGTGACGTGGGATCGGCGGCCGGCGCGGTAGCGCAATTGCAGCGGGCTGCAGGAGATTCCGTGCGTTTGGCGGCTTGGGGAATATGCTTCGACGGCCAGCTGTCGATGCTCACCGATCCCGAACGGTTGGACGAGATCGAATCCGAGGTGAGCGCTGCCGCCCAACGGCTGGCCGAGTTGGACGACGCTGCGGGCGAGGCCAATGCGCATACGGTCCGGGCCGCGTGCCTGGCCCGCCTCGGGCGCATCGCCGATTGTGAGACCGCGTTGGATCAGGCGCTGACTGCGGCTCGTCGCGCGCGCGATCACCGCCGGGTGAACGCCGTGCTGGCGGGCGCACCGCTGGCGGCGCTGTGGGGACCCAACCCGGTGCCTCGCGCGGGTGGCCGGTGTCTGGATGTTGTTCGGCTACTGCGCATCACCACCGGGTCTCCGGTGGTGGAGGCGACGTCGACGCGGTGCCAGGGCGTGCTGGACGCGATGCGGGGACGGGCCGCGGCGGGGCGTCAGTTGATCGACTCGGCCAGGCGCGCGCTCACCGAGCTCGGCATGCGGCACGCGTTACTCGAAGTCGACCAGTTTGCCGGCATTGTCGAGTTGGTCGCCGACGATCCTGCGTCTGCCGAGCCGCATCTGCGACGGGCGTATGACGGCTTCCGGCGAATGGGGCTGGATGCGGACACAGCTGACACGGCCGCGCTGCTGGCCCGGACCTGTCTTGCGCTCGACCGAGATGCGGAGGCAGATGAACTCTGCAGGGAGAGTGAGCGACTCGCCGGCCACGCATTGAAGCCATCGATCGCATGGCGAGCGGTCCGCGCTCAGTTGCTGGCACGCGATGGCGAGCATGACGATGCGCGTCGGGTAGCCGAGGAGGCCGTCGCCGTAGCCGAGCGCACCGATGAGTTGGTCGACCACGGCGATGCCTGCCTGGCGCTGGCGTCGGTGCTGGGTGCTGCCGGTGACGTTGCGGGGGCGCGCGCCGCCGCCGAGCAGGCAGTCGCGCTGTACGAACGGAAAGGCGCGGCAGCACTTGTCGAAAAGGCGCTACGCGTACTCGGATCGGAAACCGCGACTGTCGCATCGGCACCCGAAACGCCGGTGGCCGAACCGGAGAACGAGTGTGTGCGAACGCTTCGCCGCGTCGAGGCCGCGGTCAACCGGGAGGCGTGGAGCGAGGTTGAGCAGGCGCACGCGCGTATCGGCTCCATTGAAAGTCGCCGCAAGATAGTCGGCTTTGAGCGGATCGATCTGCCGGCCGGCGAGATGGCGAGCGGAGCAGAGAAGTTCATGCGCGAGATGCGCATTGGGCGATCTCGTCGCCCGATCGTGGCCATTCGGGGCGAGCGTTTCGCGCTCACCCGAACGGAGGTTGGTACCGTAGACGACACTCCCGGGGCGCCGATGGACGAGATGTTCCAGCTTGTCGGCCTCGATGAGGAGGGCCGGATCGCGCTGCAGATCTGGTTCGATGTCGAAGATCTCGACGCCGCGATGGCCGAGTTGGATGCTGCGTATGCGCGGCTCGAGATGGCGCATCCTCAAGCGCCGATCGAGAACGAGTGTGTGCGTGTGGTCCTCCTTCTCGATGCTGCTTACGACCGCGATGCGTGGGAGGAGGTCGAGCAGTACGTCGCAGCCGTAGTTTCCTGCGAGAGCCGCCGCAAGATAGTTGGGCAGAGCCGCGTCGATAATCCCCACAGTGAATGGGTTGCCGAGGCGAAACGCTATCGGGAAGTTTTGGCTCCGGTACGGTACCGCCACGAGGTTGTCGCCGTGCGTGGCGAACGCCTGGCTCTCACGTCGTTGAGCGTCGGTCCTACCGATCAGAGCCCAGGCGCACCGCGGGACGAATTGCTCCAGTTATACGGCCTCGACGAGGATGGCCGAATCGCGCTGCAGGTGTGGTTCGACGTCGAAGACATCGACGCAGCCTTCGCCGAACTCGATTCTCGATACCTTGCCGGCGAAGCGGCACCGCACGCGCGAACGTGGTCGGTCGTGGTTAGGTCCTGCGCCGCAATCAATCGGCTAGAGCTTCCTCCGGCGACGCCGGACTGGGTCAACATCGACCACCGACGCGGGACACCATTCACCCAAAGCGATATGTCCAAAATACTCAGCACGTCAAAGACCATCACACCGGAATTTCGCTGCCACATCGAAGCTGTGCACGCGTTGAGCGATGTCGGTGCAGTCGTCACCAGTAGGTCGCTCGGAACGTCGCAAGGCGGCTTCGAAGCCGAGTGGCGGGTGGTCCTTCTTCAGACGGTCGAAAGTGACCTGCTGAACCGAAACGAAGTGTTCGACGAGAAGGACCTCGACGCCGCGCTCACCCGCTTCGACGAACTCGGCCGCTCGGCTGCGCAACTGGAGAACGACGCGACTCGGGTGTCCAAACATTTCGACACCTTGTTCAACGCCCGCGATTGGCCCGCGATTACTGAGTTGTATGCCGATGACGTGTCCGCGGACGATCGCCGTCACGTAATAAACGGCGGATCCCGTAGCGGTCGAGATGCGGAGATCGCCAACTTGCGGGCGATGGCGGAGCTCACTGCGCCACAAATGGGTTCGACCGTGTTGGCGATTCGCGGGAAGCGACTCGCGCTATTTCGTACCCGCGTCGCGGACGACGATGTGTTGGTCGAAGGGACCTTCCTCAGTGTTCTCGAGATCAACACCGATAATCGGATCGTCGGCGTGGTCGGGTTCGACCCCGATGACCTCGACGCTGCCTTCGCAGAACTCGACGCTCGTTACATCACAGGCGAAGCGGCCGCTCACGCGCACACATGGTCAGTCGTCGCGGGGTCCTATGCGGCAGTCAACAGGCATGAGCTCCCCGCGTGGACCGCCGACAAGGTGGACATCGATCATCGGAGCACCGCATCGCTCGCGCCAGGCGAGCTACGCGCATATCTTCACGCCATGTGGGGCCAAACGCCCGATGTCAGGGTCGACATAGTGGCCGTTCACCGGCTGACCAGCTTCGGTGCACTCGTCACCCACCTCGCGACCGGAACCACGGAACAGGGATTCGAGGGTGAATGGCGAGAAATCACCCTGTCGACCATCGACGGTGACCGGATAAGCCGCAGCGAGATGTTCGACGAGTCCGATCTCGAAGTGGCACTCGCCAGATTCGATGAACTCCAAAGGCCGGCAGCGCGACTGGAGAATACGGCGAGCCGAGTGGAGGCGAGCTGCCAGGAGTACATCGCAGCAGGGGACTGGGACGCGATGGCAGCAGTGTTGGCCGACGACGTCTCGATCGATGATCGGCGCCGTGTCGTCAATGCAGGTCTACGGCGGGGTCGCCGAGCCGTCATGGATGATCTGCGAGTTGGCACCGAGATCGGTCTCACACACATCACTGCGACCCCGATCGCAATTCGTGGCGAGCGGCTCACACTGCGCCATATCCGCTATTGGGGTGGCGACCAGCGCCCCGAAGCGAGTGTGATCGAGCTGGTCCAGATCGTCGAGATCGACTCGGACGATCGAATTTCGGCGCTTGTGCTTTTCGAGGTCGACGAGATCGCGGCCGCCGTCGCAGAGTTGGATGCTCGCTACGCCGAAGGTGAGGCGACTGACCATGCGCGCACATGGTTGGTGATTGCGGGTAGTTGCGCCGCGCTCAACGCACGACAGCTTCCCGCTCCGCCGAGCTTTGTGTACGTCGACCGACGGCGAGTTGCGAACATCGGCGAGGGCGACATGCGCGCGTTCTTCCATGCGGCATGGGAGCTCACGCCGGATCTGCTGACATCTATCGAGTCTGTACATCGACTCAGCGGCCTGGGAGCAGTCGTTAGTCAAGTGGCGCAGGGGACTTCGGAAAATGGCTTCTATGCCGAGTGGCGGGTAGTCAATGTGTACATGGTCGACGGCGAACTCCTGAGCCGCGCCGAGGTGTTCGACGAGATGGACCTTGACGCAGCGATCGCAAGGTTCGACGAACTCAACCGGCCCGAGCCGAGGTTGCAGACTGGGGCGAGCAAGTTGGGCGAGCGCTTCCGGGCATCCTTTGCGGCCCGCGACTGGGACGCGATGGCTGAGCTGCTGGCCGACGATCTGCACTACGAGGATCGCCGACGAGTCGTGAACGCAGGGATCCGACACGGTAGGGACTCCGTGTTGGGAGACATGCGGGCCGCCGCCGAGATGGGGATCCCAGAATTCGCGACAACGGAGATCGCGACCCGTGGGGAACGCCTCGTCCTCGTTCGTGCAGAGTCGTGTTACGACGTACGGCCCGGCGCGTTCTACGTCGAAAACCTTGCGATCGCTGAGATCGATGCCGCCGGGCGGATGACCGCCCAGGTCATGTTCGACACCGATGACGTTGATGCCGCGCTCCAAGAACTGGATAAACGCTATGTCGCAGGGGAAGCGGCCCAGCATGCGGACACATGGTCGGCCATCGGAGATGGCTACGCCGCGTTCAACCGGCGCGACATGCCTCGAACGACTCCAGACTGGGTGAATATCGACCACCGGACAGGCGGGAGTGCGTTCGCGCCCGGCGATCAGACGTCCTACATTCATGCGACCTGGGAACTCGCGCGGCAGGTCCGCTCCTACGCAACGGCTGTGCACCGTCTGAACGCTCGCGGAGCCGTTGTGACACAACTGACGAGTGGGACCTCGCACCAGGGGTTCGACGTCGAGTGGCAGGACATCATCATTTTGACCGTTGACGGCAACCGGCTCAATCGCTGTGAAGTGTTCGACGAGGCAGACCTCGACAGAGCGATAGCCAAGTTCGACGAACTCAGCAGGCCGACAGCACGACTGGAGAACGCGGCGAGCCGAGCAGAAGAGCGTGCTCTGGCGTGCTTCATGGCCCGCGACTGGGCCGCCATGGCCAATCTCCTTGCGGCCGACCTTTCCCTCGACGATCGTCGGCGAGTCGTGAACGCCGGGAAGCGCTACGGTCGAAATGCGGCGATCGCCGACGCGCGGGCAGTCGCAGATCTCGGTGGCACGCAGATCACGTCAGATGTGATCGCGCTACGCGGCGAGCATCTATTCCTCGCTCGTAGTCACCTGTCCAGCCGAGACCAGGGGCCCGATGCATTCCACACCGAATCGCTCTGCGTCGCAGCTATGGACGCCGACGGTCGGATCGCAGTCCGCGTGGTTTTCGATCCCGACGATCTCGACGGCGCCCTCGCCGAGCTTGATGCGAGGTATGTGGCTGGCGAAGGGGCCACTCACTCACAGACGTGGTTTCTCGTCACCCAGGCCTACGCGGCTTTCAACCGGCATGAGTTTCCACCGGGAACAATGGATTTCGTAGGTCTGGACCACCGCCGCGGGATCGCCTCTGCTTCCGACGATATGGCGCAGTACGTCCGCGCCGTTTGGGAACTTGCACCGGATGCGAAGGCCTACGTCGAGACAACACATCGGCTGACCAACCGGGGTGCCGTCGTAGTCGCGCCAGCGCACGGCACCACGCAGGAGGGATTCGATGCAGAGTGGCGCGAGGTTCATCTATTGGTGTTCGACGGTGATCTGCTCAGCCGCTTCGAGGTGTTTGACGAGGACGATCTAGACACCGCGGTCGCAAGGTTCGACGAACTCAGTGCATCAGCGCTACGGCTCGAGAACGCTGCGACCCGTTTGCGAGCGCGTGTCTCCGATGCGTACAACCGTCGTGATGTGGAGGGGTTCCTTTCGCTCGCCGGCGGCCTGTATGAGGATCGCCGAAAAGGGTTGCGCGATGCAGGAGCAGGTAGCCGGGATTTTGCGCTCGCGGTGATGTCCGAAACGCCCACTAGCTGGCGATTGGAAATTGAGCCCGTCGCCGTCAGGGGAAATCGCCTCGCGCTGAGCCGCGAAGCGTTCCGCGACAGCGGCGATGCCAACCGGCCGATCACGGTCGAGTTGATGGTGCTCACCGAAGTCGTCGGCGAATTGCTCTCATATACAGCATTTTTCGATCCCGACGACGTCGACGCCGCCTTGGCCGAACTCGATGCCAGGTTCGTGGCGGGCGACGGTGCGGCCTATTCGCACGTATGGACACGCGTGAACGAGACCTACGCCAGGTTCAATCTGCACCAGTTGTCTCCCACCACACCGGACTGGGTAAACGTCGACCACAGGCGCGGGGCAGCGCCCGAGCCGGGCGACATGCACGCTTACGTCAGTGCGATGTGGGCGGTCGCGCCCGACGTCCGCACGTGCATCGAGAGCGTGCATCGGCTGACCAATCTAGGAGCGGTCTTTACTCACTCCGAGTTGGGCACTTCACAGCAGGGCTTCGGTGCTGAGTGGCACGAGGTCACCCTTCTAACTTTCGATGGCAACCTGATCGACCGCTGCGAGCTATTCGACGAGGACGCACTCCATACCGCGCTCGCCAAATTCGACGAGCTGGCTGCGCATGCGAATCACCTCGAAACCATTGCAAATCAACTCGACAACGCTGCAACCCGCGTCCGGGCACGGTTATCCGACGAGTTCAATCGCCGCGACATGTCCGCTTTTCTTGCCCTGGCCGCACCGGATGGAAGTTTTGAAGACCGCCGAAAAGGGCTGCGCGACGAGGCGACTGGCATGGGACTGATCAAGGTCACGAACGCACTGTTCGAGGTTGTCCCCACCGATTGGATATTCGAGGTGAAACCCCTCGCCGTCAGGGGATCTCGCCTTGCGCTCACCCTCGATAGATACCGAACAACCGACAAAGACCCTACGACTACCGCCGAGCACTTGACGCTCACCGAGATCGACGACGACGGACTGGTGCGTAGGACTACACTTTTCGATCCCGACGATATCGACGCCGCATTCGAGGAACTCGATGCGCGGTACATCCGAGGCGAGGCAACGGCGCAAGCCGGCGTCTGGTCAGATGTCGCACGGGTCTGCAGGGCATTCAATCGTCGCGAAGTTCCTGCAGCGATACCGGGCTGGGTGAATATCGACCACCGGCGGGGTACGGCATTTGCGCCAGGCGAGTTGACCGAATACCTCCTTGCCACATGGGAACTGTCACCAACGGCGGCGCTCTATATCGAGGAAGTGCATCGGGTGAACGAGCTCGGCGCGGTGATCACGCTGGCGGCCCATGCGACCTCGCGCGACGGTTTCGCCGCCGAGTGGCGAGTAATCAATCTCTTCACCTTCGATAGTCGCCGGCTGAGTCGGGTCGAGGTATTCGACGAGTCGGACGTCGGTGCTGCGGTCGCGGTGTTCGACGTGCTCACTGCTCCAGCGCCGCAGCCCGACAATGCAGTAACAGTCGTTCTCGCACGCGTGGTGGACGCCTTCAACCGTCGCGACATCGACAGCTATCTCGCCCTTTTCGACGACGAGGGCCGATACGACGATCGGCGAAAAGGCTTGCGTGACAATGGCCCAATCAAGCCGGACTATGCGAGCGCGATAGTACTTGAGGCGGGTACTGGTTGGCAGGAAGAAATCGAGTGCATCGCCGTCAGGGGAAGGCATCTGCTCTTATGCCGCGCGATCTTCCGCGACCACAGCGAGGTCGACTGTCCGATTGCTGTAGAGGCTTTGGTACTTGCTGAAGTCACCGAGGGCGGATTGATCTCTGCCTTCGTGGTTTTCGACTGTGACGACATCGACGCCGCATTGACTGAGCTGACCGCTCGGTGGATCGCATCGGGAGAGGTCCAATCGCCATGATTGGGATGCGCTCGCCGCAATTGAAGCCGACGCCGCTTATGTGAATCACCAGCAGTTGGGGACTGGCGAGGAGATCGCCGACATCCCCTGTCACTCTGCCAATGGCGTCGTGACCTACATCGTCCTCAAGGGCACGACTGCCGACGGTGCCGAAATCGAGCTACCGGCCGTGATCGTCCTCCTCTTCGACGGGTTCCGCCTCCTGCGCATGGAAGTCTTCGATTTCGACCAATGCGATCAGGCACTCGCTCGTTTCGACGAGCTCGACAGCTAGTGGCGCGCCATCGCCACCGCGTGGCCTAGTTCAGGTTGGGTGGTTGGGGTTGGAAGGGGACATACCATCGTCGCCATTGGGTGCGTTCGCCGGTGGGTCCGCGGT
>NZ_NVQE01000075.1 GCF_002591975.1 Mycobacterium neglectum | reverse complement strand
GTGGGGTATCGTCCGCCGCGTCAGATGTGTCTCCGCGACCGCCCCGGCCCCACCCGCCCGGCGTCGACGAAACTGTCGGACCGTGAGCGCGAAGTCGCCGAGCTCTTGCTCCTGGGCATGCCGTATCGCGACATCGGCACGCAACTGTTCATCTCGGCGAAAACCGTCGAGCATCACGTCGCCCGGATTCG
Source organism: Mycobacterium neglectum (assembly GCF_002591975.1). Taxonomy (GTDB): domain Bacteria; phylum Actinomycetota; class Actinomycetes; order Mycobacteriales; family Mycobacteriaceae; genus Mycobacterium; species Mycobacterium neglectum. Next base: position 14,105 of record NZ_NVQE01000075.1, on the reverse strand, counting down.
GCGGCGGCTGGGCGCCGAATCGCGTTCGGAGATGCTGTCGATGCTGCGCGCGATGGTCGCCCCACACGGTTGATCCCCGGGTGGCGAACTTAGTTAGGTCAGCCTTCGTAGCGCAGATTCCGGGTGGGGTGCAACTATGAGCAGGCATGCAGCGAAAGTTACTGACTGGTAACATTCATTAAGTTACCCTTGAGTAACTTAGGAACGGGAGGCGCGCGGTGGAAACGCAGATGCTGATCAGGATCGTGGCTGTGGTCCTGATGCTGGCCCTCGTCGGCGTATTCGCGCTCAAACGCGTCCTCTTCCTGACGAACCTGATCCGATCGGGCGCCAAGACCAGCGTCGAGAACAACCGCAAGGACAACCTCAAGAAGCGCATCACCACACAGTTCGAGGAGGTCTTCGGGCAAACCCGGCTGCTGAAGTGGTCGATCCCCGGCATGGCCCACTTCTTCACGATGTGGGGCTTCTTCATCCTCGGCTCCGTCTATGTCGAGGCGTTCGGTCAGGTCGTCGACCACGACTTCCACATCCCGTTCGTCGGCCGGTGGGACGCGCTGGGCTTCCTGCAGGACTTCTTCGCCGTCGCCGTGCTGCTCGGCATCATCACGTTCGCGATCATCCGCATCGTCCGCGAGCCCAAGAAGCACGGCCGCGACTCGCGCTTCTACGGTTCGCACACCGGCGGCGCCTGGTTGATCCTGTTCATGATCTTCAACGTCATCTGGACCTACGCATTGGTCCGTGGCGCCGGCGCCAACACCCACGCGCTGCCGTACGGCAACGGGGCCTTCTTCTCACAGTTGATGGGCGCGATCCTGCATCCGCTCGGCGAATCCGCCAACGAGTGGATCGAGACGCTGGCGCTGATCGGGCACATCGCGGTCATGCTCATCTTCCTGCTGATCGTGCTGCACTCCAAGCACCTGCACATCGGCCTGGCCCCGGTGAACGTCACGTTCAAGCGGATGCCCGACGGGCTGGGTCCGCTGCTGCCGGTCGAGTACGACGGGCAGCGCGTCGACTTCGAGGATCCCCCCGAGGATGCAATCCTGGGCCGCGGCAAGATCGAGGACTTCACGTGGAAGGCCTACCTCGACATGACCACGTGCACCGAGTGTGGACGTTGCCAGTCGCAGTGCCCGGCGTGGAACACCGGTAAGCCGCTGTCTCCCAAGCTCGTGATCATGAATCTTCGCGATCACCTGTTCGCCAAGGCGCCGTACATCCTCGGCGACAAGGAGTCGCCGCTGGAGAACACCCCTGAGGGTGGTCTCGGCGAGGACCTCGGCGACGAGAAGCACGACGAGGAGCACCACGTCCCCGAATCGGGCTTCGAGCGCATCATGGGCTCGGGTCCCGAACAGGCCACACGTCCATTGGTGGGCACCCTCGAAGAGGGCGGCGTGATCGACCCCGACGTGCTGTGGTCGTGCACCACCTGCGGTGCGTGTGTCGAGCAGTGCCCGGTGGACATCGAGCACATCGATCACATCGTCGACATGCGCCGCTACCAGGTGATGATGGAGTCGGAGTTCCCCGGCGAGCTCGGAGTGCTCTTCAAAAACCTTGAGAACAAGGGCAATCCGTGGGGACAGAACTCCAAGGACCGCACCAACTGGATCGACGAGGTCGAATTCGACGTACCGGTCTACGGCAAGGACGTCGAGTCCTTCGAGGGATATGAGTACCTGTTCTGGGTGGGTTGCGCGGGCGCCTACGAGGACCGTGCCAAGAAGACCACCAAGGCCGTCGCCGAACTGCTCGCCACGGCGGGCGTCAAGTATCTGGTGCTCGGCGAGGGCGAGACATGCAACGGCGATTCGGCCCGCCGCTCGGGCAACGAGTTCCTCTTCCAGCAACTGGCCGCCCAGAACGTCGAAACGCTCAAGGAGCTCTTCGACGGCGTCGAACGCGTGGATCGCAAGATCGTCGTCACCTGCCCGCACTGCTTCAACACGCTGGGTCGCGAGTATCCGCAAGTGGGCGGCGACTACACGGTGCTGCACCACACCCAGCTGCTCAACAAGCTGATCCGCGACAAGAAGCTGGTGCCGGTGAAGCCCGCCGACGGCGGGATCGACATCACCTATCACGATCCCTGCTACCTGGGTCGGCACAACAAGGTCTACGAGGCGCCGCGTGAGCTGATCGGCGCGTCCGGGGCGAAACTCACCGAGATGCCGCGCCACGCCGATCGTGGCCTGTGCTGCGGCGCCGGCGGCGCACGGATGTGGATGGAAGAGCACATCGGCAAGCGCGTCAACACGGAGCGCACCGAAGAGGCGATGGACACCGCGTCGACGATCGCCACCGGTTGCCCGTTCTGCCGCGTGATGATCACCGACGGCGTGGACGACGTCGCCGCGGCCAGGGACGTCCCAAAGGCCGAGGTGCTCGACGTGGCTCAGCTGCTGCTGAACTCGCTCGACACAAGCAGCGTGACACTGCCCGCGAAGGGCACCGCGGCAAAGGAGGCCGAGGAGCGCTCAGCCCGCGTCGAGGCCGAGGCGCCCGCCGAAGCGAAAGCTCCCGCGGCGGAAGCGGAGCCGACTGAGGCCAAGGCGTCCACTGCGACTGCCGACACCAAGCCCGTCACGGGACTCGGCATCGCCGGAGGCGCCAAACGTCCCGGCGCCAAGAAAGCTTCCACCCCTGATGCCGGCCCGGCCGACGAAAAACCCGCAGCGACAGCGCCACCCGTCAAGGGTCTCGGCATCGCCGGAGGCGCCAAACGTCCCGGCGCCAAGAAGACCGCCGCTGCACCTGCTGCCGAGGCTCCCACTGCCGCTGCAGAGTCGGCCGCCGAGCCCGAGGTCAAGGGCCTTGGCATCGCTTCGGGAGCACGGCGACCGGGAGCCAAGAAGGCGGCAGCACCCTCGCCTGCGGCCGCGTCAGAACCGCAGGCCGAAGCCGAGCCCGAACCCGCCAAACCCGAGCCCGAGGTGAAAGGTCTTGGTATCGCGAAGGGTGCACGGCGGCCTGGTGCCAAGAAGGCCGCGGCTGCGGCACCGGCTCCGAAACCTGCTGCGCCACAGCCGAAACCAGAGGACGACGGCGAACCCGCGCCTGCGCCTGAGCCTTCCACGGAAGGCAACGGCGAAGCACCTGCAGAACCGGTGAAGGGTCTGGGTATCGCGAAGGGTGCACGTCCGCCCGGCAAACGCTGACCAGCGTTTTTAGATAATCGCTGGACGGCAATGCGATCATTGTGGACGTGACCACGCACCACGTGCCGTTTCATGCCGCCGGACAGCATCCGCGGCAGCGCACGTTCACGCAGTCATCCAAGTTGCAGGATGTGCTGTACGAGATCCGCGGGCCAGTGCACGATCACGCGTCGCGACTGGAGGCCGAGGGGCACCGCATCCTCAAACTGAACATCGGCAATCCGGCCCCGTTCGGGTTCGAGGCACCCGACGTGATCATGCGCGACATGATCCAGGCGCTGCCGTACGCGCAGGGGTACTCCGATTCGAAGGGCATCCAGGCAGCTCGTCGAGCGGTGTTCACCCGCTACGAACTGGTCGAGGGATTCCCGCGTTTCGACGTCGACGACGTCTATCTCGGCAACGGGGTGTCCGAACTGATCACGATGACGCTGCAAGCGCTGCTGGACAACGGCGACCAGGTGCTCATCCCCGCGCCGGACTATCCGCTGTGGACCGCCTCGACGTCCCTGGCCGGTGGTACGCCGGTGCACTATATGTGCGACGAGACCCAGGGCTGGCAGCCAGACATCGCCGACCTCGAGGCGAAGATCACCGACCGCACCAAGGCGCTGGTCGTGATCAATCCGAACAACCCCACCGGTGCGGTATACGGCACCGAAATCCTTGAGCAGATGGTCGAATTGGCGCGCAAGCATCAACTGTTGCTGCTCGCCGATGAGATCTACGACAAGATCCTCTACGACGACGCCGAGCACATCAGCCTGGCGACGCTCGCGCCGGATCTGCTGACGCTCACTTTCAACGGCTTGTCCAAGGCCTACCGCGTGGCCGGTTACCGCTCCGGCTGGCTGGTGATCACCGGGCCGAAGGAACACGCTGCCAGTTTCCTGGAGGGCATCAGCCTTCTGGCGAACATGCGCCTGTGTCCCAATGTGCCCGCACAATATGCCATTCAGGTCGCCCTCGGCGGTCATCAGAGCATCGACGACCTGGTGCTGCCGGGCGGACGACTGCTCGAGCAGCGCGACATCGCATGGACCATGCTCAACGAGATTCCCGGGGTCTCTTGCGTGAAACCCCAAGGCGCGCTGTACGCATTCCCGCGGCTGGACCCCGAGGTCTACGACATCGTCGACGACGAACAACTGGTCCTCGACCTGCTGCTGCAGGAGAAGATCCTGGTCACTCAGGGCACCGGCTTCAACTGGCCGACGCCCGACCACCTGCGAATCGTGACGCTGCCGTGGGCCCGCGACCTGTCCAACGCCATCGAGCGGCTGGGCAACTTCCTCGTCAGCTACCGCCAGTAGTCGTCACCGCCGCACTGGCGGACTACTGACGTTTATCCCGACCGGCGCAGGGTAACCGCTGTTCTGCGAGTTGAATCTGCCGGCGAGTCATGGAGCCGGCGTTTCACGACTACAGCACCTGGTCCGCAGACTGCCACCGGTCGCCATGGACCGATTCAACTATCCGGAGCACAGCCCCATTTGCGAGCGGCCAGGACGGCCTCTGCGTTTGTCGACTGCCGCTGAGAAAAGAGCCAAATGACTGAGCACAAGAAGGCCGACGAAGCCCGAAAAGGGCTGATCGATTCCGTGAAGGGCAAGGTGAAGGAATTCGCCGGTGCTGTCACCGGCAATGACTCGCTGACCGCAGAGGGGCAGCTCGAGCAGACCCAGGCCAGGGAACGCAAAGAGGCCAACAGCGTTGAAGCCGTTGCCGATGCCGAGGCCGCGCAGGCCCGCACAGAGGTGATGGACGCCCGGGCGGAAGGCACACAGGACCGAATCGCCGTGAACGCGCAGACGGCCGCGGCTCAGAGATCAGTGCGCGGACAGCAAGCTGATCAGAAGCGCAGGGCCGAGCAGGCCGGACAACAACAGGTTGCCCAGGAAAAGGTTCGCGCCGAGCTCGACGCGCAGGCCGAGATTCAGCGCGCCGAAGATCAGGAGCGCGACGAAATCGGTTCGGCCGCTGGAAAAGTCGTCGATGCCGTCGACGATCATCTGATCACTGTTCAGGACGCGGCGAGCGCAAAGGCGGAAGCGGACCGCATCAGACGGCAAGCCGACACACTGACCAACCAGGCCGACCTGCCTTGAGCATCGGCAAGAAACAGGAGTCATCAATGAGAATCATCGACGCACCGTTGGCCGTCTTGCGGGTCCAGTACCGAATCGCTCGGTTTCCCCTTCAGTTGATCGAGCAGCGCGTGGTCGCGCGCATGGGTTCGGAAACACCGGCACGGCTGTTCTATGAACGCTCATTGGGCTTGCTTGACGCTGCGATGGGAAATGCATTGGGCGACAGGAAGCTTCAAAGGAGCGGCAGCGCGCTCGCGCGGCGTAGCGATGTGCTCGGTCGGGCGGCTGAGTTGGATGCAGACGCAGAACAGGCACAACAGCGGTCAAATGCCGACCTGAAAGCCAGGAGCAGTGCTGCGAGCGCGCAGCAGCAGGACGCACTCAAAGCCAAGGAGCGCAAGGTCCAAGAAGCTCGGATCGCCGCCGAGGAGCAAAAGCGCGCGGTGAAAGAGGCTGCGGCCCTACGCACCGCCGCCGCGAAGAAGCAGGCCGACGACGTGGCTGCGCAGCGCACGAAGTCGGCCGAGGCGGCCAAAAGCGAAGAGCTTGCCAAGATCCGGTCGAACGAGCAGAGGGCTGCCGTGGCGGCCAAGTCCAAGCTCGACCATGCACAAGCGAAGCGGACCGAGGCCGGAGCCAAGCGCGCACAGGCGGATCGCATCGAGGATCTGGCGGACGACGAGAAGCGCAAACGTCAGTCCGCCCGCGCGAACAACAAGTAACGCTACGGCCTGGCGTCAGCCCGGCCCGCGGTTATCACCGCAACCAAACCACGAGTCATCCAAGGAGAATCATGTACCTACACACTCAGCAACTCATCAACGAGATCATCGTGGATGAGCCAGATCCCGCCGCTGCCAACGCGCTCCAGGAGGGTCTCGGCGGCCAGTTCGGCGAGATGCGGACGATGATGCAGTATCTGTTCCAGAGCATCAACTTCCGCGGCGACGCGGCGTCCAAGCCATATAAGGATCTCCTGCAGGGAGTGGGCACCGAGGAGATCAGCCACGTCGAACTCATCGGTACCACCATCTCGCGTCTGCTCGACGGTTCGCCGGAATACAAGGGCAGGAAGACCGACGCGGTCGACAAGCCGGGCGCCAAAGGCGCTACTCCGCTGAAGATCGCTTTGGACACCAGTAACATTCACCATTACCTGGTGGGCGCACAGGGCGCGCTGCCGGTTGACGCGGCCGGTAACCCCTGGAGCGGCTCGTACGTCTACAACAGCGGCAACTTGGTGCTCGACCTGCTGTACAACCTCATGCTCGAGTCGACCGGACGGCTGCAGAAGTGCCGGATCTACGAGATGACGGACAACAAGACCGCGCGTTCCACCATTGCCTACCTGATTGTGCGCGATCAGGCTCACGAGAATGCGTTCGCCAAGGCACTGGAGAGTCTTGGAGTGAATTGGGGTGCAGCACTGCCGATCCCGAAGACGAACGCCGAGCAGTTCCCCGAGGTCAAGAAGCTCATCGACCTCGGCCTGCAGAGCGTCCAGTACACCTTCAGCGCCGATGACGAAAGCCAGGCGGCCAAGCTCTACCGGGGTGCATCGCCGTCCAACGACGGCACCGAACTGAGTACCGCAGTCATGCCGGAGGGATTCCCGATGACCATTGCGCCCGAACGGCGCGAAGAGTTCGCGCCGGGTCTGGACAAAGAACTGCTGGCGCTCATTCAGGCGACCGCAGAGGTCGAGATCGCAACGAACGGCGCGGTCACGAAGTAGCCCTCGCCACGTCGGTCAGGTAACACCCCTACCCTGTTGCGGGTGACGCACTCACACGCCCATTCGCATTCTCTGGACGGACCATCGCCGTTGGGTCCGCTGGCCGCCAAGATCGTCGTCGGACTGCTGATCGTCATCGGCGTGATCACCCTCGCCGGGGCCGCATGGCTGTGGCCGAGCCAGCAGAAGGTCGACATCCCGCTGCCATTCCAGAACTCTGCAGGCGGTGCGGTCACCACCGAGGGCGGTCACGTGGTGTCCAGCACCGCGGCGACCTGCGGCTACCAGTCGGTGGGGGGAGTGCTGACGGCCCCACCGAGACCCGCCGAGGGCGACGGCACAGACTGTGTGCAGGCGTTCATCGCGATCGACTCGGGCCCGAACGCCGGCGCCAACACCCTGCTGGAGTTCAGCGGCGGGCCGGGCCAGCCCCAGCTCGCGGTCGGTGACCAGATCCGGATAACCCGCCAGGTCGACCCGACCGGCACCACGACCTACTCCTTCTACGACTACGAGCGGACGTGGCCGTTGATCGGGCTGGCCGTGGCATTCGCGGTGGTGGTCGTCGCAGTCGCGCGATGGCGCGGATTCCGGGCGCTGATCGGCATCGTCGTCGCGTTCGGGGTGCTGGTCGTGTTCATGTTGCCCGCCCTGCGTGACGGGACCCCCGCGATCCCCGTCGCGTTGGTGGCCTCGGCGGTGATCCTGTACGCGGTGATCTACCTGGCGCACGGCGTCAGCCTGCGCACCAGTGCAGCACTGCTCGGCACGTTGGCGTCTCTGCTATTGGCCGCGATATTGTCTTGGGCCGCAATCGAGTTGACCAACTTGACCGGCCTCTCCGAGGAGGAGAACAATGCGGTCGCGACATACCTGGGCAATGTGTCGATCACCGGGCTGTTGTTGGCCGGATTCATCGTCGGTTCGCTGGGCGTGCTCAACGACGTCACCGTCACGCAGGCATCGACCGCCTTCGAGTTGGCCGCGATCGAGGGCGCCTCACGCCGGGCGGTGTTCGTCGGCGCGATGCGGGTTGGTCGGGACCACATCGCCAGCACCGTCTACACGCTCGTGCTCGCATACGCGGGCAGCGCGCTGCCGCTGCTCTTGCTGTTCAGCGTCGCAAACCGCTCCCTGAGCGATGTGCTGACGAGCGAGAGTGTCGCGATCGAGATTGCGCGTTCCGCGGTGGGCGGTATCGCGCTGGCGTTGTCCGTTCCGTTGACGACGGCCATCGCCGCGATGCTCGCGACGCCTAGCGCTCCAGCAGCCCCAGAAGATAGGCGCCGTATCCGGACTTGAGCAGACTCTTTGCGCGGGAAGACAACTGGTCGTCGTCGATAAACCCGGCCCGCCAGGCCACTTCCTCCGGGCAGCCGATCTTCAAACCCTGCCGGCGCTCGATGGTGCGCACGTAGTCACTCGCGTCCAGCAGCGAGTCGAACGTTCCGGTGTCCAACCACGCGGTTCCGCGAGCCAACACCTCCACCGAAAGTCGGCCCTGCTCGAGATACGTGCGGTTGACATCGGTGATCTCGTATTCGCCCCTCGCCGAGGGCTTTAGCGCGCGGGCGATCTCGACGACGCCGTTGTCGTAGAAGTAGAGGCCGGGCACCGCGTAGTGCGACTTCGGGGAGGCAGGCTTCTCCTCCAGCGAGAGCGCGGTGCCCTCGGCATCGAACTCGACAACGCCATAGGCCGAGGGGTTGGCCACCCAGTACGCAAAAATCGCACCGCCGTCGATCTTTTGGAACCGAGTCAGACTCGTGCCCAGGCTCGGGCCATAGAAGATGTTGTCCCCCAGCACCAATGCCACCGAATCACTGCCGATGTGGTCGGCACCGATGACGAAAGCCTGCGCAAGACCGTTGGGCTCGTCCTGCACGGCATAGGTGAGATTGATGCCGAAACTCGCGCCGTCGCCGAGCAGTCGGTGAAAGGCGGGTGCGTCCTCTGCTGTGGTGATCACCAGGATGTCTCGGATACCCGCCATCACCAACGTGGACAGCGGGTAATAGATCATCGGCTTGTCGAAGACCGGAACCAGTTGCTTGCTGACACCCTGGGTGATCGGGTACAGCCGTGTCCCCGAACCGCCGGCAAGAATGATGCCTTTCATCAGCCTGCGATATCTCCTTCGGTCAGCTCGGTGGCGGCCAGGGCCGATGCAAGGTCCTGGTGGCGGAACACCGAGGTGACGTGGTCGTGCACCACTCGGAAGGCCGATGCCTTCCCGTTTTCTTCCTCTGCGACCACCACACCGTCGCGGACGTACATCCGGCCGGCCACAGCTGCCGACGTTTCCAACGAACCCGCCCACTCACGCAGCGCCTGATGTCCCTGTCCTGCACCATTCGCGTCGCCGAACTCGATGTCACCGCTGGAAACCTGAATCAGGGTGTCGAGGTCCTGCGCGTTGAGTGCGTCATGCCAAGCAAGGACGGTCGCGATCTCCGAAGTCGTCACAGTCGTGAAGGTACCAATCAGAACGGCGTTCGTTCGAGCCATGCGTCCCACACCTCGGTATCGCCGAAAACCTCGATCCCCAGTTCGGTCGCGGGACGTCGGCGCACGATCGCGAGCAGCAGGTCCTTCGCCGAGCCACGCAGCGCGACGTCGCCCTTGCCGTGGTCGTGGGTCCAGGACAGGCGTTCTTCGTCGTTCACGATCGTCCACTCGCCGGTCGGGCCGAGTCCGGCATCGGTGGCATGCAGGTGCAGCGTGCGACCACGCTGCACCGGCGGAGAGCGGCGATCGGCCTGGACCACCATCAGCTCGATCCACTCGTTGATCGCATCGGCGGCAAGCTCCGGAGCCGGATCGAACTCGGCGCCGACGGCGAATGCGGCATCGGCAAGATGCACGACCACTTCGTGCAGTCGCCTGCGAATCCACCAGCCGGCCGGTCGCGGCCCGTTGAAGGTCCACACGCGGGCGTCCGACCCGACCTGGTCGACGGCGACGATGATCTGCTGGGCGCCGCCGTTGAGCCAGTCGATTGCGCCGTCCTCATCGTCGGGTGGCTTGCCGTTGCGCACATCGCGCGGTTCCAGGGGCTCGCTGCGGCGCTCGGCGACGATCTGAGCCGCCCACCGGTTGCCGCGCCCGACGTGACGGAATAGCTGCCGCACCGTCCAGTCGGGACAGGTCGGCACGGGCGTCGACGGGTCTACGCCCCGGATCAGTTCTCCGAAAGCATGGGTCTGGTCGAGCAGGGCGGCTCGGAAATCCACATCACGAACTTAGCGCGGTGCGCGCCTTGCCAAGTGTGATCGGCAGCGACGACCAGCCCCGCAGGACGCGGGTTTCGCGTCTGCGGCCGGCGCCGGCCAGGCGCGCATCCGGGAAGCGCTCGAAGAAGGTCCGCAAGCCGACCTCCCCCTCGGCACGCGCGAGCGCCGCCCCCAGGCAGTAGTGCCGCCCGCCGGAGAATGACAGATGCTTACCCGCGTTGTGGCGTTCGATGTCGAAGCGGTGCGGGTCGTCGAAAACCTTGGGGTCGCGGTTCGCCCCCGCGAGATAAAGGATCACGGCCTTGTTGCGCCGGACGGTGGTGCCCGCCACGTCGGTGTCCTTCAGCGCCATCCGCGCACTGAGTTGCACCGGCGAGTCCAGCCGCAGGATTTCCTCGACCGCCGTCGGCCACAGGTCGGGACGCGCCGCCAAGGTGTCGAGATGTCCCGGCGTGTCCAGCAGCATCCGAATTCCGTTGCCCAGCAGGTTGACCGTCGTCTCGAAACCCGCAGCCAGCACCAGGCCTGCCGTCGACAGCAGCTCCTGATGTGTCAACGGACCTCCCTCGGCGCTTTCGGAGGCCACGATGATCTGGCTCATCAGGTCCTCGCCGGGATTGCGGCGCAATACGTGCAGGTGGTTCGAAAGCCAGTCGTTGAAGCCCTCGATACCACGGTTGACCTTCTTGTATTGGTGCCATGTCAGACCGATGTCGAGGCTCGGCGCCGCGAGCTCCCCGAACTCGAGGATGCGGGATCGTGCATCGTCGGGTACCCCGAGGATGTCGCCGATGACTGTGACCGGAAGTTGTGAGCAATACCGGTCGACGATGTCGGTGGTGCCGGCGTCGGTCAGCTCATCGAGAAGGGTGCTCGCCGAAGCCTGGACGCTGTCGCGCAACGCCGCCACCGCGCGCGGGGTGAACACCGAGGACACCAGCTTGCGGTAGCGCGTGTGCTGCGGCGGCTCCACCGACAACATCGACGGGGGTTGGATCGGATGCAGCAGATCAGATTTGGTGCGGTCGGCCACCCACTGCACGGCTTTGGGCAAGTTGGTACCCATACCGAAGACTTCGAAGTCATCGGACCGCAGCAGATCGCTCGCCACCTTGTGATCGACGGTCATGTAGACGGCGCGGCAGGTGACGACCGGACCCATTGCGCGCACTTCTTCGATGAAGGTGACTGTGTCGGCGCGGACCGCGGGATCGGCGAGGAGGCGCCCCTGCAGATCGCCCTGACGGGCGAAGACCTTCGAGACGCCACGGATGCCGCCGTGCACGGCCAGCCAGTGAATCCGCTGCTTGATCGGGCCTTGAACCATGTCCCTCCGCCCCTTGAACGCTTGTCCCGCGACCAACCGAATTGCGGTTCGGTTACCCAAGGGCAGCCTACCGAATTATCATTCGGTATGGCAAGGAAGCGGATCCCCGCCGAAGAGCGCCGGATCCGCATCCTCGACGCGGCCGTGGAGGTCTTTGCCGAGCACGGATACACGGCCGCGAAGATGCAGGACATCGCCACCCGCGCCGGCGTCGTCCCTTCGGTCCTCTATGACCACTTCGGCTCCAAGCGCGAACTGCACATCACGCTTCTCGAACAGCACGCCGAACAGTTGCGGGAGCGCTCCCTGCGACGCCTCGAGGGCGCCTCGGTCGAGGAGATGGTTCGCGCCAGCATCTCGAACTACTTCGCCTTCGTCGAGGAGGATCCGTTCATCTGGCGCGTGTTGCACCAGGATGCGCCCGCCGACCCGGATATCGCCGCGGTCTACCGGGAGATCGCCGATCGCGGTACCGCGAGGATCGCCGATCTGATCCGGTTCGGCGCAGGCGATGTCACCGAGCTCAACGGAATCACCATCGACGAGGCGGCGTGGATCCTCGCCCGCGCAACGCAATCGGCGACCGACGGCGTGGCGCGGTGGTGGTACGACAATCGCGACGCGCCACGTGAGCGCGTCGTCGAGCTCGTCGTCATGTTGCTATGGCAGGGCTTCGACGGAATGCTCAGACAAGCGACGGCGGACTGACCTCACGCGGACTCTTGCCCAGGCAGTACATCCGCCAACCCGCCGCGCGCCAACGCGCTACGTCGAGGCAATTGCGGCCGTCCACAACAACTTTCGCCCGTACGGTTGCCGCAAGGTCCTTCGGGTCGAGTTCGGTGAACTCGAGCCATTCGGTCAGCACCAGCACCGCATCGGCACGTTCACACGCCTCCACCACCGACGTCGAATAGTTCAACGTCGGGAACAGGCGCCGAGAGTTCTCGATCGCCTTGGGGTCGTAGACATTTACCGTGGCGCCGTTCAGTTGCAGCATGCCCGCGACATTGAGTGCGGGCGAGTCTCGCACATCGTCGGATTCGGGTTTGAACGCCGCGCCCAGGACCGCGACGTTCGCACCAAGTAGCGAACCGCCGCAGGCCGTCGTGGCCAACTCCACCATTCGGGTGCGACGACGCATGTTGATGCTGTCCACCTCGCGAAGGAACGTCAGCGCGTGGTTGGCGCCGAGCTCACCGGCGCGCGCCATGAATGCGCGGATGTCCTTGGGTAGGCAACCGCCGCCGAATCCTAGGCCCGCGTTGAGGAATCGCCGCCCGATCCGGGAGTCGTGGCCCAGCGCGTCGGCGAGCATCGTGACATCGGCGTCGACGGCCTCGCATACCTCCGAGATCGCATTGATGAAAGAGATCTTGGTTGCCAAAAACGCGTTGGCCGACACCTTGACGAGTTCCGCGGTCTGCAGATCGGTGACGAGGAATGGCACGTCGCCTTGCAGCAGTGGTGCGTAGAGTTCGCGAACGGCGGCCTCGGCGGTCACCGAATTCTTCGGCACACCAAGGACAATCCGGTCCGGATGCAGCGTGTCGTGCACGGCGAAGCCTTCGCGCAAAAATTCAGGGTTCCACGCCACCTCGACGTCGACGCCTTCTGGTGCCAAAGCCTGCGCCCGCTCGGCAAGCTCGGCGGCGGTACCGACTGGCACCGTGGATTTTCCGACAATGACCGCTGATCGCGTCAGGCGCGGCACCAACGTGTCGATGACGGCATGCACATGCCGCAGGTCCGCCCCGTATTCGCCCTTCTTCTGGGGAGTCCCGACACCCAGGAAATGGACGTCGGCAAATTCGGCGGCGGCATCGTAGTCAGTGGTGAAGCGCAGGCGCCCGGCAGCGATGTTGTCGCTCAGCATCTTTCGCAGGCCGGGTTCGTAGAACGGAATGTCGCCGGAGGCGAGCTTGGCGACCTTCCCGGGGTCGATGTCGACTCCGATCACGTCGTGCCCGAGTTCGGCCATTCCGGCGGCGTGGGTGGCACCGAGATAGCCCGTACCAAAGACTGCGCATCGCATACCACCTCTTTAGGCAGTCGCGATGAGCTAACCGCTACGCGACACTGAGCAACACACCAACAAGAGGTTACGAGTGAACGCGGCCTGCCTCAGCTGCAGAAGATCAGGAAGCAGCCACCGCCGCCGCCACCGCCACCACCGCGGCCCGACGATCCCGATCCCGATCCCGGGAATTGAGGACCACGGGACGAGCCGGAGCCCGACGAGCCGGGGCCCTCATAACCCGAGCCACCACGTCCCGAACCGTTCTGTGACGGCGATTGCGGGACCTGTGGCACCTGTGGCACCTGCGGGATCTGCGGTAGTTGCGGAACCTGGGGCTGTTGCGGGATCTGCGGAGTCTCGGGCTCGTCGTCGTCCCATGGCGGATTCCATGGCGGATTCCACGGCTTCTGCGGCCGCTGCGGCACATAGGTCGGCCGCCACGGCGGCGTCCACGGCCGGTACAGCGGCGGCGGGTTGTAGACCTGCGGCGGTACGTATACCGGGGCCGGAACGGGCGCGGGGGCGGGTGC
>NZ_NVQE01000074.1 GCF_002591975.1 Mycobacterium neglectum | reverse complement strand
TTGTTGTTGTTTTGTTGATGCGGCGACCACCGGGAGCTGCACAAGCGGTATCGTCGGCAGCGTCGGATGGGTATAAGGGACAGGTCCCTGCACCAGGGATGCCACCGGCCTGATTCGCGAGGGCGCGATAACGTCTGCGGCGTGATCGTCCTGCTGCCGCCGTCGGAAACCAAGCACCCCGGCGGCGACGGACCGCCGATCCGCCTCGACGATCTGCCCCATCCCGAGCTTGCGACACTGCGCGCCGCCCTTGTCGACGAGTTGGTCGAACTGGCTGCCGACAAGTCGGCGTGCAGTCGCGCACTCGGGCTGTCGGCATCGCAACATGCCGAGATCGAGCGCAACGCGATGCTGCGCAGCGCGCCGACCCTGCCGGCGATCACTCGCTATACCGGTGTGCTGTACGACGCGCTTGACGTCACCTCGCTGACGGGTGCCGCCGCGGGTCGTGCCCGTGCCCGGCTTGCGGTTGGCTCTGCGCTCTTCGGGCTCCTGCATGCAGACGACTCCATTCCCGCCTACCGTCTCTCCGCGACGTCGAAACTGCCGGGACAACCCGCATTGGCGGCACGCTGGCGCCCGCTGTTGGAACCGGTGCTGGACCGGGTGTCGGCCGACGACCTCGTCGTCGATCTTCGATCAGGCTCGTACGCATCGCTCGGCAGGTTGCCCGACGCCGTTCGCGTCGAGGTCGTCTCCGAACGCGCAGACGGCAAGCGGACAGTCGTCAGTCACTTCAACAAGGCTCACAAGGGACGGCTTGCCCGCATTCTGGCCTCCACCCGATCCGAGCCCGGCGATGCGGGCGCGGTCGCCACGATCGCGCGACGCGCCGGCATGCGCGTTGAACGCAACGGCAATCAATTGACGGTCGTGGTTCCGGCTTGACGCCTGGTCGAACACGTTCTGCACCAACGTCTTAAAACGGGGCGATGAGGTCCGTCGTGTAGAACTCCGCCGGAACCTGGGAGAACCTGTCCGGGCGGCTGATGAACACGAAGGCGCCCTTGGCGCCCGGCTCGATGTTGTCCTGAAGGGTCACCGTCGCGGCACCGGCCCCATCGGTGTTCAACGAACCCTGTGCGACACCGGGATCCGCACCCCAACACGGCGTCGCAGACGGCCGGGGCACCTGAATCAGCCTGATGTCGTAGTGCATGTTCGGCACCGCCGTCGCGATCTGTACATCGGCTGTCACGGTGGATCCGTCCGATCGGAGGGTGCCCAACGGTCGTCCCATCCCCGAAGGACCGTTGTAGTCGGTTTCGCTGAAGTCGCACCGGCGCATGATCTGGGAGAACGGCAGCACGGTGCCGCCTGCGCCGCTGGCAACCCCCGCGGCGTCGGTGCCGTCGGCGAGCGCTGCCGCGGGGGGCGCCGCCAGAGCCATCGCCGTCGCCAGTGCCAGGATCCGCGTCGTTTGTCGCATAGTCGGAGAGTAAATCACCGATCAGCGGCGCATTGGGCAATTCCGCGGGTCGACCGATTGGTCGGTCAACACGCGTACGGTTGAGTCATGACGGTGTTGCCGGATCTGGACGCCGTGCGGAAGAACCTGGGCCGCAGCCTGTTCGGCTTGGTTGCGGGCCCGGACGGCCCAGCGAACCGCTCGCGAATCCACGACACGCCGGGACCGCGCTGGTTCGACGAGGCTCGCCCTGTTCGCCGGGTACATGCCGATGCGTCGATGTTCGTCGGCGGGCTGCGCGCGCTGCTCCTGCAGTCCTTGCATCCGCTGGCGATGGCAGGTGTCGCCGAACACTCCGACTACCGGGGCGATCCCTGGGGCCGGCTACAGCGCACGAGCACCTTTCTGGCCGTGACCACCTTCGGTCCCGCCGCAGACGCGCAGCGCGCGGTGGATCGAGTGCGCGGCATCCACCGGCGGGTGAGCGGTGTGGCCCCGGACGGCAGACCCTATTCCGCCGGCGACCCGCACCTCCTCGAGTGGGTGCACATCGCGGAGGTCGACAGCTTCCTGCTCGCTCATCAGCTCTACGGGGCCCAGCCATTCGACCAGAGCGGTCGCGACGGATATGTGGCCGACACCGCACGCGTCGCGTCCGCACTAGGCGTCGTCGACCCGCCAAGGACCGAGTGTGAACTGGCCGAGCGGATCGACGCCTTCCGGCCGGAGTTGTCGAGCACGCAGGCCGCCCGGGAGGCGGCGCGGTACCTGTTGTTGACTCCCCCGCTGCCGGTCGTCGCGCGCGCTCCGTACGGCCTGCTGGCGGCGACGTCGGTGGCGATGTTGCCTGCCTGGGCACGGATGCCGCTGCGGCTGCCTTACTTTCCGCCGGTCGAAGCGACGGTCATCCGGCTGTCTGGTCGTGTCGTCGTCGGCGGAATCCGGTGGGCGTTGACGGCGACCCGCTGATTCAGTCCCGACACTCGACGATGTCGTACACACCGTCGGCGTATAGCGAACGAATATGCTTCTTGTCGAACTTGCCAACACTCGTCTTCGGCACCTCGTCGATGAATGTCCATCGCTCTGGGAGCCAGAACCGGGCCACCTTGTCGCACAGGTGGTTTCGTAACTCTTGCGCGGTGGATGACGCGTCGGCCTTGATCACGACGGCGGCAAGTGGCCGCTCCTGCCAGCGCTCGTCGGGCACCGCGACGACAGCCGCCTCCAGCACCGCGGGATGTTCCATGATGCAGAGTTCGAGTTCGACCGATGAGATCCATTCACCGCCCGACTTGATCACGTCCTTTGCCCGGTCGGTGAGCGTGATGAACCCCTGCGGGTCGACGCGACCGACGTCGCCGGTTCGCAGCCAGCCGTCGTGAAACTTCTCCGAATCGGCATTCTGATAGTACGACCCCGTGATCCAGGACCCACGAACCTCTATCTCCCCCACCGCTTTACCGTCATTCGGAAGAACCCCACCCTCGTCGTCGACGATGCGAATCTCGACTCCGCTTGTCACCCGACCCGCCGCGGCCCGCAACGTCCAGGCGTCTTCGCCGGTGACCTCGGGCGGCGGCGTCGCCAGCGCGGCAAGCGGAGACGTCTCGGTCATGCCCCAGCCCTGACGAATGACCACGCCGAAGTGCTTCTCGTACTCCTTCATCATTCCCAAGGGCACGGCGGAGCCTCCGCACACGACGGTTCTCAACGACGAGATGTCGCGACTTGGATTGGCGTGCAGATATTGCAGCACATCGTTCCAAATAGTCGGGACCGCGGCAGCGACGGTCGGTCGATGTCGCTCGATCATGTCGACAAGGGGTTCGGCCTGCAGATAACGGTCGGGCATCAGAAGGTCGGCGCCCGCCATCACGGCCGCATAGGGCTGGCCCCACGCGTTGGCGTGGAACATCGGGACGATCGGTAGCACCCGATCACCGTCGGCGAGGCCAATCGAGTTGGCCGCGCAGACAGCCATCGAATGCAGATAGCTCGATCGATGGCTGTAGACAACGCCTTTCGGATTACCCGTGGTACCGCTGGTGTAACACATTGCGGCGGCGCTCTTCTCATCCAAACTGGGCCAGTCGTAATCGGTCGACTGACCGTCGAGCAGATCGTCGTAGCGGATGACGTCCTTACCCGAAGCCGTCAGCGGCTCCAAGTCACCGTTGCCGACGGCGACGACGGTGTGGACCGTCGTCAGGTCCGGCAGCACCGCGGCAAGCAGCGGGGCCACCGACATGTCCACCAGCACAACGGCATCCTCGGCCTGGTTCGCGATGAAGACGATTTGTTCACCGGCAAGCCGGATGTTCAGCGTGTGCAGCACCGCACCCATGCACGGAGCGGCGAAGTAGGTCTCCAGGTGCTCCTGGTTGTTCCACATGAACGTGGCGACACGCTGCCCGCTCGTGACACCGAGTCGCCGCAGGCCGTGTGCGAGTTGAGCCACGCGCGTGCCGAGTTCGCCGAAGCAGATTTCGCGATAGCCGTCAGCCGTCTTCGTTATCACCTTGCGGCCGGAGGACCAGGTGGTGCCGTGCCGCAGGATTCCCGTCACCGTCAGCGGGAAGTCTTGCATCGTGCTGTCCATGGACACCCCCAAGATGCGTGAGTGAGCTGACGTTCATAATCGCCCATGTCTGCAGCTATTCGGCAGGAAACGCACAACGCGGCCGATAGCATCACCGGGCATGACGCAGTACGGGTATCAGGTTATGCCGCCACCGAAGCCTTCGGTGTCGGGCGGTGATGTCGCCGTCTCGGTCACCGCGCTGATCCTGACGGTGCTGCTCGGTGCGGTCGCGGCATTCTTCGGACTCTTCTCCCTTGCGTTCCTCGACAGTTGCCCACCGGCGACCTGCAGCGTGGACGGAGCTGTCACGGCGGTGATGACGGGGCTTGGAATCGCCGCGGTCATCGGTGTGGTGGGACTCGTCGTTACGGTGGTTCAGTTGATCCGGCGAAAGCGGGGCTGGCCGTTCGCGGTTGCCACGCTTGTGTTGTGCACGATCGCGGTGTTCCTCGGAGGTGTCGGCTACGTGATGGCGGTCGGATGAGGAACCGCACGGCAGAAAATGGAGCGCGCAGTGCTGCGTGATATTCGCGAGCTGATCGATTCACCGGAGGAGTACGCCGCCGAACTTCGCAGGCGCTGGGGCGGTTTGTTGAGCTACCGGTACATCGGCCGCAGTTACGCCGTGATGGACGTCGTCGCTGATGACAACACCGTCACGCTGCGCCACGACATGCGCAACAGTTCCGGCGGAGTCCTGTTCGCCGTGTTCGGGATATCGGCCCCCGAAAGCGGCCACATGTCGGATCTGGAAGCGGTGCCGAACCCGGTCATCCACTCGTGCCAGATCGTCGACGCCGGCCACGACGTACGTCGCATCGAGATCATCTCCGAAGAGCTCAAGGTCGGCCGTCAAATGGGCTACAGCCGGGCGAAAATCGTCGACGCGGACCAGCCCGAGCGGGTGCTGGCGCTGATCGAGGGCCAGGGGGTGACCATCGGGATTCCGCCCGAAGGTCTCGAACGGATGGAGGCCAACCCGCTCGACGTCGTCGATTCCCCCGACTTACCCCCGCTGTGGCAGGTGTTCGGCGGCTATCGGCGACCCGACGGCAACTGGGGTCTGCCCGAACTCGCGGTGGAGGTCGCCTCACCCGACGCGGCGCTGCACATCGGGCCCCAATTCGTCATCCTGGAAACTGCGGCGGCGGATGCCGCGGCCTCGATGGCGGGCACCGACGGTGTGCAAGGCGTCTCGACGCACGTGATGTTCCTTGCGCGCGGCAAGGTCGGCCCGTTCCGCGTCGAGACCGAGCCGATGACCGGCGCCGACGGCACCGTGGCGGTGCGAGTGCTCATGCGCGACGAAGGAAACGGCGACCGGCTGATCACGACGGCGTCCTATCAATTCCGTTTGGTGTAGCTCCGAGTGCTGCTAGGCGGCATGCGACACTTTGGCCATGGTTGTCGCAATCGCCCGCCCCAAGCTCGAAGGCAACATCGCTGTCGGCGATGACCGCCAGATCGGATTCGCCGAATTCGGAGACCCGCAGGGCCGAGCGATCTTCTGGCTGCACGGAACGCCGGGCGCCCGGCGCCAGATCCCGATGGAAGCGCGCGTCTACGCCGAACAGCAGCACATCCGCTTGATCGGCGTGGACCGGCCCGGCATCGGCTCGTCCACGCAGCACAGCTATGACACCGTCGTCGCCTTCGCCGAGGACTTGCGCACCATCGCCGACACGCTGGGCATCGACAAGTTCGTCGTCGTCGGACTGTCCGGTGGCGGGCCGTACACCCTCGGCTGCGCGGCCGCGATGCCGGATCGCGTCGTGGCCGCCGGTGTCATCGGCGGCGTCGCCCCAACGATGGGTGCCGACGGCATCACCGGCGGTCTGATGGGTACCGTCGGTACGCGGGTCGCCCCCCTGCTGCAGTTCGCCGGAGCTCCGATTGGCCTCGTCGCCAGCGCCATCATCCGGCTGATCCGCCCGGTCGCCTCCCCCGCCGCCGACCTGTACGGCCGGGTCTCACCGGAAGCCGACCGCAAGCTGCTGGCCCGCCCCGAGATCAAGGCGATGTTCTTGGACGACCTGCTCAACGGCAGCCGCAAGCAGCTCTCGGCCCCATTCTCCGACGTCGTCGTCTTCGCTAGGGACTGGGGTTTCCGGCTGAGCGATATCAAGGTGCCCGTCCGCTGGTGGCACGGCGATGCCGACCACATCGTGCCGTATGCCCACGGACAGCACGTGGTGTCACGGTTGGCCGATGCGGAGCTCTATCCGATGCCTGGTGAAAGCCACCTGGCCGGCCTGGGCCGGGCCGAGGAAATCCTGCACACGATGCTCAAGGTGTGGGACGAGTACAGCTCCTAACCTGCCGACCGCTCCTCGCCGATCAGCGCTTCAGCCAGCCCGTCACAGTGGCCGCGTCCCTGGTGTAGGCCACCATGTTGTCGTCGTGATACAGCGATCCTCCGCTGATGGCGTCGCTGCCCTGCCAGATCACGTGGATGCGGACCGGGGTGCGTGAGTAGTAGTCCACCCGTTCTTCGCCCCTACGGTGCCATCCGGCCGCTACAGCGAGCTCGGACATCACCTCTCGCTCGGTGGCTGCACTCATTGGGAAAATCCTCCTGTGTCGCCCGCGTACGTTATCGGAGTCACTCAAGGGCGCGGCGCAGCAGGTGCATTGCCACGGTCGTCGACCTCTCGCGGACGTCGGACCGGTTACCGGGTAAGCGCATGGTGCGGACGTCGGTCGTGCCGTCGGCAAGCTTCACGCAGAAGCAGACAGTTCCGACCGGCTTCTCGGCGGTGCCGCCGCCCGGTCCGGCGATTCCGGTGATCGCCACGGCGGTGTCGGCGGAGAACCGGCGCAACGCACCGTCGGCCATCGCCTCGGCCACAGGTTCAGACACCGCTCCGTTCGCATCGATGAGTGCCGGTTCGACGCCGAGGAGCTCGGCCTTGGCCCCGTTCGAGTAGGACACCACTCCTCCTGCGACGTACGCCGACGAACCGGGCAGGTCGGTCAGCCGCGCAGCCACCAGGCCTCCGGTGCAGGATTCCGCGGTGGCGATCTGACGGCCGGCCAGCAGTGCCGCAATCTGCTCGTCGACGGTGACACCGTCTTCGGAGAAGATCTCGCCGCCGTGGCGCTCGCGGAGCATCGTCATCAGATCTGTGTAGACAGGTGCGGCGTCGGGCTCGTATCGAGTCACCATTTCGATCTCACCGCGCCGCAGGCAGGTGGTGATCTCGAGCAGCTCAAAGCCGTCGACGCGCTCCTCAGCGTCGCGCAGCGTGTCGGCGAGCCCCGACTCGGGCAGCCCGAACATGCGGATCATCTCCTGGCGGTACGTCGTGGCGCCCGCGATCGCCTCCTGCACCGCGGGCGTCCGCAGCGCCGACGGCCACATCGGCTGTAGCTCGCGTGGCGGGCCGGGCAGCACGACGACCGTCGGTTTCCCTGCGACGACGACTCCCGGTGCCGTCCCGACCGGATCGATGACATGGGCGCCGGCCGGGATGAGGGCCTGCTTGCGGTTTGCGGCGCGCACCGCTTCCAGATCGACATCGGGATAGCGCGCCATCAACCGCTGGACAATGTCAGCGATCTTGACCTCAAGATCGTTGTCCAACAACAACTCTCGACCACAGAATCGAGCCACCGTCGCCACCGTCATATCGTCGGCGGTCGGTCCGAGGCCCCCGCTGGTGACAATGAGATCCACACCCTCGGCGGCGAGGAAACGCAGCTGCGCCTCGATGTCGTCGGGCCGGTCTCCGCAGATGGTGATGTGTGCCAGTTCGACACCCAACTCGAGCAGTCGGTCGGCGATCCACGGACCGTTACGATCGGTCACCCTTCCGGTGAGGACTTCGGTTCCGGTCACCACGATGCCCGCGCGCGCACTCACGTCCTACGACACTACGCACACCGGACGTGGCCCATGACGGTCGGTAATGTCGTTCTCCATGACTGCGCCGAGATCCCTGCGTGAACTCTTCGATCAGCTCGGCCTCGTCGAAGTCCCGTCGACAGATGACAGCGTGACCATGGAGATGCCGGTCGACGAACGGACCGTCAACACCGCGGGCGGGCTGCAGGGCGGCCTGGTCGCCACCATGGCCGATGTGACCGCCGGGCAACTGGCCGCCCGCGCCACCCCGTTCGGGCACGCGATCGCCACCACCGATCTGTTCATCCGCTATCTGCGGCCGATCAAGGTCGGCCCGGCGCGCGCGGTCGCGCGCATCCTGCGGACCGGCAAGCGTTCGGTCGTCGTCCAGGTCGACATCTACCGGGCCAACGACGACCAGATCGGTGCGACGGCGACGGTCAACTTCGCCGCCGTCGACTGAACTCCGAAACCGCTTCAGGCGGTGCGGTCCAGCACCTCGCGCACGAGATCGAGACTGGTATCGGGATGTAGGAACGCGAACCGCCCTACAGTCTCGCCTTCCCATTTGGTCGGCGGGATGAATGCCACCTGGTCATCGTGCAATCGCTGCGCCCAGGCGTCGTAGTCTTCGGATTTCCAGCCGAGCCTGCGGAACAGCACCACGCCGAGATCGGGCTCGCGGATGAGTTCCAGCTGTGGGGCCGCGTCGATCAACTCGGCGGTCTGCCTGGCCAGCGTGGCGGCAACCTCGATCGCCTGCCGGTAGGCCCCGAGCCCGTACACCGCGAGCGAGAACCACAGCGGCAGTCCCCGTGCCCGCCGGGTGAGGTGATAGGCGTAGTCGGATGGGTTCCACTCGCCGCTCGAGGTGTGGATGACATCGAGATACGACGCGTCCTGAGTGTGGGTTGCCCGCGCCAGTTCCGGGTCGCGGTACAACAGCGCGCAACAGTCGAACGGTGTGAACAGCCACTTGTGTGGGTCCAGGATGAATGAGTCAGCCTGTTCCAGCCCGTTGTACTTCGGCCGCAGAGAGCGGGCGAAGATGCCGGACCCGCCGTATGCACCGTCGACGTGGAACCACCAGTCACGTTCTCGCGCAAGCGCACCCACGCCGGCCAGATCGTCAATGATGCCGGCGTTGGTGGTCCCCGAGGTGCATACCACCGCGGCGACGTCCGGCGTGTCAACGGGCACCGCCGCACGAACGGTGTCGGCCGTGAGCCGGTGATCCGGTGTGTCGACAACCAGCGCGTCCATCTCCAGCAGCCGCAGGGTGTTCACGATCGACGAGTGCGCGTCGGACCCGACGACCACCCTCAGCCGGCCCGTCGCGCCCTTCTTCTTGGCCGTCTCGCGGGCGACGGCGAGGGCCGACAAGTTGCCCGCCGAGCCGCCGGACACGAAACATCCACCCGATGTCGTCGGCATGCCGGCCTCATTGGCGATCACCCGCAGCACCGAGTTCTCGGCCGCGATCGCGCCGGAGGCCTCGAGCCACGAAATACCTTGGATCGATGCGCAGGACACCAACATGTCGAACGCCAGGCTGGCCTTCGTCGGCGCGGCCGGTATGAAGCCGAGGAACCGCGGGCTGTCAGCGGAGATCACGCTCGGCGCGATCACCGACGTATAGACGCCGAGCACTTCGTCCGGCGGTCGTGGAGTCTCGCCGATCACGCCGTCAAGTCGCTCGTAGAGCTCGTCGACTTCGAGGGTGCCCTTGTCCAGGGGCACCGGGCTCATGCGCAACCGGTTCTCCGCGTATGCCAGGACGCTGCGCAGCATGTTCTCGGTGTTCTGGTCGACTTCGTGCATGGCTGAAGTCTCGCACCGGCCCGATCCGGTGGTGCCGGATTAACCGAGCCCAATGTCCTTGTGCGGAACGTCGTTCACCAGGCCGCCGTCCATCACGAATTCGGCACCAGTCGCGAACGACGACTCATCGCTGACCAGGAACACCACGAACGTCGACACCTCTTCGGACTTGCCCGGACGGCGCAGCGGCGCAGTAACCATGTCGTCGGGGAAATGCTTGGTCATCGGGGTACGGATGAAGCCCGGGTGGATCGAGTTGACCCGGATGTTCTTGGGGCCCAGTTCGATCGCGGCCGACTTGGCCAGCCCGCGGACCGCCCATTTCGATGCGACGTAGGGGTGCACCATCGGCGCGCCACGCAGTCCCTCGATGGACGAGACGTTGATGATCGAGCCCTCGCCCACCTTCTTCATCTCTTCGACGACGGCCTGCATGCCGAGGAAGGTGCCCGTCAGGTTGACGTCGATGACCTTCTGCCACTTTGCCATGTCGAACTTGCCGATCTGGCCAAGCGCGACGATCGCGGCGTTGTTGACGAGCGCGGTCACCTTGCCGAAGGCCTCGACGGCGACGTTGACTGCGGCCTCCCACTGCTCGGCTTCGGTGACGTCGAGGTGGACGTAGCGCGCCGAGTCGCCGAGCTCATCGGCCAGCGCCTTGCCCTCGTCGTCGAGGATGTCGCCGATGACCACTTTTCCGCCCTCGGCGACCAGCGCCCTGGCGTGAGCGGCCCCCATGCCCCGAGCTCCGCCACTGATCAGTGCCACTTTTCCGTCCACGCGTCCCATGGGGCGTCAGGTTACCGCACGACCGGCGCGAACTAGAACCTGTTCCAATTTGGAGTGGCCTCACGCATACTGCTGGCCATGGCAATTCGGGTCGCGCTCATGGGAACTGGCAACTGCGGCGCGCTGGCGCTCAGACAACTGATCAACGATGCGCGCTTCGACCTCACCGGCGTGTGGGTGTCGACGGAGGCCAAGGTCGGCCGCGACGCCGGTGAACTGGCCGGCCTGGACGTCGCCACGGGCGTCGCTGCAACGGGCGACCTCGACGCGATCATCGCCGCCAAGCCCGACTGCGCCGTCTACACCGCGATGGGCGACACGCGCCCACGCGAGGCGTTGGCCGACGTGCGCACGCTCCTTTCGGCAGGCATCAACGTCGTCGGCTCGAGCGTCGGCGCACTCCAGTACCCGTGGGGACTGATCCCCGACAAGGCCATCCACAAGGTCGAAGATGCTGCGCGCGAAGGTGATTCGACCGTCTTCTTCACCGGAGTCGATCCGGGCTTCTGCACCGACCTGCTGCCGTTCGCGCTGGCCGGAACCTGCCAGACCATCGAGCAGATCCGCACCATGGAGATCGCCGACTACGCCACCTATGACGGCGAGACGGTGATGTTCGACGTGATGGGGTTCGGCAACGAGATCGGAGATCTGCCGATCCTGTATCAACCGGGCGTGCTGTCCATCGCCTGGGG
Organism: Mycobacterium neglectum; assembly: GCF_002591975.1. Lineage (GTDB taxonomy): Bacteria > Actinomycetota > Actinomycetes > Mycobacteriales > Mycobacteriaceae > Mycobacterium > Mycobacterium neglectum. The sequence continues at coordinate 4,093 of NZ_NVQE01000074.1, read as the reverse complement.
TACCGCGATCCGGCAGTTGGCTGCGGGGCTCGGCATCGAGGTCGACGAGATCCGCGATTCCGTCGAGCAGGAGCCCGCCCCCGAGGACTTGAACGTCGCGGTCGGCACCATCAAGAAGGGCACGGTCGCGGCGGTCCGCTTCCTGATCGAAGGCATGGTCGGCGGCAAACCGGTCATCGTCGTCGAGCACGTCACCCGACTGCGCGCCGACCTCCGCCCGGACTGGGCGCAGCCCGCGCATCCTGGCGGCTCCTACCGCGTCGAGATCACCGGTGAACCGTCCTACTTCTGCGACATCGTCCCGATGAGCCGCAATGGCGGAGCCCCCTATGCGGCCATCCTTGCGGCCGCGGGCCGGATCGTGAACGCGATCCCCGACGTCGTGGCCGCGGAGCACGGCATCCGCACCACCCTCGATATGCCTCTTGTGACCGGGAAGGGCCTCTACACAGCAACGTAGGCTGGAGCGCGATGACCGCGCAGCCCGTGGCAGAGGACCCCACAGCGGAGATCGCCGCGAGTGCACCGGGACCCAAGGTCGGTGCATTCTTTGATCTCGACGGCACCGTCGTGGACGGATTCACCGCCGCTGCGCATGCCAGCGACCGCATCCGGCGCAGGCAAGCGGGGATCGGCGAGATGCTGGGGGTCGTTGAGGCATCGATGCGATACCGACTGGGCCGGATGCGTTTCGAACATCTGCTCAACAGAGCGGCGGGCTATCTACAGGGCGACTCCCTGGCCGACCTCGACGATGTCGGGGAGAGAATATTCGTCGAAAGTGTCTCCTCTCGGGTCTTTCCAGCGATGCGCGAAATCGTCTTGGCGCATCAGGACCGCGGTCACACGGTGGCCCTCAGTTCCTCGGCACTGACCATCCATGCCGAGCCGGTGGCCCGCTTCCTCGAGATCGATCATGTGCTGTGCAATCACTTCGAGGTCGACGGCGCTGGAAACCTGACCGGGCGGATCGCGAAACCCGTTGTCTGGGGCCGCAACAAGGCCAGCGCCGTGGTGCGGTTCTGCGACGCCAACGCGATTGACCTGCAAAACAGTTACTTCTATGCCGACGGCGACGAAGACGCGGCGTTGATGGTGATGGTCGGCAACCCCCGGCCGGTGAACCCCCGGCCGAAACTCGCTGCGTTGGCCGCCGAGCACGGCTGGCCGATACTTCGCGTCACGGGCACGGGCCGGAGCAGACGCTCGTCGTTGCGCAGATTCGTCGGCTTCGACTGACAGGAGGAGAACGGTGCCGGACAGGTTCAATGACATCGCCGCGGTCATCGCGACGAAGGACTATGCCGCCGCCCGGTCCTGGTACGTCCGTGTCATCGGCCGCGAACCCGACCTCGAACCCATCGAGGGTGTCGGCGAGTGGCAGATTGCCGCGACGGCCTGGCTTCAGCTTGCCGAGGATCACGACCGTGCCGGTAAGACCGCCGTGCGCTTCGGGGTCGACGACCTGGCCGCTCAGATCGCGGCATTGCATGCCGAGGACATCGAAACGGGCGAACTCATGGTGATCGCCGACATGGTCAAGGTCGTCGACGTCGCCGATCCCGACGGCAACGAGGTCTCCTTCGTGCAGGACCTGAGGGCCGAATAGTTCCCAACGGACCGTAGTACCCCCCGACTGGTCACAACGGAGCGGCAACGTACTAAACTAGAACACGTTCCAATTCGCGATCGGCGCCCCAAGGAGCAGTCATGCACACCCCCATCTGCGACGAACTCAACATCGAGTTTCCGATCTTCGCGTTCACCCACTGCCGCGACGTGGTCGTTGCCGTCAGCAAGGCCGGCGGGTTCGGTGTGCTTGGCGCGGTCGGCTTCACCCCCGAGCAGCTCGAGATCGAGTGCGCGTGGATCGACGAGAACATCGGCGACCACCCCTACGGCGTGGACATTGTGATCCCCAACAAATACGAGGGCATGGATTCGGTCGACCTGGACCCCGAGGTGCTCAAGAAGCAGCTCAACGCACTCGTGCCCGAGGAGCACATCGAGTTCGCCAAGAAGATCCTCGCCGAGCACGGCGTGCCTGTCGACCACAGCGACGACGATGCACTGCAGCTGCTCGGATGGACCGAAGCGACCGCGACTCCGCAGGTCGAGGTCGCGCTCCAGCATCCGAAGTGCACGCTGATCGCCAACGCGCTCGGCACTCCGCCGGTCGAGATGATCAAGCACATCCACGAATCCGGCCGAAAGGTCGCCGCGCTGTGCGGGTCACCGTCACAGGCGCGCAAGCATGCGGACGCCGGAGTCGACATCATCATCGCCCAGGGTGGCGAGGCCGGTGGGCACTGTGGCGAGATCGGCTCGATCGTGCTGTGGCCACAGGTCGTCAAGGAAGTCGCGCCGGTTCCCGTTCTGGCCGCCGGCGGGATCGGCAGCGGCCAGCAGATCGCGGCAGCGCTGGCGCTCGGCGCGCAGGGCGCATGGACCGGTTCGCAATGGGTCATCGTCGAGGAGTCGGAGCACACCCCGGTGCAGCACGCCGCCTACGTCAAGGCGTCCAGTCGCGACACCGTCCGCAGCCGGTCCTTCACCGGTAAGCCCGCGCGGATGCTGAAGAACGACTGGACTGAAGCCTGGGAGAACCCGGACAACCCGAAGCCGCTCGGCATGCCGCTGCAGTACATGGTGTCCGGAATGGCGGTCGCGGCGACGCACAAGTACCCCAACGAGAGTGTCGACGTCGCGTTCAACCCGATCGGACAGGTCGTCGGCCAGTTCACCAAGGTGGAGAAGTCCTCGGCCGTGATCCAGCGGTGGGTGCAGGAGTATCTCGAGGCGACCAGCACACTCAACGACCTCAACGAGGCGGCCTCCGTCTAGTTCGCGGTTCGACCGCGTGAGTCTGATCGCAGCGGCCTGCGCGGGCTTTCTGGTCGCTGTCCTATGGATGGACCTGATCTTCGACAGTCAGGTCCTCCATCACCGTGGGGCCGAAGAACTTCCCGAGTCCGTGCTCGCATCGGTATCCGCGTACTACCGCAGGGCCACGACGACATCGCGGCCGATGAGTCTCCTCATCGCGCTGGTGATGGCGATCTTGCTGGGCGCGTTGGTCGCCCGGTACGTCACCGACGATCACCCCGGGTGGCCGATCAGTGTCAGCATCGTTCTCGCGGGCGCACCGATTGCGTTGGCAGCGGTGCGTACGGTCCCCAACGCCAAGCGTCTCGGCGCACGCACCGACGATGCCGATGAACAGTCCCGACTCGCGCGTGCGGTGGGCGTGGACCATGTGGCGTGCTTTGTGTGTCTGCTGAGCTTCCTCGTTGTCTGGCTGACGTTCGCCGCCTGACTGGGTTGCGCCGAACGTTGCGTTCGCCGGCCGATTATGTAAGGTGACATACATAGTCGGTCGGACGGAAGGGTCCCAGACATGCCAAGCCCCCGCGAGCGGATGGTCATCTCGGCCGCCCTTCTCATCCGCGAGCGCGGCGCTCACCCGACCGCCATCGCCGATGTGCTGGAGCACAGCGGAGCACCCCGCGGGTCGGCGTACCACTACTTCCCCGGGGGCCGCACACAACTGCTGTGCGAGGCGATCGACTACGCCGGCGCGTACATCGCAGCCAAGATCGCCAACGCGCAATCCGGTGTGGACGCCTTGGACAAGCTCTTTGCCGACTATCGAAAGCAGCTGCTGAAAACCGACTTCCGGGCTGGGTGCCCCGTCGTCGCGGTGAGCGTGGAGGCGGGCGACCCCGAGAAGCCCGACGCCGCCACTCCGGTGATCGAGCGTGCCGCCGTGGCTTTTTCGAGGTGGACTGACCTCATAGCCGCTCGCCTGATCTCCGACGGTGTCTCCACAGAGCGGGCCGCAGAACTCGCCATGCTGACGACCACTTCGTTCGAAGGCGCGATCGTGGTGTCACGCGCGTCTCGAAACATCAAGGCACTCGACCTTGTTCACGACCAGCTACGCACCCTCGTGCTGGCCGAAACCTCCGAAAGGACTCTCAATGAAGAAGTCAAGCCGCCGTCGTCGTGGTGACGGGGGGTGAATCAGGTTGCCAGGTGCGGTTGTCACGGATCAGTGCGTAAAGGACGTTGGTACGGCGTCGCGCCAGGCAGA
>NZ_NVQE01000073.1 GCF_002591975.1 Mycobacterium neglectum | reverse complement strand
GGGGTCGGTGGGCCGGAGACGGGCTGCAGTCGGGCGAGTTCTCTGCGGTGGCGCTCGGCGAGCACCGCGGCGAGCACGTATTGCGGTGGTGCGCCGGGAGGTGGTGGCGGCGATATCTGGGCGACGACTTCGCCGGCGATTCGGTACGCCATCTGGTCGCGCAGCTGTGGGTCCAATTGCGTTACCCGCGAGAGGAACTGGCGGGCGAGCTCGGCCTGTTCGGGACGCAGCCCAGAGAGCTGCAGGGTCGACGCCCACCACGCGAGCTGAGGCGGCATCGGCGGGGGCGGTGACAGTCGCGGTGCCCGTTCACTGATCACCACGGTGCCTGCGAAGATGTCGCCGATCCGCTTTCCCTTCGCGGACACCAGGCTGCAGATCACCGCGGGCCCGCCGGTGAGCATCCAGATTTCGATCACGCCGGCCAGCGCACGAAACAACGCCTGACGAAAGCGTTCCGGGCTGCCGTCGTCGGACACCACCCGCAGTCCCAGCGCGAGCTTGCCCAATGAACGGCCCCTGGTGGTCGTCTCGAATATGGCCGGATACCCCACGATCGTCAACACCGTGAAGATGATCAATACCGACGCCGAAAGGGCCGGATCGAATTGGGTGAGCGTGGTGGCCCACAGCACGACGCCGGTGATGTAGAGGATGAAGACCACGGTGACGTCGATGATCGCCGACAGCGCACGGACCGGCAGCTGGGCGATCTGAACATCGAGGACCACCGCGTCGCCGGTCACCACTGGTTCTTGCTGGCTGACCATTCCGCCACGCTACTAGGATTCGTGGGGTGGATGTCGACGCGTTCGTGGTGGCGCATCGTCCGACGTGGGAGCGGCTGGAGCAGCTGCTCAAGCGGCGGCGCAAGCTGACCGGCGACGAGGTCGACGAACTGGTCGATCTTTACCAGCGGGTGTCCACCCACCTGTCGATGGTGCGCAGCTCGTCCACCGACGCGGTCCTTGTCGGGCGGCTGTCGGGTCTGGTCGCGCGGGCACGCTCGGTCGTGACCGGTGCGCACGCACCGCTGTGGAGTGAATTCGCCAGGTTCTGGACGGTGTCATTCCCGGTGGTCGCGTATCGCTTGTGGCGATGGTGGCTCGGAACGGCCATCGCGTTTCTCTTCGTCACCGCGCTGATCGCGCTGTGGGTGTCGGGCAACCAGGATGTGCAGGGCGCCCTCAAAACACCAAGCGAGATCGAGCAATTGGTGAACAACGATTTCGCCGCCTACTACAGCGAACACCCCGCCGCATCGTTCGGGCTTCAGGTGTGGCTCAACAACTCATGGGTTGCCGCGCAATGCATCGGGTTCGCGATCCTGCTCGGTATCCCGATCCCCTACATTCTGTTCCAGAACGCCCTCAATCTCGGTGTCATCGCGGGTTTCATGTTCGATGCGGACAAGGGCGACGTCTTCCTCGGCCTGCTCACCCCGCACGGCCTGATCGAACTGACCGCGGTGTTCTTGGCTGCGGCGGTGGGCATGCGGCTCGGTTGGTCGGTGGTGTCGCCGGGTCACCGGCCGCGCACACAGGTGCTGGCGGAACAAGGCCGGGCCGTGGTCGCGGTCGCGGGCGGTCTGATCGTCGTACTGCTGGTGGCCGGGCTGATCGAGTCGTTGGTGACGCCGTCGGGGTTACCGACGTTCGCGCGCATCGCCATCGGTGTGGCCGCCGAGGTCGGGTTCCTCGCGTACGTGATCTATTTCGGCCGCAGGGGTGTCGCTGCGGGGGAGTCCGGCGACATCACCGACGCACCGGACGTGGTGCCGACGCGCTAAAGTCTGCCGCTGGCTTTCATCGCGAGGTAGTGGTCTGCCAGTGCGGGCGCCAGTTCGTCCGGCGGCGCGTCAACGACGTCGACGCCGGCCGCCCGAAGCCGCGACGCCATCGAGCGCCTGTCGTTGCGCGCACGTTCGGCCGCCGCCGCGTCGTAAACCTCGGCGGCGTCCGCTCGACCCGCCGCCATCGCGTCCACCCGTGGATCGGCGACGGCGGCCAGCAGAACCTGGTGCTTGGCGGACAACTGGGGCAGGACCGCCATCAGGCCTTCGTCGAGCGCGGAGGCGTTCAGGTCGGTGAGCAGTACCACCAGTGCGCGGCGGCGCACGCGACGCTGTATCGCTGCCACCATCGCCCTGGCGTCGGACTCGATCAGGGCAGGTTCCAGCGGAGCCATCGCGCCGACGAGTTGCGCGAGAAGTTCAGTGCGCGAGGCATTGAACAGGCCCGCCCGGGTGACTCGGTCGTGAGCGAGGAAATCGACGTGATCGCCCGCCCGCGCTGCGAGCGCCGCCAGCAGCAGCGCGGCATCCATGGACCAGTCCAGCCGCGGCCAGCCGCCGGGGTCGTTGGCAGTGGGGTCCACGCCGACGCGGCCGGCCGACGTGCGACCGGTGTCCAAAACGATCACCACCCGCCGGTCCCGCTCCGGTCGCCACGTCCGCACCACGACGTCGGCTCGTCTTGCGGTGGCGCGCCAGTCGATCGACCTGACGTCGTCGCCGATCACATACTCGCGCAACGAGTCGAACTCGGTGCCCTGACCGCGGATCAGCGCCGCCGTATTGCCTTCCAGTTCACGAAGTCTGGCTAGACGTGAGGGCAGGTGCTTACGTGAAAGGAACGGTGGGAGGATCCGGATCTGCCAGGGCACCCGGTGCGAGCTCTGCCTGCCGGCAAGCCCCAACGGCCCGATCGACCTGGCCGTCACCACGGCTGATCGCTGATCACCCCTGCGCACCGGTCGCAGCGTGGTGACGAGGTGAACCCGTTGTGCCGAAGGGGTATTCACGGTGTGCATCCGGGGTTCGGCTCGCGCGCTCGGCGACCACGCATCGCGAATCTGACCTGTCAGGCGTCGTCGACCTGGATTCTCGACCTCCAGAATCGCGTCAACCGGCTGGCCCAACCTCGCCGCGGTGTCGCCGGATCGTACGAAGACAAGTCGTCGTGGGCTGGCGGCCATGGCCACATCGACTGCGAGAGCGCACACAAGTACACCCAGCAGGATGCCGAATGCCGTTGCCGGCCATGGCGCTAACGCGACCGGCAGCACAGAGATCAGCGCCACCAGGCCGACGCGGCCCGTCAGGATCACTAGCGGGGCGCCGGCACGGCCGAAAGAATTCCGTCCAGCACGCCGTCCGGATTGGCGCCCTCTAGTTCTGCTTCCGGCCGCAGTTGGATACGGTGGCGCAATGTCGGCCGCGCCATCGCCTTGACGTCGTCGGGGGTGACATAGTTTCGACCCGACAGCCACGCCCAGGATCGGGCCGTACCCAGGAGCGCGGTCGCCCCACGCGGTGACACGCCGAGCTGCAGTGCCGGTGAATGCCTTGTCGCACCGGCGATTTCGACGATGTAGCCGAGCACTTCGTCGGCGACGAGCACCTGCTGCACAGCGGCGCGCCCCGCGGCCAACTCCGCGGGCCCGGCGACGGGTCGCACGGCGGACAGGTCGCGAGGGTCGAAGCCGCGCGCGTGCCGGTCGAGGACCATGATCTCCTGGTCCCGCGGCGGCAGAGGAACGTTGAGCTTGAGCAGGAACCGGTCGAGCTGGGCTTCCGGCAGCTGATAGGTGCCCTCGTACTCGATCGGATTCTGCGTCGCGGCGACGATGAACGGGTCGGGCAGCGGCCGCGGTTCGCCGTCAACGCTGACCTGCCGCTCCTCCATCGCCTCCAGCAGCGCGGCCTGAGTCTTGGGTGGTGTCCGGTTGATTTCGTCGGCCAGCAGGAGGTTGGTGAATACCGGACCGGAGCGGAATTCGAATTCGGCTGTGCGGGCGTCGTATACGAGCGAACCAGTGACGTCGCCGGGCATCAGGTCGGGGGTGAACTGAACGCGCTTGAACTCCAGTTGCAGCGCGGCCGCTAGCGTGCGCACCAAAAGGGTCTTGGCGACGCCCGGCACCCCCTCCAACAGCACGTGCCCTCGGCACAGCAGTGCGATCACCAGGCCGCTGACCACTGCTTCCTGTCCGACTACCGCCTTGGCGATCTCGGTGCGCAAGGCCAGCAGCGCATTTCGCGCTGAATCACCCGGCGTTGCGGCGCCGGTGTTCTGAGGAGTGTGATGTGACGGGGGCTGAGTCACGATTGTGCGACCTGCCTTTCGATGTTGTCGAGTTCACGGGCGAGATTGACCAAGTCGTCGTCGCTTACCGGTGGTGGACCGAACAGGGTGTGCGCCAACGTCTGCGCATGCGCTCCACTGCGCTGCGCCACCGCCGAGACGATAGTCGGCGGCTCGGCGTTGTTGGAGAGGCCGAGGCGGGGCAACATCCGCTGTAGCGCTGCGGTGCGCAGGGCCGTCGCGGCGCGGTCGCGAGCGCGCCGGGAGCGGTAGAGCCTGCCGCGACCTTCGACCGTTTCGGATGCGCGCACGACTACGGGCATCCGCTCTGCGACAAGCGGACCCAAACGTCTGCCCTGCCACACCGCGACAAGCGCGATCGCCAGGCACAGCTGGATGACGATCCATCGCACCGCAGGCGGAATGAGGTCAGAGATTTCTGCGCCCGCATCGGATTCGCCCTGCCGCTGCTGCGGTGTGTACCAGATCACTCGCGGGTTGGTACCGGCAAGGTTCATGGCGAGCGCGGCGTTGCCGGCCGTCAAGAGCCCTTCGTTGGTCATGAATTCACCGGCGCCGACGACCGTGACGGTTCGTCCTTCGTCGGTGTACCGGACCAGCGCGCCGTCGTAGCAGCTGGTGATCGGGAAATCGTCGATCGACTCGTACTCGTCGCTCATATCGAGCCGAACCTTGCCGGCGCGGTTGGCCTCCCGCAGGTCGCAGCCTGGCTCGGAACCGCCGAATGGCACCGACCCGGCAACACCGATATGGGGTGCCAGCGCTTCACGGGTACTCGACGTCGGTGCCACCAGGAGGCGGTCGCCGGGCAGGTCACCGAGGCGCCGCAGCACGTCGTTGTCGAGCAGGTGCAGCGTCTGCAGCACGACGATGAGTGTGTCGGGCCGCGCGGCACGTTCGGCGGCGGCGATATCCGGTGCCTCGACGACATCGACGCCGTGCTCGCGCAGCAGAGTGACCAATGCATGCGTGCCGTCGCGGGACGTGGACGCGGGATCCATCGGGCCGCCGAGCCGCGGCGCGGTCAGGTAGGTGGTCAAAGTGGCGATGGCAATGATGACGACGAGTGCCAACAGCACCCACCGTGCGGCGCCCCACCGCTGAGTCAACGTAGGTCCGATGACCGAATGAGTCTGTCGTTCGCCGGCTTTGAGCGAAGGTGTCATCGGACCTCCACCCAACTGTCCGTCGTCGCCGCGACCGGGGTGGCGTCGGCGCTCGCCGCAGAGTTGGACCTCAGATGTTCGTCGAGATCGGCGATCACCCGGTAGGCGGACTCCGTCCCGGGTCGTTCGCCATACGTGACGTCGTTGAAAGCGACTGCAGCCTGGGTCAATTCGGCAGCACGCGCAGGTAGCGCGTTACCGGCGTCGCGCGCGAGTTCGGTGGCCGTCCGGCCGGGAATGGCGTCCAGCACGCCGGAGTCCTCGAGCTGGCGGGCGACGGCTCGGAGCCGATGACGGATGGCCGCAGCCCAGTTTCCGGTGGCGGCATACTGCTCGGCGGTGGCTCGGTGCTGCGCGGCGCTGAGTTGGTGTTCGCCGAACAAGGCGTAGCGGTCGCCCCGGTTGGTCCGCATCGTGCGCCGCGCGATCCGTATCGCGACGACGAGCACGACCACCAGGATGATCAACAGAACGGAGAGCGTGAACCAACCGCCGGGGAGCCGAGATCCGGCCTCGGTGAGTCGGTACACCAGTTCGTTGATCCACTCGAGGAGACGTTCGGTCAGAGTCGGCTTCGGGTAGATCGGCTTTTGCAGTTCGCGTTGCGCGGCGTCGTGGGCGGCATCGCTGTCGATGTCTATCGTGGGCACGTCAGGCTTGGCGGGTCAGCCACAGATTGTCAGTGGAATCGGATGGCGAAGCTGGGCCGTACGCTGCACCCATCTGCAGCACGAGGTCGAAAGCCTCGGCCCGAATCCGACGGTCGGTGTACAGCAGCACGATGACGCCTGCGGTGAACGGGGCGGTGATGATCTGGGCGATGACACCGCCCACCGACAACAGCACGAAGGCCAGCAGCGTCATCGCCGTGGACGACGACCCCATCAGGAGGAATTGGCCGCCGACACTGAACGGGACCGTCACTGCACCTGCGATGAACTGAACGGCGACCGTGGCGAGAAGCAGGATTCCGAACACGCGCCAGAAATCGTTCCTCACCAACCTGAATGACCGCTCGATGGCCGCGAGGATGCCGAGGCGCTCCAACACGATCAGCGCGGGCGCGAAGGCCAAATTCACCCAGAGGTAGATCAGCGCGGCCACCAGGAAAAGAACCAGCGGTATGCCGACGATCACCGCAGCGGTGACATTGGCCGCGGCGCCGATCGCGAAGATGAGGCCGACGACGACAGCGACCAGTACCACCACGCCGACGGCTTGGAGAAGCGCCAAGCCGATCAGGGCCCAGACCCGACCCTTGAGCCGACGCCATGCCTCCCCGATGGTGATGCCGGCACCGAACACGGACCGACCGACGACGACAGTGAGCATCCCGCTCAGCAGGATCGCGGTGAACCAGGTCGCTGCGCCGCCCGCCAGACTCGACAGCGTCGAGCCGAGCAGGATGCCGGTCGATGCCGTCGACATTCCTTCAGCGTTGAACGCCCCGGCGAGCTGCCCGGTGGCGGCGAGTGGACCAACCGATAGCACGAGCGCCAGGAGCTGGGTCGTGATGACGACGATCGTGGTGAAGCCCAGCGTCGCCTTCGGGTTGGCGCGGATGTAGGCAACCGCGCCGTTGAAGATGTCGGACAGCGTCAGCGGCCGCAGCGGGATGACGCCCGGCTTGAGGGCCGGCGGCATGGGCGGTGCGCCGTATCCGTACCCCTGCGGCGGGTACCCAGGAGGAGGCCCGTACCCAGGAGGTGCGTAGCCAGGAGGAGGTCCGTACGCGGGTGGGGGCATCCAGCCCGGCGGCGGATAACCCGTTGGCGGCTGCCCGGGCATACCGGAACTGCCCGCCTCGGTGCTCATGGCCACCATCCTGTCGATCACTGTGCGAATTGACAACGTGCTCCCACCACCGTGGCAGCTGCGAGACCGTCGCTACGGTGGCCGTATGTCGACTGAGATCACAGTGCGGGGCGCCTTTTCTGCCTTTCGCCCCGCCGAGCGCGGGACCGTCCACGCCACCGTTGCCTACGAGGGGCCGGAGATGGAGCCGGTGTACGCCAGAGTCGCCACTGACTTGGCGGAACTGAAGAGCTCGATCGTCGCGCTCGAGGAGCAGTACGCCGTCACCTGGTGGTCCGCCGACCAGTTGCGCACCTGGTCGAACCGGCCATGGAACGACGAAGGAAAGCAGCTTCCGCTTGTGCATCATGCGTCCGTCAGTGTCGAGGCGAAGTTCCGTGACTTCGCCGCGCTATCGCGCTGGGTTGGGGAGCACGATGCTGCGATCGAGGGATTTCGGACGTCGAGAGTCGAGTGGGCGCTGACCGCAGTGCAGCGGGACGCGATGCTCATCGACGTCCGCACCCGGGCGGTGAGCGATGCGGTCAGCCGCGCGCAGCAGTACGCCGACGCGCTCGGTCTTGGCCCCGTCGCACCGGTCGCCGTCGCGGACTCCGGAATGCTGAACGCCAGTCACGAGAGTGGGCCACACGCGGCCATGCGGGTGATGGCGGCGCCAGGTGGCGGTCCGGTCGTCGAACTCGTGCCCAAGCACATAGAGGTGTCGGCGACCGTCGAGGCGCGGTTCGTCGCGGGACCGACAGCGTAGGTTTGCGACATGCCCGAAACGCCAGAACTCAAGGCGCGATTGCGCTCGGACCTCACCGCGGCGATGAAGTCGCAGGACAAGCTGCGGACTGCGACGCTGCGGATGCTGCTCGCGGCGATCCAGACTGAGGAAGTGTCAGGCAAAGGGGCGCGAGAGCTGTCCGATGCCGACGTGATGAAAGTGCTCTCCAAGGAAGCCAAGAAGCGCGCAGAGGCTGCGGAGATCTACACCCAGAATGGGCGCGGTGAGCTCGCCGCCAACGAGCACGCCGAGGCGCGTGTCATCGACGAGTATCTGCCCACTCCGCTCAGCGACGCTGAAGTGGCCAACGTGGTCGACACCGCCATCGCCCAGGTGGCTGAGGAGATCGGTGAGCGGCCCGGTATGAAGCAGATGGGCCAGGTGATGAAGGCCGCAACCGCCATCGCCGCCGGTAAGGCCGACGGCTCCCGGCTCTCTGCGGCGGTCAAGGCCCGGTTGTAGCCGTTTCGGCGTCACGCACCCGGGTACCCGAATGCCATGACGCGTTTCGGCTACACCCTCATGACCGAACAGAGCGGACCTAAAGATCTTGTCCGTTATGCCGTTTCGGCGGAACGTGCGGGCTTCGACTTCGAGGTTTCGTCGGATCACTATTTCCCGTGGCTGTCGTCACAGGGGCACGCGCCCTATGCGTGGTCGGTGCTCGGTGCGGTGGCCCACGCGACCGAACAGGTCGAGCTGCTCACCTACGTCACCTGTCCGACGATGCGCTACCACCCCGCCGTCGTCGCGCAGAAGGCCGCCACCATGCAGATCCTCGCCGACGGCCGGTTCACCCTCGGCCTCGGCAGTGGCGAGAACCTCAACGAACACGTCGTCGGGAAGCGCTGGCCGACGGTGGCGCGGCGCCAGGAGATGCTGCGCGAAGCCATCCAGATCATCCGGGAGTTGTTCACCGGCGAGCTCGTCGATTGGAAGGGTGAGTATTTCGAGGTGGATTCCGCACGGCTCTGGGACATTCCAGACACGCCGGTGGCCATCGCTACCGCGGTATCCGGCGAGCGATCGGTGGAGACCTTCGCGCCGCTGTCCGATCATCTGATCGCCGTCGAGCCGAACAAGGATTTTGTCGACGCGTGGCACAAGGCCAGGCGCGCGACCGGGCTGCCCGGTCAGGTGCGAGTCATCGGTCAGATTCCGATCTGCTGGGATCCCGACCGCGACAAGGCAATCCGTCGAGCACACGATCAGTTCCGATGGTTCGGTGGCGGTTGGGCGGTCAATGCCGATCTGCCGACGACAGCCGGCTTCGACGGTGCCACCCAGTACGTGCGGCCTTCCGACGTTGCCGAGTCCATTCCATGTGGTCCGGATCTCGATGCGATCGTCGATGCGGTCCGCGATTATTGGGAGGCCGGATTCACCGATGTCGCCCTCGTTCAGATCGGCGACGAGAACCAAGATCTGTTCCTCAAGGAAGCTGCCGGATCACTGCTCGAGAAGCTCAGAAGCGAATCGAACTGAAAGGCGAAACATGCCAAAGGGCAGAGGAATTTACGACGACGAGTCGAAAGATGAATCGGAAGACACGTCGAAGAAGGGCGGCCGGCCGGGGCCGACCGACGAGGGTGGCGAGGGCGGTATGGCGACCCGAGAGAATACTCCCGACGTGGACGAATCTGCCGGTGAGCCGACTGCCTGACGGCTACTGAGCGTCGCGTCCCTGACGGCTCCGTCGATAGGCCGCTCGCCGGAAATCGGCGAGCCAACGGGGGAGCAGCTGGACGTCGCAATCGGTGTGTAAAGCGGGATCGAAGGCGATGTCGTCACAGCTGGGGTCGACGTGCCGCAGTGTCAGCCGGGCCAACGGCCGGAACTCCTGCCGAAACTCGGCCTGCTCTATGTCGAATTGGATTCCATCCGAATTGATTTCGCTCTCGATGGTGTCGAGGGCGAGGTCGTGAGTGCCGATCACGGTGGCAAGTCGAGCCCGCAACCACCACACGCGGCCGCGATACCGCAACGGCATCAGGCTGGAGAAAGTGGCGCCGGACCAGGACGCGACCGGTGCGAGGACGAAGCGACTGCGTGCGACGGTCGATGCCAGCAGCACATCCCAGGGACCGCACGACCGCAGATCCTGCGGCGGCGGGATACGGAACGCCAACCCCGCGATGTCTGGCCGGCCACCGGGAACTCCGATTCCTTTGGACACCCGTCCGATGACATCGCAGGACCGCATCGGCAGGCCTTCGCTGTCCAACGCCGTCCGTTCCAGGACCCCCTCAGCGAGCACGCCGACGGGATGAAAGAGGCGACGGCCGCGTACTGCGGCGCCGACCCGGACTGGGAAGGCCGTGACGTCAGATACCTGCACGCCCGTGGTGTGCCCAGTTCGACGTGCCACAAACCTGGTCGCCGCTGTTTAACACCCCGGATACGGGGCATTAATCCACGGCACTGCTGCCACCACAGCAGTGGACACCCTCCCGACACTGCGAGAAAGGCCCATGTGTGACAACCGCTTACACCGACGCGCCTGATGGATTGGTCGCATCGGCGGGCGTGTACGCCCCGCAAGAAGACAGCGAATTCCTCATCGACGTGATGGAAAAGTCCGGGCTGGCGCGCAAGCGTCGGGTGGCAGATCTGTGCACCGGTTCGGGTGTCGTGGGGATTGCTGCGGGCGCACAGGGAGCATCGCAGGTCACGGCATTCGACGTATGTTCGCGATCCGTCCGGTGCGCGAGGATGAACGTCTCGAGAGCGGGCGTCGACGTGGACGTCCACCTGGGTTCATGGGCGCGTGCCGCGGAGTTCGGCCCGTTCGACCTGGTGGTCTGCAATCCGCCGTACGTCCCACACGATCCCGACGCCCCATGTGCACCGATTCCGCCGGACGTCGCCGGTTCAGCGCGGGCATGGGATGCCGGCTACGACGGTCGCCTCGTTCTGGATCCGCTGTGCGCGGCGGTGCCCGATCTGCTGGCTCCCGGCGGCAGTTTCCTGGTGGTGCAGTCGGAGTTCGCTGTGCCCCGCAAAACACTTGCTGCGCTGGCCTCCGCCGGACTCGATGCGGAAGTAGTTGCCTACCAGTGGATTCCATTCGGTCCGGTGCTGGAGTCGCGGGCTGCCTGGCTGGAGGACACCGGCAGGCTGGAGCCAGGTCGGCGTGAAGAAGAGCTTGTCGTGATCAGGGCACAAAGACCATGACCGATGGGCAGAGGCGCACGGTGCGCATCGTCGATTCTGGGCCGGTGATGGTGGAGGGGCCGGTGCGTATCGAATTGCCCGACGGCGATGTCGTGGAATCCGACCGGTTCATGGTCGCGATCTGTACCTGCCGCCGCAGCAAGGATTATCCGATGTGCGACACCAGCCACCGGTGCCGTCCGAGCAGGAAAAGGTCAGTGCAGCGGTCGTCGTAGCGACGAGCGGCCCGCTTTCCAGCATTCCATCAGGTGATCGGCGAGACGGTCTTCGACAAGGTCGCGTGCCCTGATCCCGAACACGACATCTGCCTCCAAATGCGGCTCGCGCGCAACGAGATCTCCCACGACGTCGGTACGCACCACCTGTTCGTGCACGGCATCGGCCACGACATGTTCGGTGTAGAACGTCACGCACGGCTCAGGCGCGTCCATCCGCCGGAGCGCATCGGCGAGCCGCCGTGACCCCGGCGAGGATGTGATCTCGATAGACGCGAAATGGCCGACCGCTGCACCGCGAAGTTCGCGGTGCAGCCCGAACATCGACATCAGGTTGGTGGAGGCCAACGCGTCGGCGGAGACCTGGTCGAGGTAGGCCAGGTAGGAGGCATCGAGCCCGGCGGCGTCCATCAACTCGGCGTACAGGTGCTGGTGGACACGGTCGCCGCGCCCACCGCCGTACTCGTCGAATTCGACCGCCACGAAGGCGGCCTTCGCCAGTCCCGTCAGGCGGGGGATCGCGAATGCGTGAGGGTCGCCCTCCTTCAAGTGATACACCGAGCGATGCACGAAGTACTCCTGCATCTGCTCCCAGGTGCCTGTGTCGCGCAGGTAGTACGACGGGCCATTGCCGTCGGCGGGCTCCCGCGAAATGGCATCCATTTCCGCAGCGGCAGTGTCATCGGGAGTGATGTCGCCGACGTCGCGCCGAACGGCGTCGAGGAACACGTCCTCGAGGCGCCCACGCAAATGGAGCAACGCCGGATTCCATTCCCACCGCGGATTGACCGAGCGGAAACCGCGATAGTGCAGCTCGTAGCAGATACACAGCGCGAGCTGCAGGTCGAGCCCGTACGGATCGGCTTCATAGATGGGAACGTCGAGCGGACGCGCGGACAGGGCTGGACGCCGACGGGAAAGGGCGTCCAGTACGGTCGCGGACACCGGGCCGGCGGCGCGCGGGAGGGCAGGTTCGACCACAGTCGATGGCAACGTCACAAGCCATAATTCCCGAGGGCAGTACTGACCAAACCTGCAAGCAGGGGGGATCTCGACGGCGGGCGCGCGCTCAAGCCACCGCTTCGTCGCTCACGACTTCCTTTGTCTGACTCCGCCGTCTGAGGATGGACCCGACCTTGCCGACCAGTTCTTCGAAGCGGGTTGACCCGAGCCGGGAGAATGACGCGACAAAGTCGTAGCAGCGGGTTGGTGCAACCCGGGAGAGGATGTCGAACAGGTGGGCATCGGGTCCGATGAGGATGCGCGCCTTACCCCGCTCTACACCCCGGTGGATGACCTCGGCGGCCTTGCCTGGCTCGGTCATCGTGACCGCCGCGAACTGCTCCGCCATCTGGTCCAGGCTGGGACCGTCGGGGACCGTGCGGATACGCGCATTGCGCACGATGTTGGTATCGACTCCGCCCGGGTGCACGGTCACGGCCGTGACCCCGGTGCCCCGAAGTTCGTGCCGCAGCGAATCGGTGAAGCCGCGCACCGCGAACTTCGCTGAGCAGTAAGCACTTTGGTTCGGCACACTCATGAGTCCGTAGACGCTCGAGGTGTTGACGATGACGCCTTCGTCCTGCTCGACGAGGATGGGCAAAAACGCCCGCGTTCCGTTGACGACACCACCGAAGTTGATGTCCCATAACCAGGCGTCGTCCTCCGGTACCCCGTCGAGGACAGTGGAGGCGACCGCCACACCGGCGTTGTTGAACACCGCGGCGATCGGGGTCGGCGCCCACTCCCGGACTTCTGCGGCGAAGTCGCGCTGCGCTTGGGCATCGCGGACATCGAGCACACGCAAAAGGGTGGGTCCGCGCAGCAAGGCCTCCGTCTCCCTCAGCCCGTTCTCATCGACGTCGGCGATGGCGACCGCGCAGCCGTGCGCCGAAAGGCGTCGCGCCAGAGCACGTCCGATACCCGATGCCGCACCGGTGATGACGACGGTGCGGCCGCTGATCGTGCGCTTGGAACGACTCATAGTGCTTGCTCCTCGACTTGCGTACGGGCAGCGGACCGTAGCGGTCAGGGCCCGTTACCTGCGACGACGCGAGTCGGGGTGGCGGGATTCGAACCCACGACCTCTTCGTCCCGAACGAAGCACGCTACCAAGCTGCGCCACACCCCGCGTGAAGCCACGACAGCGTATCGCACCGGCAGGGTGCGACACCAAACGCCGACGGCCGACCATGAGGCGCACGTCACGACACGCCGAGGGATGCATATGGGTTGTCGGTGGCGTTATGCACACTGACGGAAGAAACCGACTAAGTGAGGCGAGAAATGACTGGGCTTGGCGCATCCATATATCTGGGATTCTTTGCCCTAGCCGCGCTGTGGCTTTTCCTGACCTCCGACGGGCCCCTCACGGGTCGATCCGACGATCAGGGCCAGCGGCCGGAGCGTTCGAATTCGACCAGGACCTCGGCCCATTCCGAGGGTTCCAGCCCGTGGCTGGTCAGCCAGTCGTCGCAGAAGTAGGTGTCTGCGTAGCGGTCGCCGCTGTCGGCGAGCAGAGTCACCACTGACCCGCTGCGCCCATTGGCGACCATTTCGGCCAGCAACGCGAAAGCTCCCCACAGATTCGTACCGGTAGACGGACCGACCCGTCGGCCCAGGACCGCACTCATATGCCGCGCCGCCGCCACCGACGCCGAGTCCGGCACGACGACCATGCGATCCACCACGTCCGGCAGAAACGACGGCTCCACCCGTGGGCGGCCGATGCCCTCGATTCGAGACGACATTCCCGTCACGACGTCGCTGCGGCCCTGCGCGTAGGAAGGGAAGAACGCCGAGTTCTCCGGATCGACGACGCACAACTTCGTCGCGTAGCGGCGATACCGGATGAACCGGCCGATCGTCGCACTGGTGCCACCGGTGCCCGCGCCGACCACGACCCAGTCGGGAATCGGATGGTTCTCGTCGCGCATCTGGTCGAAGATCGACTCGGCGATGTTGTTGTTGCCGCGCCAATCGGTGGCACGTTCGGCATTGGTGAACTGGTCGAGGTAGTGGCCGCCAGTCTCGAATGCCAGCCGTTCGGCCTCGGAATAGACCTGCGACGACTCGGCGACGAAATGGCAACGGCCACCTTGGGATTCGATCAGCGCGACCTTACTCGCACTGGTTGACGACGGCATCACTGCGATGAACGGCAGACCCAGCAGTGCCGCGAAATATGCCTCCGACACCGCCGTCGATCCCGACGACGCCTCGATGACGGTGGTGTTCTCGTCGATCCAGCCATTGCACAACCCGTACAGGAACAATGACCGCGCCAGCCGATGCTTGAGGCTGCCGGTGATGTGTGTGGTCTCGTCCTTGAGGTAGAGCTCGACGTCAACGCTGTCGCACCAGGCGGCAGGCAAGGGATAGCGCAGGAGATGGGTGTCGGCGCTGCGGCGCGCGTCGGCCTCGATCAGCCGGACCGCGTTGTCCACCCACGCGCGTGGCCGGCCCCGGCTGACGTCCGATGCTGCGTTCACCTCGTCATCGCGGCCGCCGACAATGCTATTCGCTCAGCGCACCGAGACGCTCGGGTGTGACTGGCCCGCCTGGATGCCGGTGTAGTAGCCCCCGATCGGCGCGGCAATCAACGTCAACAAGGTGGCCTCGGGCCGGCAGCAGAACCGCACGGGCGCATATGGCGACGTGCCGATTCCCGCGGAGACATGCAGCTGCGTGTGGGCACCCCACTGCGACACGCCCTTGGCCCGCGACCGGTCCAGATCGCAATTGGTGACGACGGCGCCGTAGAACGGCAAGCACAGCTGGCCGCCATGGGTGTGGCCGGCCATGATCAGCTGGTAGCCGTCGGAGGCGAAGCGGTCCAGCACCCGCGGCTCAGGCGAATGGGTCAGGCCCAGCCGCAGATTGACCGCGGGGTTGGCGGCACCGGCGATCGTCTCGTAGCGGTCACGCTTCAGGTGCGGGTCATCGACGCCTGCGGCCGCGATCAGCAGGCCGCCCACCTCGAACTCGCGCCGGGTGTGCGTCATGTCCAACCAACCGCGCTCGGTGAACGCCGCCCGGAGGTCCTGCCAGGGCAGCGGCTCGCCGTGGAGGCGGCGGGTCGGATTGGTCACATAGTTCAGCGGGTTCTTCGGCTTGGGAGCGAAGTAGTCGTTGCTCCCGAACACGAACACCCCGGGCACCCCGAGCAGGTCGCCCAGTGCCTGCACGACTGCGGGCACGGCTTTGGGGTGAGACAGGTTGTCGCCGGTGTTGACGACCAGGTCCGGCTCCAGGCGGGCCAGCTCACGCAGCCAGTCCTGCTTGCGGCGCTGTGTCGGGCGCATGTGGATGTCACTGATGTGCAGCACCTTCAGCGGCGATGATCCCGGCGAGAGCACCGGCATCGTCACTTCGCGGACGGCAAATGCATTGCGCTCGATGAGCGACGCATAGCCGACTCCCGCGACCAGTGAACCGGCGGCGACGACTGCGGAATTCTTCAGGATCGAAGACGCGGACATGCAGCAGAGCTTACTGCCCGCCCGTCGTTCATACCGATTTCACCGGCCTCCGCGTGGGCCAGACCACAGCAGGGTTACGGCGGTGGTGGCGGTGGTGG
>NZ_NVQE01000072.1 GCF_002591975.1 Mycobacterium neglectum | reverse complement strand
TGTCCTGTCTCGGTATATCTGGCGGGTTTCGCATTTGACCTGGCGGTTTTCGGTGTGTCACGCATATCTCAGTGAATCTGGCGGCTAATGTCGTACCCCGGCCGTAGTCTCACCTGCGATGACCGAAGGAGGTCGGGATGGCAGCTCCACGCCTGCGTTCCCTGCCACGGAACGTCACGGACGTGACGCGAGTGTTGGCGTGCGTGGGCGGCTTCGTTCAGAACTTGCCTGTGTCACCCCACGTCGTCGGGTCACTGCGACTTGAGCGCACGACCCCGATCCGCGAGTTCTTCTCCTGGCCGGGCAAGCGAAACTACGAAGGCCTGTATTGGTCGAGCACGAATCGCCGTCACGTCGACTTCGAGTCGCTCCTCGAACGTGAGTATCTCCTGGCGGCTGACAACGCACCCGACGTCATCGCAATCGCAGCACAGCCCCTCGCACTGCTTTGGCCCCGGGACACACAAGGCAACCGCGACCACGTACCAGACTTCTTCGTTCGACTTGCCAACGGCGACGGTCGCCTGGTCGACGTACGCTCACCAAAAGGAGCCGAGAAGCACGCCGAGCAGTCCGCCCTGACACGCAAAGTCTGCGACGAAATCGGCTGGCACTACGAGGTCTTCACCGGGTTACCTCCCGAGCTCGCCCACAACCTGCGCTGGCTTGCCGGATATCGGCAGGGCCGCAATGCTCCCCCGGCGGTGGTCCAAGAGTCGATCAAGCACTGTTTCGCGACTCCGGTGCCACTTGGGGTTGGTCTTGGCGTAGCCAGCGCGCGCACAGGACGGAGCGTCGAACTCACCACCGCAAATGTGCTGCACCTGATATGGCGCAGAAAGCTGTCCGCGGACCTGACCCGACCGCTCTCGATGTCCAGCGAGGTGTGGGCATGAAGGCGGTACGGCTCTTCGACTTGCTGAGTTACGACGGACAGACATGGCAGGTCGTCGCGCAGGATGGGCCGCAACTGGCGCTGAAAGAACTAGTTTCGGGCCGGATCCGGAAGATCGGCGTGGCGGAACTCCTCGGCGACGAGAGCTTCCTTCCTGACGTCCCCGACCGCCTACCTCGACTTGATTCGGCCGCAGTGCTAGAGACGTTGGATTCTGTTGCCCGCGAACGCGTACTGTTCCTTCGCCGCCACATTATTGAAGTGCTAACCGGTAGGCTCCCCGCGGAGCTCGACGGGCTCGATGAACATTCGTCGATGCCAATACGCCGTGAGTACGACTCGAAACTTCCACTGAAGGACCGCCTTGCCGCGAAGGTATCCGAGTTGGAGGCAGCCAAAACCCCTGTCGGACACAGGAGTCTGGAACGGTATATCAAGGCATACCGACAGGACGGTGTGGCCGGGTTGGTCGACGGACGGATGCAGCGCCAGTCCTCACCTACCGGACGGATTGACCCGGCAGTGGTTTCCCTGCTCGAAGACGCGGTAAAGGGGCAAACAAATGCCTCGACCGGAACCCGCTCCCGCGTCATCAAGCAGGTCAGCTTGGAAGCCGCCCAGCTCGGCCTCCCGCTGCCTTCACGGTCCACCCTGTATCGCGCGGTGGAGAACCTCGAGAAGTCTCGGCATCCATTCGGCAATGCGACAACTCGGCGCACACAAGCAAACCGTCCAGACCGCACATGGGGTCGTCAAGCTCCGTCACGGCCAGGCGAACTGACCGAAGTCGACAGCACACCGATGGACCTGATGGTCATATATCCGGACGGGTCGGCGGGACGCGTGGATCTCACGCTGATGCTCGACGTCGCCACCCGGACATTGTGCTCGGCGATTCTGAGGCCGGTGGCCACCAAAAGCGTTGACGCGGCAGTGCTTCTCGCGCGAGCGCTGACTCCCCTCCCGATGCAACCCGGCTGGAGCCGATCGGTGAGTTTCTCGCGTTCAATTCTCCCGGCCGGGATGATCGAAGGCAACGAGGAGATTCGGGCCAGCGTGGCCGCCAAGCCTCTTATCGTCCCCGAGTCGATCACCGTCGACCGAGGCAAGGTGTACGTCGGATCGACGTTTCTCAATGCGTGTGAACGCCTGCAGATCAGCGTCACCAAGGCCGCTCCCCGCACTCCCACCGACAAGCCCCATGTGGAGCGAGTTTTCGCCGCTATAAACAGCGGCTTCACCCAATACCTCGCAGGCTACGTCGGACCGAACGTCGTCAAGCGCGGCACGGCTCCCGATTCGGAAGCGATGTGGACACTAGCCGAGCTGCAGAATCTTCTTGACCTCTGGATCGTCGCAGTCTGGCAGAACAAGCCACACCCTGGATTACGTCATCCGGCAATGCCGAAGAAGGATCTCACGCCCAACGAGGCGTACTCGGCATTGGCCTCAGTCGCGCCGACCGTCAACGTTGCCCTTGATCGAGACGATTACATCGGCCTGCTGCCCGTGACCTACCGGACGATCCAGGGCTACGGCATCAACTTCGAGAGCTTGCACTACGACCATCCCGCCCTACATCCCTACCGTGGGGTCAAGAGCGGTTTACCGCTGCCGGCAAACGGCGGATGGGAAGTTCGGTACGACCCATATCGGCTGCAGTCCATCTTCGTTCGTGACCATTTCCGGGGCGAGTGGATCGAGGCTGAGTGGAGCCTCGCGAAGCAGGCGCTGGCGCCGTTCTCCCTCGACGTCCTTCGAGCTGCGCGCAAGGCAGTGCAGAAGCGGGGCGAGAGCCCCACCGGTGTTGATGTCCTTGCCGAGATCAGCCGTATCCAAACCGGTGGTGCCCGCACGGTAAAGGAACAACGAGCCGCCAAACGTGACAGCGTGAACAGACCGGTCGTGCCGCCGCTATCCCCCACCGCCGAGCAGACTGATCCAGACGGGGCGGAAGAACCCCTGGCCAGCGTCTCCGCGATCAAAGCGGCCGGTGACACCTCGCGGCGTCGGGCAGCTCGCCGCATCGACGACGATGACGAGGACTAGCCGTGGCCGTACCTGATTCGCTGACTGCATGGCGGGAGTTCGTCAACCGCCGAAATGTCGAGCCCGAACACCTCGATATGAAGCAGATCAGCGGCCTCTCCCCTGCCGAGAAAGAGTCCTACGATCAGCAACGATTTGCCTGGTTAGGGGCGGATGTCGTACTGGAAACCCCAGATACAGAGGCGCTGACACACCAGACTCGCATACTGATGGCGAGGAACTCCGCGGAGTCGGCCACCGCGCGGCGTGGTCTCGCTATCACCGGGTCTGCCGGCCGCGGGAAGTCAACGGCCGCTTTGCTTATAGGTCGTCGTTACGAGCGGGTGATGCGTGCCAAATTCAACCGCTACGACGACGGCTTCGCCCCTGTGGTCTACACCGTGGTCCCACCTGGGACCACCCCGAAGATGATGATGCTGGCATTCGCTAACTTCCTCGGCCTACTGGTCCCGAATAAGTCGACCGCGCAAGACCTTACAGAGCAAATAGTGGGGGTGATGCGGAACCTGTCAGTGTCGTTGGTACTCGTGGACGAGGTGCATAACCTCAAGACCAACCATCAGGCTGGTAGCGAAGCCGCGTCGGCGTTGAAGGTCTTCTCCGAGAGACTCGACGCGACGTTCATCTACACCGGCATCGACCTCCTTCAAGCCGACTTGTTCGCCGGGCACATGGGTCGCCAACTGAAAGGCCGGATGGCCGTCCACCAGATGCGGAAGTACGAGTACGGAACAAAGGCGCAACGGGACAAGTGGACTGAACTGGTCCTCGGTGTCGAAGCCCTTCTACCACTCGGACGCCATGCCGCCGGATCTCTCGAAACTGAGGCGACCTACCTCTACGACCGCACCGGAGGTTCGATCGGGTCACTTCGAGCCTTACTGAACGACTCAGCAATCGCGGCAATTCTCAGCGGCGAGGAGCTAGTCAATAGGAAGCTGCTCGATATGACGTCTACCGATTTTGCGGCTGAGGAGGCTGCTGCGCGGACGGTGGCCGAGGAGAGGGCGACCCCAGTGCCGTTGAAGAGGGCCGAATGAGAATCGCTCCCCTCCCAGTTCGCACGCGTCGATATCACGGCGAGAGCCTGGACTCTTACATCCGGCGCCACGCTGCCCGAAACCACTGCAGGCCCTCCGATATCGACCGCGCATTGCGCGAGCGCGGTGCCGTGAAATCCAAGAACCGGCGTGATCCCGCTCGCCTCCAGGCATGGCTGGATCTTGCTGGCATATCGGCCGAGCGCTTCACGGCTCCTGACTATGTCCTCGATCAGGAAGTCACCGAGCGCATTTTGTGCCTTCGCTGCACCAGTGGCGAGCCCGCCCGAGGGAAACTCACCGGCATCGGGCTAGTTTGTGCACGGCACAGGCGATGGTTGGGCTCCCCGCAGATTGATCTGCACGGCTACTCCCCCGCTGTCGCCGCGGAAAGGCACTTTCGGCGGCACCTTGCTGCTCGGGATGTCCTGCACGATTCCCTGCCCATGCTGATTGGTCGAGAATGTGCCAGCCCGGCCATCATCGGTGCTAGCGAGATCGACCGCCGCAGAAATGAATTCGGCATCGGGGCCGTCGATGCGCTGACCTATCCTGAGCACGTCAAGATCGCTCGACTGCTGTGCTTGCCCGGATTTCTCTGCGCAGCAACTGATCCTGACACCGATTCAGCTTGGCGCAGCTCGCTGGTCGCACGAGAAGTCGAGAAGATCATTCCCGCTCGCGACGATGCAGACTCGTGGCGAGCAACCAACCGGGTGTGGACGACGATTTCGCATCTGACCGCACGCCGGCGAGACGCCCGCATCTACGGAGTGCCAATGCGCGACACGTACTACAGCATCCTGCGATTTATTCAGGAGCCTGTAGAGGTCCAACCATGAGCACCTCGTTTGAGGCGAACAGCTTGCGGGGTGCGGCGCGAGCGCAGACTGCTGTGCCCAATCGCCCTTTTCAGAGTTTGCTGACGATCGTTGGGTCAGGAGGAATCGATGACCCGTCGCCTCACTGACCATCAAGCCAAGTACTACGCGCACGAGTTGCAGCGCAGCTACGCGAACGAGCACGTCGGCAAACTCGCCGGCCTGCTCTTCGATGCACAGGTGGAGCCCAAGCCGCACCAGATCGACGCCGCCTTGTTCGCGTTGCAGACCCCGTACCTGCCCGGCGTGATCCTCGCTGATGAGGTGGGCCTCGGGAAGACGATCGAAGCGGGCATCGTCATCTCGCAGTACTGGGCGGAGCGTCGTCGCAGCATCCTGATCGTTGCGCCGTCGAGCTTGCGGCAGCAATGGCAACAGGAGTTGTACGAGAAGTTCTTGATCCCGTCTGCGATCCTCGATCCCAAGTCGAAGGACGCACTAATCGACCAGGCAGGTGGCCGCTCGTCGCAAGTGCTGATCTGCTCCTACGAGTTCGCGCTCCGCCACGAGACCTCCCTGCTCAAGGCGTGGGATCTCGTGGTCGCGGATGAGGCGCACCGGCTGCGGAACTACTGGACGGGCAAGACCAAGGCCGCGGAAGCAGTGGCGCATATCGTGCAGGGCGCCCACAAGACCGTGCTGCTCACGGCGACACCGCTGCAGAACAAGCTTGAGGAACTGTACGGGCTGGTGTCGATCTTCGACCCTGGCTACTTCTACTCGCTCGACGCGTTTCGGGAGCGGTATGTCAAGAACCGCGACATCGGTGGCGATGACGACCTCGTTGAGCGTGTCGCGATGGTCTCGAAGCGCACGCTCCGGCGCGACGCGGACAAGTACATCCACTTCACCAAGCGGCTACCGCTGACGGTCGAGTTCACGCCGTCCGCTGACGAGGTGTGCCTTTATGACCTGGTGAACGATTACTTGCAGCGTGACGAGCTATTCGCCTTCGCCGGGTCGCAGCGTCACCTCTCCGCCCTGATCATCCGCAAGCGCCTCGGATCATCAACTTACGCCGTCGCCAGCACGCTTGAGAATATCGCGAACCGCCTGGCGGATGAGGTCGCAGCCGGGCAGCGCCGCGACGGACGTGGCGGCCTAGTGGCGGCGGACTTCGCTGTCGATGATGAGATCACCAGCGAGGAGCAGGAAGAGGCCGAGGAGATCGAGGCCAAGCCTGGCTCCAGCGCTTCGTCGATGCCGCTGGGTGAGTCGCTTCTGCAGGCGATGAGGGCCGAGGTTGCTGAGCTGCGGGGGTATGCAGCGCTTGCTCGCTCGATCACGGAGAACCAGAAGGCGGTCAAGCTCGGCGAAGCGCTTGACCTTGGCTTCGAGCGGCTTCGCGAGCTGGGCGCTCCCGAGAAGGCGATCATCTTCACCGACTCGACCAAGACGCAGGAGTACATTGCGCGCTCCCTCCGAGAAGCTAGTCGCGGTGATGGGCTCGTGCTGTTCAACGGTTCGAACAACTTGCCTGAGCAGACGGCGATCTACCAAGCCTGGCTCAAGGCCAACCAGGACGGCGACTTGATTACCGGCATCGCTGCTGTGGACCGACGCAAGGCACTCGTCGATTACTTCCGCACCGACGGCACGATCATGATCGCGACTGAGGCTGCAGCTGAGGGCATTAACCTGCAGTTCTGCTCGATGCTCGTCAATTACGACCTACCCTGGAACCCACAACGCGTGGAGCAGCGCATCGGCCGCGTGCACCGATTCGGGCAGAAGCACAACGTCGTGGTTGTGAACTTCTCAAACAAGGGCAACATCGCCGAGCAGCGCATCCTGGAACTGCTGACGAATAAGTTCCAGCTGTTCTCCAGCGTCTTCGGCGCGAGCGACGAAGTGCTCGGCGCGATCGAGGATGGCCTGGACTTCGAGAAGACGATCAGCGACATCCTCACCCGTTGCAAGACTGCCGAGGAGCTGGATGCCGCATTCAGGAACCTTGAGGGCCAGTACGCGAGCGAGATCTCCCGCGAGATGGCCAGCGCCAAGGCCAAGGTCTTCGACAACCTCGACCCGCACGTGCAGGACCGCCTCAAGGCGTATGACACGCAGTCCGTCGAGGTGCTGAACAAGTTCGAGCACCTGCTGCTCGCGGTGACACGACACGAGCTGGATCGGTTCGCTACTTTCGAAGGCGACGGGCGCACCTTCGTACTGAACGAGTCGCCCGTAGGGGACGCGCCGACAGGACGCTACTTCTTCAAGTCGCAGCCGCTCGACAACGCCCACCAGTACCGCTACGCGAGCCCGCTCGGCCAGCACGTCGTCAATACCTCGAAGACTCACTACACCCCGGCACGTGAGCTGAGGTTCTCACTCGGTCAGTCGGAGCGCGTCAGCAGCGCAATTCGAGCACTTGAGGGCACCAGCGGTGAGCTGGCCGTCAGCCTTGCGACCTTCCGCATGAAGGCACGCGACGAAGATGTCTCAGAGTCCTACATGATCGCCGGCGCCTTAACCGACGCCGGGCGCTGGCTCGACGAGGAGTACGTCGCGGACATCCTTGACTTGACCTGCATCGAGGTCGGTGAGCAGGCCGTGGTGATCGACGAGAACCGCTTCACGCCGCACCTCGACGCGCGCCGGGCTGAGCTGGAGAAGGAGGTCCAGGGCCGCAACTCCCGCTACTACGACGAGCAGGAGGAGCTGCTCTACCGCAACCAGCAGGACCGCAAGGCCGAGCACGAGGGCGCGATCCGTAACTACCGAGCCAAGGAGAAGGAAGCCCGCAAGTTGGCGCGGCAGGCCGACGATCCAATGGAACAGCTGCGGCTCAAAAAGGAAGCGCGAAAATGGGAGATACGCGCCGAGCAAGCCGATGAGGACTTTCGTGAGGCACGCAAGAAGCTCCGCGCTGAGGCCGACAACTACCTCGAACTTATCGAGCAGTCGCTCCAAGGAACCCAGGACACGGAGCACCTCTTCACGATTCGTTGGCGGATAGCCAAATAGACCAGCGGCATTCGCGTACCCGAAGCAATCGCTGCAAACATGAAAGAGAATCGCCTGAATGAATGACGAGATCTACGAAACACCACCCACCACTCCGAACTTCCAGACGGAGCTCGCCGCTCAGCTTGCCGATTTGATTCCCGAGGTCATCGCCGACGGCAAGGTTGACGTTGCGAAACTCAAGGAACTGCTCGACGGTGACGCGGCCGACACCAGTGAGCGCTACGGTCTGTTCTGGCCAGGCAAGAAGCGTGCGCTGCGCGCCGCGCAGGAGCCGACAGCGGCGACGCTGAAACCTGACTTCGAGAACTCGAAGGAGTGGGACACCACCAAGAACGTCTTCATTGAGGGTGACAACCTCGAGGTGCTCAAGATCCTGCAAAAGCATTACCACGCCAAAATCAAACTGATTTACATCGATCCCCCATATAACACCGGCAAGGACTTCGTTTACCCGGACAACTACAAGGAGGGACTTGAGACCTACCTGGAGTGGACGCGCCAGGTCAACGAAGAGGGAAAAAAGGTCTCGACCAACGCTGAGACCGAGGGCCGCTACCACTCCAACTGGCTCAACATGATGTATCCGCGACTCAAGCTTGCGCGCAATCTTTTGACTCACGACGGCGTGATCTTCATCTCGATCGATGACAACGAGCAAACGAACCTAAAGAAGCTTTGCGATGAAATATTTGGCGAGAACAACTTCTTGGCGCAGGTGATAATTCAATCCAACAAGCGGGGTCAGACGTACAAAGAGATTGCTAAGTGCCATGAATATTTGCTGGTCTATTACAAATCAGAAGATGGTTCACTCGGTGAGCTAGAAAAGGCTGACAGGTCACTTCCGTACACTGACAAACATGGGGGCTATGACCTATGGGAGTTACGAAACAGAAATCCCAAATTTGGACGACACAACAGGCCGAACCTTTTCTACCCAATTTATGTGGATGCCAACAGCGTTGCAGAAGACGGACTGGCCCTTATTTCGCTAAACCAAACCGATGAATTCAATGTCGAGGTGTTCCCGCGCAACAGCGAGGGTGGTGATAGTTGTTGGCGGTGGGGGAAAGAGAAGTTACTAAGGGAAGGGATTGATGGTAATCCAAGAGCGGCGTGGGCGAAGCAAAAACGGGACGGCGGTTGGAATATCTATGAAAAGTCTAGGAAGAGTACAACGAAAGCTAAGTCAATATGGACTGATACTAAATTTATTAGCGAGCAGGGAACGGTTGAAGCGGGCAAAATCGGGATGGGAGGTATTTTAGAGTTTCCCAAACCGATGGAGCTGATCAGACAGTGTGTGTTCTTAGCGACAGATAAAGACGACATCGTCTTGGACTTCTTCGCTGGATCAGGGACGACAGCTCATGCGGTTTTGGCCCAGAATATGGAGGATGGCTTGGCCAGACAGTTCATCTGTGTGCAGTTGCCAGAGCCGACCCCGGAGAAGTCTGAGGCGCGCCAGCAGGACTACATGACCATCTCGGACATAGCGCGTCGCCGCATCCAGCTCGCCGGAGACGCAATTAAGGCCGAACTGAGGGGGCAATCAGTTGATGTTGGTTTCAAGTCCTACAGCCTCACGGACACGAACTTCTCAAAGTGGCAGCTCTCCAGCGATGTAGAGAAGGACGCGCTCCAGCAGCACCTGCTGAGTCTCCGCGACAGCGCGACTGACGACGCGACGACCGATGAGCTGCTGACCGAGATCCTGCTCAAGCAGGGCTATTCGCTGACCGAGACTGTCGCGGCGGCCGCGGTGGATGGACTCGATGTCCGACTCGTTCGTGACCGTGACGGCGACGTCGCGGTGCTCGCGTACTTGAACGAGCACATCAAACCGACGCTCGATCAGCTCCGCGCCCTTGTCGACGCGTCCCCGACTCGAATCATTGTTCTCGAAGATGCCTTCCAGGGCGATGACGAACTCAAGACCAACTTGGTCCAGCTCGCAAAGAGCAAGGGCATTGAGCTCTGGACGACGTGATGAGCGGGTCAGGGTTTCAGTTCGACGCCAGTCAGCCCTACCAGCTGGGTGCGATCGCGTCCGTGGTCGACCTGTTCGACGGGCAGCCAAAGGACGCAGAGAAGCTTGTCACGACGTTACGCGGCGCAGCGGCGCTGCCTGACTCGGATCAAGCGGAGCTCGAAATTGACCTAGCGCAAGAGATCGGTGCAGTTGGCAACAGCCTCGTGCTCGACCGCGACCTAATCCTCGCGAACCTGCAGCGTGTGCAGGATCGGAACGGCCTCGAGGTTGCAACCAAGCTCTATGAAGAAGCGCTTGACTTCGACATTGAGATGGAGACGGGTACCGGCAAGACCTACGTGTACTTGCGCACGATCTTCGACCTGGCCGTCAGATACAACTTCACCAAATTCGTGATCCTCGTGCCTAGCGTTGCGATCCGGGAGGGTGTGAGCACGAGCGTCCGGCTAATGCAGGAGCATTTCAAAAAGCTCTACACGCCGCAGGGCATCACCTTCGATGCTTCGATCTACAGCGGCAAGAGCGCCGAGGAAGTGCAGCCGTTCGCGACGTCGACGAACGTGCAGATCCTGATCATGACGATCGACTCAATCCGCGGCAACGCGAACACGCGCATCATCCATCAAACCCGAGACAAGCTGAACGGCCTGCGGCCAATCGACTATCTGAAGGCGACTCATCCGGTCGTCATTATGGACGAGCCACAAAACATGGAGTCGCGGCTCTCGCAGTCAGCCGTAGGCGAACTGGCCCCCGTCTTCACGTTGCGCTACAGCGCGACCCACAAGAAGCAGCGCAATGTAGTCTACCGGCTAGACCCGGTCGACGCCCATGATCTGGGGCTGGTGAAGCAAATCGTCGTTGCTGAGGTTCAGCAGCAAGGCGCGGACGCGACGCCATACATCAAGCTCGTCGAGGTGAGGCGCGAGCCGTCCTGGTCGGCCCGGCTAGAGCTGTCCTGCCGCAGAGCCGACGGCCCGCTCGAGCGTCGCGTCGTGAGCGTGAAGCAGCACCAGGAACTATCGGACGCGCGCATCACCGGAAACCCGATCTACGAAGGCTGGCGCATCAACGAAATGAGCATCCAGCCCGCCTACGTCGACCTCACCACGCACGGCTTCCTCCATGAAGGCGAGACCATTGGCGCATCGACCGGCGCGATCTACAAGGAGATGATTCGCGAGACTATCCGCGAGCACCTGCGCAAGGAGTCGATGCTACGTACCAGGTGCATCAAGGTGCTCAGCCTCTTCTTCGTCGACAAGGTCGCCAGCTACCTGGGCGATGGAACCAACAACGATGATGCAAACGGCGACTTCGTGACCTGGTTCGATGAGGTTTTCATCGAGGAACGGGCTAGATCTGCGCGCTACCAGGAATTGCTCCCGCAGGCACCGAGCGAGCTTCGCCGCGCCTACTTCTCTCAGATCAAGCGCGGCAAGGCAACAACCTTCCAGGACTCGTCCGGTACGACGAAAGCCGATGACGATGCCTACGAACTCATCATGCAGCAGAAGGAGCGGCTGCTCGATGAGAACGAGCCGGTGCGGTTCATCTTCAGCCACTCCGCCCTACGTGAGGGCTGGGACAATCCGAATGTCTTCCAAATCTGCACCTTGCGCGAGATGGGGGCCGAAACTGAACGCCGTCAGACGCTCGGACGCGGCCTGCGTCTTCCTGTCGCGAAGACCGAGGACGGCTATGCGCGTGTCGCTGACCGTGGGATAGCGACGCTGACGGTGGTGGCGAACGAGTCTTACACGAAGTTCGCGGATGCGCTCCAGAAGGAGTACAAGGACGCCGGAGTCGAGATCGGCCGGGTACGCAAGGCTGAGTTCTCGAAAATCCCGTGGCAGGACGAGAACGGGGCCCTCACCGACGACCAGTTCGGCTACCAGCGCTCCCTCCTCGTATGGGAACACCTCAAGGGCAAAGGCTTCATCGACACGGAAGGCGCCGTCACCTCGAAGTTCCAGCCGAACCAGCTCGGCTTTAGCCTCGACCTACCGGTCGACACCGCCTGGGCTGAGGGGGTAATCATCGACTTAGTCGGACGCGCGCACATCGGCAAGTACGTCAAGCCGGTGAGCAAACGTCAACCGCGCGCGCTCAACAAACATCTCTATGCGACACCGGAATTCGAACAATTCTGGGAGACAATCAGCCAGAAGACGACCTACCGTGTGCGCATCAACCGCGACAAGATCGTCGAGAACGCGATCGCCGCGATCAGGAGTTCTCCTGATATCGAGGCGCTGCGCATCCAGGTCACCCGGGCCGGCGTCAAAGTGCTTCGAGGAGGCGCCAAGGGCGAGGAACTCGGCACGCGTTCAGCTGATCTCAAAGGCAGCTACGACCTGCCCGACATCATCACGGAACTACAGGAGGAGACATCCCTGACCCGTAAGACCATCGTCGACATCCTGATCGGCAGCGGCCGGCTAGGCGAGTTCATTGGCAACCCAAACGATTTCATCGCAATGACAAAGCGTGCGCTGCAAAGTGAGCTGGCCAAGATTGTGGTCGAGGGAATCCAGTACGAGAAAATCGCAGGCTCGATCTACGAGCTTCGCGAGCTTCAGAAAGATGGATTGGAAGAGAAGGAGCGCTTCCTCGATCAGATGTACAGGGTGAAGCACACCCAGAAGACCGACTTCGACTATGTGGTCTTGGACTCCGATGTCGAGCGCCAGTTCGCCGAGCTGCTTGACTCACGCGAGGACATCAAGCTATTCATGAAGCTCCCTTCAAAGTTCAAGATCGACACTCCGGTCGGCCCGTACAACCCCGATTGGGCGATCATCAAGCACGAAGAAGGCGAAGACCGGATCTACATGATCCGTGAAACCAAGAGCACCCTCGATGATTCGAAGCTTCGTCCCTCCGAGTCGGCCAAGATCAAGGCCGCCAAGCAACACTTCGAGGCCATAGGCGTCGACGACTATGCGCGTGCAGTACCGGGAGCGTGGAAGCTGTGAGGCTGATTTCTGCTCAGCTGCTCACATCACTCCATGCCAAACTGCTGCGGGCGCTTGGGGTTGTCGACAGCGACAGTCCGAAGCCAGGAAGGGCAAGTCTGTAGTCATGGCTACCGAGTCCACTAGAGCAATCGAGTTGGCCGACAACGGCGGCCATTTTTATCGTGCAGATTTCCAGGTCCATACCCCGCGCGATACGCAGTGGGACGGACATCGCCCCGCGGTAGCTGAGCGTGACGCTTGGGCAGCTTCATTCGTTTCGGCGGCCCGCTCGAATGGCCTCAACGCGGTCGCCATCTCGGATCATCACGACTTTGCCCTCTTCCCGTTCATCAAGAAAGCCGCTGCGGCAGAGCAGACTTCGGAGAGCACCCCGGTGCCGCTCCGCGAACAATTGACGGTGTTTCCCGCCCTCGAACTGACGCTGAGTGTGCCGTGCCAGGCGATTCTCATCCTCGACGCAGACTTTCCGGAGGATCGCCTTAACGACGTCTTGAAGGCACTTCATTTCGATCCGATCGACGCGAGGCTCGATACCCTCCCTCAGACCGTGGTGCTGCCCGACTCGGGCGACCTCAACGACGTCCACGCGAAACTGGACAAGAACGACTGGCTTCGCGGGCGGTACATCATCCTGCCGAACGTCACCCCAGACGGCCACAAGACGCTCTTGAGGCAGTCGTTCCAGGCAAAGTACCGCGACATGGTTGCTGTTGGCGGATACCTCGATAAGCCGATCACCGAGCTGGATCGGCAGAAGTACGCCGGCGAGAAGCGGATTCTTGAGGGCGGAGATGCCAACTGGGGCTTTAAACGCCTCGCGCTATTCCAGACTTCCGACGCCAGAAAAGCCGATTTCTCCACTCTTGGACAGCATGCAACCTGGGTCAAGTGGGCAAAACCTACGGCCGAGGCGATCCGTCAGGCATGTTTGGCGCACCAGTCTCGAATCTCACATGTAGCCCCGGCAATGCCAAATGTGTGGGTCTCACGTGTCGTGGTGTCGAACAGCAAGTTCA
The DNA here is from genome assembly GCF_002591975.1 of Mycobacterium neglectum. Lineage (GTDB taxonomy): Bacteria > Actinomycetota > Actinomycetes > Mycobacteriales > Mycobacteriaceae > Mycobacterium > Mycobacterium neglectum. Next base: position 2,071 of record NZ_NVQE01000072.1, on the reverse strand, counting down.
TGGGTCGCGTGGACGTCGCGCTCAACCCGCAGTACACCGCGCTTATCGGTGGACGTGGTACTGGCAAATCGACGGTGCTCGACTACCTCCGCTGGGCGCTATGCGACCAGCCGGCCCGGGCTACTGAGGACGACGAGGTCGCAGATCCGCGGGTGCGTCAGCGCAAGCTTGTTGAGGCAACTCTCAAGCCTTACGACGCCCACGTCGAGGTGCACTGCGTGATCAATGGGATTACACACGTCGTTCGTCGAAACGCGAGTGATGGGCTGATCCAGCTCAAGGTTGGAGAAGGCCAGTTCGAAAAGGCTACAGAGGCAGCCATTCAGAGTCTTCTGCCGATACAGGCGTATAGCCAGAAACAGTTAAGCAGCGTCTCCATCCGAGTCGATGAACTTCTGCGATTCGTTACCTCGCCTATCCAACGTGAGCTCGCAGAGATCGGTCGAAAGCGACAAGAGGTAGTCGGCCGACTACGCGAGAACTACGGCACCCTCCAGCGCCATCGAGATCTGTCTGCCGAAATCGAACGAGGTGACCTACGTCTCCGGTCGCTGGCTGAACAGGCGCAGTCGCTGCGCGACGGCCTCGCAGGCATATCCGAAGTGGATCGTCAGATCCTTGACGGCAAGGCTGGACACGACGACCTGCGGTCAGCTCGAACTGGCTGGCTTCAGCATGTCGAAGTTGCCCACGAAAGCCTCACCGACCTCGCTACTTCCCTGGACTCATCCCTAAGTGACCTTGCGCTGCCGGCATCAGCGCCTGCGAGTCTCTCCGTCGAAGCGAACGCGCTCCTTACCGCTACGCGCGACGCCCTGGCTCGGTTGCGGTCGACAATCAGTGGACTCGAGACTGACTTCCGGACGCTGATGGAAGCGGGCGGTGCGGTCACAGTGCCCTCCGAGGCATTGGCGGCCAAGCTGACTGCGTATGACGAGGCGTACAGGGCAGTGAAGGAGAGGTCCTCCGCACATGAGGCCAAGTTGGCGGAACTCGCCAACCTCGAGGAGCAACAGCGTACGTCTCGCGAGCTTGTCCAACGCCAGCGCACCGACCGGGACGCGCTCGGCAAACCAGGCGACAAACACAACGAGTTCCGTGCTGAACTGGCTGCAGCGCGGAAGGAACGGACGAGCGCCCTAAAAGCGGAATGTGATGCGCTCGCAACGTCTTCGGATGGCTTGATCCGCGCGACGTTGTCGGCGAGCCGCGGGTTTGATGCGGCTCAGACCAAGTTCAAGGCGCTGATCGCGGGCTCGAACGTACGCGCCAGCAAAGTCGATACCTTCTTCGATGAGCTCGCAAAGGAGTCAGACCCCACGGCGAGGTGGGAGACCGTGCTCGAGGAACTTGAGTCACTGACCTTGCTCGAACCGGACGCTGAGATCAGCTCGGAACAGACGCCCACGCTGACCAGGCTCGGCTTCACCGTCGCTGACCAGAAGCGGTTCACTCCGAAGCTCACTCCCGACGGCTGGCTCGATCTCTCGCTGGCTGAGTTGTCTGATCTTCCAGACTTCGAGTATCGCGCGAAGGAAGGCGAGTACATCCCGTTCGACTCCGCGTCGGCTGGCCAGCAGGCCTCGGCGCTACTGAGGACGCTGCTCTCGCAAAGCGGTACGCCGCTCATCATTGACCAGCCCGAGGACGACCTCGACAGTGACACCGTGCAGCAGATCGTCTCCAAGATCTGGCTATCCAAGAATCGACGTCAGCTGGTTTTTTCCAGCCACAACGCGAACTTGGTTGTCAACGGCGATGCCGATTTGGTCTTGGTCTGCGCCTATCTGACCGCGGGCGATCAATCAGCCGGCCATATCAAGGAACAAGGTGCCATCGATGTGGCGGCGGTACGGGGTCAGATCACGACGGTTATGGAAGGCGGTGAGCCGGCCTTCCGTCTTCGCAAGGAGAAGTACGGCTTCTGAACAATTGCGCTCCCCAGACAGCCCCCGCCGCACGTTCAGGCGGATCTGAACCGCCAACCAAATTGCGACTCACGACCAACAGTCCGTCTCACTTAAATTGGCGGTTACCAGTTAGTGCCCGCCAACTAAATTGAGACCGAACA
>NZ_NVQE01000071.1 GCF_002591975.1 Mycobacterium neglectum | reverse complement strand
GCTCGGCGGCGGGCGGCACCGAGTTCGCGCCCGGCGGGGAAGGGGGCGACGCGGGCGGCGGCGTTGACCGCGGATCTTGGTCTGGTAGATCCTGCTGGTCTGCCATCGGCTGCTCCTTTGCAGTGTGGTCTGCGCATGTCCGGCGTGAGCGTGGTCAACCGGCAATCGTCCCCATCATGCCAGGTCGGCTATGGCGTTAGCCGGTGGCGGCCAGTCCGGCCGCGAATGCCAGCGCTACCGCCATCACCGCCAATTCGACGAGCGACCGGGATCGCGACACCACGGCGGCGGTTCGGTGGGCCCGCGCCGCCGGGAGCCAGATCGTGCGGTTTCGCCAGCCCAACAGCACCAGCACCGCCGCCACCGCGATCTTCGCGGCCAGCAGCCGGCCGTAGCCGGTGGCGTACAACTCCCCAAGCGATCCGAGCCGTTCAAGCGCCGCGGCAGTCCCGCCGAGCAGCAGCGCCAGCACACACCACAGCGACAACTGCGAGAACCGCGGCAGCACCCGGGCCCACTGACCGCGATGCTCGACGGTGAGTACCAGGCCCGCCAGCGCGCCACACCACAGGGCCGCGGCCAGGGTGTGAATGGCTAGCGCCAGACCCCCGAGCGCGCTTTCGAAGAAGTGACCCGTGATCAGTCGGGACGTCAGGCCTACCGCGGCGAGACCCGCGACCACGAGGTTCATCGACGCCGTTCGCGGCGCGACGAGCGTGGCCACGCCGAGGGCCGCAGCCGCCACGATGCCGAGCGTGCCTGCGCGCCCCGCCGCAGTGTCCACCGCGAAATCGACAGTCGTCGGTAGGCCCAGCCGCCAGATCGGAACCGCGGCGGCTTGCGCGGCCGCCACGATCAACCGGCCCAGCTCGGCCACCAGCCAGACGGCGCCTGCGATGGACAACGGCGCGGTGGCGCGTCCGATGAGTTCGCGGCGGTACCGCTCGTCGTCGAGCATCGGCACGGCCGCGAGCCCGAGACAGACGACCGCCGCACAGTCGGCGACCGCCCGCACCAGCGTCACGGGCAGTGAACCCTGCGGGTACGCCAGCGCCCACGCAACGACCGCCGCCGCCGCCAGCACCAGCGTTCCGCCTGCCAGCGCCGCAGGACGCTTCACCGCCGGCGCCGCGCCGCCCAAAAGGCACCGGCGCCGACGATCAGCACGGCACCGACGTAGATGGGCCACACCGGACTGGCGTCGACGTCCTCGGAGTTTCGCGACGCATCCGCGGCGGGCGCCGGGGCGGCGGCCGGGGGTGCGGACGCGCCGGTCCCCGCCTTCGTCAGCTGGAACGGCCACGACCCGGACACGACGTGGCCGTCGGCAGATGTCGCCCGGTAATTCACGGTGTAGGTGCCTGCCGGGCCGAGGGGACGCACCCCGACGCTGATGACGGCACCGTTGACCTCAGGCTCGCCGGTGGACCACATGTTGCCGTCGGGCCCGATCACGGTCATCGCCGCGAACTCGGGTTGCATTTCCTCGTTGAAGGTCGCGCTGACCTTCGGCGGGGCGGTGGTCAGCGAGGCGTTCTCGGCGGGGTCGGTGGAGATGCGGGCGGCGTGTGCCGCCGCGGGACCCGCATTGCCGAGTGTGGCCACTGCGAGCCCGAACATCAGAACTGCAACAGCGACAGGGTGTTTCATGATCCCCGCCGGGACAGCAGGGCGACGGCGAGCGGGACGCGTGAAGGCACCGTGGTTGTGGATCTCATTCGTTGGCTTTCTTGTGTCGTTGGGATGTCGGTCAGCGGGCGAGGCTGACCGGCGGCCCTCGATGCGACACCGAAGCAGCAAGCATCAGTGCAGAGCGCAGCGGCTGATCGGCTCGGCGCGCGACAGTCATGGGCCGCGCCGCCACCGCGTAGCCGATGCGGACAACCCCGCGCACGGCAACCGACAGCGCCCGCCACAGCCGCTCGCCAACGCCGATCAGAATTGCGCCGGCGACGATCGCCAGCAGGTGGGTGGCAAGCATCGCGGCCGCGGGCGGGGCAGCCGAACCGACGTGGTGGTGGTCGGCGGTGCTGAGTAACAGGTGACCGAGCAGCTGGCTGGCAGCGAGCAGGCCCAATAGGCACCGTGGTGTTCCCGTCTGCGGGATGGTGGTGGCCAATGCACCTGCGGTGGCAGCGAGAACGGCAAGCAACGACGTCACCGCACCGTTGGGTATCGCTCCGCCGCCCGCCCCGTGTGCCGCCACTGCGAGGGCGGCAGTCAGCAGCCCCGTCGCCACGCCGCGGACGCGATCAGCGGACGCCGAAACGGGCATCTCAGACGAGGCCGAGGCGGGCCATCAAGTCGGCGTCGATGCCGTCCAGCTGTTTGGCGATAGCGGCGTGGGCGGATCGGCGCTGCGCGAGCGGCATGTTCTCGGCGGCGGCGACAGCGGCCGACAAATCGCTGAGACGATCGGTGATCGCCGCCACGAACTGTTTCGTCTCGGCGTCTTTGGGCTTCTTCTCGGCGACCAGACGCAGCGACTGCTCGGCACCCGCGATTCGTGCCGACAGCTCAGCGCCATGGCCGGAGAACTGACCGAGCTGGCTCAGCGGAACACCCAATCGGTCTGCCCGCCGCTCGTCGACGAATCCGCGGGCGGCGATCGAGGCGCGGTACACCAGGGGCACGACGACGGGTGCGAGAAGTCGCGTGATGGTGAGGACACGCCGAATCCTGGTGGGGGAGAACAGTTTACCTTCGCGTGCGGCCTTCAACTGCAGGTCTGCGACCTTGAGCGCGGCGCGGTCGGTGTCGCGCTGAGCCCGCAGCTGCGCCTTGAGCGCGTTGGTCTCGGCTCTGTGGTCGGCCTTGATACGACGAGCGTCGTTCTTCGCCGCCAGTTTGGCCTCGAGCTTGGCCTTCGCCTTGATGGCGCGGGCCTCGGCCTTTCGGGTGGCGCGGGTTTTGCGCTTGAACAGGCTCATCCCAGCTGTCTCCCGATCGTCTCTTGGGCTTGCGACGTCATCGCGGCGCGCGTTGTAGATGCAGCACAACACTATCGTCCGGTGCGCCCACACTGCGGGCCTGTCCCACCGCGAGGCCGCAATGGTCGCCAGCAAATCGATGAAGCCCCTTGCGCCAGAAGCGGCAGGAAGTGAATTTTGCGGCTGCGACGGGTATCGCCAGGCAAAGGCCGACCATGCGGTACGCACCGGCGGAGCTGCAAGATTTGTCAAATGAACTGAATAGGAACTGCTGCCTCATCGGTCCAAACAGCGCATAGTGGACTCGACGAAAGGGGGAAGTATGCCAGCCAGCCGCAGCGTCACTCGCGCCGTGGGTGCGGTCTTGGACCTCGCTCCGCGTCGGGGGGAAGTATCGCTCACCCGGCTCGTGGACGCGGTCAGCATGGACAGGGGACGTCCGATCCAGCTGAAGACGGCCGATCTTCCGCCTGGTGTGTGCGGGCAGTGGCGTCAATACGCCGATCGCGATGTGTTCTTGATCCAGAAAGGCCTGCCGGCCTGGGACCGCACCCTTGCGCACGAACTCGGCCACTTGGTCCTCGGGCACGAAGGCATGCCGGTCGTTGAGGCCGCCCTCGAGAACACCGAGATGGCCAGCTCCGATTTGATCGGCTACATGCTGAACCAGCGGACCGGCTGCATGGGACCCAACGGTGAGGATGCAGAACAGGAAGCCGAGGATTTCGCGGCACTGCTGCTGTATCGGTTGGGCCGGCTGCCCTCCGATCGCGCCTCCATCGTCCAGGTCCGGCTCGGAGAGGCGTTTGGTTGATCATCTGGGTGATCGCCGGTCTGCTTGGACTGGCCACCGGTTTACGTATCGGATGGGCGCTGGTCAACAAGCAATCTCTGGTGAGCACCGCGATGATCCTCGCGCTCGGCAGCCTCGGGTTGGTCGCCGCACTCAACTGGCAACCCCTCACGCTTCTCATCGACACGGTGCTGCGTTGGCCCAACGTCTCGATGGGTCTATCGCAGGTCGCGCTGGTCGCGTGCGCGGCGGGCAGCTGCGTGATGATCACGACGGTCGCATCCGGGCGTAAGCCCGCCACCATACGCAAGATCGCGATAGCTCAATACAGCGTTGCGGGCGTCATCGCCGTGGTGAGCCTGGCGGCGTTCTTCTCGGCAGGACAGCAGCCGGAAATGGCGCCCGAGGAGTACTTGCGCCGCAATCTTGCCTCCGGCGGCAATTCACTGCCCTGGCTGCTGCCGCTGCTGTACGTGCTGCTGGCGCTGACGCTGGTGTCCTGGGCCGGATTGCGGCACTCGAACCGCAGCCGCCGTGGCCGCGCGTTGTTCGTGTTCACGATCGGCATTGTGCTGATCGTCCTCGCATCGGGGTTCTTTTTCCTGCGGGCGGTCGGGGAGACCGGACCGGTAGGGGTCGGCGCCGCGGCCACACTGCTCGGCTGCGCGATGCTGGTGGTCGCCGCGGGCTCGCTGTTGCCCAGCGTCGAGGACTGGTTCGGTGCGCGCCGAGAGCTTCGGGCCATCCAGCCACTGCTCGACGAACTCGGCCGCCGCCATCCCGACGTCGGTATCGGAGTGCGTCCCCGGGGACCGCTGGCTTTCCGGGTTGCCGAGCGGATGTCGTTGATCTCGGACGCACTGTTCCTGGAAGCCACCACTGCGGACAACTCCAGGAAGCGGGTCGGCACGTCCGGCGCGCTGGCGGACCGTGACGACGACGCCGTCGACGACGAGATCGATACCGATGAGGATGACGCCGATATCGAGCCGCCGCCGGTGCCGCCCGAGGAGCAAGCGCGTGTTATCGCAGAGTGGATACACGCCGATCGAGAGGGGGCGCCGGAGGGTGAGCGCCCGAAGTTTCCCGGCCTGAGGTGGTTGCGCCAGCCCAGCGTCTACTCGGACCGTGAGTGGATCCTCGAGATAGCGACGCAGTACCGAACGCTGATGCGTTCGGTTGGCGTGAAGGCCTGAACCGGGGTTCGAAGACCCGGACAGAAGACGTAACGACTTCGCCCGCTGCCATAATGCGACTTACGGCAGGCTAATCGTCCAAATGCTCCTGGCGACGCAGCTCATCGACCTTTTGGACGATGTCCTGCTGGGCCTCGACAGACAGCCCGACGGTGCGCGCCGCAATGCGGCGGACGCCCTCGTCACGCATACTCGCGAGCCAGGTCAGTTCCTTGTCGAGCTTCTCGTAGTACTCATCGTCGGTGAAGTACGCCGGCTTGATACGGAAGAAGTTGGCAAGGGCAGCCATGGTGGTTGCAGACGGGTTGGTGCGGTTGCCGGAGCGGAGCTGCGACAGGTACGGAGCGGACATGGTCACGCCCTCGGACTTGAGTGCAGCGATCACCTCAGCGGAAGTGTGTGGGCCGCGACCGGGCGGGTAGACCGTGTCGAACAGTCTGTTTAACCGGGCGGCGAACGTCTTGCTCATCGGTATTGACCTCCACATGCGTAGACGAGCGGACTCTTGGCGGCGTATTTGCTGATCATCCTAGCGAGAGTTGTGCCCAAACCCAAGTGCAAACTGGGTATAAGTTAACCCACCTTTCGCAATCGAGGGCTCCCCCCACTATTGACGGCACCGTCAGACTACGCAAAGACGGCGGTCATATGGTGCGGTCGGGCAAATAAGATGGACGTAGTCCGAGATGCCTCGCCAGGGCGCTGGCCCCGATTGCCACAGTAATCCCAATTCTCACCACCGGCAACGTCCATAACCACCGCCGTTGGCCGGATGGAAGATTTGCTGTTTTGAATGCAAATTGGCCGAGCGCAAAGTCGTCTCGTCGCACAGTGTCATCGGGCGGGTGTTAGCGAGACGGCCTCGCGCTGGGGGTTGTTTCACCCGTCGTCAATGGCCCAGCAGGTTGCGGGAGTCGCTACGGGGAGCGCAACGATGCCGGTGTGGTCGGGGCCGCTTTCCGCGCCCGGACGAATCGAACCAGCGCAGCGGTGCCGACCCCGACCAGAACCGAACCGGTGACGCTCAATGCGACCCAGCGCAGGCCGAGCGCGCTGTCGAACAGCAGCCAAAGACCGAACACCAGGAACAGCACGCTCGCCAGGCTGTGCAGGAACCCGGCCGGCAACCGCTTGTGCAGGAGGGCACCCGCGGCGATGGCGACGCCGTCGGCCAGCACCATCCCCACGGTGGCCCCGATCCAAACGCCCGCCCAGTTGTGGTCACTGGCGAGTGTGACTGTGGCCAGCATCGTCTTGTCGCCGAGTTCGGCGAGGACGAACGAAGACACGATCGCGAAGACGACGAAGCGGGGCTCGGAGACCTGGACCTCGCCGTCATCGCTGACGCGGCCCTCGCGCCACGTCCAGACCGCGAACAACAGGAACGCGACGGCGCCGGCGAAGGCGATCGGTCGTTCGGGGATGGACAGGCCGAGGAAGTGGCCGATGGCGACCGACAGTCCGTGCACCAGGGTTGCGGCGACCGCGACGCCGGACAGCACGACCCACCATCGATGCCGGAGTGCGTACGTCATGGTGATCAGCTGCGACTTGTCGCCCAGTTCAGCCACGAATACGACGGCGAGACTTATCAGAATGGCGGTGAGCATGGGAAACGACCTTTCGACCAAATTTCGGTCGAAGGTCTCGCCCACCGACCCTCAATGAGGAGGTTCGGTTCGCCGGCCGGGCTGTGCGCCAGTATGTCGACACGGCGATTGGGGGCTACTCCCCTTCGCTAACGACACCGACACTAGCGGCTGATGTGACGACCCGCCAGTTCGTACAACGATTTCGGGTGCCCGAATCGAGCGTTCAGGACGACGAATCGATGGCTTCGAAAACCCTTACGCCGCAAGGAGCATGGCCAGTATTGCGGTGTCGGGATGGCTGATCGGATCGACACCCACCCTGCTAACCATCGACGTCACGGTGCCGTCCGCCTCCGCTTCCACCCATGCGGCGCGGTGTTCAAGGCCCAGATGCGGCAGGCCGGGCAGCAGCACGCACCCCGAGGCTGCGCCCGAGCACTCCGGCAACGACGGCATGGTCTCCGACGGTGGGTGCAGCATCAACAGGGCCGGCGGCTGATGCTGCGCGAAATATCCTGGCGGAACCGCCGATTCGCCGACCACCGTACCCTCGGCGACGACGAGGCCGACGGTATTGGGTTCGGGCTCATCGGGCAGCTCTTCACGAGCACCGAAAATTGTTGTGGTCGAAAGCAATCCAGGAAGCGATGCCACGCGCACCGCGACCATCAACAGCTGTGCCCACTCCTTGGTGGAATCCGGCCAGCGACCCGATATCACGAAACCCTTTAGCGATCCGTGCGAATGAAACGGGGCGATCTCGATCGCCCGACCGGACCCCATCTCCATCTCGCCTCCGCACCATCGTTGTTCGGTAAAGCCCGACACGACTGTGGGTCGATCAGATCAGAATGCGCAGGTTTGCTCCGGTGCGCAAGCGGACACGCATCACCCGGCCCGGCGCGGGGCCCGGATCGTCCATATGACGCGATAGGTACCGGCCGCCGGAACCCAGCCGAATTCATGGGAATCGGCGGCTCCGGGCGCCTTCGGATTGTCGGACCGGGCTTCGAAGATCGCACTCGAGCCTGTCCCGTACACCTCACCGACGCGCTTGACGAGCCAGCGCGTGGATCGTCGCGGGTCACGGAACAACCGCAACTGGCCGGTTCGCGGGGCGCCGCCGCGCAGACCGAGTAGTCCGTCGCCCGGGCTCAGAGTCGGGCGCATCGAGTCTTCGACCACCTTGAACAAACGCAGTGGCCAAAGCGGTGGAGGATGGTTGGGCGCCACCCTCGAAGGGTAAGTTAGGGCCATGCTGCATCGACTTCTAAACAACGCCACCCCTGCCCACGCCCATTGCGACCTGTACTGCGGTGTCTACGATCCGGCCCAGGCCAAGATCGAGGCACTTTCGTGCCTCAAGACTCTGCAGAAGTTCCACGACTCAGACGATGAGCACTTCCGCACCCGCGCGATCATCATCAAGGAGCAGCGCGCCGAGGAGGTCAAGCATCACCTGATGGTGCTGTGGGCCGACTTCTTCACCAAGGACCACTTCGAGCAGTTCCCGAATCTGCACCAGCTGTTCTGGGACGGTGTGCACGGGGCCGGCGATGTGAAGAAGTCGACGGACGTCGCCGTGGCCGAGAAGCTGCTCAAGACGATCGATGAGATCAGCGACATCTTCTGGCAGACCGAGAAGGCCAAGGGTATGGGCGTCTACCCGCCCGCCTAAGCGGATCGCGAAACGAGAACGGGCCTGCTGAGCGCGAGCGGGCCCGTTTTCGTGTGCAGGATCGGCGTCAGTACAGAACGATCAGGGCGAGGACGCCCATCAACACCAGGGCGATGACACCGGCGCGCATACAGGCCATCAACTGGCCGCGGGTGTAGATGTTCGCAGAGGAATGCCACTCAGACGGCGGCACCGCGGACCCCGGCCCCAATGGATGCGACGACGCCATTAACAGCTCCTGACCTGCACGATCGGTACCCTCCCCAGTGAGATCGGTCACAACGTCGAGTTGTGACGCCGATCATAACCCCTCGTGTTCGGCGGAAGAAATCGGGACGCAGATGCGTTTAACGGTTCGGAGCACGGGTACAACCGTGCCAACAGCCGTTCAAAAGCGGATGATTAGCCTAGCGACATATTTCGCTCAGGCTCGTTTCGGTTGTTGATTGCCGTGCCATTCCGGCCTCAGGTTATCCACAGTGATCTTGAGTGATTACACAGATTCAGCGGCTCAGGCTTGCTTTGCGCCGATGGCTGGCCTGTGGATGAACCTGTGGAAACTGTGGATAGCTCAGGATTGCTGACCCCGGGTGGATGCGTGGCGGTGTGTCAGCATGAACGAATGGACTCCGACGCGGTCCCCCAGGCCGATATCGCCACCGTTCCGCCGACCTTCGATGGATCGGTCGTCTTGCTCGACGTCCGCGAGGACGACGAGTGGCAGCGCGGGCATGCGCCGGGTGCCCTGCACATCCCGATGGGACAGATACCGGCCCGCCTCGGAGAGATCGATCCCGCGGCCACGCTGTACGTGGTGTGCCAGGTCGGCGGCCGATCGCAGCGGGTGTCCCAATATCTGGCGCAGAACGGCTACACGCCGGTCAACGTCAGCGGCGGAATGTTGGCTTGGGCGGGCTCGGGTCGCCCGGTGGTGACGGACGACGGCGGAGTCGGCGTCATCTGAGCAGCCTCAGACCAACCCTAGCTAGGCTGGTCGGATGATTCAGGTGTGTTCCACGTGCGGAACGCGGTGGAACGTACGTGACCGCAGGAGGGACTGGTGCCCGCGCTGCAACGGCACGCTGCTGGCGCCCTCGGGCTCCGATCCGGCCACGCCGTGGAGGCCGGCGGCAGGACTGGGTACGTCGCCGTCCGCTCGGCTGTCCGGCAGTGCTGGACGTAACCCACCCAGACTGCCTCCGGGGTATCGCTGGATCGCCGTGCGACCGGGCGCCGCCCCGCCACCGCGGCCAGGCCGACGTCCCCTCGGTCCGACGCCCCGATACGCATTCATCCCACGGTGGGGACTCGTCGACAACTTCGAACAGACCGATCAGGAGCAGGTGCAGACACGGTCCGGTCCCTCGGCACGGATGGTGCGAGCCACGCTGGTCGCGACGATGGCGGTGTTCGGCATTGCGGCATTCCTGCACCTCGTGCGCTATGGGCTCCTCATCATCAACCGTGGCACCCTGCTGAACCCGTGGGTGGCCGGTGGCGCCACGTGGCTCGGTGTCGGCGCCAGCGTTCTCGCGATCTTCACCGTCGTCGCCAGCGCGGTCGTACTCACAAACTGGCTCATCGGCCGTCGGGCGGCGGCATATGCCTACCGGGGGCAGCCGGACCCGCGGCCGCTGTGGGCGCTTCGGGCGGGCTGTCTGGTGCCCATCGTCAATCTGGCGTGGGCGCCGGTGTTCATCATCGAACTGGCGGGTGTCGAGGAGCGGTTCACCTGGCTCCGCAGGCCGATCGTGGTGTGGTGGCTGGTGTGGGTCGCCAGCACGGTGGTTTCGGTGTTCTCGATCGCGACGAGCTTCGCCACCGAGGCTCAGGCCATCGCCGACAACACCGTGATGACCACCGTGGCCTATCTGTTGGCACTGGCCGCCTTGCTGCTGGTGATGAAGGTCTTCGACGGCTTCGAACGCCAGCCTGTCGAGAAACCGACAAAGCGCTGGGTCATCGTGCCAGACGCGCCGGTAAATGCCGAGGCGCGACCCGACCCTGAACTGGAGAATGCCGCTTCGGTTGAGGCCGAAGGCCAAAACCCGGCAGCATAGGTGCCTATGAACTCGGGCGACAGCGGGCTCGCCGGCCATCCGTTCGTCGTGGCGCACCGCGGTGCGTCCGGTGAGCGTCCCGAGCACACCCTGGCTGCCTATGAATTGGCACTACAGGAGGGCGCCGATGGAGTCGAATGCGATGTGCGGCTGACCCGCGACGGTCATTTGGTCTGCGTCCATGACCGCAAGGTGGACCGGACGTCGAACGGGAGCGGACTGGTCAGCGAGTTGACATTGTCTCAGCTGCGCGAATTAGATTACGGCACTTGGCATCCCAGCTGGCGGTCCGACGGCGCATCCGGTGAAACGGGGCTGCTCACCCTTGATGATCTCGTCAAGCTGGTCCTGGACTGGAACCGTCCGGTGAAGATCTTCATCGAAACCAAGCATCCCGTGCGCTACGGCGCTCTGGTCGAAAGCAAGGTGCTCGCTCTACTGCACCGCTACGGGGTGGCGTCGCCCGCGTCGGCCGATCTGTCGCGCGCGGTAGTCATGTCGTTCTCGGCTGCCGCGGTATGGCGGATCCGACGTGCAGCGCCCATGCTGCCGACCGTGTTGCTCGGCGAGACCTCACGCTTTCTCGGCGGTAGCGCCGCAACGACGGTCGGCGCCACCGCGGTCGGTCCGTCGATCTCGACATTGCGTGAGCATCCCGAACTGGTGGATCGAGCCGCCGCGCAGGGCCGAGCCCTGTACTGCTGGACCGTCGACCATTACGAGGACGTCCGCTACTGCCGAGATGTCGGCGTCGCCTGGGTGGCGACCAACCACCCTGGCCGCACCAAGGGCTGGCTGCAGAACGGGTTGACCGAGGTGCCGAGCGACTAGAGGGTGCCGCCCGCGGCCTTGGGCGCGGACGGGTCCGTTGCTGCTGCGGCCATTTCGCGTGCGACGAAGTCCTCCAGGTTGAACAGGTTGTCGCCGGCGCGCTCGGCGATACGCACCAACGTCGTCATTCGCGCGACCTCTTCGACCTGTTCGGCGAGGAACCACTGCATGAACTGCTCGCCGAGGTAGTCACCCTCATCCCGCGCGACGCCGGTCAACCGAGTGACCTGCTCGGTCACCGTGCGCTCCTGCTCGAGCGCCATCGCGAGGGCGTCCCGCGGCGAGCCGAACGTGTTGCACACCGCGTCCACTCCCGGAATTTCGACGTGCAGGCCGCGGTCGAGCAGATATTGCACGAGCATCATCGCGTGATTGCGTTCTTCGACCGCCTGGGAGTAGAAGTGCTTGGCCAATTGCGGTAAATCATCGGAGTCGAAATAAACGGCGATTGCGACGTATTGCTGCGCCGCGCCGAATTCACTACGGATCTGCTCCTGCAGAAGCGTGTTGAACTTGGTCTCGTGCGCATCGGTAGTCGTCATGTTACGCATGATATAGCTGGTCAGGGCTGGTTGTCATCGAAGGCGAACCTAACGCAGGCGAGCATCGCCTAAGTAAGGTGGGCGAATGTGACGGCGCTTACATTCGAAGATATTAATTTGCTGAGCATGTCACGGCTGGGCGTCGATGACGTCCTGTGGTAACGGAGCGTCGGACTTCAGCGCGGCGAACAATTGATCGGCGACCTCGTCGTTCCATATGACGACGGACCCCGAATCGCTGCCGGTGTATTCACCAATGGGCACCGTCGTGGTTGTGACGTCCCCGCGCAGCGCCCAAGCGAGCCGCACCAAGTCCCAGATGTGGTCGTGCTCGCCGACGGTGACGGCGCCTGACGCGGCGTGCGCCATCGGATACCAGCGCAGCGGGTTGAGCCACACGGCCGGACTTGCGGCGCGGTGGAGCAAGGCGGACATGAAGGCGCGCTGATTGACCATCCGGTCCAGATCGGCGCGCGGAGTGGCACGGGTGCGCACGTACCCGAGCGCGCTGCGGCCGTCGAGCTTCTGACAACCCGCAGGCAGGTTGATACCCGCGAGCGGATCGTCGATCGGTTCGGTGGGGCACATGGTCACCCCGCCAACGGCGTCGACCAGCACTGCGAATCCGTCGAAACCGATCTCTGCGTAGTGATCCATGCGAATACCCGTCGCCTGCTCGACGGTCTGTGCCAGCAGCGGGGCGCCACCTTCGACGAATGCCGCGTTGATCTTGTCGCTGCCGTAGCCGGGAATCTCGACATAGGAGTCCCGTGGGATCGAAACCATCGTCGTCGGCGTGCTCGAACCGAGCCCGGGGATGTGGACCAGCAGAATCGTGTCGGTGCGGCCGGTACCGAGATCGCCACCGGTGGCCAGTTCCGCCTGCTGTTCGGGCGTCAACGCCTGGCGGCTGTCTGACCCGACGAGCAGCCAGGTCGTACCCTTGCCCGCTACCGGACGCTCCGGGTAGTCGGCCAATGCCGGGATTCGGCGCAGCGAGGTATCCATCCACAGACCACCTGCCACCACTGCGACTACGACGAAGAACACCAGCGCTAGCAGCATGCCGCCCCAACGCCGTTTGCGCCGAGGCTTTTTCGGCTTCGGCGGGGCGGGTGGCCGGGCCTGCGGCGGCGGCGGTCTGCGCGGCGGTGGTGGCGGTCTATGTGGAGGAGGTGGCGGCGGGTTCGGTGGGTTCGGCGGCGGAGGTCTGCGAGGCGGTCGGTAGTTGGGATCGCGCCGGATCACCTGCGACGGCTCCCGGCGGTGCCTGGGGTCGAAACCCGGGGGCTGGGGCCGGTTGTCGTCCACAGCAAGAATGTACGTCGGCCGGGTCCTATTGCAGCCAGTTCAGGTGCCCTGCCGCCAACGCGTATCCGACAAACGCGACCGCGTCGATGAGGGCGTGTGCCACGATCAGCGGCCACAACCGGCCGGTGCGCACGTACACGTAGCCGAACACCAGCCCCATCGCGACGTTGCCGAGTCCGGCGCCGAAGCCCTGATAGAGGTGGTACAGACCGCGGAGGAGGCTGGTCAAGATCACCGCGGCGACGGGGCTGAAGCGGAGTTGGCGCAGCCGGGTCAGCAGGAATCCGACGACGATGACTTCCTCGGCCCATCCGTTGGCGAAGGCGACGAGCAGCAGCACGGGAATGCGCCACCAGGTGTCGTTGAGCTCGGCGGGTTCCACGGATGCGTTCATGCCCAGCACTCGGGAGAACAGATAGAAGGCCAGGCCGGGCAGACCGATCAGCAACGCCAGGCCGAGTCCGCCGAGCACGTCGGGGCGCCACTGGATGCGGCCCAACCCGATTTGGGCGGGACCAAAACCGCTGCGCCACAGCAGGTATAGGCCCAGCGCGCCCCACGCCAGCAACTGGAACATCCAGGCGAGGTTGAGTCCGAGGTCGATCAGGTCGAACGGTGACCGGCGGGGATTGAGTGCCACGACCTGACCGGACAGCCCGAGCAGGACGGCCTCGATCAGGTTCAGCAGAGCGGTGTACGCCGAAAGCCCGAAGGTGACCGCCAGCACGACCGCGATCTCGATACGCAGCCCGCGGCGCTGCGGGTCCGTCAGTTCGTCGGGGCCGCCGGTCACCGAGCCAGGCTAGCGGCCCGGTTGCGCCTCAGAGTCGGCGCGCGCGCAAGCCGTTGAGAAACGGGCAACCCATCAGCACGCGAATCGCCTGGGACAGACCGCTGATGTCGTCGACCGGCTTCGGGAAAGGCAGCCGAACATCGTGGTCACCGTCGTCGCCTTCGATGCGAAGCTGCACTCCATAGCGATCCAGGCCGAGCGGACGAACACGTCCACGGCGCAGCGAGACGGGAAGGCGGCTGGCCAACCGGTCGACCACCTCGCGGTGCGCGGACTCCATGTGTTGTAACCAGCACGACTCCATCGCACAGAACGGATCGGGACGCGCACCGAGCAGCGCGCTCAGCCCCACCGATTCGGCACCCGTGGAATCGGCGGCAACGACTGAGTCGATCTCCAGCCTCATCAGCGCGTAACGAGTGTCGCTGTCGGCATCGTTGGTACTCGAGTTCACCTGTAGCAGAGCGGGATTCGGATCCTCGGCCGCGATCAAGTCGAGCAGCGCCGGGATTTCGGCCGAGGGCACCCCGTGCAGCCGACCGCGGATCCACACCAGAGACCGCACCGGCTCGCGCAGCGGCAGCGGCGCGTAGTCGGTCATCTCCAGCACCGCCTGGACGCCTGCCGCACCTGCCGAGGCCGCCATTTGAGCGACGGCCCCGCCCACCGGAACGGTGATGGCGAACGAGCCGTCGTCGAGGAGGTGGTGCACAGGTGAGTCGGCGGGCTCCAGTCCTTCGACGGCGAGCATGGCGCCGCCCGCTCGCGCGAATGCGCTGCGGATGCGCTCGGCCGTCGTCGGTGTGACTTTGGTCGAAAGCTCTGTCATCGCCTGCCTCCAGTAGATAAGGTGAGCCTAACTTAACTACTGGACCGACGATCACGCAAGGCTTACGTGCAGCGGAACGGGATTACCGTGGTGAACCGATAGGGTTGAACCGTGACCCGTATCGCTTATCTCGGCCCCGAAGGGACCTTCACCGAGGCGGCCTTGCGCGGCATGGTCGATGCGCAACTGGTTCCCCTGACAGATTTCGAATGGTTCCCAACCGTCAGTCCGTCTGCGGCGCTGGAAATGGTGCGGTCCTCGGAGGCGGCCTTCGCCTGCGTGCCGATCGAGAATTCGATCGAAGGGTCGGTCCTGCCGACATTGGACAGTCTGGCGACCGGTTCGCCGCTGCAGATCTTCGCCGAGTACACCCTCGACATCGCCTTCACGATCGCGGCGCGAACGGGCGTGACCGAACCCGTCTCGATCGCCGCGTTTCCTGTTGCGCGCGCCCAGGTGGCGAGATGGGTCGCGAAGAATCTTCCCGGTGCCGAGTTCCAGGCGGCGGACTCCAACGCCGCTGCGGCCGTCGACGTCGCCAACGGCCGTGCCGATGCCGCCGTCACCACCGCGTTGGCCGCCCAGCGGCACGGCCTGGCGGTCCTGGCTGCCGGCGTCGTCGACGAACCCAACGCGCGCACCCGTTTCGTGCTCGCGGGTCAGGTCGGTCCGCCGCCACGGCGCACCGACGCCGATCGCACCTCGGTGGTGTTGCGACTGGACAACGTGCCGGGGGCGCTGGCCGCGGCCCTTGGGGAGTTCGCGGCTCGCGACATCCACCTGACCCGGATCGAATCACGGCCCACCCGAACCGAACTGGGCACATACATCTTTTTCGTGGACTGCGTCGGGCATGTCGACGATCCGCCGGTTGCCGAGGCACTCAAAGCGTTGGTCGAACGTTGTGCAGATGTGCGCTATCTCGGTTCATGGCCGATGGGATCGGCAGGGCGTACCCAACAACGACGGGAGGGGAACGAGTGAGTGGACGGCTGGTGCTGGTCAGGCACGGACAGTCGCACGGCAACGTCGAGCGTCGGCTCGACACCAGACCGCCTGGCGCGGCGCTGACCGACCTCGGTCGAGATCAAGCCCGCACGTTCGCCCGCGGTCTCACGGACAAGCCCGGCCTCATCGCGCATTCGGTGGCAGTGCGGGCGACGCAGACGGCGCGCGAAATCGCCGACGAACTCGGTGTGGTCACCCATGAACTGGAGGGGATCCACGAGGTTCAGGTGGGTCGGCTGGAGAACCGTCATGACGATGCGGCGATCGAGGAGTTCAACTCCACCTACGAACGTTGGCACCGGGGCCACGTCGACGCGCCGCTGCCCGACGGGGAGACAGCCCGTCAGGTCCTGAACCGGTATCTGCCCGTCGTGACCCAACTCCGCCTGCGCTATCTCGACGACGACGAATTCACCGGCGACATCGTCATGGTCAGCCATGGCGCTGCGATCCGGCTGGCTTCGGCTGTGCTGGCCGGTGTCGATGGCACCTTCGCCCTCGATCACCACCTGGGCAACACCGAGGCCGTCGTGCTCGCGCCGATCACCGATGGTCGGTGGAGCTGCGTGCAATGGGGGACGCTGATACCGCCGTTCTACCCCGAGCCTGACGTCGACCCCGTTCAGGACGCGCTGCAGTCCGCCGATCCGATGGGGTGACCCGACTCAGATTGCCTGTGCGATCAAGACGTCACAGTTGCAGCCGATGGCATCGCAGTCGATGCTGAATGCATGCACCGCGTCGAGTGTCGGACAGTCGGCCTCGGTGCATTCGTTGCGGCCCAACGCATGATGAACGACGGCGCCATGGCAGTGCTCGACTCCGGCCGCACAGTCGCGGCACTGACTGCTCATGGACCCAGTTTCTCGCGGGAGGCGGCACAAGTGCCCCACAAGCGCGGCGTGTCGCGGCTCTAACCCCAGCCGAGTTCGTGCAGCCGGTCGTCGTCGATGCCGAAGTGATGCGCGATCTCGTGGATGACCGTGATGGCAACCTCGTCGACGACTTGGGCTTCGGTGTCGCACGAGTCGAGCAGTGCCCCGCGATAGATCGTGATGGTGTCCGGGAGCGATCCCGCTGCGTACCACCCGTCGCGCTCGGTCAGGGCAATTCCCTCGTAAAGCCCCAGGATGCCGGGTTCGTCGGCATTGCGATCCTCGACCAGAACGACGACATTGTCGATCGCCTTCGCGAGCTCCTGCGGGATGAGGTCAAGTGCGTCGGAGACCAGCTCGTCAAACCGTTGCGGGCTCATCCGCACGGCCACGCGGTTACGGCCCCGGCGGCGGTGGCGGTGGCGGTAGTGGCGCCGGTGCGGGCGGGGGGGGAGCTGTCCTTTATACACATCTCCGAA
>NZ_NVQE01000070.1 GCF_002591975.1 Mycobacterium neglectum | reverse complement strand
GCGCTGACCCATCAACTCACCCAACTCGCCGAACAACACCTCCAGACGATCCACCGGACGCACCACCGGCGAGTCTGGCGCTGCGGTCGAGGACATAACCCCATCAAAACAGAAGGGTCCGACAAGTCTTGGGCCACAATCCATTAGCGACAATGTCGCTGATTCAGATTTGCAGAACGACCCTGTGTTCAATCTCGACTATAGGAAGCGCAATCGACAGTCCTCAGTCAGCGGTCGTTCCTGCGGGCGAGCGTAGCGGCTAGCGGCGCAGACCGGCGAGCATCCGTTCGCGCATCCGTTCGCGCATCGACGGCGCGGGCGCGGCAGCCGCCGCGGCAAGCATGGCCTGCACCGTCGTGAACTTGTCGCGGGGGCGCCGCTCGCCGCCGCGGGCGATCTCCGCGTCGTCGATAGCCGACCACCCTGCGGCGTCGATCACGTCGGGCCGTCGGCTTCGCACGAGCTTGTCCAGCGCGGCCGGTCTGCTCACCGGATCGGCGAGCGCTCCGGCGTTGTAGTCGGCCACCAGGTTGTGCACCGTCTCCCCCGCACAGGACTTGTTGGTTCCGATGAAGCCGGTGGGGCCGCGCTTGATCCAGCCCGCGACATAACTGCCGCGCACTGCTTCACCCGACGCCGGATCGATGACCCGGCCGCCGTCGTTGGGCACGACCGCGGCGCTGTCATCAAACGGAAGATCGCGAATCGCCTTGCCGCGGTAGCCGATCGACGTCAACACCAGTCCGGCGTCGATGCGCCGGACCTCGACGGTGCCAGTCACGGTGAACTCCACACCATGCGCGCGTTGGTCGCCGAGCACTCGGGACGGTGTCAGCTGATAGGCCAGCCGGATCCGGGGCCGTGTTGCCGGTGTAGACCCGTGGCCGAGCTTGGACAGGATCTCCAGCTTGTTGCGCGTCAACGGATCGGTGACGGTCGCGAGGTCGCGGATCACCAGTTCATGGTCGGTTTCGTCCAGCACCACATCGCACTTCGACGTCAGTCCGATCAGTTCCGGCAATGTGAAGGCCGAGTGCGCGGGGCCGCGCCGGGCGGCGATGACGACTTCGGTCACCTTCGAACTGCGCAGCGCCACGAGGGCGTGATCGGAGATGTCGGTGCGCGCCAGGGCATCCGGTTCGGTGGTGAGAATGCGTG
The DNA here is from genome assembly GCF_002591975.1 of Mycobacterium neglectum. Lineage (GTDB taxonomy): Bacteria > Actinomycetota > Actinomycetes > Mycobacteriales > Mycobacteriaceae > Mycobacterium > Mycobacterium neglectum. The sequence continues at coordinate 16,051 of NZ_NVQE01000070.1, read as the reverse complement.
CCACATCGAGCGCCACATTGCCGTTACCGACGATCACCACCCGCTCATGACTCAAATCGACTGGCAGATCAGTGAATTCAGGATGTCCGTTGATCCAGGCGACCACCTCGGTGGCGGTACCCGTGCCGGGCCGTCCCATGCCGTCGATGTCGAGGCGGCGATCGTTGGGCGCACCGACGGCGTAGAGCACCGCGTGATGGTGAGCCAGCAGATCGGCGTGCGTCACGTCGGTTCCCACGTCGACGTTGAGGTAGAACGAGAAGCCGGGCAGCCGGGCAATACGATCGAACAGCCGCGTCACCCGTTTTGTGCTCTGGTGATCGGGAGCGACCCCGGCACGCACCAAGCCGTACGGAGTCGGCAACCGCTCGAAGACGTTGACCCGCACACCGCGCTGGGTCAGCAGTTCGTCGGCGGCATACATCGCCGCGGGCCCCGACCCGACTATCGCCACCGTCAACGGCCCGCCGGAACGCGGCGCAACCAGAGGTGCGTCGATCACCGGAGCCAGCTTGGACGTCGGTGGCAGCTTCCCTTCGGGCTTGGGATAGAAGGCGGCGTTGAGCTCGATGAACGGCAGCTGCTCGGGTTCCAGCCGCGTATCCGGTGCGATGGCGCCGACGGGGCACGCCGACACGCACGCTCCGCAGTCGACGCAGGCGACCGGGTCGATGTAGAGCATCTCCGCCGTGGCGAAGCCCGGCTCGTCCGGCGATGGGTGGATACAGTTCACCGGACAGGCGTAGACACAGGACCCGTCGCTGCAACACGACTGGGTTATGACATGTGGCATCTAAATCCCAAGCAGCCCTAGGCGACCGACACCAAGTGCTGGCGGGCCGGTTCGCTGCGATACCGGCTGGGCCGGCCACTGATCCGGCAGATCCGCCAGATGAGTTTCGAAATCGGGTTCATCAGCCCAGTGTCGTCGGCGAGCATCCGGACGTCTCCGAACATGTCGCGCAACATCTGCCGCGACTCGGGTGATTTGAAGAAGATCTCCTTGCGGACCGACCGCGGGATATCGAATTCCTTCCAGAACGCCCGCGGCGGCACGATGATCGCCGAGCACAGCACTCGCATCACGACCGGAACGTAGAGCGACAGCCAGAACCGCTTCCGCCTCGGCAGGCTCGGCACCCGCTTGCGCAGATACTCGTGCGCGAACGAAATGTGCCGCGCCTCCTCCGCCACGTGGATGGCCATCACGCGCTCCATGATCGGATGCAGGGTCTTACCCTCGCGCAGCACGTTTTTCTGGGTGTGATCGATGGGCTCCTCGCCGGCCAGAATGCCGAACCAGAACGGGATCGGTAGCGGCCCCGCGACCAACGGGATGGCCGGCTGGATCCACTTCAGCATCCGGGGCATACCGGGCACGTCGGCACCGATGCGGTTCACCATCTCCTGGAACATCATGGTGTGGTTGCACTCCTCGACCGCCTCGTGCAGGCAGTACCGGTACTCCGGTGAGCCATTCGGCGTCCAGAAGGCGTACTCCATGAGTCCACGGATCAGGATCGACTCGAAATGCAGGCCGACCTTCGCCACGTTGGCCTGACGCCACATGCCGATCTCGATCTGCCGCGCCCTGGACTGGGACTGGTACCAGGCGTGCTGGCCGATCGGGTCGGTCGCGGGCAGGATCCAGCGCTCGTCGTCATCGATCACCGCAAACTCCGCCGAATCCCAGTCGATGTCGGTGTACGGATTGAAGTTGCGCCGCACCGAACCCTCGGACAATGTGGTCAGCATGTCGACGTACGCCTTATCTTCCGGGCCGTCGCCTATTTCCATATTTCGGCGCCAGCGCCTGACCACGCGTGTCCTGGCTTCTTTGACTGCCATCCGAAGCCTCCTAAGTGAGGTTTACGAGCCTTGGTTGTGGAACACGGTACCGCAGGTATCGCATACCGGGAATACCCCTTTCCGGCATGTGTCACACCACGACCCGATCGAACGACTGTGACGGAGACCACATGGTTGAGCTGAAGACGAGAACCGAGATCGACTCGATGGCGGACGCGGGCGCGGTCGTCGCCGAGGCGCTGCGCGCGGTCGTCGAGCACGCGAAACCGGGTATGACCACTGCTGATCTGGACCGCGTCGCCGCCGAGGTGCTGGCACGCCACGGCGCATCCTCGCCGTTTCTCAACTATCACCCACGCTGGGCGCCGACCCCGTTTCCCGGCGTGCTGTGCGTCAGCGTCAACGACGCCGTCGTGCACGGCATCCCGAACGACTATGTGCTCGCCGACGGTGACCTGGTGTCAGCCGACTTCGGCGCCACCCTGCGTGGCTGGACCGGTGACGCGGCGCGCAGTTTCATCGTCGGCACCCCGCGCGACGGGGATGCCGCGCTTATCGAGGTGGCAGATGCGGCGCTGGCGGCTGGCATCGCGGCGGTGCGGCCGGGCAACACCCTTGGCGACGTCGGACACGCGATCGGATCTACTGCCCGCAATGCGGGTTACGGCATGCTCGCCGACCACGGCGGGCACGGCATCGGCCGGACGATGCACGAGGATCCGGACGTGCCCAACGAGGGCAGGCGCGGAAAAGGCATGAAGTTGCGTCCAGGCTTGGTCATCGCGATCGAACCGATGTTGGTCGGCGATGGCACCGATGAGTACCGCCACGACGCGGACGGTTGGACGCTACGGACACTGTCGGGTGCGCGGGCCGCGCACAGCGAACACACCGTGGCCGTTACCGCGGACGGCGCTCGCATCCTCACCAACTGACAGCGAGTCCTACTTTTTCCCGAAGTCACCCGCGACGGTCAGCATGCTGCCGCTTCTCACCGCGGAGAAACCCGCCTCGGTCATTCCGCAGTCGGTGATGACTGCGCGGTGGCCCGGACTGTTCATCCACCAGTTCACGGCGGCGGCCGGGGAACCGCCGGGGCCGTTGGCCCAGAAGACGATCTCCCCGAGATCGGAGTACGACGTGTAGCCGGCGTCGGTGACGCGCTGGACGACAGACGAGCCGTCGGAACCGGTGTGGGCCTGCACGCCGCTTCTGAGCATGTCGTTGGCGTGCCGTGCCGCGGACGCCGTCAACTGTGGATTCGGTGCCACTGGACCGCAACCGCTGGCCGCGCGCGTCGCGTTGATCTGATTGAGCACCGCGCCACCCTCGTCTCCGGAGGCCTGCGCCGGTGCCGCGGCGACCACTGCACCGAAAGCCATCATCGCCGCTGCGCACATCGGCATGAGCGCCGAAACGTTCCCATGACTGATCACGTGCCCCCCAATGGGCTCAGTCCCCGACACATCACATTATGGATACAAATTGGTTCCACTGTGTGTTCTTTACCCACTTTTGCCGAATTTTCTGCATGCGAACCCCGCAGAAAGCACACAAGCCCGGTCACTACTCTTGTGCGCATGGCCGACTTCACGATCCCCGCCGACCTCAAGCCCCGCGATGGCCGCTTCGGCTGCGGACCCTCAAAGGTGCGTCCGGAGCAGTTGGCGGCGCTGGCCGCGGCGGGCGACCTCTTCGGGACTTCGCATCGGCAGGCCCCGGTCAAGAACCTCGTGGGACGGGTCCGCGACGGGCTGAGCCAGCTGTTCTCACTTCCCGACGGCTACGAGGTGATCCTCGGCAACGGCGGCAGCACCGCGTTCTGGGACGCGGCCGCATTCGGGTTGATCGACAAGCGTTCACTGCACCTGACGTACGGCGAGTTCAGCAGCAAGTTCGCCTCGGCGGTGGCGAAGAACCCGTTCGTCGGCGACCCGATTGTCATCAAGGCCGATCCGGGCAGCGCCCCCACACCCCAGTCAGACCCGTCCGTCGACCTCATCGGATGGGCGCACAACGAAACGTCCACGGGAGTCGCGGTTCCCGTGCAGCGACCGCAGGGCTCCGAAGGCGCGCTGATCGCCATCGACGCCACCTCCGCAGCGGGCGGCCTGCCCGTCGACATCACCGACACCGACGCCTACTACTTCGCACCGCAGAAGAATTTCGCCAGCGACGGCGGTCTGTGGGTCGCCATCCTGTCCCCAGCCGCACTCGCCCGCGTCGAGGCGATCGCGGGGTCGGGTCGCTGGGTGCCCGAGTTCCTGTCGTTGCCGATCGCGATCGAGAACAGTCTCAAGAACCAGACCTACAACACCCCGGCGATCGGCACGCTGATCATGTTTGCCGACCAACTCGAATGGATGTTGGGCAACGGCGGCTTGGACTGGGCGGTCAAGCGGACGGCGGACTCGTCGCAGCGGCTGTACAGCTGGGCCGAGGCGTCAAAGGTCGCGACGCCGTTCGTCGCTGACCCCGAGTTGCGGTCGCAGGTGGTCGGCACGGTCGATTTCGTGGATGCGGTCGATGCTGGAGCTGTCGCGGCGACATTGAGAGCCAACGGAATCGTCGACACCGAGCCCTACCGCAAACTCGGCCGCAACCAGTTGCGGGTGGGCATGTTCCCCGCTGTCGATCCAGACGACGTGAGTGCGCTGACCGCATGCATCGATTGGGTTGTGGAACGCCTCTGACCTCTTTGGATGTCTTCGCGCAAGCGCGTTCATCCCCAGGCGTGTCTACCCGGTAACAGGCAGATAACGCAGTAGGGTCGCTTGATCGGGCATCGTAGGGGCCCGGAGGAGGTCGTGATGCGAGAACTCAGAGTCGTCGGACTGGACATCGACGGCAAACGAATCATCTGCGAGGCCGACGGCTCCGGCGAGAAGTTCACCTTGTTCCCCGATGACCGGTTGCGGGCCGCCGTGCGCGGCGACAAGAGCGGTTCTCATTCTCCGCAAAATTCCTCTCAAATCAACGACGAGGTTCCAAGCGTGCTGCGTCCCAAAGAGATTCAGGCCAAGATCCGTGCGGGTGCATCCGTCGAGCAGGTCGCGGCGGCCTCGGGAGTCGACTTGGCGCGCGTCGAGAGATTTGCCCATCCGGTCCTGCTGGAACGTTCGAGGGCGGCCGAGCTGGCAACCGCGGCGCATCCCGTGCTTATCGACGGCCCCTCGATACTGACACTCCTGGAGACGGTGACGACGTCGCTGATCGCCCGCGGCCTGAGTGCCGAGGACACCAACTGGGACGCCTGGCGCAACGAAGACGGGCGCTGGACCGTGCAGATGGCGTGGAAGGCGGGCCTGTCCGACAACACCGCGCACTTCCGGTTCACCCCCGGCGCGCACGGCGGCACCGTCACGGCACTCGATGACGCGGCATCCGAGCTCATCGACCCGAACTTCGCACGTCCACTGCGACCGGTGGCCGCGGTCCCACATTTCGAGTTGGAAGACGCACCCGAACCGCTCCCCGAGCCTGAGGTCGAGCCCCAACCGGAACCACCCGCGGCGCCGAAACCGCGCGCACGCAAGGGCAAGCCACCGGTGCCCGCGTGGGAGGACGTGCTGCTGGGGGTGCGGTCCAGCGGCCAGCGTTGAGTCTTGACCTGAACTTGTGTTGAGATCCGTTATCCCCCAAGCGCGATGGCGAGGACGGCAACCCATGAGCAGGCCACGCCGACCGCGGCGCCCAGCACAAACCAGCGCCAGACCGGTCGCTTACGCCATTCCCACACAGTCGGAGTCAGGCCACCGACGGCGACCAGGTTGAGGCCGATGGCCAGCAGCGGATGCACCTTCATCAGTCCCACGCTGAGTACCACGATCGCGGCCGCGGTGACTGCGGCGACGAAGGCGGCGACCGTAAGGCCCATCGCCCACGGGGTCGATTCGTCGGTCACGGTGTCAATCTAGCCCGTTCGTAGAAGGCCAGCGCCGCGGCGGTAGCGACGTTGAGCGAGTCGGTGCCCCTCGACATCGGAATGCGCACGCGCATGTCACTGGCGCGCATCGCGCGCTCGGACAGCCCGGGTCCTTCGGCGCCGACGAGCACCGCCAGCCGCTGATCGGCGACGTCGGCCATCGCATCGGCCAGGGTGCCGGCCGCGGGATCGGGCGTCATAGCGAGGAGGCGAAACTCGTTGTTCCGCAACGTCTCAAGGTCGTCAGGCCACGCCGCCCACGCATACGGAACCAGCAACGCGTGGCCCATCGACACCCGGACGGCGCGTCGGTACAGCGGGTCGGCACATCCGCCGCCGAAGACGATCGCGTCGACGTCGAGGCCGGCGGCGTTGCGGAAGATCGAGCCGAGATTCTCGTGATCGTTGACTCCCTCGAGGACGGCAACGGTTCTGGCGTCCTCGAGCACCTGCGGTACGGACAGTTCCGGTGGGCGCGACGCCGACGCCAGCACGCCCCGGTTGAGGTGAAACCCCACGACGTCGGCCATCACATCGGCAGCGGCGCGAAAGTACGGTGCCGCAACGCCGTTGAGGTCAGTACCCAACTCGGTCAGGCGCCGGTCGGTGCCCAGCAGCGCCCGCGGGATGAACCGCGACACCAGCATCCGCTGCACCACCAGCACGCCCTCGGCAATCACCAAGCCCTTGCCGGAGGGCAGGTCGGGCCTGCGGTCGGTGCTGTTGAGATCCCGGAAGTCGTCCAGCCGCGGATCTTCCGGGTCGGTGACGTCGATTACTTCTGACAATCCCCGCTCGCTACGCTCGTGCCCGCCGGATGCCGCTCACGCGCTTTCGTCGACTATCGCTGACATCAAGTCGGCGGCCGTCAGGAGTGCCTCACGTTGCTCATCATCAAGTTTGTCCAGCCGTTGCGTCAGCCACTCCTGGCTTGCGCGACGCTCGGCGTTGATCAGGTCGATCCCCTCCGGTGAGACCGAAATCAGGACCTGGCGACGGTCGACCGGATGAGCCATGCGCACAACAAGACCCAACTCACACAGGGAGGCGATCACCCGCGTCATCGACGGCGGACGGACCCGTTCGCGCTCGGCTAACGCGCCAGGCGTCATCGCACCCTCCTTGGCGAGGGTGGACAACGCCGACAACTGCGAAAGCGAAACGTGGGAATCCGGACGTCGGAAGCGCAATTGGCGTGCCAGCCGGATGACCGCGAGGGAAAGATCACTCGCCAGCCGACCGTCGGGATCTTTCACGAGGCAAAGAGTACATAGCTGGACTGAAGAAAAGGAGACTTATGGGTTAGGTTCTGATCGATGACGCCGCAACCCCCCTCCCTGCCGGCGGGCCTGCTCAAGCAGTGGCCGGTGATCGCCGTGATCACTGCCGCCTGGCTGGTCGCCACGTTGTTAGCGTTCACGGTGCCCGGGCTGCATGAATTCCGCCCGTTCACGGTGGCCGGTCTCGGCGTCGGCGTGCTTGGCACATCGATCTTTCTGTGGCAGCGTTCGGCAGTGCGGCGCGGATCGCGCGGCGCGCAGAGCGGACTTGACTGAATTCGCCGACATGCCAAGGAGGTAGCGATGGCAGAGCCTCTGTTGCAAGCACAGATCGAAATAGCCGCCCCGGTAACGAAAGTCTGGTCCTTGGTCTCCGACCTGAGCCGGATGCCGCAGTGGAGCCCGCAGTGCCGGCTGATGAAGACATTCGGTGGCCCGCTGCGCCAGGGCAGCCGAACGATAAACCTCAACCGGCGTAAGTACCTGATGTGGCCGACCACCAGTCGCATCACTGAGTTCATCCCGGACAAGAAGCTGGCCTTCCGGGTCAACGAGAACGGGACCGTCTGGAGCTACGAGCTCGAACCGACAGCGACCGGTACCCGGTTGACCGAGACCAGGCACGCGGAGAACGGTGTCTCGGCCTTTTCCAACATGTCGGTGAACGCGTTGATGGGTGGCGTGCCCAGTTTCGAGCGCGAACTCGTCGACGGAATGAACGAATCTCTGTCGCGGATCAAGGCCGCGGCCGAAAGCTAATCAGCCGACTCGGTGAGTTCCACCACGCCGTCGTCGTAAGGATCGAAGAGCGGAGAACCGCTGCCGGGCGGTTGCGGCGTATCAGAATGTGCGCCGCAGCCGTACTCGGCGTCGACCACCTGGCCGTCGGCGGACATCTCGTTGGCGCACACTCCGAACATCAGTCCCAGCGACCCTGAAATCGGGAGATAGAACCCGCAGTCGCGGCAGACGCGCCGCGTGGACCGAGCCATCGCCGAACCGGGACCGTGCTCACCGTCATGCCAGCGCTGTGCTGCGTCGGCGCGGCCCCAGGGACCGAGCACCTGCTTTCGGCCGAAGCCCACCTCTGCGGCTACCTCGTCGACCTCAGGGTCGCCGCTGGACATGAAGCCTGGTACGAGCCGGGGGTCATCGGCGGGCGGAGCGAGCAGATCGCCGGGACTCAAATCACCGGGCTTGACCCGCTCGTTCCAGGGCACCCATTTCGGTGCGAGCAATGCCGTTGGGCCCGGCACCAGCACGACTTCGCTGATGGTGGCGTGATCCGCGCCAGGGCACGCGGCCATGACGACGGCCCACTGCCAGCCGCGATAGCCGGGCATGTCGGCGAGGAACCGGTGGGTGGCCGCGGTCGGATCGTCGAAGCCGGCGCCCAGGTACTCCCCGACGGTGCCTTCACCGCTGTACTCGATGATCGCCGCGCGCGCGTCATCGACGGAGCCCAAAAGCACCGTCTCCAGGTCAGGCCGGGCCTCGGGATCCCCGGTGGGGGATGCCAGGCCGGGCTCGGCGGATTCCGTCGCGCTGTCCATTGCCATTGATTTTGCCGTAGTGATGAACAAGTAGCCACACCGGTCGGCTGCACGCACGCTGTCGGCTCGATGGGGGAGAATCTTTTCTGTGACCGGACCGCGTCGTGACGACAGGGATTCGGCGGGTCGGCGTGAGGATCGCTACTACCCGCCTCGCCCACCCGCCGACGCCGGTGAACAACACCCGGGGATGGCCAATTACCCCAGCGACCCCGGCGATGGCGGCTTCCGCCGGTCGCGGTCGAATCCGATGCCAAGCGCCAACCGCTGGCTGCCGCCGCTCGACGAGTCGGCCCGATCGCACCCGTCCGGGCCGTCCTCGCGCTACATCGGCACCGGCGCGGGCGAACGCGTCACGGTGACCAGGGCGGCCGCGCAACGCAGTCGCGAAATGGGCTCCAAGATGTACGGCCTGGTGCACCGCGCCGCCACGGCCGACGGCGCCGACAAGTCCGGACTGACCGCGTTGACGTGGCCGGTGGTCGCGAACTTCGCCGTCGATGCCGCGATGGCCGTCGCGTTGGCCGACACCCTGTTCTTCGCGGCGGCTTCGGGTGAGAGCAAGGGCAAGGTCGCGCTGTACTTGCTGATCACCATCGCACCGTTCGCCGTCATCGCCCCCCTGATCGGGCCAGCGCTCGACCGGCTGCAGCACGGTCGCCGGGTCGCATTAGCCACCTCCTTCATATTGCGCACGGCGCTGGTGGTGGTGTTGATCGCCAACTTCGACGGCGCCACCGGCAGCTTCCCGCCGTGGGTTCTATACCCATGCGCATTGGGAATGATGGTGCTGTCCAAGTCATTCAGCGTGTTGCGCAGCGCGGTGACGCCCCGGGTGCTGCCGCCGTCCATCGACCTGGTCCGGGTGAACTCGCGGCTGACGATGTTCGGTCTGCTCGGTGGAACCATGGTCGGCGGCGCGGTCGCTGCGGCCGCCCAATACTCGTTCCGGGTATTGGAACTGCCCGGCGCGCTGTACGTCGTCGTCGCCGTCTCGGTTGCCGGCGCGGCACTGGCGATGCGGATCCCCAAATGGGTCGAGGTCACCGCAGGTGAGGTCCCGGCGACGCTGAGTTACCACGGCCGCACCGGTGAACTGCGCCGCGATCCCGCGTCGCGCAAGTCGGCACCGGCACGACAACCGTTGGGCCGCAACACCATCACCGCGCTGTGGGGCAACTGCACCATCAAGGTGATGGTGGGCTTCCTCTTCCTCTACCCCGCGTTCTACGCCAAGTCGCACGACGCCAGCGGTTGGGAACAGCTACGCATCCTCGGACTGATCGGCGCGGCCGCCGCGATCGGCAACTTCGCTGGCAATTTGGCGAGCGCGCGCATGCAGCTCGGCCACCCCGCACAGATGGTCGTGCGCTGCGCCATCGCGGTCACCGCGAGCGCACTGGCCACCGCCGTCGCAGGCAATCTGCTGGTCGCCGCGATCGGCACGCTGATCACGTCCGGTGCGAGTGCGATCGCGAAGGCGTCACTCGACGCGTCGTTACAGGACGACCTGCCCGAACGATCACGCGCATCTGCCTTCGGACGTTCAGAGTCGTTGTTGCAACTGGCGTGGGTCGCCGGCGGGGCGATCGGCGTGCTGATCTACACCCAGCTGTGGGTGGGCTTCACCGGTGTCAGCGTGGTCCTGATCCTCGGCCTGGCCCAGACGGTGGTGAGCTATCGCGGTGAATCGCTGATACCCGGCCTCGGCGGCAATCGACCGGTGCTGGCCGAGCAGGAGGGCGGGCGCCGCGCCGACAACGCGGCGGTGGCGTCGGAGTGAATCGCGTCCTGGCCGTACTGGCGGTCGTGGTGGTCGTCGCGGCTGCCGCGACCGGAGCGCTGATCTGGCGCCTGTCCCAGCATCCACCGCCGGCGCATCCGGAGATCAGCGCGTACGCGGACGGCCAATTGGTTCGGATCGGCCCATACAGCTACTGCGACGTGGTCAACCTCAACGACTGCGAAACCCCGCACACAGTAGGCGAACTCGCCGTCGACGGACGCCATCCGGTGCAGTTGTCCGTGCCGCCTGCGATCGCAGGCGCTCCGTGGTTGCTCGGTCGCAAGTACGAGGGTTCCGACGTGCTCGAGGAGTTCCGGCCTGACAGCACGCTGGCGGTCACCATTCCCACCGTCGACCCGCACCGCGGTAAGCTGACCGGCTTCGTCGTCCAACTGCCAACGCTCGTCGTCGACCAGGACGGCAATGAGTTTCCGTCGTGGCACGCGGAGTGGTCGGTGCGAACCGTCTGGCCTCAGCCCGCCCCGTGACCGACGGGCACGCGTTCGCCGTCGCGCGTCGGACCCGGCGGGGTGCCATCGCCAAACGGCCTGCTGCCCAACGCCTCCCGGCCGTGCGGCGTGAGCCAGTTCGAGAGATCCGGGCCCTTCGGCACGATCTGAGTCGGGTTGATGTCGGAGTGCACCATGTAGTAGTGCTGCTTGATCTGAACGAAATCGGTGGTGTCCCCGAAGCCCGGAGTCTGGAACAGGTCACGGGCATAGGCCCATAACACCGGCGACTCCGACAGCTTGTTCCGGTTGCACTTGAAGTGTCCGTGGTAGACGGGGTCGAATCGGGCCAGGGTCGTAAACAACCGCACATCGGCCTCGGTGATGGTGTCGCCGACCAGATATCGCTGATTCTCGAGCCGTTCGGAGAGCCAGTCCAGCGCGGTGAACAACCGGTCATAGGCCTTCTCGTAGGCGTCCTGAGAGCCGGCGAAACCGCACCGGTATACGCCGTTGTTGACCTCGGTGTAGATGCGCTGGGCGACCTCGTCGATCTCGTCGCGCAGTTCTTCTGGATACAGCTGTGGCGCACCTTCGCGGTGGAACTTCGTCCACTCGGTGGAGAAGTCGAGCGTCATCTGGGCGAAGTCGTTGGTGACCACCTCCCCGGTCGGCACGTCGACGATCGAGGGCACCGTGATCCCCTTCTCGTAGTCGGGGAAGCGCCTCAGGAAGGCGTCTTTGAGCCGCGGAATATTCAGAACCGGGTCGACACCTCCCGGGTCGAGGTCGAAGGTCCAGCTGTCCTGGTCGTGGGTGGGGCCGCAAAAGCCAATGGAGAGACTGTCTTCCAGCCCCAGCAGCCGTCGGACGATGATCGTGCGGTTGGCCCACGGGCAGGCGCGCGCGACGACCAGCCGGTACCGTCCGGCCTCGACGGGATACCCGTCGCGACCGTCGGCGGTGATGCGCGTGGTGATGTAGTTCGTGTCGCGGTTGAAATCGCCGCCGCTGGAGACATAGCTCATGCCGTCATCCTTCCCGCCGAATCTGAACATATGCAAAGGGCCAGGGCAAATTTCTTGCACAAGCTCAGATTCGCCGGAACGGATTGGGCAAGCATGTCGTCATATCGGCGTGGACTGGCCGTTTCTGGGAAGTGAGGCGCTAGCTGCTGGCGTTGTTACTCGCCATGAACTCGCCACGCGCTACGAAGCGATCTTCCGCAACGTATACATACCTCGCGGCAAGGTCCTCACGCCCGTACAAAAGGCGCACGCCGCCTGGCTGTGGTCGCGGCGCAAGGCGACTCTCGTCAGCGTTTCAGCGGCGGCGGTACACGGTGCGAAGTGGATCGACGCGCGGCTACCTGCGGAACTCAATCAACTCAGCCAGCACAAGACCAGAGGCATTGTGCTGCACAGCGACACGCTGGCGCCCGACGAGATCACCACGGTGCGTGGCATACCGGTAACGACACCTGTACGGACTGCTTTCGACCTCGGCCGTCGATACGGACGAACACTCGCTGTCATCCGTGTCGACGCTCTGCTCCAATCTACGAACCTGAAGTTGGCCGACATCGACGCACTGATCGACCGCCATCGCGGCGTGCGAGGAATCGTGCAACTACGCGAAGTCCTCGCGCTCGCCGACGACGGTGCGGAGTCGCCGCAGGAAACGCGAACCCGCCTGTTGCTCACCGGCGCCGGCCTCAGGCCGCGGCGGACACAGATCGATGTCTTCAATCCCTTCGGTGACCATGTGCGTCGTATCGATATGGGATGGCCGACGTGGAAGGTCGGCGTCGAGTACGACGGCGAACAACATTGGACAGATCCAGTCATTCGCGCCAGAGATATCGACCAGCAAGCCGAACTTCAGGCATTGGCCTGGCGCATCATCCGGGTCAGCGCAGAAATTCTTCGTTACCGGCCCAACACCATCGTGGACCGTACGCGGAATGCGCTACGCGCCGCCGGAGCGCCGATCTAACCGCCGAAACTGAACTTATGCAGCCATTTTCGATGAATCTCCTGCAGAAGTTCAGTTTCGGCGCCAAGCCGGATTAGGCGTCGAGTTCGCTTGCGACGGCGCGGACCACTTCGGACACTCGCCGCGCGACCTTGCGGTCGGGGTAACGGCCCTTGCGCAGCTCAGGCTGAACAGCCCCTTCCAGCAGCGTGATCATGTCCTCGACCATGCCGTGCAGTTCGTCGGGCGTGTGCTTGTGCTCGGCGGCGGCGGCCTCACGCCGGGTGCGCGTGAGGCTCGGCGGCGCATCGATGAGCTTCACGCTCAACGCCTGCGGGCCACGACGACCGGCGGCCATGCCGAACTCGACCTTCTGCCCGGCCTTGAGTCCCTCGACACCGGACGGCAGCGCCGACGACCGGACGTAAACGTCCTCGCCGTCCTCCTGCGACAGAAAGCCGAAGCCCTTTTCGGCGTCGTACCACTTAACCCGGCCGGTCGGCACTCGTCTCACCTGCTTGTCTTCTAAAGCGCTGAACAAAAGGAAAGCGTCCCGTGCGCAGGGACGCGTCCGTGGCGATCTTACTCGGACCTCGAACCGACCTCACCCGCTTTACTCGGTAGGCTGGAACGACCGCTGGAGGGAAGATGCGCCTGATCCTGAACGTCATATGGTTGATCTTCGGTGGCCTCTGGCTGGCGTTGGGTTATCTCCTTGCGGCGCTGATCTGCTTCATCCTGATCATCACGATTCCATTCGGTTTCGCGGCGCTGCGCATTGCGTCCTATGCATTGTGGCCATTCGGCCGCACTATTGTCGACATGCCGGGGACACGTCCAGGTGCACTGATCGGCAACATCATCTGGGTCATCCTGTTCGGTATCTGGCTGGCCATCGGCCACGTGGTCACTGCGGTCGCGATGGCGGTCACGATCATCGGCATTCCGCTGGCGCTGGCCAACCTCAAGATGATCCCGATCTCGCTACTGCCCTTGGGTAAGGAGATAGTTCCGGTGGACAGCCTCAACCGCCAGGGCGACCGGCCAGTCGGTGTCGCGGAATGACGGTCATCGACCTCGGGGTGCCGTCGTTGGGCCCGGCCCGCCCTGCGCCAACCGACGGCCCACTGGTCGATACCTTCGGCCGTATCGCCACCGACCTGCGGGTGTCGCTGACCGACCGATGCAACCTGCGCTGCACTTACTGCATGCCGGCCGACGGACTGGACTGGCTCCCTGGCGAGCAGTTGCTGTCGTCGGCTGAACTGATGCGGCTGCTGGGTATCGCCGTGACGAGGCTCGGAATCACCAGCGTGCGGTTCACCGGCGGCGAGCCGCTGGTCTCGAAAAACCTGGACGGCATCGTCGCGGCCACCGCGTCACTGCGACCGCGGCCCGAAATAACCTTGACCACCAACGGAATTGGGCTGGCCAAGCGCGCAGCGAAGTTGAAGCAGGCCGGGCTGAACCGGATCAACGTGTCGCTGGACACGGTCGACGCTGCACGGTTCGCCCAAATCACCCGCCGCGACCGGCTTGGCGATGTGCTCGCCGGCCTCGAGGCCGCCAAGGCCGCCGGATTGAATCCGGTCAAGGTGAATGCGGTGCTCGATCCGATCACAGGTCTCGACGATGCGGTCGAACTGCTTCGGTTCTGCGTCGACAACGGATACCAGCTGCGCATCATCGAGCAGATGCCCCTCGACGCGGACCACCAGTGGGAGCGCGGCAAGGCCATCGGCGCCGACGACGTCCTCACCGCCCTGCGTCGGCATTTCGATCTGACCCCTGACTCGAAGCCGCGCGGTTCGGCGCCCGCGGAGCTGTGGCGGGTCGACGGCGACCGCGGCACGGTGGGCATCATCGCCTCGGTGTCACACGCGTTCTGCGCGGCGTGCGACCGCACGCGCCTCACCGCGGACGGCCAGGTTCGCAACTGCCTGTTCGCGCGGCAGGAGACCGACCTGCGCCACCTGATGCGCACCGGTGTCGACGACGACGGCCTCGAAGCGGCGTGGCGCGCTGCGATGTGGGTCAAGGCCGCCGGGCACGGCATCAACGACCCCGACTTCGTCCAGCCGGACCGCCCGATGAGCGCAATCGGCGGGTAGCCCATGACCACTTCTTCGGAGACCGCCGAGATTGAGGTGATCGTTCGGTTTTTCGCCGCGGCGAGGGCTGCCGCGGGTAACGAATCCGAGACGATCCGGATTCGGCGGGGCACGACACTCGCCGAACTGGTGGCTCAACTCAGCGTGCGCGACGAGAATCTCGCGAAAGTATTGATGCGCTGCTCGTTTCTCTGCGACAGCGTGGCCGTCCGCGACGCCGACGTGGCGCTCACCAACGCGCAGACCGTCGATGTTCTTCCGCCCTTCGCCGGCGGTTAATGGTGATATGCGTCACATAACAAAATGGTCACAAACTGGCTACGAGGTGGTGGCGTGCCGCAAACACCTGCGAGAACGTTCCGATCTCCTGCGGGTTTAGAGCTCTATTAGGATTTGCCGCTGGCGAAAACGCCGTTATCTGCAAAAGATGACGCTCGCCTGCACAGCCATTACGGTCAACTCCCAAGTCCCTCGACCTCAATCGGGTGACCCGCTGCGCCCCGATCGCGCCGAGCTCCGTCCAGTCGGGACCCAGCCAACGACGAACACATTTGGACGGAGGCGGGGGACCCACCGGTCCACCGAAACAGAAGGACCTGGAGCTGATTTCAGCTCCTTGGGGTGAAGCCGGCATCGTTTCGACGCCGCCGGCCGGGCAACCTCTCCAGCCCGAACCCGACAGCTGACCTCGCGGGCGCCGAAGAGAGGAAACAACCGCACCTATGAGTGGACGGCATCGCAAGCCCACTGCATCGGCCGTAAACGTCGCGAAGATCGCCTTCACGGGTGCCGTCATCGGCACCGGAGGCCTCGCACTCGCCGGGCAGGCCAACGCAGCCACCGACGGCGAATGGGATCAGGTCGCCAAGTGCGAATCCGGCGGCAACTGGGCCATCAACACCGGCAACGGATACCACGGCGGACTTCAGTTCTCGCCGAGCACCTGGAGTGGCCACGGCGGCGGCGAGTATGCGCCGTCGGCATTCCTGGCCACGAAGGAAGAACAGATCGCTGTCGCTGAGCGCGTGCTTGCCGGTCAGGGCAAGGGCGCCTGGCCGTCATGCGGCGGACCGCTCTCCGCGCCCACCCCGCGCAACGTCGTCGACGATGCGATCGCGAACCTGAACAACCTGCTGCCGCCTGCGCCCCCCAACCCCTTTGCGC
>NZ_NVQE01000007.1 GCF_002591975.1 Mycobacterium neglectum | reverse complement strand
TTACAGTCGGCGGCGTAAGAGGTGGATAAGAGACAGGCCTGACGGAACGCGGTCGATATCAGCCTGTGGCAGAAGGCGACCGAACGCCGCGACGTCTTCGACACCAACCTCATACCGGAGGCGTCGGCAGGGCCGCTGAGTGTCTGCCGCATCGTGTGGATCATCACCCAGGCCGACCCGGCAAGGCCTGCCCACGAACAGAATCCGGTGATGGAGCCGGGCACACTATTCGGCGGCACCCCTGCGTTCGCGGTCACTCGCGAGCACGGCTACCGACTGGTGGAGCGCTGGCAGTTCAACCTGGTTCAGGTCATCAAAGCGACGCGATGAACGCTTACCAAACGCGGAGGTAGTCGACCAGCATCGCCGCCGGGAAACGACCAAGGGCCGGATTGCCGCCGCCGGGCCCCCCGATCGCGAGGGTGAACATGGGCTGCATCCAATAGCCGGGGATGCTGAAGGGCCACCGCCAGTCGTCGGGTCGGCCCGACACCTGAATCGGGTTGGGCGGCACATGGAAGTACGGTTCGGCACCGTCCACGTAATCCCGCCAGAACGTGAAACCGTCCTCGCCCCAATGCATCCGCCAGGTGTGCCAGGCGTTGTCGACCAGACCGGGGATCGACTTGCCCTCCCAGGTCTTGCCGTTGGACGCCGCGTGCACCGTCGTTCCCGGGGCCCACTGGTCGTTGCCGTACCACTCGAAGACGTCGACCTCGCCGTCGGGCAGCGGATCCTCGTTGACGGCCCAGAACGCCGGCCAGCAGCCTGGCGTCAGGCAGTCGAGTTTGACTCGCGCTTCCCACGTCTGGTTGATCATGCCGCGCCAGATACCCCGCAGCTTGCCGCCGTAGAACGTGCCCATGTCGTTGGTGGCCATCAGCACGAGGTTGGAGTTGCCGTCGACGAAGACGTTTCGGCGATCGTCGCGGTATATGCCCACGACCGGCGGGTATACCTCGTCCTGCCAGGTCTGGACCAACCACTTGGACGGATCCGGCGCAGATCCCGCAGGACCGTCGAACTCGTCGTGGAAGATGTAGGTTCCCGGGTCGGCAGTCGGCGGTTGCGCCGGTAGTGGCGTGCGGTTTGTCGGGCTGGCGTGGGCTTGGGCGGCGGGAATCGCGGCGGCCAAGAAGCCGAGACCCGTCATCATCATCATGTTGCGGCGATCCATCTGGGGCACCCGCCCACCCTAAAAGGAAGCACACAGGTTTAGGTTCATTTCGGCGGTCGCACGTGTTGTATCTAACTTTGCGGGCTCACACCACGGAGAAGGACGGCGGCAGCGTCGACCGCCCCGTCAGCGCCAGAAGCACCGAATCCCCATGTCCTGTCGCGATGGCTGTTCGCGTGGCGACGTCGAGTGCCTCGGCGAGCACCGCCTCGGGTGGCCGGAACGGCATATCGAGTGCTCTAGCAATGTCCATCCCGTGTACAGCCAGCTCAAATATCCGAGTCGGCAGATACGTGCGCAGGCGAATGCCGAGTCCGCCGATCACCGCGATCAACGGATCGCCGATGGCCGCGAGGTCGCTCGTCACCCCTGACACCAACTCGTCGACAGCGGCGGCCGGATCATCGCCGAGATCCCTGCCTGCCTGCCTGCCGCGCTCGGCGACATCCGCCGGATCGATTCCCAGCGCCGACGGCGTGACCCGCACGTAGTACTCCTGCGGTGTCGCGATGTCTTCTCGCTCGGCGGTGGTCTGCAGGTAGCTGCGCACGGTGGTCAGCGATCGGGACGTGTGTCCGACCAGGGCGCGGACGTCCCACTCGCCGAGGCCGGGTTCACCCCAGGCGTCGGAAGGAATCTCGCGCACCAGTGCGGCGAAACTCCTTGCCGCCGAGATGAACGTCGCCGTCGTCACGACCGGGCGACTTTGTCCCAACCCTCGACGGACTCGGGGCCGCGCGGGTCAGGACCCACGTAGATGGCCGCTGGGCGGACCAACTTACCGAGTCGCTTCTGCTCGAGAATGTGTGCGCACCACCCTGCCGTGCGGCCGCACGTGAACATCGCGGGCATCATCTGGATCGGCACCTGCGCAAAATCCAGGATGACCGCCGCCCAGAACTCGACATTGGTCTCGATCGCGCGGTCGGGACGGCGTTCCCGCAACTCGGCCAGGGCGGCCTGCTCCAAAGCGACAGCCACGTCGTAGCGGGGTGCCTCCAAACGCTTGGCGGTGGCGCGCAGCACTCGCGCCCGGGGGTCCTCGGCGCGGTAGACGCGGTGTCCGAAACCCATCAGTTTGTCCTTGCGATCCAGGATGCCCTTGACGACGGCGCGCGCGTCACCGGTCTTCTCGACTTCTTCGATCATCGGGAGCACCCGTGCCGGCGCCCCGCCGTGCAGGGGTCCGCTCATCGCGCCGATGGCACCGGACAGCGCGGCCGCGACGTCAGCCCCTGTCGACGCGATCACGCGGGCGGTGAACGTCGATGCATTCATGCCGTGCTCGGCTGCCGATACCCAGTAGGCGTCGATCGCCTCGACGTGCTTGGGGTCGGGCTCACCCTGCCAGCGCGTCATGAAACGTGCCGTCACGGTGGAACATTCGTCGACGATCCGTTGGGGAACTGCCGGCTGATAGATACCGCGCGCGGACTGTGCGACGTAGGAGAGCGCCATCACCGACGCTCGGGCAAGCTGGTCGCGCGCGGTTTCGTCCTCGATGTCCAGCAGAGGTGCGTATCCCCAGATCGGGGCCAGCATGGCCAGACCGGCCTGGACGTCGACGCGGACGTCGCCGCTGTGGATCGGGAGTGGGAACGGCTCGGCCGGCGGCAGGCCTCGGCCGAATTTGCCGTCGACCAGCAGCGCCCACACATCACCGAACGTGACGTGCTGGGAGACCAGATCCTCGATGTCAACGCCGCGGTATCGCAGCGCACCGCCGTCCTTGTCGGGTTCGGCGATCTCGGTGGTGAAGGCGACGAGGCCTTCGAGTCCGGGCACGAAATCTTCAGGAACAGCTGACGTCGTAGTCATGGCGCAAATTCTCGCACCCAGCCTCGCGTCCTTCACTACCGGTCGGTAACTCCTCGGCGAACAGTCGAGGCGTAGCGTGTTCGCGTGGCAACTCGCGACGACGACCATTTGGCGAGAATGCGGGTCGAGTACGGCTCGGTGGAGAAGGACGGCAGCGGAGACCTCGATGCCGACTGGCTTGCGGACGGCTGGGTTGCGCTGCTGCACAAGTGGTTAGCCGATGCCGAGCGGGCAGGGGTGGCCGAACCCAACGCGATGGTGGTGGGCACCGTCGACGCCCGCGGACGCCCGTCGACCCGCTCGGTGTTGTGCAAGAGCGTGGGGGCCGAGGGCATCACCTTCTTCACCAACTACGACTCCGCCAAGGGTCAGGACCTCGCCGCGATTCCTTACGCGGCGGCGACGTTCCCGTGGTTCCTGCTTGGCCGCCAGGTCCACGTCCGGGGACTGGTCACCAAGGTGTCGGCCGAGCAGACCGCCGACTACTGGTCCAAGCGCCCGCGTGGTTCGCAGCTGGGCGCCTGGGCATCACACCAATCCGAACCGATTGCCTCGCGTGCGGTGCTGCTCGAACAGTTGGCGGACGTGACACAGCGATTCGCCGAACTCGACGAGGTTCCGGTGCCGCCGAATTGGGGCGGGTATCTCATCGCACCCGAGGTCGTCGAATTCTGGCAGGGCCGGGAGAACCGGGTGCACAACAGGATTCGTGTCGCCACCGATCCGGAGCTGCCGGTGACGATGCACAGCAGTCGTATCGAGCGATTGCAGCCCTAGGTGCGGCGATTCTTCGCCGACACCACACCCCTTCGCGTGCCGGACTTCCGGCGGCTGTGGCTGGCGGGCATCGTCACTGTAATCGGCGCCAACCTCACGATCTTCGCGGTGCCGGTGCAGCTGTACGCGCTCACCCAAAGCTCGGCGTACGTCGGCCTGTCCGGACTGTTCGCGCTCGTGCCGCTGATCGTGTTCGGCCTGTGGGGTGGGGCGTGGGCCGATGCGATGGACCGTCGCCTGCTGTTGATCATCGCGTCCATCGGACTGGCTCTGGCGTCGGTGCTGCTGTGGGTGCAAGCCGCACTGGAGCTCAACAACGTGTGGGTGGTGCTGTGCCTGCTGTCGGTGCAGCAGGCCTTTTTCGCGATCAACCAGCCGACCCGCTCTGCCGCGATCCCGCGCATATTGCCAGCCGACCAGGTCGCCGCGGCCAATTCGCTGAACATCACGGTGATGCAGTTCGGGGCGATCGTTGGTCCCCTGCTGGCGGGAGTGCTGCTGCGATGGGTCGACCTGTCCACGCTTTATCTGATCGACGCGATCCTGTGCATGGCCCCGATATGGGCGACGTTCCGCCTGGCGCCCATCCCGGCGGCGGTCATGGAGGCGGTACGCAGCAGGTGGGGTTTCTCGGCGGTCCTCGATGGCTTTCGCTACCTGGCCGGCAACCAGGTCGTGCTGATGTCATTCGTCGTCGACCTGATCGCAATGATCCTGGGCATGCCGCGGGCGCTGTTCCCGCAAATGGCTCATGAGAGCTTCGGTGGACCGGTCGACGGCGGTACCACCATGGCGCTGCTGGCGTCGGCGATGGCCGTAGGCGCTGTGGCGGGTGGCCTGTTCTCCGGTTGGCTGCCGCGCATCCGTCGGCAGGGGCTGGCGGTGGTGCTCGCGATCGTGGTGTGGGGGCTCGCGATGATCGGCTTCGGCGTCGCAGCCGGTTTCGCCAACGGCGCGGCCGGGCCGTTGTTGTGGATTGCGTTGACGTTCCTGGCTGTTGGCGGCGCGGCCGACATGGTGTCGTCGGTATTCCGAAACACGATTCTGCAGCTGGCGGCGACCGACGAGGTTCGCGGCAGGCTGCAGGGGGTGTTCACGGTGGTGGTCGCGGGGGGGCCGCGCTTGGCGGATGCCGTGCACGGAGCAACCGCCGCTGCCGTCGGCACGACCGTGGCGGCGGCCGGAGGCGGAGCGCTGGTGGTGATCGGCATGGTGGTCTGCACGCTGTTGGTACCCGCCTTCATCCGTTACCGCGTGGCCGGCGACGACAAAGACCACAAAGTGTGACGTAGGGGGCCAAGTGTCGGTGGGTGCCACTTTTCTCAGCGGCCTCTTACGTTGCCTGGTTAACATCCGATTTGTGTCTGATCTCAACGGGGAGGCAACCCTCGGCCTGCGGGAACGTAAGAAGCAGCGAACTCGCGCCACCCTCATCGACGCCGCGGTCGACCTTTGCGACCGGCAGGGCTTCGACCGCACCACCGTCGATCAGATCGCCGCCATCGCCGATGTGTCGCCACGCACGTTCAGCCGGTACTTCGCCACCAAGGACGCCATCGCACTGGCCCTGGTCGACGAAGTGCTGGACAGCACGGCCGTCGAACTGGCCCGCCAACCGCGCGAGCTCAACCACTTCGATGCGCTACTGATGGCCTATCTCGCCATGGCCAACGCGGCCAAGGTCGCCCCGTCAGGGGAACTGTCGCAGGACCGCGTCATGTGCATCGTGCGGATCCTTTTGTCGTCGCCGGCCTTGCGACAGGCGGCACTGGAATACCGAGCCAACTCCGTCGACGTGGAGATCGCCAAGCGGATCGGGGTGGGAGTCGACGATCGCCCGACGCGGCTGGTTTCCGCCGTGTGGGGTTCGGTGCTCATGGCGGCGCTCACCGACCTGGTGGCCGACACCCGGGACTGGTCGCAATTGAGCATCGACGACGTGGCCGAGCGCCTGGAACGCACATTCGCCGAGTTCACCAGCCTGACGGCGGGCAATCGGCAGACCGTCTGACGATCTGGCAACCCCCCCGCGGGCGGGAGTGCTGGAATGGGACTACCTTTTGAAGAGCAACTCCGCATTCCTTGCGACGTAGAAGGGATCCCCGTGGCCGAAAAAGACGAGCACGCCACTCTCGACTACCCCGGTGGCGAGCTTGAATTGGACGTCGTCCACGCCACCGAAGGTTCTGACGGCATCGCCCTGGGTTCGCTGTTGGCCAAGACCGGCTACACCACCTACGACGATGGTTTCGTCAATACCGCCTCGACCAAGAGCGCCATCACCTACATCGACGGCGACGCCGGGATCCTGCGTTATCGCGGTTATCCCATCGATCAGCTGGCGGAGAAGTCGAACTTCATCGAGGTCAGCTACCTGCTGATCTACGGCGAACTGCCGACCCCGGATCAGCTCGAGGCGTTCACCACCCAGATTCAGCGGCACACCCTGCTGCACGAGGACCTCAAGCGGTTCTTCGACGGGTTTCCGCGCAACGCACATCCGATGCCGGTGCTCTCCAGTGCGGCAAATGCGCTGAGCGCCTACTACCAGGACTCACTGGATCCTTTCGACGACGAGCAGGTCGAGCTGTCGACGATCCGGCTGCTGGCCAAGATGCCGACGATCGCGGCGTACGCCTACAAGAAGTCGGTCGGGCAACCGTTCCTCTACCCGGACAACTCGATGAGTCTCGTCGAGAACTTCCTGCGGATGACGTTCGGGCTTCCGGCCGAGCCCTACGAGGTAGACCCGGAGCTCGTCCGCGCACTCGACATGCTGTTCATCCTGCACGCCGACCACGAGCAGAACTGCTCGACGTCGACGGTGCGGCTGGTCGGCTCGTCGCAGGCCAACCTGTTCACCTCGGTCTCCGGCGGCATCAACGCGCTCTGGGGTCCGCTGCACGGCGGTGCGAACCAGGCTGTGTTGGAGATGCTGGAGAAGATCCGTGTCGGCGACGACGACGTTCAGACCTTCGTCAAGAAGGTCAAGAACAAGGAAGACAACGTCAAGTTGATGGGCTTCGGCCATCGGGTCTACAAGAACTACGACCCGCGGGCGCGCATCGTCAAGGAACAGGCCGACAAGATTCTCGGCAAGCTCGGCGGCGACGACGAACTGCTGGACATCGCCAAGGAACTCGAAGAGTTCGCGCTCACCGACGACTTCTTCATCGAGCGCAAGCTGTACCCGAACGTCGACTTCTACACCGGCGTGATCTACCGGGCGATGGGCTTCCCAACCAGGATGTTCACCGTGCTGTTCGCGCTGGGCCGGCTGCCCGGGTGGATCGCGCACTGGCGTGAGATGCACGACGAGGGCGGCGGCAAGATCGGCCGTCCGCGCCAGATCTACACCGGGTACACCGAGCGCGACTACGTCGACACCGGCAACCGGTAAGCGCACTCACTGCGAGTCATTTCACTCGCGGTGGGGCTTGCCATCCGGACAGTTGTATTTTCACAATAGTTGTGTGAATGAAACTGTCGTCCGATCCATGAGCCCTCGGCGCAAGGCCATCATTTTGGTGTCCTGCTGCCTGAGCCTGCTGATCGTGTCGATGGACGCAACGATCGTCAACGTCGCCATCCCCAGCATCCGGGCCGACCTCGGCGCGACGGCGTCGCAGCTGCAGTGGGTCATCGACATCTACACATTGGTGCTGGCGTCGCTGCTGCTGTTGTCGGGAGCGGCGGCCGACCGGTTCGGCCGTAGGCGCACATTCCAGATCGGCCTGACGGTGTTCGCGATCGGCTCAATGATGTGCAGCCTCGCACCGAATATCGAGACGCTGATCGCCGCGCGTTTCCTGCAGGCCGTCGGCGGTTCGATGATGAATCCGGTGGCGATGTCGATCATCACCCAGGTGTTCACCGGTCGCGTCGAGCGTGCCCGCGCGATCGGCATCTGGGGTGGCGTCGTCGGCATCTCGATGGCACTGGGTCCGATCGTCGGCGGGGCGCTCATCGAGTTCGCGGACTGGCGCGCGGTGTTCTGGATCAATTTGCCGATCTGCGCGCTGGCCATCCTGCTCACAGCGATCTTCGTGCCCGAGTCCAAGTCGGCGACGATGCGCGACGTCGACCCGGTCGGACAGGGCCTCGGCATGGCATTCCTGTTCGGCATCGTCTTCGTGCTCATCGAAGGTCCCGGTCTGGGCTGGGGCGACGTTCGCACCATCGCCTGCGGCGTGGTCGCGACGGTGGCCTTCGTCGGGTTTCTGGCATACGAGTCGCGACGCCACGACCCGTTCATCGATCTCCGGTTCTTCCGAAGCATCCCTTTCGCGTCCGCGACCGTGATCGCGGTGTGCGCGTTCGCCGCGTGGGGGGCCTTCTTGTTCATGATGTCGCTGTACCTGCAAGACGAGCGTGGCTTTTCGGCCATGAACACCGGGTTGATCTATCTGCCGGTAGCCATTGGCGCGCTTGTGTTCTCGCCGCTGTCGGGCCGGATGGTCGGGCGGTGGGGCAGTCGGCCGTCGCTGCTGATCGCCGGAATTCTCATCACCGCGGCGACATTGATGCTCAGCCAGCTGAATGCGACGACGCCCGTATGGCAGCTGCTCGTGATCTTCGCGGTGTTCGGCATCGGATTCTCGATGGTCAACGCGCCGATCACCACCGCAGCGGTCAGTGGTATGCCCACCGATCGGGCCGGTGCGGCTTCGGCGATCGCATCGACCAGCAGACAGATCGGCGTGAGTCTCGGTGTTGCGCTGTGTGGTTCGGTCGCGGGATCCGCACTTGCCACGATGGGTGCGGACTTCGCCGTGGCGGCACGCCCGCTGTGGTTCGTCGGTGCCGCGCTCGGCGTGATCATCTTCGTCCTTGGCTTCTACTCGACGTCGCCGCGCGCGCTGCGCTCGGCTGAACGTCTCGCACCGTTGATCGCAGGTCCGGCAACGCAAAGGGAGATCGTGGATGTCAAATAACCCGCTGGCCGACGAAGTCTGGCGCGCCATGGCCGCCGTGGTGATCGACAACCGCGACTCCTGGAAGCGGGCGGTGATCGAACGGTCAGGCCTGCCGTTCAGCAGGATCCGCATGCTCAAGCGGCTGAGCCGGCAATCGATGTCGGTCAAGGAGTTGGCGCATGCGGCCACCATCGACGCTCCCGCGGCGACGGTGGCGGTCAACGATCTCGAAGACCGCGGGCTGGTGGTACGCGAGATCGATCCGACGAATCGACGGTGCAAGATCGTCTCGCTCACCGAAGACGGCCGAGCAACGGTTCGCGAGATCGACGCGATAACCGACCCGGCGCCCGATGCTCTGGCGGCACTCGACGACGCCGAACTCAAAACGCTGATGGCGATTTTGGTGCGCGTACAGTCGCTCAGCGGTCGTTAGCGCACCGAAATCACATTTCCAGAACCGCCATGGCGGCGTTGTGCCCGCCGATGCCCGAGACCGCGCCTCCTCGGCGTGATCCTGAGCCGCACAACAGAATCCGGTCATGGTGTGTGGCCACGCCCCAACGCTGTGCGGGCGTCTCCAGTGGCTCGTCATCCTCGGCGAACGGCCACGACAGCGCACCGTGGAAGATGTTGCCCGCCGTCATGCCCAGCGAGTGCTCCAGATCGATCGTCGTCTTCGCTTCGATACACAGCCGGCCCGCCGCGTCCTGCATCAGCACATCCTGAATAGGTTCGGCCAGAACGGAGTTCAGTGAGTTGAGCACCGCGGAGGTCAAGGTATCGCGCATCCGGTCGGGGTCGCGTCCGGTGATCAAAGAGTGTGGTGTGTGCAGGCCGAACACCGTCAGCGTCTGCGCACCGGAGGCGCGCAGGTCGTCGGACAGGATGGTCGGATCGGTCAGCGAGTGGCAATAGATCTCGCACGGCAGTGGGTCGGGCACCACGCCGTGGTCAGCGCGCGTGTACGCGGTGTCGAGTTGGCGGTAGGTCTCGTTGATGTGAAACGTCCCGCCGAACGCCTGCTCCGGCGCGACGGTCTGGTCGTTCAGACGCGGCAGCCTGCGCAGCATCAGGTTCACCTTCACCTGCGCGCCGGGCGCCTGGTCGGGCGTGGGTTCGCCCAGTAATGCAGCCAGCGCGGTCGGAGTCACGTTCGCCAATACGTGCCCGGCTTGTACGCGGTGGTCCTTCCCGTCACGGTGATAACGCACCACCCCTTCGGGATCCATGGCGTAAACCTCTGCACCGCAGACGATTTCGACGCCATAGCCGGCGGCCGCGGCGGCCAGCGCGCCACTGACCGCACCCATCCCACCGATCGGGACGTCCCAGTCGCCGGTGCCGCCGCCGAGCAGGTGGTACAGAAAGCAGATGTTCTGCGTCAGCGAGGGATCGTCTACGCGCGCGAACGTGCCGATCAACGCATCGGTGGCCATCACGCCACGCACGAGGTCGTTGGACACGGCGTCGGTGATGGCGTGCCCGATCGGCTTGTCGACCATCGCGTGCCATGCGGCGTCGTCGCCCACCTGCTTGCGCGCGTCGGTACGGGTACCCAGCGGCCGCAGCAGCGTCGGCCACATCCGCGACGTCAGCGCGCGAGCACGCCGGTAGAACTCGTCGAAGCCCGCCTCGTCGGAGCCCGCGCCGATCGCGCCGAACGTCGACGGCGGTCCGATCAGCAGCCCGGTTCGGCCCTCAGTCGCCGGGTCGGGGGTATAGGACGAGTGGCGCCTGCGCACCAGCCGCACCCGGGCACCCAGATCCTCGACGATGGTCCGGGGCAGCAGGCTCACCAGATAGGAGTAGCGGGACAACCGCGCGTCCACACCGTCGAATGCGTGGGCGGACACCGCCGCACCACCGACGTGGTCGAGCCGCTCCAGCACCTGAACGCGACGGCCCGCACGGGCCAGGTACGCAGCGGCCGCCAGCCCGTTGTGTCCGCCGCCAACGATGACGACATCGAATGTCGCCGACGTCGCGGCTCCGGTGTCGAATGTCGCTGGACCGCTCAGTTGAGGTAGCCCTCGACCTCGTCGGGCGGACGCACGCTGGCCGCCCCCGGATCGCCGCCGGTCTCACGGAGCGCCCGGCGCTGACGCAGTAGGTCCCAGCACTGGTCCAACTGGACTTCGAGCGCACGAAGGCGCTGATGTTCCTCGGACTCGTCGATCTCGCGGTGCTGCAGCTGGGCCCGCAGCTCCTTTTCCTCGGCGACCAGCTGGTTCACCTGGTCGAGAATGTCTTGGTCCTTCGCCATGGGTTCAGTGTGCCCGACTACGGTGGATACGGTGACTTCCACATCAGGGCAGAAGCCCGAGATCGAATTCATCGACGGTCCCCCGCCTGCCGAACTGGTCATCAAGGATCTGGTGGTCGGCGAGGGTGCAGAGGCGGTGCCCGGTGGCACCGTCGAGGTGCACTACGTCGGCGTCGAGTTCGACACCGGCGAGGAGTTCGACAGTTCGTGGGCCCGCAACGAGTCGATCGAATTCCCGCTGCGCGGTCTGATCCAGGGATGGCAGGACGGCATCCCCGGCATGAAGGTCGGCGGTAGGCGCCAGCTGGTCATCCCGCCGGCGCAGGCCTACGGGCCCGCGGGCGGCGGGCACCGGCTGTCCGGCAAGACGTTGATCTTCGTGATCGACCTGCTTGGCACCAAGTAACACGGGCCGCGAACAACTAGCTCGGACCGGGCAGCCTCAGCAACAGTCGAGTGCCGCCGAGCGGGCTCTCGTCCAGAGCAGCTGTGCCGCCGTGCAATTCGGCCTGCTGGGCGACCAGCGCTAGCCCAAGCCCGGAGCCAGAGCGCGACGCGGTCGAGCCACGAATGAACCGGTCGAACACGACCTCGCGTTCCTCCTCGGGAACGCCGCTGCCGTCGTCGTCGATCGCGATCTCCACGCCGGCGCGCGAACTGACCGCCGAGAGCTGCACGCGGGACGCGCCACCGTGCTTGACCGCGTTGGCGATTGCGTTGTCCACCGCCAACCGCAGACCGGCGGGCAGTCCGACGATGATCACCGTCGGCGCGGGCACCAACGACACGTCCAACTCCGGGTACACGCGCATGGCGTCGTGTGCGGCGCGGTCGAGCAGTTCAGTGATGTCGACGGGCACGTGGTCGTCCGCCGTCGACAGCTCACCCTGCGCCAGCCGCTCC
The DNA here is from genome assembly GCF_002591975.1 of Mycobacterium neglectum. Taxonomy (GTDB): domain Bacteria; phylum Actinomycetota; class Actinomycetes; order Mycobacteriales; family Mycobacteriaceae; genus Mycobacterium; species Mycobacterium neglectum. Next base: position 164,382 of record NZ_NVQE01000007.1, on the reverse strand, counting down.
AGCGCCCCGAGGGTGGCCTCGATGCGCGACTGCGTGCGGATGACGTCGTTGACGACCTCCTTGCGCTGCTCCTCGGGCAGATCCAGGGTGGCCAGCACCTCGAGGTTGGTCCGCATCGCGGTCAGCGGGGTCCGTAGTTCGTGCGCCGACACCGACGCGAAGTCGCGGGCTGACGTCAGCGCGGCCTTGGTTTTGTCCTGTTCGTTCCACACCCGTTCGACGAGACCCTGCACCGCCTCGGCGATCTCGACGGCTTCGGTGGCTCCGCTGACCTCGATGTCGGGATCCTCGTCGCCCGCGTCGATCTGACGGGTCTGTTGGGCAAGGCGTTTGAACGGCCGCACGGCGAATGCGGCAAGCACCCACCCGCCGACCGTGGCGGCGCCGATCGCCAGGGTGCAGATGACGATCACCCTGCGATGCAGGTTGTTGATGTCGGCGATGGTCCCCTCGTAGGTCGCGCCGACGGCCACCGACATCGGCTCGGGCAGCCGGATGTCCACCGTGCGGACCCGGTAGCGCACACCGTCGACGTAGGTATCGGCGTACCCCGGCTCGAGCTGCGGCAGCACGACGTCGGAGTTCGACGTCACCTGCCCGCCCTTGCGCACGGTGATGATCGCGTCCTTGTCGTTGGGCGATTTCGGGATCTCGTCGAGCCCGCGCGGCAGGAACGGAATCGCAAACCCCGCCGCCTCGTCCAGCCTGCGGTCCAGCCGTTCGTTCCACGCGTCGGTGATGCCGAACCAGACCACGGTGCCCGCGATGACGACGACGATCGCCCCGGCGATGGCACTGGTGAACGCCACTCGCTGGCGAAGGGACGGGGTGCGGCGGAAGATCCGCGTCAGCAGGCTCATCGGACTACTGCGTGCGCAGGACGAATCCCACTCCACGCACCGTGTGCAGCAGCCGGGGCGCGCCGCCGGCCTCGAGCTTGCGGCGAAGGTACCCGATGAAAACGTCGACGACGTTGGTGTCGGCGGCGAAGTCGTATCCCCACACCAGCTCGAGCAGCTGAGCTCGCGAAAGCACCGCGGTCTTGTGCTCGGCCAGCACCGCGAGCAGATCGAACTCGCGCTTGGTCAGGTCGACGTCCACGCCGTTGACCCGGGCGCGGCGGCCGGGGATGTCGACCTCCAACGGACCTACCTGGATGGTTTCCGAGGAGAACGTCGCCGTCGAACCGCGCCGGCGAAGCAGCGCCTTGACCCGTGCCACCAGCTCCTGCAGCACGAACGGCTTGACCAGGTAATCGTCTGCCCCCGCTTCGAGGCCGGCGACACGGTCGTCGACCGAACTGCGGGCCGAGAGCACGCAGACGGGGACGTCGTTGTCCATGGCGCGCAGCGCCGTGACCACGCTGACGCCGTCGAGCACCGGCATGTTGATGTCGAGCACGATCGCGTCGGGGCGGGTCTCGGTCGCGCTGCGCAGCGCTTCGGCGCCGTCGATCGCGGTGGACACGTCGAAACCGGACAGCCGCAGTCCGCGCTCGAGTGAGGCGAGCACGTCGGGGTCGTCGTCGACCACGAGCACCCGGGGTGACGCTGCACCTTCACTGCCACTGGCCATGGCCCCAATCTTGCCTGATGGTGTCCCCGCCATGTGTCAGGCGCGTAGGTAGGACTGTCTCGCCGTAGCGACGGTCTTGTCACTGCCGTGTCACGGCCCGCGAAACGATCGCGTGATAGCAAAGCGGGCAAATTCACGCGCTGCTAGCATCCGGAACTTGTGCCAGCTCCTTCGCCCCGGTTGATCGTCGAGCCCGATGACGGTGTGGATCCGGTCCGCGAATTGATTTCCTCGGCACAAAATTCGCTGCTGATCAAACAGTTCACCTTCACTGAAGAGATCCTGATCCAGGCGGTGATCGAACGGCGCAATGCGGGTGTCGACGTACGCGTCATGCTCAACCCCGCACGCTCGGGAGGCGACCGGGCCAACGACGAGACGTTCGAGCGATTCGCCGCGGCCGGTATCACCGTCCGGTGGTCCAATCCCAAGTTCTATGTCACGCACGAGAAGTCGATCGTGGCCGATGACAGAGCCGCCCTCGTCGCCACATTCAATCTCTGCACGAAATACTTCACGCTGACCCGTGACTACGGCGTGATCACCCACGACCCCGTGCACGTCGCGCAGATCATCGAAGTCTTCGATGCCGATTGGCAGGAACTCGACTGGACCTGCTCGGCGTACGAGGGTCTGCTCTGGAGCAACTCCAATTCCCGCTATCACATGGCGCAATTCATCGACACGGCCGCGCACCGGCTCGATATCCAACACCCCAAATACGTCGACGCCGTCATTCTCGAGCGAATCGCGTCCGCGGCCGATCGCGGCGTGAAGGTGCGTGTGCTCTGCGGTGGCAAGCACGGCATCAGCGAATGGGACATCCTCGACACCTTCGCGTCGCTACGCACTCTGCGCCGCTTCGGCGTGAAGGTGCACAAGCAGAAGAATCTGCGAGTGCACGCAAAGCTTCTGCTTGTCGACGACGAGCGCGCGTTGATCGGGTCGATGAACATCGATCGCAGCGCGTTTGATTTGCGTCGTGAGCTCGGGATACTCGTTTCGGATCCGCCGACGGTGGCGCGTCTGACGCAGGTCTTCGCCGCGGACTGGGAGCTGTCGCACCACTACGAGCCGCCGGACCCGCTGGAGACGTCGCATCACCACGAGGACGATTTTCCGCACGACCACGAACTCATGCATGAATGAGCCCGCAGGGCTGGAGAAGGTCTCGCTGGTCGAGTTGGCGTGGACGTTCAACCACATAGCGCTGGCTTCATTCGGCGGCGGCCTGTCGGCCTGGTCGCGGGAGGTACTCGTCGTCGAGAAGCAGTGGCTCGGCGAAGAGGAGTTCCTCTCCGCGATGACGATGTGCCGGATCCTGCCCGGCGCGAATCAGGTGAATATGGCCGTCTTCGCGGGCAGCAAGATGCGCGGGCTGCCCGGCGTGCTCGCGGCGCTGTTCGGCCTGTGCTTTCTGCCGGTGATCATCGTTCTGGTGATGGCGTTCCTGTATTTCCGCTTCAAGGAGCAGGCCGCGGTCAAGGGTGTTCTGCACGGCGCATCGGCGGCGGCCGTGGCACTGACGATTGCGATGGTGATCCAGACCGGTAGGAAGTGCCTGACCGGGGTCGTGCCGATAGCGCTCTTCGGATTGGCTTTCGTGCTGAATGGCCTTGTGCGGCTGCCCCTCCCGCTGACGCTGCTGATCGTCGCGCCGTTGGCACTGCTCTGGGCGTGGCCGAGAAACCCCGCCGCGCAATCATCATGAGCACCTACCTCGAGTTGGCTGGCATGTTCGCCGGGCTATCCCTGCTCTCCATCGGCGGCGGAAATGCGGTGCTGCCCGATATGCATCGTCAGGCGGTCGATGGGCATCACTGGATGACCAACGCGCAGTTCGCCGATATCTTCTCGATCTCGCAGACCGCACCGGGTCCGAGCATCCTGATCGTCACGCTGGTGGGATACGGCGCAGGACTGTCGGTCGGGGGCGTGCCCGGCGCGATCGTCGGGGGACTCATCGCCACGGCCGCGATGATCGTCCCCGCCGCCTCGCTCATGTACACGGTGACGCTGTTCTGGCAGAAGGCGCAGAAGTCCAAGTGGCGGGTCGCGGTCGAGAAGGGCTTCGCGCCGCTGACCGTCGGTCTGATCATGGCCACCTCGCTGGTGATGAGCCGGACCGCGGACCACGACTGGCGGGCCTATGTGCTGACAGCGGTCTGCACAGCGATCTTCGTCTTCACCAAGACCAATCCCTTGCTTGTCGTGATTGCCGCGGGTGTTATCGGCTATTTCGGGATTATTTGACGTCAGCGCCAAAAAAGAGTGCGCTAGCTATAGCAAACACACCCCCGTACTGCTATCTACATAGGGTGACGCTCACTTCCCCCGACGCTGTCGGGGCACCGCCGCCGGAACGGGTCCCCCAACCGCAGCCGGCCGGATCGAACTCGATCCCGGATCGCTGCCGCGCGCTGATCAATAACCGCAGCTTCGAACTCTTCATCGTCGGCGTGATCGTCATCAACGCGATCGTGCTGGGGATGGGGACTTATGCGGACCTCGCCAGCCGCCACGAACCGCTGTTCGCCACGATCTACAACGTCATCCTCGGCATCTATGTCGTCGAGTTGCTCATCCGACTGACGGCGTATCGGTGGAACCCGCGGGAGTTCGTCAAGGACGGCTGGAACATCTTCGACTTCATCGTCGTGGTCGCATCCTTCGTGCCTGCACTGCGGGCGAACGCCATGCTGCTCCGAATGGTGCGACTGCTGCGGATCGTGCGCCTCGTGCGCTTCCTGCCCGACCTGCGTGTGCTGGTCAGCGCCGCGGGCAGGAGCGTGCCGGGCATCGCATCGTTGGCCGCGGCGACGTTCGTGCTGATCTTCATCTACGGGATGGCCGGCTGGGTGCTGTTCGGCAGCCACGATCCGGCCAACTACGGCAACGTGGGCCTGGCGATGCTCACGATGTTCGTCATGCTCACGCTGGAGAACTTTCCCGACAATGTCGCGATGGGCCAAGAGATTTCGCAGTGGACCATTCTGTTCTTCATCAGCTACGTGCTGCTCGCCAGCTTCCTGATCTTCAACCTGTTCATCGGCATCGTGCTGAACTCGATGGAGGAGGCCAGGGCGGCCGACCGCAAGGAGCACGAGAAGGACGATTTGCTCGAGCGGTTGCGCGACGCGCGCGCCGCACTCGAGGACGCCGAACGGGAACTGCAGAAGGCGCATCGCGACGACGGCTGAGTCGCGCTCGGGCATCTGAATTCACGCCCCGACACCCGGGGAAGGCTTTGACCTCATCCATTGTTGAGGTTTTACGGTGAATCCATGAGTTTGGAAACGGTTGCCAGGCAATCGCTCTATCGGCAGACGCACGCACGCGGCGGCGATCTGCACTCGTTGGCCGACCGTCGGTTGCTCGGCCGGATCTGGCGTTTCGCCGGACGGCATCACCGCAGACTCGCGGTTTTCCTGGCGGTGAGCGTGGGCGCCGCGGGACTGACCGTGGCGACCCCTCTGCTGGCGGGTCGGGTGGTCGACGAGATCACCGGCGCAGGCAGTTCGGCGATGGTGATGACGCTCGCCGCCGTCATCGCCGCGGTCGCGGTCGCGGAAGCGGTCGTTTCGCTGGTGACGCGATGGTTGTCATCGGTGATCGGTGAAGGGCTGATCTTGGACCTGCGGACCGCAGTGTTCGACCATGTGCAGCGGATGCCGGTGGCGTTCTTCACCCGCACCCGAACGGGTGCACTCGTGAGCCGGCTGGGCAACGACGTGATGGGTGCCCAGCGGGCCTTCTCCGACACGCTGTCGGGCGTGGTGACCAATATCGTCACGTTGACGCTGACGCTCGTGGTGATGCTGCGGATCTCGTGGCAGATCACGCTGCTGTCGTTGGCCTTGATGCCGCTGTTCGTGATTCCGGCCCGCCGGATCGGCACGGCGATGGCTCGGCTGTCTCGCGAGTCGGCCGCTCACAACGCGACGATGAACACGCAGATGACCGAGCGGTTCTCGGCACCCGGCGCGACGCTGGTCAAGCTTTTCGGCGACACCGCCGCCGAGTCCCGCGAGTTCGGCGTGCGGGCCGGGCGAGTGCGCGACATCGGGGTGCGCACGGCAATGCTGCAGTCGACGTTCATGAACTCGCTGACGCTGATGTCGGCGCTGGCCCTGGCGTTGGTGTACGGGCTGGGCGGGGCGTTGGCGATCGGCGGGCATCTGCAGGCCGGCGCGATCGTGTCGCTGGCGCTGTTGCTGACCCGGCTGTACGCGCCGCTGACCGCGCTGGCCAATGCACGAGTCGAGATCGCCACCGCACTGGTCAGTTTCGAGCGGGTCTTCGAGGTGCTCGATCTGGTGCCGCTGATCGGTGAGCGTCCGGACGCCGGGACGGTTCCGGACGGCCCGGTCACCGTTGAGTTCGACTCAGTCCGGTTCTCCTACCCGGCTGCCGACAAGGTGTCGCTGGCCTCGCTCGAAGAGGTCGCCGAGTTGGACGATCGCGGCGGGGACGAGGTGCTGCACGGTATTTCGTTCACCGCCCGACCCGGTCAGATGGTGGCGTTGGTCGGCTCATCCGGCGCGGGTAAGTCAACGACGGCAGCCCTGCTGGCACGCCTGTACGACGTCGACTCCGGCGCGGTCCGCCTCAACGGCATCGACGTACGCGACCTGACCTTCGCGTCGCTGAAGGACACGGTCGGCATGGTCACCCAAGACGGGCACCTGTTCCACGAGTCCATTCGGTCGAACCTCGCGTTGGCCGCTCCTGCCGCGACCGACGACCAGTTGTGGGAGGCGCTGCGCCGCGCGCGGCTGGCCGACGTGGTTGCGGAGATGCCCGACGGGTTGGACACAGTTGTCGGTGAGCGCGGATACCGTCTGTCCGGCGGACAGCGTCAGCGGTTGACGATCGCGCGACTGCTGCTGGGAAGGTCACGGGTGGTCGTGCTGGACGAGGCGACGGCGTCGCTGGACTCGGAGTCCGAGGTCGCGGTGCAGCAGGCCCTTGCCGAAGCGTTCGCAGGTCGGACCTCGATCGTCATCGCCCACCGGTTGTCCACGGTGCGCGCCGCCGACGTCATCCTCGTCGTGGAGGACGGCCGCATCGTGGAGCGTGGCACACACGACCAACTGCTGGCCCGCCGCGGACGCTATGCCGACCTCTACGAGACGCAGTTCGGCGACGACAAGGTCGCCGCATGACCGTGCTGCCATATCGCCGGCAGGGTTATCGATTTGCCCGCAATGGGAAGATGTACTAAATGACCGACTCCCTGAACGCGCTTCGCGCGGCGCCCGCAATTGCGCCGCCGGCCAAGCGCGCCAGGCCGAGCTCGGATCTGTGGCGCATCCTGCCCTATCTCATGCCTTACCGCGGCCGCTGGATCGCGATGGTCGCAACCGCGCTGCTCAGCCTCACCGCCACGGTGGCGATTCCGCTGATGACCAAGGCCGTGATCGACGGTCCGGTGCGCCATCAGGACCAGCAGGGCCTCTGGACGCTCGGCGCCGCGGCGATGGGCGTCGGCGTCGCCGAAGCGGTGTTCTGGTTCATCCGGCGGTGGCTGGTCGCACGGGCCACCATGGGCGTGGAAGCCGACATCCGCAAGGACCTTTACGCCCGCCTGCAGATCCTGCCGATGTCGTTCCACAGCCGCTGGCCGTCCGGCCAGCTGTTGTCGCGGATCATGAACGACCTCGGGACGATTCGCCGATTCATGTCGTTCGGCCTGGTCTTCCTGTTGCTCAACGTCATCCAGATCACGGTGGTGACCGCGATCCTGCTGGCGATGTACTGGCCGCTCGGTGTGGTGGTGCTGCTGTCGATCGTGCCGATCGCCGCGACCGTGCTGCACTTCCAGCAGGAGTACACCCGACTGTCGCGGCTGGCGCAGGATCAGGGCGGTCAGGTCGCCACGCACGTCGAGGAATCCGCGCTGGGGCTGCGGGTGGTGAAGTCGTTCGGCCGTGAGGACTACGTCTACGAACGGTTCGACAATCAGCTCACCGACCTGTACGACACTCAGGTCGACAGGGTGTCGGTTTCGGCGAAGTTCTGGACGCTGCTCGAGATCATTCCGAACCTCACGCTGATCGTGGTGCTCGGATTCGGGGCTTACGCCGCCGGCCACGGTCTGGTCACCATGGGCACGCTCGTCGCGTTCATCACGATGATGCTGTCGCTGGTCTGGCCGATCGCGTCGCTGGGCTTCCTGCTGTCGATGACGCAGGAGTCGTTCACCGCCGCGAACCGCATCGCCGAGATCTTCGATGCGCCAATGGAAATCGTCGATGGCCCGGACGCTGTGGCACCGTCGGGCGGACGGTTGGAACTGGTCGACGTGGGGTTCCGCTTCCCCGACGCCAAGCCCGACGATTGGGTTCTACGCCACGTCACGGCCACCGTGGAGCCGGGGGAGACGCTGGCGCTGGTCGGCTCGACCGGCTCGGGCAAGTCCGTGTTGGCCTCGCTGCTGTCGAGGCTCTACGACGTCACCGAGGGCGCGATCCGCATCGACGGCACCGATATTCGTGATCTGTCGTTGCCCGCGCTGCGCGAGACGGTGGCCACGGCGTTCGAGGATCCGACGCTGTTCTCGATGTCGGTCGCCGAGAATCTGAGGCTGGGTGCGCCTGGTGCGACCAACGAGCAGATGACCCAGGCCATCGAGGTCGCCGCCGCACAGTTCGTCTACGACCTGCCGTACGGTCTGGACACCCGCATCGGCGAGCAGGGCATGAGCCTGTCTGGCGGTCAGCGGCAACGGCTTTCGCTGGCTCGTGCCATTTTGGCGGCACCGCGGATCCTGGTGCTCGACGACACGTTGTCGGCGCTGGACGTGCACACCGAGGCCGTCGTCGAAGAGGCGTTGCGCCGGGTGCTGCACGAGGTGACGGGCATCGTGGTCGCGCACCGCGCGTCGACGGTGCTGCTCGCCGACAAGGTGGCGCTGCTGGACGGCGGTGCCATCACCCACATCGGCACGCACGCCGAATTGCTGGCCACCGTGCCGCAGTACCGCTATCTGCTCGCCGCCGATGACGAACTCGACGACGGAAGCGAGCGTGCCTGCGACTGGCAGGAGGCCGAGGACCGAAGCCGACTCGAGGTGGCCTACGAAGAGCAGGAAGCGCTGGACCGCGATCGCGTGGAGCAAAGGTTCGTCACCTCGGAGGCGGAGGGCCGATGACCACCGTCAATGAGCCGACTCCATCGACCGCCGCGGAATGGCGCGGCAAGTTCGACGAGGATCAGAGCGACGACCTGCCGATCGACGAGAACCTGCCGCGGCGCCGCGAAGCCCGCGCGCTGCTCGGGTCGCTGCTGCGGCCGTACGCTCGCACCCTTGCGCTGCTCGCCCTCGTCGTCGTGGTGGGAAACGCTGCGCGCCTTTCCGTTCCGCTTCTGGTCCAGCGAGGCATCGACCGCGGCATTCCACCGCTCATCGACGGCGGCTCGGCGCACACCCTGATGATGGTCGTGGCGACGATGGGCGTGGTGGTGCTGGTGCAGGCCACCAGCAGGTTGTTCTTCCTGCGGCGGTCGGGCCGCGTCGGGCAGAAGGTCCTGCTGGAGTTGCGGCGCCGGGTGTTCCGGCATTTCCAGCGGCTTGATATCAAGTTCCACGACCGCTACACCTCGGGCCGTGTGGTGAGCCGGTCCACCAATGACGTCGAGGCCATCCAGGACATGCTGGAGACCGGTTTCGACGGCCTGATCACCGCGGCGCTCACACTGATCGGCACGTCCATTCTGCTTGTGACGCTGGATGTTCGGCTCGGACTGATGTGTCTGGCCGCCTTCCCGATCCTGGTGGCGCTGGTCTGGTGGTTCCGCAACGAGTCGGCCAAGATCTACCGCAAGGTGCGTGAGAGTGCCGCGCTGGTGATCGTGCAGTTCGTCGAGACCATGACCGGTATCAAGGCCGTGCAGGCCTACCGCCGTGAACCCCGCAACCAGGAGATCTTCGAGAACGTCGCCGACGACTACCGCGAGATCAACGAGAAGACCTTCCGCTTGCTCGCGATCTTCATGCCCGGCGTGAAACTGGTCGGCAACCTCACCACCGGCGTGGTGCTGCTCTACGGCGGCTACCGGGTGCTGCACGGTGAGATGACCATCGGCACGCTGGCGGCGTTCCTGCTCTACCTTCGGATGTTCTTCGAGCCGATGCAGGAGATCTCGCAGTTCTTCAACACCTTCCAGTCCGCCTCCTCGGCATTGGAGAAACTGGCGGGCGTGCTCGCCGAGCGGCCGGGTATCAGGGACCCGCGGGAGCCCGTCGAACTCGACACCGTGCGCGGTGACATCGCCTTCCACGATGTGCAGTTCTCCTACGTCGACGGGCGGCCCGTCCTGCCGGACCTCGACTTGACGGTGCCCGCCGGCCAGACCGTCGCACTCGTGGGTACCACCGGGGCGGGCAAGACGACGATCGCGAAACTCATTGCGCGCTTCTATGATCCGTCGTCGGGCTCGGTGACGTTGGACGGCGTTGACCTACGCGACCTCGCGCAGACCGACCTGCGTCGCCACGTCGTGATGGTCACGCAGGAGAACTTCATGTTCGACGGCACCGTGGCCGACAACATTCGGTTCGGCCGGCCCGACGCGACTGACGATGAGGTCGTCGCGGCGGCGAGGGCCGTCGGTGCGGACCGGTTCATCGACGCGCTTCCCGAGGGCTATGACACCGACGTCGCCAAGCGCGGCGGACGGCTGTCGGCGGGTCAGCGGCAGTTGGTCGCCTTCGCCAGGGCCTTCCTGGCCGACCCCGCGGTGCTGATCCTCGACGAGGCGACGTCCTCGCTGGACATCCCGAGCGAGCGGATGGTGCAACGGGCACTGGAGACCGTGCTGGCCGACCGGACGGCGCTTGTCATCGCGCATCGGCTGTCCACGGTGCAGGTCGCTGACCGCGTGCTGGTGCTCGAGCACGGCCGCATCATCGAGGACGGTGCGCCTGAGGACCTGATCGGCCGCACCGACGGCCGGTACGCGGCACTGCACCGCGCATGGGAAGAGTCGCTGGCCTAATTTCTCCCGTCAATGAAGATCAGGCTTGCGCCGAGGAGGCGAGGGAGCGCGGACCGCTGCGATGGGGATGGCGTTGTCGATGAGGACGGCTGCGATGGCGGCGGCGGTGGCGAAGGTTTCGGTATTGAGGACTCGGTTGCGGGCCGAGGCGCCATCCAGGAGCAGAGCCAGTTGTTCGCCGAGCTGTTCTGGGTTGGTGGCGCCGGCCTCGCGCGCGGTTTCGGTGAGCCGCGCGGCAAAAGCCTTTTTATAGTCGCAGGCGTGCATGCGTGCCGGGTGGCTGGGGTCGCGGATTTCGACGGCCGCCGCGATGAACGGGCACAGGGGCCCGTGAATGTCGAAGGCAGCGAGGAGCCGTTCGCGCGGTGTCAGGTCGGTGCGGTCGAACACTTCGGGCAGGACGTCGGGATCGAATCGGCGTAGGTACTCGGCGATCAGCTCATCCTTGCTGGTGAAGTGCTGATAGAACGTGCGCTTCGACACCTGAGCAACCGCGCAGAGCTGGTCCAGGCCGGTGCAGTTGATGCCTTGTTCGCGGAAGAGTTGCCGAGAAGCGCCGAGGATGCGCTCTCGTGCGCCCCTGCCGCGGCGCAGGCCTTGCGGCCCTTTCTCCAACTCCGTCATCAGCCCATCGTAGCTCAGTTGGGTACCGATCGGTGTACATAGCTTGCGACCTCCACTCTCGTGGGATACGTTAAGTACTCAGATCGGTGTACATAGCATCGGCACTGTCGAACGAATGGAGTGACCATGGGAAAGCTCGATGGCAAGGTTGCGGTGATCACCGGCGCGACGAGCGGGATGGCGCTGGCCGGTGCGAAGTTGTTCGTTGACGAAGGTGCTCACGTCTTCATTTCGGGCCGGCGGCAGCAAGCTGTGGATGACGCCGTCGAGCTGATAGGCGGGAACGTGACCGGCGTGCAGGGCGACTCGGCCAACCTCGACGATCTGGACCGGTTGTTCGACACGGTCAAGCAAGAAAAGGGCTCGATCGACGTGTTGTGGGCAAGTGCCGGGATGGGCGAGCAGGGCAGGCTCGGCGAGATCACCGAGGCGCAGTTCGACGCCACCTTCTCGCTGAACGCGCGCGGCACGCTGTTCACGGTCCAGAAGGCGCTGCCGCTGTTCAACGACGGCGGCTCGATCTTCATGACGGGGTCCAACGCTTCGCTCAAGGGCTACCCCGATTGGAGTGTGTACGCAGCCAGCAAGGCCGTGCTTCCCGCTTACGCACGGGTTTGGGTGTCCGAGTTGAAGGACAGGAAGATTCGGGTGAATGTGCTGACCCCCGGCCAGGTCGCCACGCCGATTCTGGAGCAGGTGATGGACGAACCGACGAAGGCGCAGTTCGAGTCCATGATCCCGCGGGGAAAGATGGGCCGTCCCGAGGAGATCGCATCGGTCGCGTTGTTCCTCGCCTCCGACGACTCGAGCTATGTCAATGGCATGGAGTTGGTCGTCGACGGCGGCACCTCAGCGATCTAGTGTCTGCCGACAAACACGTCGTCGCCCGGACACGCCACCAGCGCACAAGTGCACCGGCCTTCCGGTTTTCAGAAATCCGTTGTGGACGTTCGGTATTCGGTCACCACAAGCGAGAAGCACAACGGGAGTAGCCATGACCACCTTCGCCCCCCACCGCGACACCGTGGAATTTTTCGTCGACGCCATGCACGGCGGCGCAGACAAAGACGCTCTTTCCGGCGTCCTCGCCGAGGACGTGGTGCTGTACGGCCCGCTCAGTGACGAGCCACTCACCGGCCGCGACGCAGTCCTGCAAGCCATGCAAGGGGTCGGCGCGGCGGCCCAACTCACGTACAAGGAAGTCCTCACCGGAGAGACGCACCACGCCGCGTACTTCCGGCTGCAGATCGAAGACACCGTGGTCGACGGGATGGACCACATCTGGCTCGACGCGGACGGCAAGATCGCCGAGGTCACCATATGGTGGCGCCCGCTGCCGGCCGGCGTCCAGATGCAGGGCCACCTTGCGGATGCACTCGGCATGCAGCCCTGGGAACTGCGCACGAACGAGGAATGACGGCGAACGCCGTGCCCCTCCTTGGTCACTTTCCGCCAAACTCCACGCACTATCCACTTTGCTGACACGCCACCAACGCGGGTTCAAGGCGGAGGAATCAACCTTTTCAACCATCAACAAGGACAGGAGATTTCATGAGCATTATCAGCATCATCGGCACCGGGAACATGGCTCGCACCATCGGCACGCTGGCGGTCGCGGGCGGCAACACCGTCGAGGTCATCGGTCGCGATCAGTCCAAGGCCGCTGACCTGACCAAGACTCTTGGCGGCAGCACCACGACGGGAGAGTTCGGCGCCTTCCCCGCCGGGGACATCGTCATCGTGGCCCTGTTGTACGCCAATATCGTTCCGGTGGTAACCCAGTACGGAAACGCCCTGGCGGGCAAGGTCATCGTCGACATCAGCAACCCCTTCAATTCCGCGGCCGACGGGCTGGCCATCGCCGATGACACTTCGATCGCGCAGGAAGTCGCCAATGCGGCCCCGGCCAGCGCCAGCGTGGTGAAGGCCTTCAACACCATCTTCGGTGTCGCCCTGGCCAAGGGCCGGCCGCTGGACGTCTTCATCGCCGGCGACGACGCAAAGGCCAAGGCGGGCGTGGCGGAGTTCATCGAGAGCCTCAATCTGCGCGCGCTCGACGTCGGCGGGTTGAACATGGCGCACTGGCTGGAAGGAACTGGCCTAGTCGCCATGGGTCTCGCCAGCCACGGAGTGGGGAACTTCGACTTCGCCCTCGGCGTAACCGTTCCCGACTGAGCCGCACCGCCGGGCCCACGAGCAGCCGTTGAAGTCAATGGCGATCAGGCCTGTGCCAGCAGCGTCTCCAGTTTGTCGTTGATGACGGGCATATTGGAGTTCAACACGGAGATGATCTTCTCCCGGGCCCGCTCGCTGACACCCGCGGAGACGTGGTGCAAGACGTTGAGCCGAGACGCGTCGACCCACGCCATCATGTCCGGGTCGGTGAACCATTGAAGTTGGTTCTTGTTGAACGCCAGCATCATTCGCAACCAGTCGATGGGGTCCGACGGGTAGGGCACGGGGTTGCAGTGCGCGTTCTTCGTCGCGTCATCGGAGTATGTCGCTTCGACGTGGCCGATGACGGCGGCGCTGAACGCCGGTTGACAGGTCCGCACCGCCTGCAGGGCGATGCGCTCGTCGGTGAACACCGTTGTCGGTTCGATGCGCGCGAAACCGTCTGCACTGCAATCGATGTAGAGCACCGAGCCGTCGACGTCGTACGTGCCGCCCTCGAGCGTGATCCGGCCCGGCTCGATCGACTGGACACGGCCCATCCGCACGACATCGTCGATTCTTCGCAACTCCTCGATCTCGGCGTTCGACAGGATCGCGCACCGGTACATCGTCGGATCGATCGAGGTGTCGATGCGCTGCAAGCACCCCTTGGCCTCGAGAATCCTGAACAGGTCCGGCACCGACTCGGCCTCGAGCACCGCGTTCAGCTGGGCGGAGAAGTCTCGCAGCACGCGCTTGGCGAACTGCTGCCCGGGCTGGATGGCCGCGCGGTCGAGGATCCACGAGTCGCGGGGCTTGATCCACGTCAGCCGATCCGGCGAGACGCCGTGCCGCAGCAGCCACACGCACGCGTCCATGCCGGTCTTACCCGCGCCGACGATCACGTACCTGTCGCGGGCGGCGCGGATGCGCGGCAGGTCGTTGGGCGGGACGCACTCGACGCCGGGGGCGACGGCATAGGACGGGCCCCGCATGGACGGCACGATGATCTCGACGTGGGTGGTGACGACCCGGCCGGCGGTTACTGCGATGTCGTCGCCCCCGAGCGTGCGCACCCTGCCGTCGCCGAGGTACTCGCTCATCGGCAGGTACGTCACCCGGCCCGTCGGCAGCAGATGCTGACGCATCACCGCGTCGAAGTACGCGCAGACCTCGGCGCCGCTGGCCAGCTCGTAGTAGCCGGCGTTCAGGCCGCCGTGATCGATGGTGTCGCTGCCAAGACCCCGAGAGTTCACGCCGTAGTAGGCCGACGGCTGATGAAGCCGCACGAACGGATAGGCCGTCGTCCAGTGGCCCCCCGGCTGGTCGTTGCGATCGACCACGACGACCGTGGCGTCCGATTCGGCCACCAACGTGTCGGTGAACGCGAGCCCCATCGCGCCCGCTCCGACGACGAGGTAGTCGGCCTCGATCGTTCGCATCTGATCTCCTAGCGCAGGGTGGCGAAGAACTTGTGCACGTCCTCGACGAACAGCTCCGGCTGTTCGAATGCCGCGAAGTGGCCGCCGCGCGGCATGTCCGTCCAGTGGGTGATGTTGTACCCGGCCTCACACCAACTACGTGGCGCCTTGAGGATCTCTCGGGGGAACGCGGCAACGCCGGTGGGCAGTTCGACGCGGTCGAAGCTGCCGAATGCGTTGAAGCTCTCCCAGTACAGCCGGGCCGACGAGGCCGCCGAGGCGTTCAGCCAGTAGAGCATCACGTTGTCCAGCATCTCGTCGCGGGTCAGCACGTTCTGCGGGTCGCCGTCGCTGTCGGTCCACGACCAGAACTTCTCGACGATCCACGCCAGCTGGCCGACGGGGGAGTCCACCAACCCGTAGCCGACGGTCTGCGGTCGGGTCGACTGCTGTTTGGAGTAGCCCGAATCCCATTTCTGGTAGTACTGCCCGCGCTCGAGCGCCTGCTTCTCATCCTCGGTCGGATTCTCGAGTTTGCCGGGCGGGAAGCCGAGCGGCATGTTCAGGTGGATCCCCACGCAGCCGCTGATGTCGCCGCCGGAGCGGCTCCGGGGCCCCGCGTTGCGCCCGATCTGCGTCGTCACGGCTGCACCCCAGTCGCCGCCCTGCGCGCCGAAGCGCTCGTAGCCGAGCCGGCCCATCAGGGTGTCCCACGCCGTCGCGATCTTCTCGATGCCCCAGCCCGTGGTGGTGGGCTTGGCGGAGAAGCCGTATCCGGGCAGCGACGGGCACACCACGTCGAACCCGAGCGCGGTGAGCGGCTCGATGACCTTGTGAAACTCGACGATCGATCCGGGCCAGCCGTGGGTGATCAGCAGCGGGAAGGCGTTCTCGACCGCGGATCGCTGGTGGATGAAATGGATGTCGAGACCGTCGATTTCGGTGGTGAAGTGGTCGAACCGGTTCAGCGCTTCTTCACGTGCGCGCCAGTTGTAGTCGGTGGCCCAGTAGTCGGCCAGCTTGCGGGTGTATTCCAGCGGGATGCCCTGGGTCCAGTCGTCGACGCATTCGGGGTCCGGCCAGCGGGTGCGGGCCAGCCTGGCGCGCAAGTCGTCGAGATCGGCGTCGGGTACCGCGATGCGAAACGGAGTGATCTGGCCCATGGCCCCATCCTTAACCCCCTTCGCTCCGAGCCTGCAAGCAGTGTGCGAATTTCGGTCGATTCGCGATCTGTGCGCAGTTTGGGCGCGACGATGGGGCGATGGAGTCGCAAGACGCAGGTCCGACCGACACACCGATTCTCGAGGAGACCATCGGCGAGAACTTCGAACGCACGGTGGCAGCCAACCCCGACGGCGACGCACTGGTCGACATGGCCAGCGGTCGGCGGTGGACGTATGCCCAACTCAACGCTGACGTCGACGCGGTCGCGCGGGGGCTGATGGCGCTTGGCATCGATCGCGGTGAGCGCGTCGGCATCTGGGCGCCGAACTGCGCCGAGTGGACGATGGTGCAGTACGCGACCGCGAAGATCGGCGCGATCCTGGTCAACATCAATCCGGCCTACCGCACACACGAACTGGCATACGTGCTGAAGCAATCGGGGATCCGCACGTTGATCTCCGCCACGTCGTTCAAGACATCTGATTACGTGAGCATGGTCGACGAGGTACGGGCCGAGTCGCCGCAACTGCGGGAGGTGATCTACCTCGGTACCGACGACTGGCGCGATCTGGTCGAGAAAGCAGACACCGTCGCCGCCGACGAGCTACGTGCGAGACTGAGCTCGCTGCACAACAACCAGCCGATCAACATCCAATACACCTCGGGCACAACCGGTTTCCCCAAAGGTGCCACGCTCTCACATCGCAACATCCTCAACAACGGCTATTTCACGACCGAACTCATCAACTTCGAGCCCACCGACCGCCTGTGCATCCCGGTGCCGTTCTATCACTGCTTCGGCATGGTGATGGGCAATCTGGGGTGCACCAGCCACGGTGCCACCATCGTGATCCCCGCGCCCGCCTTCGATCCGGCGCTGACCCTGGATGCCATCGAAAAAGAAAGGTGTACAGGCGTTTACGGAGTGCCGACCATGTTCATCGCGATGCTCGGTCAGCCCGACCTCGCGCAGCGCGACCTGTCGTCGCTGCGGACGGGCGTCATGGCCGGATCGGTCTGCCCCGTCGAGGTCATGAAGCGCTGTATGAGCGACATGAACATGTCGGAACTCGCCATCGCATACGGGATGACCGAGACGTCGCCGGTGTCGTGTCAGACGCGCATCGACGACGACCTCGAACGGCGTACCAGTTCGATCGGCCGGGCCCATCCGCACGTCGAGATCAAGATCGTCGACGCCGAAACCGGTGAGGTCGTCGAACGCGGGCAGACCGGTGAATTCTGTACGCGCGGTTACTCGGTGATGATCGGCTATTGGGAGGACGAGGCCAAGACGGCGGAGTCGATCGACGATGACGGCTGGATGCACACCGGTGATCTGGCCGTCATGCGCGACGACGGCTACTGCAACATCGTGGGCCGCATCAAAGACATGGTGGTCCGCGGCGGCGAGAACATCTATCCGCGCGAGATCGAGGAGTTCCTGTACACCCATCCCGACGTCGACGACGCGCAGGTCATCGGTGTCCCCGACGAGAAGTACGGCGAGGAGATCTGCGCGTGGGTGCGGATGAAGCCGGGCACGGGCGCGCTCGACGCGCGGGCCCTGCGCGACTTCGCGACCGGCAAGCTGGCCCACTACAAGATCCCGCGGTATGTCCACGTCGTCGACGAGTTCCCGATGACGGTCACCGGTAAGGTGCGCAAAGTCGAGATGCGTGCCGAGACGGTCAAAATTCTCGGACTCGACTCCGCGGAGGGATGAGTTCTGACGCTCGCCGGAGTCTCTACCTACATGACCTCTACGTCGACGGTGGCACGACGGGCGTGCGCGGCGCTCGCGGTCGCTTCTGCGAGTCTGCACGCGGCGATGCTGGGCCACTCGCCCAACGTGATCGCGGCCGGTCTGCTCGCGACGATGATCGTGGCGTGCCTGTACTGCGCGCGCGAACTGTGGCGTGACGGTGCGGCGCGCGCCTGGGTGGTCGTCGCCCTGATGAACATCGCGATGATCGCGCTGCACCTGCCCGGCCCCGCGCATCACCACGGCACTGCAAACGCAGCGGCGCCACCGTCGTCGACGCTCATGGCGGTGGCGACACTGCTGGCACTCGTCGAGGTCGTCGCCGCGACCGCCGCGCTCTACGCAGGCAGCCGCGGCCGCGCCGTGGAGCTCACCGGTACACCAGACCGCTGAGCTTGCGGGCGAGCGCCACCCGGACCGCTGGCACCCGCCCGAGCAGGCCGATGACGGCATTGCGGATCGGGCGTGCCGCGCGCGGCAGCGTGGCCAACCGGGTGAGTCGATCCGTCATCGCCACAACGTCTTTGGCGATCGGGCGGCGAACGGCGGTGTAGTCGTCGAGCAGGGTCTCCGGTGCGCCGCCAAGGACAGCGGCCAGCGCATCGCCCAACGCGACCGCGTCCTGGATGCCCAGATTCATGCCTTGCCCGCCGGCGGGGCTGTGCACGTGCGCCGCGTCGCCGGCGAGCAGCAGGCGGCCCGCGCGGTAGGTGTCGGCGACGCGGTGATGAACGCGGAACCGCGAGCCCCAGATGACGTCGGTGACGGTCATCCGGTCCGCGCCGACGCGGGTGTCGAGAATCTGCTGGACGAACTCCGCAGTGGGTTCCTCGGGGGCGTCGGTGACCGGCGCGACGATTCGGTACACGCCGTCCGGCAGCGGCGCCACTACGGTCAGGCCCGCGGTCGCCCAGAACAGGATCACCTCGTCGTGTGGCGCGTCGCCGGCGAGTCGGACGTCGGCCAGCACGAAGGACTCGTCATACGCGCTGCCCTCGAATCCGATGCCGGCCTGCTCGCGCACGGTGCTGTGAATGCCGTCGGCGCCGACGACGTAGCGCGCGCGGAAGACCGCACCGTCGTCGAACGTCGCGGTCGCCCCATCGGCGTCCTGCTCGATCGCCATGACGGTCGTCGGTCGCAGCACCGCACCGCCGAGTTCTTCGAGGCGTTCCAGCAGCAGCCGCTCGGTGGTCGACTGCGGCACCATCAGCGAGTACGGATAGTCCGTCGGCAACCCGGAGAAATCGATCGGGATCAGCGTGCGGCCCCGGTCGCGGATCGTGAACAACGGCGCCGCGACGCCTTCCTTCACGAGCCGCCTGGCCACGTCGAGAGGTTCGAGAACCTCGAGCGTGCGGGCATTCACCACCGCAGCCCGGGACGTGTTGGCCCCAGCGGCCTGCTGATCGACGACGGTGGTCGCGACTCCGCGGGCAACCAGCGATGCGGCCAGCGTCAACCCGGTCGGACCTGCGCCGATAACGAGAACTTGGGTGTCATACATCGGTCTCTCCTTCACTCGTGCCAGCTATGCCAACGCTTGTTGGCATAGATGATTCCCCCGGATGGCCCCGATGTCAACACCTGTTGGCCTACAATCGTTGGCATGCGCAGATCGGCAGAGCAGACGAAGGCGGTGATCCTGGCCGCGGCCAGGGAGAGGTTCGCCAAATCGGGGTTCGAGCGGGCCACCATCAGGGCGATCGCCGCGGACGCCAACATCGACCCGTCGATGGTGATGCGCTACTTCGGTAGCAAGGACCAGCTGTTCGCCGCCGCGGCCGATTTCGACTTGGAGCTTCCCGATCTGTCCGCCGTCGACCGCGACCAGCTGGGAGTCGCGCTGGTCGACCACTTCATCAGTCGCTGGGAACGCGACGAAGTGCTTATCGTGCTACTGCGCGCGAGTGCCACCAATGCCGAAGCGGCGCAACGGATGCGGACGATGTTCGCGACTCAACTGCTACCGGCGGTCGCGAAGATCAACCCCGACGCACCGGAACGTCGCGCGGCGCTGATCGCGACGCAGACGCTCGGGCTGGCGTTGTGCCGATACGTGCTGCGACTGCCGCCGATCGTCGCCATGCCGCATGACGAGGCCGTCGCCTGGCTGGGACCCTCCGTTCAGCGCTACCTCGAGGCGCCCTAGATAATCGGCGGTGATGTGGACCCCGACGCTTGTCCTGATCGCCGTAACCACCCTTGCCGCCTGCGCTCTTCTCGGAGGCGGTCTCTACGAAACCGTTGTCGTCGACCCGGCCTGGCCCAAGCGGCCCGGCATCATCCAGGCGCAGAACGGGGGGATCTCCCGGCGCCGGTTCTGGATTCCCGCACACACCCTGTTCGAGGTGCTGCTGATCGTGACGCTCATCGCCGCCTGGCGCGACGCCGACGTCCGATTCGCCCTGCTGGTGGCGCTGGTCAGCCACGCCGTGATGCGGGTGTGGTCGTTTGTCGACTTCGTGCCAAGGGCGGTGAAGTTCGAGAAGGCGGATCCGGCGGGCGTCGACGAGGCCGCCGCGGTGGCGTGGACTCGGCGCAGCCTGTTGCGCCTGCCGCTGGATTTCCTCACCTGCGCGGCGTTGCTTGCGGCGCTTGCCGTCGCGTAACCCGCTCGGCGCCTAAGGGTCAGGCCTCGATCTCGCCGGCGATCTTGCGCTCGATGGCCGCGCGGGTGACGGCCGGCAGCACGATCAGCCCATCGAGTTCCTTGCGGGCTCGGGTGTAGGCGGCCTTGCGTTCTTCGTTGGTGGCGCCGCCGTCTGATGCGAGGCGCAGCAGGTGCTGTGCGCGCTCGAGGCGTTCCTGCGCGTCGGCGGAGAAGTCGCTGCGGCGCCTGCGGGTCGCCTCGGCCTCGGCTACGTCGAACGCGGCAACGTATTCGTGCACGGCGTCGCGATACTCCAGTTGCGCGTCGCGGTCATCGAGGATGTCGTCGACGCCGTCCGGGCGCAGCAGGTCGGCACGGCTGCGGGCCTTGTGGAAGGCAATGGTCAACGGATCGCGCATATCGGTCATCAGCGGAAAGTCCAACAGCCTGGCGACGTCGATCTCGTATTCCAGCCAGCGGGCGTCGGTGTTGTCGTGGCGGGCCAGCACTTTCGTCATCTCGCGACGATTGGCCGTCTCGTTGTTGCGCGACCGGTTCGATGCCTGCGCGAGTGCCACCTTGGTCTGCTGTTTGATCCGGTAGCGCTCCAGCCGTCGCTGCGCGCGACGTTCGTTGGCCGCCTGCACCGCCTTCAGTCCACCGCCGATCACGCCACTGAGCGGAAAGACCAGCCACCAGTAGTTCGAGGCGAAATGGAGCAGAGGTTCCACATTCCCCAGAATGCCACCGTCGATGTGCTGCAATTGCCCGATGTCGGTGCCTTACGGCGATCAAGCCCCAGACGAGGAGCCGCCGACACCGGCGGTGAGCGCGCGGGGAATCCGCATGAAAGGTCCGTGGGGGCCGGTCTACGGTCCCATCGATCTGGACATCGACGCGGGTGGGGTCACCGTGTTGCGGTGTCCCGCCGGATCTGGTCGCACCGCGCTGCTGATGACGCTCTCGGGCCGCATGCGTCCGATGTCCGGAGACCTCACGGTGATGGGCCGCACCCGCACCACCCATATCTTCGCCAACGCCGCGCTGGCGGGCGTCGACGAGCTCGACACCGTCGCCGAGTCCGTCACCGTCGCAGACCTGATCACCGAGCAGCTCCGCTGGGACGCCGCCTGGCACCGGTTGATCCCGCGGGCCGACCAGGCCGACCTGGCCAGGGTCTGCGGCCCGGTCTTCGGTGAGCTGCCGCTGCCGCCGCTGACCGAGTACGTCGAGGAACTCACCGAACTCGACGGTCTGCTGCTGCGGATCGCGCTGGCCAACACCGCCCGCCCCGAACTGCTCGTGGTCGGCAACCTCGACCAGGTCGCCAGCGATGACAGCCGCGCGATGCTGTTGGGTCGGCTGATCGAACTCGGGCGCGAACAGACCGTCATCACCGCCAGCGTCAACGCGGTCGCAGGCTATGTCGGTGGCCCTGCGGTGCGCGCCGAATTGGCGGTGCACAACGTCACCCGCGCCGAACTGATCGGACAACACGAGGGGGGCGAGTAACCGTGCTTGCCGGAATGTCTCTGGGCACAGACCTGAAGCGCTATTCGCGGGGTCTGCTGCCGCGCATCGCCCTGATCACGATCATCCTGATGCCACTGCTGTACGGCGCCATGTACCTGTGGGCGTTCTGGAATCCGTTCGCCGAAGTGGACAAGGTTCCGGTGGCGCTGGTCAATGAGGATCGCGGCGCGACCGCCCAAGGTCAGCAGGTCCGGGCTGGCGACGAGGTGGCCGCCGCCCTGATCGACTCGGGTCAGCTCAATCTGTCCGAGGTGTCGGCCGCCAAGGCGGCCGAGGGTGTGGCGAGCGGGGAGTACTACTTCTCGATCACGTTGCCGCAGGACTTCAGCTCCGGCATCGCGTCGGTGTCGGGTACCGATCCGCAACAGGCCAAGCTTCGTTTCACCTTCAACGATGCCAACAACTATCTCGCGTCGATCATCGGCCAGAACGCGGCGCGCGAGGTCCTCAATCAGGTCAACGAAAGGATCGGCGAACGCACGGTCGGCACCGTGGTGACCGGGCTCTCCGATGCGGGCTCCGGGCTCGAGCAGGCCGCCGATGGCGCCCAGCAGCTGTCCACCGGGCTGGACCAGGCCAACGACGGTGCGCAGCGGCTGGCGACCGGGTCTGACGCGCTGGCGTCGGGGCTCGACACCGCACAGGCCGGTTCGGCGCAATTGGCGGCGGGCACCCGGCAGCTGTCGACGGCCGTGGACACGGCGACGGACCCGCTGATCCACATGCTCGACCGGGTCGGTGCGCTGAGGCTGGACCCGGCCGAGGTCGGCGCCGCCGCACAGCATTTGAGCGCTGCCGTGCGATCGACCACAGATAGGATCGCCGCGCTCAACGTCGACCAGGTGCAGGCCGCGGCCATCGTCGAGGCGGCCGTCGGATTCCTGAGGTCCAATCCCGACCCCGCGGTGCGCCACATGGGTGAGGTGCTGGCCCGTGCCCAGGGGCTGCTGCGCGCCCAG
The DNA here is from genome assembly GCF_002591975.1 of Mycobacterium neglectum. Classification (GTDB taxonomy): domain Bacteria; phylum Actinomycetota; class Actinomycetes; order Mycobacteriales; family Mycobacteriaceae; genus Mycobacterium; species Mycobacterium neglectum. Next base: position 141,594 of record NZ_NVQE01000007.1, on the reverse strand, counting down.
GGGATCGACCCGACCACCGATTCAGGCCTGATTCGATTGCGCGACAGCGCCGCTGCGTTGGAGAACGAACTCGGGGACCCGAACAGCAAGCTGCGAACCTTCATCACCAGCGCGCTTGACGGCGGGCTGAGGAACGATGTCGCCAAACTGCGCGACGGCGTCGAGCAGCTGAACTCGGGAGCCAACCGCCTCGACGACGGTCTGCGGCAACTGTCCAACGGAGGCCACGAGATCGCCGATGGGGCAGGACAACTCGCCGATGGAACCAAGAAGCTGCAGGCGGGTGCACAGGAACTGGCGACGAAGTTGGGGCAGGGTGCCAAGCAGGTACCGTCGTGGACACCGACTCAGCGCACCGAGGTGGCGCGCACACTGTCGGCTCCGGTCGGCCTCGACATGGTCAACAACAACCCTGCCGCCACCTTCGGAACCGGTTTCGCGCCCTTCTTCATGCCGCTGGCATTGTTCATCGGCGCACTGATCGTCTGGATGTTGTTGACACCGTTGCAATCCCGACCGATAGTCAACGGGCTGGGTGCGCTGCGCGTCGTGCTCGCCTCATACTGGCCGGGGTTGCTGATCGTGGTCTGCCAAGTGGTGGTCATGTATCTCGTGGTTCACTTCGGAGTCGGCTTGCACGCCAAGTATCCGATCGCGACCGTCGGCTTCCTGGTCCTTGTCGCAGGCACGTTCCTGGCCATGATCCAGGCGTTCAACGCGGTGTTCGGGGTGGCGGTCGGACGTGTCGTCACGTTGGCGTTCCTGATGTTGCAGCTGGTGTCCGCCGGCGGTATCTATCCGGTAGAGACCACCGCGAAGCCGTTCCAGGTCATCCATCCGTTCGACCCGATGACCTATGCGGTCAACGGTTTACGTCAGCTCACCGTCGGCGGCATCGACTCTCGGCTGTGGATCGCGACGGCGGTCCTGGCCGCGCTGCTGGCAGCCTCGTTGGCCGCCAGCGCGTGGGCGGCCCGAAGAAACCGGCAGTACACGATGGAGCGATTGCATCCGCCCATCGAAGTCTGATCCTCATCAGAGCCCGATTCGGCGATAGCGCGCCAACCTGGCGGCGAGCCGCTCGGAGTCGGGCATCGAGCGCAACGAGTGAAGTTCGGTGGCAATGGTGGCCGACAGCCGTCGCGTGAACGCCAGCGGCTCGTCGGCCGCATCGGGAGATTCCGGCACGATCGCGTCGACGATACCGCTGCCCAGCAGGTCGGCCGACCGAATACCCTGCGCCGCAGCCAGTTCCGGCGCGTGCTCGGTATCGCGGAACACGATCGCGCTTGCCCCCTCTGGCGGCAGCGGGGCGAGCCAGCCGTGCAGCGCGGCCAGCACCCGGTCGGCGGGCACCATCGCCAGCGCAGGCCCGCCGCTGCCCTGGCCGAGCAGCACCGACACCGTCTGCGTGTCCAGTGTGACGAGATCGGCCAGACACCTTGCGATTTCACCGGCCAGGCCGTCCTGTTCGGCTTCGACGGTGAGTGCAGGCCCCGCGGTGTCGATCACGAGCACCAGAGGCAATTTGAGCCCGGCGGCCAACGTCATGCCCCGTCGAGCCTCGCGCAGGGCCGCAGGGCCGACTCGGAGGGCTGGGCCCACACCCGCAGGGTAGGGGAGAGCGGAGCGACCCGGGATTGACTCCAGCCCGCCGAGCACACGCTGCTGACCGAGCACCACGGCGGGTTGACCGCCGAACCTGGCCAACGCCAGCAGCGTGGTGGCATCCTCGCCGCGGCCGGTACCCGAGAGCAGCACCCGCTCCGACGTGCCGTGCCGCAGCAGGTAGCCAACACCGGGCCGGTCGGGTCGGCGAGAGGCCACCACCGACTCCCACGCCGGCACATCGGGTATCTGCCCGGCTTCGGGCGGTGGCGGTGGCGGATCAGGTGGGTCGGCGAGGACCTTCAGGGTGCGGTCGAGCGTCGAGCGCACCGCCTCGAGCGGAACGATCCCGTCGATGACGCCGTGGCGCTCCAGGTTCTCGGCGGTCTGGACGTCTGGAGGGAACGGTTCGCCGTAGAGATGCTCGTAAACCCGGGGGCCGAGGAAGCCGATGAGTGCACCCGGCTCGGCGGCGGTGACATGACCGAGTGAACCCCAGGACGCGAACACCCCGCCGGTCGTGGGATGACGCAGGTACACCAGGTACGGCAGATGCGCCCGCTTGTGTAGTTCGACCGCTGCCGTGATCTTGACCATCTGCAGGAACGCAACGGTGCCCTCCTGCATGCGGGTGCCGCCCGAACTGGGCGACGCGACCAGAGGCAGCCGCTCGGCCGTCGCCCGGGCCACCGCGGTGGTGATCCGCTCGGCCGCGGCGACCCCGATCGAGCCGGCCAGGAAGTCGAACTCGCAGGCCACCAGTGCCACCCGTCGGCCGAAAACCGTGCCCTCGCCGGTCAGCACCGACTCGTCCAGGCCCGTCTTGGCGGCCGCGGCATCCAGTTCCCGCTGGTACGCCTCGCTGCGTTCGACAACCAGCGGCGTGGTGTCCCAGCTGCGGAACGAATCCGCATCCAGCACAGCATCGCGCAGGTCAATGGCACCGATCCGGCTCACACTCAGAGGTTATATAGGGTGACGCCATGATTGGTGTGACCCGCGACGGCGACGTCCTGACGCTGGAAATGCAGCGCGCCGACCGCCGCAACGCGCTCAATGGCGCGCTCGTCGACGGCCTGCGCGAAGCCGTGGAGAAGGCCGCGAACGAGGATGTCAGGGCAATCGTGCTGACCGGCCAGGGTCACGTGTTCAGCTCGGGTGCCGACCTGACCGACGCAGCGGGGGTGGCCGAGGAGCTGCCCGACAAGGCCAAGGCACTCAACATCGCGATCGACCAGGCCCCCGTGCCGGTCATCGGCGCAATCAACGGCCCAACGATCGGAGCCGGCGTCATCCTCGCGATGATCTGCGATCTACGGGTCGTCGCACCCGAGGCCTACTTCCAGTTCCCGGTCGCGAAATACGGCCTGGCGCTGGATAACTGGAGCATTCGACGGCTGACGTCGCTGGTCGGGGCCGGCCGGGCCAGGGGCATGCTGCTCGGCGCGGAACGGCTCACCTCCGAGGCTGCGCTGCACACCGGTATGGCCAACCGCATCGGCACGCTGGCCGATGCGCAGGCCTGGGCCGCCGAACTCGCCGGCTACGCGCCGTTGGCCCTGCAGCATGCCAAACGCGTGCTCAACGACGACGGTGCCTATGAGGACCCGCGGCCCGAGCACACCGAGATGTTCGATCGGGCCTGGGCCAGTCAGGACGTTATCGAGGCTCAGGTGGCGCGCATCGAAAAGCGGCCACCGAGGTTCCAGGGCGCCTGATGATCTCCGCGGCGCTGCGCATCGGCTTCGGGACGGCAACGCTTGTGGCCGGGGGATGGGCCCTGCGTGCGCTTCAGGGCACCCCCTCGGCGCTTGGCGCCTCGCCGGTCGAGATCGACGGTGTTGCCAAGGAGTCCCCGAACTACAAGGACGGTGTGTTCGTCAACCTGGAGTCGGCGAGCCCGGTCAGCCTGACCCGCCAGGAGCAGTTCCTGCTCGTCCGCGAGGTCATCGGCGGAAGCTCGAGCCAGCAACCGTCCCAACCGGTCCCGCTGGTCACGCCCGACCCGAGCGTGGCGCCCGGCGATCTCGCCGCAACGTGGTACGGCCACTCCTCAGCGGTCATCGAGATCGACGGTTATCGCGTGATGGCCGACCCCGTCTGGAGCGACCGCTGCTCACCGTCGAAAACGGTCGGCCCGCGGCGGCTGCATCCGGTCCCCGCCCCGTTGGAGGCGCTGCCCGCGATCGACGCGGTCATCATCAGCCACGACCACTACGACCACCTCGACATCGACACCGTCAAACAGCTGGCACGCACCCAGCGGGCCAAGTTCTTCGTCCCGCTCGGCATCGGCGCCCATCTTCGGGCCTGGCACATCCCCGCCGACCGGATCGTCGAACTCGACTGGAACGAAAGCGCCCGCCTCGGCGACCTCACGCTGGTGTGCACCCCGGCGCGGCACTTCTCCGGACGGTTCCTGACCCGGAACACCACCCTGTGGTCGTCCTGGGCGCTGATCGGACCAAGCCACCGCGCGTTCTTCGGCGGGGACACCGGATATTCGAAGAGCTTCGGCGACATCGGTGCAGAGCACGGACCGTTCGACCTCACCCTGATGCCGGTGGGGGCTTACCACCCGGGCTGGCCCGATATCCACATGAATCCCGAGGACGCGGTCCGCGCGCACCGCGACGTCTCCGATGCGGGGCTGCTGGTGCCGATCCACTGGGCCACCTTCCGCCTCGCCCCGCACCCGTGGTCCGAACCGGCGGAGCGGCTGGTCAAGGCCGCTGAATCCGAGGACGTCCTGATCGCGGTGCCGAAGCCGGGACAGCGAGTGTTGCCCGACGCGGCATTGGCGGCCGACCCGTGGTGGCGCCTCTAAAGCGTGCCGACGGGATACGGTGCACGCATGAACGCACTGGCCAGGCTGGCTGTCGTGGGGTTGCTTGTCTTTCTGCCCGGCTGCACGGAAAAGCCTGCCGAACCGGCGCCGCCATCCACTCCGACACAGGCCGACGTCCCCCCGCCGCTGGTGCCCGCGATGCCCTTGCCCGAGAACGCCGTCGACAAAGCCGTCGCCAAACTCGACGGCATCGCCGAGGAGTTGATGCGCAAGTCCGGCATCCCCGGTATGGCGGTCGCTGTGGTGCACCAGGGAAAGACCGTGTACGCGAAGGGTTTCGGCGTACGGGATGTAGAAGCAGGTGACAGCCAGACAAACCGAGTGGACACGGATACGGTCTTTCAGCTGGCATCGCTGTCAAAGCCGCTTTCCTCGACGGTGGTCGCCCACCAGGTCGGTGTGGACGCGATCGGCTGGGACACCCCGATCGTGTCCAAGCTTCCGTGGTTCGCACTTTCTGATCCGGTGGTCACGCGAATGGTCACCGTCGGCGACATGCTCTCGCACCGCTCCGGCCTTCCCGACCATGCGGGCGACATGCTCGAGGACATCGGCCACGACCGCCGCTATGTGCTGGACCGGTTACGTGACTTTCCGCTGGATCCATTCCGAATCTCCTACGCCTACACCAACTACGGTTTCACCACTGGGGCCGAGGCGGTCGCGGTGAGCGCCGGTAAACCGTGGGATGTGCTCGCCGACGATGTGCTGTTCGACCCGCTTGGTATGCCGTCGACGAGCTACCGGTTCGCTGACTACGAGTCAAGGGCAAACCGCGCCCTCGGTCACATCCACATCGATGGTCGCTACGAGCCGATGTTCTTCCGCGACGCGGATCCGCAAGCACCCGCGGGCGGTGTGAGTTCGTCCGTCAACGACATGACCCGCTGGCTCGCGATGGTGTTGGCGGACGGAACGCACGACGGCAAGCAGATCGTCGACGCCGACGCGCTGTTGCCCGCGATCACCCCGCAGATCGTGTCGAGTCCCGCATCCGAACCCGCGATGCGGTCGGGCTTCTACGGATTCGGCTTCAACACCGGGACGACGTCGGGTGCGCGCACGGAACTGAGCCATTCCGGCGCATTCGAACTGGGAGCGGGGACGAACTTCGTGATCCTGCCGTCGGCCGACGTGGCGATCGTCGCGCTGACCAACGCCACCCCGTCGGGGGTACCCGAAACGCTCACCGCCCAGTTCGCAGATCTGGTGCAGTTCGGCGAGGTTCGGGAGGATTGGTACGGCCTCTACAGCGGGGTCTTCGCTGAAATGGAGAAGCCCGTGGGGTCTCTCGTCGGCAAGGTGCCGCCGTCGAGCCCGGCGCCTGCCGCGCCGTTGCCCGCATACGTCGGCACCTACAACAACGACTACTGGGGCCCGGCCAGAGTTACCGAGAAAGACGGCACGTTGATGCTGGCGCTCGGACCGAAGCTCAGCGTGCCGTTGGAGCATTGGGACGGCAACGTCTTCACCTTCAAGTTCGTCACCGAAAACGCTCCGCCCGGAACGATTTCCAAAGCGACCTTTGACGGTGACAACCTGGTGCTCGAGTATTACGACGAGTACGGAAAGGGGACGTTTACCAAATGACAACCGTCCCCGTCGTGACCGCGGGTCTCACCGATACCGAAGTCGCGCAACGTGTCTCCGAAGGCAAGACCAACGATGTGCCGACCCGTGCGGCGCGCAGCGTCTCCGAGATCGTCCGGGCCAATGTGTTCACCCGTATCAATGCGATTCTGGGTGTGCTGCTCATCATCGTGCTGTCCACCGGGTCGGTGATCAACGGTGCATTCGGTCTGCTGATCATAGCCAACAGCGCGATCGGCATCATCCAGGAACTGCGGGCCAAGCAGACACTGGACAAGCTGGCGATCGTCGGGCAGGCGAAACCTCTGGTGCGCAGGCAATCTGGTAGCAAGGCGGTGCTGCCCGCCGAGATCGTCCTCGACGACATCATCGAACTCGGGCCGGGAGACCAGATCGTCGTCGACGGTGAGATCGTCGAGGAGGCAAATCTCGAGGTCGACGAGTCGCTGCTCACCGGCGAGGCCGACCCGATCGCGAAGGACGCCGGCGACGGCGTGATGTCGGGCAGCTTCGTCGTCGCGGGCAGCGGCGCGTACCGGGCCACCAAGGTTGGCCGGGAAGCCTACGCGGCCAAGCTCGCCGACGAGGCCAGCAAGTTCACGCTGGTGAACTCCGAACTGCGTAGCGGCATCAACAAGATCCTGCAGTTCATCACGTACCTGTTGATTCCCGCGGGTCTGCTGATCATCTACACACAGTTGTTCACCACCGACTCGGGATGGCGGGAGTCGGTGTTACGGATGGTCGGCGCGCTCGTGCCCATGGTGCCCGAAGGCCTCGTGCTGATGACGTCGATCGCCTTTGCCGTCGGCGTCGTGCGACTGGGCCGCAGGCAGTGCCTGGTCAACGAACTACCCGCCATCGAAGGACTGGCCCGTGTCGACGTCGTATGTGCCGACAAGACGGGCACTCTCACCGAAAACGGTATGCGGTTGTCGGATCTCAAGAAGCTTGACGAGTCGGCCGCGGCCGATGTGCTGGCCCAACTCGCCGCCGACGATGCCCGGCCCAACGCGAGTATGCAGGCCATCGCCGAGGCCTACAAGATGCCACCCGGATGGCAAGCCACCGCAACCGCACCGTTCAAGTCCGCCACCAAGTGGAGCGGCGCGTCCTACGCCGACCATGGCAACTGGGTGATCGGCGCTCCCGACGTGCTATTGGAGCCGGGCTCTGAAATCGCCCGGCAGGCAGAGGAAATCGGCGCAAAGGGCTTGCGGGTGCTGCTGCTGGGCTCCTGCGAGCTGGCCGTCGATCACGCGCAGGCGCCCGGCCGAGTCACGCCGGCGGCATTGGTGGTTCTCGAGCAACGCGTGCGCCCCGATGCCCGCGAGACCCTGGAATACTTTGCGGAGCAGAAGGTTTCGATCAAGGTGATCTCGGGCGACAACGCGGTGTCGGTCGGCGCGGTGGCCGGCTCACTCGGCCTCGAAGGCGAGACGATGGACGCGCGTCAGTTGCCCGACGAGCCCGACCGGCTCGCCGACACCCTCGAGGAGTACACCACGTTCGGTCGGGTGCGGCCCGACCAGAAGCGCGCCATGGTGCATGCGCTGCAGTCACGCGGACACACGGTGGCGATGACCGGCGACGGCGTGAACGACGTGTTGGCGCTCAAAGACGCCGACATCGGTGTGGCGATGGGTTCGGGCAGTTCGGCCTCACGTGCGGTGGCTCAGATCGTATTGCTGGACAACAAGTTCGCGACGTTGCCGTATGTCGTCGGCGAGGGGCGCCGCGTGATCGGCAACATCGAGCGGGTCTCGAACCTGTTCCTCACCAAGACGGTGTACTCGGTGCTGCTGGCGATCCTCGTCGGCCTTGGCGGGCTGTCGTCCAAGATCTTCGGGACCGATCCGCTGCTTTTCCCGTTTCAACCCATCCACGTCACGATCGCGGCGTGGTTCACCATCGGCATCCCGGCCTTTGTCCTGTCACTGGCCCCCAACAACGAAAGGGCCCACACCGGATTCGTCCGCCGCGTCATGACCGCGGCTCTGCCGTCGGGCACGGTGGTGGGCATCGCGACATTCACGTCGTATCTGGTGGCGTATCAAGGGCGTGCGGCGACACCGGTGGAGCAGATGCAGGCGTCGACTGCGGCGTTGATCACCTTGCTGGTCTCGGGAGTCTGGGTGCTTGCGGTAGTGGCGCGGCCGTACCAGTGGTGGCGGGTGGCGCTGGTGGTCGTGTCGGGGCTGGCGTACGTGGTGATCTTCTCGATCCCGCTGGCGCGAAAGGCGTTCATGCTCGACGCGTCGAACATCAAGATCACATCGACGGCGCTGATCATCGGTCTCGTCGGGGCGGCGGCGATCGAGGTCATCTGGTGGGTCCAGGGAGCCATTTTGGGGGAACGCCGCAGGTTGTGGCGGTCGGAGTAGGGTTGGTCGCATGGCATTCCTCGACAAGCTGAAGACCGTGCTGGCCAAGAACGCCGACAAGGTGGACACCGCGATCGACAAGGCCGGTGACATCGTGGACAAGAAGACGCAGGGCAAATACACCCAGCACGTCGACAAGGTGCAGGACGCGGCCAGGAAAGCCGTGGACAAGAACACCGCCGACCAAACCGGGCAGGTGCCCCCGACGCAGCAGTCGGGCCAGGCCCCGCCATCTGCGCCCCCGCCAGGGACTCCGCCGCAGCAGCAACCCCCGACGGCCCCACCGAGCCCCTAGTACGGATGGCCAAACTCTCTGTTTCCGTCGACGTCCCGTTACCGCCGGAGCAGGCGTGGGAGTGCGCGTCTGATCTGTCGCGCTACAAAGAGTGGCTCAGCATTCACAAGGTCTGGCGCAGCAAGCTGCCCGAGACCCTGGATAAGGGCACGATCATCGAGTCGATCGTGGAAGTCAAGGGCATGCCCGTCCGGATCAAGTGGACCATCGTGCATTTCAAGCCGCCGGAGACCATCACCCTGGACGGCAAGGGCGAGGGCGGAGTCAAGGTCAAACTCATCGGCAAGGTGAAGTCCTCCAAGAAGGTCAAAGCGGGCTCGTCAGTTACCTTCGACGTTCATCTCGGCGGGGCTGCGTTGTTCGGTCCCATCGGCATGGTCGTGGCCAGTGCGCTGAAGAGCGACTTCCGAGAGTCGTTGGACCGCTTCAAGACTGTGTTCGCGCCGGCCTGAACGCATGGAATTCGAGCGCGCCGTTCCTGTCCTCCGCATCTTCGACCAGGCCAAGGCCGAGGAGTTCTATCTCGACTACCTGGGCTTCACCACCGATTGGGAGCACCGGTTCGGTCCGGACTTTCCGCGGTACGCCCAGATCAGCCGATCGGAGCTGATCATTCACTTGTCCGAGCATCACGGTGATGGCACACCGGGCAGCGTCGTGTTCGTGCCGATGCAGGGTATCCGTGAGTTCCACGCCGAGATCAGCTCTCGCGATTACCGATTCGCGAAACCCGGACTCGAAGACGAGCCGTGGGGATTGACGATCGACGTGACTGACCCGTTCGGCAATCAGTTGCGCTTCTGCGAACGGGCCGGGGGCTGACGGCGGAAGCGGCGAGTGGCTACCTATCCGACGCAACTCAGCCAAATCCGTAGGCTAACTGGCCACTCGGCGAGGGGGACGGGGGGTTAACGGCGGAAGCGCTTGCCGACCAGCTTGGCGAACTCGACCGTCGAGCGGCGCACCGATTCGAACTCCAGCGACACCAGCAGGGTGTCCACCATCGCGAACGGCAGGGTGGTGGCCACCGCACCGCGGCCATACTCGATATGCCATGACCCCGGATGGATGGTCATCCCACGGGCTTGGCCCCTCACCATGTGCGCGTGTTCACCGGGCAACAGGGTTGCGGCGGAAATATCGTCCGATTCGATGTCATACCAGTCGATTTGGCCGGCCATCAGGAACTTGTGCACGTCCACATGCTTGTAGCGACCCGAAAAGCCCTGGGTGCCAGTGGGCGAGCCGAAGATGACGATGTACTCGCGCGGGCTGAAGTAGAGGAACCGGACCTTTCCGAGGATGCCGCCGGCCTTACTCCCCACCCAGCGTCCTGGTGTCGGATCGATGAGGTCGGGGTATTCGTCGGCGAGTGCCCGGATCGCCTGGCCGATCAACTCACCCTTCTCCAGCGGCAGGCCGACGACCTGCTTGGCCACCTTGCCCAGCACGTCGGGATCGATCTGGTAGGACATCAGCCGAACTCTATCGGCAGGCTGGTCGGCCCACTGAGACCCAGGAGGGGTTTCCAGGGCACCGATTCGGTGCGTTGCGGGTTGGGGATGCGCTGGGCGAGTATCTTGAGCGCCTCCGCGAGTTCCAGCCGCGCCAGGTTGGCGCCGAGGCAGTAGTGCACGCCGCCGCCGAAGGTCAGGATGGGTGGGGGTGCGTCGCGGGCGATGTCGAAGCGTTCCGGGTCGTCGTAGATCGCGCTATCGCGGTTGGCGGCATAGGTATTGACGATGATGAACGTGCCGGCCGGAAAGGTGTAGTCGCCGATTGCGATGTCCTCGGTGACGCTGCGCACCGTGCTGCACATCGACGGCGAATGCCGCATCGTCTCCTCGACCGCGCGCATCGCCAGGTCTGGCTGGTCTCTGAGCAGCGACCATTGCTCGGGATGATCGCAGAGCACCTGCATGGACGCGGCGAGCTGGCTCCGCGTGGTGTCGGTGCCGGCCACCAGAATGCTGAACGCCAGCATGCGCAGTTCACCGCCGTCCAAGCGGTCGCCCGCATCCTCGATGCGAATGAGTTCGGAGAGCAGATCATCGGTCAAACTCTTTCGCCTGGCCGCGATCATGTCGTCGATGTAGGCGTCGAACTCGTCCCATGCCTTGAGGACGACGGGCTCCTCGTCGGCGAGATTGCAGTCGAAGCTCACGATCTTGAAGATGTCGTCGGCCCATCGTGAGAACTGTCGCCAGTCCTCACGCGGAGCGCCGAGCAAGGCGCAGATGACCGGGATCGGATACGGACGCGCGATATCCGTGACGAACTCACAGCGGCCCGAGTCGGCCACCCGATCGATGAGCTCGTTGACCACCGTGTGAATGGTGTCGTGCATCCGTGCTGTCGCACGTGGGGTGAATGCCTTCGAGACCAGGCTTCGCAGCCGACGGTGTTCGGGGCCTTCCATGTTCAGGATGCTGCCGGTAACCCTGTCCCACAACGGGCCTGACGTGATGCCGTGGGCGGAGAGGTGGATGCCCTTGGGGACGACGAACCGCGGGTCGCGGAGCACGGTTCGGGCCAGCTCATAGGAAAGTACCTCGGGGCCGATCGGTCCAAGCGCGATGGGGGCGACCTGCTGCGCGGCCCGAAACTGGGGATAGATCTCCTGCGGAGTGTCGGTGACGTCGTAGCTCAGCGTCGGAAGGCCCGCGTCGAACACGCTGGGTTTGGCGGCGGCGACAGTCATGGCACGTTCGTTGCGAGAAACGTCAGCGGTAGGCTGAGCGCCGAAAGGTCGATTTCGTCGAGAAAGGTACCGTCTCCCGAGAAGCTCTGACGGAAGCGCGTTTTCGACCCGTAGCGTTCGGCGACGGCCTCCGCCGCCGAGGCTGCGGGAACCTGCAACACGACGGTGTAGACGCCATCGCCCTCTTCGGCCAGGAACTGGCTCACCGATTTCGCGACCGATGCAGTCGCGCCGGGTAGCGGGCTGATGATTTCGATCCCTCGTGCCCAGTCCAGGTTGATCCGCACGCCGAGTTCGGTCAGTTCGGCCGGAGCGAGGGCGAAGCCGAGGTCAATGAACATCTGCGCGACGGACTCGTGGCGCTCGTCCGCCACGGCGAAGACAACGTGATGCAGCGACGGCGTCATCAGCGGACCAGCCCCCGGGGTTGGATCAGACCGAGGTCGAGGTGCGTATGCCAGCCCGGTGCGGCATCGCACACATCCGGGATGGCGTTGATCGCACCCATCGCGGTCCAGTCATAGCCGGGATGCGTCATGGTGCCGTCGGCCCGTTCGACGCCTTCGAGGGTCAGCGCGGTCGGCGGATCCCCTTCGATCTCGATGCGGTACAGCGTCTTTCCCAAGCTCCACGGCGGGTCGAGCTTGTCCGGAGTCGTCGTCGTATACAGGGCCTCCAACACGATGAGCCCAGTGCCGTCGACCCATGCCGTCCACTCATGGCGCTGTGCTGCGACCGTGCCCTGCGGAATCACACCGAGTTCGTGAGTGATGTCCTCGGTGGCGACGGCGGCCTCCAATGCCGATGTCACATTGTCGATCGTGACGCCGAGCCCGTCGGCGACCATATACATCGACTGAGCGAAGAAGACGGTACCGAGCCCCAGAATCGTCGGTTCGGAGAGGAACTTGTCCTTCTCCTTGCCGAACCCGAGCCAGTCGATGTGGTCCAGCGGCGCATCGGTCAGGACGTTCACGACTTCGAGGACCCTGATCTTCTCGATCTTGCTCATCACGCGCGCAAGGGTGAGGGGAAGGATGTCGCCTGCGTAACCCGGGTGAATCCCGCCGGCGTGGAATGACGTCCCGCCGTCGCTGCAGGCGGCGCGGATCTGCTCGCCGCCCTCGCGGAAGGTCTCGGTGGGATGGAAGAACCCGCTTGTGGTGACGACGTTCTTACCCGAGCGCAGCAACCGGCACACAGTGTCGACGTCCATGATGATCGGCGTGTAGAACACGCAGTCGGCATCCATCGCGACAATCGCTTCGATGTCATCGGTCGCAACGACACCTGTCGCTGCGATGCCTGCGATCTCGCCCGCGTCCTTACCGACTTTGTCCTTGCTGTGCACCAGGACACCCACCAGGTCGAACACCGGATTGTCGGCGAAGTGCCGGATTCCGACCTGGCCGACGTCACCCGTCATCCACTGGATGATTCGGTAGCTCTTCTCAGACATTCAGGACCCCTCGCGGGAGTGGCAGCGGCAGATTGTTGTACGTGGCGATGCCGGGCGGTGCGGCGATGACAGCGGGGACCGCGGTGATCGCGGGCACCGCGGTGATCGTGAGTCCCAGCAGTATGTAGTCCTCGATGGTCTCGCCGACAAAGTCCGGCGGTGGCTCGAAGGCCAAGGTGGTCTTGATCGTCGGTCGCCCCTCGACCGTGATTTTGTAGCCGAATCCCATCTCCCACAGAGGATCCAGTGCTTGGCCTTTGGTCCATACCGCCCGTACTTCGACGACGTCCCGGTCACCGGCATAGCCCTTCCAACTCACGTCGATTCCCGCCACGCAGCCCTTGGCGATGACCCAGTCGCCGGGTAGGTTGACGTCCTCCGTGGCCTGGGCGTACTTGGCTTGGCAGCGAATGTCGTCGAGTTCGACCCCAAGGGCGTCGGCGACGAGCATGACCGCTTCACGGAATATTCCGGATCCCTGCGCGGTCACCGCAAGCAGGTCCGGGTAGTCGATCGGGTATCCGAACCCCATGATCTTCTCGGTCTCCGGAGAGTTGTAGATCGTGGTGTCAAAGGATTCCTCGATGTACACCCGATCGATCCGGTCGGACAGCCCTGCCGAGACGATCGCGAAGAGTTGGATGAAACCGGGGTTCAGTCCGCTGCCGAAGATCGTCGAATTGCCGACCTCGCACGCCCTCGCGACGCGATCACGTCCGTCACCGAGCCGATGGCCGGTGATGAATTCGGACGTGGTCACGACGTTGATGCCCGCTTCGAGAATGCGAACGAGATGGTCGACGTCGGCGAACATCTGGTTGTAGACAACGCAATCCGGTTTGAGTGCGATCAAGGCGTCGACGTCGTCGGTGGCCAGCACACCGAGTTGTTGGATGCCGCATAGTTCGCCGACGTCGCGGCCAACCTTTTCCGGCGACCACGCGTAGCACCCGATCAACTCAAGCTGTGAGTTCTCGACGACTGCGTGTACCGATTTCCTGCCGATGTTGCCGGTCGTCCACTGGACGACGCGGTAGGTCATGCCGACTTCTGGTCGGGAGTGAAAGTCACTGGAATAGCACGGAAACCCCGGGTGACGGAGTTGCCGTGGAAAACGGCGTCCTCGCCCGGCGCCAGGCTGTAGTCGGGCATCCGGGTCAGCACCTGTTCGACTCCGATGCCGAACTCCAGGCGGGCCAGGTTGGAGCCGAGGCACCGATGGACACCGGCGCCGAATCCGAGGTGGCGATTGGACTTGCGGTCGAGGATGCAGCGGTCCGGATCGGGAAACTCCTCCGGGTCGCGATTCGCCGAGGCGTAGTTGACGATGACGGATTCACCGGGGCAGAAGGTGTGTCCGCTCAACTCGACTTCCTGGGTGACCGTGCGCGGGATTCCGTGAATCGACCCGGAGTAGCGAAGGAACTCCTCGATGGCGCGGGGCCGCAACTCGGGGTGGTCGATCAGGCGATCGCGCTCCTCGGGATGCGTCGCAAGATAGTGAAAGGCGAACGACATCGCGCTCGCTGTCGTTTCGAGACCCGCCTGGACCAACAGCATTGCATTGCCGACGATGTCACCGAACTGCAGTTTCTCGCCGTCGATCTCGGCGTTCAGTAGGACGTCGATCATGTCGTCGCGCGGCGGCTGGGTGGTTCGCGCGGTGATCGCGTCGTGCAGATGTTGGTACAACCCGCCCCACGCGATCCCGCGGGCCTCCTCGGTGTCACCGTTCAGCGCGGTGTCGGTGAGCTCGATGCACAGCGGAACGTCGTCGACGGGTAGGCCGAACAGGTATTTGAAGAACACGATGCCGGGCTGTCGCCAGGCCACCTCGGCTAGGTCGCCGTGACCGCGTTCGATGAAATCATCAATGAGTCTGTCGGTTTCATCTCTGATCTGCGGTGTCAGCGCCTTCATCCGTCCCGGTGAGAAGTACGGGTTGAGGACCTTGCGGAACTGCTGTTGGCGCGGCGGATCGAGGGTGATCACCAGATCGCCGGTGAGCTGCTCGGATGCCTCAGGAGTCGGGTTGGACGAGAAGTGCTCCCAGTCCTGCAGGATCTTGTAACAGTCCTCGTAGCGGACCGCCACCCAGGCACCGCCGGGCGTCGCGCTCAGGAACGGCGTATCGGTGTGCGCGAAGGGTGAATTGCGGCGCATCACCTCGTAGACGTTGTAGAGGAAGTCGTTGTCCTTGAAATCGTCGTGGCGCAGGTCCCAGTTGTCCGCTTGCTCTTCAAGAGATTTCGTCACGGCGCCTCCTGCTCGGCGGCCTGACGCGCCTCTCGCTCCTCGTGGATCCGGACGAGTTCGCGCCAACCGATCCGGTTGTACTTCGGAACCGGTTGAATGCCCCAATCGTCTCGTGCGGTGTCCTTACCCTCGGCCCCTTCCGGGGGGCCCAGCGGTGGATAGGGAACCTTGCACTCCAGGGTGTCATCCGAGTAGCGCACCTTCAGCAGCTCGCTGCAGATCTCGGTGAGGCTCAGCGTCGGGTAGCCGTAGTAGACGGCCATGAACGGCAACGTGAATGCACCCTCGATGACGAGCGCGACGAGGCACACCAGCACCGCACGCTTGATCCACTTGTGCATGTTCGCGTAGTACGGCGTGGTGCCCGGCGGGAGATCCTCGGCCTTGGGGTTCGTTTCGGATTCAGGTGTCGTCATCACAGTATCGCTCCTCGATGCTCTTCAATCATGGTCAGTCGGAGAAGATTTCGCGATTGACCGTGTGCAGGTACGGGATCGCGAGGAACGGGGTGATGTAGAAGATGTCGTAGAGCCACCACCCGATGACCGGGAAGACCACGCCGGCGTAGCGCACGTCGGCGTACATGGTCATGTTGAACACGTACAGGCACCAGATGAGCACGCCCATCCAGCAGGTGATGATCATCCACTGGTGTCCCCAGCGCTTCATCTGCAGGAATCCGATCGCCGCAGCGCAGCGCATCGCAAAGACAGTGACGATCATCCCGAAGACCATGGATTTCTCGCCGGGACCGGCCGCCCCTCCGACCCACGCCTCGTTGTAGTGCCAGAAGTAACCCGCGTCGAACATGGCGCCCCAGCCGACCATCAGCACGCGGTTGATCAAGGTGTGGTTGGCGACGAGATCCAGTGCCCAGCCGAGGCTGTTGAGCATCCCGTCGATCAGCACGAGATATCCGATCAGCGTGACGATCATCGGCCGCATCGACAGGCCGGCGCGCGCGGCCTGGCGCTGCAGCCACACCCCGCGCAGGAAGATCGGCAAGCCGAAGATCCCCGGGGCCCACATCCCCATCAGGCCGGCGCCGACGATCATCCATTTGTCCGCCCGGCGTTGCGCCAGCCGCGATTCCTCGTCGTGCTCTTCGAGGCCTACCGTGCCACCGGCCCGCACATCGGAACTCACAACTCCCACCACCCCCGGGCGAACGACATGTAGAGCTGGATTCCGAACATCGTCAGCAGATAGCCGTAGATTACGATCTGCAGGACGATGAGCGCCCTCTTGCGCTTGCGTTCCTTCTGGTCCATGTCAGTTGACTCCTTCCAAGAGGCTGGCCGCCGCGACTTCGCGTAGACCTTCTGAGATCGCTCCGTCGCTCGACAGCGGCGCGAGGATGCAGGCCTCGGCCGCCTCCAATTCCGTTGCGCCCGCAGCGATCAGTTGTGCTGCGGTGACCAGAACCCGGGTGGACGGCGGTTCGAAGTGGAATGCCTCGTCCGCGGTCCTGATCGCCGTGGCGCACCGCACGAGTCGCTGAGCCGATTCGAGCGCGATACCCGCTTCGGCGACGATCACCCTGGCTTCGCGGTCGGGCTCCAGGTAGCGCATCGACAAGGTGACGAAGCGTTGGCGGAACGACGGCTTGAGTTCTTTGAGTGAACTGCGGTACGCGGGGTTGTAGGAGCACACCAGCATGAAGTCGTCGGGTGCCCGGACCACTTCACCTGCGCGGTCCAGGTAAAGAGCGCGGCGGTGATCGGTCAGCGAGTGCAGGATCGCCAGCGAATCGTGGCGTGCCTCGACCACCTCGTCCAGATAGCAGATGGCTCCGGCCTTCACGGCCCTGGTGAGCGGCCCGTCGGTCCACACGACGTCGCCCCCGGTGACCATGAAGCGCCCGACGAGATCCGAACTGGTGAGATCGTCATGGCAGCTGATCGTGACGACAGGCCGTCGCAGGAGCAGGCCCATGTGCTCGACGAGTCGTGTCTTGCCGCAACCGGTCGGTCCGGTGAGCATCACCGGTAGGCGCTGGCGATACGCCTGCTCGAACAACTGAACTTCGTTGCCGTTGGAGTAATAAGTGTCCTTCACGCTGCCACCAACTCTCGATGCACATGGGCCAGTACGCGGGGAAGTTCCTCGATGCGCCGGATGCGTTGGGAGCGCCGAGGTCCGAAGACTTCGGGAAGCGGATCGACGCGGGTCGGCCCGACGCCGACGTAGTACATGCTCACGCCCGCTTCGTTGGCCTCCTCCACGGCGTGTGCCGCGTCGGCCCAGGCGTAGCGGCCCTCGTAGCCCTCGTCGGAGATCAGACCGTCGCCGATCACGATGAGCAGCCGACGCTCCGACGGTTGGGCCAGCAGCCGGCTGGTCATGTGGCGCAGCGGTGCGCCGAGCCTGGTGTAGCCGCCGGTGGCCAGACCGAGTCCACCCGGCGGCACGAACCTGCGGTCCTCGAAGTCCTTGAGGCAGGTGACCTCGACGCGGTGGCGGGTGTTGCCGGTGAACACGAAGATCCCGTGGCGTTCGCGGGCCAGGGTCATCGCCTGCGAAAGTGCATCGGCACAGGCCAATTCGAGCTTGAAGATCCTGCCGCCGTGCACTCCCAATGACGAGCTGCCGTCGAGCAGCAACGCCGTGTTGACGTCGCGGCTGCTTGGCAGCAGATCGCGGAAGATGCGGGGCTCGCCGGCCTCGCCGGCGATCAGGTCGATGTAGTGGCTGACGTACTGCTCGACGTCGAGGTCGGAGCCGTCCTCCAGCCGGTTCTTCATGGCGCGATGGGTCTGTTCGGAGAACCACTTCCGCAGATCGGCCGACGCCGTCACCGGATGGCGGTGATTGTCCGTGTGCATGCGCTCGAGCACCGCGACATGGTCGGCCAGGAAGCTCTCGGTCCACGCGTTCCACTCCGGATACGGGATACCCGGGCGATGTTCGGGTGTGACGTCCAGATCGTTGTCACCAGGACGGCTAGGCGGGGGCAGGTTGGGGTTGCGCACACCGCCGTCGCCGCCGACGGGAACGGAGTACGGCCGCGGAAGGCGCTTCTGCGTTGTGGTCCAGGGCATCCGGCCGAAGGTGCGACGCAGTTTGTCGGCCATTCCCTGCGGATCGGTGTACGCCCGGGGCAGGCTGCCCAGCAGCGGGTCGACGATCAGCGGTTGTGACGTGCGGGCGAGTGCGACCGCGCGGTTGAGCATTTCCTTCGCGTCCATATCGCTGGGTGCCGGCTCGAGGTCGGGCAGCAGCCGACGCAGCTCACCCAGGAGTCCGGGCCAGTTGTGCGCGATCCAGCCCAGGGCGACGCCGGCCTCGACGAGCGTCAGCGCGCTCAGGTCCCGCGCGGAGAGTTCATTCAATCGATACTCGACGACGCGATCCTTCGACGGTGAACATTGCAGCGCGACACCGCATGTCAATGTCCTGCGTGTCCAGTCGCCCACGGGTGGCGGATACGGGACGTGGATGAAATCCAGCGTCGAGCTCAGGCCGAAGTCACGCCGCTGGCCGCTGACGAGGCGTACCCCGTCGCGGCGTTGCCCGCTCAAGGCGACGGCTGTGACCGCGCAACTGCGCTCCACCGCGAGCGCATGGGTATCGGAGAGCTCAGACATGTCGAGTCGGATCGCTCAGAACGTGCCGATATTCGAGAACATCCAGTACCAGAACCAGATGATCAAACCGGTTCCGCCCCACGCGGCGACGTACCGCAGGATCTCCCAGACCCAATCCACGTCAGACCTCCTTGCTGTTACCCAGACCGCGTACGGCGGTGTCGACCAACTTGGCCAGCATCGTGTCCCGCACCTCGGCGTTACCTGTCGTCGTGAGCACGCCGTACACACCGAGAAGGAAGAACGCGGCGCTGTAGAACGCATCGACGGCCGGATGCACTTCACCGTCACCGCGCGCCCGCTCGACCTCGCGGACCAACAGCACGATGACCGGGTGGTCCGTCCATTCGTCCCTGGTCGGGCGCGTCGGCGAGAAGTG
This sequence comes from Mycobacterium neglectum, assembly GCF_002591975.1. Classification (GTDB taxonomy): domain Bacteria; phylum Actinomycetota; class Actinomycetes; order Mycobacteriales; family Mycobacteriaceae; genus Mycobacterium; species Mycobacterium neglectum. The sequence continues at coordinate 122,487 of NZ_NVQE01000007.1, read as the reverse complement.
CAACGCAAGTAGCTCTTTGAAGAGCAGAGATCCGAGCCGTTGTTCGAGGCCGGTCACCAGGTGCACGGTTTCGTTGAGCACCGTCACCAGATCGTGTGTGTCATCCAGGAATCGCGCGAAGTCCGCCGCCATCCTGGCCTCTTCGCGACTCTCCAACTCGAGCAGCACGTGCTCCTTGCTCGGGAAGTGGAAGAAGAAGGTTCCGTGAGCGACGCCCGCGGCCGCGGCGATAGCGTTCACATCGGCGTCGGACATGCCGGCAAGCTTGAACTCGGCGATCGCCGCGGCGAGGATGCGTTCTCGCGTCTGGATCCGACGCATCTCCCGCGCCGATTGCTTGACCTGAGGCGTCATGGTCCGCTCTTTGTAACCCACTAACTGACCAAAGTCAATGAGTTGAGTCACTGACTGCTAGTCGGAGAAGATCTCTCGGTTGACCGAATGCAGGTAGGGGATCGCGAGGAACGGGGTGATGTAGAAGATGTCGTAGAGCCACCAGCCCACGACGGGCAGGACGACACCTGCGTAGCGCACATCGGCGTACATGGTCATGTTGAACACGTACAGACACCAGATGAGGACGCCCATCCAGCAGGTGATGATCATCCACTGGTGGCCCCAGCGCTTCATCTGCAGGAATCCGATCGCCGTGGCGATCCGCATCGTGAAGACGGTGAGGATCATCCCGACTTCCATGGCCTTCTCGCCGGGTCCGGCCGCACCGCCCAGCCACAGTTCGTTGTAGTGCCAGAAGTAGCCCGCGTCGAACATTGCACCCCAGCCGTTCAACAGGATTCGAGCGAGGATCGTGTGGTTGGCGACCAGGTCGAGCGCCCAGCCCACGGTGTTGATCGCCGCATCGATGATCACCAGGTAGCCGAGCAGCGTCACCAGCATCGGCCGCACTGTCAGGCCTTCGCGTTGGGCCTTGCGAAGCAGCCATACGCCGCGAAGAAACAGTGGGAGACCGAAGACGCCCAGCGCCGCGGTGCCGATCAAAAGGCTGCCGGAGATGAGCCACTTGTCGGCTTGACGCTGTGCCGCCTGCGAAGCCGCCATGTGCTCGTCGAGCCCGCTACCTGAGGGCTTCGGCCCCGCCTGGGCGTCGCGTTTACGGCCCAGATTCAGCGTGGGCAGATTCATGCAGACTGACTATAGTCAATGAGCTGTGGTAGTCAATCGGCTACTTTGCTTCGATGCTGCGAAGTGTCCTGGTCACGTAGTCATCGATCATCGCGGCCTGGCCGGGCCAATCGTGTGTCGTCGTCAGCAGCGCATACAGGCCAAGCAGGAAAAACACCGCACTGTTCATCGGGTTCACATCGGGATCGACGCCGCCCTGACTCTGGGCGTACTCGATCTCCTGCGCGACCTCGACGATGACGGGGTGCTTTCGGCTCTCGTCGGCAGGACGGGTCTGCGAAAAATGCAGTGCTAGAAAGTCTTTGAACAGCACAGCGCCGAGGCGGCGTTCTAGGCCCATCACGAGGCGGACGGCCTCACTCAGCGTAGAGGACAGGTTGTGCGTCGAACCCCTGGAGCGCGCCAACTGCTTGGCGATGCGCTCTTCCTCGCGTTGCTCGAGTTCGAGCAATACGTGTTCCTTCGTCGGGAAGTGGAAGAAGAATGTGCCGTGGGCGACGCCTGCTGCAGCGACGATCGCCCCAACGTCTGATTCGGCCATCCCCGCGCGTTTGAACTCGGCGATGGCTGCTCCCATCAGACGCTCACGTGTCTGCAGCCGCTTGGTCTCTCGCGCTGAGGGCCTGTCTACCACCGCCATACGCCGACTCTACCGTGTGACGCACAGTCTTTGACGGATCTGTTATTGACTTCAGTCAATGGAGGTCGTTAGATGGGCTGCACTTGATGAGAGGACGGGCATGGCGCTGGAGCAATTCAATCTGGATGGACAGGTCGCCATCGTCACCGGCGCGGGAAAGGGTGTCGGTCAGGGGATCGCGAGGGTCCTCGCAGAAGCCGGCGCCACTGTCGTCGGCACCGCCCGAACAGAGTCCGACATCGTTGCGACGATCGACGGTATCGAGAAGGCCGGCGGCAAGGGCCTTGCGCTCGTCGCCGACGCTATCAGCCGCCCCGATGGCGAACGCGTGGTCAACACCACGATGGAGCAGTTCGGCCGCATCGACATCCTCATCAACAATGTCGGCGGCTCGACCTACGGTCAATTCCTCGACATCACCGATGAAGACTTCAAGCACACCTTTGACTGGTGCGTCACATCGGCGTTCATCATGAGCCAGCTCTCGGCGCGTCACATGATCGAAGCCGGTCACGGCAACATCGTCAACATCTCTTCGGGCTCAGCGCGTTTCGGTATCCGCGCCTTGACCGCTTACTGCACCGCCAAAGGTGCTCTCGAGGCGCTGACGCGTGCGATGGCCCAGGAACTGGCGCCGAAAATTCGGGTCAACGCGATAGCGCTTGGCTCGTTCGCCACCGATGGCCTGAAAGGCAGCCTGGACATGATGCCCGGGTCCTTGGAGAAGATGAACGAGGCCACGCCGCTGCATCGGCTCGGTGACGTGGAGGATCTCGGGCGACTTTGCGTGTACCTGTCAACGAAGGACTGCTATGCGACGAACGCTATCTTCCATGTGGACGGCGGCATCGACTCCAACAACTCGCCGCTGCCGATTCCCGACTACTGAGCGAGGACCCAGATGCGACGAGTTGTGCAGTTCTCCACCGGCAACGTCGGTCAACATTCACTCAAGGCCATCATCGGGCGGCCGGACCTGGAGCTGGTGGGCGTGCACGCCGCCAGTCCGAACAAGGTCGGTCGGGACGCAGCGGAACTATGTGGGCTGACCGAGCCGACGGGCATCATCGCCACCGATGACGTCGATGCGCTGATCGCCCTGGCGCCCGACTGCGTCGTCTACACCGCGCAGGCCGAAACCCGGCCCATGGAAGCCGTCGAGCAGTTGACCAAATTACTCGCTGCCGGCATCAACGTCGTGGGCTCGTCGATGGTGTGGCTGGTGACGCCCCGCCAGGCCGATGAGTGGTTGACGGGCCCACTGGAGAAGGCCTGCGAAGAGGGCAACTCCTCGCTGTATGTGAACGGCATCGATCCCGGTTACTCCGGCGACACCGAGGTGCACAGCGCGCTCAGCCTGGTCACCCGGGCGACGTCGATCCTCGTCCAAGAGGTCTTCGACTACGCCAACTACGACGACTTCGAGTTCACGGGCAAATCAATGGGTTTCGGGCTCAAAGCAGATGAAGAGCAGCCGATCTTCTTCCTGCCCGGGGTTCTCACCACGATGTGGGGCGGACCGGTTCGCAACCTCGCCGACCAACTGGGCATCGAACTCGACGAGGTGCGGCAGCGGATCGAGCCCTGGTACACCGACCAGAGGATCGAGTGCAAGATGTGCACCGTCGAACCCGGCGGGATGGCCGCGGTTCGCTTCGCCGTCGAGGGTGTCCGCAACGGCGAACCGGTGATCACGATGGAACACATCACCCGCCTCACCGAGGCCGCCGCCCCCGAGTGGGAGTACCCACCCGACGGCAAGCCCGGCGTGCACCGCGTCGTGGTCGAGGGCGAACCGCGGGTCGAACTCAACACCCATGTCTCCGATCCGGTGCTCGATGTCACCGAGGCCGGCTGCGTCTCCACCGCAGCCCGCGTGGTCAACGTGATCGACTGGGTGTGCGCGGCTCCCAAAGGATTGATCGCCGTCGAGGACATCCCTCAGGCAGAAGTCATCCGCGGGTTGATCTGGTGACGTAATCGGCATTCCGGCGCGGGAGTGCTGAGCGTTCGCTTAGCATCGATCGATGGCCCATCCCACGACCCAGCCGGGAATCTGCCGGATCTGCTCGGCGCACTGCGGGGTGCTGGCGACGGTTACCGACGGCCGGCTCACGAAGGTGACGGGTGACCCCGACAACCCCATGTTCAAGGGCTACACCTGCGTAAAGGGCCGGACGCTGCCCGAAATCCACAACAACCCATTGCGGCTCCTGCACAGCCAGAAACGGCAGGCCGACGGTACCTACGCGCCGATCGAGTCCGAGCGCGCGATGGACGAGATCGCGGCCAAACTGCAGGACTTGATCGCCACCCACGGCCCCCGTTCGATCGCGATGTACCTGGGCACCAACGGTCTGCCGTATCCGGCGTCGGCGTTGATGGGCAACGCGTTTCTCAGAGCCATCGAGTCGCCGATGTTCTTCACCGCCAACACGATCGATCAACCCGGCAAGCAGATCGCGCTCGCTGCGCACGGGCATTGGCTCGGCGGGGACGTCGACTTCCACGAGGCCGACAGCTGGCTGCTGGTGGGAACGAACCCGCTGGTCTCCAAGGCCATCGGCATACCAGGGCAGAACCCCGCGCAGAACCTGCGGACGGCGATCAGCCGCGGGATGAAACTCATCGTGATCGACCCGCGCCGGTCCCAGACGGCGGCGCGCGCAGCGATTCACCTGCAGCCCCGCCCCGGCGAAGATGTGACGATTCTCGCCGGGATGATCAACTTCGTCATCCGTGAAGGTCTGTGCGACCACGCGTTCATCGAGGACAACGTGGCCGGCTTCGATGATTTGGCGGCAGCAGTGGCCGGATTCACCCCGGCTTACGTCGCCGAGCGCGCCGACGTTCCCGAGGACCAGTTCATTGACGCCGCGCGACTGTTCGCAACCTACGGTGAGCGGCGCGGAATGGTGAACGCGGGAACCGGTGCGAACTTCGCGATGCACGGCAGCCTGCTCGAATATCTGTGTCTGGCCCTGACGACGATATGCGGCCGCTGGCAGCGTGCCGGCGAAAAAGTGTTGCGGCCCAACACATTGATGCCCGCGTTCACGGCCAAGGCGCAACCGCATCCGCCGTACGAGGGATGGGGCTACGGCGAGAAGCTGAGGATGCGCGATCTCACCGACACCGTGGCGGGTATGCCCACCGCGGCGCTCGCCGATGAGATCCTGCTCGAGGGCGATGGTCAGGTGAAGGCGCTGCTCTGCATCGGTGGCAATCCGATGGCGGCCTGGCCCGATCAGCGCAAGACGCTGCGCGCGTTGGAGAGCCTCGACCTGCTGGTCACCCTCGATACGGAGATGTCGCTGACATCGCGACTCGCGGATTATGTCATCGCCCCGATGATGCAGATGGAGACGCCCGCGATGACGATGGGCAGCGAGCTCATCAAGTACTACACGAGCGGCACCGGTATTCCCGCCGCATACGGGCAGTACGTGCCGCGACTCATCGACCCGCCGGCCGGTTCCGATCTCACTGAGGAGTGGCAGTTCTTCCTCGGGCTGACGAAGCGGATGAACCTGGACGTGTGGTTCGTGAACTTCTTCGGCGGCGGTGGGGGCAGGTTCATGGAATCACCGCCGGTGGTGCTCAACATGAATCGCGATACCGACCTCACTACCGAAGAACTTTTCGCACAGATGTGTTCGGGCTCGCGCATACCCTTCGACGAAGTACGCAGCCATCCGCACGGCAAGATCTTCGACGTCGATGCAGTGGTGCAGCCGCGGGACCCCGACTGCACCGCGCGACTCGACATCGGCAACAGCTACCTGCTTGGCGAGCTCGCAGAGGTGCTGGCCGAGGACTTCGTCACTGCGCGAAACGATTCCGCGTTCCCCTTCCGGCTGATCCCGCGACGCAGTCAGAACTTCATGAACTCCTCGGGTACCAGCCTTGCCGCGCTGCACCGGGGCAAACCGTACAACCCCGCGTACATGCATCCCGATGCGATCGAAGCGCTCGGCCTGCAGTCCGGGGCTTCGGTGCGAATCGGCTCGCCACACGACAGCGTTCCCGCGGTGCTCGAAGCCGACGAGACTCTGCGTCTCGACGTGATCGCGATGCATCACGCCTTCGGCGGATTGCCCGAAGAAGACGCCGAGTTCCGCGACCGAGGGACCAACGTCGGCCGACTCGTCCCCACCGACGTCGACTACGACCGCATCACCGGCTTACCGCGTCAGGGCAACATTCCCGTGGATGTCACAGCGCTCGGGTAAGCGCATCGGCGATCGGGGTGTCACCGGAGATCACCTCGAACGTCCGGCCCGCGGTGGCTGGGGTATCGAGGACAGCGAGCAACACCGCGGCGACGTCTTCGCGGGGGATGTCACCAAGGCCGGTCTGGTCGGATATCTCCACCCGGCCGGTACCGGGGTCGTTCGTGAGATGCCCGGGGCGCACGACAGTCGCGTCCAGTTCCTTCCGCGTCCGGATCGCGTCGTCCGCAGCACCTTTCGCGCGCAGGTAGGCCACGAAGACCGGATCGCCGATGTCGTCGGGTGCCTCGACGTCGGCTCCGATCGCCGAAACCATGACATAGCGCCTCACCCCTGCGGCCTCGGCCGCCTCGGCGAGCAGTATGGCGGCGTCACAGTCGACCGTCTGCTTGCGCGCCGCTCCGCTGCCGGGGCCGGCGCCCGCCGCGAACACGACCGCGTCAGCGTCCTGCAGGTGTGCGGCGATATCGGCGACCGTGGCCGCTTCGAGATCCACGATCACCGGCTGGGCGCCTGCCGTCTCGAGGTCGGCGACATGGTCGGGGTTCCTGATCAGGCCGACTGCCCTGTCCCCGCGCTCGGAGAGCAGACGTTCGAGGATCAGGGCGATCTTGCCGTGCCCACCGGCGATGACGACGCGCATATCGCCATGCTACGGAAGCCGCGCGCTGAGCCCATCGCGCGCGAGTGTGCGGATTTCGACGCCGCCGCGGCGTGTCGCGAATGAAACCGCACAGTCGCGGCCGGCGGCGCTAGGTCAGGCGCTCGCGCAGGTCGCGCTTGAGCACCTTGCCGTAGCTGTTCTTCGGTAGCTCGTCGATGTACTCGTAGCGCTTGGGTCGTTTGAAGCGGGCGATGCGATCGAGCAGGTGTGCGTCCAGTTCGGCGGGCGATGCCGATCCGACGATGAAGGCGACGACGACCTCGCCCCACTCTTCGTCGGGTGCGCCCACGACTCCCGCTTCGTCGACTCCCGGATGCTCGAGCAGGATCTCCTCGACCTCACGGGGATAGATGTTGCTGCCACCGCTGATGACGACGTCCTTCGAGCGATCCCGCAGCGTGAGAAAGCCGCGCTCGTCGAAGGACCCGATATCGCCGGTGCGCAGCCAGCCGTCCTGAAGCGCCTTCGCCGTGGCATCGAGATTGTTCCAGTAGCCGGTCATGACAACGTCTCCGCGACAGACGATCTCGCCGATCTCACCTGCGGATGCCGAGGTGCCGTCCTCGCGCAGCACAGCGACGTCCACTCCTGAGCGCGCGTAGCCAACCGACCCCAGGATCGCATCGTCGGCGTCGACATGATCGGCCCGTCGCAGGCCGGTGATGGTCATCGGCGCCTCACCCTGGCCGTAGAGCTGCACGAAGATCGCGCCGAATGCCGCCATCGCCCTCTTCAGGCTGTCGATGTACATCGGGCCACCGCCGTAGACGACCGTTCGCAGGTTCTGTGGCCGTGCGCGTCCGGTCTGTACCAGTCGCGCCACCATGGTGGGGGCGAGGAACGCGCTGCAGCCGGGGTGGTACCCGCAGAGGTCGAGGAACTCGTCCGGTTCGAACGCGGCGGACTCCGGAATCACCTGCCGCGCACCGCGTAACACGTACGGCGGGATGTAGAGTCCGGAGCCGTGTGACATCGGCGCCCCGTGCACCAGGCTGCAGTTGTGGTCCGGCGAGTCGAAATCCGCGAGATGGGACACCGTCATCGCCATCAGGTTGCGGTGTGTGAGCATCGCACCCTTCGAGCGACCGGTGGTGCCGCTGGTGTAGAACAGCCACGCAAGGGCTGCCGGATCGGTGACGCGCGGCGGGTCCACCGGGCAACTCGTCGCGCGAGCCGAATAAGCCTCCGAATCAACGGTTTCGACGGGAACCTGGGTAACCGACGACAGTGCCCCACCGATCTTGGTCGACGCGAATACCCGCGAGACGCCGGCGTCGTCGAGGATCTGGACCATCTCGCGGGGGTGCAGCTTGTAGTTGATCGGCACCACCACGCATTCGGCCGCCCACGTCGCGAACATCAACTCGACAATCTCGGGCCGGTTTTCACTGGTAACGGCGATGCGGGTGCCAGGCGCCCCCAGGGTGGATGCGATCCGCAACGCCCGCTCACGCAATTCGGACCAGGTGTGCAGCTGGCGGTCGCCGCAGAACACCGCCCCGCGGTCGCCGAAACGGTCGGCGGCCTGGTCCAGCAGCCCGAACAGGTTCAACTTTCAACCCATTCTGAGTTCAATGCGAAGTCAGACAGGTACTTGGTCGACGTCCAGCCGCCATCGACGACGATCTCCTGACCGTTGATGAAACTTGCACCCTCCGAGCAGAGGAACGCGACGGTGCTCGCGATGTCGTTGACTTCGCCCAGCCGCGGGTACGGAGTCATCTCGGTGTTGATTTTGCGGAACCGCGAGTCTTCTAGGCGGCTCGCCACCATCGGAGTGAGGGTGACACCGGGAGCGACGGCGTTGCAGCGAATGCCCTGCGGTCCGTACTGGCAGGCGATGTGCCTCGTCAGTGAGGTCAGCCCGCCCTTGGCCGCCGAATATGCACCGCCACGCAGTCCGCCGACGACGGCGAACGTCGACGTGATGTTGATGATCGCCGAGCCGGGCTGCATGTGCACGACGGCTTCACGGGCAAGTCGGAACGGCGCGCGCAGCATCAAACCGAGGAAATAGTCCAATGATTCGTCGTCGGTCTCGTGCAGCGGCTTGGGCTTGCCCACGCCGGCGTTGTTGATCAGGAAGTCGATGCGGCCCCATCGCGCGATGGCGGCGTCGACGATTTGTCGCGGCCCGTCGTCGGTGGTCAGGTCGACGGCGATCGTGGCAATGCGCTCGGGATCACCGACCGCCCGCTCCAGGTCGCCGAGTCGTTCCGCGTCGCGGCCCGTTCCCAGGACGGCCATCCCCTGTTCGGCGAGTTTGGTCGCGCATCCGAATCCGATGCCGCTGCTCGCACCCGTCACGATTGCAACCTGCATATCAGTCCACCTTCATAAGCGTCGTACGGATCTGATGCTTCAAGACCTTGCCCGCGTCGTTCCTCGGCAGTGCGTCCCAAATGACGATCTGCTCAGGGATTTTGAACTTGGCCAGTCCTTCACCGATCAGGAGAGCGGCAAGGTCGTCCAGTGTGGGGGCGTGCTGATCGACGGTCACGACCACCGCGCATGCCCGTTCGCCCGTGCGGTCGTCGGGCACGCCGACGACCGCGACCTCGGCGATCGCCGGATGCGCGATCAGCAGGTCTTCGACCTCCTTGGGCGAGATGTTCTCGCCGTTTCGGATGATGATGTCCTTCGCGCGACCGGTCACCACCAGGTATTCGCCGTCGACCCAGCGCGCGAGATCGCCGGTGCGGAAGTAGCCCTCGGTGTCGAACGACGCCGTTTCGTCGTCGGTGTGCAGATAGCCGACGAGCATCTGCGGGCCGCGCGCGCAGATCTCGCCATCGGTCAGTTTGATGTCGGCGATGCCCGCCAGGCCGTCGGTGTCGGCGGCATGGTCGACGTCGCCGAGAGAACCCACGGTGGTCACAGGCACTTCGGTCGATCCGTATACCCGGGAGACGGCGGCCTTCTCCAAATAGTCTGTTGCCCTGCGGATCAGCGACGGCGGAACCGATGCTCCGCCACAGATGAACACCTTCAGATCCGGCAGCTGGGTGCCTGCTCGATGCGCGGCCGCGAGCACGCCGTCGAGAAACGGTGTGGCACCCGCCATGTGAGTGCAGCGTTCCGCCAGCATCAGCGACACCGCGGTATCAGGGTCCCAGCGCTCCATCAGCACCGCGGTCGTGCCGAGCAGCAGCGGGCATTCGAACGCATAGATCGATCCGCCGATGTGGGCGATCGGCGACGGGACGAGGAACCTGTCGCCGTCGGTCACCAGCCAGTGCTCGCCGATCTGGCGGATCAGTGCGTGGATCGAATTATGGCTGTGCAGAACGCCCTTAGGCCTTCCGGTCGTGCCGGACGTGTAGAGGATCATCCGCACCGTGTCGGGATTCAGCACGGGCAGCACCGCTGCGGTGTTCGTGGTGAAGGAGGCGTAGGACGTGTGCGTGCCTGCATCGCCGCGGACCACCACAACTTCCGGCGGTGACGCCATCGACGCGGTCACCCGATCCAGCATGGCGGCGTAGTCGTGGTTGCCGAAGGTCGACGGCACGAAGACCGCGCGGCTGTCCGCGTCGGACAGGATGAACGCGAGCTCGCGATCCCGCAGCGAGGGAAGGATCGGGTTCACCACCATGCCTGCCAGTGTCGCGCCGAGATAGATGACGGCGGCTTCGTGCCAATTGGGCAACATGAAGGACACCACGCCGCCCGCGGGCATCAACTCCATCAGGCTCTGAGCCAGCGCGGTCGCCTTTTCATGCAAGGCCCGACAGTTGAGCCGAATATCGCCGTCCACCAACACCGTTCGCTCGGGCGTCGCCCTGGCGGCGTCCCGCAACGAGTCGGCGAGCGTCTCGTTCACCCACAGCCCGCGCCGGTAGGCGTCGGCCGCACGCTGCTCGTCGACCCTCACTGCCCGGACAGCCCCTTTACCCGGCGCATCGTCATCGAATGCCGGTAGCGCGACGACGGATGCGTGTTGACGGTCACCTGTGCGACCTCACCGTCGGACGTCTTGTACGTGCGCTGCATCTCCAGCGCAGCGGTGCCCACGTCGACCTGCAGCGCGTCGGCCAACTCAGCGGTGACCGGTACCGCGGAGATTTCTTGACGTACCTCGACGACGCTGACCCCGAACAGGTCCTCGATCAGGGGGAAGATGGGCCCTGAATGCCGTTGCAGCAGGCGGCCGACCGCCGCGAATGCCCGGTTGATGTAGTACTCCGTCGCGCAGACCGGTGCCGCGGTGCCGTCCACCCGGAAGCCTCGGACCGCGAGCCATTCCGTCCCCACACTCAGGCCGGTCCGCTCGGCGAGGCGTTCGTCGATCATCACCATCGCGTTGGACTCGATGGCGAGCTGCGCGCCCGAGGCGAATGCGAGCAGATCATTGATCGACATCACGTCCTGGGCATAGCTGGTGGCCTCCGGACGCGGAACGACGAGCGTCCCGGCACGCGGCCGGGACGCGACGAGGTTGTCGTCGCGCAGCCGTCGCAGTGCCTCGCGCACCGTGTAGCGGCTGACCTCGAAGCGTTCGCACAATTGCTGCTCGGTCGGTAACTGTGAACCCACGGGATACACCCCGTCGACGATCTCCTTGCGAAGGGTGCGCGCCACCTGGAGGTACCGGTGGTCGGCAGGCGTGACGGTCATTTGCGTCGCAATGCCAGAACGCTGCCGTCGCCGTCGGCCGAGACGTACAGACTGCCGTCGGGCCCCGAGGTGATGCCGGCGAACGGTCCCTGCGGACCGGAGAATGGCGGCATTCCCTTGAGCGGCTTGGGATTCACCCCTGGCGGCGGGCCGACCGGCATGCCGGAGGCGATGGTGTGCCGTTCACCGCTGGTCAGATCGACGGCGATGACCTCTTTCGCGCCCGCGTCGACGATGTACAGCCGACCGTCGCGGACATGGATGCCCTGTGGCCGCTGCAATCCGTCGACGACGGTCTCGGTCGAGCCGGTCAGCCGCACAACGCGGCCCGCGCCCGACTCCGCCACCAACGGCACTCCGTCGGACCCGAACGCCACGCCGATCGGGTCCTGCAGTCCGGAGGCGAGCAGTTCGACGTTGCCCGACCGCAGCGCGTGCACGCTGCCCGTGCCGAGTTCGGCGAACACGATGCTGTCGCCGGGGCCGATGGCAACGCCGTAGAGCTGATCGAATCCATCTGCCAGGTAGTCAGTTTCGCCGTCGCCCGGCCGGTAGCGGGCGATCTGGCCACCCGACGTCGCCACCACGAAGACTCCCTCGCCCGCAGGAGCCAGCCCGCGCAGAAAGCCGGGATACCCCGGGGTGAAGAGCATTCCGACGATGTCCAGCGAGCCGTCGGCGCCGACGGCGTAGAAGTACGTGCCGTCGGCGACGTACAGCCGGCCGTCGTCTGCGACGACCAGGTCCAGCGGCCAGTTCAATCCGCCCGGTAGCGCCGTGCGCGTCTCACCGCCGGCCAGTATCTCGGTGATTTCGCCGGTGAAGTTGGAGACGAACAGTCGGTCGCCGAGGAAGGTCAGGTTGTCGAGACCCGGGTTGAGCTGTGCCAGCAGCGTCTTGTTGCCGGTGCGCGGGTCGATACGCAGTACCTGCCCGCTGGCCACCTGGGTCGACACCAGGAAGCCGTCGGCGTCGAACTTGACCGCATCCGGCACGCCCAGATCACCGGTCACCCGCTGCGGTTCACCGCCGTCGGGATCGATGCGCCAGATCTCGTTGGCCGTCATCAGCGGGTAGTACAACATTCCGTCCGGCCCGACCTCCATCGCGTTCGGCGATGGCAGATCCTCCAGCAGAATTCGCGATGCGCCGGTAGCCCGATCGAGTTCCATCAGACGGCCGCCATCACGGCATTCGTTGATGAACAGCCGGTCGGCGTGCACGGTTATCCCGTTGGCGCACGGAAGGCCGTCGCGCAGCACCCGTGCCGCGCCGCCGGGCTCACGCACGCTCACCCGCCCGTCCATCACCTCGGTCGCGTACAGGTTGCCGCTGGAGTCGAAGGCGACGTCATCGGGTGCGATGATCTCGCTCCCTTTGGGACTGACCGCCTCGATGTCGCCGCTTCCCAGATTCACGGCGCTGATCTGGCTGCCGGTCACCTGCGCGACGTAGACGCGGCCATCGGGTCCCGTCCGCAGCCCGTTCGCGCCGAACAGCCGGCTCGGCATCGTGAGCCGCTCGAGGCGCCAACCGTCGGCGACCTCCGGATTGGTCGCGATATACCGGGAGGGCGGGCGCGATGCCGTCGCGGGAAGAGTCATGACCCCGGACGTTATCAAGCCCTGCTAGTCCAGACAATAGCCCGAAGAGCCTGCTCGTCCACCCTTGACGGGGCGATAACCGCTGCGGAATAGTGTTCTGCAATATGCAGAGCACCGTATGTTGTCCGGACAAATGACATGGATGACCTTCTGAGGCTGGACGGGCGCATCGTCGTTGTGTCCGGGGCGGGCGGTGGCGGCATCGGCACCACGATCACCCGGATGGCGGCGCAGGCCGGAGCCACCGTGGTCGCGGTGAGCCGATCCAAGGAGAACCTCGACGAGCATGTCGCGCCGCTTGCCGATCAGGGCTTGTCCGTCGTGCCGGTCTCCGCGGACGCGTCCACCGACGACGGCGTCGCCGCCGTCATGGATGAGGTGCGACGCACCGACGGTGCCCTGTACGGGTTGGTGAACATCGCGGGCGGGGCCGCGCCATCGACGTGGATGCCCTCGACGCGGGTGACGCGTGAGGACTGGCGGGCACTGTTCGCCGCCAATCTCGAAACCGCGTTCTTCATGAGCCAGGCGGTGGCCGCAGAAATCCGCGAGCACAAGAACCCAGGATCGATCGTCTCGATCTCTTCGATCAGCGGGATGAACACGGCGCCGTTCCATATCGCCTATGGCACCGCGAAGGCGGGGGTGGTGGCGATGACGCGGACGATGGCCGCCGAACTCGCACTGGACAACATCCGTGTCAATGCCGTTGCGCCGGGCGTGACGGCGACGGCCGCGTCACGCACCTATGTCGACGACGACCCCGACCGCGACCGCACCGCCATCGCAATGGGCCGTCGCGGCACCCCCGAGGAACAGGCGGGCGCGATCCTGTTCCTGCTGTCGGACATGTCGAGCTATATCACCGGCCAGACACTGCTCGTGGACGGTGGGCTCAACCTCAAATGGACGCATCTGGGTGCCGACAACACCTCACTCTTTCTCGCTGACGATTCCTTCCGAGAAGCCATTAGGAGGATCTAATGACCCACACCGAATCCGATCTCGACGCCACCATCGAGGTCGACGCGGAACCCGACGACTCGACCGGCGAGATTGCCGAAGATCTGTCGTCGCCGATGACCATCGGTGTCGAGGCATACATCTCGCAGGAGTACGCCCGCGCAGAACGAGACCGGCTGTGGCGCAAGGTATGGCAACAGGTCGGCCGCGTCGAGGAGATCCCCGAAGTCGGCGGCTACCTGACCTACGACATACTCGACGACTCGATCATCATTGTACGAACGGGCGCGCACACCTTTGCCGCACACCACAACGTGTGCATGCACCGCGGACGCAAACTGGTCGACAATCCCGACGGCGCCAAGAACGCCGTCGGCCGGGCGCGCAAATCCTTTGTCTGCGGATTCCACGGCTGGACATACGGTTTGGACGGCGCCTGCACCCACATCCGCGAGCAGGACGACTGGAAGGGTGCGCTGACCGCCGACAACACCCACCTCGTTCCCGTCCAGGTCGATACGTGGGGCGGCTGGTTGTTCGTCAACATGGATCCCGATTGCGAACCATTGACGGATTACTTGATGCCCGCGGCGAAGATCCTCGACCCGTTCGGTCTGGAGAACATGCGCTACAAGTGGCGCAAGTGGCTGTACTTCGACTGCAACTGGAAGGTCGCGATGGAGGCCTTCAACGAGACCTACCACGTGTTCACCACGCACCCGGAGTTCAACAAGTTCGGCGAATTCAAGGGTTGGGCCAAGGCGCAGGGCAAGCACAGCAACATCGGCTATGACGCGCCAAAGGGTATGGACGAGACCAAATCCAAGATCCGCCTCGGCACCGGTGATCCACGCATCTCGACAGCAGAGATGCAGATCTACACGATGGAAGAGACCAACGCGACCACCACAAACACCTTGGTGAACGCCGCCAAGCGGCTCGTCGACGAATTGCCCGAGGGCACACCCGCCGACCAGGTGTTGCAGCACTGGCTGGCTTCTGCGCGCCGCGACGACGAGGAACGCGGCGTCATCTGGCCGACGATCCCGCCGGACATCCTCGGTCAGAGCGGCACGGCCTGGCAGATATTCCCGAACTTCCAGGTGGGCCAGGGGCTGACGAGCGCGCTGTGTTACTCCGCCCGGCCCGATCCGAGCTACGACCCCGACAAGTGCATCTTCGAGGTTGCGGTCTTCGAGCTCTACCCCAAAGGCGAAGAGCCGCAGACGGAATGGCAGTACACCCCGAAAGACTCCCCGAACTGGCTCTCGGTCCTGCCTCAAGACTTCTCGAACATGGCCGCCGTGCAGCAGGGCATGAAGTCGGCCGGCTTCGGTGGGACCAAGCCCAACCCGTACCGCGAGCGCAGCACCGTGAACCTCCACTTTCAGCTGTCCAAGTACATGGGCACCGGCGAACCACAGGAGCTTTAGCGAATTCGGCGCGCTAATGCACCGTCACGGTCGGTTTGCGCGCCGAATTCGCCAACAAGAGGAGATATATGACGACGACCGAGAACACCTGCGGTCCGACTGACACCCCTACCGACATCGACATCCCAGCGATTCGCGAGAAGTACGCAGCCGAGCGGGCCAAGCGTCTGCGGCCCGAAGGCGGGTCGCAGTACCTGGAGCTCGAAGGGGAATTCGCCGAGTTCTACGAGGTCGACCCCTATACGACGGTGACCGACCGCGACCCGATCGTCGAAGACGCCGAGGTCGTGATTCTGGGCGGCGGCTTCGCCGGACTGCTGGCGGGCGCGCATCTCACAAAGGCCGGCGTCGACGGTATCCGTGTGATCGAGATGGCGGGCGACTTCGGCGGGGTGTGGTACTGGAACCGATTCCCCGGAATCCAGTGCGACAACGACGCTTACTGCTACATCCCATTACTCGAAGAGCTGGACTTCATGCCGTCGAAGAAGTTCGCCGACGGTGCCGAGATATTTCAGCACTGCCGCAACATCGGCAAGCACTTCGGCCTGTACGACGGCGCGCTGTTCTCCACCCAGGTGCGCGAACTTCGTTGGGAGGATGCGACGCAGCGTTGGCGGATCAGTACCGACCGCGGCGACGACATCCGGGCGCGGTTCGTCGTCATGGGGCAGGGCTCGTACAACCGGCCCAAACTGCCAGGAATCCCGGGTATCAAGGACTACACGGGCCACGTGTTCCACTCGGCGCGATGGGATTACGACTACACCGGTGGTGACGCCGATGGCGGCCTGGAGAAGCTTGCGGACAAACGAGTCGCCCTCGTGGGCACCGGCGCGACCGGAATCCAATTGGTGCCGCACCTCGGCCGCGATGCCAAAGAGCTCTTCGTGTTCCAACGCACACCGTCGTCGGTGGATGCGCGCACCAACCCGGCCACCGATCCCGACTGGGCCGCGTCGCTGCAGCCGGGCTGGCAGGAGGAGCGCAAGCGCAACTTCCACAACTGGTCGCCGTTCGTCGGCGTCGTATTTGGCGAGCCGGATCTGGTGTGCGACTTCTGGACTGAGCTCGGCCGCAATTTGACCGCCCGAATCGCGGGTAGCGATGACCCCACGGCTGTGACCATTGAGCAGATCATGGCATTTCGGGAAGAGGAAGACTTCAAGATCATGGAGCGGCTGCGTCGCCGCGTCGCCGAGATCGTCGACGATTCCGACACCGCCGAGGCGCTCAAGCCCTACTACCGGTTCATGTGCAAGCGCCCGACGTCCAGTGAGCAATATCTGGCCACCTTCAACCGGCCCAACGTCACGCTTGTCGACGTGTCTGCGTCCAAGGGCGTGGAACGGCTGACCGAGAAGGGAATCGTCGCCGACGGTGTTGAATACGAGGTCGATTGCGTCGTCTTCGCCAGCGGCTTCGAGATTTCGACGGAGATCAGCCGCCGGTACGCGATCGACCAGATCGTCGGTCGCGACGGGCTCTCGCTCTTCGACTACTGGCAGGACAACTACAAGACCCTGCACGGGATGACGAGCCGCGGATTCCCGAACCAGTTCTTCATGGGCTTCATTCAGGGTGGAGTATCGGCCAACACCACGGCGATGTTCGAGCAGCAGGCCAAGCACATCGCCTTCATCATCGCCGAGGCGCAGAACCGCGGTGCGACGACGGTCGAGCCCAGTCAAGAGGCTCAGGACGCCTGGGTGCAGACGGTCCGCGAGCTTGCAATCGACAACTCGGCATTCGAACTATCCTGCACGCCAGGCTATTACAACAATGAAGGCCGAGGAGGTGCCGTGGGCAATGGTTCGTTCCTCGGCGACTTCTATTCACCCGGCTTCTACGCCTTCGAGGAGTTGATCGCCGAGTGGCGGGACAAGGGAGACCTCGATGGCCTTGTCCTCGGAAACTAGCGATTTGTGTGCGCTCACGTGCGGTGAGCGCACGTTCTTGCACACAAATCGGAGGTACGAATGGCTGACTTGAGATTCGACGGTCGGGTGGCCGTCGTCACCGGCGGTGGCAGGGGGCTCGGCCGCTCATACGCCCTGCTGCTGGCCGCACAGGGTGCGAAGGTCGTCGTCAACGATCCCGGCGGAGACCTGTCCGGAGGCGGTAATGCCTCCCACCCACCACCCGATGCGGATGCCACGCCCGCCGACGATGTGGTGCGCGAGATCGTCGCTGCCGGAGGGGAAGCGGTCGCCAGTACCGACTCGGTGGCCACCGCGGCCGGTGGCACGGCGATCATCGAGACCGCGCTGGAACGGTTCGGCCGCGTCGACATCCTCATCCACAACGCCGGAAACGTCCGGCGCGCCCCATTGCGGGAGATGACCTATGAGGACTTCGAGGCCGTGGTCGACGTCCACCTTCGCGGCGCTTTCCACGTTGTGCGGCCGGCATTCCCGGTGATGTGCGATGCAGGCTACGGACGCATCGTGCTGACCTCGTCGATCGGCGGGCTCTACGGAAACCACGGAGTCGCGAACTACGCGGTCGCCAAGGCGGGCGTGATCGGGCTGTCGAACGTCGCAGCGATGGAAGGCATCGAACACGGTGTGAAGAGCAACGTGATCGTGCCCGCTGCCGTCACGCGCATGGCCGAAGGCATCGACACGTCGGCATATCCGCCGATGGGACCCGAACTGGTGGCGCCTGTGGTCGGGTGGCTCGCGCACGAGACCTGTTCGATCACCGGGGAAATCCTCGTCGCGCTCGCGGGTCGAGTGGCCACGGCCATGGTGGCCGAGACACCTGGGGTATACCGCCCGTCGTGGTCGATCGCCGACGTCGGTGCGAACATGACCGCGATCCGCGACGACACCCAACCGCTGGTGTTCCCCGTCGTGCCAGACGGTCACGGTGACCACATCCGGTACAGCTTTCAAATGGCGGCGCATGAGTCATCGGAAGTGAACCATGCCTGACGGTCCGCTGGCGGGCGTACGCGTCGTCGACCTCACCGCGATGGTGATGGGTCCGTACTGCACGCAGATCATGGCGGACATGGGCGCCGATGTTGTCAAAGTTGAACCCCCACAGGGTGATAACACACGATTCATCTCCGTCGGCCCGGAGTCGGGGATGAGCGGAGTGTTCGTCAACGTGAACCGCGGCAAGCGGAGCATCGTCTTGGATCTGCAAACCGACGCGGGTAAGGAAGCGCTGCGCGCGCTCATCGAACGCGCCGACGTCTTCATCCACTCGATGCGATCGAAGGCGATCGCCAAGCTGGGGTTCAGCTACGAGGATGTCGCCGCGATCAATCCGGCCATCGTCTACACGAACTGCTACGGATACGGTCACCGCGGGCCCGACCGCGACCGGCCCGCCTACGACGACACCATCCAAGCCGAATGCGGACTGCCCGCGGTGCAGCAGCAGCTGACGGGTCAGGCCGACTTCGTGGGCACCATCATCGCGGACAAGGTGGCCGGGCTTACCGCGGTCTATGCGACGACGATGGCGCTGTTCCACCGCGAGCGCACGGGGGAGGGACAGGAGGTGGAGGTCGCGATGTTCGAGACCATGGCATCCTTCATGCTGGTCGAACATGCCAACGGCGCCATGTTCGACCCCCCGTTGGGCCCGGCCGTCTATCCGCGCACCGTGGCGCCGAATCGCAGGCCGTATCGCACCAGCGACGGGTACATCGCGGCGCTGATCTACAACGACAAGCACTGGGACGCCTTCATCAATGCGGTGCAGCCGGCATGGAACAACGATAAGTACGCGACCCTCGAGCTGCGGTCCAACGACATCGACGCCGTGTACGGATTGCTTGCCGAAACCTTGAAGGAGCGCACCACCGAGGAGTGGCTCGCGCTGTTCGGTCAGCTGGAGATTCCCGCGGCGCCGCTCAACACACCGGATGCATTGTTCGACAACGCGCATCTCAACGCCGTCGGTCTGTTCGAGACGGTGGACACCGTGCACGGGCCGGTTCGGTTCCCAGGTGTGCCGACGTGGTTTTCGCGTACCCCCGGCAGAGTCGCCGGCCCTGCTCCGCTGTTGGGTGAAGACACCGACGATGTGCTCGGCGAGCTCGGGCTTACCGGCGCGGAAAGATCGGGGTAGGCCATGGATTTCGAGATGGGACAGAAGGCCGACGCGCTGCGCACAGAGCTGCGCGAGTTGGTGAACAGTAATGTGCCCGAACACTTTCTGGGTGCGTTCACCGACAATCCGGCCGACCTGGAGACCGCGCAAGCCTTCTGCCGGCTGCTGGCCGAGCGCAACCTGCTGTGCCTGTCCTGGCCCGAAGAGTTCGGCGGCGGCGCGGCATCGGTATGGGAGCAGACAGTGGTGCGCGAAGAGATGTGGGCGCACCACGAACCACGCGGAGCGCAGTACATGGGCGTGAACTGGGTCGGGCCGATCATCATGAGGCACGGCTCAGAAGAACAGCAGCGCAAGCATCTGCCGCCCATCTCGCGCGGCGAGGTCATCTGGTGTCAGGGGTTCTCCGAACCAGAAGCTGGCTCGGACCTTGCATCGCTGCGGACCACAGCGCGACTCGACGGCGACGGCTGGCTGGTGAGCGGTCAGAAGATCTGGACCTCCTACGCCACCATGGCTCAATGGTGCTTCCTGCTGGCGCGGACGTCGAGAGGTGAGAAAAAGCAGCAGGGTCTGACGATCTTCCTGGTTCCGATGGATGATCCGGCGATCCAGGTGCGACCGATCCGCGCCATGTTGGGCCCGCACCACCTCAACGAGGTGTTCTTCGATGATCTGCGGGTCACCGAGGCCGATGTGCTGGGCACCGTCGACGCGGGCTGGTCGATCGTGCAGGACGTGATGTCCTTCGAGCGGGTCGGCATCGCCCGGTATGCCCGGTGCGAGCGTCTCCTGGCGGCTGCGCCAACGGTTCTCGGGGACCGCTGGGATCAGCTGCCGGCAGAGCTTCGCGGTCGGTGGGTCCGCATGCTGACTCATTGCCGCCGGGCCCGTTTGATGGCCTACCGGGTGGTCTCGTTGCAGAGCAGCGGGCGCATCCAGCCGGGCGACGCGGCGGCATATCGGATCGCCGTCACGAAGCTGGACCAGGACAGCGCCGAGGTGCTGATGGACATCGCGGCCGAGGTGGCCCACGACGATCCACGAGCGGCATGGTTCCTCGGGGAGGTCGAGGACCATTGGAAGTACTCGCAGGCCTCGACGGTGTCATCGGGCAGCATCGAGATGCAGCGCATCCTGCTGTCCCGCGCACTATTGGCGGCCGCCAAATGAGCGAGATGGTGCTCGACCTATCCGACGATGCCAAAGAGTTTGGTCGCCAGGCGCTTCGGGCGTTCGAGTCGGCCGGTGGCGATCAGCTGGTGCAAGACGCGGAGGCGAAACCCGCCGGCAGGGAGTCGCTTGCGGGGCCCGTGCTCGCGGGACTCGGTGCATGGGATCTCGATCCGCGCAATGACACCGACGGCCTCGAGGCCGCCGCGGCGCTGTGTCGCAGCGCCGGTTACTGGGCGGTGCCCTATCCGGTCGCCGAACGGTTGGCTGCCCCCACCGATCTCGATGTCGACGGCTTGGTCGTGGTCGCGGACAACCGTCCGTCCGGTGTGATCGCGGGTCTCGAATCGCGCTGGGTCGCGGTGACAATGGACGGTGCACGGTCGAAGGTGACACGTCAGGGTGCAGCCGGCCCTGCGTTCGTCACCGAACTCGAGCTGTCCGCGATCGACGATGCCGGTGCCGCTGATGTGGCGCTGGGTCTGGTGCTGCCGTGCTGGACGTTGCTCGGAATGTTGGATCGCGCGATCGAGCTCACCATCTCGCACATCAGCCTGCGCAAGCAGTTCGGGCAGACGCTGTCGTCATTCCAGGGTGTGCAGTTCCAGCTGACGGACGCCGAGGTCGAGCGCAGCGGGGTGGACATCCTCGCGAAGTACGCGCTGTGGAGCATCGGTTCAGGGCGGCCGGATGCGCTCAACGACGCTCTGGCGCTGAGGATGTCGGCCATCGAGGCGGCGGAGATCGTCTTCCGCGTGTGTCACCAGCTGCATGGTGCGGTCGGGTTCTGTGACGAGACCACACTGTCGTGGCTGTCGCGCTACAGCCAGCCGCTGCGCCGATTGCCGCTGGGCCTTTCGGCGACGCGCGACGAACTGACCCGCCGGGTTGGCGGATCGGGTCTGACGGGACTCTTCGCATGAAGGTGGCCGTCATCGGGACCGGCTTCGGCAAGCACGCCGCCGCCCCGGTCTACGAGAGCCTCGGACTCGATGTCGAGGTGATCAGCCCGCGTGACGTCGTCGCGGTGCAGAACGCCATGGCGTCGGACGTCGACCTGGTCTCGGTGCACTCGCCGCCCTTCATGCACGTCGATCACGTGAGCGCCGCAATCGACCACGGGCACGCGGTGCTGTGCGACAAACCGTTCGGGCGCGACGCGGCCGAGGCCGAGGCGATGCGGAAACGCGCAGACGGGGTGCTGCACTTCCTGAATTTCGAGTTCCGCTACAACGAGTCGTGGGCGAAGGTCAAGCAGCTCGCTGACGATGGAATCATCGGCACACCAATACATTTGAACTGGACGTTCTACGGCAGCGGACTGCGTGGCCGCAAGTTCGGTTGGATCAACGACCGTAAGCTCGGTGGCGGCTGGATCGGCGCCTACGGATCGCATCTGATCGACTTCACCCGGTGGCTGTTCAACAGCGAGGTCGCCGACTGCGGTGGAGTGACCCGCATCGACGGATCGCCGCGCGAGGCGACAGCCGAGGATGCGTATTCGGCATGGTTCACGATGGCGAATGGCTGCACCGCCGCGCACGACACCGGCTTCGCCGCGGCGGTTCCCCTCGCACCACGTGCGACGCTGCTCGGCAGCGGGGGCTCTATTGAACTGAGCGCAGACACGACATTGGTCGTCCATCGGCCGGGTGAGGACCCGCAGACGTTCGAATTCCCGCCCGCGCCACGGCGGTCGCCGCCACCGGCATTGTCGGCGTTTCTCGGCGAGGTCGTCGAAGCGGTCCGGACCGGCACGCAGATCACTCCCTCGTTCGACGACGGTGTCGCGGTAGCCCGTGCCATGGATCAGCTACGGGCCACCTCATGACCGGCGAAACTGAAGATATGCGAGAGTTTTCAGGGGATTCTCCTGCACAAGCTCAGTTTCGGCAAAGTGTGCGCGCGTGGTGCGTTGACCACATCCCGAGCGATTGGCGTCAGGCCCAAACCGGCGCCACCGAAGAGGAATTCGTCGCGTTCCAGAAGTCGTGGTTCGCCGAGTTGCGCAGCGCGGGCTTCGCCGTCCCGCACTGGCCCCGCGAATGGGGCGGCGGTCTCTCAGTGGCCGAGCAGGTGGTGCTGTACCAGGAGCTGGCCGCCCACGACGCGCCGCGGCTGGTGCTCGCGTTCGTCGGGATCCACCACGCGGCATCGACCCTGCTGGTCGCCGGTACCGAAGATCAGCGCCGTCGTCACCTTCCGGCGATACTCGACGGGGAGATCTGGGTGCAGGGCTTCTCGGAGCCCGAGGCCGGGTCCGATCTTGCCGGCCTGCGCACCACCGCGCGACGCGAAGGTGACGTCTTCATCGTCAACGGCCAGAAGCTCTGGGCCAGCGGCGGTATGCACGCCGACTGGTGCCTGTTGTTGGCCCGCACCGACCCCGACGCCCCTAAACGCAAGGGCATCTCGTATTTCCTGCTGGATATGACGACACCCGGCGTCGACGTGCGGCCGATCCGCAATGCGATCGGGGATTCACACTTCTGCGAGGTGTTCCTCAACGATGTGAGCATCCCCGCCGCCAACCTCATCGGCACCGAGAACCAGGGATGGCAGGTCGCCCAGGCAACACTCGGCGCGGAACGTGGCATGACGATGCTCGAACTCGCCGAGCGTCTCGGTAATGCCGGCTTCAAGTGGCTACTCGAGAGCAGCCCGGTCGACGATCCGATCGTGGCGGATCGACTGGCACAGTTTGAGATCGAGCTCACCGGCCTGCGCGGGCTGTGCAGGAAAGTCGTCGAGTCCGCCGAGGCTGGTACCGCCGGCCCCGCCGACGCATCCATCGTCAAGCTGTTCTATAGCGAGCTGTTGCAGCGGATGACGGATTTCGGCGCGGAGGTCGGGGGACTGGCCGCCCACACCGAGTTGGCCAAGCCGATGTCCAGCGGCTGGGAGTCCGGCGCCTGGATGCTCGACTTCATCGGGTCGTGGGAGTGGACGATCCCCGGTGGGGCGAGCGAGATCCAGCGCACCATCATCGGCGAGCGCGGGCTGGGCCTTCCGCGAGAACCGAGTGCCGTCTGATGGCCGCCGACTATTCCGAGTTCCACGACGAGTTGCGCTCAATCGCAGGCGATTTGCTGGCCAAGGACCGCGCGGTAGGCTGGCCGGTGCTCGTCGACGCGGGCTGGGTCGGGCTGGAAGTGCCAGAACAGTTCGGAGGCGCCGGTGCGACGTTCGCTGAAACTGCGGTGGTCTGCGAGGAGATAGGACGCGCCGCAAACACCAACAGCTATCTCGGTAGCGCTGTCCTGGCGGTCGGCACATTGAAGGCGCTGCAGCCCAGCGATACTCGTGATGAACTGCTGACCGACGTGGCGTCCGGGGCGATCAGGCTGGCCGTCGCGATCGAATCGGATTTTGTGCCCGACGCCGAGGGTGCCGACCGGATCCTCGTCCTCACCGAAGGCGGCGTCGCAGTCAGTGCACCGACCGTCACCGCGAGGCCGGTGCTCGACGAGACACGCAGACTGGCCACGGTCACGGCGACCGACACCGCTGAGGTGCTGCAGTTCGATGGGGATCCCGCCGCTGCGGTGCAAAGACTGCGTGATCGGGCGGCGGTGGCCGTCGCGTGCGACAGCCTGGGTGTGTCGGAGGCGATGCTGACCGCGACGGTGGGCTACGCGAAGGTGCGCGAGCAGTTCGGCAGGCCGATCGGCTCGTTTCAGGCCGTCAAGCACGCGTGCGCCGACATGCTCGTCGCCATCTCGGTGTCGCGCCAACTCGTCGGCGCCGCGGTCCAAGCCATCGTCGACGACGACCCCGACGCCGATGTCGCCGCCGCCATGGCCAAGTCACACGCCTGCGGATCGGCCGTCGACATCGCGGGCAAGGCCATGCAGCTACACGGCGGCATCGGCTACACGTGGGAGAGCGGCATCCACGTCTATCTCAAACGCGCCGCCCTCAACCGCTCACTGTTCGGTTCGCCGTCAGCTCATCGCAAACACTTAGCTCAACGCTATCTATAAGGGAATCAAGGAGTTTCACATGGGTGTACCCGTCTACAAGCGCATTCTCGACCTGTTCGAGGCCGAGGGCGTCAACACGCTGTTCGGCATCCCGGACCCCAACTTCGTGCACATGTTCTCCGAGGCAGATGCCCGCGGTTGGTCGGTAGTGGCGCCCCACCACGAGTTGAGCGCCGGCTTCATGGCGGAGGCGGCCTCGCGGATGACCGGCAAGCCCGGTCTGTGCATCGGCACCCTCGGTCCGGGTATGGCGAACATCGCCGGTGCAATCCAGTGCGCCTTGGTGGAGAACTCGCCGGTGATCTTCCTCGGCGGCCAGCGCGCCCGTATCACCGAGCGGCGCGTGCGTCGCGGTCGCATCCAATTCATCCAGCAGGAACCGCTTTTCGCGGCCTCCGTCAAGTACAGCAGCTCGATCGAGTACGCCGACCAGACCGACGAGATCATCCGCGAGGCGATCCGCCGCTCGATGTCCGGAACTCCGGGACCGTCCTACATCGAGTTCCCGTCGCACGTGATTCTCGACGAGCTCGATGTCGCAGATCCTCTGCCGCCCAACCGGTATCGACTCGTGAACCAAGGTGCGGGTGCGCGTGAGGTCGCCGAGGCCGCGAAGCTGATCCGTGAGGCGAAGAGCCCGATCCTGTTGGTGGGCCACGGCGTGCACACGTCGCGCACCCAGCAGGAGGTCAAAGAGCTGGCCGAGCTGATGGCCTGCCCCGTCATCCAGACCTCCGGAGGCACGTCGTACATCCCGGGACTGCAGGATCGGACGTTCCCCTACCTGTTCTCGCCGGCCGCCAACGAGGCCGTCGAGGAATCCGACCTGTGTGTCGCGCTGGGAACCGAACTCGGTGAGCCGATGCATTACGGCCGTACCCAGCACTGGGCGGGCAACGACGCCAACCGCAAATGGGTGTACGTCGAGCAGGACCCGGCCGCCATCGGCGTCAACCGCCAGTTCGACGTACCGCTGGTAGGCGATCTGCGCGGTGTCGTGCCGCAGCTCGTCGAGGCGCTGCGCGACACCCCGCGCGCGCCGTCGGCCAACCTCGAGAAGCTCGTCAAAGCCGATGCCGACGAACTCGCGCAGTTGGCCGAGAATGCGCCGTCGGGACGGTCGCCGATTCATCCGGCGCGGTATGTCGTCGAGTCCACCAAGGCGTTCAAGGAGCTCGAGGACGGCATCATGGTGCGCGACGGCGGCGCGACGGTGATCTTCCAGTGGACGTACTCGCAGTCCAAGCCGCGCGACGTGATCTGGAACCAGAACTTCGGTCATCTCGGCACAGGCCTGCCCTATGCGGTCGGCGCATCGGTTGCCGAGGGCGGCAAGCGGCCGGTGATGCTGCTGACAAGCGACTCGGCATTCCTGTTCCATATCGCCGAGCTCGAGACCGCGGCCCGGCTGAATCTCCCGCTGGTGTGCGTCGTTGGCGTCGACCATCAGTGGGGCCTGGAGGTGGGTGTCTACAAGCGCACGTTCTCCCAGCCGTCGCCGCAGCCCGGCGTGCACTGGAGCAAGGACGTCCGGATGGACAAGATCGCCGAGGGCTTCGGCTGCCACGGCGAATTCGTCGAGAAGGAAGATGAGATCGGACCGGCCATCGCCCGCGCCTACGCGAGCGGCAAAGTCGGTGTGGTGCACGTATGTATCGACCCCAAGGCCAACTCCGAGGAGATGCCGAAGTACGACAGATTCCGCACCTGGTATGCAGAAGGCACCCAGTAAGCGCCGCGGTCGAACCGCGAAAAACGGCAAGCATTTAAGGAAGAGTGAACTCATGCGCGAATATCTGAAGTTCTACATCGATGGCCAGTGGGTCGACCCGATCGAGCCGAAGACCCTGGACGTCGACAACCCGACGACCGAGCAGGTGTCCGGCAAGATCGCGATCGGCTCCGCGGCCGATGTCGACAAGGCGGTGAAGGCGGCCAGGAAGGCCTTCGCCACCTGGTCGGTGAGTAGCCGCGAAGAGCGCCTCGATCTGTTGCAGGCGATCCTGGCCGAGTATCAGAAGCGGGCCGCCGACCTCGGCGAGGCCGTCTCCGAGGAGATGGGCGCGCCACCGTCACTCGGCTCGGGCACCCAGGTGTATCTCGGCCTCGGGCATCTCAACGGTGCCATCGACGCGCTCAAGAACTTCGAATTCGAAGTGCCGCGCGGCGCTGCGATGATTTTCAAGGAGCCGATCGGCGTGTGCGGGCTGATCACTCCGTGGAACTGGCCGATCAACCAGATCGCCTGCAAGGTGTTTCCTGCGCTGGCGACGGGCTGCACGATGGTGCTCAAGCCGTCGGAGGTCGCGCCCTACTCCGGACAGATCTTCACCGAGATCATGGATGCGGCCGGCACGCCGGCGGGTGTCTACAACATGGTCTTCGGTGAAGGCGCCGGCGTCGGCGCCGCGCTGTCCAGCCATCCCGACATCGACATGGTGTCCTTCACCGGTTCGACGCGGGCGGGCATCGACGTCGCCAGGAATGCGGCGGCGACGGTGAAGCGGGTGACGCAGGAACTCGGCGGCAAGAGTCCGAATATCGTGCTCGACGACGACAACTTCGCGCAGAACGTCGCCGTCGGTGTGGCGGCGATGATGCCGAACTCGGGGCAGAGCTGTAATGCACCGTCGCGGATGTTGGTACCGAAGTCCCGCAAGGACGAAGCCATCGCCGCCGCGAAGGCCGCGGCCGAAAAGGTGACAGTCGGCGACCTCGCGGACAAGTCGGCCATCGGTCCGGTGGCGTCGAAGGCGCAGTTCGACAAGATCCAGGGCCTGATCCAGAAGGGCATCGAGGAGGGCGCCACGGTCGTGGCGGGCGGTCCCGGCCGACCCGACGGTCTCGAGACCGGTTACTACGTCAGGCCGACGGTGTTTGCCGACGTCACCAACGACATGACGATCGCGCGCGAGGAGATCTTCGGGCCGGTGCTGTGCATCCTGGACTACGACGACCTCGACGACGCGATCGAAATCGCCAACGACACCGAGTACGGGCTGGCAGGGTACGTCTCGGCGGCCGACATCGAGGCGGCGCGTGGGGTGGCACGCCGGATCCGCGCGGGCCAGGTCGCCATCAACCACGCGTTCGACCTGAACACGCCGTTCGGTGGCTACAAGCGCAGCGGCAACGGCCGTGAATGGAGTGAGTACGGCTTCGACGAGTACCTGGAGATCAAGGGCACTCTCGGCTACTCACCGGCCTAAGGCTTGCTAAGGCTTGAGCAGCGGTCGCAGATCGTCGAGGCGGTCGAAGAGGTGCCAGATGTAGGACGACGACCCGTTCTCCCGGTGTGCGTGCAGATCGGCGAGTTCGGGGTCGTTGCAGTAACTGTCGAACGCTTCGCGTGAGTCCCATTCGACGAGAATCAGCACCTTGCGTGGCTCGATGTCGCCGGTGATCGAGTCGTTGAACTGACCGAGCGCGACGACGCGGCCGCCGTGCTTGGCCACCTCCTGCGGGGAGCGCTTGGAGTACGCGAGGTATTCGTCGCGGTCGGCGATGTCGAAGAGGTTGAGCGCATAGACCGTCACGCCGCTGACGCTACACCGCGCCCTAGACTGCGCATATGGGCGAGAAGTACGAGTACGGAATCGATTTCGACCGGGTCGCGGCCATTGATATCCACACGCACGTCGAGGTCGATGGCCACGGCCACAAGGCGTACGACGACGAACTGGTCGACGCGGTAGGGCGCTACTTCAAGCGCGGACCTGGCGCGCTGTCGAGCGTCGACGCACTCGCCGACGAGTACCGCAGACACAACACGGCTGCGGTCGTCTTCACCATCGATGCGCGCACCGGCATGCGGCACGTGCCGAACTCGATCGAAGACCTCATCGCCGGGGCGGTACGCAACAACGACGTGTTGATCCCGTTCGGCAGCGTCGACCCGTGGCATGAGCGCCGCGCGGTACACCGCGTACACGAACTCGTCCGCGACTACGGGGTCAGGGGCTTCAAGTTCCATCCGAGCATGCAGGCCTTCGAACCGAACAACCGCAAGTTCTATCCGATCTACGAGGCGATCACCGAGGCAGGCGTACCCGCGCTCTTTCACACCGGACAGACGGGCATGGGCGCGGGACTGCCGGGCGGGCACCGCATCAAACTGCGCTACTCGGATCCGATGCTGCTCGATGACGTCGCCGCCGACTTCCCGGACATGACGATCGTGATGGCGCACCCCGCGGTCCCCTGGGTGGACTCTCAGATCGCGATCGCGACGCACAAAACGAATGTCTACATCGACCTGTCGGGGTGGTCGCCGAAATACTTTCCGCCGCAACTGGTGCGTGCCGCGAGCCGGCAGCTGCGGACGAAGGTGTTGTTCGGAACCGACTATCCCTATATCCAGTTGGACCGCTGGCGCCGGGACTTCGACGAACTCGACGTCGACCCCGCGGTGATTCCGCTGATCTACAAGGAGAACGCGCTGCGCGTCCTGGGGATCACTTCCTAGCGCGATGAGTCTCTGACGCGGCGGTGTTCAACCGGACCATCGAGGCAGCGTCGAACAGTGACGAATTCCGCTACAGCACAGCTAGTTTCGATGGTGAGAACCTTCTCGGCAGCGTGGCAATGGATGTCGATCCGAGTTGGTTCTTCTTCAACCTCTCGTCGCTGCAGTGAGCGCCTAGGCGATCATCAGCGAGTCAGCGCCGCCGACGTACACGATCCCCGACGGGTTCGCGGTGTTGGCGGCCTTGGCAATCGCGCCCGCGAATGTCTTGTCGCCGGCATCGCCGGACACCACCGTGAAATGCACACCGGCGCGGCGGAACTCCGACCGCAATGCGTACAGCGCGGTTTCGCCCGCCCACTTGCTCGCGGCGACGGCCGTCTGCCCCTTCGGCACAGCCCGATGGGGGAAGAAATGGGCGGCGTGGCTAGTGACGAAGACGATGCGGCCACCGACCGGCATCAGCGGCACAGTCTTGAGCGCAATACGTCGCTGGGCGTCGCGGTTGAGGCGCTTCGCATGACCGAGATCGGCGCCCGACGCGGTGCCGACCGACGCGTTCAGAATCGCGGCGTCCAGGCGTCCGAAGCGGTCCGCGATGGTGTCGATCATCGCGGCGCACTCGGCCTCGTCGGCGATGTCGGCGCGCAGCGTCGACGCATGCCCACCTGCGCTGCGAATGGCCTCAGCGATTGACTCGGCCCGCTCGGCTCGCTTGCGGTAGTTCACGACGACGTGGGTGTCGGGGCTGGCGACTTGCTGCGCGATTTCCGCGCCGATGCCGCTCGATCCGCCGGTGACCAGGACGATTCGTGTAGGTCCGTGATGCATGTCGGCTTCCTTCCGTCGCAGTGCTGCGTGCGCCTGGGGTCCCACCGTACACGAATCTCTAAGAAAAATAAGGCATATATAAGGTCACAATAAGGCAAGGGTCGGGTGTAGTTGGGGTGTCGACTCGTTTGCTGGGAAGTGGGCGTCAGCAATTTTTGACGTCGTAGAAAAACTAGCTTCAAAAAGTATTTTGTGTCGCTCATACGCGGTGATGGCTAAACATTGATCTTGTCCATATGCTGCGTGGATGAGTTGTGCGAAGCACATCGGTCGGGTTGGTGCGTTGGCGGTGGCGTTGGGTGTCGGCGCGGCGATTGTGGGCCTGCCCGCGGTGGCGTTCGCGACAACCGAGGGGGAGTCGACCTCGGACTCCTCGCCCCGCGACCCGTCGAACAATGCCCCTGAGGACAACGACGCCCAAGATTCCGGTAGCGACGCCGACGAGAAAGACGCCGACGAGAAAGACGCCGACGAGAAAGACGCCGACGAAAAGGACGTCGGCGCGATGGATGCCGACGCGGACGTCCACGCGAAGGACGCGGACGTCAAGGACGCTGAGGTCCCCGGGTCGGAGTTGCCCGTCGTTGAATCTCTGGTCGATGAGGTTCCGGTCGAGCTTGTCGACTTGCCGAACGGCAATGACCACACGCCACTGCAGGACGTCCCGGTAGAGGTTCTGGATCCGCCGGGACCTCTCGTCGTCGAGGACGAAGTGGTGATCGAGCCGCCGCCGCCGTTGCCTCCGAGCACGCCGCTGGTCATCGAGCCCCCCGACGAGGATCCGACGGAGTTGCTGACGTCCACGGGTTCGGTGATCGTCGAGGACAACGAGGGTCCCTCGTTGGTCATAGTTTCGACCGGACTTGTGGGTGGTGGTGTGGATCCGGGCGAATCGCCGGGCCCGACTGATCCGATCGAGTCGTCGGCGATGTTGGCGTTGTTTGCCTTGACCCGGCGCACCGAAACCGAAGACGTCACTCTGCAGTCCGCCGATTCGTTGCAGACCGCCAATGCGTTGGTGTCGGTCGCGGCGGTGCAGTCCGACCCGCCGATTCTCTTCATGATCAAGATCGGTGATTTCACCTTCAGCTCGACGGGGTGGGGTTCGTTCGCGCTGTCGATCGGTGCGGGTTCGCACGCGTATGCGAGCGGGTGGGGCAGCTATGCGATCGCCATCGGGGTCAATGCGTCTGCGAGGGCAAGCGGCGGCGTCGGCAATCGGGCGTTCGCGTGGGGAACAAATGCGACGGCCGAAGCGGGCGGCGACGGGCAGGGCAACGATTACAACCGCGCGATGGCGTTCAACGGCGGCACGGCGACCGCGGGAAATGCCGGTGATGACAACGACTTCAACCGCGCGTTCGCCAATTACGGCGGTGTCGCCGTCGCCGGCAGCGGTGACTGCGGCTGCCAGGGCGGCAACGACAACGACAACAACATTGCCAGTGCCGTCGGGTTCGGAAGCGAGGCCTACGCCGGGTACGGCGGCGAACGGAACAGTGGCAACCAGGCATCGGCGAGCGGTGGAGGGCAGGCCGAAGCGGGTGCATTCGGGGACAACAACACCGGCAACATCGCTACTGCCGCCGGCGCCGGAAGCTTGGCCACCGCAGGAACCGACGGAAGCGATAGCACCGGCAACACTGCTCACGCGACCATGGGCGGTATCGCCATCGCCGGCGCCGGTGACTGTTCGTGCGGCGGCAGCGACAGCGATAACAACACGGCGACCGCCGACGGTGATGGGAGCCAGGCCTACGCCGGAGTCGCGGGCAGCAGAAACAACAACAACGTTGCGAACGCCACTGGCGGCGGGATCGCACAAGCCGGCACCAATAGTGACGACAGCACGGGGAACAGAGCCAACGCACTCAACGGTGGTGTTGCCGTGGCAGGCCGCTTCGGCTCCGGTCATGACGGCAACACCGCTAGCGCGAACGGCGCGGACGCGACTGCCGCAGCCGGGGCTGGCGGCGATGACAACGACAACAACACGGCGACCGCTGACGGCGTGGGAAGCAAGGCCTACGCCGGATCGGGCGATAGAAATCACAACAACGTTGCGGAGGCCACCGGCGGCGGTACCGCAGAAGCCGGCGGGTCTGGTGACGACAACACGGGGAACAGAGCCACCGCACTCAACGGTGGTCTCGCCGCTGCAGGCACAGTCGGGTCCGGGAATAACAGCAACACCGCGAGCGCGAACGGCGTGGGTGCCACTGCCGCAGCTGCCTCCGGCAGCACCAATAGCGACAACAACTCCGCCACGGCGACCGCGGGCGCGTCAGCGAATCCGACGTCAGCATGGGCCGGCTCAAATGGCGACGACAACGACGGCAACATGGCCACGGCCGAAAACGGAGGGACTGCGAGAGTTGGGGAATATGGCACCAACAACAGGGGCAACATAGCTACTGCCGTCGGCGAGGGAAGCTTGGCCACCGCAGGAACCAACGGGAATGATTTCACCGGCAACACCGCTCACGCGACCATGGGGGGTGTAGCCAACGCCGGCAGTCGTGACTGTTCGTACTGCGCAGGCGACAGCGATAACAACACGGCGACCGCTGACGGTGATGGGAGCGAGGCCCACGCCGGCGCGTTGGGCGTCAGAAATAACAACAACGTTGCGAACGCCACCGGCGGTGGGCGCGCACAAGCCGGCACCAACGGTGACGACAACACGGGGAACACGGCTAGCGCGAGCGGCGCGTCACTGATTGCCGCGTCAGCGGAGGCCGGCGTACGTGGCTCCCAAAACAGTGGTAACACGGCCACGGTCATAAACGGTGGGGCTGCGAGTGCTGGGACTGACGGCGACGGAAACGGAAGAAACACGGCCACGGTCGAAAACGGAGGGGCTGCGACAGCCGGGACGGGCGCCTTCAACGGTGAAAACACGGCCACGGTCGAAAACGGGGGGGCCGCGAGTGCCGGGACTTCCGGCGTCACCAGCGGATTCAACATTGCCACGGTCAAAAACGGAGGCATTGCGAAGGCTGGGATAAATGGCCAAAGCAATCTCTACAACGGTGCCATCGCGACCGATGGTGGAGACGCACAAGCGGGGATCGGTGACTTCCGCAGCGCGAAGTTTGCGATCGCGGGCGCCGGCGAAACAATGATCAACCCCTGATCTCTGGATCTCCTATCGCGGCGGGATGAGTGCCAGAAGCGGCTGTCCTTCAATCGCGCGGCCCCCACTACTTGGTCCATGATGGATGGCGTGGAGTCGACGCGCGTGGATCGCTGGCTGTGGTCGGTCCGGCTCGTCAAGACGCGACCCGCCGCCGTCGACGCGTGCCGGGGTGGGCACGTGCGGGTGAACGGGCGGCCGGCCAAGCCGGCCACCACGGTGGCACCGGGTGACGAGGTCCGCGCACTGGTGGGTCAGACCACGCGGGTCGTCGAGGTGGTGCGGGTGATCCAGAAGCGCGTCGGTGCCGCCGATGCAGCGACCTGCTTCCTCGACCGAACGCCCAAACCCGAGCCGACCGAGACGGTTGCGGTCGCGGTCCGCGACCGGGGTGCGGGGCGGCCGACCAAGCGGGATCGACGGCTACTCGACAAGCTGCGCGCCGGCCGACTCTGACTCTGTGCGCCGGTCGCTGCAAAGATGGGGTGATGCCCTCCAAGACCTACGTCAAGGCGTGCATCAACGGTGCTCGCACTCCCGACCAACACCCCAACCTTCCGGTCTCGCCGGATCAACTGGCCGCCGAGGCGCTCGCCGCGCATCAGGCGGGTGCCAAGGCTGTGCACATGCATCCCAAGACCGCCGACGGCGTCGATTCGTTGGAGCCTGCCGTCGTCGACGCCGCGGTATCGGCGGTACGTCACGCGGTTCCCGGCTTGCCCCTGGGTGTGACGACCGGCTACTGGGCGTTGCCCGACGCCGACGCCCGGCTGCGTGCCGTCGATCGGTGGAGCGAGCTGCCCGACTTCGCCTCGGTGAACTGGCATGAACCAGGCGCCGAAGCGCTCGCTGAGTTGCTGCTCGGCAAGGGCCTGGGCGTCGAGGTCGGCATCTTCCACGCCGAGGCGGCGGCCTCGTGGGCGGCCTCCGACATCGCTGCACACTGCATGCGGGTGATGATCGAACTGCAGGGCGACGGTGATATCGCCACCGCCGACGCCCTGCTCAGTCAGGTGATGGCGGTGGGGTCTCCGGCACCGGTGCTGCTGCATGGGCTCGACGAAAGTTGTTGGGCCTTAGTGGAACACGCAGGCCGGTGCGGCGTGCAGACCCGCATCGGACTGGAGGACACGGTTCGCCTGCCGGATGGTTCGCTGACACCGGGCAACGCCGAACTGGTCTCCGCCGCGGTCGATCTGCTCAGTCGGTAGACGCCCCGAGAGCGAAGTCGGCGAAGTCGAATCCAGGCACCACGACGCAGCTGACGAGGCACGGCTGGTCGTCACGCGGGCGGGCGCGCTGCCAGTGACCCGGCGGAATGACAATTTGGGGGGATTGGCCGGCGAGGATGTCCGCGCCGAGCAGATATGTTGTGGCGGTGTCCTGTTCGGGGCCGAACTCGAGGAGCAGCGGCCCGCCTGAGTGGTAGAGCCACACCTCGGCGCTGCGCACGGTGTGCCACGCCGATTGCTGGCCCGGCATGAGCAGAAACAGGATTGCCGTTCCCGCACTGCGCGGGCCGGTGTAGTCCAGCGGAAGTGCCGATTGGGGCACCGTCAACTCGCTGCGCCAAGTCTCCTTGTACCAGCCGCCCTCGGGGTGAGGGGCCATGTCGAGGTGGCGCGCCCAGTCGGGCAGTTCGGTCATGGCAATACCGTAGTCTCGGTTCATGTCGCGCCTGCGTCCCGGTTGGCTGGTCGCACTGTGTGCAGCGGTCCTCGTGGTCAATGCGTGGTTGCCCTGGTTGACGGCTGATGGTGCGCGCGCCAGCGCGGTCGGTGGCGTCGTCGGCGATATGGATGAACTGCGGAACCGGCTAGCCGGCTTCGGCGTCGGTCAGCTCATCGTCTTGCTGGCAGCGACCTTGATCGTGGCGGGAGCGATGGCGGCACGCGGGTTGTCGGCTCGGGTGGCATCGTCGGCAGCGCTGGCTATTTCGGTGCTCCTGGTGGTGCTCACCGTGTTCTACTACCGGCTCTACGTGTACACCCCGGTGTCGGCGGGATACGGCCTCTACATCGGCGTCGCGGTGGCGATCGCGGCGGCGTTGCTGTCGGTGTTGGCGATGATCGCCGCGTGGTCGGCTTCCACCGGTCGGACGACATGAGCGGGTTCGTCGAACCGGTCTCATTGACCGGGGACCGCTGGGTGACGCTGGAACCGATTAGCCGCGACCATGTTCCGGAGATCAGTGCGGCTGCCGCCGACGGTGAACTGGGTCGCCTCTGGTTCACCGCCGCACCTGCCCCGGAAACGGTCGAGCGGTGGGTCGACGCCCGCTTGGCGGTGCAGGCGCCCGATACCGGACTGACGATGGTGGTGCGCCGGCTGGATGGCACGTTGGTCGGCTCGTCGAGCTACATGAACGTCGACCCGGTCAACCGACGACTGGAGATCGGCAACACCTGGTACGTGGAGTCGACGCGCCGCAGCGGGGTCAACAGCGAGACGAAGCTGCTGATGCTCGGCCACGCCTTCGACGAGCTGGATTGTGTAGCAGTCGAATTCCGTACGCACTTCTTCAATTTCACCAGTCGCGGCGCGATCGAGCGGCTGGGCGCGAAACTCGACGGCGTCCTGCGCAGTCACCAGGTGCTGGCCGATGGGTCGCGGCGCGACACCGTCGTGTACTCGATCCTGGATATCGAGTGGCCCTCCGTGCGGAACAACCTGCTGTACCGGCTGAACCGTCACGGCTGACGTCTTCTCGGCACGTCGAGTCTGCGGACAGATCGCGATTCGTCTCTAATTGGCGATCTGCCCGCAGTCTCGAGTGAGCGGCTACTCGGAATCGACGGTGGTTGGCTCGATCGACTGTTGGCGGCCGCTGTGAGTGATCTCGATCTTGCGCGGCTTGGCGCGCTCGGCGACCGGGATTGTCACGGTGAGCACGCCGTTCTCGTATGTCGCCGAAATCGCCGTCGCGTCAATGCCTTCCCCGAGGGAAAGCTGTCGCCGGTAGGTGCCGAAGAAGCGCTCATTGGCGAGCCACTGGACGGCATCCTCTGATCGGGCGGTGCGATGCGCGGAGATCGTGAGGGTGCCGCTGTCGACGTCGACATCCACCGATCCCGGGTCGATGCCAGGCAGGTCCGCGGTCAGCACGTAATGGTCGTCGATCTTGCACAGGTCCATCGGCATGAACCGAGGGGTGCGAGTTGATCCGGTCTGGCTGGTCAGCAGTCCCCGGGTCAACGCGTCAAGGTCACTGAACGGATCAAAACGAAGCACAGCAATCCACCTCCTATGTCACTCAGAGCCCGCCCCTCTGGCGGGCGACTAAATCACTGTGCACCTGCGAGGTTAGCACTCTCATAGGGAGAGTGCCAGAATTTTTCCGCAACTTTTTCAGGTCGCTTGGACGTGCGCGCCGCGTAGCGGTTCTGAGCACTGATCGCACTGCAGCACCGCGGTGAACTCGCCTCCGCACGTCGTGTGCGTAAGGATCACCGCGGGCCCTTCGGGTGCCGGGTACCAGCGCTGCGCCCAGTGCAGCGCGGTCACCAGAACCGGGAACAGGGCACGGCCCTTCTCGGTCAGGCGATACCGGTTGTCGGACACCTGGAACACCCCGTTGCCGGTGAAAATCGACAGCCGGTCGGTGATCGAACCGGGAGGGGCGTTCAGCTGCGTCTGGAAATCGGTGAAGCGGCTCATTCCGACGAATGCCGCGACCAGCAGTGCGAAACCCCAGCGGTTTCCCATGACGCTCATCGTCTGGGGGAACAGTCCCGCGGCCTGATCGGACGCAGAGCGTCGCCGGGTGGCCGCCCCAGGTATCGAGCGTGGCCAGGAGCCGCTCGGCCCCCACTGCGCGACAACGTCTTTCTCACTCGCGGCCTCGCTGCACGAGCCGCACGTGACCACAGGGGTGAAGTCACCGCCGCAGGGGGTGTGGCGCATGCCGGGTAGTGGATCGCTGTGGTCGGGCACCCAGTGCCGCTCCCACTCCCAGATCGACACCAGCATCGGCCACAGCGACCGGGAGCGTTCGGTGATGACGTACTCCGACCGGGGCGGATTCGACTGGTAGGAAAGACGTTCCAGCAGTGCCGCGTCGGTCAGCGACCGTAGCCGCGCCGTCAACACCGAGTTCGAGATGGGCAGTCGCGTCCGGAAGTCGCCGTACCGTGTAATGCCGAGGAGTGCTTGCTGGACGACGAGCAGCGTCCACTCGTCACCGAGCAGCCCCAGCATGCGCGCGACGGCGTTGGGCCCGGGCTCGGCCACCTACAGGCCGATCGCGCCGGCCGCGGTATCGCTGTTGCGCCAGCGTCGCAGCTCCGCCCCGGGTGCCCACGTGGAGTGTGTCCCGCTGGAAATCCGTTCCGGTAGCGCAAGTTTGCATACGGGTCCGTCGGCGACTCGGGCCGCGTCGAACACGAGGCAGTACGAGGCGTCGTCGGTCATGTCGGTGGTGAGCGTCACCAGGTAGCCGTCGTCCTCTGCGGCACTCCCGACGCGCGGCGCCATTGCGGTCTCGCTGCCGTAGACGCCGTCGCCGAAGGCGAACCGTTCCTCGACGCCGGTAGCAAGGTCGTGCTTCACCAGTCCGTCGAACAGGAACCATCCCGGCTTACCCGTTGCGGCATACGTGTAGCGGTACTTGTCGCCGGCGTAGCCGCCGTTGATCATGCCGAATTCGGTGGTGGAATCCGACAGTCGCTCTTCGCGCGTCTCTCCGGTGACGAGGTTGAACCGCCAGCGATGCAGGTGGGTTTGCAACCCGTCGAGGGCGAGATACCGGAACGCCTTCTTGTATTTGTCGCCCGTAAGGGTGTCGACCGGATTCGGGTCGCCCTCGAAGAATCCGTCGAGGACGATCTCGTCGCCGTCTTCGTAGGCGTTGACCCAATGCAACACGAACGTCGGGTCGGCTTCGAACCAGCGGATCTCATCGGACCCGCCACGACGGGGGATGACCGCGAACCGAGACGGCATGTCGCGGTGGAACCCGGGCAGATGGACGCCCGCCTGCAACAGTTTCGGATCCCAGAACAGCGGAAAGTCGTTGAGAATGGCGTAGTTCTCGGTGAACGCCATGTCGTGGGGGAGTCGCGGGCCTGGTAGCGGAATGTCGGTGAAGTGCACCAGATCGTTGGCGTCGTCGACGACGCCGTAGCGCATGTACGGCGCCTCCTTGCTGTAGGTGAAGAACAGCAACTCGCCGGTGCGGTCGTCGACCTTCGGATGCGCCGAGACTCCCCAGTCAAAGGGGAAGCCGCCGCCCCAGTCCTCTTTGCCCAACGTGTCACCGGTGAAGGGGTCGATGCGGTACATGTCGCCGCATTGGTAATGACTCGTCAGCGCTCTGCCGCGGTGGACGATGACGTCGGTGCTCGACGCGTCCTTCATCAACGTCCTTGCGCCCCAGCCGTAGTCGCGCTTCGACAGCTGTATGGGTTCGGCCAGGCCGGGCCACAGTGGGCCGCCTTCTTCGTTCTCGGCGACGAAGCCGTCGGTGCGCACGAACCTGTTGCGGTAGAACGCCTTTCCGTCACGAAATCCGACGACATGCACCATGCCGTCTCCGTCGAAGGGATGATAGAACTTCAGCGCCGGATGCAACGGGTTCTCGGTGTTGCGCAGGTACACACCGTCCAGGTCGTGCGGGATCTCACCTTCGACGGCCTGCAGATCGTCGGCGTCCCATTCGGTCGTTTGTGGACGCCACGGGCCGGTTCGGTACGGATGGTCGTCGTCCTCGGGCAGCGTGGACAGGTACTTGCCGACGACCTCTACGTTCGCACTCATCTCATACTCCGCTCACGACGAAACTGACGGTGGTGGCGGTGCTCCCGCCGAAGTTCAACGTGCCGAACGTCTTTGCGCCCTCGACTTGGTAGTCGCCCGCGCCGCCGCTGACTTGCTTCGCGGCATCGAGAAGCATCCGCACACCGGAGGCGCCGACGGGGTGCCCGCCGCCGATCAGGCCGCCGCTGGGGTTGATCGGCAGCCGTCCGCCGATCTCGATCTCGTTGTTCTCGATCGCTTTCCACGACTCGCCGGGCCCGGTGAGGCCGATGTGATCGATGGCCAGGTACTCGCTGGGGGTGAAGCAGTCGTGCACCTCGAAACCGTCGACGTCGTCGAGGGTGACCTGAGCCCGGTCGAGCGCGTCGAGCACCGCCCGCCGCACGTGGGGCATCACATACGGATCATCGGCGGAATGGTCGAACTTCTGCTGGAGTCCGAGGCCGACGGTGCGATGCCCCCAACCGTCGATCCGCCCGATCGGACGCGCGTTGGGATGGTCGCGCAGCCATTCGTCGGTGACGAGGACGATCCCGGCGCCGCCGTCGGTCATCTGGCTGCAGTCGAAGCGGCGCAGCCGGCCCTCGACGATGGGGTTGGTGTCATCGTCGTCGGTGAGCGGATCCGGAACCGTCCACGTCCGCGTCTGTGCGTTGGGGTTGTTCCGTGCATTGGCGAAGTTGAGTTGGGCGATCGCGCGCAGGTGGGCCTCGTCGATGCCGTAGCGGCGGTCGTACTCGGCGGTCACTCTGTCGAACATGTGCGGCCACATGAACTTGGCGTCGGTGCCCTCGTGGTCGGTCCACGCGGCGGCGCCGAGGTATTCGGCGGCGGTGTCCCCGGGCACCGTTTTCTCCAATTCGACGCCGACGACCAGCGCGGTTCGGTATGCACCGGATCGGAGATCCGCAATGGCCGCCAGCGTCGCGACGCTGCCTGAGGCGCATGCGGCTTCGTGCCGGGAGGCGGGCGTATCCCACAAACCGCCGTTCACGGTGGCGGGCATAGCGCCGAGGTGTCCCTGGCGGGCGAACATCTCTCCGAAGGCGTTTCCGAGGTGCACGACCTCGATACTTGATGCCTCGACCTGGGCCGCCGCGAGTGTCGAATTCACCACCTCGGCCGCCAGGTCGGCGAAGTCGTGTCCCTCGCGCGCCAGGTTGCGGGCGAAATCGCTCTGATAACCGCCGAGGATCCAGACGTTCGAGCTGGCCATGACCCAGACGGTACTACAACTAAGAGAGTGACTACAGGGGTACGGCCCCGTCGGCACTCAGGTCTGAACCGACGGAACCTTGGCTTGCGTAGAAGTCGACTGCCACGCGAGCCTCTATTGGGACTGCCCGATGTGTGAGATGGCAAACGTTCGTGTATCGGACAGCCGGATTGGGAAGCCTGTAGCGATGACCGAAGAACGGAACCACGATCTAGCCCAGCGGATGGCTGAGTTGGCGCGCGCGGCTGCGGCCCCCCGCAGCGTCGAGGAGGTTCTTTCGGACGTAACGTCAACGGCGAAGGAGCTGATTCCGGGAGTCGACACGGCGGGTGTGCTGCTCGTCGCCAAGAGCGGAAAGTACGAGTCTTTGGCCGGCACCTCTGAGCTGCCTCACACACTTGACGACCTGCAGATGAAGTACGACGAAGGGCCGTGCGTTCAGGCTGCGCTCGATGACTTGATCGTGCGCACCGAAGACTTCCGGAGCGAGGAACGGTGGCCCCAATACTCACCGAAGGTCGTCGAACTCGGCGTGCTCAGCGGATTGTCGGTCAAGCTCTACACCGCCGACCGCACCGCTGGCGCACTGAACTTATTCGCATTCAAGCCGAACGCCTTCGGCGCCGAGGACGAGACGACCGCGACTGTTCTTGCCGCGCACGCAGCCGCCGCGATATTGGCCAGTCGTCAGGGCGAGCAGTTGCAGTCGGCCCTGACGACCAGGGACCGCATCGGCCAGGCCAAGGGCATCATCATGGAGCGCTACGGCGTTGACGACGTGGCGGCGTTCGACATGCTGAAGCGGCTTTCGCAGGACAGCAACGTGCGGTTGGCCGACATCGCGCAACGGGTCATCGACACTCGGAGCACCGGTGGCCCGCGCGACGCCGACTAGGCGGTCGCTACGCGACACGGTCCGCGAGAACGGACTCTTACTGGCATGCCTTGGCCTGTTCGCGGTGTTTTTCGTCGGCATGATCGTCTCCGGCGCCGCGACCTACAACGAGGAACAGCTGGAACACGGCGCTTCCGAACAGCTCTCGGTGCTGCAGTACCTGACGACCGGGCACTTCGTCGAGGCGACCTTCGAGAACTGGGAGTCAGAATTCCTGCAGATGGGGATGTACGTCGTCCTCACGGCGTTCCTGTACCAGAGGGGCTCGTCGGAGTCGAAGCCGTTGACCAGGAGCGCGCCTCAAGACGCCGATCCGCGCGAAGGGTACAAACGGAATTCGCCGTGGCCGGTCAAGCGGGGCGGATGGCCGCTGGCCGTCTACGAGCATTCGTTGGTGATCGCGTTCTTCGTGTTGTTCTTCGCATCGTGGGCGTTGCACGCATGGGGCGGTGTCAGCGCGTTCAACGAGGAGCAGATCCAGCACGGGCAGCCGGCCATCTCGGTATGGCGGTACGTGACGACAGCGCAGTTCTGGTTCGAGTCGATGCAGAACTGGCAGAGCGAATTCGTTGCGGTCGCGGCGATCATCGGATTGTCGATTTTCCTGCGTCAGCGCGGGTCTGCGGAATCGAAGCCGGTCGCCGATCCACACCGCGAAACCAGCGCCTGAGTTGGTGTTGGTTCGGCGTCGAAATCCACGTTCTGCAGGCGTCTACTCGCACTTCCGCTATAGAACGTGGATCTCACGACCCAGGAGTGCAGCGTCTGCCGCGACACCCCCACCTTCGAAGCGACCTGCGAGATCGACAACCCGTCGCTGATCACCGCCAACACGGCCTGATACCGCTGCTCGGCCACGCTCAACTCCCTCATTCAGGGAGTGTCAAGCATCAACCGAAGCACCTGTAAAGCATCAGCCGAAACACTGTCAGCCATCAACCGACATAGAAATGGCAACCATCACCCGAAGCAATACACATCACACTGTGCCCCCGGCATGATTCGAACATGCGACACCGGCTTTAGGAGAGCCGTGCTCTATCCCCTGAGCTACGGGGGCCTGACCGGAGGAAGCTTACCGGTCATGACCGCCGGGACCTGCGCAGCCCAGAGCATCAGTTTTGGCAATTTTGACAAAACTTCTTCCGAATCGGCTCGCCGCACCGTAGCCTCCGAGCCGTGGAGCTGAAGTTGCAGCGCGTCGGCGCATGGTGTGGAACCGCGATGATCGTCCTTTACAGCGTGTGCTTTTCGGGCATCGCCAAACTCTTTCCGCCGACGTCCCCGACGGAAACGGCCGCGCAGACCGACGCCTTTCTGGCCACCGAGAACCTCTGGGTGCGTTTCGGGCTCGCCGGGGCACTGCTCGCCGCCGCTCTCGCGATTCCCTTCCACGCGGTGATCGTGCTCCGCCTGCGGCGAGCCGAAGGGCATTGGGGCATGCTCACGCTCACGCAGGTGCTCGCCGCGGCGATCTTCACCCCGGCGATGATGTTCTCGCTGATGGCGTTGGCGGCGGCCGCATTTCGAGCCGGACAGCGTGATCCGGAGATCACCCAGGCGTTCAGCGATTTCTTCTGGCTGTGGTTCATCGGCATCGTCGGCACCATCGTCATGCAGAACATCACGCTGGCGATCGCGTCCTTCACCGACAAGGGTGAACCCCCCACATTCCCGCGCTGGTACGGCTTCCTCAACCTCTGGGTCGCGATGTTGTCGCTCCCTGGCTGCGTCGTGATCGCCATGAACACCGGACCGCTCGCATGGGATGGCGCCTTCTCCTACTACCTGCCTGGTCTCGCCTTGATTGTCTGGATGATCGGCACCACTGTCGTGCTGCTGAAGTCCATCAAGGCGGAGGAAGCCGCCGAAAGTCAGCTGGCCGCAGCGCCGTGACGGCGGCGTCGACGGTGCCGGTCGAACCATCCGCCCGGCGGATCCCCGGCGAGTCCGGCACGTGGGTGTTCCTGTTCGGCGACATGCTGGTGTTCGGCGTCTTCTTCGTCACCTTCATGGTCGAACGGGCGAAAGCGCCCGAGGTGTTCGACGTCGCGCGGACGTCGCTGCACATCGGCGTCGGCGTCATCAACACCCTGGTTCTGCTCACCAGCTCGCTGTGCATCGTGGTCGCGCTCGGCGCGATCCGCGGCGGCGCGAAATCCATTGCCACCAATGCAGTTTCCGTGGCGATCGCGTGCGGGCTGGTATTCATCGGCCTCAAGGTGTTCGAATACGTTGCGCTGGCCACCAGCGGCCATGGGCCCGGAGCCAACAACTTCTTTCTCTACTACTTCATCCTGACTGGCCTGCATCTCTTCCATGTCTGCGTGGGAATCGGCGTACTGGCGCTACTGCTGACGCAGACCCGACGTGACGAATTCAGCCCCACCCGAATGGCGGCCATCGAGGGCGGCGCGTGCTTCTGGCACCTGGTCGACCTGCTGTGGATCGTCCTGTTCGCACTGCTGTATCTGGTGAGCTGATGAAGGGGCCTTCGGTATCAGAGCTGGTTCGCAACCGGGCCGGCCTCTCGTGGTTGATCCTCGTCGCGGCGACGGTCGTCTCGTGGGCCGTCGGAGCCGAACACGGCACCGGCTCGATGGTGGCGATCGTCGTGCTGGCCATTGCGGCGATCAAGGTGCGCCTCGTCGGCTTGGACTTCATGGAACTGCGCCACGCGCCGATACCGCTACGCGTGATCTTCGAGGTCTACTGCTTCGCCATCTGGGCGGTGCTGTCCGGCCTGTACCTCTGGCTGTAACTAGCGCAGTTCGGCGATCACCTTGGCGAACTCTTCGCCGTGCTGCTGCTGCACGGTGATGTACGTGACGCCGTACTTGTCGCGCA
This sequence comes from Mycobacterium neglectum, assembly GCF_002591975.1. Classification (GTDB taxonomy): domain Bacteria; phylum Actinomycetota; class Actinomycetes; order Mycobacteriales; family Mycobacteriaceae; genus Mycobacterium; species Mycobacterium neglectum. Next base: position 78,823 of record NZ_NVQE01000007.1, on the reverse strand, counting down.
GACCTCGGATCGTGTCAGCGATGTCGGTTGGCGTGCCCGAGAACACCGCGGGCGTGGCCAGCATCTCTTCTTCGGTCAGGTCGGGCAGGAACCGTCGCACGAGCGACAAATCCGGAACCCCCGAGTTGTCGGTGGGCAGAGCGATCACCGAGAGGTTGAGTTCCAGCTCGTCGAACCGGTCGCCCGCGGCCTCGCGCACGAAAGCGATGCGATCGGCGAGCGGATCGGCGCCCCCGATGATCGGGTAGCCGCCCGTCAGGCCGATGATGTCGGCCCGCTGCGCGGCGAGGGTGAGCAGCTTGTCGCCGTTACCCGCGATGAGGATCGGCACGTCGGCCGCGTGCTCGTTCATGTGCTCGGTGATGTGACGCAGCCACGCGACGCGTTCGCCTGCCGTCGGGTACGGCAGCTCGGCCTGCTCGAACTCCTCCTTGACGTATCCGGCGCCGAGGCCGAGGTCGAAACGGCCGCCGCTGAGATCGCGCAGCGACGTGACGTCACGTGCCAGCAGCGCGGGCCGGTAGAAGCCGGCGTTGAGCACGAAGGTGCCGACCCGGAGCTTCTCGGTGGCCATCGCCATCGCCGTCATCATCGGGAACGGCGCCGTCGTATAGAGATGGTCGGCCATGTGGATGACGTCGTACCCCATGCCCTCCGCGCGGCGTGCCCAGTCCTGGACCGACTTCTGACGACGTGCAGCTTGCAGCCCGACACCGAACCGGAAATCTTTGACCATCCGTTGATCGTAGAAGTTCGTCTCGGCGAGGTTTAGCAGGTGTCGGCAGCGGGCATCATTCTGCCGCTGACTTCAACTCTTGGATACCAACCACCGACTTGTCACCCCGATCCGGTCCGTCGTGAGCAAGCCTCCGACGGGCCGGATCAATTTTCAGACCGGATCAATTTTCAGACCATGGCCGCACATCCCACGATCGGCGTCGAAGAGGAATTCCTGCTCGCCGAACCCGCGTCGGGCGAACCGGTTGCCGTCAACAAGGCGGTCGCCGGTCACTCGGCCGAGCGCGGAGTGAAGCTCCAACTCGAGCTGACGAGCTGTCAGGTCGAGACCACCACCGACGTCGTCGGCGGCACCGGTGAACTCGCCGACCAGCTCCACCGGTTGCGTCGCATCGCGGCGGAAGCCGCTGAGGCCGGCGGCGCCCGGCTGTTGGCCGTCGGCCTGCCACCCACCGTGCCGCACGAGTTCCCGATCACCGATACCCCGCGTTACCGCGAGATCGCCGACAGGTTCGGCATGATCGCCCACGAACAAGGGATCTGCGGCGCCCACGTGCATGTCGCCGTGCCGAGCCGCGAAGCCGCGATACGCGTCATTAACCGGGTGCGGCCATGGCTGCCGCTGTTGCTCGCGCTGACTGCGAACTCGGCGATCTACCGCAACACCGACACCGGCTATGCCAGCTGGCGCAGCGTCCTGTGGGCGCGGTGGCCGAGTGCCGGACCGCCACCGACGTTCGACTCCGTCGACGAGTACGACGCCGTCGCCGAGATGCTGGTTCGTTCAGGTGCAGCGCTCGATGACGGAATGATCTATTGGGATGTGCGGCCCTCGGCGAACTTTCCGACCATCGAGTTTCGCGTCGCCGATGTGCCGGCGACGGTGGCCGAGACGGTGCTGCTGGCGGCCCTGATTCGCGGGGCGGTGATGACAGCGCTCGACGACGAGCGGCAAGGGCTACCGCGGCCGGCGCTTTCAGCTCATGCGCTGCGCGCCGCGTACTGGAAATCGGCCCGTGACGGTCTCGACGGCGACGCGCTGGATCTGACCGAAGGCCACGAGTGTGCGCCGGCGCGAGAGTTGTTGGGCCACATGGTCGAGCGCGTACGGCCCGCGCTCGAAGCGGTCGGTGACTACGACCTGGTCACCGGTGAACTCGACGGTATCGCCGCGCGGGGCAATGGTGCGATGCGACAACGACGGGCGTGGCAGCGTCGCCACGACATCGCCGATGTCATCGCCGAGGCTGCCGACGCCACCCTCGAAGGAATCTAGACCAGTGGTAGAGCTGCGAAAGGCTCCGTAGTCGGCTGCTGTGAACCGCCCGGCGGTTCGATGGTGAACGCGAGAGTGCTCGACCCGTCCAGATCCGGGAGCACCGCGGTGGTCGACGGCGCAACCGCCTTGGCATCCATGGTGCCCGCGGAATGCGGACCGTCGTCGTTGATCAACCACATCTGGTAGACCGTGCCGGCCTCCGGAGGCGTCACATTGTTCATCACCAGCACGCCTGCGTCCCTCTCGCGGGAGAAGACCACCGTCGCTGTTCCGCCGCCGGGAATGTCACCGGAAATGGTTCGCACGTCGGGCGCGGCGAAGATCTGCTCCGCGGTGGTTACGGTCGGTGCAGGTCGCAGCGCCAGTCCGATGCCGAGGGCCCCGAGTCCGATGACGACCGCGGCCGCGGCGGCCAGAATCGTCGCCCGCCAGGGCCTGGGCTTGCGCCGCAGCGGGACTACTGGCGCCGCATTGATTTCGGCGAGAACCCGATCGCGGAGTTCGTACGGCGGCTCGACAGCGGTGGCGGCCGAGATCACTGCCATGGTCTCGCGTACCGCGCGGACTTCGTCGTCGAAGGCCCGCGCGACCTCGGGCGGCGCATCCGCCAGACGTCGTTCGATGTCGGCGCGCTCGGCTTCCGGTATCGCGTGCAGCGCGTATGGGGTCGCGAGGGCCGTCAGGTCGTCTGTGGGCTGAGTCATGCGACCCCCAAGCATCGGCGTAGGCCGCGGATGGCGTCGCGCATCCGCGATTTGATCGTCGCGAGGTTGGCCGACAGCCGCTCGGATACCTGGACGTAGGTCAGGCCGTCGTAGTAGGCGAGTTGGATGGCCTCTCGCTGTGTGTCGGTCAGAGAGCCGAGGCAATCGGCGACCTGGCGCCGCTCGTCGCTGCCGATCACCGAATCGGCCACCTGGTCCGACGGTGGCTCGACGTTGGCGGCGCCGTAGCGGGACTCACGCTGACTGGCGGCCTGTTCGGAGCGCACGCGGTCCACCGCCCGGCGATGCGCCAGCGTCATCAACCACGCCAGCGGCGAGCCCGCAGCGGGGTTGTATGCGTCAGCGGTGCGCCACACCTGCAGGTAGATGTCCTGGGTGGTTTCTTCGCTATAGCCGGGATCGCGCAGCACGCGCGTGACCAGGCCGAATACCCGCGCCCGGGTCTGGTCATAGAAGGTCGCGAACGCGTCGACGTCCTGCCGGGCCACCTGGCGCAACAGCTGGTCGAGGTCCGTTGTCACAAGCCGTAGCCTATCGACAGCCGCTATGAGCGTCACGGTATTCGCGATCTAGGCGGTCGAGGTACGAAAAATGAAGTACGGGAACGATATTCATCGTACCCATCGCGGTCCGCCATGTATTTCTCGGTAAGGCGGGCACCGGTGGCGTATACCAGAAAATACGTCATGACCACCGGCGACAACACCGTGGTGAGCGAAATCCAGCCCGCGACGCTCACCAGCCACAGTCCCCACCACACGCATGCATCGCCGAAGTAGTTGGGATGCCTGGTCCACCCCCACAGCCCGCGGTCCATGATGACGCCTTTGTTGGCAGGGTCGGCCTTGAACTGACGCAACTGGTGATCGCCGATACCTTCGAACAGCAGGCCGAGTGCCCACACGGCGACGCCGGCGATCAGCACCGGGGTCACGATTGGCGGCGTCGGACCAAGGACGGCCGAAAGTTGCAGCGGCAGCGAAACAAACCAAGTCGCCGCGCCCTGGATCAGGAAGATCTTGCGAATCACATGACCCGCCGAGAAGTCACCGCCCAGCAGGTCCTCATAGCGCGGGTCCTCGCCCTTTCCCGCCGACTTGACGATCATGTGCCATGCCAAGCGCAGTCCCCACACCGCAACGAGGACCAGCAGCAGGATTCGCCGAAACAGATCACCCGTGCCGACGAATGCGGCGACGGCCGCCACCGCGACGAAACCCACACCCCACGCGACATCGACGATGTTGTAGCGGCCGATCCGGCGACCGATGAGAAATGTCGTGGTGTGAACCACGATGACGATGGCCAGCGACGCCGCAGAGACGACCAGGAAATTCATGGCCGGTGCCCCGACGGCGCGAACGTCCACTGATAGACGTCGAGGTACCCGGACCGGAATCCGGCCTCGGAGTAGGCCAGGTAAAGCTCCCACATCCGCTGGAACACATCGTCGAAACCCAACTCTGCCAGAGAATCCCGGCGGTCGACAAAACGCTCCCGCCACATCCGCAGCGTCTCGGCGTAGTGCGGTTGCAGGGAGAACATGTCGACGGTGCGTAGCCGGGTAGTGGACTCGGTGATCCCGATGATCGCCTCGGTCGACGGCAGCAGGCCGCCGGGGAAGATGTACTTCTGGATCCAGGTATGAGTGTTGCGACTGGCCAGCATCCGGTCGTGCGGCATCGTGATGGCCTGAATTGCCACCCGTCCGCCAGGCGTCACCAGCCGATCCAGAGTCTGAAAGTACGTGGGCCAGAACCGGTATCCGACGGCCTCGACCATTTCGATCGACAGCACAGCGTCATAGCGGCCTTCGACGTCGCGGTAGTCGCACAGGTCGATCTCGACTCGGTCGGACAGACCCGCAGCAGCCACCCGTTGCCGAGCCAGTCGCTGCTGTTCGGCTGACAAGGTGACCGAACGGACGTGGGCGCCGCGCGCCGCTGCGCGGATGCACAGTTCGCCCCAGCCGGTGCCGATCTCGAGCACTCGGCTGCCCGGGCCGACCGCCGCGGTGTCGAGGAGTCGGTCGATCTTTCGGCGTTGCGCGTCGGCGAGGGTCGACTCGTCGGCGGGCACGACGTCGAAAAGCGCGCTGGAGTACGTCATCGTCTCGTCGAGGAATTCGGCGAACATTGCGTTGGACAGGTCGTAATGCTCGGCGATGTTGCGGCGCGCCTGTCGACGGCTGTTGTGCTGTGACCGCGGCTGGCGGACCACCGCGAGGGGGCGGAATCGCTGCAGGACAGGAGGAATAAGCTCCGTCAGCCGCTTGCCGAACTCGGTGAGCAGACCCGCGATATCAGAGGAGCTCCAATCGCCGGCCATGTACGACTCGCCGAATCCGATGAGCCCGTAGCGACCGACTCGGCGAACCATCGCCGCGGGCCGATGCACCACCATTGTCGGCAGCGTGGGGTCGGCGGCGCCGACCACTGTGCCGTCGGGGTACACGACGCGTATCGGTAACCGTGCCGCCGCGCGGCGGAAGAGCCGGTCCGCGACAGCGCCCGTTGCGGCGCTGACCGGTCCGCCGGGCACCCGAGCCACGGCGGGCCATCTCTCGGAATCAATTGTGGCCGGTGAGGATAACGTCAGATCCATACTCACGACTGGTTGACTCTTTCTTGGTCGCGGGACTTCGTACGCGGCACGTGGCCGGAATCGGTTCGCGGTACGACGGGAACCCGTCGCAACCAGAGTGTGATGCCTTGTATCCGAATTCCGATCGCGCCCATCAGCGGAGCGACGGGCGCCACCAGTTGCAGTCGGAGGATCTCGGCGATGCCTGCGCGTTTGCGGTTGCCACGCATGGTGACGACGAATGCCGGCTGATTCTCGCGGTGCAACGAAATTCGCACGTCGAGGTTCTCGTCGGGCCGAGGTGCGGTAACCAGGTAGTGGCCGTCGACCTCGTTGAACGGAGAGACGTACAGCTTCTTCATCACGATCGCGGGGTGATCGCTGTCGGGTGGCAACAGGTACGCATGGCGTCCGCCGTAGGTGTTGTGTACCTCGGCGATGACGTGCCGCAACGTGCCGTCCGCGTCGTGGCACCAGTACAGGCTGATGGGATTGAACACGTACCCGAGTACCCGGGCCTGGAGCAGCGCGGTGATCCGGCCACCTCGTAAGTCGATGTCCCGCTCGGCGAGAAACACGTCGATTCGTTGCCGCAGTGTGTCGTTCGGCCCGTCGATCTCACTGAAGTGATCGCGAACGTCGAACCGGGCGAACGGCCGCAGCCATCGAGGAAGCTTCGGCAAGTCGTCGACATCGACATACCAGCTGTACCCGCGATGCTCGAAATAGTGATGCACAGGGGCGCGACGCAGATGAGTGATCCGCGTGCGGTAGATGGCGGGCGTCAGCATGGCACCGCCTCGCGGACGAGCGTCTGCCATTCGACGCCGAGGCGTCGCGCGGCCCGCAGTCCAGATGCCGCGCCGTCTTCGTGGAAGCCCCACCCGTGATAGGCACCGGCGTACACCACGCGATCGTCGTCCAGGGTTGGCAAAAGCTTCTGGGCGGCAACGGAGTCCGGTGTGTACATCGGATGGCTGTAGGTCATCTCGGTGAGCACGGTCCCGCGGTCGACGCGGTGTTTGCCACCTAGGGTTACCAGGAACCGGCGGCCGCCGCCCAGCCGCATCAGTCGGGTCACGTCGTAGGTGACCATCACCTGTGCGTCGTCGGCGGTCGCCAGGTAGTTCCACGACGCACGGGCGCGTCGATGCCGCGGCAGCACCGACTCGTCGGTGTGCAGTTGCGCTTGGTTGGTGCTGTACCCGATGGCGCCGAGCACGGATCGTTCGGCGGATGTCGGCTCGGCGAGCATCAGCAATGCTTGGTCGGGATGGGTGGCGATGACGGCCGCGTCGAAACGTCGCGGCCCCGAGATCTCGTCGGACACCTCGACACCGTCGGGCAGCCGGCGCACCGAGCGCACCGCGGCGCCGAGGCGCACCTCGTCGATGAACTTCGCCACCGCTTCCACGTAAGTGGCCGAGCCGCCGACCACAGTCCGCCAGGTGGGGGAGTCGAAGACCGACAGCATGCCGTGGTGTTCGAGGAACACGAACAGGTAGCGCGCCGGATACTGCAGCGACTGGCCAGGAGGAGAGGACCACACCGCCGCGATGAGCGGCGTCATGAAGTGGTCGATGAAGTACTGGGAGAAGCCGTGGTGGTCGAGGAAGTCGCCGACCGTCGCGTTGTCCTCGTCACTCTCGAGGAGGCGCAGCGCCTCCCGGTGGAAGCGTTTGACCTCGGCCAGCATGAACAGGTAGCGCGGACGGGTGAGCGACGACCACGATGGAAACAGCCCGCCGATCCCACGGGCGCCTGCGTATTCGAGTCCACTCGCGTCGTCGCGAACCGACATCGACATGTCGGTCTCCCTGGTGGCGATGCCGAGTTCGTCGAACAGTCGACACAGCGTCGGATAGGTGCGCTCGTTGTGCACGAGGAAGGCCGAGTCGACGCCGATTGTGCGGCCGTCGTCGTGGTCGAGCGGTATCCGGTGGGTGTGGGCGTGGCCGCCGAGCCGGGTGTCGGCCTCGTAGAGGGTCACGCGGTCGCGTTGTGCCAGGACATATGCGGCGACCAGGCCGGACACGCCGCTGCCGATGACCGCGACGGATCGTTGGAGGGGGTTGGAACTTTCCACATCAGGTATTCGGAGCGAGGGTGGTTCCGGATGGCTCTAAGCCGTGGGCGCTTCCCATGAGCGTGCGGTTGCGGCCAGCCCCTGTACCAACGCCGAGGTTGCGGGAGAGATGCCGTCGTCGCCAGGTAATTGGCTGCGCGGGCTGATTCCGCGGACGCGCGGGGTGAGTTCGAGTTGGGTGCCGCCCCCGGGGACGCGGTTGACCGGGTTGTCCGGGTGTAGGCCCCGAAGCTCGCGGGGGATCGCGCCGAGCTCCGTGATGACCTGATAGCCCGGCACCCTGACGTGGCGCGCGAGGTGCTCGGCCAGTAAACGGTTGCGGCCGCCGGCGAGCAACTGCGTGCTGCGGCCGATCCGGCCATACCCGTGCAGCGACACCGCCACGTCGACATGCCCGAGGAACTCGGCGAGCCGCTCGGACTCCGCGGCGTGATAGCGCGCCGACGGCAGGTGGTGTGGATAGTGGTCGGGATGGCGAACCACGTACAGCGACGCGTCCGCGGCGTCGGCGGCGCGCTCGGCGATGACGTCGGTCATCTGCTCCAGGCCGCCGCCGTGGATTGCCATGAATCCGAATCGCGATCGCAACGCCACGTCTTCGGTGATTCCCGGTTCGGCCAGTAACTCCGAAAGTGACTGTGGAGCAAGAGCACTCGACTTGACGGTGCTGCTCGGCCACTGTGCGGGATCCCATCGCCGCAGGAAGTCGATCCACCGCTGCGGGAGGCCGTGATGTAGCGCGCCGTCGACGATGCGCTCCAGGTACCCCGGCCGCGGCGGCCCCGGTTCGACCCGGTGATCGATGTAGACCCACGCCTGGTACGGCCCGTCATCGGTGTGCACGGTGAGCCGGTCCCGGCGATAACGGACCGGGACGCCTTCCGCGCTGTCGAGGGTGGCGAGGTCGTGATCGGTCAGTTGCCACACCACACCGTGCACCTGCGAGCCGTCGAACGGTTCTACGGTCGCCACCCCGCGCTCGTTGATCAGCCAGTCGTGGTCGGCCAGCGTGGCAGGCCGGGGATCGACTGCGCCCGGGCACCGCCGCGCCATCTGTCGAACGCACAGGTTCGACCCGTAGGCGAAGTAGGTATGCGGCATTCAGCCCGTCACGGTCAGATAAATGAGCACCACGTTGAGCACAGTAATCAATCCGGCGACAAGCCACCCAAGAGCTGAGGTCACACGGTGATTGACGTCGTCGCCCATCACAGCGCGATCGCTGGTCAGACGCACCAGCGGGATCAGCGCGAACGGAATTCCAAAGGACAGTACGACCTGGGACAACACCAGCGCGCGGCTCGGGTCGACACCAATTGCCAGGATCGCCAGCGCTGGCGCAAGGGTGATCAGCCGTCGCACCACCAACGACATCGACACGTGCAGCAGGCCCTGCATGATCATTGCGCCGGCATAGGCGCCCACCGACGAGGACGCCAGCCCCGACGCAAGCAGTCCGATCGCAAAGAGCAGCGCAACTGTTGGGCCCAACGTGTCGCCGACCGCGGCGTGCGCGCCCTCGATCGAATCCGTGTTGTCGCGTCCCTGCAGGTTCGTCGCCGCGACAAGCAGCATTGAGAGGTTGACGGCACCTGCGACGACCATCGCGATTCCGACGTCCCATCGGGTGACGCGCAGCAGCATGCGGCGCATGGGGCCCGGTTCGGGATGGCCGTGGCGGTCGCGCGCGAGGCCGGAGTGCAGGTAAACCGCGTGTGGCATGACGGTCGCGCCGAGCATCGCCGCCGCCAGCAGCACGCTCTCAGTACCTGCGAACATCGGCACCAGCCCGGCGGCCACCTCGTCCGCCGGTGGTGGTGAGACGAACAGGCTGGTGAGAAATCCGATCGCAATTACCAGGAGCAGGCCGGTGATCACACGCTCGAACATCTGCTGACCCCGGCGGTCCTTGACCACCAGCAGCAGCAGCGACACCGCTCCCGTGATCACGCCGCCGGTGAGCAGCGGGAGGTCGAAGAGCAGGTACAGCGCGATCGCACCACCCATCACCTCGGCGAGATCCGTTGCCATCGCGACTAATTCGGCTTGCAGCCAGTAACCCAGCCGAGTCGAGCGTCGCATCCTGGTGCCGATGGCCTCGGGTAGCGACAGCCCGCTCACCAAACCCAGTTTCGCCGAGAGGTACTGGACCAGGCAGGCCATCGTGTTGGCCACCACGATGACCCATACCAACAGGAAGCCGAATTGCGCGCCGGCGCTGACATTGGCGGCGACGTTGCCGGGGTCGACGTAGGCGATGGCGGCGACGAACGCCGGGCCGAGCAGCATCCAGCTCGGCCGCATCTTCACGTCGGCGCCCTCGGACAACCAACCCACCTTCTATCGGAAATGCGAATAGAAAAGTTAGGTTAGCCGAAATCTGCCGAAAACTGCAGCCGACGTGAACTAGGGGCGTCTCACCAATCGAAGCCGCCGAGCCCGATGACCAGGCCGCCGGTGCCCCATGGCATCCAACCCCAGTTGTTTACGGGTTGGGGCGAGGTGACGATCTGAGCGCTGCCATTGGTCTCGCACTGCGTGGTGGTCGGGCCGATGTTGACGCATCTGGGTGCCGCCGCAGCGGCAGGCGTGACGACGAAGGCGCATGCGCCCACCGTCGCGAAAATCATGGCGGAATAACGAATTCTCGACCGCATCGTGGGCCTCCTTAAGGCCGCGGTAGTGGTGGTAGCCACCATCCAGCAACAATGCCGGATCACAGAGCTTGTCATCGGACGAAGACTGATACGTCGACGCGGCACCCTGTTCAGATACCTGCAAAAGTGTTGTGAGACACCCAATATGGACCCGAAGAAGCGTCACCTGGGTCGTGGCGAAACCTGGCGATAACCCCGATCAGGGGAAGTAATAGCCGTCGTTGCCCCACATGTTGCCCCACGGGCCGGCGTACACCGGAGGCGTGGCGTTGATCTGCACGTTGCCCGGCGATGCGCACTCGGTCGAAGAGCCGGAGAAGGCTCCACCGCCACCGGTTTGGACGCACTGTGGGAGCGTTGAGTTCGACTGGGCACCGGCCGCGGGAGCGGCCAAAATTGCGGCTGCAACTCCGGCAACGGCAAATAGCGGAGCGAAGTATCGAAGTGTGGTCCGCATAGGCGCGCCTCTCTCTAAGGAAATCCCCGGCTAGTTCACAGCGTACAGCCCTTTTCCAGTTACGAGGGGTAAGTCCAGCGTCGTTGTGATGCCCGCTGGGGCAGCGACCACCGCAGGGATCGCATTGACGACGCGGGCGGCCGTTGCAACCAGTCCGGCGTGATTGTGATCGCCGTTCGGGCTGCTCAGACATAGGTCCAGCGCGTAGGAGGGTTCGCCGGTGATCTCGATGCGGTAGGAGCCGCCCTCCTGCGCCGGCTGCGGCCAGTCGGGACGGAGGTCGTCGCGCAACCGCGTGACGTGTTCGAGCACGACGGCAACCTTGCCGTCCTTCTTTCCTTGGACCTCGAAGCGCAGTGCCGCCGCAGTGCCCTTCTCGATGTGGCCGGACGCGATGTCGAAATCCTCTGGCGCGGGCTCGCGCACGTAGGTCTCGGTCACCTCGTCGAGTTCGACGCCGAGGCCTGCCGCCAGTTGCCGGACGACCGAACCCCAGGCGAGACTCAGGACACCGGGTTGCAACAGCATCGGCAGGTCGTCGAGGGGTCTGCCGAACCCCATGACGTCGAACATCACCGTGGCGCTGTCGTACGTGTCGTAGTTGATGATCTCCATGCAGCGGATCTGCTCGATGCTCTGGCAGGTACCGGCCAGAGCGAGCGGAAGCAGGTCGTTGGCGAAGCCGGGGTCGATGCCGTTGACAAATATGGTCGAAGACCCCTTTTCTGCCGCATCCTCGATCGGCTTCACCAGTTCATCCGGCAGCACCTGCCACGGGTGCTGCAGGAACACCGCGCTGCTGCCGACGACGTTGACGCCGGCCGCAAGGATGCGCCGGTAGTCCTCGAGCGCATCGGGCAGGCGGTTGTCGGCCATGGCGGTGTAGACCGCGCACTGCGGCTTGGTCGCCAACACGGCATCGAGGTCCGTGGTGGCGGTGATACCCGTCGAGATATCCAGTCCCGCAAGCTCTCCGGCGTCCTTGCCGGCCTTGGACTCCGAGGACACCCATACGGCGGTGAGCTCGAACTGCGGATCCTTGATGAGCTGGGTCAGCGCATGACGGCCGACGTTTCCGGTGCCGATCGCGGCGACTTTGATGGTCGCCGTCGGCGGTGCCGACAATTCAGATGAAGTCGGCTGAGCCGACGATTCAGATGAAGTCGGCGGTGCCGACAATTCGGTCATAGCGGGCTCCTCACAGATCCGGGATGGGCAGGTCGAGGTTCGGGAAGGTGAGGCCGCCGTCGACCTCGAGTGTCTTGCCGGTCAGGTAGGACCCGGCGGGGGAGGCGAGGTACACGGCGGCGGCGGCGATGTCTTCGGGCTCGCCCAGTCTGCGCATGGGCGTGACCTTCTCCATCGGTTCGCGCAGTTCGTCGTTGGAGGCCACCACGTCGAGCGCCGAGGTGAGAATCGATCCGGGGGCGATCGCGTTGACCCGGATCCGCGGGCAGAGATCCAATGCGGTGAGCCGGGTGTAGTGGGCGAGCGCAGCCTTGGCGGTGCCGTACGCGGCGAAACCGCGGCCGGCTTCGCGACCCATCGTCGAGGTGATGTTGATGATGCTGCCGCCGCCTGAATGCTCGAGCATCAACGGCACGGCGGCGGTGGTGAGTGCATGCGCGGTGGCGACGTTGAAGGTGAATGCGTCGCGCAGGTCCTTGGTGGAGGTGGTCAACAGCGTGTTGGGCATGGTGCCGCCGACGTTGTTCACGACGATGTCTAGTTTGCCGAAGGCCTCGACAGCCTCACCGGCGAGCTTGGCCGTGTCCTCGGGGTGTGCGAGGTCGGCAACCACGATGTGAGCCTTGCGGCCGACAGCCTTGACCTGCTCAGCGACCTCTTCGAGTTGCGACTGCGTGCGGGCCGCAATGACCACGTCCGCACCGGCTTCCGCGAATGCCAGGGCCATCGCGGCGCCGAGGCCGCGTCCCGCGCCTGTCACCACCGCGACTTGGTCGTCCAGCCGAAATCTGTCCAGAATCACGATTGCTTCCTTCCGTCGCCCGAGCGGACCTTAGCAATACTAGGCAGCGGCGGTAAGCGCTTTCTGAAACACGTTCTAATTTGGTCGGCCGGGGGAGCAACGTCTCCGACAAGCCGCGCCTAGCTTGGCACCAAGCGCATATACCCACCGGACCGGTTAACCGCAGTGTGCGCGGCGGCGCGGACAGGACGCACCCCCTATTTCTTGGCGGCGGCTTTCTTCGCTGCCTTCTTGGCGGGGGCCTTCTTCGCGGCTTTCTTGGCAGGCGCCTTCTTGGCCGCCGCTTTCTTGGCCGGCTTGTCTGAACCGCCACCACCTTCGCGGCGCGCCTTGACGCTGGCCTCCAGCTTCGCGAGCAGATCCGAGACGTCCTCGGTCTCGTCGAGCTCCTTCGGCTGCTCCTCGGTGGTAAACGCCTCGCCGCCTTCGAGTTTCGCCGCGATCAGCTCGTGCAGCTGTTCCTGGTAGTCGTCGTGGTAGCGGTCGGGGTTGAAGTCGTCGGTCATCGACTCGACGACCTGGCTCGCCATCTTGAGCTCGGCGGGCTTGATGTCGACTTTCGTATCGAGCGAGGGGAAGTCGGGATCGCGGATCTCATCGGGCCACAGCAGCGTCTGGATGACCATGACGTCGCGTTTGGAAAAGTCCTGGACGCGCAATGCGGCAAGTCGGGTCTTGTTGCGCAGCGCGAAGTGCACGATCGCGACCCGATCGGTGTCCATCAGCGTCTTGGCCAGCAGCACATACGATTTCGATGACTTGCCCTCGGGTTCGAGGAAGTAGCTCTTGTCGTACATCATCGGATCGATCTCGCTGGCGGGAACGAACTCCAGCACCTCGATCTCACGGCTGCGTTCCTCGGGCAATGTCGAGATGTCGTCGTCGGTGATGATGACCGTCTGACCGTCGTCGGATTCATAGGCCTTGGCGATATCGCGGAACTCGACGACCTCGCCGCACACCTCGCATACCCGCTTGTACCGGATGCGCCCGTTGTCCTTCTCGTGCACCTGGTGGAACTTGACATCGTGATCTTCGGTTGCGCTGTAGACCTTGACCGGGACGTTCACCAGGCCGAAGGCGATTGAACCCTTCCAAATAGAACGCATAACGCCAGGTTAGCCGGGCTGGGACAACTGCGGGCCGGAGCTCGCCGCGGCGGCGTCCCGTGTTGCGCGATCGGGCAGGTCAGCGCCCGCACGGCCGACGGTCAGCGCCGACGAGAGCGCGGCCGTCCGCACCACCGAATTGAGGGCGTCCAGCCCGATACGGCGCAGGTCGTGACGCCGCTCGGCGCCCAGCAGGTTCAACTCCCACAGCGCGTCGATCAGGCCGGTCATGAACGAGTCGCCTGCGCCGACGGTGTCCACGACGTCCACCGGCAACGCCGCGATCCGCGCCGTGCCTGCCTCGCACATCGCGAATGCGCCACGCTCGCCCATGGTCACCGCGACGATCGACGGGCCAAGGCTCAGCCAGGTCCGCGCGATCTGCTTGGCCGACCGATTCGGATCGATCCAGCGCATGTCCTCGTCGCTGGCCTTGACCACGTCGCACTTCTCGAGGAGCCGGTCGATGCGGCCCCGCGCGGCGTCACCGTCCTCGATCAGCGCCGGGCGCACATTGGGATCGAACGTGATGGTCGCCGACGGGTGATACGCGTCCAGCAGCGCGGCCGTGGCCCGGCAGCCTGGTTCGAGCCACGTCGCGATGGAGCCGGTATGCGCGACCAGTGGTGGTGTGACCTCCGGTGTTCCCGACAGCTGCCAGTCGATGTCGAACTCATACTGCGCCGAGCCGTTGTCGTCGAGTGTGGCAAGCGCGGTGGGCGTGCGATCGGCGGTTGTGCTCCCCGGAACGAGTTGCACTCCAGAGCTTTCCACGTACTCGACGATGCGACGGCCACGATCGTCCTCGGCGATGTGGGTGAGGAAGTCGACCCCTCGTCCCAACCGGGCCAGCCCGACAGCCACGTTGAGCGGACTGCCGCCGACGTGTTCACCGGTGACCTGACCACCTCGTTCGACGATGTCGATCAGCGCCTCGCCGATCACCAGCGCTCTCATCACGTGTCCTTCCGAAGCAACGCCTGAAGCGTCGCGCGCGCGCCGTCGCGGTGCAGTGAGTCGAGCGCCCATAGATAGGCCTCGACGAAGCGGGTATCGCTCGCCAGGTGACCGAACACCTCGGTGTTCTCGATGAATGCTGTCGGGTTCTCGAGTTGTGACTTCGCCAGCGGCACCAGGGTGTCGGCCAACTGGTCCTGCACGTCGATGGGCTCGCCCTGTTCGTCGACACCCTCGGTGTAACGCGCCCAGCTGGCGACGGTGGCGGCCGACAGTTGCACGGGTGCACCGGTTTTCAAGTTCTCTCTGATGACCGGGAGCAGCCATTTCGGGATGCGATCCGATGAGCCGAAGCACAGGCGTGCAATTGTGTCCTTGACACCCGGATTGGCGAACCGCTCGATCAGCGTGTGCTTGTAGTCCGGCAGGTCGATACCGGGCACGGGCTTCAGCGTCGGGGTGGCCTCGGTGTCCATGTACGACATCAGGAACTCGGCGAACAACGGGTCACCGGCGGCATCGTGCACAAGCCGATACCCCGCCAGATACGCGAAGTAGCACAGACTCTGGTGACTGGCGTTGAGCAAGCGCAGCTTCATCAACTCGTAGGGTGTGACATCGTCGACCATGAGCACATCGACCTTCTCCAACGGCGGGCGGCCATCGGAGAAATCGTCCTCGAGCACCCACGACGTGAACGGTTCGGCGACCACCGGCCACCGATCGTCAACGCCGAACTCGTTTTCCACGACGGCGACGACCTCGGGCGTGGTGACGGGCGTGATGCGGTCCACCATCGAATTCGGGAACTTCGTGTGTGCGCGCATCCAGTCGCCAAGGCCGGGGTGAACGCGCTCGGCGTAGGTGGTGAACGCGTGGCGGGCGACATCGCCGTTGCCCTCGATGTTGTCGCAGGAGACGATCGTCGGCGACGCGATGCCGCGCTCGCGTCGACGGGCAAGCGCCGCAGCGACGAGACCGAACACGCTTTCGGGTCCCGCCCCGTCGATGTTGTACCCACCCTCGGTGATGGTCAGCGAGATGATGCGGGTGCTCGGCGCGGCCAGCAGTTCGATCACCGATTCGGGATCGTCGGGCGCGTAGCGATAGTCGACGATCGATCCGATTACCCGCGCGTCGCGAGTGCCGTCGGGATTCTCGAGCAACAGCGTGTAGAGCCCGTCTTGGGCGGCCATCACCTCGGCCATCTTGCGATCGGCCGCCATCACCCCGACTCCGCAGATGCCCCAGTCTTTCGCGAGGCCCATCTCAAGGAGACGGTCGAGGTACATCGCCTGATGGGCGCGGTGGAAGCCGCCGACCCCGAAATGCACTATGCCGATGCTGATTTCGCTGCGATCGTAGCTTGGCCTGCTGAATGTCATGACACGGTCACCACCGACTTGACGCTACCCGGGATCCGGTCTGAGTCCAGGGCATCGGCGACCTTCTCCAGCGGGAAGCGGGCCGTCACCATGGCGTCGAGGTCGACGCGTCCGGATTCCACCAGTGCGATCGCCGTCGGCCAGGTGTTGGCGTACCGGAACACGCCCGTCAGCACCAGCTCACGATTCTGGATCAGCTGTGTGGGCAACTCCATCGTTTCGGCGCCAGAACCGACCAGGACCACCCTGCCCGCCGGACACACCGCGCGAATGCCGGCAGCGACGGCCGCTGTGGCACCGGACGCATCGATGAACGCGTCGACCGCGAGATCGTCGGTGTCGCCGGAGGTGGGGTCGACGGCTGCGGTGGCGCCGAAGGCCAGGGCGCGGTCGCGGCGGGTCGCGTCCGGATCGCTGACGACGATCTCCGTCGCACCATAGGCCCTGGCGAGCTGAGTCACCACGATGCCGATGGGGCCGGCGCCCGCGATGAGCACCCGCGATCTGCCGTCGAGTTCGGCCTTGCGGATCGCGGCGATGCCGACGGAGAGCGGTTCGCAGAGTGCCGCCGCGTCGTCGGACATTGCGTCGGGCACCGGGTGCGCGAAGTCCGCGCCGATGGTCACGTAATCGCAGAGCGCGCCGTCGACCGGCGGGGTGGCGAAGAAGCGCATATGCGGACACAGGTTGTAGTGGCCGCGGCGCGTCTCGGCGCTGTCGGGGTCGGGCCGCTGCGGTTCGATCGACACCCGCTGGCCGATACGGGACGGGTCGACTGATTCGCCAACGCTGACGATGGTGCCCGCCGCCTCGTGTCCGAGGACCAGGGGCGCCTCCACGACGAAGCCGCCCAACCGCCCATGCCGGTAATAGTGCGTATCTGAGCCACAGACACCCACTGACGAGACCCGTATCAGCACGTCACCGTGCTGCGGTGTCGGCACCGGCCGCTGCTCCATTTCGATCCGGCCCTGCTCGACGAGTACGGCGGCCCGCATTCGGGTATCGGGCGAAAGTGTTGTGTGCGTCACACTCACCATGTTAGCGTGATGAGCATCTACACGCATCTGTGAGCAAATGCTCACCGATTGAGGGGAAGTGAGGCGGCATTCGTGACCGCATCGACGTCGAACGGCAAGGTGGCCGGGGCACCGGCGCAGAGCCGTGCCTCGACGCCTGAGGACCTTCGACTCGCGCTGCGGGCAGCCACGCTGTACTACCTCGACGGTCTGACCCAGGCCGAGATCGCCACGCGTCTCGGTGTCTCGCGGCCCACCGCGGGGCGATTGGTGGCACGGGCAAAGGCCAGGGGACTGGTGCGCATCGAGGTCGTTGTGCCGCCCGATATGCGTGACGATCTGCACGCCGATGAGGAGCGTGAGCTCGAACGCCGGTTCGGCCTGACCGAAGCGGTGGTGGCCGGGCACGGCATCGACGTCGGCTCGCCCGGACGGCCGGCAGCGTTCGCGAGCGTGGGTCGCGCCGCGGCCGCACTGTTGATGCGCCGGCTCGAGCCCGAGGATGTCCTCGGATTCACCTGGGGCCCTGAGCAGGTCGCGGTGGCCACGGCGCTGGTGCCGGGCGTGGCGAGCTGTCGGGTCGTGGTGCAGCTGGACGGCGCCATGTCCACCGCGGCGTACCAGACCGGCACGGAGCTTATCCTCAGCCGGTGCGCAGATATGTTGCGTGCCAGCACGATCCGCTTGCCCGCCCCGCTCTACGCCGACCCATCGACCGTAGCCTCGATGCGCAGCGACTCGGTGATGTCGCGGACACTCGATGCGGGCAGACGGGCCGATATCATGCTGTTCGGCGTCGGCGCCGTATCGACTTCAACGACTCTGTTCGAAGGCAGTTTTCTCGACATCCGCATGCTCGACGAGCTGATCTCGCTGGGAGCGGTGGGTGAGATCGGGGGCCGATTCTTTGACGCGGAGGGCGCTCCCGTCGACACCGAACTTCAGCAGCGCGCGGTCTCCGTGCCACTCGAGGACATCCGCGGCTGCCAGAAGACGATCCTGATCTCCAGTGGCGCAACAAAATATCCCGCCACGCTTGGCGCGCTCCGCGGAAACTTGGCCAGGTTGCTGGTTTGCGACATCGATTGTGCTCGTTGGCTGCTGGCCCAGAAATGATGCAGTGAAAGGTGAAGTGATGGTGAAAGCGCTCAAGCGATGTGCCGCATTGGCGGCCGTGGCGGGCCTGACTCTGACGGCGGTGGGCTGTTCCGGTGCGGGCAGCCTCGGCGCTTCAGACAATCAGGTGACCATCGCGCTGGTGTCCAACTCGCAGATGACCGACGCGCAGAAGTTGTCGACCGAGTTCGAGAAGGAGAATCCCGGCACGAAGCTGAAGTTCATCACGCTGTCGGAGAACCAGGCGCGCGCCAAGATCACCATGTCGTCAGCGATGGGCGGCAGCGAGTTCGACGTCGTGATGATCAGCAATTTCGAAACGCCGCAGTGGGCGAAAGATGGTTGGCTGATGAACCTTTCGGAGTTCGCGAAGAACACACCGGGATACGACGAGAACGACTTCATACCGTCGCTGCGCGACTCGCTGTCGTATGAGGGCAACATGTATGCCGTCCCGTTCTACGGTGAGTCATCCTTCCTGATGTACCGCAAGGACCTCTTCGAACAGGCCGGTATCCAGGTCAATCAGGATCCGAATTACCAGCCGCAATGGCAAGAGGTTGCCGAATGGGCGAAGAAGCTCAAGACCGACGACCGAGCGGGAATCTGCCTGCGCGGCAAGCCGGGCTGGGGTGAGGTGCTGGCACCGCTTGACACCGTTATCAACACATTCGGCGGTCGCTGGTACGACGAGCAGTGGAACGCCCAACTCAACAGCCCCGAGGTGAGCGAGGCCGTCAACTTCTACGTCGACCTCATCAACGAGGCCGGCGAACTGGGCGCCTCGTCAACGGGATTCCAGGAGTGCGCCAACCTGTTCGGTCAGGGGCAGACGGCCATGTGGTACGACGCGACGTCGGCCGTCTCGGTGCTGGAGGACCCCAAGACCTACCCGGACCTGGTCGGCAAGATCGGCTATCTACCGGCGCCGATCGTCGAGAAGCCGGACTCGGGGTGGCTCTACACCTGGGCGCTGGGAATCCCGAAACACGCCAAGAATCCTGAGGGCGCGTGGAAGTTCATCTCCTGGATGACCAGCAAGGACTACATGAAGCTGGTCGGCGAGCAGCTGGGATGGGCCCGCGTCCCACCGGGCAGTCGGACGTCGACCTATACCGATCTTCCTGAGTATGAGGCGATCTCCGAGTCCTACGGGCCGCTGACGCTTCGGTCGATCGAGAACGCGAGCCCGAACGAGCCCACGGTGCAGCCGGTTCCGTACACCGGCGTGCAGTTCGTCGGTATCCCGGAGTTTCAGGACCTCGGTACTCGGGTGAGCCAGCAGATCAGCGCAGCGATCGCCGGACAGAAGACGGTGGACGAAGCGCTCTCCCAAGCACAGGAATACGCCGAGGTCGTCGGCCGCACATATCAGGAGAAGTGATGACCGTTACCGCTGATACCAGGGCTGACGCTAGCGAGGGCGCCGTGGCCGAACGGGTCCGCAAGATCCGGGAGGCGCAGGGCGCCGGGGTGAGTCGCGCCGAAGGCTGGCGCCGACGCGGCCCGCTACTCCCCGCGCTGATCTTCATGATCGTGGTCACCCAGATCCCGTTCCTGTTCACGCTGTACTACTCGACGCTGTCGTGGAACCTGGTGCGGCCGGGCTCGCGTCAGTTCGTGGGACTGAGCAACTACATTGCCGTCGCGAAGGACAGCCAGTTCTGGCGGGTGGGCCTGAACACCGTCATCCTCATCGTCGGTGTCGTGCTGGTTTCGGCATTTCTCGGCCTGCTGATTGCGCTGCTGCTGGACCGCGCATTCTTGGGCCGGGGCGTCGTCCGGACACTGCTGATCACGCCGTTTCTTGTCACACCCGTTGCGGCGGCGCTGATCTGGAAAACCACGATCCTCGATCCGACGAACGGCATCCTCAACTGGGTGCTGTCGCTGGTCGGCATCGGTCCGGTGGACTGGATCGGCCAGTTCCCACTCACCATGGTCATGGTCGAACTGATCTGGCAGTGGACACCGTTCATGATGCTGCTGATCCTCGCCGGCCTCCAGTCGATGCCTCGCGACATCCTGGAGGCCGGTCGAGTCGACGGTGCGGGCGCGATACAACTCTTCCGCGAGTTGACGCTGCCCCACCTTCGGCGCTTCATCGAATTGGGCGTGGTGCTCGGTGCGGTCTACCTGGTGAACACGTTCGACGCCATCTACATGATGACGCAGGGCGGGCCGGGCATCGCGAGCGCGAACCTGCCGTTCTACATCTACCAGCGGGCGTTCCTCGGCTTTGACATGGGCCAGGCGGCGGCCATGGGCGTGGTGGTGGTGATCTTCACGATCTTCATCGCGAGCTTCGCGCTCCGGTTGATCTTCAAATCATTCTCCGGCAAGGAAGAGGCGGCCTGATGACCACCACTGCTGAAACTGTTTCGGCGACAGATGCTCCCGCGCAGTCGTCGAAGAAGAAGGCCAGGAAGTTCGACGCGTGGGGTGCGGTGGCCTGGTTGGTCGGGCTGGGGTTCTTCTTCCCGGTGTTCTGGATGGTGTTGACATCCTTCAAGCAGGAAGGTGACGCGGCAACCAGCCCGCCAACCCTGTTCTTCACGCCCACGCTGGATCAGTACGGGAAGGTGTTCGATCAAGGCATCGGGCCCGCCATGCTGAACTCCGTTTGGGCCACCGTCATTTCGACGCTTCTGGTGCTGCTCCTCGGCACTCCCGCGGCCTTCGCGTTGTCGTTGCGGCCGGTGCGCAAGACGCAGGACGCGTTGTTCTTCTTCATGAGCACCAAGATGCTGCCGATCGTCGCGGCGATCCTTCCGTTGTATGTGATCGTGTCCAACATCGGTCTGCTGGACAACATCTGGGCGTTGGTCATTCTTTACACCTCGATGAACCTACCGATCGCGGTGTGGATGATGCGGTCGTTCTTCCTCGAGGTGCCAGCGGAACTGCTCGAAGCGGCCAGTCTCGACGGCGCCAGCCTGTGGCGGTCGGTACGCGAGGTGATCCTCCCGTTGGTGTCACCCGGTATCGCAGCCACGGCGCTGATCTGCGTCATCTTCGCCTGGAACGAGTTTTTCTTCGCGGTCAACCTGACCGCGGTGAACGCTCAGACGATGCCGGTGTACCTCGTCGGCTTCATCGCCGGTGAGGGTCAGTACTGGGCCGTGCTGTCGGCGGCCGCAACCATGGCGGCACTTCCCGTGATCCTGTGCGGGTGGTTCGCACAGAACAAGCTGGTGCGCGGACTTTCGTTCGGCGCGATCAAGTAACCCCCGAAACCCCGACAAAACACGGAGAACACCAATGGCATCCATCACCTACACCAACGCCACCTGCATCTACGAGGGCTCGGACAAGCTCGCGGTCGATTCGCTCAATCTCGACATCACCGACGGTGAATTCGTTGTCCTGGTGGGTCCGTCGGGATCCGGAAAGAGCACGGCGCTGCGCATGCTCGCCGGCCTCGAGGACATCGACGAGGGCACCATCGAAATCGGCGGCAAGAACATGGTCGGCGTGCCGTCCAAGGACCGCGACATCGCGATGGTATTTCAGAACTACGCGCTGTATCCGAACAAGACCGTCGCCGAGAACATGGGTTTCGCGTTGAAGCTGCGCGGCGTGTCCGCCGACGAGCGCCGCAAGAAGGTTGAAGATGCGGCCAAGATCCTCGACCTCACCGAGTTCCTGGATCGCAAGCCCGCCAAGCTGTCCGGTGGACAGCGTCAGCGCGTGGCGATGGGGCGCGCCATCGTCCGCGAGCCACAGGTGTTCTGTATGGACGAGCCACTTTCGAACCTCGACGCGAAGCTGCGCGTGCAGACCCGCACCCAAATCGCGGCGCTGCAACGGCGTCTCGGCACCACCACCGTCTATGTCACGCACGACCAGGTCGAGGCGATGACAATGGGCGACCGGGTGGCCGTTCTGCGGTTCGGGAAGCTGCAGCAGTTCGCCTCGCCCAACGAGCTATACGACCGGCCGGCCAACGCCTTCGTCGCGGGATTCATCGGATCGCCGGCGATGAATCTGGTGGACCTGTCCGTCGCCGCCGACGGCGTCAAGATCGGCGATTCGACGCTGCAACTCGAGCGTGACGATCTGACCAAGCTGAGCGACGCGGGCCTATCGGAGGTCACCTTCGGTATCCGGCCCGAGCAGCTCGAGATCTCCGACTCCGATGGCGTCGAGGTCGTGGTCGACCTAGTCGAGGATCTCGGCAGTGAGGCGTACGTGTACACCCACGCAGGTTCGGGCGTGGAACTGGTCGCGCGGTGCAACCCGCGCACCGCGCCGAAGCTGGCCGACACGGTTCGACTGCGCAAGAACCCCGAAGGCGCGGTGCATCTGTTCCGTCCGGAATCCGGCGAGCGCATCAACTGAGCATGCGTGCGCCGGAGTTCCGGCTCCGGACAACAAATCCGGGTCTGCTGGCGCTCCCGTGGGACCGGCCGCTGCGCGAATGGACGGTTCCCGACGTCCCATTGCGCGACATCGCGGTGGGACCCAGCCGTCACCTGGTGAAGTTCGTCGACGCCGACGACGCACTGTGGGCGGTCAAGGACATGCCGCCTCGAATCGCGGCCAAGGAGTACGACGTCCTGCGGCGGCTCGAAGAGATGGGCCTGCCCGCGGTGCGTCCCGCCGGTGTGGTGGTGCAGCCCGAATTCGACACCGCGATTCTGGTCACCCGATATCTAGAGGGGTCCTGGCAGTACCGCCGGCTGTTCATGCGGCTGCCGCCGGATCAACCCAAACACCGGGCCCGGCTGCTGGACGGGATGGCCGGCTTGTTGGTTGAGCTGCACCGGCACGGTGTGTTCTGGGGTGACTGCTCGCTGGCCAACACGCTGTTCTCCCGTGACGGCCAGATCCTTCAGGCGTGGCTCGTCGACGCCGAGACCTCGGAGGTGCACCCCGCTCTGAGCCGGGGTCAGCGCGAGCACGACCTCGACATCATGGTCGAGAACGTCGCAATGGGAATGGTCGACCTCGCCGAACGCCTCGGGCGAACCGCCCTGGAAGATGTGTTGATCGCAGAGGTGGAGCAGACCAGAACCCGGTACGAGACGCTCTGGGACACGCTGCACGCCGAGCCCGTCTTCGGCTTCACCGACCGCTATCGCGTCGAGGGGACCGTCCGTCGCCTGAACGAGCTTGGGTTCGCGGTCGACGAGGTGTCGCTGCAGCCGATCGAGTCGGGCGACCTGAAACTTCATGTAGCCGTTGGTGATCGGCGATACCACGCGCAGCGACTGCAGGAGCTCACCGGACTGGACGTGGGCGAGGGGCAGGCCCAGATATTGCTTGGCGACCTGCTGGCCTACCAGGCGCAGCTGTGCCGGGAAGCCGGCCACGATGTAGACGAGTCCACGGCGGCGCGGCTGTGGGTTATCGAGGTGCTGACCCCCTACGAGCGCCTCGCACACGACGTCGTCAACCGGAAGGGCACTCCGATCCAGGCGTACTGCGACCTGCTCGAGGTGCGGTGGCTGTTGAGCGAGCAGGCGGGCCACGACGTCGGCACGAACAAGGCACTCGCGGCGTTGGCCCGTGGCGTCATCCCCACCGATTCCGCGGCGAAGATGGCGATCGCCGAAACGCCCACCGAGCCGTTCGAAGTGCTGGCGTTCGACGATGAGTAGATGCGCAGGTGCGAAGATTGCGCCCAGGGCTGTTCGCGTCGCGAATCACCGACCCTGTGTGCACTCTTGAGCCATCCCAGTGATCTGCGTTAGCCGACCACCGCAGGGTTGGCCGGGTCCAGGCCGCTCGGCAGGTTCGGGCTGAGGCCGCTTCCACTTCCGTGGGTGGCCTCCTGATGGGCCATCGGTCGGCAGTTGTTGTCCATCGGCGTCTGGTCGCCGGAACAGTAGGGCACAAGATCTTCAGGGTCTGCGCCGGCCTGCGGGGCCGAGAAGACGATGGCTGCCCCTGCAAGCAGGCACGCCGCAAAGATTCTTCTCATAGTCCGACGCTACCGCGGGTAATACCTTGGTGTGGTGGATCAGTTCGGTCGGGTGAAGCTGACCAACCCCGACAAGGTGCTGTACCCGGCTACGGGGACCACCAAGGCCGAGGTCTTCGACTACTACATCAACGTGGCCGAGGCGATGGTGCCGCACATCGCAGGTCGGGCGGTGACCCGTAAACGCTGGCCAAACGGCGTCGACGAGCCCGCATTCTTCGAGAAACAGCTCGCCTCCTCGGCCCCGGACTGGCTCGAGCGGGGTTCGATCACTCACAAGTCGGGCACCACCACGTATCCGATCATCAACAGCGCCGAGGGGCTGGCGTGGATTGCGCAGCAGGCGTCGTTGGAAGTGCACGTGCCGCAATGGCGATTCGTCAGCACCTGGACCAGAGAGGAAGGCGCCGAGCAGACGCCGGGGCTCGCCACTCGCATCGTGTTCGACCTCGATCCCGGCGAAGGCGTGACGTTCCGGCAGCTGTGCAAGGTGGCTCATGAGGTTCGCGATCTCATCGCCGACATCGGACTGACGACCTTTCCACTCACCAGCGGCAGCAAGGGACTGCATCTGTATGTACCGCTGGCCGAGCCGATCAGTTCACGAGGTGCGTCGGTGCTCGCGAAACGGGTGGCGCAGCAGCTGGAACAGACAATGCCCAAGCAGGTCACCGCGACCATGACGAAGAGCCTGCGCACCGGCAAGGTGTTCCTCGACTGGAGCCAGAACAGCGCGGCTAAGACGACAATCGCGCCGTATTCCCTTCGCGGACGCGAACATCCGACCGTTGCCGCGCCCCGAACCTGGGATGAGATCGACGACCCGAAGTTGAAGCACCTGCGATTCGACGAGGTGCTCGAACGGGTGGCCAAACACGGTGACCTGCTGGCTGAGATGGATGCCGACGCACCAGCGGCGGATGCGCTGACCACCTACCGCAGCATGCGCGATGCCGGCAAGACACCCGAGCCGGTCCCCAACGTCGCGCCGACCGCGGGCAACGACGACTTCTTCGTCATCCAGGAACACCACGCACGGCGGCTGCACTACGACTTCCGGCTGGAGCGCAACGGTGTGCTCGTCAGCTGGGCCGTGCCGAAGAACCTGCCCGACACGCCGTCGGTCAACCACCTGGCCGTGCATACAGAGGACCATCCGTTCGAATACGGCAGCTTCGAGGGCGAGATACCGAAGGGCGAGTACGGCGGCGGCAAAGTGATCATTTGGGATACCGGCACTTACGAGACCGAGAAATTCCGCGATCACTCCCCGGACGGCCCCGAGAAGGGCGGCGAAGTCATCATCACGTTGCACGGCAAAAAGATCGACGGTCGCTACGCGCTGATCCAGACGAACGGCAAGAACTGGCTGGCGCACCGCATGAAGGAGCAGGCCAATCCGCAGGCGAGCGATCTGGCGCCGATGCTCGCCACGGAAGGCTCGATTTCGAAGTTGACCTCGGCGCAATGGGCGTTCGAGGGCAAGTGGGATGGCTATCGGGTGCTGGTCGACGCGAACCACGGCCGGCTCAACCTGCGGTCCCGCCGTGGCCGCGACGTCACTGACGAGTATCCGCAATTCGCAGCGCTCGCAGCCGATCTCGCAGATCACCAGGTAATTCTCGACGGTGAAGCTGTGGCACTCGACGAGCACGGGGTGCCGAGCTTCGGCGAGATGCAGAACCGCGCGCGATCCACCCGGGTGGAGTTCTGGGCGTTCGACATCCTGTATCTCGACGGGCGATCCCTTCTCAAGGCCAAGTACTCCGATCGTCGCCGCCTGCTGGAAGCGCTCGCCGAAGGTGGCGGCTTGATCGTGCCGGACCTGCTGCCCGGCGACGGTCCCGAGGCGCTGAAGCATGCGCGTGAACAGCGCTGGGAAGGTGTGGTCGCGAAGAAGCGGGACGCGACCTATCAGCCGGGGCGACGGTCGTCGTCGTGGATCAAGGACAAGATCTGGAACACCCAGGAAGTCGTGATCGGTGGTTGGCGGAAAGGTGAGGGCGGCCGCTCCAGTGGTATCGGCGCGTTGATGCTCGGGATCCCGGCTGACGGTGGCCTGCAGTTCGTGGGACGGGTCGGCACGGGATTCACCGAGAAGGAGCTGACGAAGCTCAAGGGCATCCTCAAGCCGCTGGAAACCGACGAATCGCCTTTCAATGCACGTCTTTCCAAGCTCGACGCCCGAGGCGTCACCTTCGTGCGGCCGGAGCTGGTGGGCGAAGTGCGTTACAGCGAACGGACCTCCGACGGCCGGTTGCGTCAACCCAGTTGGCGAGGTCTGCGTCCCGACAAGGAGCCGTCCGAGGTTGTTTGGGAGTAGCTGATCAGTCGAAGACGCTGTGCCGGTGCGCAACCGTTCAGTGATCGGAGTGCGAGGCGGGGCGGTGCTTGGAAATGAGCAACTCGCGTTGAGCGGCCATGGCTGCCCCCGTGTCGGCGAGGTAGCGGCTGACGACGTCGAGCTCGGCGGACGTGAACTGATCCATAACCTCCCTACTCTGCCGCCTGATGGGGGCGAAGTACTGGTCCACCAGCCGCTGCCCGTCGGGAGTGTTCTCCAGGATCACCCGTCGTCGGTCATGTTTATCGCGCACCCGTCGGAGGTGTCCCGCTCGCTCGAGACGGTCGACCACTGCGGTCACCGCTCCCGACGTCAGCCCGAGGGACTCGCCGAGCCAGCCCGCGGTCGTCGACTCGCCCTGCTCGCGACCGACGCGTACTCGGATCAGGGCGTTCACGTCGGTGGCGTGCATCTGGTGCAGGTCGACGAAGGCGCTGCCGAACTTCTCCGCCTGCGCTACTAGACGCTGGGTGAGCTGCATGACGCGTTCGTATCGGTCCTCGACGTCTCGCTTGGTTGACCCCACCGGTCGCCTTCCGTATTATCTTAATAGTAAAGATAATTGATGAGTGAGATAAATTGTAACTCGCTACGCGTGTTTCGAAAGAGAGTTGAAGCGTGACGCAACCGACGGATGAGATGTTCGAATCGGCCTATCGCGGTGACGGCGCGCAGATTCGGATGGGCGGCAACGGTCGCCCGCCGTGGAGCATCGGTGAACCACAACCCGAGATCGCGGCACTCATAGAAGCGGACCGGTTCCATGGTGAGGTCCTCGATGCCGGCTGCGGAGAAGCCTTCACCGCGCTCGAGCTGGCTCGACGGGGGTTCACCACCGTCGGGCTGGACACGTCCGCGACGGCGATCGACATGGCCCGTGCGGAGGCCGCCCGCCTCGGCCTCACCACCGCGAGCTTCGAGGTGGCCGACATCAGCGACTTCACCGGGTACGACGGTCGTTTCGGCACCGTGGTGGACTGCACGCTGTTCCACTCGATGCCAGTCGAGTTGCGCGAGGGCTACCAGCGTTCGATCGCCGCGGCCGCAGCCCCGGGGGCGTCGTACTTCGTATTGGTCTTCGACAGCGCCTCGATGCCGACCAGCGGACCCCTGAACTCCGTCTCCGAAGACGAACTACGCGAAGCTGTTTCGCCGTACTGGGTTGTCGACGAGATCCGACCCGCCCGGATCCACGCCAACCTTCCCGAAGAAGCGCTCGCTTCCCTGAAGGACGCCGGCGGCTCTGACCTTCGCGACGAGGGTCAAGGTCGCACGTCGATAGGAGCCTGGCTACTCTCGGCCCGCTTGGGCTAAAGATGCACGCGCCCGACAGGGCCGTCCGAGGTTGTGTGGGAGTAGTTCCTCTCGTCAGCCGGTGAACTGTTGGACGAGTAGTTGCAGACGCTCCGAGTCGTAGCCGGGGCGTACCCGGCCGGTGCGCCCGAGGGTGACCAGACCGTGCAGTGCGGCCCACAGCACCTCGGTGAGGGCGTCCGCCTCCTGTTCGTCAGCGACGAGCCCGACCGCTTGGCGCAGTTCGGCGAAGGCCGCCGTCAGCTGAGGCGGGGTGTTTTCGGCGCCGAAGGGCAAGGTGGTCGTGCGGGTGAACATCGCGTCGTACGCCGCGGGATTGTCACGGGCGAAGTCGAGGTAGGCGTGCGCAATCCGGGTCATGGCGTCGCTGGTCTCGCCGGCGCCGGAGCGGGCCGTGCGAAGCGCGTTGGCGAGTTCATCGAATCCGTCGAGTGCGACGGCATCAGCGATTTGTTCCATGCCCGCGAAGTGCTTGTACAAGACGGGCTGGCTGTATTCGATCTCGGTGGACAGCCGTCGCGTGGTGACGGCGTCCCAGCCTTCGGCCTCCGCCAGCCGGCGGGCAGTCGCGACGATCAGCTGTCGGCGCGCGGCGCGCTCGCGCTCACGTCGGTCCTCGATGGCCATGCCGAACTATAGCATCGCTAGAAACTGTAGCGATGCTATTGACGAGATGCCAGAACAGGGTTAGCGTTGCTAGCACTCAGACGGAGAGGCTCTCGACATGGATTTTGACCTCATCATTCGTGCCGCCGCGCTGGTCGCGGTGCTGGGCACGGGTGCGGTTTACGGCACCGACGTGTTCTGCGCGATCGTGCTGCGGCCCGCCTTGGCGTTGGTCGACGACCGTGCGCTGATCGCGGTCATGGGAAGCGTCCATCGATACGGCGACCGCAGGATGCCCGTGCCCGGAGTGCTCGGACTGGTGGCGACCGCGACAAGTGCGGTGCTGGCCGCGGTGGCCTCACACTGGGCGCAGGCCATCGCGGCGGGCACCGCGCTGGTCCTGCTGTTGGTCTGGCTCGTGCTCTACGCACGGGTGAGCGCACCCATCAATCGACAACTGACCGCCGCGGCCGACGCCGGACAGGTGTTATCGAACGGGCGTGCACTGCAAGCGAAGTGGGACCAAATCATCGGAACCCGCGCGATGCTGCAAGGTCTAGCACTGGCCGCGCTGTGCGTCGTGCTGGCGTTATGAGACGTCCGATGTCACCTGAAGGAGAACGGTATTCGGTGTTCCAGCTGAGGATTTACACCTTGCGATCGGCGGAAGCGCTGCGGCAGTACGCAGCGGTTCACTGGGACCGCCACCTGGCAACCTTCACGACTTTTGGGGTAGCCACCCACGGCGTGTGGACCGAACGAAGCAACGGCGCCCATCGACTCGTCGCGCTGATCAGCTACCCGCGAGGCGCTGACCCCAAGAACTCACGCGACACATCATGACCAGCCCACAGTTCGCCGCTGACATGGCCGGCTTCGATACCGACGAGATCGTCGACGTTCAGGCGGTGCTCCTTGACCCGACCTCGTTCTCACCTATTCACTGACGAACCCCAGGAGTGCTCGACGTGACCATCACAGCCATCGGTTACATGCTCGCGGGACTCATCGCCGCGGGCATCATCTTCATCGGCGCCCGATTCATCGTTGCTCCTCGCGCCGCGGCCGCCGGCTACGGTGTGCAACCGGATCTCGGCCAGCCGGCGACCCGCGCGTACCTCAGTGTCAAGGGCGTCCGCGACATTGCATCGGGGCTGTTCCTCTTCATACTGATGGCCGCGAGCGCGACGCACCTGCTCGGTTGGGTGATACTCGCCGCCACGATAATTCCGCTCGCCGACACGACCATCGTGCTCGGCAACGGCGGCCCGAAGTCGATCGCCTGGGGGGTCCATGGCGTGACTGCCGTAATCATGCTCGTGACTTCTGCGCTCCTGCTGATCCCGTAGGTGCCCAAGAAGCACGAGCTGTAACTCATAGGACACGACAAATACTGCGCTTGCGGTGACTTTGCTCGGTACTTTGTGGGGCGGAAATATCGGCGTTTCGAGCAATATCCGCATTTCACCGGAGGACGATAGGCACATGCCGAGCGGGATAGCGTCTGAACTGGCAGCCGCCGGGTTCGAAGACGCCGTCGAAGTTGGCCGGGGCGGCAGCGGGGTCGTCTATCGATGCTCCCAGAAGTCGCTTGGGCGAAGTGTTGCCATCAAGGTGCTTGCGTCCGACCTCGACGACACGGATCGGGAGCGATTTCTGCGCGAGGGCTTCGCGATGGGAGGGCTTTCCGGCCATCCGAATATCGTGAACATCCTTCAGGTCGGCGTCACCGAGAATGGTCGGCCTTTCATCGTGATGCCGTATCACTCCGTGGGTTCCCTGGCTGAGCGGTTGCGCCGTGAGGGCCGGATCGCGTGGCCCGAGGCATTGCGCATGGGCGTGAAACTGTGTGGCGCGCTCGAGACCGCCCACCGGACAGGCACTTTGCATCGCGACATCAAACCCGCGAACATCCTCTTCAACGATTACGGCGAACCGCAACTGAGTGACTTCGGGACTGCGCGCATCGCCGGTGGGTACAAGACGGTGACCGGATTCTTCACCGGCACCCTCTCCTACACCGCACCTGAGGTCCTCGCAGGCAATCCGCCGACGGTCGTGGCCGACGTGTACTCCCTTGGCGCAACGATCTACGCGCTGATCGCCGGAGGGCCGCCGCATGAGCGCAAGGCCGACGAGGATCTGATCGCCCACTATCTGCGCATAACGTCGACACCGGTGCCGGATCTGCGGCCGCACGGAATCCCCACCGATGTGTGCGCCGCGATCGAGAAGGCGATGTCTCGCGAGCCCGGCGACCGGCAGATGTCGGTGGCCGACTTCGGCCACGAGCTGCAATTGGCGCAGCGTCACAACGGGTTGACGGCCGATCCCATGGCGCTCAGCGAGCCCGGCGGTGAGTTGGAGTCGACGGGCGGAACCCAAGCGCTCCCGCTCTCAGGGGTTCCCGGCCCGACCGAGGCGTCTCGATCCGCTGTCCCTGCCGACGTGTCGGAATCCGTTGCCGGCGCCCCGGTGATCACGCAGGGCTCGGGGCCACCGTTGGACCCGAACATGTTCGCCCATACCGCGTCCGTCAGCCAGGGGAGTGTGCCCTGGCAGATACCCCCGACTCCGCCGGACCCCCCGCCGCCGTCGGCACCGCCGGCCGAGGCCGGCCCGCAGCCTGATCCCGAGCCTGCGGTCACGCCGGAGAAGCACGACCGAAAGAGACTCCTGATCACCGTCGGCGCCGCGGCGGCAGCGGTGCTCTTGGTGATCAGCGGCATCTTCATCTTCACGTCGCGCGACAAGGGCGGCGACGCAGAGCAAGCTGCCGCGAACCGACCGACCGTCGAAGCGCAGCCGGAATGGGGACCGATCGCGGATGCGCGCGTCGCCCGTGATGCGGTGGCGGCCACCGAGGCCGACGGCACCATCTGGGTCTTCGGCGGCATGGGGGCCGGTAACCAGGTGAGTGGCGCCCACGAGGGATTCGACCCCGCCATCGACAGCTGGAAAGGCGGCGAGGACCTGCCGGTGCCGGTGCAGCACGCAATGGCGGTGACATGGGAGGACACCCCGGTCGTCCTCGGCGGTTGGCGCACCGACGGCACGAATCAAAAGGTGGCGACCGACAAGGTCTGGCGCGTGGTCAACAGCCGCTGGGTGGAGTTGCCGCCACTGTTGCAGCCCCGCGCTGCCGCCGCGGCCGCCGTGGTCGACGACCAACTCGTCGTCACCGGCGGCGTGGACGCCAGCGGCAAGCTGCTGAACACAACCGAGATCTACGACGGCACCGGATGGAGGCTTGGTGCTCCGATACCGACGCCACGCCAGATGTCGGGTGCGGCGTCCGACGGCACGCTCGTATACGCGGTCGGTGGCACCAACGGCACCTCGGATCTGACCGCAGTCGAGGCGTACGACCCCATCGCGGACAAGTGGACGACCATGCCCGCGCTCCCCGAGGGGCGCAGCGATTTCGGTGTGGCGATCGCCGACGCACGGTTGGTGGCGGTCGGTGGCATGTCCTCAGGAGAGGCGCTCAACAGCGTTGCAGCGCTTGATCTGACGACGTCGACCTGGACCGCGCTGCCGGATATGGGGACCGCGCGGCACGGCCTTGCGGTCGCCGCCGTGGGTAAGACCGTCTACGCGATCGGCGGGTCGACCGGTGCGGCAGACGACGAGATCACGCCATCCGCGGAAGCGCTGAAACTCGCACCGCGCAAGCCGCAACCGGCAGCGGAATGGCGGTTGCTACCGGATGCGCCGACCGCAAGACTGATGATGGCCTCGACAGTCCTCGACGGAAAGATCTGGATCGCGGGCGGCATGTTGGGTCATGCGGAGACGCTCGACACCTTCGAGAGCTACGACCCGAAGACGGGAGACTGGGAAACGCACCCCCCGCTGCCCGAAGCGTTGCATCACGCAACAGCGGCGGCCTATCGCGGCGAGGTGGTCGTCATCGGAGGTGCCAGCGAGACCGTCGCGGAGGCGTCGAACAAGGTGTTCGCCTTCCGCAACGGGAAGTGGGAAGAGCTGCCGAGCCTCCAGCACGCCAGGGCCGCGCCGTCGGCGGCGGTGGTCGACGACAAGCTCGTGGTCATCGGGGGGCAGGACGACAAGAAGCTCGTCACCCAGACCGAGGTCTTCGATGGCGAATCCTGGACAGCGGCCGCCGATATGCCAACGCCGCGTGAGCATTTGGCCGCGGTATCGGACGGTGTCTACGTGTATGCGGTCGGCGGTCGGTCGCTAAGCGCCGACGAGAACTCGGCGGCCTTCGAGCGTTTCGACCCGGAAGCCGGAAGCTGGGAAAAACTGCCTGACATGCCGACGCCTCGCGGCAGTTACGGCGCCGGTCTCATCGACGGCCGGATCGTCGCCGTCGGTGGCGAGGAACCGACGCGGGTACTTCCCACGGTGGAGATGTACGACATCTCTACCGGGAAGTGGACGACGCAGGCGCCGATCAACACGCCGGTGCACGGCCAGGCGGTGGCCGCCGTCGACACAACCCTGTTCTGTATTGGCGGCGCGGACCGGCCGAGCCACGAGGGTCCGGTGGCGGTCCTCGAGGCGCTCGACTTCACCTAGTTCTCGGTGCTCCCGCTGTCGCGCAGCTGCGCAATCGTGACAGCGCCGCGCCGAAGTGCCTCGTTGGCCAGCCGCACCCGCCGGTCCCCCTCGGCAGGGATGGCGAACTTGTCATAGAGGTTCTGCAGGTGTTGTTTGACGGCGGCCTCGGTGACGTAGAGCTCGCCCGCCATCCGTCGTACCGAGGCCGGCTCGGGGAACATGTCGTCAGAGACCAACGGACGGCACAACACCATGAGGACGTCGACTTCGCGTCGCGTCAGCCTCGGTGGAAGCTGGGCGGGATCAGGCACGATCGTCGCCTCTTCGACTGGGACACCGGACTGCCGAGCCTCCAGATACACCACCCGTGACTTGCCGATGCGCACCTCGTCGCCGGAACGCAGAACGCGCTCCGCGGTGATCTTCTCACCGTTGACGAAGGTGCCGTTGCGACTGCCGACATCGCGTATCGACCACGCGGAACCATGGTTCTCGAGAATGGCGTGCAGGCGAGAGACGGTGGCGTCATGTTCGAGCGCCACCACATTTGTCGAGGCCTTGCCGAGAGTCACCCGCTCGCCGGCCAATGGGACCAGCTCCCGGCCTGACGGCGTGAAGACTTCCAAATGGGAAGACATGAGACCTCCTGTCAGGGGCAATTTTCACCCACAGGACGGGTCTATGGTCTTCGAACGCGCCGTGCACGTCGCCGCGGGTCGTCGAACTATGTCTCGACGACCCGCGGCTCCCTGCGCCTAGTGCGGTGAATTGGTGACCTTCTTCTTGAAGCGGATTGCCCGCTTGGCCAGCGTCGACTCTGACAGCGGAGGCCACGGCCAGCCGCTGCGCTCCCCGCGCGGCGCCTTGAGGAACGCCAGCCCCAGGAACAGGCCGAAGATGAGATGCCCGACCAAGGTGATGATCACCGTGGCGGTATTCAGCGGAAACATCCTTTCCTCGCCGTGCGGGGACAGGGCGACGGTTGCCATCAGGCCGGCCCACGTCGGAAAGACCCCGAAAGCGACTGCCGCCCCTACCGCATAGACGTTCTTCCATCGGTCGATGCCGATCGCGAACGCCACGACGAAGAAGGCCACACCCAGCCCGCCGGCGTCGCCGAGGTACCGGTACACGTAACCGACCGCTGCGCTGCCCGTGGTGTCCGGCTCGCCGGTGACGAACGACCCCATCACCGGGATGAAGTCGCCCATCAGTCCCAGCACGTGCACGGCGAACAGCCTGGCTCCGTCGTAGACGATGCAGGCCACCATGCCTGCGATCAGGCCGCGCCCGACGATCATGTCCATCCGGTGCGGCGCGAACGCGATCAGCGTGGCGAGCACCGCGACGAGCGTGATGGTCACCAGGGTGACGGTGCTCTGCGCGACCAGACCGAAAACCTCGGCCGAAATCGCGAGGATCGGCATCGCCGCCAGCAAAAGCACCAAGCCGAGCCGCGCGTACTCCCACTTGCTCGGCGGCCTCACCTCCGCCTTGTTCAGTTCGAGATAACGCTGCCGGATCGTGTTGGTGATCTTGCCGACGACCGGAACGTCGACGAGGGGGCGTAGCCGCACCGTGTCGCTGTCGAAGTTGCTGATGGCCTTCGGCAGCGCTTTGAGACGCATGGTCATGGGCTCACCGGGGACCGGGACTTTCGGAGACGTTGTGGCTTGCGGGATCAGCTTGGTCGGCAGATCGCCGGGGCGCAGCCGCACGGTTTCTTCAGGAGCCGGTGCGGTCGTGCCGGTCGGTGCTGTCGCGAACATGATCTTTTTCCTATTTCGGTGGTGTAGACGACCTTCACGGTCGTTTTCGTCGTTCTGGACGACATTTATGATCGTTTTCGGTGCAAAGTCCGCGTAATCGCCACGAAGTCAGGTTTCGCCTGCCGGCGGATAGGTTTTCCTATCCGTCAGGCAAGTACTCCCGCGAATCCACGGCCCGGCATGGCACGCTGAACGCCGATTCTCTTGGGAGGTGGCGAGGCAGATGTGCACTCGGGTGCTGTGGAATACCGACGGTCGGTACGTGATGGCCGGCCGCACAATGGACTGGCCCGAGTCGACACAACCCACCATCGTCGCCTTCCCCCGAGGGCGTGACCGCGACGGCGGCAAGGTCGGCGACATCGTCGCGATCGCCGACAATCCGCTGCGCTGGACCACTCGCTACGCCAGCTTGGTCACCACCGTGTACGGGATCGGCACCGTCGACGGATTCAACGAGGCGGGGCTTGGAATACATGCCCTGTTCCTCAAGTCGACGGACGTCGGAACCCGCGATCCGGCCCGACCGGGCCTCCAGATGGGGTTGTTCGGCCAGTACCTGCTCGACCAGGCAGGCAGCGTCACCGAAGCGCTGGCGTTGTTGGACACGTTCCAACCGGTGATGGTCGAGGCGCACGGGCGTCAGGCCACGATCCATTTCGCGCTCGAAGACGTCGGCGGGGACTCGGCGATCATCGAGTTCGCGGGTGGCGAACCCGTCGTCCACCACGGCCGTGAGTACACCATCATGACCAACGATCCCACCTATGACGAGCAGCTGGATTTGCTTGCGAAGCAAGACTTTTCACACCCAAGCAGTGATACTCCACTACCTGGAAATGTGAACCCGAGGGATCGATTCCAGCGCGCGGCATACTATTCGGCCCTCCTGATGCCGCCCGCCGATCGGCGACAGGCGGTGGCGAGCGTGATGGCGATCATGCGCAACGTCTCGGTGCCCTTCGGTGCGCCCTACCAGGACTTCGGTGTCTACAACACCGAATATCGGACGGTCGTCGATCTGACCGAGAAGATGTACTTCTTCGAACTGTCGACAAGTCCGAACGTGATCTGGATCGACTTCGACGCACTGGAATTGGGTGATGAGCCGTTGGAGATCAACCCCTACGACACCACTCTGGTCGGGGATGTCACGGCCCGGCTCCAACCGCGACCGGTGCCGTTTTAGACCTTCGAGATGACCTTCTCGCCGTATTTCTCGATGGCACGAAGTTTGTTCTCCAGCGGTTCGGGGTCCGGCCCAACGGCGTAGGGCATCCGGAAGCCGACCATGATGTTGGTCACGCCCCGATCCGCTAGCCGTTTGATGCCGTCGGGCTTGTAGGCGTCGAGCGACTGGGCGTGGATCTCAAATGGGCCCGTCCGGCCCTCCTCCTCGCGAAGTTCGTTGAGCCGCTTGATGTATCGGTCAAGTGCTTCGGGATCGCCGAGATCGCCGCCGCCGTGCATCCAGCCGTCGTTACGTGCCGCCCGCCGCAGGGCGGCCTCTGCGTGCCCGCCGATGAGGATCGGGATCGGCTTGGTGGGCGCAGGCGACATCTTGGTCTTCGGGATGTCGTAGAACTCGCCGTGGTATTCGAAGTAGTCACCGGTCGTCAGTCCCTTGACGATGTCGATGCACTCGTCCATGCGCTTGCCGCGCCTGGCGAACGGCACGTCCATCAGCTCGTAGTCCTCGGGCCACGGGCTGGTACCCACGCCGAGAGCGAGGCGGTTGTCCGACATGGCGGCCAGCGAGCCGGCCTGCTTGGCGGTCAACGCGGGCGGGCGGATCGGCAGCTTGAGGACGTAGACGTCGAACC
The DNA here is from genome assembly GCF_002591975.1 of Mycobacterium neglectum. Taxonomy (GTDB): domain Bacteria; phylum Actinomycetota; class Actinomycetes; order Mycobacteriales; family Mycobacteriaceae; genus Mycobacterium; species Mycobacterium neglectum. Next base: position 42,413 of record NZ_NVQE01000007.1, on the reverse strand, counting down.
TCAGTGTCGTGGTGACCGCGGCCAGTGCACTGGAGAGGACGAACGTCTCGACGATCTCCTTGCCGTCAAGGAACTCGCGGTTCCCATCGGGGGTGTACGGGTACTTCGAGTCCGACTCATACGGATAGGCGACGCTGTCGGCGATCGTCATCGCATCGAACCCGGCGGCCTCGGCCGCCTTGGCGAGTGGGATGTAGTACTTCGGATGGGTCAGTGATTCCGCGTAGGTGAAGCGCACCTGCCGATATTAGAACGTGTTCTAGTCCTAGGTTTGAGGAACCGGTCGACGGGAACTGTGTGGCCATGAGCGCTGCATCTAAAGCCCTGTACAAGCCGCTGTCGATCGCCACGAGCGTGGCCGGAGGCCTGTTGGCCGGCAAGGTCTTCACGGAAATCTGGCAGCGAGTCAGCCCGTCCGATCAGGAGCCACCGGAGCCGAAAGATCTGAACCGCTCGACGCGCGAGGCGCTGATCGCCGCGGCGGTGCAGGGTCTCATCTTCGGACTGGTGCGCGCGGCGGTGGACCGGGCTAGCGCGAAGGGGTATCACGCGCTCACCCAGGAAGATCCCCGCTGAGTCCTACGCGCTGGCCCCCAACGCAAACGGCGGGCCGCCCACCCCGGCCACCGAATAGCCGCCTTGTGGTGTCCGCTCGACGATGCGTGCCTGCGCCTGGTTGGCGCCGACCGTAACGGTGATCTGCTGGGGCAGCTTGACGTCGCCGGCCAATTCGTCGAAAACCGTTCCCTGCCAGTGGTATCGGCCGTCTATCGGTTCAACGTGGCCGGCCAGGCGCACGCGGATCGTGCGCTCGTCGGATCCGATGCGCACGGTCGCTGGCCCGTCGTAGATGTCGCTCACCGGGGCAGGAACCCGCTGCGCCGCCACATGCGGCGGGCGATCGGCCCCATCAGTCCGACTTCCTCGAGGAACGCCGCCAGCGGTGCGAATCCGGTGACGTGGGTTTCGTGCCGGTGCGCGCTGCTGCGTGCCAGCCGACGTGCCTTACGTGCGTCGAGACCGACGCGGCGGTACTGCACCTTGTTGGTGAACAGGAAACGGAAGAAGTAGCCGCCGACGCCGTTGATGTTGGCCACGAAGAACTTCGGCAACCGACGCATGGTCGGCGTCCGCTTGCGCAACCCGTCTCGGGCGAACTGGATGTGTCGCGCTTCCTCGGTGACGTGAATACGCATGAGGCGCTGAATGATCGGCTGCAGGTCGTCGTCGTCCATCATCTGTCGTTGCAGTGAGTCGAAGATCTCCTCACCGAGCAGCGCGGCGACCCAGAGTATCGGCCCCTGGAAGGTGAACGGCAGCAGGTTGATGACGAATCGCTGGTAGTACCTGGGCCGCACCGGTTTTGCGCCGACGCGCTCGATGGCCTTGCCGAACATCACCATGTGGCGTGTTTCGTCACCGAGCTCGGTGAGCTCGTAGTGCGTGGCACTGGCGGTGGGGTCCTGATGCATCATTTTGCGCAACAGCGCCTGGTTGAGGATGTTCTCGAACCAGATGCCGGCCGACAGCGTGTTCACCAGCTCCTGGCGGGACAGCTCGATCCGCTGCTCGCGGGTCATCGAGTCCCACAGCGGGGTCCCGTAGAGCGAGACGCACTTGGGCGGCAGGAAGAACTTGTCGGGGTCCAGCGGCGCATCCCAGTCGATGTCGACGACCGGCGCGTAGGACTTCTTGACGGAGCCCTTCAACAGACGTTCGGCGAACTCTTCACGAGTGGGTGCTGTCATGCGCGACTCCCTCCGATGGCGTCGTCGTCGACGTTGTTTGAAAAGGTACGGAGCCTGGCGCGAAGATGTCAATACCCCGGGTATCGCATACCTACGGTATTCCCAGCTCATGGCATACTCGGCGCGTGACTCGCCGCATCCACGTCATCGGTATCGGCGCGGGCGATCCCGACTACGTGACGGCGCAGGCGGTGGCCGCGCTCAACGACACCCAGGTTTTCTTCGCGATGGACAAGGGAGATACCAAGGACGATCTGGTCGCGCTGCGGCGCCTGATCTGCGAGCGGTTCATCCGCGGGCCGGGCTACCGGTTCTACGAGATGCCCGACCCGCCAAGGGCCAGGACCGTCGTCGACAGTCCGGCCTATCGGCAGGCCGTCGCCGACTGGCATGCCGAGCGCGCGCGTCTGTGGGCCGCTGCGATCACGTCCGAACTCGGGCCGAGCGGCGTCGGCGCGTTTCTGGCTTGGGGTGACCCGTCGCTTTACGACAGCACGCTGCGAATCCTGGACCGTGTAGCCGAGCACGTCGACATCGACTACGACGTCATCCCAGGGATTACCGCGATACAGGCTCTGACAGCTCGACATCGCATACCGCTCAACGATATTGGTGAACCTGTTCTCATCACGACCGGACGGCAACTGCGCGAGCAGGGACTGGTTGGCAGCGCGGTGGTGATGCTCGATGCCGACTGTTCGTTCCAGGACTGCCCGCCCGGCACCCGAATCTGGTGGGGCGCCTACCTCGGCACGCCCGACGAATTGTTGTTCTCCGGGACCGTCGGTGAGGTCGGCGGGCGCATCGCTGCGGCGCGCGCCGATGCCCGCGCCGAACACGGCTGGATCATGGACACCTACCTACTGCGTTCGGCAGACTGATCGCATGGGTTCATTCCTGCTGCGTGCGGCATTGACCGGGTTCGCACTGTGGGTGGTCACCCTGATCGTTCCCGGAATCGGCTTTGTCGGCGGAGATTCGACGCTGCAAAAAGTCGGCATCGTCTTCGTCGTCGGGGTGGTCTTCGGTCTGGTCAACGCGATCATCAAACCGATCGTGCAGATCATCTCGATCCCGCTCTACATCCTGACGCTCGGACTGATTCACATCGTGATCAACGCGCTGATGCTGTGGATCACCTCGTGGATCACCGAGAACACCACCCACTGGGGCTTGTTCATCGACGACTTCTGGTGGACGGCGATCTGGGCCGCGATCGTACTGTCGATCGTGAGTTGGCTCTTGTCGCTAGTGGTCGGCTCGGCTGAGCGTTCGACCGCCCGTTAGCGGCACACTGGACACATGCCCGAACTGCCGGAGATCGAAGCGCTTGCCGATCATCTGCGTCGCCAGGCTGTCGGGCTGACGATTGGACGTATCGACGTATCGGCGTTCTCGGTGCTCAAGACATTCGATCCGGCGATCGCAGTGCTGCACGGCCAGACCGTCACCGACGCCAACCGGTGGGGCAAGTACCTCGGCGTCCAGTCAGGCGACCTGCACCTGATCACCCATCTGTCGCGTGCAGGCTGGCTGCGATGGTCGGACAAGCTCGCGGCGGCGCCGCTGAAGCCGGGCAAGGGACCGATCGGCCTTCGAGTCCATCTCGGGAAACCGGGGGAGGCGCCAGGATTCGACCTCACCGAGGCCGGCACACAGAAGCGGCTGGCGGTCTGGCTGGTCGACGATCCGACCAAGGTGCCGGGCATCGCCGCACTCGGCCCCGACGCGCTCTCGCTGGGGCCGGAGGAACTGGCCGGCGTGCTCGCCGGAAACACCGGGCGGATCAAGTCCGTCATCACCGATCAGAAGGTGATCGCCGGAATCGGCAACGCCTACAGCGACGAGATCTTGCACGTCGCGAAGATCTCGCCGTTCGCGACGGCGGGCAAGCTCACCGAAGCGCAGCTGGCCGCCCTGCACGACGCGATGATCTCGGTGCTGACCGACGCGGTCAGCCGTTCGGTGGGTCAGGGCGCGGCGACGCTGAAGGGGGAGAAGCGCTCTGGGCTGCGTGTGCATGCGCGAACCGGACTGCCCTGCCCGGTATGTGGCGACATGGTGCGCGAAGTATCGTTCGCCGACAAGTCATTTCAGTACTGCCCGACGTGCCAGACGGGCGGCAAGATCCTGGCGGACCGGCGAATGTCCCGACTGCTCAAGTAGTTTGACAGTACGACTGTGTGGCCGACGTCAGCGCTTGCTGGTAGAGCGGATCGAGTCCGCGCGCCGCGACCACCGCAGCCGTTGCGTCTGCGACATCCTGAGCGCAGCCCTGGCTGTGCAGCGCATTCCAGTGCAGGGCAATCTCGTTCACCAGCGTCTTGTTGTACCCGTCGATTTGCGCGCGCGACGCCGAGAGATCGGGTGCGGTGGTCGGAGCGGTGTTGGGATCGAACTTCCACTGGCCGAAGCGCGTGTACTGGATTCCCTCGTTTGCGGCGATCTGGTCGGCGAAGACCTCGCGCACGTATCCCGGCTCGATGCCATGCGCTGTCGCGTCGGCTCCGGCTGCGTCGAGTACTTTGTTGGCTCGTTCGGGGTCGGTGATCGACCCGCCGTTGATCCACTTTGTGGCGGCCACCGGATCGGCGGTCGCCAAGCGCGCAGCGGCGGTGTCCACCAGCTGTTGGAACGGGTAGAAGGGCTGGGCTGCGGCGACTGGAGCTAGTGCGACCTGGACCGCAAGCAGGGCAGCGCCCAGTAGAAGTGAACTTCGATTCGGGATCACCCCACCATCATGCATAAGCTGAGCGCGTGACTCGACAGAAGATCTTGATCACCGGCGCCAGCTCAGGGCTGGGTGAGGGCATGGCTCGCGCATTCGCGGCCAGGGGCCGCGATCTCGCGTTGTGCGCCCGCCGCGTCGACCGGCTCGACGAGTTGAAGGCCGAGCTGCTCGAGCGTCATCCCGGCATCTCGGTGGCCGTCGCGGCGCTGGACGTCAACGACCACGAGCAGGTGCCCAAGGTCTTCGCTGAACTGTCCGACGAACTGGGTGGTATCGACCGCGTCATAGTCAACGCAGGCATCGGCAAGGGTGCACCGCTCGGGTCGGGAAAGCTGTGGGCCAACAAGGCCACCATAGAGACGAATCTCGTTGCCGCACTTGTCCAAATCGAGACCGCGCTGGAGATGTTCAAAGCGGCCGGCAGCGGACATCTGGTGCTGGTGTCATCGGTGCTGGGAAACAAGGGCGTGCCGGGAGTGAAGGCCGCGTATGCCGCGAGCAAGGCTGGCGTGTCCTCTCTCGGAGAGTCGCTGCGGGCCGAATACGTCAACAGTCCGATCAAGGTGACCACGCTGGAGCCGGGCTACATCGAATCCGAGATGACGGCGAAGTCGGCGTCGACGTTGTTGATGGTGGACAACGAGACCGGGGTCAAGGCGATGGTCGATGCGATGGAGCGCGAGGCAGGTCGGGCGGCCGTCCCGTGGTGGCCATGGGGACCGCTGGTACAGCTGATGCGGGTTCTCCCGCCGCGGCTTGCACGACGTTTTGCTTAGAAAGACTCTAGGTTTAACCGGCCCGCGCGCGTGGTAGCCCATTTGCATGAACGCAAAACTGACGAAGATGACGCCCTTACTGTTCGCGGGTGTTGCGGCCGCTGCGATCGCCGCTGCGCCCATCGCCGGTGCTCAGCCGGCGCCACCTCCGCCGTGCGTGAATGCTGACGGCACGCCGTGCGGTTCCCTTGGCAATGTCAACGCCGGACCCGGTGGCGGTGCCGACGTGAACATCCCAGGTGGTCCGGTCGGTACCGCTGACGGCGGCGGAGCCTCCGGTGTAATCCCTAACGGTCCTGGTGGCTCCGCGGATCTGGGTGGCGCCAGCGGCTCACTATCGCCGGTCGGACCCGGCGGTTCAGCAGGTCCTGGCGGGGCGAGCGGATGCCTGCCGAACGTCGGGTGCATCAACATCCCCGCGCCTTAACCCGGCATAAGACAAACCCGCAGCGCGGCGCACGTCCCTCGTGGGTGTGCGTCGCGTTGCGTTGTTGTGGCGACTTGACAAGTCGTTGGGTTTTTACAACACTCTGTTGCATGAGTCCGGTGAGGCGAGGCGCAGCCCTTCCTATCCACAACCGCATCGGCGTCCTGCGCGCGGAGCGGCGGATGACGCGAGTGCAACTCGCGGAGTTGGTCGACGTCAACCCGCAGACCGTCGGCGCGCTGGAACGGGGCGACCACTTTCCAAGCCTCGATCTGGCGTTCCGGATCTGCGACGTCTTCGGCCTGCCCGTGGAGGCGGTGTTCTCACGCACCCCGTTCGCACCGCTGTCCACCGAGCTCTACCGAAAACCCATGCAACGAGGAGGCGAAACCGATGTCCAGCTCGACAACGCAGACTGACCCGACGCTCATAGACAGATACCAGGACTTTCGCACCAGGCGATTTCTCAAGCGCGAACGCACGTACGCTCACGCGCTGCCGCGTTGGCGCACGCAACGACGCCGTCGAGCGCTGGTGGTCACGTTGGCGGTCGCTTTCGCCTTCATGGCGGTGGTAAGTGTGATGTGCGCGTTCGGCATTCGCTGGGCACCGCTGCTATGGCTGCCTGCATGTGTGTTGTTCTACCCGGTGTGGCTGGTATTGCAGATCGTGTCCGGCAGGCAAGGTGATGCGCCGCAGGCGGCACTGGACGAGTACGAAGTGCAGCAGCGCAACAGTGCGCGCTCGATCGGCCTGACCGTCACCCAGAACCTGATGCTTTTGCCGATCTTCTACCTCATAGTCGGTTCGGTGCTCACAGGCGGGACCGACATCAACATGGCGTACGCGGGCGGGCTGATGGCGACCACCGTCTTGGTGATCGGCGGTTGCCTGCCGGCGATGATCCTGGGCTGGATCCGCCCGGACCCCCTCGCCTAACTACGCGCGATTTCGGTGCGCCTACGTTCGCTCAGCGATCGTCGGCGCACCGAAGTCGCTACGCCGAGCGGCCAAATGAAGGCCGGCCGCACGATCCTCCAATGCGTTGCTACGACGGCCGATATCGCACTTTCCCCGAGTGCACGCGGGAGATGGCGTTGTTGACGCCGCTCATGGGAAAGGTCTCGAACTTGGGCCGTACAGTGCTCAATTATGGCGTCCAAAGTGCCTGCCGCGTCGCCCAATTCGTGGTTGTCGTTTCATTCGGGGTGGTGATGATCGCGGACTTGGTGGCCAGCGGTAGCAATGCTGTGGTCTTTGCTGCCCTTCGGATAGTGAGGCCGAAGGGCGGCGCTAAGGATGCGGTCCAGTGTCCGGTCAGGCATTAAGCCCACTAATCGGATCACTGCGGCTTCGCGGCCGATCGTGTAGCGAGTACGCGGCTTGCTGGCAGTCACCGCTTTGGCGACCACTCTGGCCGCGGCGTCTGCCGACAAGCCGGACTTGGTGGACGACGCGGCCTGCGAGTTGACGGCGTGCACCAACGGGCCGTAGCGCTGGTTCTGCTCCGGTGTCATGGCCGACACCAACTTGTCGGCGGTGGCGATCGCCCTGTCGAGCATTTCGGTGCGCACCGCGCCTGGTTCGATCACGACCACCCCGACGCCCAGCGGTGCCATCTCTCGTCGTAACGAATCGCTGACCGCCTCGAGCGCGAACTTCGTCGCGGCGTATGGGCCGTAGGTGGCCATGGCGACCTTGCCGCCCACGGAGCTGATGTTGATCACGCGACCCCTACTGCGGATCAGGGCCGGCAGCAATGCCTGGGTCATGGCGACGTGTCCGAAGAGGTTGACCTCGAACATTCGTCGCCATTCGTTGATTGCGAAGACCTCGACCGGCACGTTGGCTTGGACGGCGGCGTTATTCACCAGTGCGCGGACGGCTCGGCCCTGCGGATCGCTTTGCACCCGATGGACCAACGAACGGATGTGGTCCGCATTGGTGATGTCGAGGATCACCGGTTCGACACCCGGTCCCCGAATGGCGTTGGCGTCCTGGTCGCGCCGGACACCGGCGAGGACATGAAACTTGCGCCGCGCCAGCTCGCGTGCGGTAGCCGCGCCCATGCCCGTGGACGCTCCGGTGACGATGGCAAGCTCTTGAATTTCAGATGACGTCGTCATCTAGCCAAGGCTACACTTTCAGATGACAGCGTCAACATAAGATGTCGGTCATGAGCCGCACCGAATCCGCTGCCGCCACCCGCCGCGCCCTGCTCGACGCCGCCGCCGAACTACTCGACAGTGGAGGACCCGGCGCGATGACGCTGCGTGAGGTGGGGGCACGCGCAGGCGTAACCCGCGGCGCGCCGTACCGGCACTTCGCCAACAAAGAAACGCTGCTGACCGCAATCGCCGCCGAAGGCTGGGAGCGTATCGGCGATCACATGCACGCGCTAGAGACAGACTCGCGACGTGAACCCGCTGAGAAGCTGCGTGCAGCGCTCGGCAGCCTCATCGCTCTCAGCCGCGCGCAGCCGCACCTCTATCAGCTGATGTTCACCGCACCAGCAGGAGACCCGTCAGCAGTGGTTCGGGCCGCGCAGCGCGGTTGCACCGAGTTCTCCATCATCGTCTCCGGAGTCGTCGGCGAACAGAATGCCGAGCGCTATGCGGCCATCCTTCTGACCGAAGCGCACGGTGCCGCAGGCCTGGAGGCCAGTGGCCTCCTGCATACCGACAAATGGCACACCACCGCCGAAGAACTCATCGACACCATCCTCGCCATCGTGATTCCGGCGCGATGACGCCTGCCGCGCGGCTCATGCCGATCTACCGCGCTCCGCGCGGTAATGCCTTACGAGGGCGTCGGTCGAGGAGTCCGACTGCTCAGCGGGGGAGTCGTCGCCGGTGAGCACCGGAAGCAGCGCCTTGGCCTGGGTCTTGCCCAGCTCCACACCCCACTGGTCGAACGAGTCGATGCCCCAGATGACGCCCTCGGTGAAGACCTGGTGCTCGTAGAGGGCGATCAACTGGCCCAGCGCTGACGGCGTCAGCTTGGTGGCCAAGATCGATGTGCTGGGCCGGTTGCCCGGCATCACCTTGTGCGGGACCACTTCCGGCGGCGTGCCCTCGGCCGAGATCTCCTCGGCGGTCTTGCCGAACGCCAGCACCTGGGTCTGGGCGAAAAAGTTGCTCATCAACAGGTCGTGCATACTGCCCGTGCCGTCGGCGGTCGCCAGGTCATCGGTCGGCTGGGAGAACCCGAGGAAATCGGCGGGTACCAGCCGGGTGCCCTGATGCAACAGTTGGTAGAACGCGTGCTGGCCATTGGTTCCGGGCTCGCCCCAGAAGATCTCGCCGGTGCTGGTCGTCACCGGTGAGCCGTCGGCGCGCACAGACTTGCCGTTGGATTCCATGGTGAGCTGCTGCAGGTAGGCCGCGAACCGCGACAGATCGTTCGAATACGGCAGCACCGCACGGGTTTCCGCTCCGAAGAACTCGTTGTACCAGAGCCCGATCAGGCCGAGCAGCACTGGCGCGTTGGCTTCCAGCGGCGCCGTGCGGAAGTGCTCGTCGACGATGTGGAACCCGGATAGGAACTCCGCGAACCGCTCTCGGCCGATGACGGCCATCACCGAAAGGCCGATCGCGCTGTCGACGGAATAGCGGCCGCCGACCCAATCCCAGAAGCCGAACATGTTCTCGGTGTTGATGCCGAAGTCGTCGACGAGCTTCTCGTTCGTCGACACCGCCACGAAGTGTTTCGACACGGCGTCCTGTCCGGCACCGCCGCCGAGTCCTTCAATCAGCCAACGCCGCGCGGCTGTCGCATTCGTCAGCGTCTCAAGTGTCGAGAACGTCTTGGACGCGACGATGAAAAGCGTTGTGGCCGGGTCGAGTCCGTCGAGCTTGGCCACCAGGTCGGCGGGATCGACGTTGGATACGAACCGTGCCGAGATGCCCGCGTCGGCGTAGTGGCGCAGGCCGAGGGTGACCATCGCCGGGCCGAGATCCGAACCACCGATCCCGATGTTGACGACGGTCGTGATCCGCTCGCCGGTCGCACCGGTCCACTCGCCGCTGCGCAGCCGGTCGGTGAAGTCGCCCATCTTGTCGAGCACCCCGTGAACGTCGGAGACGACGTTCTGGCCGTCGACTGACAGCTCGGCACCGCGCGGCAAGCGCAGGGCGGTGTGCAGCACCGCGCGATCCTCCGAAGTGTTGATGTGCACACCGGAGAACATCGCGTCGCGGCGCTGCTCCAAACCTGCCACGCGGGCCAGGTCGACCAACAGCGCCAGCGTCTCGCGGGTGACGCGGTGCTTGCTGTAGTCGATGTAGAGATCGCCGACGGTCAGCACCAGTTCTGTCCCGCGAGCCGGGTCTTCGTGGAAGAACACGCGTAAGTGTTCGTTGCCGATATCGTCGTGATGCCGTTGCAGGGCCTGCCATGCGGCAGTGGTGGTGATGTCGGGAATCTGCGATGTATCGGCGGTCATGTAGCCGACACTAATGCGGCCAAATGTCCAAAGGTGTAAGAGGGAGTAATGGATACCGCCAAGCTGCTGTCGTCTGTGCCCACCGGTCTGTGGATCGGGGGCGAGGAGCGCAAAGGTTCCTCGACATTCGACGTACTCGACCCGTCCGACGACAACGTGTTGGTCTCGGTTGCCAACGCGACACCCGAGGATGCCGTCGCCGCCCTGGACGCCGCGTGCGCCGTGCAGGCCGATTGGGCCGCCACTGCGCCCCGCGAGCGCGGCGAGATCCTGCGCTCGGTGTTCGAGACGATCACCGAACGCGCCGAAGACCTCGCCACCTTGATGACCCTGGAGATGGGCAAGGTGCTTCCGGAGAGCATGGGTGAGGTCAAGTACGGCTCGGAGTTCTTCCGCTGGTTCGCCGAGGAAGCGGTGCGCATCGCCGGCCGCTTCACGCCGAGCCCGGCGGGCACCGGGCGCATCCTCGTGACGAAACAGCCGGTGGGGCCGTGCTACGCCATTACGCCGTGGAACTTCCCGCTGGCGATGGGCACCCGCAAGATCGGCCCGGCATTCGCGGCCGGCTGCACGATGATCGTCAAACCGGCCCAGGAGACGCCGCTGACGATGCTGCTGCTCGCCAAGCTGATGGGCGAGGCGGGCCTGCCCAAGGGCGTGCTGTCGGTGCTGCCGACGAGCAGCCCCGGCCCGGTCACCGAGGCGCTGATCAACGACGGCCGGCTTCGCAAGCTGACGTTCACCGGATCGACCGGCGTCGGGAAGGCGCTGGTGAAGCAGTCGGCCGACAAACTGCTACGCACGTCCATGGAGCTCGGTGGCAACGCGCCGTTCATCGTGTTCGACGACGCCGACGTGGATGCCGCGGTCGACGGCGCGATCCTGGCCAAGATGCGCAACGGCGGCGAGGCGTGCACCGCGGCCAACCGCTTCCACGTCGCAAACGCGGTGCGGGAGGAGTTCACCGACAAGCTCGTCAAGCGGATGAGCGAATTCACGCTCGGCAAGGGCACCGACGAGTCATCGACGCTGGGCCCGCTGATCAATGCCAAGCAGGTCGCGACCGTCGAGGATCTGGTGTCCGACGCGGTGTCGCGCGGTGCGACAGTTGCGGTCGGCGGTGTCGCCCCCGGCGGCCCCGGGAACTTCTACCCGGCGACGGTTCTGGCCGATGTGCCCGCCGACGCCCGCATCCTCAAGGAGGAGGTGTTCGGGCCCGTCGCGCCGATCACCGGCTTCGACACCGAGGAGGAGGGCATCGCCGCCGCCAACAACACCGAGTACGGCTTGGCGGCCTACGTCTACACGCAGTCGCTGGACCGCGCGCTGCGCGTCGCCGAGGGAGTCCAGGCCGGCATGGTCGGCATCAACCGCGGCGTGATCTCCGACCCCGCCGCGCCGTTCGGCGGCATCAAGGAATCCGGATTCGGCCGCGAAGGCGGCTCGGAGGGCATCGAGGAATACCTCGACGTGAAGTACATCGCACTGACCAAGTAACGCCGCTCTCGCGCTGGGCTCACACCGAAGGTGGGAGCGAGTCGCAAAAGGCCCCCTTTTCGTCGGCGTGTCGGGGACTTTCGCGTCTACCCGCGCGGGCAAGATTTCGGCAGTGAGAGCCGTCCATCGTCACCGCGGAATTCCCGCGTTGGACGGCATCCGCGCCGTCGCGGTCGCGTTGGTGCTGGCCGACCACGGCGGCATTCCGGGGCTGTCCGGCGGCTTCCTCGGCGTCGATGTGTTCTTCGTGCTCAGCGGATTCCTGATCACCTCGCTGCTGCTCGACGAGCACCGTCGCACCGCGCAGATCCGCCTCGGCGATTTCTGGATCCGGCGCGCCCGCCGATTGCTGCCCGCGCTGCTTGTGATGGTGCTCGTGGTGGTCGCCGCCCGTGATCTGTTCTCGCCCGAGTCCACGGCATCGCTGCGCGACGACGCCGTCGCCTCCTTCTTGTGGATATCCAACTGGGCCTTCGTCGCCCAGCGCGCCGACTACTTCGCGCAGGGTGCTCCACCGTCGCCGCTGCAGCACACGTGGTCGCTCGGGGTCGAGGAGCAGTACTACCTGCTGTGGCCCCTGCTGCTCATCGGTGTCGCCGCGCTGTTCTGGGCCCGGCTGCGATTGGCCGTCTTCGTGCTGTCCATTGTCGGCGTCATCGCCTCGGCGACCGCGGCGATCGTGCTCACCACCGACTCGACGCTGAATCGGGTCTACTTCGGCACCGACAGTCGCGCGCAGGCGTTGTTGGTGGGGTCCGCGGCGGCCGCGCTGCTGGTTCGGGACTGGTCGGTGCTCAACGACGGCGGCACGCTGATCCGGACGCGCTGGGGCCACATCGTCGCGCGGATTCTGCCGTTCATCGGCGTGGCGGTGTTGGGCGCGGCGGCGCACTATGCGACCGGCAGCGTCAGCGATTTCCGCAGCGGTCTGCTGATCACCGTGGCGATCGCGGCCGTTCTCGTCGTCGCACCGGTGGCGTTGGAGCAGGAGGGACCCGTCGCCCGCGCCCTGGCGTGGGGACCGCTGGTGTGGCTGGGCGCGATCTCCTACGGCGTATATCTGTGGCACTGGCCGGTCTTCCTGGCGCTCAATGGTGAACGTACGGGACTGTCCGGCTGGCCGCTCTTCGCGCTGCGCTGCGCTGCGACGGTGGCGCTGGCCGCGGCGTCGTGGTGGCTGCTGGAGCAGCCGGTCCGACGGTGGCGGCCGATGTTCGTGCCGATGCTGCCGCTGGCGGGTGCGACGGTCGCGACTGCCGCCGTGGTGACGATGACGGTGCTGCCGGTGGGTGTGAAACCCGAGGTGGTGCAGGGCCCGCCGATCGATTCGGCCGCGCTGGTCGCGCCGGAGGTCCCCGTCGAGGTCCGCAAACCGACCGCGCACGATCCGGGAACCCGGACTGTCGCGGTGTTCGGCGACTCGGTCGCGTGGACGATGATGCGGTACCTGCCGCCGACGCCGGGACTTGCGTTCACCAACTACACGACGATCGGGTGCGGCATCGCCCGCGGCGGCCCCTACCGATATGTCGGCCAGACGCTGAATCAGAAGCCCGAATGCGACGCCTGGCCCAGTCGGTGGTCACAGCGCATCAACCATGACCGGCCCGATGTGGTGCTGCTGATCGTCGGCCGCTGGGAGGTCGTCGACCGGATGAACGAGGGTGTCTGGACGGACATCCTGGAGACCGGTTACGAGGACTATCTGCGCGGCGAACTCAACCGTGCGCTCGACATCCTCGGTGCGACTGGAGCGCGGATCGTCGTCACCACCGAGCCGTACAACCGGCGTGCCGAAAAGCCGGACGGCAGCCTGTATCCCGAAGACGATCCCGATCGCGTAGACGAGTGGAACGCGTTGTTGCGCAGCGTCGCCAAGCCACGCAAGAACGTCGAGGTGCTCGATCTGAATGACAAGCTCGGACCGCGAGGTGTCTACACCAACTGGGTCGACGGCATCCGGATGCGCAGTGACGGGGTGCACCCGACGCCGCAAGCGGTGAAGTGGTTGACGCCCTGGCTGACCGACGCGCTGCGCTGAGTCCTAGTGGCCGAGGCGGCCGCGACCCAGGCGCAGCAGCAGCATCGCCAGGTCTTTGCCCTCGGGCCCCAGTTCGCTGTAACGCTCGATGACCTTCATCTCACGGCTGTGCACCAGGCGGGTGCCACCGGACGCCATTCGGGCCCTACCGATGAGCTTGGACACCTCGGTGCGGCGCTTCACGGCTTCCAGGATCGCCGCATCCAACCGGTCGATTTCCTGGCGAAGGTCGTCTATGTCTGGCAACTGTTCGGCTTCGATCGCTTGAATTGTCATTTGTTGTCCTCGCATTCTGTCGTGTGGAGATCGGATCCCTCCGGTTTCGGGCCTCACACACGAGACGAGCCCCGGATCCGAAGCGGACCGCGGGGCTCGTTGAAGCAGCTAGACCACGGGTACCGCTGGCGGATACCCGAAGAAAAATCGACCTTGCTGCAGGAGCATGCAATGAGTGTGCCACTAAGGGCCACGCCGACGCAAAGGTGTCGCTGTGCAGCGGTAAGTTCGTTAATGAAATGGTCATCTCTTCTGCGGTCGCCGAGACCGAACAGTTGCTCGACGGGCTGAACCCCCATCAGCGTCAGGCGGTGCAGCATGAGGGGACGCCGTTGCTCATCGTTGCCGGCGCGGGGTCGGGCAAGACGGCCGTGCTCACCCGACGGATCGCCTATCTGCTCGCCGCCCGCGAGGTCGGTGTCGGGCAGGTACTGGCCATCACGTTCACCAACAAGGCCGCCGCCGAAATGCGCGAGCGGGTGGTCAACCTGGTAGGCCCGCGCGCTCGATCAATGTGGGTGTCGACGTTCCACTCCACGTGCGTGCGAATCCTGCGCAACCAGGCCTCGCTGCTGCCGGGGCTCAATTCGAACTTCTCGATCTACGACGCCGACGACTCGCGGCGGTTGCTGCTGATGATCGGCAAGGACATGGGGTTGGACACCAAGCGCTACTCGCCGCGGTTGCTGGCCAACGGCATCTCCAACCACAAGAACGAACTCGTCAGTCCCGAACAGGCGGCGGCCGAAGCTTCGGAGGCCGGTGAGGAGCTGCCGCGCATCATCGCCGAGGTCTACAGGGAGTACCAACGTCGCCTGCGCGCTGCCAACGCACTCGACTTCGACGATCTCATCGGCGAGACAGTCGCTGTGCTGCAAGCGTTTCCGCAGATCGCTCAGTATTACCGGCGGCGGTTCCGGCACATCCTGGTCGACGAGTACCAGGACACCAACCACGCCCAGTACGTCCTGGTGCGTGAGCTCGTGGGAAGGGAGACCGAAGACGGGGTGGACCCGGCCGAGCTCTGTGTCGTCGGCGACGCCGACCAGTCCATCTATGCCTTCCGTGGTGCCACCATCCGTAACATCGAGGACTTCGAACGCGACTTCCCCAACGCCACAACGATTCTGCTGGAGCAGAACTATCGCTCGACGCAGAACATCCTGTCCGCGGCCAATTCGGTGATCTCGCGCAACGCC
Source organism: Mycobacterium neglectum (assembly GCF_002591975.1). Taxonomy (GTDB): domain Bacteria; phylum Actinomycetota; class Actinomycetes; order Mycobacteriales; family Mycobacteriaceae; genus Mycobacterium; species Mycobacterium neglectum. The sequence goes on along the minus strand of NZ_NVQE01000007.1, from coordinate 27,274 downwards.
GGCCGCCGTGAGAAGCGGCTGTGGACCGACTCCGGCGAGGGTGAGCTGATCGTCGGTTACGTCGCCGACAACGAGCACGACGAGGCGCGTTTCGTCGCAGGCGAGATCGATACGCTTTCCGACCGCGGTGATATCACCTATAACGACGTCGCGGTCTTCTACCGCACCAACAACTCCTCGCGTGCTCTGGAGGAGGTGTTCATCCGGGCCGGCATTCCCTACAAAGTCGTTGGCGGCGTTCGTTTTTACGAGCGCAGGGAGATTCGCGACATCGTCGCCTACCTGCGCGTGTTGGACAACCCCGGCGATTCAGTGAGCATGCGTCGCATCCTGAACACCCCGCGTCGCGGGATCGGCGATCGGGCCGAGGCGTGCGTCGCGGTGTATGCCGAGAGCACCGGCGCCAGCTTCAACGATTCGCTGCAGGCGGCGGCGGAGGGCAAGGTGCCGATGCTGAATTCCCGCTCGGAGAAGTGCATCGCGGGTTTCGTCGAGATGCTCGACGAATTGCGCGGGCGTCTCGACGGTGAACTCGGCGAACTCGTCGAGGCGGTGCTCGATCGCACCGGCTATCGCACCGAACTCGAGAACTCGAGCGATCCGCAGGATCTCGCGCGGCTCGACAACCTCAACGAATTAGTCAGCGTCGCACATGAATTCAGCACCGATCTGGCCAATGCGGAGGCGCTCGGCGAGCCCGAGGATGAAGACATCCCTGATACCGGTGTGCTCGCCAAGTTCCTGGAGCGGGTGTCGCTGGTCGCCGACGCCGACGAGCTGCCCGAGCACGGCGCGGGTGTGGTGACGATGATGACGCTGCACACCGCCAAGGGCCTCGAGTTTCCGGTCGTGTTCGTGACTGGCTGGGAGGACGGCATGTTCCCGCATATGCGGGCGCTGGGCGATCCGACCGAGCTGTCCGAGGAGCGACGGTTGGCCTACGTCGGCATCACCCGCGCGCGCCAGCGGCTCTACCTCAGCCGGGCCAAGGTCCGCTCGTCATGGGGCCAGCCGATGCTCAATCCGGAATCCCGCTTCCTCAAAGAGATTCCGCAGCATCTGATCGACTGGCGGCGTACGGACCCAGGCCCGTCACTATCCGCGCCGATGAGTGGAGCGGGCCGATTCGGCACGCCGCGACCGTCGCCGATGCGGTCCGGCGCAGGCAAGCGGCCACTGCTGGTGCTCGAGCCAGGCGATCGGGTCAACCACGACAAGTACGGCCTCGGACGCGTCGAGGAGGTCTCCGGCGTCGGTGAGTCGGCGATGTCGCTGATCGACTTCGGCAGCGCGGGCCGGGTCAAGCTGATGCACAACCACGCCCCGGTGTCCAAGCTCTAGGGCCTGCCCCACCGCGCCGTAGCGGGCAGCAGCGCGCACGCGATCGTCGCCAGCGGCAGCACCGGGATCGCGTACACCACCGGCGGCAGCTTGGCGCCGGCCACGAACAGGCTGGAGAAGATCAGCAGTGCGACGACGGCGCCGACGATGATCAGCAGGCGGCTAGCCCGGCGGCGCAGCAGCAGCCCGATCAGCCCCGCGATGAGGGCAGCTGCGGAGATGGCGGTCAGGAACGCCACCGCCACGCAGAACAACAAGTCGGATTCCCACCAACCGGTGATCAGGTCGGTGGCGATGACCGCGGTCGCCCAGCCGCTGAGAATACTCAGAATGGCCGTCGCGATCGAGGTGCGCGGATCAGGCCAGGGGTTCTTGGGAGTCACTGCCGCGGGCCTGGCGCGCGGGATGTAACTGGTCTGCGGCTCAGCAGCCTCCGCGGCCGGGAACTCCCCGGTGGGATGGCGACGGATGATGGATGTCTGCGGATCCGCACCGACGGGGATTTCGCCCGTGGGGTGCCGACGAATTATCCGCGCAGAACCCGAGGGGTCGTCATCACTGGCCACTTAGCCAGAGTAATTGGACACCGAGAGTCCGCGTTTTGAGAGCCAACCGACTGGGTCGACGCGGTCGGTGCCGTTGAGCAGCACCTCGAAGTGCAGGTGCGGTCCCGTCGAGTTTCCGGTGTTACCCATCTTGGCGATCTGGTCGCCCGCCCAGACACGCTGCCCGATGTCGACATTCCACGAGCTGAGGTGGCCGTAGAGCGTGACGGTGCCGTCGGAGTGCCGCAGCTTGACCCAGTTGCCGTAGCCGCCGCTGGGTCCGGCGTCGATGACGACGCCGTCGGACGCCGCGAGTATCGGTGTGCCGATCGAGTTGGCGATGTCGATGCCGCCGTGCAGCACGCCCCAGCGGTAGCCGAAGCCCGACGTCCATGCGCCCCTGGTGGGCATCATGAACATAGGGCGCTGCAGACGTGCCTCGCGCTCAGCGCGCTCCTGGGCGAAGGCGGAGGCCTTGGTGACCTCTTCGGCGTGGATGGCCGAATCAAAGGTCGAGGAGACGGACACGACCTGCATGCCGTCGGTCGAACCGGTGATCGCGCCGCCGGCGAGGACGTTCTGGTCGGCTGCCAGAACGGTGCCGGACGTCGGCTCCGAGGCGTTGGCCATTGTGTAGGCGCCTGCCGCGGTGGCGCCTACCGCCATCGCGGCGACCATCAACCGGCCCCTGACGGGGACTTCCTGCTTACGGTGCGCGCCACTGCGGCTCGCGACGGCGAAGACGTCGGTCGCGGCGACTCCGTCGCTGACGTCGGTGTGGCTGTCCCGGTAGGCGCGAGATGAACGCTGTTCGTCGCGCGGATCACGAAGGAATTCGGACGGCACGGCCAGTCGCAGCGGTAGCTGATCGTCGGTGTCGTGCAGGTCGTCGAGCTCGGGAGCGTGGATGACCCGGGCTTCGCGGTCGAAGGCACTGTTCGGGTTCAAGTCCAGGTCAGCCCCGAGATCCGGCAGGTCACCAAACTCGTTGAACGGAATGATGTCGGTGACTTCAGCGGCTCGTTCAGCGGGGCGACCGATGATTTGCCGATTCGTCGACACTCCAACCGGAGATCGAGACGAACGGTGTTGAGCCAACCTGAAAGTCCTTTGCCTCGTGATCTATTCGTTACCAACACGGACCAAAGGCACGTTAACCAAATCCCAATGTTGGTGGCAACCCGAGGACGTATTCCACCGGAGAATGTGACATGTATCACTGACACCCGGCGGTGAGATCCACCACATGACGGGTGGGCGGTTCTGAGGTCTCAACCTCGTGTGGATAAAGTTCCCCCGAGCCCGCCAGGGGTAAACCTCCGACCTACACAGCTCATAGACGCGCTTCACAGACAGGGATGTTTCAGAGCCCATGGACCTTTTCGAATACCAAGCCAAAGAACTGTTCGCCAAGCACAACGTGCCCACCACACCCGGCCGCGTCACCGACACCGCCGAAGACGCCAGGGCCATCGCCGAGGAGATCGGCAAGCCCGTCATGGTCAAGGCGCAGGTGAAGGTCGGCGGACGCGGTAAGGCCGGCGGCGTGAAGTACGCCGCGACGCCCGACGATGCGTTCACCCATGCGCAGAACATCCTGGGCCTGGACATCAAGGGCCACGTCGTGAAGAAGCTGCTGGTCGCCGAGGCCAGCGACATCGCCGAGGAGTACTACATCTCCTTCCTCCTCGATCGCGCCAACCGCACCTACCTGGCGATGTGCTCGGTCGAGGGCGGCATGGAGATCGAAGAGGTCGCGGCGACCAAGCCCGAGCGGCTCGCCAAGGTGCCCGTCGACGCCGTCAAGGGTGTCGACCTCGCGACGGCTCGCTCCATCGCCGAGCAGGGCCACCTGCCCGCCGAGGTGCTCGACGCGGCCGCGGTGACCATCCAGAAGCTGTGGGAGGTGTTCGTCGCGGAGGACGCCACCCTGGTCGAGGTCAACCCGCTGGTGCGCACTCCCGACGATCAGATCCTCGCGCTCGACGGCAAGGTCACCCTCGACGGCAACGCCGACTTCCGCCAGCCCGGCCACGTGGAGTTCGAGGACCGCGACGCAACCGACCCCCTGGAACTCAAAGCAAAAGAACACGACCTCAACTACGTCAAGCTCGACGGTGCGGTCGGCATCATCGGCAACGGCGCCGGCCTCGTCATGTCGACGCTGGACGTGACTGCGTACGCCGGCGAGAGGCACGGTGGCGTCAAGCCGGCCAACTTCCTCGACATCGGTGGTGGCGCGTCCGCCGAGGTGATGGCGGCGGGCTTGGACGTCATCCTCAACGACGCTCAGGTCAAGAGCGTGTTCGTCAACGTGTTCGGCGGCATCACCTCCTGCGACGCCGTGGCCAACGGCATCGTCAACGCGTTGAAGATCCTCGGCGCCGAGGCGAACAAACCACTGGTGGTTCGCCTCGACGGAAACAACGTCGAAGAAGGCCGCCGCATCCTTGCCGAGGCCAACCACCCGCTGGTGATCCAGGCCGACACCATGGACGCCGGCGCCGACAAAGCCGCCGAGCTGGCGAACAAGTCTTAAGGAGACATGACCGATGTCCATTTTTCTGAACAAGAACTCCAAGGTCATCGTCCAGGGCATCACCGGCGGCGAGGGCACCAAGCACACCGCGCTCATGCTCAAGGCGGGCACCCAGCTGGTCGGCGGCGTGAACGCGCGCAAGGCCGGAACTGAGGTGTCTCACGTCGATAAGGACGGCAAAGAAGTCAAATTGCCGGTGTTCGGCACGGTCGCCGATGCGATCAAGGAGACGGGTGCCGACGTCTCGGTCGTCTTTGTACCGCCGAAGTTCGCGAAGGACGCGATCATCGAGGCCATCGACGCCGAGATCCCGCTGCTGGTCGTGATCACCGAGGGAATCCCGGTGCAGGACAGCGCTTATGCGTGGGCCTACAACGTCGACAAGGGTCTGAAGACCCGCATCATCGGCCCCAACTGCCCGGGCATCATCACGCCGGGCGAGGCGTTGGCAGGCATCACACCGGCCAACATCACCGATTCGGGCCCGGTCGGTCTCGTGTCGAAGTCGGGCACCCTGACCTACCAGATGATGTACGAACTGCGCGATCTGGGCTTCTCGACCGCTATCGGTATCGGCGGCGACCCGGTGATCGGCACCACCCACATCGACGCGATCGAGGCATTCGAGAAGGACCCCGAGACCAAGGTCATCGTGATGATCGGTGAGATCGGCGGCGACGCCGAGGAACGCGCAGCCGACTACATCAAAGCCAATGTGTCCAAGCCGGTCGTCGGCTATGTCGCGGGTTTCACCGCACCCGAAGGCAAGACCATGGGCCACGCGGGCGCCATCGTGTCGGGCTCGTCTGGGACCGCACAGGCCAAGAAGGAGGCCCTCGAGGCCGCCGGCGTCAAGGTGGGCAAGACCCCCTCGGAGACCGCACGCCTGGCTCGGGAGATCCTGCAGAGCCTGTAGTCCTCTCACCGCAGTCTTCGGGCGGGCGTGAGATGCGCCGCAGAATTAGGAACACGTTCTAGTCATCGATTAGCCTGACGAATTAACACTCGTCAGGAGGTCCGTAATGGCGGTCGATCCGCGCACGCCGGTGCTGGTCGGTGTCGGCCAGTTCACCGAGCGCATCGACGATCCCTCCTATCGGGGCATGTCGGCCGTGGAACTGGCGACGGCCGCGACGCAGGCCGCGCTCGCCGACACCGGCGTGGACGTCGACACCGTGGCGAAGGCGATCGAGGTGTTCGTCGGACTGCGGCAGTTCGAGATCTGCACGCCGTTCGAGAAGCCCCGGCTGGGCGCCTCTGACAACTACCTGCGTTCGGTGGCCAAGCGGGTCGGCGCGGATCCGGCACGAGCGGTGCTGGAGCCCATCGGCGGGAACGGACCGCAGAAGCTGGTGACGGAATTCGCCGGGGCGATCGCCGCGGGCGACATCGAGGTCGCGATCATCCTCGGTTCCGAGAATGGTTCCACGTTAAAGACGTTCGCGCGCCGCGAAGACAAGCCAGACCACGGTGAGACCGTCGGCGGCCAGCTCGAGGACCGGGGCTTCGGCTTCGAGCAGTACATGAGCGAGTACACCGCCATGCACGGGCTGACTGGTGCGCCCGTGCAGTACGGACTACTCGACAACGCCCGCCGCGGCCGGCTGGGTATCAGCGTCGCCGACTACCGCAAGGACATGGCCGAACTGTTCGCGCCGTTCTCCAAAATCGCTGCCAAGAACCCGTTTTCTTCATCGCCGGTGGAACGTTCGGTGGACGAACTGATAACCGTCACCGACGAGAACCGGATGATCTGCGACCCGTATCCCCGTTTGATGGTGGCCCGCGATCAGGTGAATCAGGGTGCGGCCGCACTGTTGATGTCGGTGGCGGCCGCACGCCGCCTCGGCGTGGCCGAAGACAAGTGGGTGTACGTGCGTGGCCACGCAGATCAAACTGAGCAGGACCTGTTGGATCGCGTCGATGTCAGTATCAGCATCGCGGCGAAACAGGCTGTAGCAGAGGCGCTTCGGGTGGCAGGCATAGGCATTCACAACGTTGCGACCTTCGACCTCTACAGCTGCTTCCCGTTCCCCGTCTTCGCGGTGTGCGACGAGTTCGGGCTGGCCGCCGACGACCCGCGTGGCCTTACCCTGACCGGCGGCCTGCCGTACTTCGGCGGTCCCGGCAACAGCTACTCGCTGCACGGTATCGCCGAGACGGTGATCCAAATGCGGGACACGCCAGGGGCATTCGGCCTTGTCGGCGCCAACGGCGGCGTCATGAGCAAGTACTCGGTCGGGGTCTACTCGACAGAGCCTGCCGATTGGTCTGGCGACCGCAGTAAGGCTCTGCAGGAAGATATTGCCGCACTCCCGAAGGTGGCAGTCACCCGCAATGCCGAAGGGCGGGCCACGATCGAGACCTACTCGGTGCGTTACGACTGGCCCGTCACCACCGGCGTCATCATCGGCCGACTCGACGCCGACGGTAGCCGGTTCATGGCGCTCACCGACGACGAAGATCTGGTCAAGCTGATGACCGACGGCGACCCGCTGGGCGCGGCCATCTCGGTGACGAACGACGGTAAGAAGAACACCGCCACGTTGGGCTAGCACCTTCCCGCGAATGTGGGTTACCCGCACCCGGAAGTGCGGGCAAGGGTGTCGTAAGCCCACACTCGCGAGCGGGCGACGTGCGTCTAGACCAGCGCGGCGAGCTTTCCTGCGAGGCGTTCGACGTAGGCAGCGACCTCTGGCTCGGATTTGTCGGGCAGGCCGAACAACACCTCGGTCACCCCGAGATCGGCCCATTTGGCCAGCTTGTCCGGATCGGGCTTGAAGTCGAGCGCGACGATCTGCGGCGCCCCGTCGCGCCCGGCGGCCGCCCACGTGTCCTGAAGCAACTTGACCGGGGCGTCGATGTCGAAGTCACGCGGTGTGGTGATCCAGCCGTCTGCCGAGCGCGCAATCCACTTGAAATTCTTCTCCGTACCCGCCGCACCGACGAGCACCGGGATATGCGCTTGAACCGGTTTGGGCCAGGCCCAGGACGGACCGAACTTGACGAACTCGCCGTCGTATTCGGCTTCCTCTTGGGTCCACAGGCTGCGCATGGCCTCCAGGTATTCGCGCAGCATCGTGCGCCGTCGGCCGGGCGGCACGTTGTGGTCGGCCAATTCGTCGGTGTTCCAACCGAATCCGACGCCCAGTGAGACGCGGCCGCCGGAGAGGTGATCCAGGGTGGCGATGGACTTCGCCAATGTGATGGGGTCGTGTTCGACCGGCAGCGCCACCGCCGTTGACAGCCGCACCCGGGAGGTGACCGCACATGCGGCGCCAAGCGACACCCACGGGTCAAGGGTGCGCATGTAGCGGTCATCGGGTAGCGACTCGTCGCCCGTGGTGGGATGCGCGGCCTCGCGTTTGATCGGGATATGCGTGTGCTCCGGCACGTAGAACGTGGTGAAGCCATGCTCGTCGGCGAGTTTGGCGGCGGATGCCGGGTCGATACCCCGGTCGCTGGTGAAGAGCACAAGCCCGTAGTCCATACCAGGATTAGAACGTGTTCTAGTCCGGAGGGCAAGCGGCCAGGTGTCGGTACCTGTCGGCGGCCCACGGACGTAGTCGGCTACTCACAACGTGGGCCACCCGCGGCGCAACAGTCGAGTCAGTCGGCGCGGTCGCGCCCGGCTGACGCGACCTCCGGCCGCGGTGCCCGAAATGCAGGATCTCGTAGCGGATTCGCGCCCGAACCCTCGCCGACGTCGTTGCCAAGGTCGGTGCGCTAGCGTGGGTTCGAAGCCGTCCAGCACAGGAGAGGTCATGTCGTACCCCCAAGGTCCGCCCGGGAATCCCGGATACCCGTCCGCACAGCAGCCGACCACTCAGTTCTCGGCACCGACGCAGCAGTTCGGCAGGGCACCCGAGCCTGGGCCGGTGGGCCCCGCTGGTCCGAGTCAGCTGCCGATGTACCTGACCATCGCCGTCGCGGTGCTCGGATTGGGTGTGTATCTGTCCAGCTTCGGACCGCTCTTCACGGCGGGCGCGGACTACTTCACGCCGACGCTGCTGGATCTCGGTGTGGTCGCGGCGATCGCCGCCGGATTGATCGCCGGCGTGTCGCTACTGCCCAAGCAGAAGCTCGCGCCCGCGGCGATCGCGGTGCTCTCGGTGCTGGCGTTCCTTCTGGTGATCGCAATCGTGCTGACGGCGCCAGAAGGGGTGTCCATCGACTGGGGCCTCTACCTGATCATCGCGTTCACCGTGTTCCAGGCGATTGTCGCCGTGGCGGTGCTGTTGTTCGATGCGGGTGTCATCACCCCGCCTGCGCCGCAGGCGCCCCGGTACGAGCCGCAGTACGGCCAGTACGGCGCACCCGGCGGGCAGTACTACGGCCATCAGGCTCCGCACAGCGGTCCGCAGCAGCCGCAACAGCAGGGACTGTCGCAGCGTCCCGGTTATCCGTCGCAGTATGGCGGGTACCAGGGCGGCGGCCCGTCGACCGGCGGATTTGCCAGCGGTCAGCAGAGCGGACCTCCGACCCCGCCCACCGGATTCCCGACTTTCGGGCAGCCGCCGCCATCCTCGGCGCCGACCACCCAGGCACCGATGCCGACGCAATCGGCGACGTCTTCCACGCAGTCAGGCCCCCCACCGTCGTAGTCTGAGCCGCGCGTGCGTCAACTTCGCGCGCACGAGCTTGCGCGAGGAGCGGCCTTAGTGGACAACCGACCAGTCGGCACACGCCAGGCGCGTGAGCTGCTTGGGGTCGCGTTCGGGCCGTCCGTCGTGGCGCTGGGCGTCATCGCGGCAGTGGTGCTGTTGCAGCTGTTGATCGCCAACAGCGACATGACCGGGGCGCTCGGCGCGATCGCGAGCATGTGGTTGGGCGTCCATCTGGTGCCGATCTCGATCGGCGGCAGCGAGCTCGGCGTCCTGCCGCTGCTGCCCATGCTCGCGATGGTGTGGGGCACCGCGCGTTCGACCGCGCGGGCCACGTCGCCGGCGGGCTCTTGGTTCGTGACGCGATGGGTCGTCGCATCGGCCCTTGGCGGCCCGCTGTTGATCGCGGCGCTCGCACTGGCCGTCGTGCACGACGCCGCATCGGTGCTCACCCAGCTCCAGACCCCCGACGCGTTGCGCGCCTTCGGCAGCGTGCTGGCGGTGCACGCGGCCGGCGCGGTGATAGGTGTCGGGTCGCGGGTCGGACGACGAGTACTGGCGGGCTCGCCCCTGCCTGCGTGGCTGCCCGATGCGTTCCGCGCAGCCAGCGCCGGAGTGCTGGCGCTCCTGGGGCTCTCGGGCGTCGTGATGGTCGGATCGATGGTTGTGCACTGGGCGACGATGCACGACCTGTACGGGATCACCGACTCGATTTTCGGGCAGTTCAGCCTGACCTTGTTGTCGATCCTGTACATCCCCAACGTGCTCGTCGGCACCGCCGCGGTCGCCGTGGGCTCCAGTGCGCACATCGGGTTGGCGACGTTCAGTTCGTTCACCGTGTTCGGGGGTGACATCCCGGCCCTGCCGGTGCTGGCAGCCCTGCCCACGCCACCGCTGGGCCCGATCTGGGTGGCGCTGCTGATCGTCGCCGCGGCATCGGGTGTGGCGCTTGGCCAGCAGGCAGCCCGCCACCCGCTGCCCCTGCTGCCCGCGATCGGCAAGCTCGTGGTCGCCTCCGCGATCGCGGCGCTGATCATGGCGGTGCTCGGCCATGCGGGCGGCGGGCGGCTGGGCAACTTCGGTGATGTCGGCGTCGACCAGGCCACGTTCGGACCTGCGGTCTTCCTGTGGTTCGCCGGCATTGGAGCGCTGACGGTGGCGATGTCCGGTGGTATCGCCCGGCGGGTCAGGGCGCCCAAACCGGCGCCGGAGCCCGAGGAGGAGCCGGGGCCGGAGGACGAGGCGGAGGATGAGGCGCAGCTCGAGCTGGCGGCCGAATCAGAACCCGAGCCGGAGCCAGCGGCCGGGCCGGACCCGGAACCCGAGTTCGAGCCGGCGTTCGAGGCCGAGCCGGCCGCCGAGGACTCTGACATCGAGGACTCTGACATCGAGGACCCGGACGTCGGCCCCCGGGCCCAGGTCGAACCCCGGGATATCGACCCGGACGCTTTCGGTGACCCCGAGGACCACTTCGTTGTCGACGACCTGCCCGACGATCAAGCCACGCCGGGTGCGACCACGGACCGGGCGCCGAACCGCGACGATTAGGCTGCCAGGCGTGCAGCAACCGCTTCGTGTGCCCCCGAAGGTGCCTGCACGGGTTGTGGTGCTGGCGTCGGGCACCGGATCGCTGTTGCGATCGCTGCTGGACGCCACCGGCGGTGACGACTATCCGGCCCGCATCGTCGCGGTCGGCGTGGACCGCGACTGCCAGGCCGTTGACATCGCCGCATCGGCGTCGGTGCCCAGCTATGCCGTACGACTGCGCGACCATCCTGACCGCGAGGCGTGGGACGCCGCGATCGCCGACGCCACCGCATTGCAGGAGCCCGATCTGATCGTGGCTGCCGGTTTCATGAAAATTCTTGGGCCCCATTTTCTTTCCCGATTCATGGGGCGGATCATCAATACCCACCCGGCGCTGTTGCCGGCATTCCCGGGTGCGCACGCCGTTGCCGACGCACTCGAATACGGCGTCAAGGTGACGGGCTGCAGCGTGCACCTCGTCGATGCCGGAACCGACACCGGGCCGCTGCTGGCTCAAGAAGCCGTGCCGGTGCTCGACGATGACGACGAAGCCAGCCTGCACGAGCGGATCAAGGTCGTCGAACGACGACTGCTGGTGGACGTTCTGGCCGCGGTGGCTACCCGCGGCGTGACCTGGACCGGACGAAAGGCGACCGTAGGATGACTGACCGTAGGGCGATTCGGCGCGCATTGATCAGCGTGTACGACAAGACCGGTCTCGCCGACCTTGCGCGCGGATTGCACGAGTCGGGTGTCGAACTCGTCTCAACCGGTTCGACCGCCAAAACCATTGCCGACGCTGGCGTTCCGGTCACCTCGGTTGAACAGGTCACCGGGTTCCCCGAAGTGCTCGACGGCAGAGTCAAGACGCTACACCCGCATGTGCACGCCGGGCTGCTCGCCGATCAGCGCAAGCCCGAACATGTTTCGGCGCTGACCGAACTCGGCGTCGCGCCGTTCGAACTGGTCGTCGTCAACCTCTATCCGTTCACCCAGACCGTCGACTCCGGTGCCAGTGAAGACGAATGCGTCGAGCAGATCGACATCGGCGGTCCGTCGATGGTGCGTGCCGCAGCCAAGAACCATCCCAGCGTCGCGGTGGTCGTCGATCCGCTCGGCTACGACGGTGTGCTCGCCGCGGTGCGGGCCGGCGGCTTCACGCTGGAGGAGCGGAAAAAGCTGGCCTCCTTGGCCTTCCGGCACACGGCCGAGTACGACGTCGCGGTCGCGGCGTGGATGTCGTCGGTGCTGGCCTCTGAGGGTGACGCCTCCCCGCCGTCGCTTCCATTGTGGGCCGGTGCGACGTGGCGGCGCGAAGCCGTACTGCGGTACGGCGAAAACCCCCATCAGCAGGCCGCGTTGTATCGCTACGACTCCGGGTGGCCGGGTCTCGCCCAGGCGCAGCAGCTGCACGGAAAAGAGATGTCCTACAACAACTACACCGATGCCGATGCCGCGTGGCGTGCCGCGTTCGACCACGAAGAGATCTGCGTGGCGATCATCAAGCACGCCAACCCGTGCGGAATCGCCATCTCCTCGGTGTCGGTGGCCGACGCCCACCGCAAGGCGCACGAATGCGATCCGCTGTCCGCGTTCGGCGGCGTGATCGCGGCCAACACCGAGGTGACAGTCGAGATGGCCGAGACGGTCGCCGACATTTTCACCGAAGTGATCATCGCGCCTGCCTATGAGTCGGGCGCGGTGGAAGTTCTTGCGCGCAAGAAGAACATCCGCGTGTTGTTGGCGTCCGAGCCGCAGCAGGGCGGTACCGAATTCCGCCAGATCAGCGGCGGACTGCTGGTTCAGGAGCGCGACGAGTTCACCGCACCCGGCGACGATTCCGCCAATTGGACACTGGCCACCGGCTCTCCGGCAGACCCCGCGACGCTGACCGATCTGAAATTCGCGTGGCTGGCCTGCCGCGCGGTGAAGTCGAACGCCATCGTCGTCGCCGCCGACGGTGCCACCGTCGGCGTGGGCATGGGTCAGGTCAATCGGGTCGACGCGGCGAAGCTGGCCGTGCAGCGGGCGGGCGACCGCGTGCAGGGGGCGGTCGCCGCGTCCGACGCGTTCTTCCCGTTCCCCGACGGGCTCGAGGTGCTGACGGATGCCGGCGTGAAGGCGATCGTGCATCCCGGTGGTTCCGTGCGCGACGACGAGGTGACCGCGGCGGCCGCGGCGGCGGGCATCACGCTCTACCTGACGGGCGCCCGGCACTTCGCGCATTGAGCTACGAGTTGCGGATCTTGTCGATCAGCTTCGACTTGGTCAGCGCCGAGTAGCCCGAGATGCCGATCTCCTTGGCGCGCTTTTTCAGCTCTGAAACCGTCCAGTCGTCGTAAGACCCGGACTTTCCGCCCTTGCGGCCCACGACTGATGTGCCGCGAGCGGCAGCGGCGTTGGCGATCCTGGCGGACTTTTGCTTCGAGTTGCCTTCCTCGCGCAGGTCCTCGTACAGCTTTTCGTTCTTGATGGACGGATTCGGCATTCGGGTGCCTCCTTGAGTTCGTTCTGCCGTGGGAAGAATTCCCATTGCCGAGGCTTTTATGCAGGGATCGAGCGTGCGCAGAATGTGACGGATTGGCGGCGTGTCGACGAGGGGACGGGCACGGTCGCGGGTCACGTCGTAGCGTGGAGTGGTGACATCACCTAACGATTTGCCCCGGACCGTCGGCGAGCTGAGGGCCTCCGGTCATGTCGAGCGGGGCGTCAAGGCCGAAATCCGCGAGAACCTGCTGGCCGCGCTGGCCGAAGGCCGTAATGCGTGGCCGGGCATCCTGGGCTTCGAGGACACCGTGCTCCCACAACTGGAACGTGCCCTTATCGCCGGGCACGACGTGGTGCTGCTTGGCGAACGCGGACAGGGCAAGACCCGTCTGCTGCGCGCGCTGACCGGCCTGCTCGACGAGTGGACCCCCGTCATCGCCGGCGCCGAGCTCAGCGAGCACCCCTACTCGCCGATCACCCCCGAGTCCATCCGACGGGCCGCGGACTCCGGCGACGACCTGCCCGTCGAGTGGCGGCACCGCAGCGAGCGCTACACCGAGAAGCTGGCGACCCCGGATACCAGCGTGGCCGACCTGGTCGGCGACATCGACCCGATCAAGGTGGCCGAGGGCCGCAGTCTCGGTGACCCGGAGACGATCGCGTACGGCCTGATTCCCCGGGCACACCGGGGCATCGTCGCGATCAACGAGTTGCCCGACCTCGCCGAGCGCATCCAGGTGTCGATGCTGAACGTGATGGAGGAGCGCGACATCCAGGTGCGCGGTTACACGTTGCGGCTGCCGCTGGACGTCGTCGTCGTCGCGAGTGCCAATCCCGAGGACTACACCAACCGCGGCCGCATCATCACGCCGCTGAAGGACCGCTTCGGGGCCGAGATCCGCACCCATTATCCCTACGAGCTAGAAGCCGAGGTCGGGGTCATCCGCCAGGAGGCGCATCTGGCCGCCGAGGTTCCTGAATACCTCGTGCAGGCGCTCGCCCGCTTCGCCCGCTACCTGCGGGAGTCGCGGTCCATCGATCAGCGTTCCGGTGTGTCGGCGCGCTTCGCGATCGCGGCCGCCGAGACGGTCGCTGCGTCGGCACGCCACCGCTCGGCCATTCTGGGTGAACAGGATCCGGTGGCGCGGGTGGTGGACCTGTCGACGGTGATCGACGTGCTGCGCGGCAAGTTGGAGTTCGAATCCGGTGAGGAGGGCCGCGAGCAGGCGGTGCTCGAACACCTGTTGCGCCGCGCCACCGCGGACACCGCGCAGAAGCTGCTCGGCGGTATCGACGTGGGTCCGTTGGTGGTCGCGATCGAGAACGGTTCGGCGGTCACCACCGGCGAGCGGGTTTCCTCCCGCGACGTGTTGGCCGCGGTACCGGAGGTCCCGGCGATCGCGGAGATCCAGAAGCGACTGGAGGCGACGACGGACGGGCAGCGGGCGGCGGCCGTGGAGCTTGCGCTCGAGGCGTTGTATCTGGCCAAACGGATCGACAAGGTGTCAGCAGAAGGCGAAACCGTATATGGCTAAACGCACTTCGCGATACTCGCGATACACCGGTGGGCCCGATCCGCTGGCCCCGCCGGTCGATCTGCGCGAGGCGCTCGAGCAGATCGGCCAGGACGTCATGGAGGGCAGCTCGCCGCGACGCGCACTGTCGGAGCTGATGCGGCGTGGCACGGAGAACATGCGCGGCGCTGACCGGCTCGCCGCCGAGGCCAACCGTCGCCGTCGGGAAATGTTGCAGCGCAACAACCTCGACGGCACCCTGGCCGAGGTCAAGAAGCTGCTCGACGAAGCAGTGCTGGCCGAGCGCAAGGAGCTGGCCCGGGCGCTCGACGACGATGCGCGGTTCAACGAGATGCGGATCGAGTCGCTGCCGCCGTCTCCCGCGAAGGCGGTGCAGGAACTCTCCGACTACGACTGGCGCAGCCCCGAGGCGGCCGAAAAGTACGACCAGATCAAAGACCTTCTCGGACGCGAGATGCTCGACCAGCGGTTCGCAGGCATGAAGCAGGCGATGGAGAACGCCACCGACGAGGACCGACAGCGCGTCAACGAGATGCTCGACGATCTCAACGACCTGCTGGACAAGCACGCCAACGGCGAGGACTCCCAAGAAGACTTCCAGAACTTCATGGACAAGCACGGCGAGTTCTTCCCGGAGAACCCGCGCAACGTCGACGAGCTGCTGGACTCGCTGGCCAAGCGGGCCGCCGCCGCGCAGCGCTTCCGTAACAGCCTGTCCCCGGATCAGCGGGCCGAGTTGGATGCGTTGTCGCAGCAGGCATTCGGCTCACCGTCGCTGATGAACGCGCTCAACAAGCTCGACGGTCACCTACAGGCGGCGCGCCCGGGCGAGGACTGGTCGGGATCGTCGCGGTTCTCCGGGGACAACCCGATGGGCATGGGCGAGGGCACTCAGGCGATGGCCGACATCGCCGAACTCGAAGAGCTCGCCGAGTCGCTGTCGCAGAGCTACGCGGGTGCCACCATGGAGGACGTCGACCTGGACATGCTCGCCCGTCAGCTCGGCGACGAAGCCGCCGTGGACGCCGCGACACTGGCGGAACTCGAGCGGGCACTGGTGAACCAGGGATTCCTGGATCGCGGCTCGGACGGGCAATGGCGACTGTCGCCGAAAGCGATGCGCCAGCTGGGGCAGGCGGCGTTACGTGATGTGGCACAACAGCTTTCGGGACGACACGGTGAACGTGATACCCGCCGGGCGGGTGCGGCCGGCGAGTTGACCGGCGCGACGCGGCCGTGGGCGTTCGGTGACACCGAACCCTGGAACGTCACGCGAACGTTGACGAACACGGTGCTGCGCCGGGCCGGCACCGGTGGCGCCGACATGCCGTTGAAGTTCACCGTCGAAGACGTTGAGATCTCTGAGACCGAGACACGCACGCAGGCCGCGGTGGCGCTGCTGGTCGATACCTCGTTCTCGATGGTGATGGAGAACCGGTGGCTGCCGATGAAACGCACCGCGCTGGCGTTGAGCCACCTGATCAGCACGCGATTTCGCTCGGATGCGTTGGAGATCATCGCCTTCGGCCGTTATGCGCGCACGGTGTCCACAGCCGAATTGACCGGGCTGGAGGGTGTCTACGAGCAGGGCACCAACCTGCACCACGCGCTGGCGCTGGCCGGTCGGCATCTGCGCAGGCATCCCAACGCACAGCCGGTGCTGCTCGTCGTGACCGACGGTGAGCCCACCGCGCACCTGGAGTCGTATAGCGGCGGTGCTGGAGCTGATCCGGCGACTGCGCCGCCGGGCGTGTTCTTCGATTACCCGCCCCACCCGCGGACCATCGCCCACACGGTGAAGGGCTTCGACGACATGGCAGGGTTGGGCGCGCAGGTGACGATCTTCCGGTTGGGCAGCGATCCGGGACTTGCGAAGTTCATCGATCAGGTCGCGCGCCGCGTGGAGGGTCGCGTCGTTGTGCCCGACCTGGACGGTTTGGGTGCCGCCGTGGTGGGCGACTACCTGCGGTCGCGGCGGCGCCGATAGGCCACCCGAGTTGCACGACGGGGGCGAGGCGCAACCCTGCGTGCCCGGTTGGTCCCCTGTAGGGTTTGGGCGTGCTGAGCAGACTGCTGACAGGCCTCGGGATGGCTGGATCAATCGCGGTAATCGCCTTTCCAGCGGCAGCTTTCGCTGAACCGGCCCCAGGCCCTCCCAACGTCAATGCCTTCGCACCGCAGAGCCCGGCTGAGTATTCGGTGAATGAGGGCGCGTGGTACGCCTTCAGCGCGCCCAACGGCGTGACCTGCGTGCTGGACCGCCAGTCGGGCGGCTATGGCTGCAGCGGGCCGATACCCGCCGCGCCTGGCGGCGCCAACACGGTGAGCGCGGGACCAGTCGGTGGGCCCGGCTTCGCCACCTCCGACCGTCCGTTGTACGGCGTATCCGTGGCTGCAAAGCCGTTGCCGCCCAACACCCGGCTGTCATTCCGAAGCGTGAGCTGCGGCACCGACGGAGTCGCGACGTTGTGCACCAACAGCGCCGATCAGACTGGTTTCGTACTCAGCCCGGCGGGAAGCTTCGTCTACGGGGCCTGATCTCGCGGCCTAAGCGCTCTTGCGCTGCTTGCGCTTGACGCCGACGCTGCCCCACAGCGAGAAGCCGCGGATACGCACGCACGGCGCGCCCGGTGAGCCGTTGCCGCTCACGCTCTGGTCGAATACGCCCATCACACCGACGCCGCGCAGGTCGACGTTCACCTCGGGCGGTATCAGGATGGTCTGGCCGCCGAAGATGGAGTACGAGTGGATCTCGACGTCGGGCGACGTGAAGTCGGCGTACCGCAAATCCAGCACGCCGCCGCCGAACAGAGCAAACGTGGTCAACCGTTTGGGTACGTTCCAGCGGCCGCGGCGCTCGAAGCCGCTCATGATCGCCAGCAGCATCGTCGACGGCGCAGGCCGGACGGGTCCGCCGGTGCGGCCCCGCGTGACCGCGCCGGGCAGGTCGGCGGAGAGCCGGTCGAGCTCTTCATAGGTCTGAGCGGCGTAGGCCCTGTTCAGGCGTTCTTCATATTCGCGCAGCGGCAATCGACCCTGAGCCGCGGCATCGCTGAGCAGCTGCGCCATCTGAATACGATCAGTGTCAGCAGCGCGCATCGAACCGTTTCGGGACGCTGGAGTCGTCATCCCGGCCATCTGTTCTTCGCGCAAGACGTCATCACTGACGAGCCTACGACGAACGCTGGCACATGCAAGGCCGATGGCCAAACTGTGCACTCACCGTCGCCGGCGAATCAGATAGATAAGCAAACTTTATTCCGCGGCGGCCACATGATCGGCAAACTCGGTGGTGCCGACGGGGTTGTCGGGCGCGAGGTTCGCACCCGTCCGAAAGGCAGCAACGATCCGTCCCGGAACAGGGACGGAAACCACCTTGCGGCGGCCACGATGTGCGGTCAGGTAGATCCGCGCCAACTCCGCATGAGTGTGCACCGTCGGCCCGCCGATGTCCGGCACCCGGCCCGCGGGCTCGGCGTCGATCAATGCGACGAGCCGGTCCGCGACGTCGCGGGTGTCGATCGGCTGGAATCTGACGTCGCGCAGCGCCCATAGGACGGGGGAGTACTGCTGGATAGCGAAGGAGGTATTGATCAGGTCGTGAAACTGCGTCGCGCGCAGCACCGTGTGGCCGATGCCGGCGCCTTCGAGTGACTGCTCGACGCGAAGCTTGGTTCGGTAGTAGGGCAAGGGGATTCGGTCGATACCGACAATCGACACGTGCACGAGGTGGCCGGTGCCCTTTCGTCGCACCGCAGACGCGAGGTTGTGTATCGAGGTGACGTCCTTGTCGCCGGTCGGCTGCGTCGCGCAGTTGACGATCACGTCAACGCCGCCGACCGCTGCGTCGATTCCGGTGCCCTCGAGCAGATCGCCGCGATGCCATTGCACCGACGAGTCATGGGCGCGCTCGCGTCGGCTCAGCGCATGCACCCGATGCCCGGCCGCGAGCGCGGCGGTCACCACCTGGCTACCGAGTGTGCCCGTCGCTCCGGTGACGAGGATTTCGCGTGACATCTATCTCACCCAGTTCGGCGGGCGCTTGTGCAGGAACGCCAGCATGCCCTCTCTGGCCTCCTCCGATACGAACAACTCGGCGGACTGTCGGGTCAGTGCCTCGGCGTCGCGGTCGAACGCCGCCAGCAGTGGCGCGGTGGTCAGTGCCTTCGACGCCGCCAGCCCCTGCGGCGAGGCCTTGCCGATCTCAGCGGCCAGGGTCGTCACCGTCGCCTCGACGTCGTCGGCGGCGATCGTGACCAGGCCGATGTCCGCGGCCTCGGCGGGTCCGAACTTCTCGCCGGTCACGAAGTACCGGCCCGCGGCGCGGGCCGTCATTCTCGGCAGTAACGTCAGCGAAATGATCGACGGCGCAACACCAATGCGGGCTTCGGTCAGCGCGAACGTACTGGACGGGCCGGCCACACCGATGTCGCATGCGCCGAGCAGTCCCAGGCCGCCCGCGCGGACATGCCCGTCGATCGCGGCGATCACCGGCACCGGGAGCTCGAGGATCCGGCGCAGCAGCCGGGTCAGTTCGCGCGCCCGGTCAGCGGCAACATCGGCGGGGTCGGCTCCAGACGATGCTTGCGCGAGATCGGCTCCTGCGCAGAAGGTTCCGCCGGTGTGACCGAGCACCACCACACGGACGCCGGCCTCCTCGGTGGCGGCCGTCAAACCTTGATGCAGCTGGTCAACCAGCGCGGTCGAGAGGGCGTTGCGGTTGTCCGGCGAGTCCAGCGTCAGACGAGCGACGCTGCCTTCGACGTTGTAGCGGACGAGTGCGGCCATCAGTACGAGCGTGGCAGACCAAGCGAGGTCTGCGCGACGAAATTGAGGATCATCTCCCGGCTGACGGGTGCGATGCGGGCCAACCGCGACGCGGTCAGCACCGAGGCGATGCCGTACTCCTTCGTCAGGCCGTTGCCACCGAGGCTCTGCACCGCCTGGTCGACCGCCCGAACCGACGCCTCACCGGCGGCATATTTGGCCATGTTGGCGGCCTCGGCAGCGCCGCCGTCGTCACCGAGGTCGTACAGGGTCGCAGCCTTCTGCATCATCAGCTTCGCCAGCTCGATCTCGATGTGGTTCTGCGCCAATGGGTGGGACAGTCCCTGATGCGCGCCGATCGGCGTCTTCCATACCTGCCGCGTCTTGACGTACTCGGTCGCCTTGTTGATGGCGAAGCGGCCCATCCCCACCGCGCTGGCGGCACCCATGATGCGCTCGGGGTTGAGTCCGGCGAACAGCTGCGCGATCGCTGCGTCTTCGGAGCCGACGAGCGCATCGGCGGGCAGTCGCATCTCGTCCAGGAAGAGTTGGAACTGGTTCTCGGGGCTGACGAT
This sequence comes from Mycobacterium neglectum, assembly GCF_002591975.1. Classification (GTDB taxonomy): domain Bacteria; phylum Actinomycetota; class Actinomycetes; order Mycobacteriales; family Mycobacteriaceae; genus Mycobacterium; species Mycobacterium neglectum. The sequence continues at coordinate 7,354 of NZ_NVQE01000007.1, read as the reverse complement.
CTCCATGTCGATCTTGGTCCACGACATGCCCGGGGTGTCGGTGGGCACTACAAATAGCGCAGGTTTGAGGCTGCCGGTCTTATGGTCCTCGGTCCGACCGACGACGAGCACCGCTTGGGCCTGGTCGACGCCGGAGATATAGACCTTCTGCCCGGATAGGATCCAGTCGCTGCCGTCGCGCCGCGCGGTGGTGGTGATGCGGTGGCTGTTGGAGCCCGCGTCGGGTTCGGTGATCGCGAACGCCATGGTGATCGAGCCGTCGGCGATGCCGGGTATCCACCGCTTCTTCTGTTCGTCGGTGCCGAACTTGGAAATGATCGTCCCGTTGATGGCGGGGGAGACCACCATCAACAGCAGGGCACAGCCGGCCGCCGACATCTCCTCCATGACGAGTGACAACTCGTACATCCCGGCCCCGCCGCCGCCGTACTCCTCGGGCAGATTGACTCCGATGAAGCCGAGTTTGCCTGCTTCACTCCATAACTCGGTGGTGTGTTCGCCTGCGCGCGCCTTCTCGAGGTAGTACTTCTCGCCGTAATTGGCGGCCATCGCGGCGACGGCCTTGCGCAGGGCCTGTTGCTCTTCGGTCTCGATGAAACTGCTCATGTGATTCCTTAAGGGTTGTCCACTCGGGCGAGTACTCGGGCCAGTGCGAAGCCGACGTCGACCTGCTGGCCCACCTCGACGTTGAGTTCGGTGAGGGTCCCGTCGCCGGGCGAGGTCACGGTGTGCTCCATCTTCATCGCCTCCAACCACACCAACGGCTGCCCGGCGGTGACCGAGTCGCCGACCGCGGCGCCGATGCGCAGCACCGACCCCGGCATGGGTGCCAGCAGCGACCCCTGCGCGACGGCGGCATCGGGATCACCGAATCGGGGCAACGTAACAAGATGCACGGGGCCCAGCGGCGAGTCGACGTACACGCCCGAGGAGTATCTCGCGATATCGAAGGGGCGTTCCACGCCGGCGACCGAAAGAACGACACGGCAAGGGGTGGCCGACACGAGGGTGACGTCGTCGTAGTCAGGTAGGTCGACGCCGGCGCGCGTGTATCGATAGCGCACCGTCAGCTCGTCGCCGGCGTGGGCGTAGGACTTCGTCTGGAAACCTGACGGAAGGTTGCGCCAACCGCTCGGAGCGGCGGCGAACACCGTTGCGTCAGAGCGGTTCTGTGCGGCATCGGCCAGCGCCGCGGCGACGGCGGACAACGCGACCGCGCGGTCGTCGGCCAGTGGTGCGGCCAGCCGGTCGAGGCCGTGGGTGTCGAAGAACGCCGTGTCCGTGGCGCCGTCCAGGAACGCCTGATGCCTAAGCACGTTGACCAACAGATCGCGGTTGGTCCGGATGCCGTGGAGCCGGCTGCGGGTCAACGCATCGGCTAGGACGGCTGCGGCCTGGCGCCGCGTCGGTGCGTAGGAGATGACCTTGGCGAGCATCGGATCGTAGAAGATCGACACTTCCGACCCGTTCTCAACGCCGGTGTCGACACGCACCGTCTGGGGAACCTCGAAGCGGTGCATGGTGCCGGCCTGCGGCTGCCAGTTCTTCGCCGGGTCTTCGGCGTAGAGCCGGGCTTCGATGGCGTATCCGCGGGTCGGCGGCGGTTCGGCGTCGAGCCGCCCGCCGTCGGCGACAAGCAGCTGCAACTCCACGAGGTCCAGACCGGTGGTGGCCTCGGTGACGGGGTGTTCGACCTGCAGCCGGGTGTTCATCTCGAGGAAGAAGAAATCGCCCGACTCGTCCGCCATGAACTCGACGGTGCCCGCGCCGCTGTAACCGATGGCCTCCGCTGCCAGCCGGGAGGCCTCGAAAAGCCTGGCGCCCATGCCCTCGATCCGCTCAACCAACGGTGAAGGCGCTTCCTCGATGATCTTCTGGTGCCGCCGCTGGATCGAGCATTCGCGTTCGCCGACCGCCCAGACGGTGCCGTGTTGGTCGGCCATCACCTGGACCTCGACGTGGTGGCCGGTGGCGAGGTAGCGCTCGCAGAACACCGTCGGATCGCCGAAAGCCGACTGCGCTTCGCGGCGCGCGGCCTCCACTTGCCCGGCCAGTCCCGACAATTCGTCGACCACGCGCATACCGCGGCCGCCGCCGCCCGCCGATGCCTTGATCAAGACCGGCAACTGGTCGGCGGTCACGGTGTCGGGGTCGAGTTCTTCGAGCACCGGGACGCCCGCGGCCGCCATCATCTTCTTCGCCTCGATCTTGGAGCCCATCGCGGCGACAGCGGCCACCGGCGGACCGATCCACGTCAGGCCGGCGTCGGCCACCGCGGCAGCGAATTCCGCGTTCTCCGAAAGGAACCCGTACCCGGGGTGGATCGCGTCGGCGCCGGCCGCTCGTGCGGCGGCGATCAACTGTGCTGCATCGAGGTAGCCGCGGGTGCCTTCCAGCCGCACCCGGGCGTCGGCCTCGGCGACATGGGGAGACGCCGCGTCGGGGTCGGTGTAGACGGCGACTGTCCCGATACCCAGCTTGCGGCAGGTGGCGAAGACGCGCCGCGCGATCTCGCCGCGATTGGCGACCAGCACTCGAGTGATCATCTGGTGCCTCCCCGCTGTCGAGACTGAGCTTGTACAGGAGAAGTCCCGGAATTCTTCTGCATAACTTCAGTTTCGACCTCTGTGATCATCTGGTCCTCACATCCGGAAGACGCCGAAGTTCGACGTGCCCTTGATCGGGCCATTGGCGATGGCGGACAGGCACATTCCCAGCACGGTGCGGGTGTCGCGCGGATCGATCACGCCGTCGTCGTAGAGCCGTCCGGACAGGAACATCGGCAGCGACTCCGCCTCGATCTGCGCCTCAACCGCGGCGCGCAGCGCGGCGTCGGCATCCTCGTCGAATTCCTGACCTCGGGCCTCGGCGGCGGCCCGGCTCACGATCGAAAGGACGCCCGCCAGCTGAGCCCCGCCCATGACGGCGGACTTGGAACTGGGCCAGGCAAAAAGGAATCGGGGGTCGTAGGCCCGGCCGCACATGCCGTAGTGGCCGGCGCCATAGGAGGCGCCGATCAGCAGGGAAATGTGCGGCACTGTCGAGTTGGAGACGGCGTTGATCATCATCGAGCCGTGCTTGATCATCCCGCCTTCCTCGTACTTCTTGCCGACCATGTATCCGGTGGTGTTGTGCAGGAACAACAGTGGTGTGTCGGAGCGGTTGGCCAACTGGATGAACTGGGTCGCCTTCTGCGATTCCTCGGAGAACAACACGCCGCGGTGGTTGGCCAGGATGCCGATCGGGTAGCCGTACAGCGTGGCCCAGCCGGTCACCAGCGAGCCGCCGTAGAGCGGTTTGAACTCGTCGAAGTCCGAGCCGTCCACGATGCGGGCGATGACGTCGCGCGGATCAAAGGGGATGCGCAGATCGGCGGGCACGATGCCGACCAGTTCGTCGGCGTCGAAGAGCGGCTCGGTGACCGGCCCCGGCAGTGGTCCCTGCTTGCGCCAGTTCAGCCTGGCCACGATGCGGCGGCCGATACGGATCGCATCGAGCTCATCAACGGCGAAGTAGTCGCCGAGTCCCGATGTGCGGGCGTGCATCTCGGCGCCGCCGAGGGACTCGTCGTCGGATTCCTCGCCGGTCGCCATCTTCACCAGCGGCGGCCCGGCCAAAAAGACCTTGGATCGCTCCTTGATCATCACCACATGGTCGGACATACCTGGGATGTAGGCGCCGCCCGCGGTCGAGTTGCCGAAGACCAGCGCGATGGTCGGGATACCTGCCGCGGAGAGGCGGGTGAGGTCCCGGAACATCTGACCGCCGGGGATGAAGATCTCTTTCTGCGTCGGCAGGTCGGCGCCGCCGGACTCCACCAGTGACACCACCGGCAGCCGGTTCTGCAGCGCGATCTGATTGGCGCGCAGGATCTTCTTCAGCGTCCACGGATTACTGGTGCCGCCCTTGACAGTGGGGTCGTTGGAGACGACAAGGCACTCGACGCCTTCGATTACACCGATGCCCGTCACAACGCTGGCGCCGACGGTGAAGTCGGTGCCCCACGCGGCCAATGGACTCAGTTCCAGGAACGGGGAATCGGGGTCGAGCAGCATCTCGATGCGCTCGCGCGCCGTCATCTTGCCGCGGTCGTGGTGGCGTTTGACGTACTTGTCACCGCCGCCGACCAGCGCCTTGGCGTGTTCGGTGTCGAGCTCGGCGAGCTTGGCGGTCATCACGTCGGCAGCCTCGGAGAACGCCGCCGACCGTGGATCGATGGTCGACTTCAACGCGGTCATGATTGGAAGCCAAGGGTTTTGGCCGCCAGGCCGGTGAGGATCTCCGTCGTACCGCCGCCGATGCCGAGGATCCGCATATCGCGGTACTGCCGCTCTACCTCGGATTCGGTCATATATCCCATCCCGCCGAACAACTGCACCGCCTGATTGGCCACCCACTCGCCGGCTTCGACGGCGGTGTTCTTGGCGAAGCACACCTCGGTGATCAGATTGCTTTCGCCGGCGAGTTGCCGTTCTACGATCGCGCGCGTGTACACGCGGGCCACATCGACCCGTCGCGCCATCTCGGCGAGCGTGTTCTGCACGGATTGTCGTGTGATCAGCGGCTTGCCGAACGTCTCGCGGTTGCGGCACCACTCGACGGTCAGGTCGAGACACCGTTGGGCGCTCGCATACGCCTGTGCGGCAAGGCCGACGCGTTCGGAGACGAATGCACCGGCGATCTGGATGAAACCGGTGTTCTCGCCGCCGATCAGGTTGGCGGCGGGCACGCGGACGTCGGTGTAACTCAGTTCGGCGGTGTCGGAAGACCGCCACCCCATCTTGTCCAGCTTGCGGGTGACCTCGAATCCAGGTGTGTTTCTCTCCACGACGATCAACGAAACACCCGCCGCGCCTGGGCCTCCCGTGCGTGCTGCGGTCACGACGTAGTCGGCCCGCACTCCCGAGGTGATGTAGGTCTTCGCGCCGTTGATGACGTAGTCATCGCCATCTCGCACAGCGCGGGTGGTCAGATGTCCGACGTCCGAACCGCCGCCCGGTTCGGTGATGGCAAGGCTGCCGATCAGATCGCCGCGCAGTGTCGGCCGCACGTAGGTGTCGATCAGCCGCGCATCGCCGGAGGCGATCATGTGCGGCACGGAGATGCCGCAGGTGAACAACGATGCGAAGACCCCGCCTGGTGCACCGCAGTAGTGCATCTCCTCGCAGATGACCACCGCGTCCGCGCCGTCACCGCCACCGCCACCGATCTCCTCGGGTAGGCCCGCCCCCAGCAAGCCTGCGTCGCCTGCCTTGCGGTGCAGCTCGCGCGGGAGCATGCCGGTGTGCTCCCACTCGTCGACATTGGGCAGGATCTCGCGTTCTGCGAACGCCCGCACCGTCTTTCGCAGCTGTTCTCGCTCGGGGGTATTCCAGATGCTCATGACAAGAACTCCTCAGGAATGTCGATATGGCGGCTGCGCAGCCATTCACCCAGACCCTTGGCCTGTGGGTCGAACCGGGCCTGGTAGGCCACGCCCTGGCCGAGGATGCCTTCGATCACGAAGTTGACTGCGCGCAGGTTGGGCAGCAGATCACGGGTGACTTCGAGATCGGCTGTCTCAGGCAGCATCTCGCGAAGCTTCTCGACGGTCAGTGTGTGTACCAGCCACCGCCAGTGGTCGCCACGGCGTACCCACACCCCGACGTTGGCGCTGCCACCTTTGTCGCCGCTGCGGGCGCCGGCGATCACGCCCAGCGGTACCCGTCGGGTCTCGCCAAACGGAATCGGCTCGGGCAATGCGAACGGCGGCACCTTGGCCAGTTGCAGAGTTTCCGTGGCCGGGGGGATATCGACGCGGCTGCCATCGGAGTGCACGGCCACGTGCGGTACCTCGGTGGCCGGGACGAAGGCAGGGTGGAACACCCCGTAGATCTGACCGTCGCCCGGCGGCGTAGTGCTGGTGAATCCCGGATAGCTCGCCAGTGCGAGTTCGACTGCAGCCGAAGAGAACCGGCGTCCGACGTTGGCGGGATCCGGATCGCGCACCACACACCGCAGCAGCGCGCTGGCCGCTTCCTCGGTGTCGGCATCGACGTGGTCGGTGCGTGCGAGCGTCCACTGCATCTCGGCAGGCGTGACCGTCAGGGTGCTCTCGAGTTGTTTGCGCACCAGCGCTGCCTTGGCCTCGATGTCCAATCCGGTGAGCACCAAGGTCATCTCGTTGCGGAAGCCGCCGACACTATTGAGCGAAACCTTCAACGTCGGAGGTGGCGGTTCGCCCTTCACTCCGCTGATCCGAACGCGGTCGGGCCCGTCGTCGGACAGCTCGATGGTGTCGACGCGCAGCGTCGCATCGGGATTGGCGTAACGCGCGCCGGTGATCTCGTAGAGCAGCTGTGCGGTGACGGTGTCGACGGTGACGGCTCCGCCGGTGCCGTGATGTTTGGTGATCACCGACGACCCGTCGGCGGCGACCTCGGCGAGCGGGAAGCCCGGACGGAGTAAGGCCGTCAGGTCGGGAAAATCCCGAGCGAAGAACGCGTAATTGCCGCCGGTGGCCTGCGCACCGCATTCGATGACGTGGCCGGCGGCGATCGCACCCGCGAGCTGGTCGTAGTCGGTGCGGCTCCATCCGTGATGTGCGGCCGCGGGTCCGACGATGACCGACGCGTCGGTGACTCGGCCGGTGACGACGACATCGGCACCCGAGTTGAGGCAGTCCACGATGCCCCAAGCGCCGAGGTAGGCGTTGGCCGCCAGCGGCGTGCCGAGCCCCAACTCCTGGGCGCGCGGCAACAGATCGTCGCCCTCGACGTGGGCCACGCGCACGCTCAACCCGAGACGGTCCGCCAACTCCCGTACCGCCTGCGCCAACCCGGCGGGGTTGAGTCCGCCCGCGTTGGCGACGATGCGCACGCCGCGGTCCAGTGCGAGGCCGAGGCACTCTTCGAGCTGGACCAGAAAGGTCTTGGCATAGCCGCGGTCGGGCGACTTGGCCCGGTCGCGCGCCAGGATCAACATCGTGAGTTCGGCAAGGTAATCACCGGTGAGGTAGTCCAGCTCGCCGCCGGTGAGCATCTCCCGCATCGCCGCGAGTCGGTCACCGTAGAAACCCGAGGAGTTGCCGATTCGGACCGCAGAGCTCACTCACACACTCCCCTCGCCATCGAGACGTGCCCAACCAACCGGTAGGTTAGTCGCAACTCCTCCGAGATTGCATTGAGGGTCGTGAATGGGCTCGATCAACGACCCTGGGCGCAATCTCGACGCCAGGCCGCGGACTCGCTAGGAGGGCGCTGAACAAGGCGGTTCTGAGACTGGCCGGCGGGACGGGCCAGGGCGCGAGAATTGGCGTGCTGTCGCTTGCGAGGGCGGGATCGTGGTGGGGATGGGCTCTCCGGGCCCGTGACTG
>NZ_NVQE01000069.1 GCF_002591975.1 Mycobacterium neglectum | reverse complement strand
TCGTTACCTGCCGCCTCGCAGCCATATCGATCTTGCCTTCCACATCGGGCAAGCCTTCTAGACCACGCGCTCAAAATAGGTGAGGCACCACCACCGGCCACGCGCTCAAAGTAGGTGAGGCACGTCGACACCTGGGAGCGCAACGGCGGTCTGAGGTATGCTGGCAGAGCCGATTTGGCAACGAGAGAAGAGCAGATCGCGATTGCTGAGGTCACTCGGGCACGTCAGGGGTGGGGTGCTTGGCCGACGTGCAGCGGGAGGATTGGGGCACGCTGACGATTCGTTTACTCGGGCGGACCGAGATAAGACACCTGGCGAGAGAGATTGATTTCCGGCCGCGCAAGTCGTTCGGCCAGAACTTCGTCCACGACGCCAACACCGTTCGTCGAATCGTTTCGGCGTCCAGCGTCAACCGGCACGACCACGTTCTCGAGGTCGGTCCAGGCCTGGGTTCACTGACGCTCGCCCTGCTTGACAGGGGCGCGCGCGTGACGGCGGTGGAGATCGACCCCCTCCTGGCCCGACAGCTTCCCATCACCGTGGCCGAGCATTCCCACAGCGAGATCAATCGTCTGACCGTGCTCAACCGGGACATTCTCAACCTGAGCCGCAGTGAGATCCCCGACGAGCCGACCGCGCTCGTTGCCAACTTGCCTTACAACGTCGCCGTACCCGCGCTGTTGCACCTGTTGGCCGAGTTCCCCTCGATCCGCACCGTGATGGTGATGGTGCAGGCCGAGGTCGCCGAACGCCTCGCCGCCGAACCCGGCGGCAAGGACTACGGCGTACCCAGCGTGAAGGTTCGCTACTTCGGTAACGTCCGGCGCTACGGCATGGTCTCGCCGACGGTGTTCTGGCCGATCCCGCGTGTGTACTCCGGTCTGGTCCGCATCGACCGCTACGAGACGCCACCGTGGCCTGCCGAGGAAGGCTTCCGCGAACGGGTCTTCAACCTGATCGACATCGCCTTCGCGCAGCGACGCAAGACGTCGCGCAACGCCTTCGCCGAATGGGCGGGCTCGGGCAACGAGTCGGCCAGCCGGCTGCTCGCCGCGAGCATCGACCCGTCGCGACGCGGCGAGACGCTCTCCGTCGCGGACTTCGTCCGACTGCTGGAACGGTCGGAAGAGGGCCAGGAAGCCGAAAGCGAGCCCAAGCCGGTCGTGCACCATCGGCAGCGGCGTGAGGGTTCCGTCCCGAGCGTGAGGTAGCACAGCCCGCTAGTGCAGCGCGCGGGCTATCAGCGAGACGAATTCACGACACGTGGGGTAACGGTCCTCTGGCGCCTTCGCAAGGGCCTTCGCGGCGATTGAGTCGAATATGCGTGGCAGCCAAGAGATTTCACGGGACCAGCGCGGCGGCGGCCGGTGCAGGTGCGCGTCGATCAGGCCGAGCCCAGACGGCATCGTGAATGGCGGCGATCCGGTGATCAACTCGACGGTGGTGCATGCCAGCGCATACTCGTCGGTGGCTCCCGTCGGGGCGTGGCCGGTGATCAGCTCCGGCGCAGCATAGGGCAGCGATGCCTCGATTTGTGTTGCCCGGTAGCCGACATCGTCGGTGACCGCGTGGGCGACTCCGAAGTCGATCAGGACTGCTCTGGAAGGGTCCTGGTGCACGTCCTGGTGTAGGAGGATGTTCGCCGGCTTGACATCGCAGTGCACGATTGCTCGGTTGTGGGTGTAGTCCAATGCGTCGGCGATCTGCTCCAGTGCGGCAAGACGTTTCGCCAAGGCGTCCAGGTCGTTGATCCTGCCACCGGCGACAAGCTCCATCGACAGCCATGCCGGGCCGCGCTTGTACACCGTCACGATGTGGGGATGGGTTAGGCGGCGGGCGAATTCGAACTCACGTCGCAGCCGCGCGACGTGCTCGAGATGGCGGTGATCGCCGTCGAGCACCTTGAGCGCCACGTCCTGATCCGAATCCATGTCGCGCGCCAGGTACACCGTCGCGTATCCGCCGTGGCCCACCACGTGGTCGACGACGTGACCTTCAAACTCCTCGCCGGGCGAGAGCACGTCCTCAGAGTAGGGGGTGTGCGCAGCGACATTGACCTGCTCAGACGGCCACTCGGGCACGGCTCACTCCGATAGTGTCGTCTGGTGTCCAATGGCAGCACCGCATCCGAGTGGGTTCCGACCGGATCGGTCACGGTGCGGGTGCCGGGCAAGGTCAATCTCTACCTCGAGGTCGGCGATCGTCGCGACGACGGCTATCACGAGCTGACCACCGTGTTTCACGCGGTTTCGTTGCTCGACGAGATCACCGTCCGCAACGCCGATGTGCTGTCGCTGGAATTGGCGGGCGAAGGTGCGGACACTCTGCCGACCGATGAACGCAATCTCGCGTGGCGTGCTGCCGAGTTGCTCGCTGACCATGTCGGACGGGCGCCGGACGTGGCGATAACCGTCGAGAAGTCGATACCCGTTGCCGGCGGGATGGCCGGCGGCAGTGCCAATGCCGCCGCGGTGCTCGTCGCGATGAACACGCTGTGGGAGCTCGGGGTTCCGCGCCGAGACCTCCATGTGCTCGCCGCACAACTGGGCAGCGATGTTCCGTTCGCGCTGCACGGAGGCACCGCGCTGGGCACCGGCCGCGGCGAAGAATTAGCAACGGTGCTCGCCCGCAACACATTTCATTGGGTGCTGGCCTTCGCTGAGGGCGGATTGTCGACGCCATCGGTGTTCGCCGAGCTTGATCGGTTGCGTGAGACATCGGGTTCAGACCGCCAGGCTCCGCCGCGTCTCGACGATGCCGAGCCGTTGCTGGCCGCCCTCGCCTCCGGCGATCCGGCACAGCTGGCGCCGCTGCTCGGCAACGACTTGCAGCCGGCCGCGCTGAGCCTCGACCCCGAGCTGCGCCGCACACTGCGCGCAGGCACCGAAGCCGGGGCGCTGGCGGGCATCGTCTCGGGCTCCGGGCCGACATGTGCGTTCCTCTGCTCATCGCCGTCTTCGGCGGTCGACGTCGCCACCCAAATGGCCAGCGCCGGGGTCTGCCGGACGGTGCGCGTCGCCAGCGGCCCGGTGCAGGGCGCGCGGGTGGTGCCGGCGCCGTCGGCCTCCGTGTGACGCGCCTGGCGCCGAGCGCACGGTTGTTGTACGTGAACCTCGATAAGGCCCGAAAACAAGCGTGTGCTCGAGCGTGACGACGGGTGTGACCCAGGACTCAAATATCGCGAGATTTTGGCAGGTCCTTAAGAAATGTTTAAGATGATCGACGGTGAAAACTAGCGGTCATCGTTTGGACGCGACTTTTGCGCCCGCCGGCAACCTCGGTGGGCGATTCGTCATAGCCAGCGCCAAACCAGAGGCATCACCAATTCGAGACTCAACCGCTCCCCATTTGTATGCGCGCCTGCTGGAAAGCGCCTCTGATCAGGCGGAGCATTACCACCGGGCATTCCCTGTTCGGAAACCGAGGAGGTCGTCGTGAGCCGTTTCACCGACAAGATGTACCGAAACGCCCGCACCGTTGCGACGGGCATGGTCACCGGTGAACCGTACGAGCCCGTCCGCCACACCTGGGGTGAGGTCCACGAGCGGGCCCGCGCCGTGGCAGGCGGCCTGGCGGCAGCCGGTATCGGACTCGGGGATTCGGTCGGCGTGCTGGCCGGCTTCCCGGTGGAGATCGCGCCGGTCGCGCAGGGCCTGTGGATGCGCGGCGCCTGCCTGACCATGCTCCACCAGCCCACGCCCCGCACCGACCTCGTGATCTGGGCCGAGGACACCATGAATGTCATCAGCATGATCGAGGCCAAGGCCGTGATCGTCTCCGAGCCGTTCCTGGTGGCGATCCCGGTGCTCGAGGAGAAGGGCATCACGGTTCTGACCGTCGCCGACCTGTTGGCGTCGGAACCGATCGACCCCATCGAGGTCGGCGAGGACGACCTGGCCCTCATGCAGCTGACGTCGGGATCCACCGGATCCCCGAAGGCCGTGCAGATCACGCACCGCAACATCCACTCCAACGCCGAGGCAATGTTCATCGGCGCCGAGTACGACGTCGACAAGGACGTCATGGTCAGCTGGCTGCCCTGCTTCCACGACATGGGCATGGTCGGCTTCCTCACCATCCCGATGTACTTCGGCGCGGAACTGGTCAAGGTCACGCCGATGGATTTCCTCCGCGACACGCTGCTGTGGGCCAAGCTCATCGACAAGTACAAGGGCACCATGACCGCGGCTCCGAACTTCGCGTACGCGCTGTTCGCCAAGCGGCTGCGGCGCCAGGCAAAGCCGGGCGAGTTCGACCTGTCGACGCTGCGGTTCGCACTATCGGGGGCGGAGCCCGTCGAACCCGCCGACGTCGAGGACCTGCTGGATGCGGGTAAGCCGTTCGGGTTGAAGCCCGACGCGATCCTGCCCGCCTACGGGATGGCCGAGACCACGCTCGCGGTGTCCTTCTCACCGTGCGGCGCCGGACTCGTGGTCGACGAGGTCGACGCGGACCTGCTCGCCGCACTGCGCCGCGCCGTACCGGCCACCAAGGGCAACACTCGGCGACTGGCCTCGCTGGGGCCGCTGCTGACCGACCTCGAGGCCCGCGTCATCGACGAGCACGGCAACGTCATGCCCGCGCGTGGCGTCGGCGTCATCGAACTGCGTGGTGAGAGCCTGACGCCGGGCTACATCACCATGGGCGGTTTCATCCCCGCTCAGGACGAGCACGGCTGGTATGACACCGGCGACCTCGGCTACGTGACTGAAGAGGGCAACGTCATCGTGTGCGGTCGCGTCAAGGACGTCATCATCATGGCCGGCCGCAACATCTACCCGACCGACATCGAGCGTGCCGCAGGCCGCGTCGAGGGAGTCCGGCCGGGCTGCGCCGTCGCGGTGCGACTGGACGCTGGCCACGCGCGGGAGACGTTCGCCGTGGCCGTGGAGTCCAACGCCTGGCAGGACCCGGTCGAGGTGCGCCGCATCGAGCATCAGGTCGCCCATGAGGTGGTGGCCGAGGTCGACGTGCGGCCGCGCAACGTCGTGGTGCTCGGGCCGGGCAGCATCCCGAAGACACCGTCGGGCAAGCTGCGCCGCTCCAACTCGGTCTCGCTGGTCACTTAGTTCCGCCGCCTTCCCGCGCGCGACCGACCGTGTTTGTACGTGACACGCCGCGGAGATGTGGCATTTTGCGGTCGCTCGTCGTCGAAATGAACTCGCGCGATGTCGGGGCCGGTCGATACCGTCGACGCCATGACCTCCCCGGCCATTGAGGCCATCGACCTCGTCAAGAAATTCGGCGGCCCCGCCCGTGACAGGCCAGCCGTCGACGGTGTGAGCTTCGTGGTGCCGCCCGGCACGGTGCTGGGGCTGCTCGGGCCCAACGGGGCGGGCAAGACCACGACCGTCCGGATGATGGCGACGCTGACGGTGCCGACCAGCGGAACGGCTACCGTCGCCGGCTACGACATCCTGCGCGAACCGGACATGGTGCGTCGCAACATGGGCCTCACCGGACAGGTCGCCACCGTCGACGAGCTGCTGACCGGACGCGAGAACATCCGGATGATCGGCGGCCTCTACGGCATCGGACGTCGCGATCTGGAACGTCTGGGAAGCCAACTGCTCGAACAGTTTTCGATCACCGAGGCCGCCGACCGGCCGGTACGTGGATACTCCGGTGGCATGCGTCGACGGCTCGACCTCGCCGTCAGCCTCATCGCGTCGCCGCCAGTGCTGTTCCTCGACGAGCCAACGACCGGACTCGATCCGCGCAGCCGAAACGACCTGTGGGACAAGCTGCGCCGCCTCGTCGCCGACGGCACCACGCTACTGCTGACCACGCAATACCTCGAGGAAGCGGACCAACTCGCCGACAACATCGTCGTGATGAACCACGGCCGGATCATCGCGCAGGGCACGCCGTTTCAGCTCAAGCAGCAGGCGGGCAACGCCAGCCTGGTCGTCACGGTGTCCCGGGCGACCGATCTGCCTGCGGCGCGGGAGCTGATCGCGCGCACGGGCGCCGACGTCCACGTCGATGTGGGCGCCAGGATGCTCACCGCGAAGGCCGACGGTATAGCCGAGCTGACCCGCGTCGCTGACTGGTTGCAGGAGGGTGCGATCGAAGTCGACGACATCGGTTTGTCGCGGCCCAGTCTTGACGACGTGTTCCTGTCCCTCACCGGCCATCGCGCCGAGGGTGACGACGCCGGGGAGGTCGGCGCGTGACAGCCACCGAGCACAGGCCCCGCGACACCATCGAGCGGCCGCAGATCCGTCAGACGAACATCCTCGAGCAGTCCTGGATCATGGTCAAGCGCAACATGATCCACACCAAGCGGATGCCCGAGATGCTCAGCGACGTCACCGTGCAGCCCATCATGTTCGTGCTGTTGTTCGCGTTCGTGTTCGGCGCATCGATCGCGACCAGCGGAAGCGCGTCCTACCGCGAGTTCCTGCTCCCGGGCATCCAGGCCCAGACCATCGTGTTCACCGCATTCGTGGTGTCCACTGGCATCACCGCCGATGTCGAAAAGGGCATCATCGACCGGTTCCGCTCGCTGCCGATCCGGCGGTCCGCCGTGCTGATCGGTCGCAGCATCGCCAGCCTGCTGCATTCATCCATCGGTGTGGTGGTGATGGCGGTGACGGGGTTGTGCATCGGATGGCGGATCCGCGGGGGTGTGGCCGATGCTGTGCTCGCATTCGCGCTGATCCTGGTGTTCGGCTTCGGGATGATCTGGTTCGGGATCCTGATCGGCTCAGTGATGCGGTCGGTCGAAGCGGTCAACGGCGTGATGTTCACCGTGCTGTTTCCGATCACGTTCCTGGCGAACACCTTCGCGCCGACCGAACCCATGCCGCGCTGGCTTCGGGTGATCGCCGAGTGGAATCCGGTGTCGTCGCTGACCCAGGCGGTACGGCAGCTGTGGGGCAACGGCCCGCCGGCGCCGCCGGAGGCGCAACTGCCATTGCACCACCCAATACTTGCGACGATCCTGTGGTCGTTGGCGATGACGGCGGTGATCGCGCCGTTCGCGTTGCGGGCGTACGCCCGCCGCACGGGTGACTAGGCGCGGATCGCCTCGATGGTCCACGTGGGCAGAATCGGTGCCCGTGTGAGGAAGTGGTCGGGTTGGCCGTTGGTGCGCAGGAGCATCTGGGTGCGCAGAATGCAGCAGCCCATCCGGACCATCGCGAAAATCTCGTACCAGTCCAGGTTTTCGAGTTCTCGGCCGATCATCTCCTCGAACCTGACGACCACTGCTGTGCGGCTGGCGAAGCCGGGCAGCTCGGGGTCGGCATCGATTCCGTTCACCTCCAGCATCTGCTTGCGGGTGGCGAGCCACCACGCGATGTCGGCCTCGGCCGGGCACACACACGCCTGCTCCCAGTCCAGCGCCCCGACGATCTGGCCGGTGTCGTCGAAGATGGCGTTGGACATCCGGGCATCTCCCCAACAGATCGTCGGGGCCGACGTCTCGTCCGGTTGACGGCGTCGCAGCCAGCCGAAGGCCTCGGTCATGATGTCGGGGACCTGGTTGTCAGATCCCCACCGGGCGTACTCGTGCCACCATCCGAGCTCCGCGGAGACACCGAATCCGGCGGGGCGCTCGAGCCACGTCGCCTCGCTGACCGGAACGCGCTGCAGGCGCGCGAGTGTCTCGAGAAACGAATCGTGTGCGCGCCGCTGAACGTCGGGCCCTGCGTGGTGCATCCAACCCCTCGTGGCGTACGACGTGTCCGACGGCGTATGGCCGACGATGCGTGGCATCACAAGGAATTTCGTGCCGAGCCATGCGCGGTCGGGCTCGTACAGGATCGGTGACGGTGTCGCGATGCCGTAGTCGTGCAGCAATTCCTGCGTCAGGGTCTGGGTGCCCAGATCGTATTCGCGAAAAATTCCGCCGCCCGTGGGAGGAATTCGGATGACGTATTCATTCGTCTCGCCGTCGACCTCGGCGGCGAACACCAGGCTTTCGCTCGACCATCCCGCCGCCCGATTGGCCGCGCTCAGCTCCGAGACCACCGTTTCGCGGGCGAATCGGTACTCGAACCACTTCTGCAGCTGCGCACGCGTAGCGGCAAGGTCGCGTTGGACGAGCGTGATCCCAGCCATGAGGAACAGAGTTACATAGCACCCACTAGATGTAAAGAACAGCTACTTTACGTGTGATGGTCCCGTTGTAATATCCTTCTGCAGGGACCCGACCCAGTGGCTTAGTTGTCGACCACCCGCGACAAGCGGCGTCGTGAGGGACCGAGACCCGCAGCGTGGCGCAGTTCGGCAAGGAACTGTTCGGGAGTCCCGCCGCCGATGATGTAGTGGCACACTGCGATCCGTACGACGGCGGCCGCATCGATTTCGCTGTCGTCGCCGGGGATGATGCGGGCGATGCGCTCGTGGATGATCGGCAGCACCCGCTTCAATTGCTGCAGCACATGCTCGGGCTCGATGTCGGCCAGCGATCCCAGCGAATAGGTGCTCTGAAACTCGACGACGAACCGCAGTGCGGCGTCCAGTCGGTCGGGCCCGCTGAGGCCGGCGACCGCCGCGGCGATGCCGGCATCGAAGTTGTCCTGCTCGTAGAGGCCGAACGCCTCGAGTAGTCCGTCCTTGGAGCCGAAGTGCCGGTACAGCGTCGGGCGCGACACCTTTGCCTCAGTGGCCACATCCGAGAGCTGCAGTTTGCGACTGCCGTCCCTGGAGAGCACGACGAAGGTGGCGGCCAGGATCCGGCGCCGCGTCGACGGATCCGCGTCGGCGGTGGGGCGAGAAGCCACGATCGCATCCTTTACATCTATACGTCCAAATGTCACACTAGCGCTCTCCGGGTTCCGGCGCCGGTTTCATGAAGCGAGACATTGCTGGTGCCAATGTTAAGTGTCGCGCTGGGGGAGGTTGGGGGCCCGGAACCGCAGAAAGGTAGTCGCTTGCTGACGACGAACTACGGCGCCCTGGTGCCAGAAGACGAACTCCTCGCCCACCAGATCGTCGACACCTTCGCCACGGTGAGCCAGTCGGACCCGTCGTGGACCGAGAAGATCTGGACCATCGCGCACGCCCGCGACAACTCACTACAGGTTGTCCTCGGCGTCGGCAAGTACACCAACCGCGGCGTGTTCGACGGAGCGGCAGGTGTATGCCGCGGTACCGAGCAGTGGACGGTGCGTGCGGGGCGCCGATTGTCATCGGATCCGGCGGGTACCCAGGTCGGGCCTATCTCCTACCGCGTGGTGGAGCCGTTGCGCGCGATCCGGGTGGGCCTGGAGAAAACCGACCACGCCCCGATCGCGTTCGACGTCGAGCTGCGAGGAAGTTTCGATACGGCGCTGGAGGATCCGTGGCCGGACCGCAGCCCGGACGGCTACCGCGTCACCCACAATGTGTTGCGATACCACCAGATCGGGGTGGCGTCCGGATGGGTGGAGCTAGAAGGTGAGCGCACCGAAATCGAGGCGGACGAATGGATTTCGATTCGGGACCACTCCTGGGGGCTGCGACCAGGCGTCGGTAAGCCGATCCCGGGTCTGCCGCGCGGGGGCCGCAAGATAAAGCAGATGTTCATGACGTGGCTGCCGATGACGTTGACGCGCCAGGACGGGTCGACCTACTCGCTGTTCGTCATGTACCAGGAGGAGCGGGGCGACGGTTTTCTCGAGATCCGTTGCCAGGCAGAGCAGCAGAACGACGACGGCACGTCACACCGGTTCGTCTCCGTCGAACAGGACATGCACTTCCAGGACGACAACCGGCGGTTCACGCACGGCACCGTGACCCTTATCGATTCCGACGGCGCCAAAAGACCGCTGGCCATCACTGCGGCCGGGCCGGGCGGCTTTCATCTGGGCACCGCGGGTTACTACGGCTGGAACGACTGGGTGTACGGCCAGTGGGTCGGCGATCTCAAGGTCGAGGGCAGCCACGTGGTCGACTGCGATAAACCCGAGAACGCGCGCGAGCTTCATCAGTTGCGCGATCTGCTCGTGCGGGTAGAGGATCCCGTCGGCGGCGGAGTAGGGCTGGGCAATGCCGAGACGTTCGCACTCGGCGCGTTTCCCGAGCGCGGGCTGACGCTGGCGAACTCGTTCCTGTGACGCGCGGCGAGTGCCTTCAGTCTGCGGACCGTTTCGGCTGACTCCGGGTCGTCGTAGCCGACGGGGACCGCTGCGCCGATCGTCCGCACCTGCCGTCGCCCCTCGCCTGCCAGCGATCATCTGAGTATAGTGTACTATACCTAGCATGACCGACAGGATCCCCGCCCGGCTCGCCGACCACCCGACGGTCCGCAAGGTGCGATCGCGAACTGTCCGGCGACCGGGCGTCATCGACGCAGACTGGCTGCGCGAGGTGTGTCTGAACGCGGGTGCCGACGACGTCGCGTTCGCCAGCGTCGACAACCCGGAGTTGGCCTCCGAGCGCGAGCACGTCGACGCCGCACTGCCCGGCACGCGCAGCTACATATCCCTGGTCGTGAAGATGAACCGCGACAACGTCAGGTCGACGGCGCGCAGCGTCGCCATCAGGAGTTCCACCGTAGCGGCGAGATCATGAACGAGGCCGCCCACCGGATCACCCGTGCGCTGGAAGACGCCGGCTACCGCGCCATCAATCCGTCGATGTCGTTTCCGATGGAGATGGACCGATTCCCCGGCCGCATCTGGGTGGTGGCGCACAAACCCGTCGCGGTGGCCTCCGGCCTCGGGGTGATGGGAATCCACCGCAACGTGATTCACCCGAAGTTCGGCAACTTCATCCTCCTGGGAACGGTGCTCGTGGCCTCGCAGATCAGCAGCTACGGTGAGCCGCTTGACTATTCACCCTGTCTGGAATGCAAGCTCTGCGTGGCGGCCTGCCCGGTCGGTGCGATCAAGAAGGATGGTGAGTTCGACTTCGTCGCGTGTTCGGTGCACAACTACCGCGAGTTCATGGGCGGATTCACCGACTGGGCGCAGACCATCGCCGACAGTGAGGATGCCGCCGATTTCCGCTCGCGGGTGAGCGATTCCGAGAACGCCTCGATGTGGCAGAGCCTGTCCTTCAAGGCCAATTACAAGGCGGCCTACTGTCTGGCCGTATGTCCGGCGGGTGAGGACGTCATCGAGCCCTACCTCGAAGACCGGAAGGGGTTCATGGACCTGGTGCTCAAGCCCCTGCAGGAGAAGAAGGAGACGCTCTACGTGCTGCCGAACTCGGTGGCCAAGGAGCACGCTGAACGCCGATTCCCCCACAAGCAGATCAAGGTGGTCGACAGCGGCATCGGGGGGCGGTAGGCCCTGCGTGGAATGAATTGAGCCGTCCGCGGCGTTTGCCCATGCATGAACAAGGTGCGTGGGCTGATTCTGACCGTTGCGGCAGCGGCGGTTTCGGGTGTGACGCTCGTCGCACCCGCGGTAGCGCAGGCTGCGGCCTGCCCCGATGTACAGGTGGTTTTCGCACGCGGCACCGGTGAGCCAGGCGGGGTCGGGCGCGTCGGCGATGCATTCGTCAACGACCTGCGGTCATTGGTGCCGGGCGAGTCCGTCGACGTCTACGCCGTCAACTACCCGGCTTCATACAACTTCCTGCGCGCCGCAGAGGGCGCGAATGATGCCAGTGCCTTCGTCCAGAACACCGTCGCGACCTGCCCCGACACCAAGATCGTGCTCGGCGGCTTTTCCCAGGGCGCGGCCGTCATCGATGCCATCGCCATCGCTGACCATCCCCAGCTCGGCTTCACCAACCCGATGCCGCCGGCCGTCGCCGATCATGTCGCCGCGGTGGCGGTGTTCGGCAATCCGTCCATCAAACTGCTCGGAGGCCCGCTCACGGCGCTGAGCCCGGGGTACGGGTACAAGACCATCGACCTGTGCAACGGGGCCGATCCGGTGTGCTCCAGCGGTGACGACAGGCCGGCGCACAGTCTCTACGTCGAGTCCGGGTTGACCACGCAGGCAGCACAATTCGTGGCTAACCACCTCGCCACGGAGGCTCCGGTCAGCACGCTGGCGAGCGAAACAACGCCGAACTGACCTCAGCCTCAGGCGTGCATGGTGTTCTGTGTGCGCGGCCAGCCCGTTATTTCCACCTGCCCGAGTTCTCCGGATCTAGCAGTTCTGCGAGGTGCAGGCTTGGCTGGTTGGGCCTCAGCTGCTTGAGCTGCATATGGCAACTCGGGCGATTCCGAGCGCTGGCCAGCCCTCGACGCCGGGCGAATTCCTGAACGTCAAACTGATTCGGATCGCGAACGCCTCTTGAAGCGTGGGCATCATCGCTTGCCCTGAGCCCGAACCGCTGCGCATCTGTCGCCGTACTCGAGCGATCATCTGTTATCGACATCATCGATGGCAGGCATTGCCCGGAGGATATGGCCCGATGAGAGGACTGCCCCTAGCTTCGGAGACATGGAGAACGGAGACCAACCGCGATGACAACCGCTCAACCCGAGCCAATCGAGAGCCAATACTCCGCCGGGTCTGAATCGTCGGAGTTCGTCCGGCGTGCCAAGGAGAACCAGGAACGGCTGGCCTCGGCGCTCAGACCGGACTACGACGTCATCGTGTGCGGTGCCGGTTCATCAGGCTGTGTGGTCGCGCGCCGGATTGCCGAAAATCCGGATGTCGCTGTGCTTCTGCTAGAGGCGGGGGGCGACGACGATGTGCCAAGCGTGATGGATCCGCACCTGTGGCCGATAAACCTGGGTAGCGATCGGGACTGGGGTTTTGTAGCCGAACCGAACCCTCATCTGAACGACCGGTCGATTTCGATGTCGATGGGCAAGGTGCTCGGCGGCGGATCCAGCGTGAACGTGACGAGCTGGGCGCACGGCCACAAGGTCGACTGGGACTTCTTTGCTGCCGAATCTGGCGATCCTGCCTGGAGTTATCAAAGCGTCCTCGACATCTACCGCCGAATCGAGAGCTGGACGGGCGCAGCAGATTCCCGGCGTGGCACCGGGGGGCCGATGCATGTCGAGCCGGTTCAGAATCCCCACCCGTGCGCGGCGGCGGTCGTCGACCGCGCTCGCTCCATGGGTATGCCGACGTTCGACAGCGCTAACGGCGAGATGATGGAGGGCACCGGCGGTGCCGCCCTGCTCGATGTCGTGACGAAAGACGGTCGGCGCCAATCGGTTTTCCGCTCATACGTGTTTCCGATCCTGGATCGCCCGAACCTGACGGTGCTCACCGACGCGGTGGTGCGCAGGCTGGTGCTGGAAGGGCAGCGTGCCACTGGGGTGGAGTTCACTCACCGCGGGACGGTCCACCGCATCGGTGCCCAGTCCGAAGTGGTTGTGTCGCTCGGCGCCATCAACACTCCTAAGCTGCTCATGCAGTCAGGCATCGGTGATGAAAAGCAGTTGAGACAATTCGGGATTCCGGTGACAGTCCATCTACCCGGGGTGGGCAACAACTTCCAGGACCATCTTCCGTTTCCTCTGGTGTGGGAGTTCCCATCGAACTGGAACAATGATGCAAGGGGGCAGGCCAGCATGTTCTGGACCAGCCGAGCCGGGCTGGACAGCCCAGACATGTACGCCTGTTTGGGGGCGATTCCCTTTGGCACTGCGGCGACCGCGGCCCGCTACCCGCTGCCCGAGAAGGGCTGGTTTCTGTTCGGCGCGCTGACGCAACCGAAGAGTCGCGGCACCGTGAGCCTGACGGGCCCAGGCCCCGACGACCCGCCACGGGTCGACGCCAACGGGCTCTCACATCCGGATGACCTTGCCAATTCCCGCCTTTGCGTACAGGTGTTGCGTGAGGTCGGCAATTCGGCGGCGCTTCGGCCGTTTGTTCGGCGCGAAGTCATGCCAGGCGATCTCAGCGGCCAGGAATTCGACGCGTACCTGCGCGACGGGGCGACGACGTTCTGGCATCAGGTGGGCACGGCGAAGATGGGCCGCGACGCGATGTCGGTGGTGGACGGAGAACTGAAGGTCTACGGTGTCGAGGGTCTGCGGGTGGCCGATGGTTCGATAATGCCCAGGCTCACGACTGGCAATACGATGGCACCCTGTGTGGTGATCGGTGAGCGGGCAGCGCGGGCCGTGGCGGAAACGCATTTCGGGACGGTGTCCAAACGCCAGTCGACGGGTATGGACATCTATTGATGTCTGACATCCAAAGAGCCAAAGCCGATTTCCTATTTGGCGTTTCGATGCACGTTCCCGGCAACGATATTCGTCGCCTCGCTACCTGCGCCGAGAACGTAGCCGCCGATTTTCTGGTTGTGACGGCTGACGAGAAGGTCGCGCTCCTGGAACCGGCAATGGTCTTGGCGTATCTCGCACCACGCACCACGTTCGGTCTGGTGGCCGAATTCGACGTCACCTATGCTGAACCGTTCTTTACATCGAGAGCACTGGCGACACTCGACCACGTCGCAACGGGCAGGGTCGCCTGGCAGCTCAAGATCGACGCAAGCGAGGAATCCGCGCGCAGACGCGGGCTGCCCGCCCCGTTGCCACCTGGCGAGTTGACTGACCGTATCGTCGAATTCACCAATGTCATACGCGATTTGTGGGACAGCTGGGAAGATGACGCGATCGTCCGTGACAAGGCACGCGGAATCTTCATCCGCGCCGACCGCGTGCACCATCTCAACCACGCGGGCAGATACTTCGCGGTTCGCGGACCCGCAACCCTGCCTCGGCCGCCTCAAGGCCATCCACCCACGTTCGTCACGCTCACCGATGACGCGCAGAGTCGACGTCTGGCCCAAGCAGTCGGCGAGTTACTGCGCCTGCGGACCACCTCTGTGGATGAGGTCCGGGCGGCGCGCAAGGAGTTCCCAGAGGCACGCATCGTTGTGGACATTCCCTTCATCAGCCTGTCGGACACACTCACCGTGCTCGACACGATCTCCGATGTCGCGCACGGAATCATCGTTGATATCGACAGCGAAAAAATCGGCGAGGCAACCATTCTGACTATCGGGGACGAACTCGCCAACCGTGGACTGCGTGATCTCGCCCCCCGAAGCGGAACGCTTCGGCAGCGCCTTGGGTTGTCTCCTGCGGTGAACCGCCTCGCGGTGGAGAGGGTTTCGTGAGTCATCCTCGGCACATTCCGCTCGGCGCCGGCCTGTACACCGTCGGAGAGCCGGTTGCATGGGCACATCGAGATGCCCAGGACCTCATCGATTTCGACGCGCATCGACATTTCGTCACCGCCGCGGAAGCCGCCAAGCTCGACTTCATGTTCTATGGTGAAGACCTGAGCGTCGGGGAATCCAATGGCCGGGTCCTCGAACCCTATTCGGCCGGACGTCTCGACTCGGTAGTTCTGTACGGCGCTCTCGCCGCCATCACCACCAAGATCGGATTGATGGCTACCGTCAACGCCACGTTCTCCAACCCGTATGAGCTGGCTAGTCAGATCGGCTCCTTGGCGGCGATCTCGGGTGGTCGCGCCGGGTGGAATGTGGTGACGTCGGCGAATGCAACCACAGCGGCGAACTTTTCCCACACCGATCTCCTGCCGCGCGAGCAGCGCTACCAGTGGGCGGCCGAGTTCGTCCAGCTGACCAACGGGCTTTGGGCGTCCCCCACAACCGGGATGACGTATCACGGCAGGTACTTCGACGTGAGCGCCACGGCCGCCCTGTCGGTCGATCCGCGGTCGCATCCGGTGCTGATGCAGTCAGGCGAATCCGATGCCGGACGCGACTTCGCCTCGGAACACGCGGATTTGGTATTCACCGGCTTTGAAAGCGTGGAGAAGGGGCAGCTGTTTTACAGCGATCTCACGCGCCGAATCGCCGATCGCGGTCGGGCCGCCGAAGGAGTGAAGATCATGGGAAGCGCCTTCGTGCACGTCGGTGAGACTGACCGTGATGCCACGGATGAGTTTGCCGAATTGCGGAACTCGATGATGACCCCCGGCATGGTGCGAAACTACCTCGGCCGGTACTGGGGTCGGGATCTGTCGGGCTATGACGTGCACGGGCCGCTGCCCTCCGTCGAACCGGATTGGCAGGTTGCCGGTGAGTACACGAAGAATCGTATTCGCGGCGAGCGCGACCCGCGCAAGGCGGTGGCCGAGCTCAAGGCGATCGCGGAACACGAGAACTTGTCGATGGCCGAACTGGTGCCACGTGTGTTCGACGACACGATGGCCACCATCGTCGGGTCGCCCACTACGGTCGCTGACATCATCGAGGACGCGGTAGATCGTCGCGCGGTGGATGGGTTTGTTCTCACCTCCGCGCTGCAACCTCACGGCATGGATCGCTTCTACGAGTTGGTGCTGCCGATTCTGCGCGAGCGCGGCCGGTTTCGTGAGGAGTACACGGGCCAGACGCTTCGCGACCACTTGGATCTATCGGCTTGAGAAACCGGGATCGGGGAGGCCTGCAAACGCCATCGATCCTCAGATGTTGCCGGCCGCGGCGGTGATTCGCTCGCGCAGCCAGTGATGCGCGGGGTCTCGTTCCATGACCGGGTGCCAGTACAAATGCTGGACGATCGGGTCGATCTGAAGCGGCGTGTTCAGGGTGCGCAAGTCTTCCCCGACATGAGACTGGCGCAGAAGTCGTCGCTGTACAAAGCCGAACAGCTGCGTGCCGCGTATTAGTTCAGGCACGAGCACGATGCTGGCTGTAGTGAGCACCGTCCGGGGCTCCATGTGCAAAGCAGCAAGCGCCCTGTCGACGAGCGCGGGGCCGCACGCGTGATCGTAGTGTCTTACATACGAAAGCCGTTGCATATCTTCACTGTTCAGTGTCTCATCAACGGCGCGGTTGTGCTTCCACACCACGGGAACATATTGTTCGGTGAACAACTTTCGACGCTGAATGTACGGCGCATGGTTGGGCATGTACTGCTTCGGGATGACGGCCAGATCGATATGGGCCCGCTCGACGGCCATCGATGTCGACAGGTTGACTGGCACCACGTTCACGGTTACGCCTGGCGCTTCGTGTTGCAACTGCTCGAGGAGAGGCCGCAGCAGCACCAGGGTGACGTAGTCGCTCGCGGCAATGGTGAAGGAGTGGCTATCCACCTTCGGGTCGAAAGCCGGCGTGATCATCAGGAGCTGGTCCAACCCGGCGAGCACGGCATGCACGGGTTCGAGGAGCGCCTGCCCCATGGGTGTGAGTTCGAGTACCTGGCCGTTGCGAACCAGCAGCGGATCTTCGAACAATCGTCGCAGCCGGGCCAGAGCCGCACTCATCGCAGGCTGACCGATCCCCAATGTTTCGGCTGCGCGCGTGACGTGGCGCTGGTCGAGCAAGGCAGCCAGCGCGGGCACAAGGTTGAGATCGATGCGCCGCACGGCGCCCAAGACGTCCGCGCGGGTTCGGGGCTCCGGGCGATTGTTGCGTCCGGAGAACGTGGGCAGCATCGTGTCGGTCACTGGTCTCCTCACCGTGCCCGCCGGGTGTTCATCTACAGGGTTCAACGGCCTGCCACCCGTTTCCCATTCACCTGCGATGACGGGAAAGGCGCTCTAGGAGGGCGCTGAACAAGGCGGTTCTGAGACTGGCCGGCGGGACGGGCCAGGGCGCGAGAATTGGCGTGCTGTCGCTTGCGAGGGCGGGATCGTGGTGGGGATGGGCTCTCCGGGCCCGTGACTG
>NZ_NVQE01000068.1 GCF_002591975.1 Mycobacterium neglectum | reverse complement strand
CTTCCCAACCAGCGCGCCAACGCCGGTCTTGATCGAGATCCTGTTTCCGTGATGATCATCCTCGGGAAGGTGCGCCCACTTTCACGCCACCTCGCCGAGGCTCATCCACAGGTTCTGATCATTGCTCGCCGCCCGTCCCGGCTCGGTTCTGGTGTCGGAGTCGGCCCGCGATGCCGTCGGCGACGACGAGGGCTTCACATGGTCTTTCGCGGGTGCGCGCCACCTGAAAGGCATCTCGTCCGACGTCAAGCTGTTCCGCGTCCGACGGTCAGCCGGCTGACCAGCCTGAGCGGTATTTGCTACGCGTAGACCAGCCCGAAGACGGAGCCGATGGGTTTACGATCCAGGAATGAACCGGGCGGTGATCGGCTTGACGGCAACGGTGGTGCTGACCGCCGCGATGGCAGGCGCGGGGGGCGCGCAGGCTCAGCCGCCGATTCTGCCCGGTCCGTGCAACTTCACGGTGTCGCCACCACAGGTGGTCCAGGTCGACGGCGTCGCGAAGGTGACGGCCACGGTTACCCCGGCTGGCTGCCTGGCCCCATGGCGGCCCAAGTACGCCATCGCATGCGTTTCCATCGTGGGCGAGGCCGATCGATGCACCCAGTCCAGAGATGCGAATCCGGCGCAGGTCTTCTTCGAGCCGTATCAGCCGGGCAAGACCTACGAGTCATCGGGCAGGGGCTGTGGCGCCGTGTTCGACTACACGACGGATCCCAACTGCCTATTGGTCGGGCCGGTCACCGCGACGCTGTAGTCGCGGCGCGGTCGCTTACGATCAGCCGATGCGCGGTTCAAAGATCCTCATCACCGGTCCCACCGGGCAGGTCGCCGTTCCAGTCGCCAAGGCCCTTGCGGCCGACAACGAGGTGTGGGGCATCGCCCGCTTCACCGACGCCGCGGCGCGCGACGACCTCGAGAAGTCGGGCGTGCGCTGCCAGACGGTCAACCTGGCCAGTGGCGACTTCACCGGCGTTCCGTCCGATTTCGACTATGTCATCAACCTGGCGGTGGCCAAGAGCGGTCGGTGGGACAAGGATCTCGCGGCCAATGCGGAGTCGGTCGGACTGCTCATGGCGCACTGCCGCGGCGCCAAGGCCTTCCTGCACTGTTCGTCGGGGGCGGTGTACGACCCGCCCGACGACGATCCCCGTCCTGAACGCGCCGTACTCGGCGACAACCACAAGCCGATGCTCCCAACGTATTCCATCTCCAAGATCGCCGGTGAAGTCGTCGTCCGCACGATGGCACGCGCGCTCGACATCCCCAGCGTCATCGCTCGCCTCAACGTCCCGTACGGCGACAACGGCGGGTGGCCCTTCTTTCACATGGAGATGATGCTCGGCGGCTCCCCGATCCCGGTTCCGCCAGGTGGGCCTGCCCGCTACAACCTGATGCACGAGGACGACATCATCGCCACCGTACCGAAACTCCTTGAGGTGGCTTCGGTTCCGGCGACCACCGTCAACTGGGCCAGCGAACAGTTCGTCAGCATCCAGGAGTGGTGTACGTTTCTGGGCTCGCTCGTGGGCACAGAGCCGACCTTCGAGGAAAGCGATCGGGCGTTGCGCGGCAATCCGCTCGACGTCACGTTCATGCGCGAACTCATCGGACCGGCGACCGTCGACTGGAAAGACGGACTGCGTCGGATGGCGACCAAATTCCACCCGGAGCTGGTCGGCTGACTATCGTGACGGTTTGAACCGGCGCAATCGCAGGCTGTTGCTGACGACGAAGACAGAGCTGAAAGCCATTGCCGCACCGGCGATCATCGGGTTGAGCAGGCCGGCTGCCGCCAACGGCAGCGCGGCGACGTTGTACGCGAACGCCCAGAACAAGTTGCCCTTGATCGTCGCCAGCGTCCTGCGGGACAGCCGGATCGCGTCACCAACGGTGCGCAGGTCGTTGCGAACCAGCGTCAGGTCACTGGCCTCGATCGCCACGTCCGCACCGCTTCCCATCGCCAGCCCGAGGTCGGCCTGGGCGAGCGCGGCGGCATCATTGACGCCGTCACCGACCATCGCCACGACCTTGCCGTCGGCCTGCAGTCGCTTGACCACGTCAACCTTCTCGGCAGGCAGCACACCGGCGATCACCTGATCGATGCCCACCTGTGCGGCCACCGTGCGGGCGGTCGCCTCGTTGTCGCCGGTGAGCAGCATGGGTGTAAGCCCCAGGGCGCGAAGCTCTTTGACAGCATCAGCAGACGACGACTTGACCGCATCGGCAACGACCAGTACGCCGACGGCTGTACCGTTACGGCCGACCACCACCGCGGTCTTACCCTCGGCCTCCGCGCGGCGCAGGGCCTCGTCGAGTTCCTCCGGTATCTCCGTGAACAGTCGCTGCCTGCCGACCATCGCGTCGACGCCATCGACGACGCCTCGAACACCGAGCCCTTGCAGGTTGGTGAAGTCCGCTGCCGCAGGCAATTCGATGACCTTTTCCAGGGTGCCCGCCACGATTGCCTTGGCAATCGGATGTTCGGATGGCTCCTCGAGCGCACCCGCGAGTCGCAGAACCTGGTCCGTGTGCTCGCCGTCGGCGGTGACCACGTCGACCAGGGTCATCGTGCCGGTGGTCACCGTGCCCGTTTTGTCGAGCAGGATGGTGTCGACCTGATCTGTGGACTCGAGCACCTCAGGTCCCTTGATCAAGATGCCCAGCTGCGCACCCCGCCCCGTACCGACCATCAACGCCGTCGGCGTGGCGAGGCCCAGCGCGCAGGGACACGCGATGATCAGCACCGCGACCGCCGCAGTGAACGCGGCCGCGACCGGTCCGCCCGTGCCGATCCAGAACCCCAGTGTCGCAACGGACAACGCGATGACGATCGGCACGAAGACGCCGGAGATCCGGTCCGCCAAACGCTGGGCTTGCGCCTTGCCGTTCTGGGCGTCGGTGACCAGTCGGCTTATCTGTGCCAGTGCCGTGTCGGAGCCGACCCTGCTCGCTCGCACCACCAGGCGGCCGTCGGTGTTGACGGTTGCACCGACCACGTCGGAACCCGGTTCGACGTCGACCGGCACCGACTCTCCGGTCAACAGCGACGCGTCCACCGCTGAACGCCCCTCGACGACCACGCCATCGGTGGCGACCTTCTCGCCAGGGCGCACCACGAACTCGTCGCCGATGTTCAGCTGGTCGATCGGGATGCGTTGCTCGGCGCCGTCTCTCCGAACCGTCACATCCTTGGCGCCGAGCTCGAGCATGGCCCGCAGCGCTGCACCCGCACGTCGCTTGGACCGGGTCTCGAAGTAG
Organism: Mycobacterium neglectum; assembly: GCF_002591975.1. GTDB lineage: Bacteria > Actinomycetota > Actinomycetes > Mycobacteriales > Mycobacteriaceae > Mycobacterium > Mycobacterium neglectum. The sequence goes on along the minus strand of NZ_NVQE01000068.1, from coordinate 15,467 downwards.
CGCCCGGCAAGAATGAAGGTGGTGACTCCCGCCGCGGCCTCGAGATAGATGTTGCCGCTGCCATCGCTGCGGCCGATCGTCAGCTCGAACGCATGCGTCATGCCCGGCGTACCCGCGGTGCCCCAGAACAGCGCATACACCGACCAGCCGAGCGCAGCCAGGGTTCCCATCGAGATCAGCGTGTCCATGGTCGCGGTGCCGTGCCGCAGGTTCGACCACGCCGCCCGATGGAATGGCCATGCGCCCCAGAGCACTACCGGCGCCGCCAGCGCCAGTGACAGCCACTGCCAGTAGGTGAACTGAAGGGCGGGCACCATCGCCATCGCGACGACCGGCACGGTCAGTGCCAGACAGATCAGGAGGCGCGTTCGGAGGGCGACGGTCGGATCATCCTCCACCGCAGCAGGATCCGACGCGGGCAGATGGGCCTGGTAGCCGGCGTCCTGCACGGTAGCCACGAGCTGGTCGGCGGTGACGTCGTCACCGAACTCGACCCGAGCCTTCTCGGTCGCGAAATTGACCGTCGCGGTGACGCCGTCGATCTTGTTGAGTTTCTTCTCGATACGGTTGGCGCACGAAGCGCATGTCATGCCGTCGACCGAGAGTTCGACGACTGACATGTCAGTGCTGATGACCGCCGCCGCCGGACGGGGCAGGCGCCGATGTCTGCACGGCATCGCTGACGTTAACGGTGAAGGCGGCGGTACGCACGACATCCCGATGCTGGAAATCCAGGAACAGCCGGTAGGCGCCCGCGCTGGGGAACGTCGTGTGGAAGCCGATCTCCGGACCCGAGGCTGTGGTGCCGTCACCTGGCTCACCCATCGGATGGACATGCAGGTAAGCGAGATCGGACGCGCGCACCGCGACGAGGTGGCCGTACGCGCCGAGGTAGGGCTGCAGGTCGTCGACGGGCTTGCCGTCCAGGCTGACCGAGAGCGTCAGCATCGACTCTTCATTGGCCCTCGGTGTCCCGCGCAGCGTCACCATATGGTCGTCGACCTCGGCTGTCTGCGATGCCGGGGGCAGTGGTTGCGGGTCGTAGGGACCCGCGACGTGGAGGTTGGCTCCCAACGTCAACGCCGGTCCGCCTGTGGGCATGAAGTCGGCGAAGACGCGGTAGTCACCGGCGCGGGCGAGGTTCAATGTCGCGCTCCATGTGCCTTCGGCGTCGAGGGTCGGGTGGACGTGCTGGAAGTCCGCGAGGTCATTGCGCACGACGATCAGATGCAGCAGCTTCTCGTGTGTTTCGACGTACCGCTTCACCGGCGCCCCGGTCGGACTCATGATGCGAAACTTCAGCGGCACCTCGGGCTTGGCGGTCGCGATCGAGTTGTCCAGAGCGAGCGTGTAGCCGTCCTGTGTCGACTGCAGGCCGCCAGGCAATTCCTGGGCGGCGGCCGTCATCGCCGCTTCTTGCGGGCTGACGGCGTTGCCGATCCAGACCGATATGGCGAAGACCGCCGCCAGCCCGACGATGAACGCGGTGACCTTCTGTCCTGTCTTCATCAGCCGGCCAGCTGGTAGCCGGCGTCCTCGACGGCAGCTCTGATCGCGGCCGTCTCGACGGCGCTGTCACTGTCGATGGTGACGTTGCCGCTGGCGAGGTCCACATCGACCGTTCGGACGCCGGGAATCTCGGTGATCTCCTCGCGCACCGACGTGGCGCAATGTCCGCAGCTCATACCCGTTACGGTGACCGTAGTCGTGCTCATGACTCCATAGGTACCATACCCCCATAGGGTATGCAAACGTCGTCGGGACCTGGCAGCATCGGCGACCATGCGCGTGCTGGTGCAACGGGTGACGTCGGCGGCCGTTCGGGTCGACGGTGGGGTGGTCGGAGCACTGCGCCCGGCGGGCCAGGGCCTGGTCGCGCTGGTCGGCGTGACGCACGATGACGACACGTCGAAGGCCCGGCGGATGGCCGAAAAGCTCTGGCAGCTACGCATTCTCGACGACGAGCGCTCGGCGAGCGACGTCGGCGCCCCGATCCTCGTCGTCAGTCAGTTCACGCTCTATGCGAACACTGCCAAGGGCCGCAGGCCCGCCTGGAACGCCGCCGCCCCGCGGTTGGTGGCCGAACCACTGGTGACGGCGCTCGCCGACGGCCTGCGCGCACTCGGCGCACATGTGGAATCGGGTGTGTTCGGGGCGCATATGCAGGTCGAACTCGTCAACGACGGCCCCGTGACGGTGCTGCTGGAGTTGTGAGTCGTGCCTCTCAGTGCGCCGTTGCGACCGGCGGGGTGCCCTCAGACGGCTGAACGATGACGAAGCCAGGCCCGTAGAACGACACCTGGACCGCCTCGCCCGAGCCGCGGCCGATCAAGGCGCCGGCCTTGAAGCTCGTCTTCAATTGAGTCTGCAGGTTCGCCGACCACGCCACCACCGCGTTGGTGTCGGCGAAGGTCGGTGCCTCGGCCGCGTTGAGGACCACCGGCGGGCCGTCGGTGGTCAGCGCCACCCAACCCGAGCCGCGCAACGTCGTGTTGAACAACCCGCCCGCGACCATGCTGCCGCCCTTGACCCGCTCGATGTTCCAGTCGAGGCTCGACGAAAAGGCCAGCACGTTCTTTCCGCTGATCGATAATCCGGTGTTGTCCAGGTTCAGCAGGTGCACGTCGTATGCCCGTTCGGCCAGGAACACGTCGCCCTGACCCTGGCACCGCATCAGCGGCAGCCCTTCGCCCGTCAGCGCCTTCTTGATGAATTTCGATGCGCCGCCACCTTCGAAGGCGAAGTCCACATTGCCCTGATAGGCCACCATCGCTCCCTGGCGCGCCATGAACGGCTCGCCGAGACGCACCCGCAGCAGTCTCGAGTTCTGGTTCGCGATGGGCTTGGCTTCCTTCTCGCTGAATCGCCCGTCGACCAGATCGCCCGTGATACCCGCGAAGCCGTCACCCGCGGGCTGGCCACCCATCACAGCCGCCTGGGGGGCCTGATGTCGCGGTGCAGGTCCGGCCTGCTGCTGTGGCGCAGGTCCGGGCGGTGGGCCGCTGCCGAGCGGCGCCCGGCCGACCTGCCCTTGGTGAGAAACCTGATCCGTCCACTGCTGGCCATCCCACCAGCGATGCTCGTAGCGCCCTTCGGGGTCGGGGCGCCAGCTTCCGTTATTGGGTCCTGTCATGGGGACAAAAGTATGCCAACCGCTGGCATCCTGAGGGCATGGCAAAAGAAATTGACCGGGTGCGCGCGCAAGGCGCCCTCGCGGTCATCAAGCAGCACCCGGGCATGGTGCTGTTCGTGGCCTCACCCGTCATCATCGGACTGGGTCTGGTGTGGTGGCTGGTCAGTCCGACCCTGGCCGTCCTGCTGTTCATCGGCGCAGTCGCCGGCGGTGGCGCCGTGCTCCTCATGAATCGCAAGTAGTACCGCGCGAGAACTGCTGTTCGCTGGCGGAGAAAGTCGTCCCATTAGGGTTGTAACGATGTAATCATGTAAGCATGCGACATCATCATTCATCTCGGCGGCACGGTCGCCCCGGCGGGTGGCAGCAGGCCGAACAACCCGACGCAAGCAGCGCGGGCGACTGGTTCTCCGGCCGCCTGCCGCAGGGCTGGTTCACCGGTGACCCGACGGTCGTCGTCGACCGCGAAGAGATCACTGTCATCGGGCGCCTTCCCGACCCCGAAGGCGCCGACGGTGCCGAAAGCGAAGCTCACGCATCAGGCAGAGTCGCGCGCTTCCGCGAGGAGACGCGATCCGAGCGCATGCGCATCGCCGACGAAGCCGAGAACCGCTACGGACGCAAGGTCGCGTGGGGCGTAGAAGTCGGGAGCGACGACGACCCGGAGAGGGTCCTGTTCACCCACGTCGCCGTCCCCGTGATGACGCGATTGCGTCAGCCGGAGCGCCAGGTGCTGGACACCCTGGTCGATGCCGGCGTGGCCCGCTCCCGATCCGATGCGCTGGCCTGGTCGGTCAAACTGGTCGGCGAACACGCCGATGAATGGCTGGGCAAGTTGCGCGACGCCATGCGCAACGTCGACGATCTGCGCGCAGAGGGTCCGCAGCTCTAAACGCGCTCGACTCCTACGTACCCCGAACTCAGTGCCGATGTCTGTGACAGCGGATCGACCGACGTGTCGTCGATGAGCAGGTTTCGGTTGGCGCCGTAGGACACCGGGGCGCCGTCGCCGCGCGGGTCGAAGATCCTTGAGCCCCAACCGTGGTCGACGATCACCACTCCGCGGCGGGGTCGGTCACTCACCGAAGCGGCCAACTCGATCTCGCCGACGTGGGAGAAGACCCGCACCGCATCGCCGTCGGCAACTCCGAGGGCCGTGGCGTCCTCGGTGTTGATCACCACATGGTTGCGTTTACCCGATGGATGTAGACCGGGCAGCTCGTTGAGCCAGGAGTTCATCGAGTGCCGGTTGCGCCGGTTCGCCAGCTGAAACGGGTACCCCGCCGGTGCGTGCGCCACAGGTTCGGCGAGCAGCTCGCGGGTGCGGGCCACGAACTCGGGTGGCGCCGCGTGCACCATCTTGTCTTCGGTTCGCAGCGCGTTGCGGAAGTGGCCGAACTCCCGTGGCCCGAGCACCAGACCGTGCGGGTTGGTCATCAGATCGCGCCAAGTGACCCTGCGCCCGTTGATCTTTCGGCTAGTGGCCACCAGCAGGCGGTTCAGCCATTGCGGGGTGAACTCAAGGCCCGGCCTTCGTGTCATCCTGGCCAGAGCGCGAGTGGCCCGCACGAAACTGTTCATCCCCTTCGCGCCGAACAACGGCTTGCGCATGGCAATCGCGAGATCGACGAAGATGCGCCATTCCTCGCGCGCCTCCGGTGGCGGATCGACGACCGCCCGACCGTACTGGACATACGGTTCGTCGTGGAGGTTGCTCGTCAGGGCCAGTAGATCGTCGCGCTCCAGCCAGTGCACGGCCGGCAACAACCAGTGAGCGTGGCGGTGACTTTCGCGCTGTACCAAGTCAATCGCGACCAACAAATCCAGTTGTGCAAGTGCGGCATCGAGCTTGGCGCCGTGCGGTCCGGAGACCACAGGGTTGCCGCAGTTGATCACCATCGCGCGAATTTGACCGGGCCCGGGAGTGCTGATCTCATCGGGTAGTTCCGCCAGCGCGTGGGCACCTGCGACCAAGTCGGTGCCCCGCAGTCGGCTCTTGTGCGTCGGTGGCTTGGCCATGCCGGACAGCCTCAGCGCATCGACGTAGCCGGGCTCGAACCTGCGCCCTCCCGGCCGGTCCATCCGGCCCGTGATGACATTGAGCACATGGCCCAGCCATTCGCCGATGGTGCCGGTGACGTGCAACGAAACCCCGGTGCGAGTGACCACCATCGCACGCTGTGCAGTCGCGAAATCCCGTGCCACCCGCTCGATCACCTCGCGTCCGATGTCGCAGCGCGCAGCAAGATCGTCCAGGTTCGTCACGGCGATGAGCGCACGGAGTTCGTCCACCCCGGTCGCAAGATCGCGGCAGTCCGCTGCGTGTTCGAGCCCCTCGTCCAGGACGACCTTGACCATGGCAAGCAGCAGTGCCCAGTCCTGACCGGGCCGCACCGCCAGGTGCAGATTCGCCTTGTCCGCGGTCTCGGTTCGGAGCGGGTCGACGACGACGATCTGCGCGCCGCGGCGCTGTCGCTCCAGTGTTCGTTGCCAGCCGCCCGGCACCGTTTCCAGCCAGTTCCATGCGCTGACCGCGGGATTGGCGCCGACGAGCAGGAAATAGTCGCAGTTGTCGACGTCGGACACGGGCGCCATGAGAATCGATCCGTACATCGCGTCGGCGACGACGTGCATCGCGTTCTGGTCCACCGAACCGACGGCGTACCGGTTCTGGGTACCCAGCGCATCCAGCCACGCGATCATGAACAGCACGTTCGACGATGAGTAGCCCGCCGGGTTCCCGTAGTACAGGCCGACCGCATCGGGACCGTCGGCGTCGATGAGCGCCGTCATGCGCGCGGCGATGTCGGTGATCGCCTCGTCCCAGCTGGCTTCGACGTACTCGCCGGGGGAATCGCCCACTCGGCGCATCGGCGCCACGATCCTGCGCGGATGCTCGACGAGCTGATTCGCCGTTCTGCCCTTGGCGCAGAAGTCATGCCAGCTGTGCGGGTTCTCCTTGTCCGGCGATATCTTGGTCACCCTGTTGTCGTCGACCGTGACTTCTATGCCGCAGGCCGCCGAGCAGTACCTGCAGAAGGTGTACGCGGTCGTGCTCATCGCTTTCGAGACTACGACGACTAGGTCTGTGTCATAGACCAATAAGCGCCACGCTTATCCATCAGCTGGGCGTGGTTGCCTTGTTCGACGATGCGACCGGCTTCGAGGACGACGATGACGTCGGCGTCGCGGATCGTCGAAAGCCGGTGCGCGATGATGAAACTCGTCCGGTCGCGGCGCAGCTCGGCCATGGCCTGCTGGATCAGTAGCTCGGTCCGGGTGTCCACCGAACTCGTAGCCTCATCGAGCACCAACAGCTGCGGGCCGGACAGCGTGGCACGGGCGATCGTGACGAGCTGCTTCTCGCCTGCGCTGATGTTTCCGCCGTCGCCCCTGACCCAGGTCTGATAGCCGTCGGGCAGATGGTGCACGAACCGGTCGACGTAGGCGGCCTTGGCGGCCCCGATCACCTCGTCCTCGCCGGCATCCGGCCTGCCGTAGGCGATGTTGTCGTAGATGGTGCCACCGAACAGCCAGGTGTCCTGAAGCACCATTCCGATGCGGGAACGCAGCGATTGGCGACTCACGGTGGCGATGTCCACACCGTCGAGCAGGATCTGGCCGGCATCGACCTCGTAGAACCGCATCAGCAGGTTCACCAACGTCGTCTTGCCCGCTCCCGTCGGCCCGACGATCGCCACCGTGCTTCCCGGTTCGGCGATCAGCGACAGATTTTCGATGACGGGTGTGCCGGCGCGGTAGCTGAAGTTGACGTTCCTGAACTCGACGCGGCCGGGGCGCCCCGCCGGCGAATAAGGCATCGGCGTCGGCTCTTGCGACTCCTCCTCCTCATCGAGCAGTTCGAACACCCGCTCCGCGCTGGCCACACCGGATTGCAGCGTGTTGTACATGCCGGCGACCTGGGTCAGCGGCTGGTTGAACTGACGGACGTACTGGATGAATGCCTGGATGCTGCCGAGCGTGATCTGACCCGTCGCGACCTGAAGTCCGCCGACCACCGCCACCGCGACATAGCTGATATTGCCGATGAACACCGTCGCCGGTGACACCAGACCTGAAAGGAATTGCGCCCCAAAGCTGGTCTGATACACGTCGTCGTTGAACTCGGCGAACTGTTTTTGGGCATGAGCGCGATGGCCGAAGGTCTTGACGATGGTGAAGCCGCTGTACGTCTCCTCGATGTGCGCGTTGAGCCGCCCGGTGTTGGCCCACTGCGCGACGAACATGCGCTGAGAACGTCGCGCGATCACCCGCGTCGCCCAAAGCGACAGCGGCACGGTGATCACGGTGAGCAGCGTCAGCAGCGGCGAGATGGTCAGCATCATCACCAGCACCGCGAATACGGTCAACACCGACGTCATCAGCTGGCTGATCGTCATAGACAGCGATGTCTGGATGTTGTCGACGTCGTTGGTGACCCGGCTGAGCACCTCCCCGCGCTGACGGGAATCGAAGTAGGCCAACGGCATCCGGTGCACCTTGTCCTCGACATCGGAACGCAGGGTCACCATCGTGCGCTGCACCGCGACGTTGAGCAGCCTGGCCTGTAACCAGATCAGCAGTGCAGCGACCAAATACAGGCTCAACGCCAGCAGGAGTGTGCGGCCAACGGCGGCGAAGTCCACCCCCTGGCCCGGTACGACGTTCATGCCGGACAGCAGATCGGCGAAGGTGTTGTCGCCGCGTGCTCGGGCCGCGTCGACCGCCTGCTCCTTCGTCAGGCCGGCGGGCAACTGGCGGCCGATCACGCCGTTGAACAACAGGTCGGTGGCATGGCCGAGGATCCGCGGCCCGACGACGCCGATCGCAATACCGCCGACCCCCAGCAGGACCACCGTCGTGGCCAGCGCCCGCTGGGGAGTCAGCTGCTTGACCAGCCGGATCGCCGAACCCTTGAAGTCGCGGGACTTCTCGGTCGGCGCCTGCACGGAGTTGCGGATCGACCGCCCCATCGGTCCGGTCATGATGCCCCGATTGCCTGCGAGTCGGCGAACTCCGCATACTCCGCGCAGTCCGTCAAGAGCGTCTCGTGGGTGCCGACCCCGAGCACGCGACCGTTGTCGATGACGATGATCTGATCTGCCCGCGCGACCGTCGAAATGCGCTGGGAAACAATAATGACCGTGGACTCCGCTGACTCCTCACCAAGCGCGGTGCGCACCCGAGCATCGGTGCGCACGTCGAGGGCGGAGAAGGCATCGTCGAAGAGGTAGACGGCGGGCCGGCGGATGACCGCACGGGCGATGGCGAGCCGCTGCCGCTGTCCGCCCGAGAAATTGATACCGCCCTGGGCGACGCGCATGGTCAGTCCGTCGGGGTGATCGCGTACGAAATCATCTGCGGCGGCCACCGTCAGCGCGTGCCACATCTCGTCGTCGGTCGCGTCGGCCTTGCCGTAGCGCAGATTGTCGGCGACGGTCCCGGAGAACAGATAGCCACGCTGTGGCACCACACCGATGGCCGCCCACAGCTGCTCGGGATCGAAATCGCGCACGTCGACTCCGTCCATGCGCACGGACCCGGACGTCACGTCGTACAGCCTGCAGATCAACGCCACCAGGGTCGACTTGCCGGAACCCGTTGACCCGACGATCGCGGTCGTCGTGCCCGGCCGCGCGGTCAACGAAACATCTTGCAGCACAGGGCGCTCGGCACCGGGGTAGCTGAAGGACGCACTGTCCAGCCGGATCTCGCCCTGGATGACCGCGGGCCGTACCGGATTCTGCGGGCTGGTGATCTGCGGTTCGGTGGCGAGCACTTCCGAGATGCGTTCGGCACATACGGACGCGCGGGGAATGAGAACCAGGATGAACGTCGCGAGCAGCACCGCCATCAGGATCTGCATGAAGTAGGACAGGAACGCGATCAGCGACCCGACCTGCATCTGGCCGGCGTCGATCCGCAGACCCCCGAACCAGATCAGCGCGACGCTGGAGATGTTGATGACCAGCGTCGTCGACGGCAGCATCAACGCCTGCCAGCGCCCCGCTTCGAGCGCGGTATCCGCGACCGCGACGTTGGCCTGCTCGAATCGGCTGCGCTCGAACGATTCCCGGGTGAACGCGCGGATCACCCTGATGCCGGCGAGTTGTTCACGCATGACCCGGTTGATGCCGTCGATCAAACGTTGCATGCGCCGAAATATCGGCAGTAGATGCGACACGATCCAGTAGTTGGCGGCGGCCAGGATCGGCACACTGACCAGGAGCAGCCACGACAGGCCGGCGTCCTGATGTATCGCCATGAAGATGCCGCCGATCGACATGATCGGCGCGGTGATCAGCATGGTGCAGGTCAGCTGCACGAGCAGTTGTATCTGCTGGACGTCGTTCGTGGTCCTGGTGAGCAGCGAGGCCGCGCCGAACCGTGCGGCCTCCTCGGCCGAGAAGCCGGTGACGTGGTTGAAGATCGCCGATCGAAGGTCATGGCCGAACCCGGTGCCCGCCCGCGACCCGAAGTACACCGCGCCGATTGCGCAGAGCACCTGCAGAGCGGTGACCGCCAGCATCACGCCGCCCAATTCGACGATGATTCGCAGGTCGCCCTTGGCCACACCCTCGTCAATGATGGCCGCGTTTACCGTCGGCAGATACAACGAAGCCAGGGTGCTGATCACCTGGAGCAGCGCCACGATCGCAAGCAGCCACCGATATGGCCGCGCATACTGTCGCAGTAGCGCCCACAACATGGGAGTTACTGTCGCACACGGGCGGATACGTGCTGTCGGTCCGGATCGGCGGCATCACCTGAGAATTGGATAAATAAGCAGGTCAACCGGCATGTCGGTGGTTGACCTTCTGACCTGCCGCTACAGTGCATGGCGTGACTCCCACGACGCGCGCGGCTCGGACGAGCCGAAATGCCAAGGCGTTGGCTGTGGCGGCCGCGGTGATGATTCCGGTGTTTGCCGCATGCTCGGAATCGCCGTCGAACCCCGAGGAGGTTCCGCAGACCTCGTCGCAGGGGGACGACGCGACCCACGGTCCGTTCTTTCCCGAGTGCGGCGGGATCAGCGACCAAGAGGTGATCGCGCAGACGCGGGTGCCCGGACTGGTGAACACCGCGAAGACCTCGGTGGGGTGCCAGTGGTTGTCCGGCGGCAGCATCCTCGGGCCGCACTTCTCCTTCACGTGGTTTCGCGGGAGCCCGATCGGGCGTGAACGCAAGACCGAGGAGTTGACGCGAGCCAGCGTGGAGGACATCAACATCGAGGGGCACAACGGCTTCATCGCGACCGGTGACGACCCGATTCTCGGAACGAACCTGTGCGAGATCGGCATCCAGTTCCAGGATGACTTCATCGAATGGTCGATCAGCTACAACGACCAGCCGTTCCCTGACCCCTGCGATGTGGCCAAGGAACTCACCCGCCAGTCGATTGTGAACTCCAAATGAGAAGCGGACGTAACCATCAACGCCGTCGTGCCGCGGGCGTGCTGATTGCGGCACTGGCCGCACTGTCGGTGCTGGCAGGGTGCACGAGCACCGTTGAGGGCACCGCGACCAAGGCGGGCTCCGGCGACGTGCCGCGCAACAATGACTCCGAACGCCAGTACCCGAACCTGCAGAAAGAATGCGACGTCCTGACCGAGGACATCCTCGCGGAGACGGTCAAGGCGGACCCGCTGGACATCCAGAGCACCTTCGTCGGTGCCGTGTGTCGCTGGCAGGCCGCCAACCCGACGGGACTGGTCGACATCACGCGGTTCTGGTTCGAGCAGGGCAGTCTGGCCAACGAGCGCGAGGTGGCCGATCAACTCGGTTACCAGGTCGAGAGCAGGTCGGTGGCCGGTATCGAATCCATCGTGATGCGCCCGAACGATCCGAACGGCGCGTGCGGGGTCGCCAGCGATGCGGTAGGCGTGGTCGGGTGGTGGGTGAACCCGCAAAGCCCAGGCAGCGATGCGTGCGCGATGGCGCTCAAACTCATGGAGCTGACGCTGGCCACCAGGGCCTGATTACCGGGGCACGTGAAACGTGACCAGCGTCGCGCTGTTGAGCGTGAGCTGACTCCAGTCTGCGCCCGTACGCAGGACCGCGACCGACGAGGTCGGAAACTTCGTGGCGATACGTTCGGCCGCAGCACTGTTGCTGCCGTCCGCGGTCGCCAATCCCAGCGACACCGCGGACATTGTCGGCTCGTGCCCGATGACCAGCAGGGTGTCCACATCGTGGTCGAATAGTGACGAGACCCCGTTGATCTCGTCGATCACCGCCCCGGGTGTGGCGTCGTAGAGACGGTCGACGAACTCGGTGGGCGCATCGATGCGGGACCGTTCCAGAGTTTCGCGGGTGCGCGTTGCCGTCGAGCACAGCACCGCATCCACCGGGGGTGAGTGCACCCGCAGCCAGTCGCCGGCCAGTGCCGCCTCCCGGATTCCGCGAGACGCGAGCGGGCGATCGTGATCGGCCACCCCCGGCGGGTAATCCGACTTGGCGTGGCGAAGCAGCAACAGTGTGCGGTAGGAGTCGCTCACCGTCTCACCGTAGAGGTGGTGCCGTCACGGGGTCTACTGGGTGATGTAGTAGGTACGGCGGTAAGGTTCGCCACGTGAGTACGCCGAAGTCACGGGGGCGCTGGGTGCGCGGCGTCCTGGTGGGGGCGTGCTCGGCGGTGGTCACGGTCGGTGCGCACGCTGCTGCGGGCGGAGTCCTACCCCAGGGCGGCCGGTTGATCGCCGCGATGCTGGTGTGCGCGATCGTCGGCGCCGTGCTGTCGGCCGCGCCACTGGAAAGCCGGCCCGGTCGCCTGCTCGGTGTGGTCGGTGCGCTCACCATCGCACAAGCACTTGGTCACCTCACGTTGATGGTGTCGGCAGCACACCAGCACGGCGACACTCTCGGAGTCACGCCATCGATGGCTGCCGCGCATCTCGCGGCCGCCCTGGTCCTCGGAGTCGCGATCGACTCCGTCGAATACCTCTACGTCGTATGCGAGTCGGTGCTGTGCTGGCTGCGACTGTTCGCGATGGCCGCCACGAGGCCTGCCGCGCGGTTGTTGCCGCTGGCGACCAGTGAGGTCGTCGCACAGTCGGTGCTGCGTTGTTCCGGCCTCGGTATGCGCGCGCCCCCGCGGCGCGCTGCGCTGGCCGCATAGCGGTCGAACTCTTCACACCCCAGCGAAGCCTCGGTTGAGCTCTCGCTGCCGTTCTGTTGTCTCAGCGGAAATCAGTGCGCTGCAACAGATCCCCTCTTCTTACTTGATCTGAATTAAGGATGTGAATCAGGTGTTCAACACACCTTTCTTCGTGCTTGGCAGTCTTCGATGAGCACGCCGACCACCGCGAAGCGCCGCGCTAACGCGGCTGTGCTGAGGCGTATCTGGAGACTGCATTTCTGGGTGGGCCTTTTCGCCGCACCGGCATTGGTGCTCCTGGCGTGTTCCGGGCTGGTGATCCTCTACACCCAGCCGCTGAACGATTGGCTGAATCGCGACCTGTACGTCGTCGCCGAAGGGCCCGAGACGGTTCCGCTCGATCACCAGATCGCCGTCGCCGAGCAGAACGTCGGACAGGACTACACCCTCGACGCCGTGACGCCACCCGCCGGGGCGGGATCATCGACACGAGTCGACTTTCTGCCTCCCGATGCCCTCTCGCTGTCCGCCGGTGAAGCCAACCTCACCCAGGTCTTCGTCGACCCGTACACGGGGCAGTATCTGGGACAGCGCAGTGAGCTGTCCGGCCTCGTCGGATGGGCCAATCAGTTGCACCGACTGTTCGGCAACGACGGGCCGCAGGTGCACCTGCCGTCCCTTGGACACCTGATCTCGCCGTCGGCCCATCCCGATGCCACGATCGCCGTCGGGGTCGGCAACCTCTGGATGGAGCTGACGGCCGGATGGATCCTCGTGCTGATGGCCAGCGGAATATTTTTGTGGTGGCCGAGGGCGATCGAGGCGACGAAGCCGCTGCTGAAGATCCGATGGCGCAAGGGTGGCCGGATCCGATGGCGCGATCTGCATGCGCTCACCGGCGTCGTGATCGCGGTCGTGCTCATCTGCTACGTGCTGTCGGGACTGACGTGGTCGCGGTATTGGGGCGAGAACTGGCGCGCCGTCTCGTCCACCATCAGCCCCTCGACCGAGATCGATGCGCCCTCGACGCCGGCGACAATGGGCGATTACGACCGTCTTGGCCGGCGCATCGCGTGGGCGGCGACCGATGATCCGGTCTACGCCTCCGCGATCGAGGGTCCGGTGCCTGCCCGGCTGTCGTTCGCCGACATCGACAGGCTCGCCAAGGGCGAACACATGGTTCCGGGGTTCGCGATCATCCCGCCTTCGGACGTGAACGAGAACGGCGAAACGCACTACGGCAGCTACACCGTGGTCAACGCGTGGCCACAGAAGCTTGCCGAGCAGCGCACCCTGTATCTCAACCAGTTCACCGGGCGCACGATCACCAATGCCACCGCCGAGCATGAGGGAGCGCTCTCGCGGTTGACGAGTTTCGGTATCGCGATGCACATGGGCAACCAATTCGGATTGCTCACCCGAATCTTGGCGACGATCGCGTGCCTGGGTGTGCTCGTCAGTGCGCTGACCGGGCTGCTGATGTGGTGGAATCGCCGCCCTTCGGGCCGAAGCGGATTACCGGGTCCGGTCAGCGCAGGCACCCGCGCCGGCACGTCAGGGCGCGCAATGGTCGCGGTGTCCGTGGCCGTTGTCGTTCTCGGTGTGCTGTTTCCGGTTTTCGGTGTATCGCTTCTCGTCGTACTCGGCCTCGAAGCCGTTCTCGCCAAGCGGCGAAAAGCCCGCGAATCCGAGGTTGCCGACGACAGCGGCGACGCAGAGGAGGCGAAGGCATATGCCTGACAAAAGAATCCGAATTTCGACAGGCGCGGCGTTCGCCGTGTGCGCGCTGTTGAATACCGGCCGTTCGACATCTTCTGATGATCACCATGAGCCGATGGCGTCCAGCGTGACCATCGAGAATCAGTGGGCGAGCTCGGCCGAGACGGGGATGGCTGGGATGGCTGGGGTCTTCGGCACCTTCTCCAACAAGGGTGACGACGAGGCCCGCATCGTTTCCGCCGAAGCGCCGATCGCGGGACGGGTTGAGGTTCACGAGGTTGTGCCCGACGCCTCAGGTGCGATGACCATGCGCCCCAAGGAGGGCGGATTCGAGGTGCCCGCGGGCGGCTCGCGTGAGCTGATACCCGGTGGCGACCACCTGATGCTGATGGACCTCAAACAACCGCTACAGCCGGGTGCCGATGTGTCGCTGACCGTTGTCTTCGAGGACGGCTCGACCCTGCCAGTGACCGCGCAGATCCGCGACTTCGCCGGGGCCAACGAGGAATACACGCCGGGAGGTCCGGGCTCCGGCGGAGGGCATCATTAGAGTCAACAGGCGGCGCCTCCTGACCGGAGGTGCCGCCGCCGTCGCCGCGGGAGCCGCGCTCACGCAATGTTCCGCGGCGCAATCCGCCACCCCGGCAGACGGATTCGGGACCGCCGCCGAACCGTTCTATAGCAGGCACCAGAGCGGCGTCGTCACGCCCCCGCAGGCGCACGCCCTGTTCGTCGCACTCGATCTGACACCGCAAGCCGGTCGAAGTACGCGCGAAACGCTTACCGCCGTCCTGAAGCTCTGGACGTCGGACGCGGCGCGGCTCACCCAGGGCGAACCCGCACTTGCCGACACCGAACCCGAGCTCGCGCTACGACCGGCGCGTCTCACCGTCACCGTCGGACTCGGGCCTGCCGTGTTCGACCGCGCGGGTCTGGCGCACCTGCGTCCGGAATCGGTGACCGAGCTCCCCGGCTTCAGCACCGACCGGCTGAAGCCGGCATGGTGCGGGGGTGATCTGCTCCTGCAGATCTGCGCTGACGATCCCGTCGTCATCGCGCATGCCTGCCGTGTCCTGCTGAAGAATGTCCGCTCCATGACGCGCCAACGCTGGCGCCAGAGTGGCTTCCGCAATGCTCACGGCTCCAACCGTCCTGGCGGCAGCATGCGCAATCTCATGGGACAGGTCGACGGGACCGCGAACCTGCACGACGAGGACGCCTTCGACCGGCTCGTCTGGGACGACCGCGCCTCTGCGCAGTGGTTCGCCGGTGGCACCGTTCTCATCGTCCGGCGAATCCGCGCCGAGATGGACACGTGGGACGAACTCGACCGTGCGAGTAAGGAACTCACCGTCGGTCGACGCCTGGATAACGGCGCCCCGCTGACCGGTCGAAAGGACTCTCAATGAAGAAGTCAAGCCGCCGTCGTCGTGGTGACGGGGGGTGAATCAGGTTGCCAGGTGCGGTTGTCACGGATCAGTGCGTAAAGGACGTTGGTACGGCGTCGCGCCAGGCAGA
>NZ_NVQE01000067.1 GCF_002591975.1 Mycobacterium neglectum | reverse complement strand
CGACCTGGAAGCATTGCAACCGTCAATCAACCGATTGGCCACGGCGAAGTAACGCAAGCCCCCACGCGCTCATTATGCGTGAGGCACCAGCTCACCCTTCGCGCTCACAATTAGGTGAGGCACCTCGCCTAGTTCGACCCCCGATTGTATGACGTGCACCGCCGTCGGTGAGCATCAGCATGCTCGGTTCGATAATGGTGTGCACGTGAACCCACGATGGGAGTTCAGGGACAGGAGCAAGTTGGCGACATTTCTGATCGATCTGTCGCCGAGCGATATGCAACGCCGGCTCGGTGACGCACTCGCCGTTTACGTGGACGCGATGCGATATCCGCGTGGCACCGAAGACCAACGGGCTTCGATGTGGCTCGAGCACACCCAGCGGACCGGCTGGAAGGCAGTCGCCGCCATCGAAGTCCCGGAAACCCCCGACCGGGACGAACCCGACGGGCCGGTGCTGGCGTCGGCGTCCCTGCTCGGTGTCGCGTACGGCTACTGCGGCGCGCCGGACCAGTGGTGGCAGCAGCAGGTGGTCGCCGGCCTGCACCGCGTCGGCGCGGACGCCGCCCGCATCGCCGAGCTGATGACGAGCTACTTCGAGCTGACCGAGTTGCACATCCATCCCCGCGCCCAGGGCCGCGGACTCGGTGAGGCGTTGGCCCGCCGTCTGCTTGCGGAGCGCGCCGAATCGCATGTGCTGCTGTCCACACCCGAGATCAACGGCGAAGCGAACCGGGCCTGGCGGCTGTATCGCCGGCTCGGCTTCGCCGACATCATCCGCGGATACCACTTCGCGGGCGACCCGCGAGCCTTTGCCATCCTCGGGCGGACTCTCCCCCTCTAAGCCCCACTAATGCCCTGTGAGCGCACGCGTCTGGCACGATGACCACGTGCGCGCCCAGCATCCCCGTAACCGTCGACTGCTCGCCGTGGTGTTGCTGTTACTCATCGCCCTGCCGTCGCTCGTCGGGTGCGTGCGCGTCAGGGCGTCGATGACGGTGTCGCCGGACGACAGGGTGTCGGGACAGATCGTCGCGGCGGCCAAACCGCGCAATGCCGACGACAAGGGTCCGCAGCTGCTCAACAGCCTGCCGTTCGCCAACAAGGTGGCCGTCTCGGAGTACAGCCGCGACGACTACGTCGGCTCGCAGGCGGTGTTCTCCGACCTCACCTTCGCCGAACTTCCCCAGCTGGCCAATATGAACCGTGACGCCGCGGGGGTCGATATCGCGCTGCGTCGCGCCGGGGACCTGGTGATCCTCGAGGGCCGTGTCGACCTGACCTCGCTGAGCGACTCCGAAGCCGATGTGTCGCTTTCGGTGTCCTTCCCCGGCGAAGTGACATCGACCAACGGCGACCAGGTGTCCGCCGAGATCGTCGAGTGGAAACTCCGCCCCGGCGTGGTGAGCACGATGAACGCACAGGCCCGCTACACCGACCCCAGCGCGCGCTCGTTCACCGGTGCGGCGATTTGGCTCACGGTGGGATCGTTCCTGGTCGCCGGGATCATCGGCGGACTTGCCTACTACAACCGCGACCAGTCCCCCCGCGTCGGCGAACGCCGCGCCGCCTAGGTGTCGTGGCGCCGGGCTCTGACTTGCTAAACCAGCAGACGCAGGCTCTACTGGCGAATGCACTCGGGGCGAATAGTGCACAGAGAAAGGGGCGCCCGCTGAGCGTGTATGCAGCGGCACCGTCAGCCGTCGAGTTGACCAAAGCCGTCACCGAGCAACTGCGCGCCTACCTCGCCGAGCGCCGCAGCGAGTGCGCCTATATGGGCGCCGATTACGGCGAACTGACCGCGGCGCTCGAAGAATTCGTGCTGCGCGGCGGTAAGCGTCTGCGGCCGGCGTTCGCATACTGGGGGTGGCGAGCGGTCGCCGAAAACCCCGATGACTCCGATGAGGAACAGGCACTGCGCCTGTTCTCCGCGCTCGAGTTGTTGCACGCCTGTGCCCTCGTCCACGACGACGTCATCGACGCTTCGGCGACCCGTCGCGGCCTGCCCACTGTGCATCGGCTGTTCTCGGAAAAGCACCGCACCCACGACTGGCATGGGAACCCCGACCAGTTCGGGCTGTCGGCTGCGATCCTGCTGGGCGACCTTGCGCTGGTGTGGGCCGACGACATTGTCGCCACGGTCGGTCTTCCGGTCGAGGCGCATCACCGTGTGCACCGGGTCTGGGGGGCGATCCGCACCGAGGTCCTCGGCGGCCAGTATCTCGACATCGTCGCCGAGGCCAGTGGTGCCGAATCGGTGGCATCGGCGATGACTGTGAACGTCTACAAGACTGCCTCCTACACGATTTCGCGCCCGTTGCAGCTGGGCGTCGCAGCGGCGGCGGACCGTCCGGATGTGCAGGCGACCTTCCACGAGCTGGGCACCAATCTGGGCGTCGCCTTCCAGCTGCGCGACGACGTGCTCGGTGTGTTCGGCGACCCCGCGGTCACCGGTAAGCCCTCGGGTGACGACCTGCGCTCCGGTAAGCGGACCGTGCTGCTGGCCGAGGCGGTAGAACTGGCCGAAAAGCATGATTCGGCGGGCGCCAAGATGCTGCGCACGTCCATCGGCACCGAGCTGTCCGACGCGCAGGTGAGCGATCTGTGCCTGATCATCGAATCGGTCGGTGCACTCGCCGCCGTCGAGGACCGTATCGATGCGCTGACCCGTAGAGCGCTGGCGCTCCTGTCCGCGGCACCGATCGACACCCAGGCCAAAATCGGCCTCTCCGAGCTCGCCAGATTGGCCGCCAACCGGTCCGCCTGAGAATGACAACCTCATCACCGGCGCTTCCGTCGAAGAAGTCAGCTATGGCGCAAGGTATTTCGCGGTTCGGCGCGTTCGCGGTTTCAGCGCAGGCCAAGCCGGCGCGACTAGGCGCCCTTGGCGCCGTCCTGATCGCCGCTGGTGGACTCGGCGCGGGCAGCACACGGCTGCACGATCCGCTGCTGGAATCGCTGCATCTGTCCTGGCTGCGCTTCGGTCATGGACTGGTGTTGTCGTCGGTGCTGCTGTGGGTCGGCGTAGCCTTGATGCTGCTGGCCTGGCTGCGGCTGGGCCGCAGCGTGATCGACCGCACCGCGACCGAATACACGATGGTCGCCACGACGGGGTTCTGGTTGGCCCCACTGCTGTTGAGCGTGCCGGTCTTCAGCCGCGACACCTATTCGTACCTGGCACAGGGCGCGCTGCTGCGCGACGGTTTCGACCCGTACGTGGTGGGGCCCATCGATAATCCGAACTCGTTGTTGGAGAACGTGAGTCCGATCTGGACCACCACAACCGCGCCGTACGGCCCCGCCTTCATCCTGGTAGCGAAGTTCGTCACCCTGGTGGTCGGCGAAGACGTCGTGGCGGGCACAATGCTGTTGCGGCTGTGCATGTTGCCGGGATTGGCGCTGCTCATCTGGGCTGCGCCGCGGGTGGCCCGACACGTCGGCGCCAACGGCGCTGCCGCGCTGTGGATATGTGTGCTGAACCCCCTGGTGATCATCCATCTCATGGGTGGCGTGCACAACGAGATGCTGATGGTCGGGCTGATGATGGCCGCGATTGCGCTGACCTTCAGCGGCCACCACTTCTGGGGCGTCAGCCTCATCGCCGTGGCGGTTGCCGTGAAAGCCACAGCGGGCCTGGCGCTTCCGTTCATGGTCTGGGTTTGGACCCGAGATCTGAGGCGACGGCGCGGCTATGGATCCGTCAAGGCCTTCACGACGGCGACCGCGGCTTCGGCGCTGATTTTCGTCGCGGTGTTCGCGGTGCTATCGCTGGCCGCCGGGGTCGGCCTTGGCTGGCTGACGGCACTGGCCGGTTCGGTGAAGATCATCAACTGGCTGACGCTGCCCACCGCGGCGGCCAACCTCATCAATGCCATCGGCAGCCTCGTCACGCCGGTGAACTTCTACGCCGTGCTCGACGTCGCCCGGATCATCGGCATCGCCGTCATCGCGATCTCACTTCCGTTGCTGTGGTGGCGGTTCCGGCACACCGATCGTGAAGCACTGGTCGGTATCGCACTGGTGATGGGTGTCGTGGTGCTATTCGTCCCCGCAGCGCTGCCCTGGTACTACACGTGGCCGCTGGCTGTCGTCGCGGCGCTCGCACAGAGCAGGCGTTCCATCGCGATCATTGCCGGCTTGTCGACGTGGATCACGGTGATCTGGAAACCCGACGGAGCGCACGGCATGTACTCGTGGCCGCATGTGTTGCTGGCCACGGCATGTGCCGCCGGGGCGTGGTACTCGCTCTACAAGGCGCCCGGTCCGGTCAACAGGCAAGGGCCTGGGCCCGACGCACCACCTCGCGAGCCTGATGCGAGTGCAGCGCATCGACCGGCCGGGCATTAGCCTGCTTGCCCGTCGCCCCGTCGCGGCTGATGGTCAGCGATTCGTCGGGTGTGAACAACCAGCGCACGATCTCGGTCTCGTGGTATCCGCCGTCACGCAGCACGACGAGCAGGCCGTGCAGGCTTTTCACCACGTGCCCGCTGTCGTCGAAGAAGATCGTCGGCACCACCACCGCACCGTTGCGTCGCACACCGATCAAATGCCCCTCCCTCAGGTGCTGGTGCACCTTGGTGACCGGGACACCGAGTAGATCGGCGACAGCGGGCAGGTCGTAGACGGCCTCGCCGGGTTCAAGAACATCATCGGCGACCGGAATGCTGCTCACCCCATCAAGTCTAGGTGGCGAGTGCCGACTCGTAACATGTGTTTGTGGAGACCTACCAGCAGTCGGGCCCGCTCGCGGGGACCGTCCTGGACGGTCGGTACCGCGTCGACACCATGATCGCCACCGGCGGGATGAGTTCGGTGTACCGCGGACTCGACCTTCGCCTTGACCGACCCGTGGCGCTCAAGGTCATGGAATCCCGGTATGCGGGTGATCAACAGTTCCTCACCCGTTTCCAACGAGAGGCGCGCGCGGTCGCCCGACTCAGCCATCCCGGTCTGGTCGCCGTCTACGACCAGGGCGCTGGAACACCCGGCAGGCAGGCCCCTTATCTCGTGATGGAACTCGTCGAGGGCGGCACTCTGCGCGAACTGCTGCGCGAGCGCGGCCCGATGCCACCACACGCCGTCGCCGCGGTACTCGCACCCGTGCTCGGCGGCCTGGCGGTGGCACACGCGGCCGGCCTCGTGCACCGCGACATCAAGCCTGAGAACGTGTTGATCTCCGACAGCGGTGAGGTCAAGATCGCCGACTTCGGACTGGTTCGCGCGATCGCCGAGGCCAAGATCACCTCCACCAGCGTCATTCTGGGCACCGCGGCCTATCTGTCGCCCGAACAGGTCAGCACCGGTGATGCCGACCCCCGCAGCGATGTGTACGCGGTGGGCATCCTCGCCTACGAGCTCCTCACCGGCGTCACCCCGTTCACCGGTGACAGCGCGCTTTCGGTGGCATACCAACGGATGGACCACGATGTCCCCCCACCTGGCACGGTGATCGCCGGTGTACCAACACAATTCGATGAGATGGTGCTGCGCGCGACCGCCCGCGATCCCCAGCGGCGGTATTCAGACGCCCGGGACATGGCCGATGATCTCGGCGAGATCGTCGACGATCTCGGGCTGCCCGCCTTCCGCGTCCCGGCTCCCAGCAATTCGGCTCAGCATGCCGCGGCGGTCACCGCCGCCACCGCAGCCAGGAAACCCCCGCCGGCGTCGAGAGTATCGCCTCAGCACACCCGCGAGCTCACCCGCGATGACATCGCACCGCAGGAACCCGAATATCAGCCCGCATCAGGGCAATTCGCCGGTGTGGATCTCGACGAGTTCTACTGGGCGCGGCAACGCGCTAAGCGCGTGCTGCTGTTCTGGGTGATCGCCGTCGTCACGCTGACCGGGCTGGTGGCGGCCGGCGCGTGGACGGTGGGCAGCAATATCGGCGCGCTGCTCTGACTAGTCGCGCAACATCTCGGCGACCAGGAAGGCCAATTCCAGCGATTGCTGGGTGTTCAGCCTCGGGTCGCACGTGGTTTCGTAGCGCCCGGCCAGATCCGAATCGGAGATGTCCTGCGCACCACCGAGGCACTCGGTGACGTTCTCGCCGGTGATCTCGACGTGGATGCCGCCGGGATGGGTACCGAGCGCGCGGTGCACCTCGAAGAAACCCTGTACCTCGTCCACGATTCGGTCGAAGTGGCGGGTCTTGTAGCCGGTCGACGACTCGTGGGTGTTGCCGTGCATCGGATCGCACTGCCAGATGACCTGATGGCCGGTGGCCTGTACCTTCTCGATGATCGGCGGCAGCAGGTCGCGAATCTTGTTGTTGCCGAAGCGGGTCACCAGGGTCAACCGGCCCGGATCGTTGTGCGGGTCGAGCCGCTCGACGTATTCGACGGCGAGCTCCGGCGTCATCGTCGGACCGAGCTTGACGCCGATCGGATTCGCGATGACCTCCGCGAACGCGATGTGCGCTCCGTCGAGTTGGCGGGTGCGCTCGCCCACCCACACATAGTGCGCCGACAGATCGAACAGCGCCTGCTCACCGTCGCCGTTCTCGGCCAGCCTCAGCATGGCGCGCTCGTAGTCGAGCACCAAGGCCTCGTGCGATGCGTAGATCTCGGCGGTCTGCAGGTTGGGATCGTTGACCCCGCACGCGTTCATGAAGCGCAAGCCGCGATCGATCTCACCCGCGAGCGCCTCGTACCTGGCACCCGCCGGTGACGTCCGGACGAACTCCCGGTTCCAGTCGTGCACGAGATCCAGCGACGCGAGCCCACCCGATGTCAGGGCCCGAGTCAGGTTCATTGCGGCACTCGCGTTGGCGTAGGCCCGCACGAGCCGTGACGCGTCGTGCTGGCGCACTGCGGCGTCGGGAGCGAAACCGTTGATCATGTCGCCGCGGTAGGACTTCAGCCCAAGCGCGTCGGTGTCTGACGAGCGCGGTTTGGCGTACTGCCCGGCGATTCGCGCAACCTTGATCACCGGCATGCTCGAGCCGTAGGTCAGCACCACGGCCATCTGCAGCAGCGTCCGGATGTTGCCCCGAATGTGCGGTTCGGTGTTGTCGGCGAACGTCTCGGCGCAGTCGCCGCCCTGCAGCAGGAAGGCCTCCCCGCGGGCGACGTCGGCCAGCAGGCCCTTGAGCCGCTCAACCTCGGAAGCAACAGTGATGGGCGGAACGCTCTCGAGCACCGTCCGCATCGCCTTGGCCTGTTCGGCATCCCAGCTGGGCTGTTGCGCGGCCGGCCTGGCGAGTGCGGTGTCCAGGCGTTGCCGCAGCTCATCGGACAGCGGCGGCAATGCAGGCAGCTGGTCGATGGGTACGTCGACGGTCCAGTTCACCCGTCAATGGTAACTGGACGCCCATAGCGCTTTTTACCGCTGGACTGGCACTTCCCCAGTCGTCATCAGCTGGAAGCGCATCAGGTTGTGACGTGCGTCGACGAGGGCATCGTGGGAATCGCGCGGGCGCGGCGGCATTCTGGGCGATCCGCGTTCCTCCCAGAACTGCCTCAGCTCCCGGGTGAACCGCGGAATCGCAGGTGGCAGGTCCGTCATCGGGCCCCACAACTGGCACAGCACAACGTGGTCGTAGGCCCCGACCCACGCCCACAACTCGATCGGCTCGTCACCGTCGACGCCGAGAAAGTCCTCCAGGTCCGACCGGATCTGCCGCCGAGAGCGCCACAGCTGCGACGCCGGCGACGGAAGTTTGGGCAGAACGTGCTTGCGCACCCAGCTGCCTGCCTGGTCTGGATTGAATTCCGTTGAAATACCGTAATATTCGCGGCCATCTTCGGCTGCGACGCCGATCGAGATCAGTTCGATCGTCCGGCCGTTGTCGATGAACTCGGTGTCGTAGAAATACTTCACGCCCCCGACACTCCTGCCGCCGTTTGCCCCGGCGCGGGAGCGGCATGGATCTCGCGGTCGAGTTCCTGATCGACTTCGCTGTCTTCTGGGAAGCGCGGCTCACCGGCGACGACGTGCTGGAGCCAGAGCTTCGCCTGCACGACCGGCCTGCGCAATCGTCGTTCGCGCTCCAGTGCCCTGTGCATCTTCTTTGGCCGGTCTCCGTATCGCCAGCGGGCCCATGGCGCGTGCGGGCGGGACAGCCGGATTGCGCCGATGAAGAGCAGCGGGGTGATGAACATTCCCACCAGACCCGTCCAGACCTTGCCTTTCAACAGCACGATGACGGCGAGCAGCAGGGTGAATACCGCAAGGGCGATCACGCTGGCACGCGCCGCGAACGAATGATCGTTGCGCCAGATCCCGACGTCGAAGAACGACAGGGGGTTGAAACCGAGAACCAGCAGCCCGGCGACGGCGACGGCGGCGAACACCGCGTCGACCGACGTTCGCCCGTCCTCGGCCCAGTACACGTCCTGCAAATGCAGGATCAGCGCGAACTCATCGAGTACCAATGCAGCCCCGACACCGAAAAAGGTTGCCGCGACCGTGAATTCGGGTACTCCCCCGTTGACACCCAAAGTCACCATCGACACACCGGAAATCATGACCAGAATCACACCGATAACCACGTGGTGGATGTGCAACCCATCGCCCGCGGAAATGTTGCGCGGCTGCCACCATTTGCGCGGCGCGTCGGAGTCGGCATGGCTACGGATGTACCGGACGATGGTGCGTGTCACAAAGAACGTGAGAATGAACGCGACCAGGCAGAACACCAGCGGCATACGGCCCTGCGGGATGCCGAAGTCAAGATCGAAGGTCGCACGCACGGTCGAAAACTTACGCCGACCTGCGCGTGGCACGCCCGGGATACCCTACGACGCGCCGATGACCACCGATAGTCTGGTCGCGAAATGAGTATTCGGCGGTCGCCTGGCAGGCCTGATTGGGGACCAATGCTCGCCTGGCGGCTTTTTCAGCTGCTGACCGTGGCGGCGTTGGTCTGGGCGGGCTGGCGGTTGCTGGGGCACATTCCTTACCGCATCGACATCGACGTCTACCGGATGGGCGGGCAGGCCTGGCTGGACGGGCGGCCGCTGTATTCCGACGGCGTCGTGTTCCGCACCCGCGGCGGCCTCGACCTGCCGTTTACCTATCCGCCGCTGGCCGCCGTCCTGTTCTCCCCGTTCGCACTGCTGTCCCTCGAAGGCGCCAGCATCGCCATCACACTCACCACGCTGCTCCTTCTGATCGTGGCGACGACCATCCTGCTGACCCGGTTGGACGTATGGCCGAATCCGCCTGCCGGCAAGAGCGCTGCGACCGGGGAGCCGGCCTGGCTGCGGCGAGCCTGGCTGGCTGCGGCGATCGTGGCGCCCGCGGTGATCTACTTCGAGCCGATTCGGTCGAACTTCGACTTCGGCCAGATCAATGTGGTGTTGATGACGCTGGTCATCGCCGACTGCGTGCCGCGAAAGACGCCCTGGCCCCGGGGCATGCTGTTGGGGTTCGCGATCGCACTCAAACTCACCCCTGCGGTGTTCCTGCTGTACTTCGTGCTCCGCCGAGATACCCGCGCGCTCATCGTCACCACAGCGTCGGCCATGGTCGCCACGCTGGCCGGGTTCGCTTTCACCTGGCGCGACTCGCTCGAGTACTGGACGCACACGGTCCGCAATACCGACCGCATCGGCACCGCGACTCTGAACACCAACCAGAACATCGCGGGCGCCCTGGCCCGGCTGGGCCTCAGCGAGGGTATGCGGTTCGCGCTGTGGACGGTTGCCTGCTTCGCGATGCTCGCCCTGACCATCTGGGCGGCGCGCAGGGTCCTGAAGGCCGGGCAGCCCGTGCTCGCGCTGATCTGCGTGGCGATGTTCGGTCTGGTGGTGTCGCCGGTGTCCTGGTCGCATCACTGGGTGTGGGTACTTCCCGCGGTGCTGGTCACCGGCATCGTGGCCTACCGGCAGCGGGACGCGGCGCTGGCCGTCGTCTCCGCGGCGGGCATCGCACTGATGGTCTGGACGCCGATCCCGCTGATGCCCGAGCACCAGGAGACCGAGGCGTCGCTATGGCGGCAGCTGGCCGGTGGTTCCTACGTGTGGTGGGCGATTGCGGTGATCATCGTTGCGGGCACGGTGTCATTGCGTCCGGCGCTACGCAGCAATCCGGCAGTCGACGAGGCGCGCGTCCCCGCCGTCAGTTAGCTCAGCCGGCGGCGACTTCTGGCATGCGGGCCGACGGCTTGGCCGTGATCTCCGCCTTGCCATCCTTGACATCGGCGGCATACAGGTCGACATATTCCTGCCCGGACAGCCGCATGAGCTCGTACATCACCTCGTCGATGACCGCGCGTTCGATGAACCTGTTACCCGCCAGACCCTCGAACCGGCTGAAATCCATCGGCTTGCCGAACTTCACCGTCACTCGGCCGAACCGCCACCCCTTCTTGCCGGGCGGATTGACGACGTCGGTTCCGATCATCGCGACCGGAATCACCGGGACGCCGGTCTCCAGGGCCAGTCGCGCCAAACCCGTCTTGCCTTTGTAGAGCCGTCCGTCGGGCGAGCGGGTGCCCTCCGGATACATGCCGAGCAGCTTGCCCTCACCAAGGACGCGGGCGGCTGTGGTCAACGCGGCCTGGGCACTGTCGGCGTCGGCGCGGTCGATGGGCACTTGGCCCGCGGCGGTGTAGAACCACCGCTGGAACCACCCTTTGACGCCCGGCCCGCTGAAGTACTCGGCCTTGGCCAGAAAGGTGATCCGCCGGCGGACCACAAGAGGCTTGTAGAAACTATCGGCGACCGCGAGGTGGTTACTGGCCAGGATCGCGGGTCCCGAGCGCGGAACATAGTCCAGCCCTTCGACTTTCGGCCGGCCCAACAGCGACAGCACGGGACCCATGAAGATGTACTTGAACAGCCAATACCACATAGGCCCTCCTGGGTGATCGAACACACCGCGGTGTTCTGCGACAACTGTACCCACGCACCCCGGATGCGACCACAACTCGCACCTGGCCGGTGTCTGAATGAATCCGGTTACTCCTCAACCGTTACCGGAATGTGCTGATATCGCCCCGGTCCCGGCGGCGGCTCGTCACCGTCGGGCGGATCCGGCGGAGGCGGCGACCCGCCGGGCGGTTCGTCCCCGGACCTCGCGGCTGACTGCGCCGCGCTGTCTGCGTCTTCTATCAGGGCCCGCACCACCGCGAGCAGCGCGACGCTGTGATCAGCGACGACCGCCAGCAGCGGATGCTCTTCACCCGACGCCAGCGCCGCGAGCGCGCACACCGGACACCACACCTGCTGGCACTTGCCGGGGGTGGCACCACCGGCCGCCGCGCGTGCTGCGGCCATTCGCACCACGGGATCGAGCCGGTCCAGAATGGTCTGCGCCAGCTGCCTCAGCTCCGGACCGATGTCGGAGTGTTCGCCGTTCACTTCGGCCACACCTCCGGGTTTGGTCGGAACCGTACTGTCAGTTCAGTACCTCGCAGCTGCGCATCCATCACGATGCAGCGACGCAGCACCGACGCCAGCCGAACGCGGCGCCGCATGCCGCCGGCACCGATGATCAAGTCATCGTCGACCCGCCCGAGTGAGAGCGCGGTGGAGTCGACCTGCGGCAACTCTAACCGCATTCGGTAGACGGCTTCGAGACCGGATCCGGATTCCCTGTCGACTATCGGCCGCAGCGGTCCCGGCGGTGGCGACCCGTCGCGCCTGCGTGCGGCGTCGAGCAGCTCGCCGAGCGCCTTGGCGCCGATCGGCTCGCCGGCGAGGTGCGGAACCAGCACGAGTTGCACGTCACCGATCATGGCGTCCAGCTCGTCGAGGACCGCCCGCTGCTCAGAAATCCGCTCCGAATACCAATCGAACGCGGGATGCTCGGGCAGGTTGCGATACTCATACGAATCGTCTTGCAGCAGAATCTGGTTGACGATCAATTCGTCGACCCGAACCCCCATCAGGGCCAGCGAGCCCAACGTGCGCGCCGCCTCGGCGGCGACCACCCGCTCGGCGGTCATCACCAGATGCGCGCTCAGCACCGATCCGTCGGTGAGCAGGACGCTCAGCCGCTCGGTGCCCGCACCGATGCGTTCGAGGAGCCCGACGACCGCGGCGGAGCGCGCAT
The DNA here is from genome assembly GCF_002591975.1 of Mycobacterium neglectum. Taxonomy (GTDB): domain Bacteria; phylum Actinomycetota; class Actinomycetes; order Mycobacteriales; family Mycobacteriaceae; genus Mycobacterium; species Mycobacterium neglectum. Next base: position 6,786 of record NZ_NVQE01000067.1, on the reverse strand, counting down.
CGTCGGTGCCGGACAACCGACGATGCCGCGGCCAGGCCCGCTCGAGATACAGGGCGAACGTCGCGGGCAGGGTGAGCATGCGCAACGCATCGGCGGTCGATGCGCAGTCCACCACGACGTGGTCCCACTCGCCGGAAGACGCCAGCTCGCCGACCTCATGCAACCCGAGCACTTCCTGAATCCCAGGCAGCGCCGAAAGTTCTTCCGGAGCAACGCTTCCCAGATCAGACTCGGGGAATCTGCCGGCAAGCAGGCCGGCGATGTCACGCCAATGGGTCTCCAGTAGCGCAAGCGTGTCGAGTGCCAGCGCGTCCAGGAACCCGCCACCGCCGTCGCGCCCACTGTCGAGGTCGGCGAATACCCGGGTGGGTGCACGACCCCCGGTCGGGGTGATCGGGGTGCCGAGCACGTCGCCGATCGAGTGCGCCTGATCCGTCGACACGATCAGCACCCGCATGCCCGCCAGCGCGTCGCGTACGGCGGTAGCCGTCGCCAGCGTCGACTTCCCGACGCCGCCCTTACCGACGAAAAGACTGATCCGGGCCGTGGGCGGAACCGGATTCACACCGCGCTGGGGTGGTGCGAGATCACTCAGCCTCGGCTCGTTTCTTGAGGTCCTTCAACGCGGTATCCGTGAGCCGCCGTTCGGCCTTGCGTTTCAGCAGTCCGATCATCGGGATGATCAGGTCGACCGAAAGCTCATAGGTGACGTCAGTGCCGGACCCCTTGGGCGACAACCGATATGCACCCTTCAGTGCCCTCAGCAGCGAGCTGGACACCAACGTCCACTCCACCGATCCGCGGTCGACCTGCTTCCAGTCATATGCCAGCACCATCGTGTCCTTGAGCACGGCGGCGTCCAGCACCAGCCGCGCCGTCTTCGGATACCCCTCCGGGCCCGCCTCGAGGACCTCACAGTCCTGGTACTCGTTGACCCACTCCGGATAGGACGCGATGTCGGCGATCACACCCATTACCGTCGAAGGGTCGGCATCGATGTAGATGGTCTGCGCCGTCTTGTCCGCCACTGCCTTCTTTCCCGTCTATCTGCCGATGGCAGAAATCTACTCCGCTGCGCGGTCTTGAGCCCACCGTCTCATGCCAGCCGAGAAACCCCGACCGGGCGCGTCGCCTCCAGACGCCGCTTCACCTCGAACGCCATGTTCTTGCCCGCCACCCTGCGCTGGTGGTTCATTTTGGCGAGGTCCATCCTGGCCAACTGATGGGCCGCCACACCGGAAGGTTCGGCGTGCAGGAAATAATGCAGAATCGCCCCGTCCAGGGCGGGCTGCAGCCAAACTTCCATGGTTCCGGTCAGCGAACCGGTCACAGTCCACCGGTGGCCGGCCTCACCACGGTCCTCGACCACGGTCAAGTTCAGGTCGGGCCACCAGCGGCGCCAGCTTGCGGGATCGCCAACCGCCATGCCCACCTCGACGGGGTCGGCGGCGACGAAGGTCTCGTCGGCGATCTGGATGCTGTTCATGGCCTACCAGCTTCACATATGCCCCGACTGTCGCGGCAGGTGGCCGACTAGGCTGGTGAACGGCAAAGCCGCTAGTCGAGAGGCCATGATCGTGCGAGAGTTCAGTGTCCCCGCCTCGTTCACCGTGGGCGAGCACGACAACGTCGTCAGCCCAGTTTTCAGTCACGAGCGCGACGATCCCGACCATGTGATCTTCCAGCGCCTCGTCGACGGCGCATGGACGGACGTCACGTGCAAGGAGGCCGCCGACCAGATTCGTTCAACGGCACTGGGGTTGATCGCCGAGGGGGTGGCTCCCGGTGATCGCGTCGCCGTATTGTCGGCGACTCGCTACGAATGGCCGATCCTGGACTTCGCCATTCTGGCCGCGGGCGCTGTCACGGTACCGATCTACGAGACGAGCTCCGCCGAGCAGGTCAAATTCGTGCTGCAGGATTCCGGCGCGGTACTGATCTTCGCCGAGACCGACGCTCACGCCGACAACATCGAGCAGTTCAAGGACGACGTGCCCGCATTGCGCAAGGTGCTGAGCATCGACGGGTCGGGCACGCCGGCGCTGGAGGCGTTGACCGAGGCGGGCAAGTCGGTGGACAGCAAGCAACTCGACGAGCGGCTCGCCGGTGTGAAGTCCACCGACCCCGCGACGCTGATCTACACGTCGGGCACCACCGGCAGGCCCAAGGGCTGCCAGCTCACCCATTCCAACCTGCTCTATGAGATCCGTGGCGCGAAGGACTGCTTCCCGACGCATCTGGCCAAGGGCGAGCGGATGCTGGTGTTTCTGCCACTCGCGCACGTGCTGGCCCGCGCGATCACCGTCGCTGCGTTCACCGGCAAGGTGACGCTCGGGTTCACCAGCGACATCAAGAACCTCGTTCCGACGTTCGGGGTCTTCAAGCCGACATTGGTGGTTTCGGTGCCCCGGGTCTTCGAGAAGGTGTACAACACCGCCGAACAGAATGCCGAAAGTGGCGGCAAGGGCAAGATTTTCGCGGCCGCGGCCGAGACGGCAATCGAATGGAGCAAAGCCCAGGACACCGGCGGCGCGGGGCTGGTGCTCAAGGCAAAGCACGCGCTGTTCGACAAGCTCGTCTACGGCAAGCTTCGGGCTGCGCTCGGCGGCAACTGCCACGCTGCGATCTCCGGCGGCGCCCCGCTTGGCGCGCGCCTCGGCCACTTCTACCGCGGTGTGGGCCTGACGATCTACGAGGGCTATGGGCTCACCGAGACCAGTGCGGCGATCACCGTGAACCGGGTCGGCGACTTGCGCGTGGGTTCGGTCGGCAAGCTGCTGCCCGGCAACAGCATGAAGCTGGGCGAGGACAGTGAGCTGCTGGTGAAGGGCGGGGTGGTGTTCAGCGGCTACTGGGGCAACGAGGCCGAGACCAGTGCGGTGTTCTCCGACGGCTGGTTCCACACCGGAGATCTGGGCGCCATCGACGACGACGGCTTCCTGACCATCATCGGACGCAAGAAGGAGATCATCGTGACCGCGGGCGGCAAGAACGTCGCCCCCGCCATCCTCGAAGACCGCCTACGCGCCCACTCGCTGGTCAGTCAGGCGATGGCAGTGGGCGACGCCAAACCGTTCATCGCGGCACTGATCACGATCGATCCCGAGGCGTTCGGCGGCTGGAAGGAACGCAACGGCAAGAACGCCGCTGCGTCGGTGGGCGACCTTGCCACCGATCCGGACCTCGTCGCCGAGATCGATCTGGCCGTCAAGGAGGCCAATCAGGCCGTGTCGAAGGCCGAAGCGATCCGCAAGTTCCGCATCCTGGGAGTCGATTTCACCGAGGAAACCGGCGAGCTGACACCCACGATGAAGGTCAAGCGCAAGGTGGTGGCCGAAAAGTTCGCCGCCGATATCGAGGGTCTCTACCGCAAGGATTAGAGCAGGCCGGCCAGCTTGGCTGCCTGATCCTTCCACTGCCAGTTGTCGACGACCCAGCGCCGCCCCGCCGCGCCCATGCGCGCCGCCCTGGCGGGGTCGGCGAGCAGGTCACTGACGGTCGCGGCGATGGCGCCGATGTCCCAGCCGTCGACCACCACCCCGGTCTCGCCGTCGAGAACGGTTTCCGGGGCTCCTCCCGAGCGGCCGGCCACCACCGGCACCCCGGACGCCGACGCCTCCAGATAGACGATGCCCAGCCCTTCGACGTCAAGGCCGGCACCCCGGGTCCGGCACGGCATCGCGAACACGTCGGCCACGGCGTGGTGGGCGGGTAATTCGTCGCTCGGCACGCCGTCGGTGAACACCACGTGGTCAGCGACTCCGAAGTCGTGCGCCAGGCGGCGCAGCGACGTTCCGTACGGGCCGCCGCCGACGATCACCAGCGCGGCATCGCTCACGCGCTGCCGGATCGCGGGCAACGCGCGGATCAACATGTCCTGACCCTTGCGCGGCACCAGGCGGGACAAACAGACCACGACGGGGCGATCACCCAAGCGGTAGCGGGCCCGCAACTCGGCGCGGGCAACCTCGTCCGGGGCGAATCGCGCGGTGTCCACGCCGGCCGGTAGGTGCTCCAGCGCCGCGCGCGGACCGAACGCCGAGGCGAACCGCCGCCTGGTGTAGGCGCTGACGTAGGTCACCGTGTCCGTCCCGGATCCGATGCGGCGCAATGCCGTCCGGGCCAGGGGAAGCATCGACCAGCCCACCTCGTGCCCGTGGGTACTCGCGATCACCCGGCCGGCGCCCGCGTCACGGGCGAGCGGCGCCATCAGCGCGAGGGGTGCGGCCGCCCCGAACCACACAGTGTCTGCGCTGTGACGTTCGATGAGCCGCCGCATCCGCTTGGCAACCGACGGTTCGGGCAGCATCAACGTGGTCGGGTGTCGCACCACCTCGTAGGCGGCAGCCCGATCGAACTCATCGGCCCCTTTCCACTCGGGCGCGTAAACGGTCAGTGTGTGAGCGCCCGTATCGGCCAGGTGATCCACCAGTTCCTGCAGGTACGACTGAATTCCGCCACGTCGGGGCGGAAAATCGTTGGTGACCAGCAGAACCCGGCTCATCGCCCGTCAGGCTAACCTCTGAGCCACTGGCGCCACGCGGCGAGCAGCCCGGCGACGTCGGTTCCGAGGGTGTCCCGCACCGCGACAGCCAGGTCGGGGTGGCCGTGCCCGCACGCGCGGACGTACAGCGACCGCAGTGCCGCGGGGCCGTACTCGCCGGCCACGAACCGGCTGAACCACCAGGCGCGGTCATAGGCCAGTGAGCGTTCTCCTCCGCTCAACTCAGCGTCGGTCGGGAGTCCCTGCTGCGCCATCATGGCCGAGTCCGCCGGCAGGGGTGTCGGTGGGCGGCCGACGTAGTCGGCCACGCCCTCGGTGAGCCACCGTGGCGCGTCGGCAGCGGTCTCAGCGCGCGCCGCGTAATGGAAAAGCTCGTGGCGCAACACGATTCGTAACGAATCGTCACTCATCTGCGCGGCGCCGGGGGCGAACATGATCCGCTCGCCGGTGGTGGTGGCCGCGGTGTGGGAATCGCCACCACCCACCGCGGCGAACTGCGCGTCGGTACCGGCCGCCACGACGACGATCTCGCGCGGCCAGTCAGGCCCCCAGAATGCGCTGACGGCGTCCGCCGCATCGTCGAGTTGTGCGGAGATTCGATGCAGCAACGGTGCCGTGCGCTCCCCGAGTCCGACCAGACGCACGGTGCGGCCGTCGCGCAGCGTCTGCGAAGTCGACACCGATGTGGGTGTGGTCAGCGACGCCTCGGTGGCGACGGGCGGACCGGCGGGAGCGGCTCCGGTTCTGCTCACCAACAGGAGCGCGCAGACCAACTCCGTGATCAGAAGTGCTGCCAGGGTTGTTCTGCTCTTCGCGTGCGAGCGTCGATCCGCTCGGTTCGAGCGCGGGTACTCGACTGTCAGTAGCGGCGAACGTTGTAGATCGGTGCGTTGTCCACCGGGGCGACGCGCACCGGCGTGCCGTAGGTCGACGCGTGCACCATCATTCCGTCGCCGATGTAGATCGCCGTGTGCGACGCGTCGGAGTAATAGTTGACGACGTCACCCGGCTGCATCTGGTCCATCGAGACCGGTGCTCCGCCGTTGGCCAGCGCCTGGCTGGAGTGCGGCAGCGAGATACCGGCCTGCTGGAACGCCCACTGGACCAGCCCGGAGCAGTCGAACGCGTTCGGGCCTGACCCGCCCCATGAATACGGCGATCCGATACGGCTCAGCGCGGCCTGGATCACGGTGGGCCCATGTCCGCCGCCGAGCGGCGGCGCCATGTCACCTGGCGGAATGCCAGGAGGCGGCGGAACAGCGCCGGCAGGCGGCGGAGCGATGCCTGGAGGCGCCAGGGCAAGGATCGCGGGGTCGTTCGGGGGTAGCGGAGCCGGTGGTGGTGGCGGCGGGGGCCCGGGCGGCATGGCGGCCAGGGCCTCGCGCTGGTTCGGTGTCAGTGCCTCGTACTGCGACTTGACGATCGCGATGTCCACCTGCAGCTTGCTCTGCTTGGACTGCAGGTCTGCACGTACCGCGGCGGCCTGCTCGGCGGCGGTCTTCGCCTCGGCGGCCGAGCGCGCCGACGCCTGTTCGGCGATCGTGGCCTGGGCGCTGGCCTCGCGGAAGCTCTTCATCTGTGACGAGATCTCGGCGGCCATGACCCGCTGAACCGACATCTGGTCGATCAGGCCCTGCGGAGACGAGGCGGTCAGTAACGCGTTCATACCGTCCGGCCGGCCACCCATGTACTGCGCGGCGGCAACCCTGTTGACGTTGGTCTGGAACGTTGCCAGCTGCGACCTGGCCGAGTCCAGCGCTCCGGCGTCCGCGGCGTGCTTGGCTTCCGCGGCCTCTTGCACTGCCAGCTTGTCGTTCAAATCCAGCTGCGCGGAGTGCATCGCCTCGGTGGTCTGCTCGGCCTGCCGCGACAGCTCATTGAGCTTTGCCAGCGCGTCGTCGGCGGGGTCGGCCTGCACACTCGAGGCGAGAATTCCCCCGAACACGGTTATCGCAGCTATCACACCGATTGCGGGTCGCTTAAAAACACGAGCGAGCCAATGCCTGCGGTCAAGCCTCAAGATTTGTGTCCTTCAACTGCCGTGACGAAGCCGTATCAAGCTGCGCTTAGGTCTCAGACAGGTTACGAAACGGCATCGCCCTTGTCCAACAGAAGACGTAAATTTAACAGTCGACACGGAATTCGCAACAAGCGCCGACGTGCCTCACCTACTTTGAGCGCGTGGCCGGTGGTGGTGCCTCACCTATTTTGAGCGCGTGGTCTAGAAGGCTTGCCCGATGTGGAAGGCAAGATCGATATGGCTGCGAGGCGGCAGGTAACGA
>NZ_NVQE01000066.1 GCF_002591975.1 Mycobacterium neglectum | reverse complement strand
TGGTTACTCTTCTTCATGGTGGTCCCCTTGCTGTAGGAGTTCTTGGCGGAACGCCCGATACCTACCACACGGCAGGTTTCGAGCGGGGGACCGCCACCTCAACTTCTACGAGACCCGGGACAACCTCTCGATGAAAAGCGAACCGGCACTGTTGAATCGGCACCAATCAGATACGGCGTGGGCGACGAACTCAGGCCCGTTGTCGAAACGCACATAGTGCGGCGCCCCGTTCGTGAGCGCCAGACGGTCCAGAACGTCGACGACACCGTCGGCGTCGATGGAGCGACCCACCTCGATGGCGAGTGCTTCGCGAGTGAACTCGTCGATGACATTGAGCATCTTCAGGGTGCGACCATCGGCAGTGGTGTCGAACTGAAAGTCCATCGCCCAGATCACGTTCGGACGGATCGGGGACATCGCGCCGACCGCGACGCCGACACCGGTCAGCCGCTTCTTACGGCGTCGCTGAGGCACCCGCCGGCCCTCCTCACGCCACAGCCGGCGGATGCGCTTATTGTTGGCCTTATACCCAGCTCGGCGCGCCATCTTCGCCGCCCGGCGCCACCCCCAGCGCGGCCGGTCGGTGGAGAACCGGCGCAGCCACGCACGCAGCTCAGCCTCCTCAGTGGTCACCGGCGCCGGCGTCAAACGCATCGTGGAGCGATGCAGACCGACGACCGAGCAGGCGCGACGCTCAGACACCCCGAACCGCTCACGCAGCGCCACCACGGCGCTGCGCTTGCGGTTCGGGGTTAGAAGTTTCCCGACGAAATCTCCTTGAGCATGTCGATGTCGAGGGCCTGATTGGCGACGAGCTTCTTCAGCCGGGCGTTCTCGGCTTCGAGTTCCTTGAGCCGTTTGGCCTCGTTGGCCTTCATACCGCCGTACTGGGCCACCCAGCGATGCCACGTCGACTCGGTGACCTCCAGGTGCCGGCACACCTCAGCGAGTTCCTGGCCGGTCCCGAGGAGCTTGTTGCCCTCGGCCAGCTTGCGGATAATCTGATCCGGGGTGTGCCGCCGGCGCTTGTTCGATGTCATGTCGTCGTTGATTCTTCCTGCCCAAACACTCGGGCAACAGAGTCCCACAACGACTGGACCACTACAGGGGGCTCACCTCACGACGGCGAGGTCGAGGAGCTATGACAGCTCGTGCAGTTAAGAGACCGAATTGCCGGTCTGTGTCGGTGATGATCACCGAAACGGCCTGTTTCGTTCCTTTTTTCGCGAATATTGACTTACCTCCAACTCTTCCGCTTCGATGTGACACTAAGGCGATTGTGCGCCGTGCGGTGTCGGGTCGATATCTTTGCTATCGACTACCACAACGCTTGGTCATCACGAGCTTTGGCAGAGCGTTTAGCGCAACATCGCCAGATGGCCTAGTGTGGCGAAGTGTCTGAGAAGAAGCCATCATTTTTCCTTCCCTCCCAGCGATTTTGATCTCGCCCTCTATGTCTTCAGAGCGCGAGAAGGTTCCAAGCTTTCAAGGAATGGGATGGATGCCAGAAGTGCTCAACCCACTGGCCTGCACGAACGGAATGAGGTGAGCCCTCTGTAGTGGTCCAGTCGATGTGCGACTCTGTTGCCCGGTGTTCGGGCGAGGAAGAATCGACAACGACATGGCATCGAACAAGCGCCGGCGGCATACGCCGGATCAGATCATCCGCAAGCTGGCCGAGGGCAACAAGCTGCTCGGGGCCGGCCAGGAACTCAATGAGGTGTGCCGACATCTGGAGATCGCCGAGTCGACGTGGCATCGCTGGATTGCCCAGTATGGCGGCATGAAGGCCAACGAGGCCAAACGGCTCAAAGAACTCGAGGCCGAGAACACCCGGCTTAAGAAGCTGGTCGCCAACCAGGCTCTCGACATCGACATGCTCAAGGAGATTTCGGCGGGAAACTTCTGACCCCGAACCGCAAGCGCAGCGCCGTCACGGCGCTGCGCGACCGGTTCGGGGTTTCCGAACGCCGAGCCTGCACAGTCGTTGGCCTGCACCGTTCCACGATGCGCCTGACGCCGCCACCAATCACTACCGAGGAGGCCGAGTTGCGGGCCTGGCTGCGCAGGTTCTCCACTGACCGGCCCCGCTGGGGGTGGCGACGGGCCGCCAAGATGGCCCGCCGAGCGGGCTGGCAGGTCAACAACAAGCGTATCCGCCGGCTGTGGCGCGAGGAGGGCCTACGCGTCCCGCAGCGCCGCAAGAAGAAGCGGTTGACCGGCATTGGTGTCGCCGTGGGCGCGATGTCACCGATCCGTCCGAACGTCATCTGGGCGATGGACTTCCAATTCGACACCACCGCCGATGGCCGCACCCTGAAGATGTTGAACGTGATCGACGAGTTCACCCGCGAAGCCCTCGCGATCCACGTCGATCGCTCCATCGACGCCGACGGCGTCGTCGATGTGTTGGACGGGCTCGTCCGCACCCATGGGGCGCCGCACTACGTGCGCTTAGATAACGGTCCGGAGTTCGTGGCGCACGCCGTGCATGATTGGTGCCGATTCAACGGCGCCGGTTCACTTTTCATCGATCCGGGTTCGCCGTGGCAGAACGCCTGGATCGAATCGTTCAACGGCAGGCTCCGCGATGAACTGCTCAACTCGTGGCGCTTCGACTCGCTGTTGGAAGCCCGCGTGATCATCGAAGACTGGCGGGCCGACTACAACGCCAACAGGCCCCACTCCGCCCATGGCGAACTCACTCCGACCGAGTTCGCTCTACAGTGGACCACGACCCACCAACCCCAAGCCGCATAGCGACTGGACCACCAAACGGGTCCCCCTCAGGAAGGCGCGACGAGAAGCAAAATCGTTGTGATTATTCAGTGCCCCACTGTGTAATACATTCCGCACTCAAGGTATGCAGACCCCTCAGGCCCGATTGGCTCCTCCATCTCCGCTGGCATGGATCTGTGAGCGCAGGCTATTGCACACGCAAGCTGGTATCGGATGTGTTCCCGCCAGAGGCGCGAATCCCCTCCGGACGGCACTCGCACCGGGGTCGGGAGGAATTGTCAATACCTGTGGATCGGGGTGTTTCAGGCGACCTCCGTTCCGGCGTGTTCGTCGCCGTCTGAGGGCGGCGTCGGTGGGGTGATGTCGGTGGGGCGTTCGAGCAGTCTGCCCTTGTGGAACACTGCGCCGGCGCGGACCAGGGCGACCAGGTGCGGGGCGTTGACAGCTCGCCAGCACGCCTGGGCTGCGTCGATGAGCTTGTAGGCCATCGCCAGTCCGGCAGCCCGCGATCCCGGCCCCTTGGTGACCTTGGTCCTCAAACGCACTGTGGCGAAGGTGCTTTCGATCGGATTCGTGGTGCGCAGGTGGATCCAATGTTCGCCCACGACTCGGCCGACTCCCGGTAGCCGTCGGTGATCGCCACGAGCTCCTTGCGGCCGTCGGCACGCACGCCGAGCATGACCAGCAGGCACAGCTTCTCTTGGTCCAGACGGACCTTGAGGTGGATGCCGTCGACCCACAGGTAGACGTAGTCGGTGCCCGAGAGGTCACGGACGGCGAAGGTGCGGGCTTCGTCCTGCCACTGCGTGGTGAGCCGGGTGATCGTGGTGGCCGACAACCCGGCACCGGAGCCGAGGAACTGCTCCAATGCCGGCCCGAAGTCACTGGTCGACAACCCGTGCAGGTACAGCAGCGGGAGCACCTCGCTCATCTGCGGAGACTTGCGCGCCCAGGCCGGCAGGATCGCCGAGGCGAACCGCTTGCGCTCGCCCGTGTCGGGGTCGACCCGGCGGTCGTTGACCCGCGGCGCTTTCACCTCGACCGCGCCGGCGGCGGTGAGCACCTCACGGGCTTGGTGGTAGCCGTTGCGCACCACCAGTCGGCGGCCGTCCTCATCGAGTTGGTCGGCGAACGCGGCCACGTAGGCGGCGACCTCGGCCTGCAACGCCGCGGCCAACATCTGCCGCGCGCCGTCGCGAACGATCTCGTCGAGCAATGAGCGTCCGCCGGTTTCGTCGTTGGCCTCCTGGCCATCGTGAACTACGGTGAGCATGGGCGTACCTTCCCAACCAGCGCGCCAACGCCGGTCTTGATCCAATACCTGATTCCGTGATGATCATCCTCGGGAAGGTGCGCCTATTTTCACGCCCCCACGCCGAGGCTCATCCACAGGTATTGATCATTGCTCCGGGGTGCGATCGCACCAGTCAACGCCACGCGACAACTGTCGAGCTGACGCCGGCAAGCTCACACAGCTCCAGAGCGTCCTTCAACAGCAATATCGGGGTCGGGGCGGTCGCCGGCCAGCACACCATCGAGGTGGACGATGCACGCGGCAGCCAGTGACCCTGCTGCCTGGAGAAAGGACGACTTGCGTCTACAAGAATCATTCTCTGCTGAACAGAGTTTTCATCCACTAGAATGTTTCGAGAGCATGCGGTCGGGTGACGCAGGACCCTGAGTCGGAGGCCAGACCTTCCGCGTTGGTGTTCGACGGAGCGACAGATTCTGTCGGCGAACTGCGGTTACCGCAGCGAGAAAGTGAGTTGTTACCAATGGCGAATGGACCGAAGATGGCAGGATCGTACTTCAGCCGACGCGAGACCGTATGCACCGAACAGTTGAGCGCGGCCGAGCACCTCGCTTCGGAAATTTTCACACCGCACCGTCTCCGCTACTCCCGTCGCGGCCAGCGTTTGAATGCGCGGCTCAGCGCCGCACGAATCGGTGCTGTGACCGTTGGCTATCTTCGGTACGGTGCAGATGTCGAGCTCGTCAATTCGACTGCGCTCGATGATTACCACATCAACGTTCCCCTCACCAGCCACGCCGATTCGTGGTGCGGCCCAGCCACGGCCCAAGCGACGCCCACGCAGGCGGCGGTTTTCCTCCCAGGCCGTCCTGCCGGCATCAAGTGGGCCGCCGATTGTGGTCAGCTGTGCGTGAAGTTCAGCCGCACGGATCTGGAATACGAACTCGAGGGCTTGCTTGGACGACCTGCGGTTAGGCCGCTGAATATCGCGCATAGCATGGACCTGACGGCGGACAGCAGTCGTGCGTGGCGTGCGCTGCTATCGGTCTTATATCGGGAGGTCTCTCGCCCTGAGAGCATCGTGCAACATCCGATGACCGGGCGACATTTCGAACAGTTGCTCATACATGGGTTTCTACTCGCCCAACCTCACTATCAGGCCATGGCGCTCGCCGCCGACCAACACGCAGCGCCGCCGCCCAAAGTACTCAGGACAGCTCTCGACCTAATCGAGGAGCATCCCGAACGGAGTTGGACGACAACCGATCTTGCTCGCGAGGTTGGTATCAGTGTCCGCGCTCTTCAAGAGAGCTTCAAGCGGCACGTCGGGCTTCCTCCGCTCACGTATCTGCGCGAAGTCCGGCTGATCCGTGCGCATGCAGAACTGGCGGCGTCGTCTGAGAGTGCCGTGACTGTTGCCCGCGTAGCGATGAAGTGGGGCTTTGGTCATCTGGGCCGCTTCAGCGCGGAGTACCGGCGCAAGTTCGGCGTCACTCCCCAACACACCTTGCGCGCTACCTGAACATCGCCTTCGAACCGCGTCATTGCTAGGCCAGGAATCGGTCGACGGTCTTGATGATCTGGTAGGCGACCCGCAGCGTCGGTACATCCATGCCCAGTTCTTGAGCGGCGGCGAGATAAGGCGCCAGCATGAAGTCGACCTCGGTCTTACGTCGTCGCAGAACATCCTCGTACATCGAGGGGTGTCCCAGGTTTCCCTTCTCGCGCATTACTCTGCCTTGCCCGATGACAAACTCGATCGCGTCGGCCGTCGGAAGGGCATCGAGTTCCTTCAGGCGGGAGAGAGGCGCAAAGAAGTTCATCGGCTCGTAGCCCTTCGCCCGGTAGACCCCAAGAAGGTCCTTTGCCAGCGCGACGAAGTACATCGCTCCCTCGCGCACCTCCATGCCCTCGAAGACCGAGGCGTCAGGGATTGCGCCCAGCGCCGTGACCGACCACGCGGCCGCCAACGCGATCTGGGCGAGCTTTTCCCACTCGACCTGCTCGATGTTGCCTACCGCCTTTGCAGGAAGGCCGGCGTTGGTGAAGGCAGCCGTCAAGTCGTCGACGCGCGCACTAGATGTCCCGTCAAGTTCGCCGAAGTAAGCGGTCACCTCAGCTGTAAGGTGATTTCTGACGAGCCCCGGTTCGAGCAAGGTGCCGCCCTCGATGGTGGAGGCTCCGATCACCCTGTCGGGCCCAAGCCACCCGGCGAGCGTCGCATCCTTTTCGACGGTGTTCTGCACCGACAACGCGCTGCTCACGCAATCACGCAACCCGTCGGCCTCCGCCAGGGCCTGCGCGGTATCTTTGCCCTTCACCGCCAACACCAGGTAATCGAAATGCCCCGTGGCTTTGGCTGTCTGGTCGACCGCCGTCAAGTTATCAGTAATCACCAGGTCGCCCCGACGGCCCGTGATTCGGAGACCGTAGCGCGTGATGGCCTCGGCGTGCGCCGGCCTGCCGACCAGGGTGACATCGACGCCAATGTTCGCCAAATATCCGCCCAAGACAGATCCGAGCCCACCAGCGCCCAGGATCAGGACGCGCATCAAATGGCCTCGGCGGCCGTCAGTTTCTCCTGCAGGACTTCCCGCTCCGGAGCAGACAGCCGGGCCTTGACGGGCGGTCGCACCGGGCCGGCACGCAGCCCCAACAGTTCGAACCACGCCTTCAGATAGGGCATGGCCGCGACGTAGGAACCCGTTGCCGCGATGCGGCCGATGAGCACCTCTTCGTACACCTGGCGAATTGCGTCCACCTTCGCCGACACAGGTAGCGCCCCCGCGAGTTCACCAGCAAACGCAAGGTCGGTGTATTGGTGCAGTTCCTGCCGCCGTTTCCCGTAGAGGATCAGGGAGAGCTCCCCGTAAAGCACCCGACCCCCGAAGAGCGCAGCATCATGAGCCCAATAGCGCTCATTCGGCTCGCTGATCACAAGATGGTCCCCGAAGCGGTGGCGTAAGGCGATGCTGTCGGTCCAACTCAAAGTGCCATTCTTGATCCCAACGACGTTGGCGTGCTCGGCGATCCGAGCGACGGCGTCGTGGCTATACACGAAACCGGATACCGGCGTCCGGTAGAGCACAAGCGCCAGCCCGGTGGCGGGCGCCACGAAGTCGAAGTAGTCGACCACGTCGTCGTCGGTCTTGAGCTGCACCGATGGGTTCATGATCTCGGCGCCGGTGAAGCCCAGGGACTCCACGAACCGCATTTTTTCGATCGCCTGGTACGCCGAATGGTCCAGAATGATCGTGAACAAGGGCAGGCGGCCGGCGGTGGCACCGGCGACTACCTCGTGGTAACGCTGCCATTCGGCCAGCGTCATGTTCCATCCCTCGGCGAAAAACCCGCCGACAACGAGGCCGGTGCACCCCATCTCCACAAACGCGTCGATATTCTGCCGCAGACCCTCTTCGTCCAGCTCGAACTCGTCGGTAAGGGGCGTGACAGGACACATATAGAAGCCTCGAAGGTTCTCGGCGGCCCACGCCCTGGCGTCGGATCCCAGCGGTGTCGTGGTGGTCATGTTCTTTGCAATTCCTTCAGCGATAGTTTGGCTGTTGAGGGTTTGAGGTTGGGCGGAACCGCCTCCCTCGCTGAATATCCGAAGCTGCGGAGTGCGCCAGCTTCCTGCAAATCATTGGCGGGGAGACTCGTTGGCGTCTATCCAGTAAGCGCTGCGCGGACTCCGGTTCGCGCCTAACGTGTGGCACTTCGACCTAGGTTGCGGCCGCCGCCAAAGCTTGCCCGTTCGAGAGATTCTGTCCCACAGAGCGACGGCTACGACGGCGCCTGACGGGTCATAGCAGTCGCCCAATGCCGCGCGCGGCGACCTGCAGGGCGCCGAGAAGCCGCTGACGATCGCGCTTCAGCGTCGGTACCACCACGGCGATCGCGGCGACTACGGCGTCGTCGGTCTGGCGGATGACCGGCACCGCCAGCGAACATGCACCCAGCGACATCTCCTCGCTCGTGGTGGCCACTCCTTCACGATGGATGCGCTGCATCTGCGAAGACAGCACGGTCGGCGACACGATGGTGTACGGCGTGATGCGAGTCAAGGTGGCGAACACTCGGTCTTTAACGTCCTCCGGCGCGTGGGCCAGCAGCACCTTGCCAACGCCGGTGCAGTGCATCGGCAGCCTGCTGCCGACGGCGCTGACAATCGGGACAGATGTCCGGCCCATCATCCGTTCCAGGTACAGCACCTCGTCGCCATCGCGCACGGCCAGGTGCACGGTGGCAAGGGTCGCCGCGTATACGTCATACAAGAACGGTTCAGCCACCTGGCGCAATTGGCCTTCCACCGGCGCCAGCAATCCCGCGTTCCAGACCAGCCTGCCCACCACGTACTGACCGTCGGCGCGGCGCTGCAATGCCGAGCCGGCGACCAACTCGGCCGCAAGGCGGTGTGTGGTGGCAATCGGCAGTCCGGCCCGGCGGGCCAACTCGGACAGCGTCAGGCTGTTATGCCGCTCGTCGAAGGCGCCGAGAATGTTCAGCAAACGCGAGGTGACAGTGGTTCCCGGCGTCGAAGTGTTCCCTGCCAATTGTGGATGGCCTTTCCGCTCAGTGGAATTCTACCGTTCGCCAGTCTCAACGTCGTCGGTACCGTAGGCGCCGTGACAACGTTGATCGACAGCAATCCCGACGGCGCCGTAGCGAGCCAGTCGGAGATCAGCGCGGAGATCGGTGCGATCGAGTCCGCCTACCAGCGTGCAGGGGTCGAGGAGACGCAGCCGCGCCTGAGTTATCCGCCTTACCGGAGCAGCCTGCTACGGCATCCGACAAAGGACCTTCACCACGCCGACCCGGAAGGGGTCGAGCTATGGACGCCGTGCTTCTCCGAACGCGACGTTCACCCGCTGGAGGCCGACCTCACCGTCCAGCACTCGGGTGAACCCATCGGTGAACGACTGGTGGTGACCGGCAGGGTCGTCGACGGCGCAGGGCGGCCGGTGCGGCGCCAGCTCGTCGAGATTTGGCAGGCCAACGCCGGCGGACGTTACATCCACAAGGGGGATCAGCACCCGTCCCCAATCGACCCCAACTTCACCGGCGCCGGCCGCTGTTTGACCGACGAGGACGGCATCTACCGGTTCACCACGATCAAGCCGGGGCCGTATCCGTGGAAGAACCACCGCAACGCGTGGCGGCCCGCACACATCCACTTCTCGCTCTTCGGCACGGAATTCACGCAGCGAATGGTCACCCAGATGTACTTCCCGGGTGACCCGCTCCTCTGCCTTGATCCGATCTTCCAGGCGATCCCGGATCAGAAGGCGCGCAGCCGGCTGGTGGCCAGCTACGATCACGAACTCAGCACCCACGAATGGGCTACCGGCTACCGATGGGACGTCGTCCTGACCGGGTCGGCGCGCACCCCAATCGAGAACCTCGGCCGCGGAGCCCACCGCTGATGTCCACGCTGCTGCCGGCCACCCCTGGCCAAACCGTCGGACCGTTCTTCGGCTATGCACTGCCCTTCGACAGGTGTAACGAGTTGGTGCCGCCCGGTTCGCCGAACGCTGTTCAGTTGCACGGCGTCGTCGCAGACGCCGACGGCCGAGGGTTACCCGACGCGCTGCTGGAGATCTGGCAGGCCGACGCCGACGGCACCATCCCGAACGCCAGCGGCTCCCTGCACCGAGACGGCTGGACCTTCACCGGGTGGGGTCGTGCCACTACCGATGAAGCGGGGCGGTACACCTTTACCACCGTCATCCCCGGTGTCACCGAACCCGTTGTGGCGCCGTTCATCTCGATCACCGTGTTCGCCAGGGGACTGCTGAACCGGTTGTTCACCCGCGCCTACATTCCCGGCAAGCAGTTGGAGAACGATTCGCTGCTGAACACGCTTACGCCCGAGCGTCGTGACACGCTCATCGCCACCCGCGACCAAACCGGTCTACGCTTCGACATCCAACTGCAGGACACCCCGGACAAGCCCGAGACGGTCTTTCTGCGTTACCCGGGCCACCAACGATGATCGATCTGTTCTGGCCGGGCGACGATCTCGCGGGCGACCTGATGAGCGACGGCGCATTCCTGTCCGCGATGGTCGCGGTGGAACAAGCCTGGCTGGATGGACTCGTCGACGCGGGCATCGCGCCCCGGCAGGCGCGCGCGGACCTGACCATCCTGCTCGCCGACGGTGACGCCGCGACGATCGCCCGGCGCGCTGGCGCGGACGGCAATCCCGTCTCCGCCCTGGTGCTGATGTTGCGGGAACGCTCGGCGGAACCAACGGCCCGCTGGCTGCACCGCGGGCTGACCAGTCAGGACGTCGTCGACACCGCACTGATGCTCTGCACGCGTGACGTCTTGATCCGCATCGGCGACGAGTTCGCCATCCAGGTACGGGCGCTGACCGAACTGGCCGAAACTCACCGTGACACATCGGCACTCGCCCGCACGCTGACCCAGGCCGCACTGCCGAGCACCCTCGGCGCCAAGTTCGCCCGCTGGCTGACCGGTGTACTCGACGCCGCCGAGCCCATAGCGGGGCTGATGGCGTCGTTGCCGGCGCAGGTCGGTGGCGCGGTGGGATCGCTCGCAGCCGCAACCGAATTGGCCGGATCCGTCGAGGGGGCCATCGCTCTCAGTGACGGCTTGGCCGCCACGCTGCGGTTGGCGCCCACCCCGCCCTGGCATACCACCCGGTGGCAGGTCACCCGGATCGGCGACGCGCTGGTGAGCTGCTGCGACGCCTGGGGCCACATCGCCACCGACGTCACGACGGGCTGTAGGCCCGAGATCGGCGAGCTGGCTGAGGGGCATGGTGGCGGCTCGTCGACGCTGCCGCACAAGAACAACCCGGTCCGCTCGGTGCTGATCCGCCGCGCCGCGCTCACCGCCGGACCCCTTGGCAGCATCCTGCACACCGCCGCAGGCGCGACCGTCGACGAACGCTCCGACGGCGCCTGGCACACAGAATGGGCAACCCTGCGGACGCTGGCCCGCCACACCGTCGTCGCCGCCGCGCACACATCCGACCTCCTGTCCGGCCTCCGTGTCGACCCGCCGCGCGCCGCGGCCAATCTGGCCGCCGCCGAAAGCCTGCTTTCCGAACAGCGCTCGATGACCGAGCTGACAGGTCGTGCAGCGCTACCCGGCTACACCGGCGCCGCGGATCGGCTGATCGACTCGACACTCGGCCGGGCTTGCCGCTTCGTCAAGGACGCGCCATGAGCAATCCGCCTCTCACCGCCATCCACCTCGGCGGACCCGACGACGGGCCGCTGCTTTTGCTGGGCCCCTCGCTGGGGACAACGACGGCCACCCTGTGGACAGGCGTGGCGCAACGACTGGTCGATCATGTGCGCGTAGTCGGATGGGACCTTCCCGGTCACGGCCGCGGCCGTCGGGCCCACCCGTTCACCATCGCCGACCTCGCGGCAGCGGTGCTGGTGATCGCGGACGACCTTAACGTGGAGACATTCCACTACGCCGGTGATTCGGTGGGTGGTTGCGTCGGTCTGCAGCTGCTGCTCGATGCTCCGCAACGGGTCAGCTCGGCGACCCTGCTGTGCACCGGCGCCGCCATCGGCACCCCGGACGGCTGGCTCGCACGTGCCGCTACCGTCCGCGCCGGCGGTGTCGACACGATGCTGACCGGCGCAGCCGAGCGCTGGTTCGCGCCGGGCTTTGTCGACCGCGAGCCGGGGACCGCCTCGGCGCTGCTGGATGCCCTGAGTCACACCGATGCGGAGTCCTATGCGCAGGTATGCGAAGCGTTAGCAGTGTTTGATGTAACCGATAGGTTGTCCGAGATCGTCACTCCGGTCCTGGCCGTTGCGGGTAGCGCTGACAGCCCCACGCCGCCGGAATCGTTGCGGCGCATCGCCTCCGACGTAAAAGACGGGGACGTGGTGGTGCTCGAAGGCGTCGGACACCTGGCCCCCGCCGAAGCGCCGGAGCGCGTGGCCGGCCTCATCGCAGAGATCGTCGGTGTTCCGCAGCCCCCGAGCAAGACCCTCGAAGACGTGCACCGTGCAGGAATGGCGGTACGGCGGGAGGTGCTGGGCCATGCGCACGTCGACCGGGCAGTGGCCGGTACCACCGACCTGACCGCCGACTTCCAGCACATGATTACGCAGTATGCCTGGGGCAGCATCTGGACCCGCCCGGGTCTCGACTTCCGCAGCCGCTCGATGATCACGCTGACGGCGCTAGTCGCCCGCGGCCACCACGAGGAACTGGCGATGCACCTGCGGGCGGCCCGCCGGAACGGTCTGAGCAACGACGAGATCAAAGAGCTGCTCTTGCAAACCGCGATCTACTGCGGAGTTCCCGACGCCAACTCCGCCTTCCGCATAGCCGCCGAGGTCTTGCCGGAGTTTGACGAGCACCCAGGTGCGCCGTCATGAGTCGCACCGTTGTCTGCGACCGTGCCGAGGATGCCGTCGCTGGAATCGAAGACGGTGCAACGGTTCTCGTCGGGGGGTTCGGCATGGCGGGCATGCCCACCACGCTCATCGATGCGCTGATTCGACAGGGTGCCGCCGACCTCACCATCGTCAGCAACAACGCAGGCAACGGCGACACCGGCCTGGCCGCGCTGCTGGCGGCGGGCAGGGTCACCAAGGTCATCTGCTCCTTCCCCCGACAGGCCGACTCGTACGTGTTCGACGCGCTCTACCGGGCGGGCAAGGTCAACCTCGAGGTGGTCCCTCAGGGCAACCTGGCCGAACGGATCAGGGCGGCGGGGGCCGGCATCGGCGCATTCTTCTGCCCGACGGGGGTTGGCACGCCACTGGTCGAGGGCAAGGAGATCCGCACCATCGACGGCCGCGACTACGTGCTGGAGTACCCGATCTTCGGAGATGTGGCGCTCATCGGGGCGCACGTAGCGGACCAGGCCGGAAACCTGTTGTACCGCAAGACCGCGCGAAACTTCGGCCCGGTGATGGCGACCGCGGCATTGCTTACTGTCGTCGAGGTCTCCCGCGTCGTCGACACCGGGCAGATCGACCCCGAGACGGTCGTCACGCCCGGCATCTACGTCGACCGCGTCCTCGACCTGTCCGCAATTCCAGAGACGTCCACGGAGGCAGCCTCGTGACGAGAACAGTCGACGCATCGACCCGCGCCTGTGTCGAGCACCTCGACCGGGGCCCGCTGGACCGTCGGGAGATCGCCGCGATGATCGCCCACGACATCCCCGCGGGTTCGTACGTGAACCTCGGCATCGGGCAGCCCACTATGGTCGCTGACTTCCTGGACCCCGCCGCGGGGGTCGTGTTGCACACCGAGAACGGGATGCTCGGGATGGGTGGGGAGGCGATCGGCGACGCAATCGATCCGGATCTGACGAACGCCGGCAAGATCCCGGTTACCGAAACCCCTGGGGCATCCTACTTCCACCACGCCGACTCCTTCGCCATGATGCGCGGCGGTCATCTCGATGTCTGTGTTCTCGGCGCGTTTCAGGTCAGCGAGCGCGGGGATCTCGCCAACTGGCACACCGGGGCGCCTGACGCCATACCCGCCGTCGGCGGCGCGATGGATCTTGCTATCGGCGCGAAGAGCGTGTTGGTCATGATGACGCTGTTCGCGAAGGACGGAACCGCTAAATTGGTTCCTTCGTGCAGCTATCCACTGACCGGACTTGGATGCGTCAATCGGGTGTACACCGACTATGCCGTGTTTGACATCGACAACACCGGTGGCGGTCAGCTGCAGGTCTTGCAAACGTTCGGCCTCAGCATTGCCGCGCTCGAGAAGCGGATGCGCATAGCACTCTCGTGTGAGGGGCGTGTCGGTGATCGTCGCCGATGCTGACCTTGGCGCTGCACTGTCGGCGTCGCTGGCGGCCCCAATGATCATCGCCGGACAGATGTTCATGGCATGCAGGCGAATACTCGTGTACGTCTCCAAGTTTCATGACGCAACGGCAAGTTCCAGGACCAAGGTCAGCATGATCGTGGTGGGAAATCCCAACGATGCCCTTACCCAGGTTGGACCGCTGATTTCCCTGCCGCAGCTCGACAAGGTGTGCCGATACTCGACATCGCCAGCACCGACGGAATGGTACTCAGCGGAGAAACCCGAGCGAACCCGATGGATCGAGCCGAGGACTGGTGACGGGTGCGTTCCCTGCAATGACTTCTACACACCTCTGCGGTCATCGCAGCGACTCCTGTCGGCTCGGCGAATTATCAATGATGACCAAGAATTAGATCGCTGTCGGACCGTTGTCCCACCAACGGTCATTTTTCATAGGACGCCCACAGCTCTGCTGACTCAGAAGGAATACCCGGAGGAGCCCGATCGATGACCCTATCCCGTGACGAGTTAGACGAATTCTCCAAGAGTATGGCGCGAGCAGGAGGCCGCGACAGCCAGCACGTGGGGGAGGAGGAGCACCTCGTCGTTAGCTCCGCCGAGGCGCACTGGATACAGACCGGAAGCCCATCTCAAATTGGGCTGCTCCTACGAATACCCGCCCGCTCCATTGAGTTTTTCCTGCAGAAGATCCCCGCGGGCGAGGGCAGTGACCTTCATCGACACGTACATGAGTCGGTTCACTTCGTGCAACATGGCTCGGGTTGGTCGGAGATCGGCGATCAACGCGTGCGGTGGAGCGCGGGCAGCTTCGTGTATACGCCTCCGTGGATCTGGCATCGTCACTATGCCGACGACGGGCGCGACGTGGAGATGATCGTCATCGAGAACTCCCGCCTACTGGCTGCGGTGGACGCCAGCCAGAGGGAGAGCATGGGCAACATTAGCTTCGCCGACGCCTTCGGCGTCGCCGAAACTTGCGCCCCTGAGCACTAACCGGCTACGCACTGTCGCCGAGCCTCGTCGTCTATAAAGCACGTGATTTCACACGTCCTGCGTGGCTCTACGCGGAGAAGCCCTTGCCAGCGGTGTACCCGACGACCTGATTAAAAGCGTTAGAGCGTCCGTTCCGCGAGCAGCTGAGCCGGGACTCCGCCCGGTGTTGTTGCAAGCGGCGCCAACAACGACGGCATGGGCATTTCGGCGTTGACCAGTGTGATGGCGCACGCCGGAAACGGCAATGTCGTCGCCGTAAGCCATCGTCAGAGGCCGCAGTAGTTGACTCCGACTGGGCAGCACAGGCATGTGGCTAAGCCGCGGTGCACAAGAAAAGGGGCTGGCACTCAGACCTCCTATGGTCTCGCGAGCGGCGCCGAAATCGCCATCGACCTGTGGGGGTTCCTGGTCTTCCTTGAGGATCACCGCATGGACAACCCGGCGCGCCACTCGAGCGCTACTTCGAGGGCCTGGCTGAGCTTGGCGATATGACCGACGAGGAGCGTCGGGAATGGGTCGTCAACAAACGACAAACTTCTTCATCGAATAGCATTCGGCGCCAAGCACTTTGCTAGATACGGCGCTGTACGGCTGCGTTTTGAACGTGCCACCTTCTCCGGCGGGCCTGCCGCGACGACTCGACCGCCGTTGTCGCCCGCGCCTGGTCCGAGGTCGATCACCCAGTCCGCACCTGCGACCATCCGCATGTCGTGTTCGGCCACGACCACGGTATTGCCCGCGTCGACGAGGCGGTGCAGTTGACGATCGAGCAGATCGACATCGGCGGGGTGCAGACCGGTCGTCGGCTCGTCGAGGACGTAGAGGGTGTGTCCCCGCCGGGGCCGCTGCAGTTCGGAGGCGAGCTTGATCCGCTGGGCCTCGCCACCCGACAGCTCGGTCGCGGGCTGTCCGAGTCGTAGGTATCCCAGCCCGACCTCGCGCAGTGTGGTTAGGCTGCGCGCCGCGTTGACGACGTCGGCGAGAAACTCCGATGCCTCATCGACTGTCATCGCGAGCACGTCGGCGATCGTACGGTCGCGGTAGCGGACTTCGAGTGTCTCTTCGGAGTAGCGCGCACCTTGACACTCCGGGCATGTGGCGTATGTGCCGGGCAGGAACAATAATTCGACGGAAACAAACCCCTCTCCCTGACAGGTGGGACAGCGGCCTTCGGCCACGTTGAACGAAAACCTGCCTGCGGTCCAACCGCGGCGACGCGCCTTCGGGGTCGCGGCGAATTCCCGGCGCACAGTGTCGAACAAGCCGGTGTAGGTCGCCAGCGTCGAACGCGGCGTGCGTCCGATCGGACGCTGGTCGACCGATACCAGCCGGTTGATTTCCTCGGCCCCCTCGGCCGTCACACCGACACTCGCATCGTGATCGAGATCGACGATTCCGCTGTCGGCTTCATCCTCATCGGAGTCGGCCGGCTCGACCGCGCGTCCGGTGCCAAGCTGGCTGTTGACGACGTCACCGAGGACCTTGACGACGAGCGTCGACTTGCCTGAACCGGACACACCGGTGACGGCGGTGTACACACTCAGTGGCAGGTCCACATCGAGGTTCTTCAGATTGTGGAAGCAGATTCCGCGCAGCCGCAACCGCGCAGAGTGTGTGCGGGGTTGACGAGATGCCGGTCCCGAGCCGTCGAAAAGGTACCGGCGCGTGACCGAGCCCTCGACGTCCGCGAGACCCGGCACCGGCCCGCTGTAGAGGACGTCCCCGCCGAGCTCTCCCGCGCCGGGCCCGACATCGACGATCCAATCGGCACGGCGTACCACGTCCATGTCGTGCTCGACCACAAACAACGAATTGCCCGCCCGCCGGAGGCGATCCAGCACGTCGAGTAGCGGCTCGGCATCGGCGGGGTGCAGTCCAGCCGACGGCTCGTCGAGCACATAGAGCACGCCCAAAAGGCCGGCACGCAGTTGGGTGGCCAGCCGCAACCGCTGCAATTCGCCGGGTGACACCGTCGGAGTGCGGCGACTGAGCGTGAGATAGCCGAGCCCGAGATCGATGAGTATCTGCAGGCGCGCGACGAGGTCTGCGGCGATCATGGTCGCCACCTCAGTCAGCTCACCGGATTTCGTTGACTCGAAGGCGGCAGCGGCATCGATGCGGCTAGCCGTCGGGCGCAGCGTGTCCGCGAGATCGGCCAGCGGCATCGCCGCATAGTCGGCGATATTACGTCGAGCGAATGTCACCTTCAGGGCCTCCGGCCGCAGCCCGGAACCGTCGCAGCGCGGGCATTCGACGCTGTCGACGAACTGCAGCACGCGGCGGCGCATCATCGCGCTGTGCGAGTTGGCCAACGTGTGGCGGACGTGGCGCTCGGCGCTGGAGAATGTGCCGTTGTAGTAGTAATCGGCCTGAACGGGGTGCTGGCCCGGGTCAATCTCGACAGTCGGCTGGTCCTCGGTGAACAGAATCCAATTGCGTTGCCGCTTAGGAAGTTTCCGCCAGGGCCTGTCGATGTCGTAGCCGAGCGTGACGAGTATGTCGCGAAGATTCTGGCCCTGCCACGCCCCCGGCCATGCGGCGACGGCGCCTTCACGGATGGTCAGCGATGGGTCTGGTACCAGAGTCTCTTCGGTCACCCGGTGGATCCGCCCGAGGCCATGGCACTCGGAGCAAGCACCGACTGCGGTGTTTGGAGAGAACGCGTCGGAGTCCAGTCGTTCTGTGGCTCCGCAGGGGTACGTTCCGGCGCGGGAGAAAAGCATCCTCAGCAAGTTCGACAGGGTGGTGACGGTGCCCACCGTCGACCGCGAGGTCGCCGAACCCCGGCGCTGCTGCAACGCGACGGCGGGCGGCAGCCCGGTGATGTCATCCACTTTCGGCGCGCCGGTGGGCAACAACAGCCGTCGGGCGTACGGAGCGACCGACTCGAAGTAGCGGCGCTGCGCCTCGGCATAGATGGTCCCGAAGGCGAGTGACGACTTGCCGGATCCGGAGATCCCGGTGAACGCAACCAGCGCGTCACGCGGGGCTGCGACGTCGACACCCCGTAAGTTATGCACTCGCGTCCCGTAAACGCGCACACAGGGGTCGATGTCGTCAGTGCTCGGGTAGGACTTTTCTGTCATCGTGGGCAAATGAGTACCCATCCTGCCGCCCGGCAAGCATGGGTTTGCTGTCCGGACACGGCCAAGGGTTGCTCAATCATTCCCGTGTTCAGCTCCACGCGGACGCACAACCGGTATCGGTTTGTCTTCAGCCCAGCGACGTCGACCGGACGACTCGTTCACCAGTAGAGATGCGAACCCGTAATCCGTTGCGCTAGGCTGCTGTCCGATCAGTGAGGAGCTTTGGGTGCGGGCTTATGCAGCGCCCGACACCCAGGCTTTGCGGGGCTGGCAGCGTCGGGCAATTGGTGCGGTATCTGACCGCTGCGCCGCGTGATTTCTTGGCGGTCGCGACGCCAGGATCGGGCAAGACGGCGTTTGCCCTGCGGGTTGCCGGAGAGCTGCTGTCCGAGGGCATCGTCGACCGGATCACCGTCGTCGTGCCCACCGAACATCTCAAAATCCAGTGGGCCCTTGCGGCCAGCGGCGTCGGCATCGCGCTCGATCCGAAGTTCTCCAATTCGTCTGCACAGACATCTTCGGAGTACCACGGCGTCGTCGTCACCCACGCACAGGTGGCGAGCCACCTCACCCGACACCGGGTGCGCACCGAGAACTACCGAACGCTTGTCGTGTTCGACGAGATCCACCACGGCGGCGACGCGAAGAGTTGGGGCGACGCCATCCGCGAGGCCTTCAACGACGCCACCCGCCGGCTCGCGCTCACCGGTACCCCGTTCCGCAGCGACGAGAGCCCGATCCCGTTCGTCACTTATGAGCCCGACGGCGAAGTCTGATGCACTCGCAGGCCGACCACACCTACGGTCATGCCGAGGCGCTGGCCGACGGCGTTGTGCGGCCGGCGGTTTTCCGGGCTTACTCGGGTGAGGCCCGGTGGCGCGACAGCGCCGGCGAAGGACATGCGGCGCGCTTGGGCGAGCCCCTCAACGCCGAGCAGACCGCCCGCGGTGGCACACGGCGCTGAACGGGACGGACTGGTAAACCGATGGCCCGTTTCGATGACGCCATCGCCACGATCCGTGGGGGCTAGACGGTATGGGGGCGACTTGAGGCCGAAGGCCTCGGGCTGCAATTGGACGTGGGTTGCCGGTGACGAGTGAACACTCGCACCGGTAGAGCCACAGTTGCAGATCAGGAGGCCTCCGGTGAGTTT
>NZ_NVQE01000065.1 GCF_002591975.1 Mycobacterium neglectum | reverse complement strand
ACCCGCGCGCTCAAACGGCATCTCGCGGGGCATCTCTGGCGCATCATGCTCGCCGACGAAGACCGCACCATTCGAACATCTTCGGAAGCACTCGCAGACGCCTCTTGACAAATAGAGAGGCACCCCATCGACACGGCCCGTCGCCGCACCGGACATGTCGCCCCCGTGCCCTATTGTTGGGGCCGCCGGACGAACTCAACTGGATAGATGAACGGGTGGACGACGACGTGGGGCTGCCCGAGTTGCTCGAACTGAACCGCGACCTACAAGGCTCCCGCGCCATCCGCCTGCTCGCGACAACCAACCTCAGCCTGTACGCGACATTGATGGAGCGCCATCTCAGCGACGGTGCCGTCCCCGAGACCGAGCTCGTCGTCCACCTCGAGCGTGACCTCGCCGAGCTCGACGACCCTCAGTCCGGCCTGGCCCTCATCAAGTCCTGGGCCGCCCAGGGGTGGCTCCACCGCATCGTCGACGAACGCCATGACCAGAACGTCTGCTACCTCACCCAGGACACCCGCCGCGCCCTCGACTTCCTAAGGTCGATGCGCCGCCAGGACACCATCGCCACCGGCGGCTCCATCACCGGCATCGCCTCGCGCATGAAACAAATTGCCGTCCGCGTCGACAACGACCCCGCCCGCATCCGCAAGCACATCGAAGCCGAAATCGCAGCCCTCCATGAGGAACTCGACCAACTCGACGCCGGCCAACGCCCCCAACCCGACGTCACCGGCTGCTACGACGAAGCCCGCGCCATCGCCCTGCAGATGGAACGCCTCATCACCGACATCGGCCAGTACGGCACCATGATCGAGCAGGCCACCGCGGCCCTCGACGAACCCATCGACACCAACACCGAGTACCGCGACCGCCAGCGCCAGATGTACACCGACTACCAGACCGCCTGGGACTCCCAGGGCCGCGACTCCCACCGCGCATTCCTGCGCATGATCAACGACCCCGACCAGCGCGCCGAGTTCGAGACCGACGTTGCCGCCGTTGCCGAAGCCCTGCCCGCCCTCGACCCCGCCCTCCGCAAGGTCATGGCCGGCTTCTTCGAACTCGTCGGCCACCAGATCGACGAAGTCGAACGCATCCAGCAGCGCTGCGCCCAACGCGTCAAACGCTTCACCGCCTTCGGCACCATGGAGCAGAGCCGCGGCGTCGCCCGCCAACTCAACGAGGCCATCGGCGCCGCCCGCGCGCTGCTCAAGTCCAGCTTCACCGACTCACGCCTCGACATCGAGGTCCCGCTCACCCGCCACGCCATCAGTTCCGTTGGAGCGCTTAGCTTCAAGATCGGCGACCTGTCCAATCCCAAGCCCGCCGAACACGCCGCGAGCGATGTCGACCTCACCAGCTTCGCCGCCCTCACCACCCAGGTCGACGCCTCCGCCATGTCCGACATGCTCAACCGCGCACTACGTGACGGGCCTGTCGAACTCCCCGACGCCGTCGCCATGCTCGACACCGCTTACCTCGGTCACGTCATCGTGCTGTGGTCCTGGGCCCTCACCCAGCCCAACCCGCAACAAGCCGAGTCGACCACCGTCCGCTTCCGATCCCTCGACGGCCGCGACCGCGAAATCGCAGTCCCCCGTTTGAAATTCACCGAACCCATCACTACCCTCGCCGGAGCAGCAACGTGACCAGGATCAACGATCACGCCACTCAGCGAAAACTGACTCCGCCGCATGTGTCGAATACCCCACGGCGGCCGCATCACGGGAAATCGTTGCGACATGCGATCAACGGAGATTGTCAACACCTTCTGGGATGAGGTCTGGAACGCCCACGATCCCGATGCCGTCGACACGTTCGTCGCCGACGACGTCGTCATCGAAGCCGGCGGCCAGGAAATCACTGGCAAGGAAAGCGTCAAGAACTGGGTGAAGCAGTTCCTCGACCACGTCAACGACTTGCACGTCGACACCATCGAGACCTTTCAAGACGCGGAAGGCACCCGCGTCACCTCCCGATGGGTCCTGACCGGCACGAACAACGGCATTCTCGGCACTGAACCCAACGGCAAGCCCATCGCGCTCACCGGCACCGCCCTGTGGACGGTAGAAGACGGGAAGCTACAGCGCGGCTGGGTCGAACAGGCCTCCTTCGAGCTGTATCACCACCTGCTCGCGAAGTAGCGGCTGACGCGGTCCAATCGGCCGCACGGCGCACGATTGGCTCCCCGTCACCGCGCACCCTTCATGTAGATCACCCGCGTCCGGAAGACGATGTCCTGCAACGACCTTCGTCGACGGTCGGCCACCACCCATAGCAGGCCGATCGGGAAAAGCACACAGGTCGTCGCACGCAACAATCCGACCAGCAGGCTCACTCGCTGCGACCTTCGCCCGACGACCCTCAGACCCATCGCCACCGCACCCGCGGTCGATCCCGAGAGCGTCCAGCATCCCGTCAGATACAACACCGCGACCACAAATGTCACCACCGTCGAGAACACGACGCTCACCGACGGCAGGCTGAAATCCGTCGGCGAATACACCAGCCGCACCAACACCATGCCGCCGTAGAGCGCGCTCATGATCAGCAGCACCACCACCAGGTCGATAACCGCGGCCACCCCCCGGGTGACGATCCCGGCTGCCCGCTCAACCATGGGTTCCGAAGAGGTCACCGGTCGTCCCGGTCACGCCCCAGCATGCGGTCGACGATTCCGGCCACGACGTCGTCGGCGCGCTCGCCCTGTGTACGCACGTCCGTCATCACCTCGGCGGTCATCGAATTCGTCGATTCGCGGATGATCGCCGGTAGATCTACGCCTTCAATCACCCTGTCAGCCAACGCGATCAGGTCGACACGGTTGATCACCGCGTCGATGTCGAGATCGGCGGCCAGGGCGTCGATATCCACTCGCTCACGCACAAGCGCGTTCAGATCCATCTCATCGAGCACCAGGTCCACCAGACCGACCGCGACCGCGGCCACCAGTGCCTTGAACTGGCCCGCGCTCTGGGTCACCCACTTGTCGCCCCGGTCCGACAGGCCGACGACACCGCGCCGCATCAACGGCCCGAACACCGGTACCTTCTCCGCGACCCGATACGCGGCCTCGGCGGCTCCGACAGCCAACGCCGCCGTACCCACGGTGGCGGACACCACCGGGTGTTTCAGCAGGTCGACCTCGGTGCCCATCACCGCATGGTAGTTCTCTTGGTGCCCAAATCTGACGCAACGGCGTTTGCCGACCCCTCCGTGTCCGCCGACACCATGCGCCTCAGAAATCACAGCGGCACCACCCTTCTCCGTGTGGGCACAAAGGCTTGAGAGCGAAGACATTCCGCTGACGTCGGCAAACCGGCGACGCGACGAATTTGTTCGCCGACACGACCCCGCCGGGCGCTCGAGATGTCAGGGCCGTGCCCTATGTTGGGGCGTCCCACCAACTACAGATCGAGGAACGCAAGTGAGCACTGAAGCCGATATCGACTTCTCCTCACTCCCCCAGGTCGACCAGCAGACCGCACGGCCACCCGGCAACCGCCGCCCGCGCTTCGACGGCGACGTCTCCGAACTCCCCGACCGCGCCTGTTGGGCACTGCAGCACCTGCTCACCCGCCGCTACCTCAGCGCCGACGCCGACGCCGACGTCTACAGCTGGGTCGTGGAATACCGCAAGGAACTCGCCGTCCGGCTCTCCGAACTCGACCTGATCCTGCGCATCGTCGACGGCACCGACATCGCGTTCATCGAACAGGCCCGCTACGAATCTGCCAGGGGCATAAAGGTTCTGCGCCGCGAGCCGCTCGGCACCTACGACTCTATCCTGGCGCTGCACCTCGCCCAGATGATGCGTGCCGCCGCCGGACAGAGCGTCCTCATCAGCCGCGAGGAGATGCACGGCCTGTTCTCCGCCATCCTCAACGACACCGACCGTGACGCCGTCACCTTCGCCGCCCGCATCGACGCCGCCATCGCCCGCCTGACCGGCCTGGAGATCCTGCGCAAGAGCCGCGACGACGAGGACAGCTACACCATCTCCCCCGTCATCACCGCCATCATGACCGCCTCGGTCATCACCGAGCTGCAGCAGCAGTTCGAACAGTTGCTCAACGGCGGCGCTCCAGCTGAGGAAGAGACCGACCTTGACTGAACAGTTCCACCTCGCAAGGCTGCAGGTCATCAACTGGGGTGTGTTCGACGGCTACCACTCCATCCCGTTCAGCAGCGGCGGAGCGCTAATCGCCGGCGCCTCCGGCAGCGGCAAATCCTCACTGCTCGACGCCATTTCGCTGGGCTTCCTGCCGTTCAACCGCCGCAACTTCAACGCCTCCGGCGACAACACCGCCGCCGGATCCAGCGCCGGGCGCCGCACCGTCGACAAATATGTCCGCGGGGCCTGGGGCCAGCGCAGCGACGGCGGCTCCAGCCGCGTCATGTACCTCCGCGGCGACGGTACCGCCTGGTCGGCCGTCGCTGTCACCTACGCCAGCGACTCCGGACGCACCGTCACCGGCCTGGTGCTCAAATGGCTGACCGGCGAGTCGCGCAACGACTCGTCGAGCCGCTTCATCCTCGGCGACGGCGACCTCGACATCGAGGACATCTGCAACCGCTGGGCCGCTGGGCGTTTCGATGCGAAAGTCTTCACGGAGCACTGGCGGTTCTCCACCAAGGTCGAATCCCAGTACCTCGCGCAGCTGTACGCCACCATCGGCATCCGCGCCTCCGACGCCGCCCAGCAGCTGCTCGGCAAGGCCAAGTCGCTGAAAAGCGTTGGCGGACTGGAGCAGTTCGTCCGCGAGTTCATGCTCGACGAACCCGACAGCCTCGCCCGGCTACCCGAGGCGCTCAAGCAGATCGACCCGCTGGTCGAGGCCCGCGAACTCCTGGCCGTCGCCCAGAAGAAACGCAAAATCCTCGGCGACATCGAGGCCATCCAGCACCGCTACACCTCCGAGTCCTCCGACCTCGGCATCATCGACCTCGTCGACGCGCCGATGGTGCGGGCGTTCACCGACCACGTCCGCCTTGCCCAGTGCCCCGAGCAGATCGCCACGCTGGACAGCACCATCGACCAGCTCGAGAACGAGTACGAAGACGTCACCCGCAGCCTCAATCTGGCCAAGGCGGAAGCGGATTCGCTCAACGCGCAGATCAGCGGATCCAGCGCCAACATCGCCCCGCTGCAGTCCCAGGTCACCGCCGCCGAGACCGAGGCCGAGCAGGTCGAACGCCGTCGCGCCGCCTACGACGACCTGCTCACCGCCCAGGACATCGAGCACCCCGACACCTCCGACGAGTTCTGGAACCTCCGCGAGGAACTGCTCACCCAGGCCACCGAACTGCTCGCCAAGGTCGAACGCAACCGCGAGGCCTCCACCGACGCCGAATACGCCCAGAAGTCCGCCCGCATCGCCCGCGACGCCGCCGCCAAGGAACTCAAACGCGTCGAGCACGTCGGCTCTGCGCTGCCGGAGTTCGCCATCGCGATGCGCGACCACATCTGCGCGGCCATCAAAGCCGATTCCACCGAGCTGCCCTACATCGCCGAACTGCTCGACCTGAAGCCGGACCAGACCCGTTGGCGCACCGCCGTAGAAAAGGTCCTACGAGGCGCAGGGCTGCGGCTGCTGGTGCCCGACCAGCACTGGGAGAAGGTGCTGCGGTTCGTCAACGAGACCGACATGCGCGGCCGCCTGCAACTGCACCACGTGCGGACGAAGATGCTGGGTGCCGAACCGGAAGAGCCCGAGCCGAACACGTTGGCCGGCAAGCTGTTCGCCGTCGACCCCGCACATCCGTGCGCGGCCGAAGCCGTCGACGTCATCACAGGAGCCGGCGACCACATCTGCGTCGACACCCCCGACGTGTTCGCCCGGTTCCGCCGCGCGGTCACCGACACCGGGCTGTACAAGGACTCCGACCGGCTCGCGATCAAGGACGACCGCAAGGCCGTCAGGCAGTCCGAGTACCTGTACCAGGGGGACGTCACCGCCAAGATCAACGCACTGACCCTGGAACTCGCCTCCGCCGAGGACACGTACCAGAAGGCCCGCCGCGTCGCCGACGACATCGCCGCCCAACGCCAGCAGTGGCGCGACCGCGCGACCGCGTGCAAGGCGATCTGCGAGCAGTACCCGCAGTGGAGCCAGATCGACACCGAGACCGCCGACGGGCACGCCGAGCGGCTGCGCGAACAGTACGAGCTGCTGCTCGCCGAGAACCCCGACCTCGATGCGCTCAATGCGCGCGCCGACGAATGCTGGTCGCAGATCCAGAAATTCATGACCCGCCGCGGGGCAATCCAGACCCGGCGCGACGGCCTCGACGACCGTCGCACCCGGCTGATGGAGCTGGCCGAGCGGCTGTCGCCGGCGTTCGTGTCCGAACCGCTGACCGAGCTGCTGCACCGCTACGCCGCGCAGCTGCCCGTCTCGCTCGAGCTGCTCGATCCCGAGCCGCATCGCGACGCGCTGTTCACGTCGATCAAGAAGGATCGCGAGCAGCTGCGCGAGAGTCGGCGCCGGTCCTATGACGAGCTGGCCCGCATCCTCAACACGTTCGACACGTCATTCCCCGACGCGATTCCGAACGACAGCGAGGATTTCGACGAGCGGGTGCACGACTACGTCGCGCTGTGCCGCCACATCGACGAGCGCGAACTGCCCGAGGCCTATGAGCGGATGATGCGCCTGGTCACCGAGCAGGCACCGGATGCGATTCTCACGCTGCACCGCGTCGCCGAGCAGGAGACGCGGCGCATCGCCGAGCAGATCGAGCGCGTCAACACCGGACTGGGCTCAGTCGAGTTCAACCGCGGCACCCGCCTCACGCTGCGCGCCACCCCGCGGCAGCTGCCCGCGGTCGCCGAGCTCACCGAGATCGTGCGGTCCATCTCGCGGCGCATCGCCGAGGTGGGCCTTGGCGATAAGCAGGCGATCCTCGACCAGTACGCCGACATTCTGCGGCTGCGCAACCGGCTGGCGTCCACCGCGCCGGAGGACAAGGCGTGGACGCGCGACGCCCTCGATGTGCGCAACCGGTTCACGTTCGACTGCGCGGAGTGGGCGGGCGACGAGTTGATCCGCACGCACAGCAACGCGGGCGACAACTCGGGCGGTGAGCAGGAGAAGCTGATGGCGTTCTGCCTCGCGGGCGCGCTGAGCTTCAACCTGGCCAGCCCCGAGAGTGCCGACAACACACCGGTGTTCGCGCAGCTGATGCTCGACGAGGCGTTCTCCAAGTCCGACCCGCAGTTCGCGCAGCAGGCGCTGTCGGCGTTCCGCAAGTTCGGCTTCCAGCTGGTGATCGTGGCGACCGTGCAGAACGCGACAACGATCCAGCCCTACATCGACAGCGTGGTGATGGTGTCCAAGACGGAGGCCACCGGTCGCAACGTCCGCCCCGTCGCGACGGTCGCCACCAGGACCATCTCGGAATTCACGTCACTGCGCCAAGAGATGCGCAAGGCGGCTGCGAAGGAGCCGGTTGGGGTGTGACGCTTTGGCGAACGGACTGCTGTTAGATCGGATGGTCAGTCTGCGTAGTAAAGCGAGTAATGGCCGGGACCAGTCTCATAGCAGTATGAGTAGCTGTTCCCTGCGGCGTTTGCTTGCCTCGCGGCGCTCTTGCATGCCGCCTCATTCACCCCGAAGTCGATGTAGTCATCGGCATTTGCGACCGCTGCGCCCGCTATAGACACGACTGCCGCGATGCCTGCGGTCAGGATCACGTTGTGCCAAAACTTCATCGACTTACCCCGGCTGGACGATCTCGCTCTCGTAGCGGCTTACGGACAAGTCTCCGAGTCTTTTACGACGCCGAAGTCGATCTCGGTGCTCGTCGTGAACGAAGTGCCAGCGAGTGGAGTGGAACTGCACACGGTCCAATTCCGGTCGCTAAGCTGTGCCCGTCCCTGACCGGTGAGATCTGTCGAACTGCTAAATAAGACCTCACCGTTGCTAATCGACTGGATTGCGTCCTGTGCTCCCTGCAGATCGGTCCCGACCAAGTCGGGCATCGTCCACGGCTCAGCCATAGCCGGAGACGCGGACCACAGTGCCGCGGCCGCAAGAACGACGCCGACGGCGCAGGCAACGCATCCATTCCTCATAGCAACCCCTTCATCTTTGTGCTGAACGGAACCGTAGCTCCACCGACTCAGCACAGGAATCGGGTGTTTCCCTACGTTGTTGTTTGCTGCGCCTCCGAGGGCTTGGTCCGTCACTCATGCGGAAGCGAATCTGAGACAAAACCCGATTTCGAGAGTCAGTTCGGTAAAGAAGCACCATCTCGGAGATCACGTCGCTGCGCCGCGAAGTGCGCAAGACGGCCGTCATCAAATGATGACGTGATCTGACGCCGGGTATCCACCCACAGCTTCGGCAGCCGCAGCGACCTTCTCAGCCCGGTAGTAGGTCGAGCCAGTCCAAATTTCCGTCGACGGGCTGACCATTGATCACGACGGTCGGCACACCGGGCTCGGGAAACTGGCGCAGGAGCGCGAGGTTGTTGGCCGCAATGGCCCGGGCGTCGTAACCGATCGGTAGGCCGAGCCTGATGAGATCTTGAGCCGGTGGGGGTGCGCCCACGCGGTTGGCCAGCTCGGCGAGCTGATTGTTGTCGAGATCCGTGGGCCCTCCCTCCTGCGGCTGCTGCTCAGCCGAAAAGATCTGCTGTACGAAGCGCCACGTGATGTCGCTCGATCGCGACTGGTCGGCAACGACAAAGGCCGCGTAGGTCGCGCGAATGTCGTAGGTCTTGCTCGCCGAGTACTTGTCGAGGAAGTCCACGAACCGAAGGTCGACCCGAAGCGTGCCGTTCTCGATGCGTCGACCGATGTCGTCGCCCTGCTCTTGGACCATCTGCCCGCTGTACGGGCACATCGGATCCACGTAGAGATCGACCACCCCGAGTGCATGCGGGTCGCCGATCGCGATCACATCCCCCGCCGGCGCCGCGACGGCCGCCTGCGCGACCCCTGCGGTCGGTCCACACATCAGCAATGCCACGATCACGCCGAGCACTGCTCCGAGGGCACGCACCGTCCGCTTCACCCGTGTTCCGTCCATGGCTTCCATCATGTCGTGCCGTCCAGTGACAGTGAGTCGTGGAGTCCGCCGAGTGCGGGCGACTGTCGAGTTGCCAAGCTCAGAGCGACACTGTCGCTGATGGTGGGGCGAGCCGTAGTACTTGAGCGACACAGTCGCTCTGAGCTTGGCAACCGGAACCATCGACCTCCGCAGCCGCGGAACGCAGGCCCTGGTCGGTCAGGTACAACGGCGTCTACGTCGTCTGGTCCAGCGGCCGACGGTCCTCGTAGCGGAGCTCGACCCCTGCTGGTTTTCTGCGGGTTCGTCCTGGGCATCCCGACAGGCATGAACAAGCTGACCCGGCTTCGGCACGCAGAACAGCGGATCGTCAAGGTGCAGCGGCGCGTCTGGCTCGCTCAGGCCTTGGCGTGGCCGACGGTGATCGCGGCTGGGGCGGCGTCGGTGGGTGTGCTGATGTGGTTCCTGCGCCGGCGCTCGCCAGGTAATCGTCATGAGATGCCGGACCTGCCGGGGGCCCATGAGGACGGCACCGTGCACGTCGAACCTGATGGTCACCTCACTCACACCTTTGCCGCAGACGACGCGCGGGACACCGTCTAGCCCGCCCGAAACGACGGCGAAATTGACGTCGCTACCGGCGTTTGGGCTGCGCTCGGGGGGTGAACACCCGAAGTGCGTGATCAGCCCAAGAAAGGAACCATCATGGCACTCGACGATGACGACATGACGACAGCAGGCGGCGGCGGAGAAGGGACCGCCGACGGCGGCTCCAACCCCGAAGGCCACGACGGCGGCGCCGACGGAACCGCGGACGAGGAAAAGAGCGGCGAGGGCACGGCCGACGGCGGCTCGAACCCCGAGGGTCACGACGGCGGTGCCGACGGAACCGCCTGAGGCCAGCATGCTGAGCCGGTGTGTGGCTACTGATACCGGTGTGTTCGCCACCGAATACTGGGGCCGCAAACCCCTGCTCACTCGCACCACCGCGCTGCCCCGCGACTTCAGCGACCTCCTCTCACCAACTGCGGTTGATGAGCTGATCGCTGAGCGCGGGGTACGCGCGCCCTTCATCCGGATGGCCAAGACCGGTGACGTGCTGGCCCGCAGCTGCTACACCGGACCGGCCGGCTTCGGCGCCGAGATGCCCGATCAGGTCGACTCGGCCAAGGTGCTGGCCGAATTCGCCGCCGGCGCGACGATCGTCCTGCAGGGGTTGCACCGGCTGTGGCCCCCGCTCATCGATTTCGTCCGCGGCCTCACCGACGACCTCGGTCATCCCGTCCAGGCCAACGCCTACATCACCCCGCCGGACGCCCAGGGATTCGAGCACCACTACGACGTCCACGACGTATTCGTCCTGCAAGCCGCCGGCGAGAAGCGCTGGACGGTGCACGAACCCGTGCGCCAGCACCCGCTGGACTCGCAGCCATGGACCGAGCACCGCGACGCCATCACCGCACGCGTCCGCGACGCCCCGATCATCGACACCGTTCTGCAGGCCGGCAACGCGCTGTACCTGCCCCGCGGCTGGGTGCACTCCGCCCGATCCCTGGACACCACGTCAATCCACCTGACGATCGGCGTCTCGGCGTTGACGTACCTCGACGTGGTACGCGCGGTCGTCGACACCCTCGCCGAGGACGAAGAGTTCAGGAAATCTCTACCCATGGGCATCGATGCCACCGATCGCAGTGAAATGGCCTCGACGACAAGCAAAGTGATGGCGCAGCTGGCCGACGCCCTACGCGAGAGGGCCGCCGACCTCAGCGACGCGGCAGCCGCGCAGTTGTCGGATCGTCACTCGCAAAGGACCCGGCCCGTCGCGGTACGGCCCCTGGCCACTATGGACGCCATGACTGCCGCCGGCACAAAACGAGTTCGATGGCGCCACGGCCTGATCGGCACACTGGAGCACCTTGGTGGACAGGTCTGCCTGCGGCTGCCGGACCGGACCATCACGTTTCCCGACTCGTGCGCCACGGCGGTCGAGGCGCTGCAACACGGACTCGTCGCGGACGCCGAAACACTGCCGGGCCTCGACCACGCCGACGCCACGGTCCTCATTCGCCGGCTGTTCCGGGAGGCTGTCGTGGTGGCGGTCGAGGACGCACAAGGGTGAACCCCAAACGCACGCCGTGCAGCGACCAATCGCTGACGCGCAATGACCCCATGTACGGCACGGCCGGTGCCGGACGGTCCTGGGCGATGCTCGAACTGTGCGGCGGCTGGGGGCAATCGGCATTCCTCGACTCCCCCTCCCTCATCGACCGCGAACTCGGACGCAGCATCTGCCGCCGCATCGAAGCGCAGGGCCTGCGGGTCACCGCGATACGCCGGCCGGGACGCCGGGACGAGACGCCGCGCTGGCGATGGTTCATCGCGCAATGCGAAGAGGGCAGCGAGGCGCTCTACGCCGGAGAGGTCGACGACGCCCGCGGCTACCTGGACATCGCCATCGACGGCTCGGACGGCGAGCGGGTCGACGGCCCACTGGTCGCGGTCTGCGCGCACGGCAAGCACGACCAGTGTTGCGCCGTCCGCGGACGCGGCGCAGCGTCGGCCATCGCGGCCGAATACCCCGACTTCACTTGGGAGTGTTCGCATTTGGGGGGCGACCGGTTCGCCGCTACCATGCTGATCCTGCCCGAGGGTCTGTGCTACGGGCGCGTCGACTCGACCGACTCCGCCGGCCTGGTGGCCAAATACTTCGACGGCCGGCTGGACCACAGATATCTGCGCGGACGCACGTCCCTACCCCACCCGGTGCAGGCCGCGCAGTATTTCGCGCGCGAGTCCCTTGGCGAGGACCGCATCGGCGCCCTGTCACCGCTGAACGTCGAACACGCCGAGCACCAAATCCGCGTCGAGCTCCGCACGGACTCGGGCTCCGTGAATGTCGTTCTCGCGGAGAAGATGTCGGAGCCGCTGCTGTCCATGTGCCGTGCGACGGTCGCGGGCTCGGTGCGCACGTTCGAATTAGTGTCAATCTCGTCGGGCTGAGGAGGCTGTTTGCATGGCGGACATCATCGAGCTGATATATGCCGACCACGACTGGTTTCGTCGTCAGTTCTTCCGGTTGGACGACGCGAAGTCCGACGCCGAGCTCGCCGCGATCTGGGACGCCCTCGGCGCCCGCCTCGATGTCCACGCCGAAGTCGAGGAGGCCGTCTTCTACCCGGCGCTGCTCAAACACGGCGGCAGCCAGGACCGCGGCAATCCCGAGGGCGACCCGGAAGACGAAACCGAGGACGCCATCACCGACCACAACTCGATCCGCGACGCGATCCGTCGCTCACGCGAACACAAGCCGGGCACGAAGGAATGGTTCGACGCCGTGTTCGAGGCCCGCAAGCAGAACGGCGAACACCTCGACGAGGAAGAGCGCGAGGCGATGCCGGACTTCATCAAGAGCGCCTCACTGGAGCTCCGGCACGATCTGGCGATGCAGTGGCTGCGGCTCTATGCCGATCGCGAGACGACGATCAACGTCGACAACCGCGACAAGGACGCCGACGACTACATCGCCAAGCACTCCTGAGCGAAAGATCAGCCGTCGTCGTCCAGCGCGTTGCGCAGGAACGGCAGTATCCATCCCGAAATCGGCCACACCGCCGCCAGCGCGAACGCGAAGACCGCGCCGACGATCCCGGCGATCGCGCGGTGCTTGCGGCGACTCTCGTCGGCGAACGCGCCGCTGCGCAGCAGCAGGAACGTGGTGGTCAACCAGCCCGCCAGGTAAAGGGCACCGAGCGCATATTTCATATGCCACCGTTGTACCCCTCCGCGAGGGATTACGTCGTTCCCACCCTGCCCTGCACGTGCGCGCGCAACCGCGCACCGAGCTCGGCCAGCGCAAAGTCCGCCTCGGCCAGCACACCCGCGTGCAGGTGGATGTCGTGCCACAGCCCGTCGAAGCGCTGGCGTTCGACATCCGTTGCCACGGTGGCGATCTTCTCCACCAGTGGATCCTCGCTCGCGCTCTGCCACACAATCGGCGGCAGACCCGCGAAGTTCCCGTCCACCGGGGACACCGCCGACGTGATCGACGGGCGTATCAAACCCAACGCCGCCGGCAGCGCGATTCCCCTGTCTCGCAACGTCATCGTCAGCGCCAGCGCCAATCCGCCGCCCGCTGAATCACCCGCGATCACCGTCGTTTGAGGATCCGTCCCGTCAGCCAACAGAGCCGTGTACACCTCGACCATCTCCTCGAGCGCCACCGCCTCCGGCGCCAACGAGTAGTCCGGCACCACGGCCGCCATCCACGCTGCCTCGGCCAGTCTGCCGACGACACCCCGGTAGCCGCGCGCACTGCCCAGCCCATACGCGCCGCCATGCAGGTAGATCAGCGTTGCGTTGGCACCTACGCGGACCGTCCGCTCAACCGGCACCCCGCCGAGGACCTCTCGCTGCCACTGCAGGCCCTCGACCGGTCGCGTCAACGTTGCGACGGCGTCATACATCTTTCCTTCGGCGCGCACCGAGGTCCGATGCGACGCCAACGGCGGGCGGCACCCCCTCAGTGCCGCCCGCACGATCTCACGACGAATCCTCACAATGTGGCGCGTCATGCATCGAGAATGGCGGACAGCACGTCTCCTGGTCTTTACCGAAGCCGACAACTTTTTACCATTTCCCGACAGGGAGAAACGATGACCAACCTGATCCGGGCCACGGCCATGTGGGGCTACCCCGGGCTCGTACGCGAGCTCGGGGCAGATCCGGAGGTTTTTCTGGACCGCTTCGGCATCCCTTCGGGCACCGAGCACGAGGAGGACACGTTCATCCCTTTTGCGTCGCTCGTCCGGATTCTCGAAGCCACCGCCGATGAGCTGACTTGCCCCGACTTCGGGTTGCGCCTATCGGGACGCCAAGGCCTGCACATCATCGGGCCCATCGCGGTGATCGTGCGCAGTGCGTCGACGGTGCTCAGTGGTATCGAGGCCGTCGAGGGCTTCCTTCATGTTCATTCCCCCGCGCTGACGCTGGCCGCCCGGCCACGCGAGGATGGCGGCGTCGAGTTCATCTACGAAATGGCCGAGCCGGGAGTTCCTTACATCCAGGGATACGAGCTGAGCATGGGCATCGCCGCGCGAATTGTCCGCATGCTCGGCGGGCCGTCAGCGCGTCTGGACGCCGTCTCCTTCCCGCACCCCCAGCAGGGCACCGACGCCGCCTACCGTGACGCACTGGGCTGCCCGGTGCACTTCGAACAGCCGTGTTCCTTCGAGCTGTCGGCGGAGCTGGCCGCCCGTCGCAACGAGAACGCCGACCCGCAGACACATCGCATCGCCACCGAATACCTCGAGGCGACATACCTTCCCGCCGGTGCGACGCTGTCCGACCGCGTGGCCGAGCTGGCGCGCCGACTGCTCCCCACCGGGCAGTGCACCGCCGAGGCGATCGCCGGCGAGCTCGCGATGCATCCGCGGACGCTGCAGCGGCGGCTGGGAGACGAGGGCACCCGCTGCCAAGACATCATCGACCGCGAACGCCGCACCCAGGCGGCACGTTACTTCGCCGAGCCGGACCTGCATCTCGCGCAGATCGCCGGTCTGCTCGGGTATGCCGAGCAGAGCGCGTTGAACCGGTCGTGCCGACGCTGGTTCGGCAGGACACCGAGGCAATGCCGCGAGGGTGCGCCGGCGTAGGCGGTCGCGCCGCTCCTCGATCTACCCCTTGAGCGCCTCACCTGCCGGGCCGAGACCGAGGAACTGCGTCTCGCCGTTGGCGTCGTCGAGGCCGTCGTTGTCGGTGACGACGTACAGCGCGCCGTTACCCGCGACGGCGAAGCCCTCGACCTTCTCCTGCACGAAACCGTTGGTCGCCTGCAGATCGGGCAACAGGTTGCGCGCCAACGTCTTCGGCAGCACCTTCGGCGCCTCGCTCGCCGACGCCACGCCCGCCTCAGTGGGAATCGCGACCCGATAGATCGCCTTCACGCGAGCGTCCGGGCCGTTCATCTTGTCGCGCTCCAGGACCAGCAGCGACCCGTCGTGCACCTGAATCTCCGACAGCCCGATCCAATCGTCCTTCGCAGAGGTCTGCTCCAGCTGATACCCGAACCACTCCCACTTTTCGCCCTCCGGGGTGTACCGGCCGATCCGCACCACACCCGCTGGGTCGCCCTTGATCTCGCGCTGCACCGCCACCCACACGCTATCGCCGTCGACGGCCACACCCTCAAGGCCCTGAGACCCCAACGCTCCGGCGACGTCGCCGGGCAGCGCGACCTTCTTCTCGACCTTCCCGTCCGCCGCGACGTACACCAGCTGATTGCCCGGACCCTCTTCACCTTCCACGGCCAGCACGAATCCGCCGCCGGCACGGGCGGATACACCTTCGATGTCCAGCGTGACCGGCTTGCCGTCCTCGGTCAGCGCCAACTGGGTATCGATCAGCGCCGGCGTCTTCGACAGGTCAATGCCGAGAATCCGGGACGGCCCGACCGCGATATCCGGTGACGTGTACAGCCGGTTCTCATCGGCCGGATCGACCGACAACGCACCCAGCGCACCCCACGGAATCGGCGCGCCGTCGACGTCGCCGGACACGATCGACGGGAACGCCGGCTTGCCGCCCACCGCGGCATACTCGTCGCCGAACCCGTACACGTTGACCGACGCGCGCACCCGGTTCTCGGCTTCGTCCGCCTCCGACGAGATGACCAGAAGGTTCCGCGCCGGAACGGGCAAGACACCCTCGGGACCGGGCGTCGTCGGCATGATCTGGCGGAACACCGGCGCATTTGGGTCGCTGACGTCATACGCGGCCACAAAATTGCTGCGCTCCGACGCGATCAGCGCCGTGGGCTTTCCACCAATGTCGGTGATCGCCAGGCCTTCTGGCTCCGGACCCTTCGATTCGGCGCGACTCTCGATGTGCATGCCCGTGCGCACGGCCAGCTGCTCAAAGGTATTGCCCGCATCCCAGACGACCTCGCCCGTGTTGGCGTCGAAGATGGTCCAGCCGCGAGTGCCGCCCTTCCAGTCGCCCTCGTTGGCGGTGGCGATGTGGTCGTCGCCGATCCAGCCGATGGCGTCGGGCTCGCGCGGAGTGTCGTCGATCGAGCCGGTCTGATCGATCGCGCCATCCTCGGCGATATCAATGCCCTCCACGGCTACGCTTCCGGCGCTGAAGATCTTCTGTACCTGCCCCGTGCGGCCGTCGATGATCGCGATGCCATTGTTCTCCTGCATCGTCAGCGCGACCTGGCCGCGTGAGTTGATGCTCACGTATTCAGGCTCGAGGTCTTCGGGAGTGTCAAGGCCCGCGGCGCGCGCCGCTTCGGCGTCGAAGTCGACCTTGCGCGGTGTCCAGGTGTTCGGCGCACCCTTGAGGTCGAGAAGTTGCAGGAATCCGGTTGGGGGCTGCGGCAAGTCGCCCTCCTCGGCTCCCGGCGGAGTGAACTCCTCGTCGCGCTGGTTCTCCATCGCGATCGCGGCGAAGGATCCGTCCGCGCTGATGGCGATGGAGTCCGGTTGCCCCCCGAGGTCGATGC
The DNA here is from genome assembly GCF_002591975.1 of Mycobacterium neglectum. GTDB lineage: Bacteria > Actinomycetota > Actinomycetes > Mycobacteriales > Mycobacteriaceae > Mycobacterium > Mycobacterium neglectum. The sequence continues at coordinate 3,480 of NZ_NVQE01000065.1, read as the reverse complement.
TGTGCACTCGGGTGCGATCGGCGACGCGCACGATGTCCACGCGCCCCGATGGTTTGGTGAAGTCGCCGCCGGTGGTGTCGACCACGACCAACACGAATTCGCCAATGGCGGCCACCGAGGTGGGTTGGTCGTCGGCGTGACCCAGCTCAGCGAGCGAAAGTGTGCCCCGGCCAGCAGGTTTCGCCGGATCACGGATATCGAGGAAGCCGATGCGCTTGGCGGCCGCGTCGGTGTAGATGACGGTGTTGCCGTCCGGGGTGACCGTCGAGATCTCGGCGACGGTCTCCGCCTCGACAGGATCTTCGCCCGGCTTGTTCAGATACACCGGATACGTGGCCAACCGGTGATAGCGGTCGGACGCCGGCTGGTTGAAATCGATCGGCGACGAGGCCTTCGGGGTGTCGGGGCGGCTGGTTTCGGGCGTCTCCTCCTGCTGGCCCGTCGAACATCCCGCCACCATCAGCGCGGCCATCGTCGCCGCGGCCACTGCCCGGGCCCAGTGTGTCGCCTTCACGCGTCATCCTCTTCAGTTGTCCGATGAGTCGCGTGATCTTGACGCGGACAGGTGGCCAAAGAGGGATCCGCCGGTGAACGTGCGGCAACGAGTTGGTTGTCGGCCGGCGCGTCACTAGGGATTCAGCACGGCGCACTCGGGAATGAGCAAGATCGGGATCGTCGTATGCGCGGCAACCGCCGCCGCCACACTCCCCTGCAGATGCCCCAGCAATCCACTGCGGCGGTGTGGTCCCAAAACGATGAGGCTCGCCCGGTGTTCATCTGCCGCCGCGACGATGCCCTTCCACGTCGGCGCCGCTTCCACCGCAACGCTTTCCGCGACCAGCCCCGCCTTCGCCGCCAATGACGCCCCGTGCCACGCCGTGGCCTCTGCGGCCCGCCCCACATCCGTCGCCTTGTCGGCGTCGAAGCGCTTGCCGTCGACAGGTTGGAAACCCACGTCGGCCGTCTGCCACACGCACACGACCAAAGCGCACCGTCCCGGTTCCAATTGCGCCGCCGCCTGCTCGATCGCGCACGCCGCCAGATCCGACCCGTCGTAGCCGAAGACCACCGGACCGACCGACATTGGTTCCCGCACCGCAATCGGAGTCGTGGCCTCGCCAGCGACTCCTACCTCTGACGGCAATCCCCGTAGCCGCGCCAACAACGGCGGCGAGTACCACGCGGGCGACTCTCCGTCGAGGAACTCGTCCAGGTCCGGCGTCTGCGGTCGCGCGCCGCTCAATGCATAGATCGCCACCCCGAACACCGCGCCGCCGATTGCCAACCCCAAACCAATCCACAGCGTCACACCCGTGCCTGCGTTCAGGTCGCCCGGCAACGCGATCGCCACGTGCGCGAGGATCGGCGCCACCATGAACGCGGCGACCGCCCGCAGCAACTCGATGATCGCGAACACCCGCTGCAGGCTCGCCGACTGCAACGAGAAGCCCGCCACGAACAACGCCGGCGCGACGGTCGCTCCGAGCGCCAATCCCGTCAACCCCGAGCCGACCAAGATCAACGGCACATTCCTGGGCAGCGCGAACCCGAAGACGACGATCCCCGCCGCCAGCAGCGCCATGCCCACCAACGGCAGGTAGTGCATCGCCTTGCGGGTGATGACGAATCCGAAGACGAACGCCATCACGATGGCGCCGCCGACCTCCGGCAGATACAGCAGCCCCACCTGGACCGGGCTGAAGCCCTGCAACAACACATTGGCCGTCAGCGCCGTCGCCGCCACCGACGCTGCTGCCGCGAACAAGGCGACCCCCACCCCGGCAACGGGAATCGCGCTCGTCAACATCGTGCGGACGGTCAGCAGAGGACGCTGTGCCCTGAACTGGTAGACGATCAACACCACGATCAGCGCCAGGCCACCGAACATCGGCACGCTGGCTGCCAGGTCGCCGAGTTCATGCGTCGTCAACTGCGCCGCGCCGACGAACGCGGCCGTACACCCGACCGTCGCCAAGGCGATCGCCTTCAGGTCGGTCGGCGCGTCGAGGTCTGCAGGCGGCGCGTCCTCAAATGTCAACGCCGCCATGATCAAAGCTAGCACCGCGATGGCGGCGACGATCCAGAACAGCGGCCGCCACGCATGCGATTCGGCCTGAACACCTCCGATGAACGGGCCGAGTGCCACCGCCCCGAAGACGCACATGTTCATGATGACCGCGGTATGGCGCAGCTTGTCCCGAGGGAAGCCGATTGTCAGCGGTGGCGCGGCGGCGATCAACAGCATGCTCGTCGCCAGACCCTGCAGCACATGGCCACCGATGAACATGCCCGAGTTCTGCGCACCCGCGGCGAGCACCGACCCCACCACCAGCACTACGGCATAACCGACCAGCATCCTGCGCTGCGGCAGGTGCTGAGCGAACTGAACAGCGAGAACCGTACCCACCGCGTAGGCCGCATTGCCCAACCCCGAACTCAAGCTCATCGCCTGCTCGGACATGTGGAGTTGGTCAGTGATGATCGGGACCAAGGGGTCGATCGCGGACGACAGAGCCAAATACGGAATCAAGGCAAGTGTGACCATCGCGGCCACCGCCGGATACCGTCCGGCGAGAGGTCCCTGGCGCATCAGATCGGCCCGAAGGTAGCGGTCAGCCTGGTAAAAGGCCGCCATACCGAGTTCGGGCGATGGTTCGCGGAGACAGGGGCAGGCACGCGGTGAGGCAACTACGCCGCGTTTGAATTTATTCCTACACAGCAACTTCCAAGGTTCAATACCCCCACACGCGGACGGGCGGATGGAACCCTTCGGCCGTCGTCCGAATGCGATCAGTAGGGCGTGACCGTGGTCCCGTCGATCGAGACGTTCATGCCATGGACGCTCGTGTCGTTCGTCAGCCGCGTTCCTTCGATCGTCAACAGGAGGCTCCAGCCATGGAACCGATACGGCTGGCCGTTGACCATCGCCACTTCGTTGCCAACGGTCGGGCCGATAGGGGCCTCGTCCCAGCTGAACTCGCCGGCGGCATCCACCGATGCGACGGGCCAGTGCCCGCCGGAACCGTTGACCGGGGCCGCGGGAAATCCTGCCCCCTGCTCGCACGCGGCCTTCTCCGCACTGACCACGCAGCGCACATTGCCGGCCGTGCGGATGAACTGGGCCTCGGGGTTGTAGGCGCCTGGCTGCGCCGAGGCCGCCGGGGCAATCCCAACCGTCATGACCGCTGCAACCACGCCAATGACTGCAGCCGATTGTCGTCTCATGGAATCCCCTTAGGCGAGGAGGCGTCGCGGTCTAGACGATTGTGCGTCTTCCCGCCGTCGCGCACGCCGTTTTGCCCGCGTAGACAAAGCATCCGCGGCCCGTTTGGCTCCGAATACCTGGTGACGCGCGAAAGGACTCTCAATGAAGAAGTCAAGCCGCCGTCGTCGTGGTGACGGGGGGTGAATCAGGTTGCCAGGTGCGGTTGTCACGGATCAGTGCGTAAAGGACGTTGGTACGGCGTCGCGCCAGGCAGA
>NZ_NVQE01000064.1 GCF_002591975.1 Mycobacterium neglectum | reverse complement strand
TGCCTCCTCAGATGTGTTTGAGATGCAGGTTGTTGCTCGTTATCGTGCTGGTGCTTGCGCTGTCGGCGCTGGTGATATTCGTAATGGGATACAACAAGATCCGCTCGGCGCACGTGCGGGTCGCCGAGGCGCTGTCGGGCATCGACGTCGAGCTGACTCGGCGGGCATCGCTGATACCCAGCCTGGTGCATACCGTGCAGACGTTCGCCGTCCACGAAAAGGGCATCCTCGACCACGTCACCAACGCCAGGGCAGCGCTGACGTCGGCGACCAGTGGCAAGTCCGTGGCTCAACGTAGCGCCGCCGAGAAGGACCTGGATTCGGCCTTGGCGCCGCTGCTGGCGCTGGGTCAGAGCTATCCGCAGCTCAACTCGTCGAACAACTTTCTCAATCTTCAGGACAACCTGGCCGACACCGAAAACAAGCTGGCCTTCGCCCGGCAGTACTACAACGATTCGGTGGCCACCCTGAACGGTTTGATCAGCACCATCCCCTGGATGTTCGTCGCACCGCTGACCGGAGTGGGTGAGCAGGAGTACTACCAGACGCCGCGGTAGCGGCCGCTCCTAGACTGGCGCGGTGCGTCTTGTCTTCGCCGGTACCCCCGAGCCCGCCGTGCCCTCGCTCGCGCGGCTCGTCGAATCGTCACGTCACGATGTCGTCGCGGTGCTGACCCGCCCCGACGCCGCCTCAGGCCGGCGCGGCAAACCGTCGCCGTCGCCGGTCGCCCGGTACGCGGCCGACCGCGACATCCCCGTGTTGCGGCCGAACAAGCCGAACTCCGAAGAGTTCATCGGTGAGCTGACCGAACTGGCGCCCGAGTGCTGCGCCGTCGTGGCCTACGGCGCACTGCTCAGCGAGCGGCTGCTCGCCGTGCCCGAACACGGCTGGGTCAACCTGCATTTTTCGTTGCTGCCTGCCTGGCGCGGTGCGGCCCCCGTGCAGGCGGCCATCGCCGCCGGCGACACGGTGACGGGCGCGACGACCTTCCGGATCGAACCTGCGCTCGATTCCGGACCGGTCTACGGCGTGGTCACCGAAACCGTGCGGCCCACCGACACCGCCGGGGAACTTCTTGAGCGGCTGTCCATCTCGGGTGCGGCACTGTTGGAAACGACCATCGACGGCATCGCCGATGCGTCGCTGACACCGGTGGCGCAGCCGCCCGACGGCATCACCATCGCACCCAAGATCACCGTGGAGGAGGCCAGGGTTCGGTGGGACCTGCCCGCTCATGTCGTCGATCGCCGTATCCGGGCCGTCACACCAAACCCCGGCGCGTGGACCATGATCGGGGATCTGCGGGTAAAGGTCGGGCCGGTGTCGTTGGACGAGTTCGAGGGATCCGACGAATCCGCGAACGCTCTTGCACCAGGCGCGATCCGGGTCGACCGCACCGGTGTGCGCGTCGGGACCGGCTCGCGCCCCGTGGCCCTCGGCCTCATCCAGCCGCCGGGAAAGAAGCCGATGAACGCCGCGGATTGGGCCCGCGGGGCGCGGCTCGACGAATCGGCGAAGGCCCAATGACCAAGCCTCGCAACAACAAGCGTTCTCACCGCCGCAAGCCGCTCGACCCGGCGCGTCAGGCCGCGTTCGATGTGCTTCGTGCCGTGTCGGAAAAGGACTCCTACGCCAACCTTGCGCTGCCCGCGTTGTTGCGTGATCGCGGAATCACCGGCCGCGACGCTGCGTTCGCGACCGAACTCACCTATGGCACCTGCCGCACCCGGGGTCTGCTGGACGCGATCATCGGCGCGGCCGCCGGACGCTCGCCGGACAATATCGACCCCGTTCTGCTGGATCTGCTGCGGCTGGGCGCCTACCAACTCATGCGCACCCGTGTCGAACCGCACGCGGCGGTGTCCACCACCGTGGAGCAGGCCGGAATCGAATTCGATTCAGCGCGAGCGGGGTTCGTCAACGGGGTATTGCGGGCCATCTCGCGCCGCGACGAGCAGTCCTGGGTCGAGGAGCTGGCACCAGACGCCCTGACTGATCCGGTCGGTCACGCAGCATTTGTCCACGCGCACCCGAGGTGGATCGCGCAGGCGTTCGTGGATGCGCTCGGTGCGGACGCCGGGCAGCTCAACGCACTACTGGCCAGCGATGACGAACGGCCGGCGGTTCACCTGGCCGCGCGGCCGGGTGTGCTGGCGGCGGAAAAGCTGGCCGAGCAGGTGGATGGCACCGTGGGTCGCTACTCGCCGTATGCGGTCTATCTGTCCGGCGGCGATCCCGGTCAGCTCGCACCGATCCGGGACGGCGCTGCACTCGTTCAGGACGAGGGCAGCCAGTTGGTGGCCCGCGCCCTGACGCTTGCCGAGTTGGATGGTCCGGACGCAGGGCGCTGGCTCGATCTCTGTGCCGGGCCCGGCGGCAAGACGGCGCTGTTGGCCGCGCTCGCCGGGGACGGGCGGGTCACCGCCGTCGAACCCGCGCCGCGCCGCGCCGACCTCGTCGAGCAGAACACCGCGGGCCTTCCGGTTGACGTAGTCCGCGTCGACGGCCGGGATCCCGGACTGGACCCCGGCTTCGACCGGGTCCTGGTCGACGCGCCCTGCACTGGGCTGGGCGCACTGCGGCGCAGGCCCGAGGCGCGCTGGCGCCGGGTGCCCGGCGACGTGCCGCAGCTGGCCAAACTGCAACGCGAGTTGTTGGCGTCGGCGATACGCCTGACCCGGCCGGGCGGTGTGGTGCTGTACGCCACGTGCTCCCCGCATCTTGTCGAAACCGTCGGCGTCGTGGCCGATGCGTTGCGTCGCCATCCGGTGACGACGTTGGACGCCCGACCGCTTTTCGACCCGGTGGACGGTCTCGGCGACGGCCCGTATGTCCAGTTGTGGCCGCACCGGCACGGCACCGATGCCATGTTCGCGGCCGCGCTCAAAGTAGGGTGAGGCCATGCCGAAGCCGCTGATCGCGCCGTCGATTCTGGCCGCCGACTTCGCCGAGCTGGGTGACGAAGTCGCCGCGGTGACCGGTGCGGACTGGTTGCACGTCGACGTGATGGACAACCATTTCGTGCCGAACCTCACCATCGGGCTGCCGGTCGTCGAAGCTCTGCTGAAGCGGACCGACATCCCGATGGACTGTCACCTGATGATCGACAATCCCGAGCGCTGGGCGCCGCCGTACGCCGAGGCGGGCGCCTACAACGTCACATTTCATGCCGAGGCGACCGACAACCCGGTGGGCGTCGCCCGCGATATCCGCGCCGCGGGCGCGAAGGCGGGCCTGTCGGTCAAGCCCGGTACACCGATCGAGCCCTATCTGGAGATCCTGCGCGAGTTCGACACGGTGCTGATCATGTCGGTCGAACCGGGATTCGGTGGCCAGAAGTTCATCGCCGAGGTATTGCCGAAGGTTGGCACATTGCGCCGACTGGCCGACGCCGGCGAGCTGACCATCGTGGTCGAGATCGACGGCGGAATCAACGGCGACACCATCGAAGAGGCGGCACTGGCCGGGGTCGATTGCTTCGTGGCCGGGTCGGCGGTCTACAGCGCCGAGGATCCCGCCGCGGCGGTGGAATCGTTGCGCCGCCAGGCGGCTGCGGCGTCAAAACACCTGCAACTATGAATCTCGAGGCCGCGATGCGGCTGGCGATCGAACAGGCCGAACGGGTCAAGGGTGGCACCTATCCGAACCCGCCCGTCGGCGCGGTCATCCTGGACAGCGACAACGAGGTCGCCGGAGTCGGAGCGACTGAGCCACCCGGCGGACCGCACGCCGAGGTGCTGGCCCTGCGCAGAGCAGGGGAACGCGCCGTCGGAGGCACGGCGGTGGTGACACTAGAGCCCTGCAACCACCACGGCCGTACTCCTCCGTGTGTGGATGCGCTTGTCGCGGCTGGAGTTTCGACGGTCGCGTATGCAGTCGCCGACCCGAACCCGGTGGCGGCCGGCGGCGCGTCGAGACTGGCCGAGATCGGGCTCGAGGTGGTTGCCGGTGTGTTGGCCGATCGTGTCGCCGGTGGGACGCTGAGGGAGTGGCTGCACAAGCAGCGCACCGGATTACCGCACGTGACTTGGAAATTCGCCACCAGTGTCGACGGTCGCAGCGCTGCGGCGGACGGTTCCAGCCAGTGGATCACCAGCGAGGCGGCGCGGGCCGACGTGCACCGCAGGCGGGCCGTCGCCGACGCGGTTCTGGTCGGCACGGGCACAGTGTTCGTCGACGACCCGTTGCTCACCGCACGGTTGCCGGACGGATCTCTCGCGGAGCGTCAGCCGTTGCGGGTCGTGGTTGGCGAACGTGAGATATCCTATGAATCAAAGGTTTTGAACGACGATTCGCGGACAATGGTGATTCGGACCCGAGATCCCCATGAGGTGCTCAAAGCGCTGTCGGACCGCACCGACGTGCTGCTCGAGGGTGGGCCGACGCTCGCAGGCGCGTTCCTCCGTGCCGGGGTGATCGACCGTATCCTGGCCTACATCGGGCCAATTCTGTTGGGCGGCCCGATCACCGCGATCGACGACGTCGGGGTGCTGTCGATTGCGCACGCGCAACGCTGGCGATTCGACGGCGTCGAGTCGATCGGACCCGATGTGCTACTCAGCCTGGTCCAGGGCTAATCAGGGTCAAGCGGTCGGTGTTCTATCAGGTCGCGCACACCGCCGACGCCCAGCCGTTCGCGGAAGGCGCGCACGGTGTAGCCGATGACCTTCGCCTCGGTGCGTGCTCGCACTGTCGCCGAGCGCGGCAGATGAAACACCGGTCCGATCTCACCGAGATAGTCCCCGCGCTTGGCAAGTTTCTGTAGTTCCTCACCGCCACTTGCCAATTCGCGGACGATCTCGAGCTCGCCCTCGGCGACGACGTAGATCAGTTCGCCCATTGTGCCCTGCTCGAAAAGGACGTCGCCGGCATCCAACTCCACGGTGTCGGGGGGCCGGTCGGTGACCGCGAAGTCGGGAACGAGTTCGACGACGCGATCGGCCAGCGGAAGTATCCGGCTGTCGTGGGTCGCCACGACCACCATCCGGTCCCCGGTGGCAAGTTCGCGGATGAGCCGCAATATCTCCTCGACCTGAATGAAGTCCAGGTGCGCGGTCGGTTCGTCGGCCAGGATCAGCGGCGGATCGAGCGCGATTGCGCGCGCAACCGCCACTCGCTGCTGCTGACCTCCGCTGAGGTCACCCGGCCGATGAGATACCCGCTCCTCCAGGCCGACCCGCGAGAGCAGCTGTCCGGCGCGCTTGCGGGCCGCGCGACGCGGCTGGCCCGCCGCGAGCAGTGGCACCATGACATTCTCCAGTGCGGTGAGGCTGGGCACGAGATTGAATGCCTGAAACACAATGCCGACGGTCTCGCGCCGGTAATTCGACATCTCGTGGCCGTCAAGCGATGTCACATCGACGTCACCGAACTTGATGGCTCCCGAGGTGGGTTTCAAGATCCCGCCGAGGCACGACAGCAGAGTCGTCTTTCCGCACCCGCTCGGACCCATGAGGATGACGAGCGAACCGGCCGACACATCAAGATTGAAGCCATCGATGGCGCGGACGATGTCGGCGCCGCTGGTGTACTCGACCACCAGGTTCTGAATGCTGAGATCGCCCACGGCTCAGGGACCTCCGAACGCGAGGGCGGGGTCAACCGATACGGCGCGGTGCAGTCCTGTGGCGCTGGCGATCAGCCCGATGGCGATGGCGATGGCGGGCAGCGCGATGAACGCCTCGCCGGGAACGATGACCTGCATCGGAAACAGCGGCCCGAGAAGCATCGAAAGACCGGCGCCGACAAGCGCGGCGAGCAGCGCCACGATGATCGCCTGCATCGCGAGTCCAGCCGCGATGCTCTTGGTGGGAACTCCAATCGCCTTGAACACCGCGAAGTCTCGCAATCGTTCCAGCGCGGACAGGTAGATCACCGATGCCACGACGAGCGCGGCGACCACCCAGAGCAGAACGGCCACGATCGTGATCGAGTTGACGGCGACCTTCAGCGGCCGCAGCAGATCCTCGACGGCTCCGTTGCGGTCGATGGCGCGATATCCAGGGGGAGCGTCCTCGAGAGTGCCGCGTACGCCGATGGATGCGACAAGCGGCTCGCCGGCGTAGACGAGTTCCTGTGCGCCCTGGGTGGTGAGGAAGACGTTTGGCAGGTTCGCCAGCGCAGTGGAGTTCTCCACGATGCCGACGACGCGCAGCTTGTGCGACGCGATCTCGACTTCGTCGTCGATCCCTTTGCCGAGCGTGCTCGAGACCGCGACTTCGTCCGGCATCGATGGCGGCCGGCCCTCGGAGACCGCGGGCATGCCCGGTCCGTTCTCCGGCGCACCGAAGATGTCCACGTTCCGTGTCGAACCGTCGAGTGTGGCCGTACCGCCAGCGTATGCGAGCGGGGCGGCCGCGTCCACGCCGGGAGCGTTCGCGATCCGGCGAAGTTCCACCGGAGCGAACGGCGTCGCGCCGACGAACGGACCCGAGGCGCCTGCTTTGACGATGAAAAGGTCGACGCCGAGAGAATCGACGGTTTTATCGGCCTCGACGCGGAAACCGTTGGCGAGACCGGTTAGGACGAGGGTCATCGCGAAGATGATGGCGGTGGACAGGATCGCAATGACGAATCGCCGTCGTCGCCACTGCATGTCGCGCAGCGCGGCCATCAGCATGACGGCGACGTTACCGACGCTTGCGCGTTCGCGTGTCGGGTTTGGCTACGATGTGACCTTCGCGACTGCCTCGATCAACGCCTTGCAGAAGGCCGGCAGGTCATCGGGTTTACGGCTGGAAACCAATGTGTTTGGGCCGCGCGAGCATTCGACGACTTCGTCATCGACCCAATTTGCGCCGGCGTTGACGAGGTCGGTCTTGACGCTGGGCCACGAGGTCATCGTCCGCCCGCGCACCACGTCGGCCTCCACCAGCGTCCAGGGTCCGTGGCAGATCACCGCGACCGGCTTCCCTTCGTCGAAGAAGTCCTTGGCGAAGGCGACGGCGTCGCCGTTCGTGCGCAGGAAATCGGGATTGGCGACGCCTCCCGGCAGCACCAACGCGGCGTAATCGGCGGCGGATACCTTGTCGGCGGCTTTGTCCGCCTCGAACGTGTCAGCCGGAGTCAGGTGATTGAATCCCTGCACCTTGCCGACTTCCGTCGATACGAGTTCGGGCGTCGCGCCGGCCCGCTCGACTGCCTCCCAGGGTTCGGTCAGTTCGACCTGCTCGACGCCTTCGGGTGCTACGAGGAACGCAATTTTCTTGCCGTTCAGTGAAGTTGCCATGAATTCTCGTCCCTTCAAAGTGTGGCGTTTCCCACGCATACCCGGCGTGGTGAGCTGCAAACAGGGGTGCTGGCGTCGGTACACTTGTACCAGAGCTGGCCATAGTGGTCTGGCTGCGTGATCGCGCTTTCACCGACGAGCTGCGCGGGTGAGCACCAACGAAGGACAACGAGCATGACTGCATTGCAGGACTGGCTCAGCGATCGCCCGATGGATCCCCGAACTATCAAAACGTTGATCCACGACGCGATTCGCGGCCTATCGGCCGACGAGCCGCAATCACTTTCCGAGCCGACCCTGATGGGCCGCGGACTCGAGCGCTGCTGACCGCCGACTACTCAGGTCGGTGGTGGCCCCCCGGTTGCTCCAACCGGGCGGTCTCATCCGCGGGCTGACTCGATATCCGGTGTGTCGGCGTCTCGATGGCCTGCGTCGGGTTGTCATCGGCGGGTGAGCCGGCGCGCACGCGCTGCGGGACGGCGTCGACCGGCTCAATCGGCTCGTCGGCGTGCTCATGACGCCCACTGATCAGCAGGGCCAGGAGGGCGCCCGCCAGGCACACGACGCAGGTGATCTTGAAGATCTCGCCGTACTGCAGCACATAGGCCTCGCGGGACGCCTGCGCCAGGCGCGTGGTTTCGGCGAGCAATCGGCCACCGGGCGTGTCGGCGGACATCGGCGGTAGCGCCGCGAGACGCTCCTGCAGGTACTGGTTGAACTTGTACAGACCCCAGGCGGACAGCGCCGCGATACCGATCAGCATGCCGATCATCCGCGCGACCACCACCGCCGCGGAGGCAATGCCGTGCTGGGCGGCGGGCACCACCCGCAAGCTAGCCGATGTCAGGGGGCCGATGACCAGGCCCAGTCCCAGGCCGGCGATCACGAGGTCGGTGTCCAGCATCGGCAACGTGATGAAGCCGAGATCGTGGCGGGCCGACAGCACGTCGGCGGGCCAACCCGCGACCAGGTAATAGCCGCCTGCGGCGATGAGCAGCCCGGCGAACGCGACGATCCGGTCGCCGACTCTGGTGGCGATCCAGCCGCCGAGCAGCGCCCCGACCGGCAGTGCGGCCAGGAAGCGCAGCAGGAGGAACGCAGCCTGATTTTGGTCCTGGCCGAGCACGGCCTGACCGAACAGCTCGACGTTGACCAAGGTCACCATCAGCGCCGCACCCGCGAACAGGGAGGCGCCCAGCGCAGCGAGGAACGGCCGGAAATGCACGCCCGCCGGTTCTATCAGCCGGGTCTTGGCGAATCGTTCCCAAACGAAGAACGCGACGGCGGCGATCAGCGCGCCGATGATCAGTGGCGCGCCGTAGCTCGGCAATACCTGCTTGCCGTCCGGAGCCGGATTGTAGAGGCCGAAGGTCGCCAAACCCAGTGTGAGCGCAAGGAGTAGGCCGCCGACGACGTCGACCTTCTCACGTGTCTCGGACTCCTGCCGCGACGGCAGGCTGAAGTGGATCATGACCATGGCGATCAGCGCGAGAGGCACATTGATCCAGAACACCGACTGCCAGTGGTGGAACACCCAGACCAAAGCAATGCCGTAGATGGGTCCGAGCACGCTGCCGAGCTCTTGAGCGGCGCCGACGCCACCGAGCACCGCCGCGCGGTTACGGCTCGACCACAGGTCGGCGGCGAGCGCCAGCGTGACCGGCAGCAGAGCGCCGCTTGCGATGCCCTGGATGAGCCGTCCGGTGACGAGGATGTCGAGGTCCGTGGACATCGCCGTTACCACCGAGCCGATCGCGAAACCGGCAAGACTGACCTGCAACAACAGCTTTCGGCCGAATCGGTCCGACGCCCGGCCCAGCAGCGGCATCGCCGCGATGTAGCCGAGCAGATACACAGTGATGATCGGCGTGACCCGCTGGATCTGATTGATGCCGATGCCGATGTCGAACATGATGTCGCGAATGATCGTGACCACGACATAGGTGTCGAGGGCGCCGAGCAACACCGCAAGGCTGCCCGCGCTGATCGCGATGCGCCGGCCGGACGTCGCCGGCGCGGTGGCTTCTGTCGAGGCTTGCATCAGACCGCCGGCTTGGCGACCGTCACAGGCTTACCCCAGTCCGACAGCGTCATCGTGAGGCTGTTGTCCGTGGTCGGGTCCATCTTGGCCTGCACCAGTTCGTGGTTGCCTTCCTCGGCAATCCACGCCGTTCCGGGAACCGGGCCGGTGGCGCCGACCTGAGGAACGATCTTGTCCACGGCGTCCTTGCTGATGGTTCCGGTCACGCGGACGGTCTTGACGCCGTTGATGGTCTCGCGGGCCTCGGCCTTGGGATCGGAGAAGTTGGCCAGCACGTTGGCCAGACCCATTTCGGGCGACAGGACCGCGGAGGCGTCGTAGATGTCTGCAGCAGGCCCGAAGTCCTGGAACGAGCCCGCCGTGATCGCGCCGTAGAGGATGCCGTCGACCACGACGAAGTTGACGCCCTCCAACCGCTGGCCCAGGAACAGGATGTTCGCCTTGCCCTGCGCGGCAACCGCGGGCGTGGTGGTCAGATCGCCCTCGAGCGTCTCGATCGGGAACGAGGCGATCTCACCCTGCACCGTCAGCAGGAGGTGCACGCTGGTCTGGGCCTTGGTGGTCTCGGCTGACTGCTGTAGCAGCGTCGCGGCGTCGGGCAGATTCTTGTTGTCCTCGGAACTCGAGCACCCTGCGAGCAGAGCAGCAGAAATGAAGAGCGCGGCGAAGATCGCCAGGAGGCGGGTCGGCATGAGTGCATCGTAGAGGGTGCGCCGACCCTGACGTGGTGGCCGGGCGCGGGTGGACGTAGAAATGTGGCGGTTGAGCTGGACTTTCGGCGTGTCGTCGTCTCGCCGCACACGGGGGATTAGTCTGGCGGCGTGTTCACCGGAATCGTCGAAGAACTGGGCGAAATCGTCGGCAAGGAAGACCTCGGCGATTTTGCCCGATTCGCCATCCGCGGACCCGTCGTCACCTCTGATGCGGGGCATGGCGATTCGATTGCGGTGAACGGCGTGTGCCTGACCGTCGTCGAGGTCCGTCCGGACGGCACATTCACTTCCGACGTGATGGGCGAGACGCTGAACAGATCCAGCCTGCGCGGTGTCGGTGTCGGCAGCCGCGTGAATCTGGAGCGCGCGGCCGCGGTGAACAGTCGCCTTGGCGGTCACATCGTGCAGGGCCACGTCGACGGCACCGGCCATGTCATCGCGCGCACCCCGGCGCAGCACTGGGAGGTTGTGCGGATCGCGCTGCCGATGGCGCTCACCAGGTATGTGGTGGAGAAGGGCTCGATCACCGTCGACGGAGTGTCGCTGACTGTCTCCGCGGTAGGTCACGACTGGTTCGAGATCTCCTTGATTCCGACGACGCTCGAGCTGACGACCCTCGGGAAGGCCGCGGTTGGCACATCGGTCAACCTCGAGGTCGACATCATCGCCAAATACGTCGAACGGCTGCTGGATGCCAAGGACGGGTCCATCGACGCCTCGGGCGATTGACGACCGAAACCCCAGGTCAGGGGAGCGAGAATAAGACTTCGGCCGTGGTGGTTCATACTGATGTGGTGACGAGGCTGGACTCCGTTGAGCGGGCGGTTGCCGACATCGCTGCGGGTAAGGCCGTGGTGGTCATCGACGACGAGGATCGCGAGAATGAAGGCGATCTGATCTTCGCCGCCGAGAAGGCGACTCCCGAGCTCGTCGCGTTCATGGTGAGGTACACGTCCGGGTACCTGTGTGTGCCGCTGGACGGTGCGATCTGCGACAAGCTGGGTCTGCTGCCCATGTACGCGGTGAACCAGGACAAGCACGGCACCGCCTACACGGTCACTGTGGATGCGAAAAAGGATGTCGGAACCGGGATTTCGGCTTCTGACCGCGCCACCACGATGCGCTTGCTCGCCGATCCGACCGCCGTCGCCGATGACTTCACCCGGCCGGGACATGTCGTCCCGCTGCGCGCCAAGGACGGCGGGGTGCTGCGTCGCCCCGGTCACACCGAGGCCGCCGTCGACCTGGCCCGGCTCGCCGGACTTCAGCCCGCTGGTGCCATCTGCGAGATCGTCAGCCAGAAGGACGAAGGCGCGATGGCCCAGACCGACGAGCTGCGGGTCTTCGCCGACGAGCACGACCTGGCGCTTATTTCGATCGCCGATCTCATCGAGTGGCGGCGCAAGCACGAGAAGCACATCGAGCGCATCGCCGAAGCCCGCATCCCGACCCGGCATGGTGAGTTCCGCGCGGTCGGCTACACGAGCCTGTACGAAGAGGTCGAGCACGTCGCGCTGGTGCGTGGCGACATCGCCGGACCGCACGGTGACGGACACGACGTACTCGTCCGGGTGCACTCGGAATGCCTCACCGGCGATGTGTTCGGTTCGCGGCGCTGTGACTGTGGTCCACAGCTGGACGCGGCGTTGGCGATGGTGGCGCGCGAGGGCCGCGGTGTCGTGCTGTACATGCGCGGACACGAAGGCCGAGGCATCGGCCTGATGCACAAGTTGCAGGCCTACCAGTTGCAGGACGCCGGTGAGGACACCGTCGACGCCAACTTGAAGTTGGGCCTGCCCGCCGACGCCCGCGACTACGGCATCGGCGCACAGATACTCGTCGACCTCGGTGTGCGGTCCATGCGGCTGCTCACCAACAACCCGGCGAAGCGCGTCGGCCTCGACGGCTACGGACTGCACATCATCGAACGTGTTCCGCTGCCGGTCCGCGCCAACGCGGAGAACATCCGGTATCTGATGACCAAGCGCGACCGGATGGGCCACGACCTCATCGGCCTGGACGAGTACCACGAGGCTGTGACGATGGACTCCTACGAAGAGGGTGTGTACCTGCTTGGAGAGCGCAGTGATCGCACCCCGCCGGAACGTGATCTCGGCGGAGCCCTGTGAGCCCAGCTGCGGGCGTTCCCGATCTGCCTCAGCTCGACGCATCGGGGTTGACGCTGGCTATCGTCGCCAGCACCTGGCACGAGACGATCTGCGACGCGCTGCTCGACGGCGCACGTAAGGTCGCCGCCGACGCCGGGATCGATGACCCGACAGTCGTGCGCGTCCTTGGTGCCATCGAAATCCCGGTCGTCGCACAGGCATTGGCGGTCGAACACGACGCGGTCGTGGCACTGGGCGTGGTGATCCGCGGCCAGACACCACACTTCGACTACGTGTGCGATGCGGTCACGCAGGGCCTGACCCGGGTCTCGTTGGACGAATCGACTCCGGTCGCCAATGGTGTACTCACCACGAATACCGAGCAGCAGGCCCTCGATCGCGCCGGGCTGCCTGGTTCGACCGAAGACAAAGGCGCGCAGGCAGCGGCGGCAGCGATTTCCACCGCGCTGACGCTGCGCGACCTGCGTCCACGCTCATGAACGACTGGGATGTGGAGATACGGCCCCATCTCACACCGTATTTCGCGTACGGCGCGGCTGCACTCATCCTGGCCGCTCACGTCGCGGTCGGCGTACTGCTGAAGGTCGGGTCGACCGGTGTCATCTTCCAGACGGCCGATCAGGTGGCGATCGCACTTCTCGGTGCCGTCATCGCGTCAGTGGTCTTGTTGTTCGCCAGGCCACGACTACGTGTCGGCGCCCAGGGTATTGCGGTGCGGAACCTGTTGACGTACCGGCTGATTCCATGGTCGGAGGTGGTCGATGTGTCGTTCCATCGTGGTGCCCGATGGGCGCGAGTCGATCTGGCCGACGATGAGTACGTTCCGGTGTTGGCGATTCAGGCGGTCGACAAGGACCGGGCGGTTGCCGCGATGAACACCATCCGCGGACTTCTCGAGCGCTACAAGGGCATCAACTCACGCTGAGCGTCATCGGGACCTCACCTCTGGACTTGACGGTTTCGGTCGGCGTGACAGCGGCGAACCCGAGGCTCTCGTACACGGCGCACGCCGCCGCATTGCCGGACGCGACCCGCAGCGTGATGGTTCTGACCTGTTGGTGGCGTGCCCAGTCCACCGCCGCGGCCACCAGTGGACGAGCCAGGCCCCGTCCGCGGACTGTCGGGTCGAGCCAGAGCGAGTAGAGATACACCGATTCGGGATTCTCCTGCTGCGCGGCGATCAGTCCGACCAGTCGATCGTCGACGACGGCAGCGAACTGTGCGTGCCTACGCAGCCTCCGGCGCCACTGCGCGGCGGTGAACGCGACCTCCTTCTGGTACTGCGGATCGCGTTCGCCCAAGGAGTCGACCAAGGCTCGCAACCGGATCACGGCGAACGCTCGCCAGTCGGACTCGGTGAGGCGGGTGACCCTCGCGGTCACCCGGTGTCGCCCATCACCAGCCCCTCGCGGCGAGGATCCGCGCCACCGGTCAGGCCCGTTTCGCTGCGGATGATTGCGGACAACCCGCTCGACTGGTCTGCCAGGTCCACCTGGTGTCCGAGCTTGCGCAGGCCCACCACCAGCGGGTCGTGGTCGCCATTATCGGAGGTATCGATCACGGGATGTTCACCGCCGACGTTGGTTTTTTCGGTGTTCGCCGCGCCGAAGTCGACCATGGATACCGCCTGTTGCGGACCAAGTCCCCAATCCAGCATGCCGACAACAGTTTTCACCACAAACTGGATGATGGACGAGCCTCCCGGCGAACCGAGTACCGCATAGAGCGGACCTCGAGCGGCAGGCTGACCCGCCGACGGGGTGTCGAAGACCAACGTGGGCGCCATCGTGCTGCGCGGACGCTTGCCGGGCTGGACTCGGTTGGCTACCGGAGCGTCGTCGGGTCCCGCGGGTTCGGCCGAGAAGTCAGTGAGCTGGTTGTTGAGGATGAAGCCGTCCACCATGTGGAACGACCCGAAAGCAGACTCGACCGTGGTGGTCAGCGATGCGGCATTCCCGTGCGCGTCGATGATGCTGACCTGACTTGTTCCGTGTTCCGGCGTTGGCGGCGCCGAGCCTGTCGGCGGGCCGAATTCTCCTGGTTTCGCCGTGCCCATCGAACGCTGATCGGAGATCAGTGCGGCGCGCCCTGCGAGGTAGGCGTTGCTGATCAAGGTTTTCGGCGAGCCACCGGGCAGTGGCACGAAATCGGTGTCGGCGACGTACTTGTCCCGGTCGGCGTAGGCCAATCGCTCCGCCTCTGAGATCAAGTGGACGCCCATCACCGATGGTCGGCCTCCGTTGAGGTCGATATCGGCGGGCTTGTGGTCGGCCATGGGGAAGTGTTCCAGGATGCCCAGCGTTGCGGCGACGGCGATGCCGCCCGACGACGGAGGCGGCATGCCGCAGATTTCCTTGCCGCGATACGGCGCACACAGCGCCTCGCGCTTCTTGACGGTGTAGCCGGCGAGGTCTTCGGTCGTCATCTGACCAGGGGTTCGACCGCCAGATGTATCAGCCACCGCGGCGACGATATCGTCGGCGATGTCGCCGGCGTAGAACGACTGCGGATCAGATGCGATGACACCCAACGTCTTTGCATAGGCAGGGTTGGTCAGGCGGGTCCCTTCGGCCTTGGGGCTGCCGTCGGGGTCCAAGAAGTAATCGGCGGCCTGGGGGTCCAGCTTCAGTTGCGGGGCGCCGTTGGCGATGGCCGCCGCGAGCCGGGGGCTGATGTCGAAGCCGTCGTCGGCGAGGGCGACAGCAGGGTCGAACAGGTCGCGCCAGCCGGTCTTGCCGTGCTCGGCGTGCACGTCCTGCATCAGACGCACGATGCCGGGCACGCCGATCGAGCGACCGGATGCGCGGGCGTCGGGCTTGGGCGCGGTGCGGTCGGTGTCCGAGATCCAGCGCAGATAGTTCTCGGTCGCTGCGGCGGGTGCGACCTCCCGCCCGTCGTATGCCTGTACGGAACCGGCGGCCGCGTCGTAGTACAGCAGAAAGCCACCGCCGCCGATGCCGGAGGACTGCGGCTCGAGCAGGCCAAGCACCACCTGCGCGGTGACCAGTGCGTCGGCGGCGGTTCCGCCGTCGCGGAGCACCTCACACGCTGCCTGGGTGGCCAGCGGGTTGGCAGTGGCCACCGAATAGTCGCTGGTCCGCACCGCGGTCATGTCCTTGCGGTATCCCGTGTCGGTCGGGGTTCCGTTGACGACGACTTCGCATGGCCCGGCGGACCTGGGCTCTGTGCTCTGCTCGGCGGCACATCCGACGAACACCACGGCCACCCCGGTCAGCGGCGCCATCACTTTGAAAAGCGACGAGATCCGCATCACCCGACGGTAGTTCATC
Organism: Mycobacterium neglectum; assembly: GCF_002591975.1. Taxonomy (GTDB): domain Bacteria; phylum Actinomycetota; class Actinomycetes; order Mycobacteriales; family Mycobacteriaceae; genus Mycobacterium; species Mycobacterium neglectum. The sequence continues at coordinate 5,998 of NZ_NVQE01000064.1, read as the reverse complement.
GGACGCGTCCGGGGACGGCAGTAACCTGGAATCCGTGCCCGATCCATCGACGTACCGACCTGCGCCGGGGTCGATTCCCGTCGAGCCGGGCGTCTACCGGTTTCGGGACCCGCACGGCCGGGTGATCTACGTCGGCAAGGCCAAGAGCCTGCGTAGCCGATTGAACTCCTACTTCGCCGACCTAGCCGGTCTGGCGCCCAGGACTCGCCAGATGGTGACGACGGCAGCCGGCGTCGAGTGGACGGTGGTCAACACCGAAGTCGAGGCCCTCCAGCTCGAGTACAACTGGATCAAGGAGTTCGACCCGCGGTTCAACGTGCGATACCGCGACGACAAGTCGTACCCGGTGCTCGCCGTCACGCTGAACGAGGAGTATCCGCGACTGATGGTCTATCGCGGGGCGCGGCGCAAGGGGGTTCGCTACTTCGGGCCGTACTCACACGCGTGGGCGATCCGTGAGACGCTCGACCTGCTGACCCGGGTGTTTCCGGCGCGCACCTGCTCGGCGGGAGTCTTCAAGCGACACAGGCAGATCGACCGGCCTTGCCTGCTCGGGTACATCGACAAGTGTTCGGCTCCGTGTGTCGGGCGGGTGACCGCCGAAGAGCATAGGCGGATCGTCGAGAACTTCTGCGACTTTCTGGCTGGCAAGACCGACCGGCTGATTCGTGACATGGAACACGAAATGAACAAGGCCGCCGAGGTGCTGGACTTCGAGCGGGCAGCCCGGTTGCGGGACAACATCTCCGCGATGACGCGGGCGATGGAGAAGCAGGCCGTGGTGTTCGGCGACGGCACCGACGCAGATGTGGTCGCCTTCGCCGACGACGACCTGGAAGCGGCCGTGCAGGTATTCCACGTGCGCGGTGGTCGGGTGCGTGGCCAGCGCGGCTGGATCGTCGAAAAATCCGGCGAGCCAGGCGAATCAAGCCAGGAGCATCTCGTCGAACAGTTCCTCACCCAGTTCTACGGCGACCAGGCCGAACTCGACGCGGCGGCGGACATGTCGTTGACGCCGGTGCCCCGACAGGTGCTGGTTCCGTGTCTGCCCGGCAACGCCGAGGAGTTGGAGACATGGTTGTCACAACTGCGCGGTTCGCGGGTGTCGGTGCGAGTACCCCAGCGCGGTGACAAGCGTGCACTCGCCGAGACCGTGCGGCGCAATGCGCAAGACGCGCTGACGCAGCACAAACTCAAGCGGGCGGGCGACTTCACTGCGAGAAGTGTTGCACTGCAGAACATTCAGGAGTCGCTGGGGCTTGCCGAGGCGCCGCTGCGCATCGAATGTGTGGACATCAGCCACGTCCAGGGCACCGATGTGGTGGCGTCGCTGGTGGTGTTCGAGGACGGCCTGCCGCGCAAGTCCGACTATCGCCATTATGCGATAAGGGAAGCTGCCGGTGAGGGGCGCTCAGACGACGTCGCGTCGATCGCGGAGGTCACCCGGCGACGCTTCCACCGGCACCTGCACGACCTGGAGGACGTGAAAGGACCTGCAGCCCAAGATAATGTCGCCGACGGGGCGGCTCCGCCGGTCAAACCGCGCAAGTTCGCGTATCCACCCAACCTGTTTGTGGTCGACGGTGGTGCCCCACAGGTCAACGCCGCCCAAGCGGCCCTCGATGATCTGGGCATCAACGATGTCGCCGTCATCGGGTTGGCAAAGCGGCTGGAAGAGGTGTGGGTACCGTCCGAGCCCGACCCCCTGATCATGCCCCGCAACAGCGAGGGTCTGTACCTGCTGCAGCGGGTGCGTGACGAGGCGCACCGGTTCGCGATCACCTATCACCGCAGCAAGCGGTCCAAGCGGATGACGGCATCGGCACTCGATTCGGTCCGCGGCCTTGGTGAGCATCGCCGTAAGGCGCTGGTGACGCATTTCGGATCGGTGGCACGCTTGAAGGAGGCCAGCGCCGAGGAGATCACCGCGGTGCCCGGTATCGGCGCCGCGACGGCCAAGGCCGTCCTGGAGGCCCTCGGTGTCCCGACCGAAACCGGAGCGCCCGAACCGATTATCGGCGATGATCAGAGCAGAGCATCCGGATGACAGATCAGGGTATGCAAGAAGAATTGCAGGGTGGCGCCGAAACCGGCGAACGTGGGGAATCAGGCATCGATGTCGTACTGGTCACTGGGCTGTCCGGCGCAGGCCGGGGTACTGCGGCCAAGGTGCTGGAGGACCTCGGCTGGTATGTGGCAGACAATCTGCCGCCGGAGTTGATCGCGCGGATGGTGGAGCTGGGCCTGGCGGCGGGTTCGCGCATCACCCAGCTCGCCGTGGTGATGGATGTGCGATCCCGGGGTTTCACCGGAGACCTTGACTGGGTACGAAACGACCTGGCCACCCGAAACATCACCCCGCGGGTGCTCTTTCTCGAGGCCTCCGACGACATCCTGGTTCGCCGGTACGAGCAAAACCGTCGCAGCCATCCATTACAGGGGAATCAAACTCTTGCAGAAGGCATTGCGGCCGAGCGGACGATGCTCGCGCCGATCCGGGCTGCGGCCGATCTTGTGATCGACACGTCGACGTTGCCGGTCCCCGCACTGCGGGAGAGCATCGAGCGGGCATTCGGAGGGGAAACCGTCGCCCACACAAATGTCACTGTCGAGTCATTCGGATACAAGTACGGGCTGCCCATGGACGCGGATACGGTGATGGATGTGCGCTTTCTTCCCAACCCGCATTGGGTGGATGCACTGCGGCCCCACACTGGGCAGCATCCCGCCGTTCGTGACTACGTACTCGGCCAGCCCGGCGCCGCGGAGTTCCTGGAGACCTATCATCGGCTGCTGGACTTCGTGATCGACGGATATCGCCGCGAGGGAAAGCGCTATATGACTGTTGCCATCGGCTGCACCGGAGGTAAGCATCGCAGCGTCGCGATCGCCGAGGCGTTGGCGGCCAGGCTCCAGGGCGGTGACGACCTGACGGTGCGGGTATTGCACCGTGATCTGGGGCGCGAATGAGTCCGCGGATCGTTGCCCTCGGAGGTGGGCACGGCCTTTACGCCACGTTGTCGGCAGCCCGCAGGCTCACTCCGCATGTCACCGCGATCGTGACGGTTGCCGACGACGGCGGCTCATCGGGCCGGCTGCGCAGCGAGCTCGATGTCCTGCCGCCGGGCGACCTGCGAATGGCGTTGGCCGCGTTGGCATCCGACAGTCCGCATGGGCGGCTGTGGGCGACCATCCTCCAGCATCGCTTCGGAGGCAACGGTGCGCTGGCGGGTCATCCGATCGGCAACCTCATTCTCGCCGGCCTCAATGAAGTACTGGCTGATCCGGTGGCGGCGCTCGACGAGCTGGGTCGCGTGCTCGGCATCCACGGGCGGGTGCTGCCGATGTGCCCGATGGGTCTGGAGATCGAGGCCGACGTCGCGGGGCTGGAATCCGATCCGCGGATGAGCCGGGCGATCCGCGGTCAGGTGGCGATCGCAACCACGGTGGGCAAGGTTCGCCGGGTCCGGCTGATACCCGGTGACCCGCCCGCCACGCGGCAGGCGGTGGACGCGATCATGGCCGCCGACCTGGTTGTGCTCGGGCCCGGTTCATGGTTCACCAGCGTCATCCCGCACGTGCTGGTCCCGCAGCTGGCAGCGGCCCTGCAGGCGACGACGGCGCGACGGGCGCTGGTGGTGAACCTGGTCGCCGAACCGGGGGAAACGGCGGAGTTTTCGGCCGAGCGGCACATCCACGTGTTGTCGCAGCACGCCCCGGGGTTCACGATGCACGAGGTCATCGTCGATGCCAGCCGGGTCCCAAGTGAACGCGAACGTGAGCAATTGCGCCGCACCGCCAAAATTCTGGATGCTCAAGTTGAGTTTGCTGACGTGTCCAGACCTGGTACACCTTTACATGACCCGGCGAGGTTGGCCGCGGCCCTGGAAGGCGTGCGACTGCGTGGGACGGCGCCTGCGGTGCCGACTGCGCCCACACCGACAGCGAACGGACCGAGAGGTGACGACCCGTGGCGATGACAGCCGAGGTCAAAGATGAGCTCAGCCGCCTGCAGGTCAATTCGGTGAGCGCTCGGCGTGCCGAGGTGGCATCGCTGCTCCGTTTCGCCGGGGGACTGCACATCGTGTCCGGGCGGGTCGTTGTCGAGGCGGAGGTCGACCTGGGCATCATTGCCCGGCGCCTGCGCAAGGACATCTATGACCTCTACGGTTACAACGCGGTGGTGCACGTGCTGTCCGCGAGCGGGATACGGAAGAACACGCGGTACGTATTGCGGGTCGCCAAAGATGGCGAAGCCTTGGCGAGGCAAACCGGTTTGCTCGATCTGCGTGGGCGCCCGGTGCGTGGGCTCCCCGCGCAGGTGGTCGGAGGCAGCGTTGCCGATGCCGAAGCCGCTTGGCGCGGAGCGTTTTTGGCACATGGATCGCTCACCGAGCCGGGCCGATCCTCGGCGCTGGAGGTCAGTTGCCCGGGGCCGGAGGCCGCGCTGGCGCTCGTCGGTGCGGCCCGCCGACTGGGCGTCAGCGCGAAGGCCCGCGAGGTGCGAGGCGCAGACCGGGTGGTGGTGCGCGACGGTGAGGCCATCGGCGCACTGCTGACGCGGATGGGTGCGCAGGACACCAGGCTGACGTGGGAAGAGCGGCGGATGCGCCGCGAGGTGCGCGCCACGGCCAACCGGTTGGCCAACTTCGACGACGCCAATCTGCGGCGCTCCGCTCGGGCCGCGGTCGCCGCGGCCGCGCGGGTGGAACGGGCCCTGGACATCCTCGCCGACACCGTGCCCGACCATCTGGCTGCCGCGGGCAAGCTCCGTGTTGAGCATCGGCAGGCTTCGCTGGAAGAACTGGGACGCCTTGCCGACCCGCCTATGACGAAAGATGCTGTGGCGGGTCGTATTCGGCGACTGCTGTCCATGGCCGATCGCAAGGCCAAGCAGGACGGCATTCCCGACACCGAATCAGCGGTCACGCCAGATCTACTCGAAGACGCCTGACGCTTCGAACTCATGGAGACGTTGAGAGTCGGTGCCGCCTTTCCCGATCCGCCGTTCAACGGTATGCCGGATGGCGGCGGCCTGGATATCGACTTGATGGCCGCGCTGGCCGAAAAGCTGGGAGCGACGGTCGAATTCGTTCCGTACGAAGGCGCGGATTTCAACGGTATCTTCGACGGGCTCGGCACTGCGTACGACTGCGTCACCGCGGGCACGACCGTCACGCCCGAGCGCGAGCGAAAGGCACAGTTCGTCCCGCCCTACCTCATCTCCGGCCAGTCGCTGGCTGTCGACACCAGACGCCTTCCGCAGGTGAAGTCCGTCGACGACCTCGAAGGCCTGACCATTGGTGTCCAGCAGGGCAACACCAGCCAGCCGATCGCCGAACGGCTCGTCGCCCATGGCAAGGCCGCCGCCACCCGCGTCTACGACTACGGCGCCATCCGCTCAGCGCTGACAGACCTGACCACCGGCGCATGCGACGCGTTCATGAAGCTCGCGCCGGTGCTCACCGAGCTCGTCAAACCGATGGCCGGCGTCGACGTCGTGCAGCGCGGCATCTCGGTCGAGAACATCGCGATCGCGGTCCCGCTCGGCGACCAGAAGCTGCTGGGCCGGCTCATCGTCGCGCAGGCCGAGTTGGAGGACGACGGCACACTGCAGCGCATCCGCGGAAAATGGCTGGGCAATCCGTACGCCGACCAGAACCTGGCCGTGCACTGACCAGCCCGCGCGTGGGATGTATCACAGCACTAGGCTGGCCGTTGAGTATCAAGGCCAAATAAGGGAGAAACACGTGACCATCCGGGTTGGCGTTAACGGCTTCGGTCGAATCGGACGCAACTTCTACCGGGCCCTGGCGGCGCAGCAGGCCGAGGGCAAGAACACCGACGTCGAGATCATTGCGGTCAACGACCTGACCGACAACGCCAGCCTGGCGCACCTGCTGAAGTTCGACTCGATCCTGGGCCGTTACCCCGAGGACATCAGCCTCGAGGGCGAGGACACCATCGTGATCGGCAACACCAAGATCAAGGCACTCGA
>NZ_NVQE01000063.1 GCF_002591975.1 Mycobacterium neglectum | reverse complement strand
TGTGTCCCGTAGGGCGGGGGCGGCGATTGCGATGCGTACATCCGTGGCTGGGACGGCGGTGGAGGCGGTGGCACCGGTCTTGTCGCAGCTTCGCTGCGCTGCAGGATCGTCGCGGCCTGATCCTGTTCCCGGTGCGTCAGTGCGTCGGTCGCGGCCGTCGCGAGGTCTCCGGCGCTCACGTAGCGGTCCGCCGGCTTCTTGGCCATGCCGCGGGCGATCACCTGATCGAAGGCCGCGGGAATCCCCGGTCGTTGTCCGCTCGGGCGCGGAGTCGGGTTCATCAGGTGCGCGGTGATGATCGTGCCGACGCTGTCACCGGTGAACGGCTGCGCCCCGGTCAGGCATTCGTGCAGGACGCACGCGAGCGCATAGACGTCGGCGCGGTAGGTGACTTCGTCATTGGTGAACCGTTCGGGCGCCATGTACGCGTAGGTGCCGACCGCGGTGCCGAGCTGCGTCAGTTTCTCGTCGGTGACGGCGTTGGCGATGCCGAAATCGACCAGATAGGCGAAGTCCTCACGGTTGAGGATGATGTTTTCGGGCTTGACGTCGCGGTGCGTGATCCCGGCTTCATGGGCGGCGTCGAGCGCCGAGGCGATCTGCTTCACGACGGCGACCGCTCGCGCGGGCGTCATCGGCCCATAACTCTGCAACACCTTGCGCAGGTCGGTTCCCTCGATCATGCGCATATCGACGAACAGGAAGCCGTCGACCTCGCCGTAATCGTGAATCGGCACGACGTGTGGCTCCTGCAGCCGGCCCGCGGCATGTGCCTCACGCTGCAGCCGCTTGCGGAACACCGGATCGTTGGACGCCGACTCCGGCAACAGTTTCAGCGCGACGATGCGATCTTTGACCGTGTCCTTGGCCTCGTAGACCTCGCCCATGCCCCCCTTGCCCAGCAGCCGCAGCAATTTGTAGGGGCCAATTTGGGAACCAACGCGTGACTCCTTTTCGGGGTCGCTCATCGGTCTTCTCCTCAGGGTGTTTTGCCGGGCAAACACACCCTAATGCCGCGCTACGCCGAGCGCGGCTCGATCTCGAACGTGAACTCGTGATCGCAGATGCGGATCGCGTCGCCGTCACCCAGTGTCGCGGTGCCCCTGATCCGTTCTCCTCGCACGTCAATGCCGTTTGCCGAGCGCAGATCGGTGATCACGAAGCTGGTGCCGGTGTCGATGATCACCGCGTGGTGCCTGCTGACATTGTTGTCGTCGAGCACGATGTCGTTGTCGGACAACCGCCCGATCCTGGTCGCCGTCGCCGTCAGGGGATATCTGTGTCCCGTTGCGGAGCGCAGGGTCGCCAGCGCCGACGTCGCATTGACCGCAGTTCGCATGTCGATGTCGTTGACCTGATGCACGGCCGTGGTCTTCGCGGCCTTGCGCACATCCAACGACTCCTGCCGAAGGATCTTTTCGTGCAGCGCGCGCACCGTCGGACCCGGATCGATCCCAAGGTCCTCGGCCAGCGTCGACTTCAGCCGCTGGTAGGCGTCCAGCGCCTCGGACTGACGTTCGGCGGAGTAATAGGCGGTGATCAACTGTGCCCACAGCGGTTCGCGATACGGGTACTCGGCTGTCAGGCCTTCCAGCTCGCCGATGACGGCATACGCACGCCCACAAGCGATTTCGGCGCCCGCCCGCGCGGTATGCGCCTCCACCTTGTCCTCGGTGAGCGCGGTCGCGAACACATCGACGAACTGGAAGGTGCGCAAGTCGTCGAGGACAGGTCCGCGCCACTCGGCCAGTGCGTCGGTCAGGTGTCTGCTGGCCTCCTCGAAGCGGCCGGCAGCGGCGGCGTGGACGCCCGCGGCCTTCTCGACCACGAACCTGCCGATATCGCAGTGCGCGTCGGCGGCGTTGAGCCGGTACCCCGGCGGCGCGTTGACCAACACCGACTTCGGGTCCGCACCGGCGCCGCCGATCAGCTTGCGCAGGTTGGAGATGTAGGAGTGCAGGCTGGCCCTGGCCTCCGCAGGCGGGCCCTCCTCCCACGCCGCGGTGATCAGCGAGTCGATGGATACCGGCCGATTGCGGTTCATCACCAGCATCGCCAGCACAGCCCGCAGCTTCGGCGTGCCCAGCGTCACCGGCGCGCCGTCGACCGTCATCTGCAGCGGTCCCAGCACGCCAAAGCCGATCTTGATCGAAGCCATTACAGAAGTTCTATCGCGAACCGGCGCGACACGCGCACACATGACCCGAAATCGGGTGGATGTACCTAACGCAATATGAGTGCGCCAGTTGGGCTGTGGCGCGGTGTCGTCACGCGGCGATGCTCCCGCCGCCGTCGGCCCTGACGATCTGGCCTGTGATGTAGCCGGCGTCCTCATCGAGGAGTGCGCAGATCGCATGGGCGATCTCCCGCGGCGTGCCGACTCGGTGCAGCGGAATGGTTTCCAGGAAGCGGGCTTCGCGTTCTGATCCGATCGGGCTGCGTTCGCGGTACAACTCGGTTTCGGTGGGCCCGGGTGCAACGGCGTTCACGGTGATGCCCGCCGAGGCCAGTTCGTTGGCCCAGATGCGGGTGCACGCTTCCAGTGCGGCCTTGGCTGCGGCGTACGGGGTGCGCTCCGGGGTGCCGAGTGTGGTCATGCTCGTGACGTTGACGATGCGGCCCCACCCGGCGGTCTTCATACCGGGCAGCACGGCCTGCACCACCTGAACGGTGGTCCGCACATTCAGGTCATAGATTTCGGACAAGTCGTCAAGGTCGATTTCCCCGATCCGGCCGAAACGCGCGAAGCCGACGTTGTTGACCACGGCCTCGATCGGCCCACTCGCGACGATCTGCTCCAGCACCGCGGCGGTCGCCGTCCGGTCTGTCAGGTCCACCTCGTAGAAGTCACCCGGAAAGTACTCGGGTCTGGTGCGTGCGAGACCGATCGGGACGTTGCCCCCCGCGGCGACTCGCTCGGCAACAGCGCGCCCGATGCCTTTCGACGCTCCAGTGATCAGCACTCGTCGAGATGCCATGACGTCCTCCTTTGATTCGTTGGCCAATTCCTTCAACGTTCTGGAGGGATTAATTTCCATATCTGGATTGCTATGGACGTATGCCATCGACCGAATATCGGGAGACCAGATGCCTACGTTGTTGCAGTTGAAGTCCTTCATCGCGGTCGTCGACGAGGGCGGATTCACCGCGGCCGGCCGGCAATTGGGCCTATCGCAGCCCGCGGTCAGTCGCGCCGTCGCGACGCTGGAGAAGGAGTTGGGCTTGTCCCTGCTGGTGCGCGGCCGCGATGGTCTGGTCCTGACCGTCCCCGGGTCCTTGGCCTTGACGCACGCGCGCGAGGCGGTGCGGCATCTCGGGTTGATGCGCACCGAGGTCGCCGCCCTCGCCGGTGAAGTCACCGGGACTCTGGCCCTGGCGAGCCTGCCGAGCGTCACCGGCACCCTCATCGCACCGCATCTGCGGAGCTTCGCGGCGCGGCATCCGGCTGTCACGATCCGGCTGCTCGAGGGTAGCGAGGCAGAGGTGCGCGACTGGTTGGACCAAGGCGCGGCCGAGGCCGGTGTGGTCAGCCTGCCCATCAAGGGTCTCGACGTCGTCCCACTCGGCGAGCAGGACTTTGTGGCAGTGGTGCCCGCGGCCAGCCGGCTGGCTGGTTGGGCCGAAGTCGACTACGCAGAGCTGGCCAAGGAGCCGTTCATCCGCTCGACAGGCGGCTGCGCCGACGTCTTCACACCCATTGCGTGGCGCAGCGGAGTCGAGTTCGACGTGGCCTTCGAGGCGCGCGAGATGTCCGCAGTGCTCGAGATCGTGCGCGCGGGCCTTGGCGTCAGCATCCTGCCGAACACTGGGTTGAGGGTTCCCGACGGTGTCACGGCACTACCGCTGGAGCCGAAGACCGTGCGACGCCTCGGGATCGCCGTTTCCGCCAGCGCGTCTGCACCCGCCCGGGCCTTCCTCGAGCAGATCGCCGCGGATGAACTCGCCGTCGTGTAGACCTAAGTAGAACGTGTTCTAGTTGCGAGGAGGCGGTATGGCACTGAAGGTCGTGCAGTGGGCGACGGGAGGCGTCGGAGTCGCCGCCATCAAAGGTGTGCTGGAGCACCCTGAACTCGAACTCGTGGGCTGCTGGGTGCATTCCGCGGACAAGGCGGGCAAGGACGTCGGTGAGCTCATCGGCGAAGAGCCCATCGGCGTCACGGCGACCAACGACGTCGACGAGATCCTCGCGCTCGACGCCGACGCGGTCATCTACTCTCCGCTGCTGCCCAACCCCGACGAGGTCGCGGCGCTATTGCGGTCCGGCAAGAACGTCGTGACCCCGGTCGGATGGGTCTATCCCAGTGAGCGGCAGTCGGCGGCCCTGCGGGATGCCGCGATCGAGGGCAACGTCACGCTGCACGGCACCGGCATTGCGCCGGGCGGCATCAGCGAGAAGTTCCCACTGCTGTTCTCGGCCTTCTCGACGGGCGTGACATTCGTTCGGGCCGAGGAGTATTCGGATCTGCGCACATATGATGCACCCGATGTCGTACGCCATGTGATGGGGTTCGGCGAGGTGCCAGACAAGGCCCTGAGCGGACCGATGCAGAAGCTGCTCGACGGTGGCTTCATCCAAGCGGTGCGAATGATCGTCGACAAGGCCGGGTTCAAGGCGGACCCGAAGGTGCGGTCGTCGCAGGAGATTGCGGTCGCCACCGCTCCCATCGAGTCGCCGATCGGCGTGATTGAGCCGGGTCAGGTCGCAGGCCGAAAGTTCCACTGGGAGGCGCTCGTCGGCGACGAGGTCGTCGTGCGTGTCACGGTGAACTGGCTGATGGGTGAGGAAAAGCTGGATCCCGCATGGACATTCGGCCCCGAAGGCCAACGCTACGAGATGGAAGTTCGCGGGAATCCCGACATCTCGATCTCGGTGAAAGGGTTCCAGTCCGCAGTGGGCGGTGAGGGGCCGGAGTACGGAATCGTCGGAACCGCCGCGCACTGCGTGAACTCCGTGCCCGCGGTGTGCGCCGCCGAGTCGGGCATCGCGACCTATCTCGATCTGCCGCTGATCAGCGGTAAGGCCGCGCCGCGCTTGAGCTAGTCGAACTAATCGCGGGGCAGGATCCCGCCGTCGAGCGTGATCACCTTGTTCGTCAGATAACCGTTGCGCAGCATGGCCAATGCCATATCGGCCACCTCGTCGGGCCTGCCGATGCGGCCGACGGGGATAGGGATCGGGGGAGTGCCGGTCTCCAGGTCCGCGGGAAACATCTTCGTCTCGCCCACCAGCGCGGGGGCCAGGCTGTTGACGGTCACGCCGTCGGCCGCGACACGCGGCGCGAGGTGATGCATGAGGCCGTGCAGGCCCGCCTTGCTCGCTGCGTAGTGGGCGCCGACCACGCCGCCGGTCAGAGCGGCGACCGACGAGATGAACAGAACGCGCCCGTACTTGCGCTCGATCATCGTCGGCAGAACCTGTTGCGCCAACAGCCATGGAGCAGTCAGGTTGACCGCGAGCGTCGCATCCCATGACGCCGGATCGATTTTTCGCCAACCCTTGATGTCGGCCGTGCCCGCGTTTGGGATGAGCAGGTCGACCGGGCCCAATTCGTTGGTCGCATGCAAGACGAGGGCGGCCGGCGCCTGCGGGTCGGAGAGATCGGCCGCGACGACGGTGACCCGCCTGCCCCGTTCCCGGGCATACGCCGCAGCCTCTTCTGCGTCGGCGGCGTTGCGCCCGTAGGACAGGCACAGATCGGCGCCCTCGTCGGCGAGCCGTCGCGCGATCGCCTTGCCGATACCGCCCGAGGCGCCGGTCAACAGCGCTACCCGGCCGGTCAGGTCACCGGTCACGGCTCGACCAGGATGCGGATCGGGTTGCCGTCCTGGCGGTCCAGCTTGTCGATGCCCACCGCGACGTCCTCGAGGGAGACCACGTCACTGATCGAGCGTGAGATGTCCAGTCGCCCAGTCGATACCAATGTCGCGAGCGTTCCGATGTCGACGTTCTGGTAGCCCAGGTGGCCCAGGACGTGCTTTTGCGTCAGTCCGAACATGCTGGTCGGCCCAACGCTCGGAGACTCGGCGCTCATTCCAACCGCTACCAGACGACCGCCCACCGTGAGATTGTCGAGCGCCTGTTCGAACGTCGACTTGAGGCCCACCGCGTCGAACGCGACATCGAGTCGGCGTCCATCGGTGACCTCGGAGATCTTCTGGGCCAGCTGGTCGTCGCGGGCGTCGAACGCGTAGTCGGCGCCCAGTTCTGTGGCGCGCTCCAGAACCTCCGCCTTGATGTCGACGGCGATCACCGGCACGGCGCCGACCAGCCGCGCGAGCTGGACAATATGGGTTCCGACGCCGCCGACGCCCCAGACACCGACCGATTCCCCGATGCCGACCTTGCCCGTGCGCACGACGGCACCGAACGGTGTCGACACCGCGTCGGCCAGGATCGCCGCCTGCTCCAGCGGGACGTTGTCGGGTACCCGGGTGAGGCCGAACGCCTGCGCGACGGTGTACTCCGCCCAGCCGCCGTCGTAGGCAAATGCCATCAGCGCGATGGCCAGGCAGTTCGTGACGTCGCCTCGCCGGCAGTTGGCACATGTCATGCACGGCCGGCCTGCCGCGACGACCACCCGGTCGCCCTCCTTCCAGCCGGTGACGTCCGGACCGAGCTTGGCGATGGTTCCCGACGTTTCGTGGCCCTGCGTCACCACTGGCAAGAACGCCGGGAACGTGCCGTTGATCAGGCTGAGATCAGAGTGGCAGATACCGCAGAACGCGACCTTGACCAACACCTCGCCGGGGCCGGGCTCTGGTATCGAAACATCTTCCACTGCAATCGTTTTTGAGTCTGCGTAGAAGCGCTGCGCCCTCATCGTGTCGACCATGTCGCTCCTAGGGGATGCGGTAGAAGGGATTCGGTAGCAGGTAGGTCTGTTGCGCGAAGCCGCCGGCCAGATCAGACGGCTGATCCCCGATGTTGGCGATGATCGTGTAACCCTGCGCCTCGATATGCGCGCGCTGTGGGGCCTTGAAGTCGACTGCGGAAAGATAATGTGCGCCGGTCGGTTCCATGATCAGCCGCTCGTACCCGGTGTAGCCGGTGTCGTGCAGATTGCGTTCGGTCGCGGCGCGTTGGGACTCGTCCCGGCCCGTGATGAAGAAGATCGTGGCACCGTGCCGCTTCGCGGTGGTAAAGATTCCCATCGTCGGCGGGATGACCGTCGACTGCCCGCGCAGGTCCCACGCCAGCCACCCGCACGGCCCCTGGGGGAGAGCGTCGCACGGTCCATTGCCGATACGGCCAAAGTCGTTGGCCTTGATGGCTTCCCAGTTCGACAATGCGGTCTCGTCGATGTCGAACACCACTGCCGGGCGGGCAACGCGTGGGGCCTGGTCGTTGATCCACGCCACCGCGGATGCCGCGGCGTGCTGCAGATTGGTCAGGTAGGCGCCGCTGTCGTAGTACGCGACGGCGTCGCGCTTGAGGTCGCCGACGTTGGCCGGCGGTACGGGCGAAGGGATGATCGGGGCCGGAGGCGCGGGCGGCTGGGCGAGAGCCGGTGAACTCGCGATAACGGCGGCAACGAGAGCAGCGGCGGTTCCGATCGGCAACCATCCACGCATGGGAGCACCCTAGCTCGCAGTGGATGCTCAACCCGCGCTGGTGTGCTCGTCCACCACATAGGCGCGCGTTGCGGCGCGATCGATGAAGTTCGCTTCGTCGTTGGCAATTTCGTCGACACCGAGACTGGACATCCAGGCGGACATGTCGTCCCGGTCCGCGAACACGAGTTCGGTCATGCAGTCGAAGGCGATCTCATCTCCTTCGACGTTGAAGGCGTCGCCGCGCTGGAGGTAGTTGCGCTTGTAGACCGTCGGCATGAACGCCTTGCTCAGGACGAGCGGTACGTGGTTGGTCTCGTAGTACTCGGCGAACTCCTGCGGCGATAGGCCGGGCTTGCGCTTCAAGTACCCGAAAACCTTGATCATCGCTTTGAGCGTAGTCGGGCGTTTGGCACACTCGCTGCGGTGACGACGAAACGGGCACTGGTACTAGCAGGCGGCGGGGTGGCGGGCATCGCGTGGGAGACGGGGATCCTGCGGGGTATCGCCGATGTGTCGCCGGCGACGGCCCATGCGCTGCGGGAATCGGATGTCCTGGTCGGCACGTCTGCGGGATCGACCGTCGCCGCACAACTCATCAGCGGCCTGCACCTCGATGCACTGTTCGAGCGGCAGACCGAAGCGTCGAGCGCCGAGCTGAACCCGAATGTCGGCGTCGAGGAGATCGCCGAACTCTTCCTCACCGCGATGACGCAACCCGGTTCGAAGGCCGAGAAACTGCAGCGGATCGGCGGCGTCGCATTGTCCACCCAGACCGTGTCGGAGGGCGTGCGGCGCCAGGTGATCGAACACCGGCTGCCCGAGCATGACTGGCCCCAACGCATCCTGCGTATCAGCGCAATCGACACCGCCACAGGCGAATTGGTGACACTCGATCGGGATTCCGGCGTCAATTTGGTCGACGCCGTTGCCGCCAGCTGCGCGGTGCCCGGCGTCTGGCCCCCGGTCACGATCGACGGTCGTCGATACATGGATGGTGGCGTCGGCAGCACCGTCAACCTAGAGCTGGCCGCCGACTGCGACGTGGTGGTCGCACTCGTGCCGCAGGGCAGGAACTCGCCGTCGCCGTTCGGCACCGGAGCGATCGAGGAAGTCGACAACTTCGCCGGTTCGGCGTTCGGTGTGTTCGCCGACGACGGATCACTAGAAGCCTTCGGTCGCAACCCACTGGATCCGGCCTGCCGCGCGCCGTCCGCACTTGCCGGGCGCGACCAGGGTAGGCGGGTCGCGAGCGAGGTTGCCGAGTTCCTCGGACGCTGAATCAGATTTCGGCGGAAACGGTTTCGGGCTTCGCGAGCCCGTCCAGCACAGCCGCGGTGAGATCGCGGCCGACCTGGATGACCTCTGCGGCACGGTGGAATTCGAGGCTGCGACATGCGGTCCGGGGGACCTCGATCAACACATCGGGGGGATAGGCCGCCAGCGTATGACGCGCCAGGGCGGCCTGCGCGATGTCGATCGTCCGGTTCATCACCTCGAAGCTGCCGAGGCGAGGCACCGACATCTCCTTGGAGGCGTCGACGAGTGTGTCCGCACTCTCGTCGGGCTGGGCGGCGTCGAACAGCGCGGTCGTGCTGCGCCACATCCGGCCCAGCCATTCGGTGGTTGCGCTCGGCCCGTCACCCTCTGGCTCGTCCCCGCCCGACTCACTGCCGGCCAGGCTCACCGCGATCGTCAGATCGGCGTTGACGGCCGATATCGGCGCCATGGGCAGCGGATCGAGGATGCCGCCGTCGGCCAGCAGTCGGCCGTCGAGCACATGCGGCACGATCACTCCGGGGATCGCGATCGATGCCCGGATCGCGGCGTCGACAGGCCCGCGTTGTAGCCACACCGATTTTCCGGTGAGCAGGTCGGTACTGACCGCGGTGTAGGGGATCGGCAGCTCTTCGATCGTGACCTCACCGAGAATGTCGCGGACCGCATCGAGGATCTTCTCCGCGCGGAGCACCCCGGCGGCGGTGATCTTCGGGTCGAGCAGGCGCAATATCGCGCGCTGTGTCAGCGACTTCGCCCATTCGGCGAAATCATCGAGCTTGCCCGCGGCCTGAAGACCACCGACGAGCGCGCCCATCGACGATCCCGCGATGCCGACGATCTCGAAGCCACGCTCGTTCAGCTCGTCGATCACCCCGATATGGGCGTAACCGCGGGCTCCTCCGCTGCCGAGGGCGAGGGCCACTCGCTTGCCGGCCATAGCGTGATTCTGCGCCTACCCGCAGAGCGCGTCGGCGGCGGCCTGTGCCGCCACTATCACGGCGGCCTGCCGGGGCGGGGGAAGCGCCGACCACGGCTCGCCGAACGTGCCCGGGCCAGCAGCGTCGGAGCTCTGCACATTCTTCAGATATGGCTCGAGCTGCGACTTGGCGTCCCCGCCCTGCTGTCCCATCCACTCGCGCGCGGCCCGACACGCCCTGAAGTACTCGTCCTCGGTGGAGTCCGCAGGGGCGCCGACGGCAGTCGTGACGCCGTCTGGGGACACCCCGACGTCGCCGGGCGCCGCCGTCGGCGTTTCCGAGGGCTCTGAGGCCGCTGTCGTTGGTGGCGTCGACGTGGCCGGCTCGCCATCGGATCCCGACGAGCACCCGGTGCCCACGGCCGTGCCGACGATAACGAGTGCCACCGCGTGGGCGGCCCGACGCGAGTGCCTGCGCATGCAGCCAATCTATGCAATGGCTTGGCTGTCACGGTCGCCGGCCGTCCACTTCGGATCAGCGTGAATTTTTGAGCACTGGTTACGGAAGGTCCATTGACCAGGCTGTTGAGCACAGCGTTATGCACTGTCGGTTCAGCGCCACGGTCAACGTCGGTTCGAAATGCCAGACTTGCGGCCGTGACACCCGGATACCTGCGCGCATGCCGCGGGGACTGTTGCGCCTGACGCACCTGTCCTTGTCCGCCTGTCACTTTCTGGAGTTCGCATGGTTTCTGTCATCTCCGCGCCCACCCGACTGCGTCCCGCCGATTTACTGCACGCCACCGATCGCTACGCGGAGGGCGTTCTTTCAGGCAGCTATGACGGCCTCCTGCCTGCTGGGGGTCTGCCGGCCAATGATCGCTGGTTCACCCGGTTGCACGGCGACGAAGAACTCGACGTCTGGCTGATCAGTTGGGTGCCGGACCGCTCGACCGAACTCCACGACCACGGCGGCTCGCTCGGTGCGCTGACCGTCTTGTCAGGTGCGCTGCGGGAAACCCGATGGGACGGGCAGACGCTGCGGCGGCGACGTCTCACGGCGGGTGACCAGGCCGCGTTCCCGCTCGGCTGGGTGCACGACGTGGTGTGGTCGCCCGATCGGCACACGGCTGCGCCGGTTGCGCCGACGCTGAGCGTGCACGCATACTCACCACCGTTGACCGCGATGTCGTACTACGAGGTCACGCACCGGAACACGCTGCGCCGCAAGCGCACCGAACTCACCGATGAGCCGGAGGGATGACGTCAATCATGACCAGCCGCATCGACCGTGTCCTCGACGAGGCCCGCACCCGGCTGCACAGGTTGGGTGCGCAGGACGTGCCCGCGGCGCTGGCCCGTGGCGCCATTCTGGTCGACATCCGGCCGCAGGCACAGCGCGAGCGTGAGGGCGAGGTCCCGGCGGCGATGGTGATCGAGCGCAATGTGCTGGAGTGGCGCTGCGACCCGACCAGTGACGCCCGGCTTCCGCAGGCCGTGAGCGAGGACGTCGAATGGGTGGTGCTGTGCTCGGAGGGCTACACCTCCAGCCTCGCCGCGGCAGCCCTACTCGACCTGGGTCTGCACCGCGCCACCGACGTCATCGGTGGCTACCACGCGCTGAAGGCCGAAGGCTTCTGCTGATTCCCCGGTCGCTCCGCTCCTGCCCGCCGGACCTGGTCTAAGCGTTCTCGTCGTTACTGAGCAGCGGACGCAGCTTCTCCGTCTTGGCCGGCGTCCAGCCCGGCGGCTCGAGAATCGCTGCCCACGCGTTGGCGACGTCCTTGACGTACACGTGGCCGTGGCCGTCCGGCACGTCCACCGCGACAGCCATGTCTGCGGACACCTGCAGGAAGGTGACGATCGGTATCCACTGCATGCGTCCTGAGACGTCGTACCCGCGCGGTTCTCTGAGCCAATCCGGTTCGGCGAACAGCAGATCCGTGTTCCACCACGCGATCGGGTCAGACGCGTGCTGCAGATACACCACCCGGGGATGGCCCCACGGGTCGTTGGGCCGGTCGAGGTTGTCCGAGCGCGCGGCGAAGCGGACATTCTCACCCTTGTCGAAGATGGGCAACCACTCCGGCGAGCCCGCGTCGCGGTCGCGGGTGAGCTGCGTCCAGATGGTGTTGTTGAACGTCGGGCCGGAGAACAACGCGCCGTTGGTGCGGGCGATCAGGTTGTTGAGAGCCAGGAACGGCGCCTCCCCGCCGAACGACCCGAGGCTCTCACCGAAGACCACCAGCTGTGGCCGCTGTGCCTCGGGCATCTCGCGAATCAGTGCGTCCACGGCTTCGAACAGCGCCTGCCCGGCCTGTCGCGCGTTCTCGTTGTCGACGAGGAAGGACAGCCAACTGGGCAGGAACGAGTACTGCATGGACACGATCGCGCTGTCGCCGTTGAACATGTACTCCAGCGCCGAGGCCTCCGCCTCGTTGATCCAGCCGGTGCCGGTCGTGGTCGCGACGGCGACCACCGCACGATCGAGGCCGCCCTTGCGTTGCAATTCTTCGGCCGCCAGCGCGGCGGTCGCCTTGATGCCGTCGGCCGAATGCAGTCCGGCATAGGCACGGATCGGCTCGATGGCGGGTGTGCCGTTGAACTCCGAGAGCTCGTCGACCGTGGGGCCTGCCGAGACGAACACCCGCCCTTGATGGCCAAGCGATTCCCACGTGACCGCAGAGTCAGGGCCGCCTGAGCGCAACGGGGATGTCGGTGCGGCGAATTCAGGGTCGGTCTCGTCGTTGGCCGCCGAGAATGTCGAGTTCAAGGCACTCATACCGAAACGCACTACCACGCCATTGAGCAGCGCAATAGTCAGCACGAGCAGCAGAGCAACCACAACCATGGCCGAGATACGCGGCGGTGCAACGCGATTGAGCTGACGCACCAAAAAGCGCACGAGCCTGCCGATGAGCTGTCCGATCTCGACGAAGACGAACAAGACCACTATGGACAGAAAGGCGCACCAGGGGTAGTCCCAGAACACGAGGCGCGGCACGCCATTGAGGTCGCGTACTTCATCCTGCCAGCGGTGGAAGTAGAAGATCATCAGGATCTGTCCGATGACACCAATGCCCACGAGTGTGAGCCAGGCCCACCGCGGTGCCGAGGGACTGGTGTCCCTTGATCCCATGTAGCGCACCAGCCACACCGCGAACACCCCGAGGCCATATCCGATCGCACCCGCGGCGCCGCTGACGATGCCCTGGAACAGCGGTCCGCGCGGCAACAGCGACGGCGTCAAGGAAAGCCAGATGAAGACCAGGCCAAGAGCCGTTCCGAAGAACGTGTAATGACGGACCCACCAATCCTGCTTGGGTGGCAGCCCCTCCTGCTGCGGTGCTTCGTCTACGGCCTCAGCGGTGTCTGTCACCCACGCAGATTAACGGTGGCCGAAGTTCGGTGGGCGCTTCTCCGTGAACGCGTTCATACCCTCGGTCTGGTCGTCGGTGGCGAACGCGGAATGGAAGAGCCTGCGCTCGTACAGGAGTCCTTCAGCCAGCGTCGATTCGAAGGCACGGTTGACGGCCTCCTTGGCCATCCGCGACGCCGAAAGCGACATTCCTGCGATGGTCTTCGCGACCGCATTCGCCTCGACCAGCAGCGAGTCGGCAGGCACGACGCGGGAGACCAAGCCGGCGCGTTCGGCCTCGGTGGCATCCATGTTGCGCCCGGTGAGGATCAGGTCCATCGCCTTGGCTTTGCCGATGGCGCGGGTCAATCGCTGTGAGCCGCCCATACCGGGGAGTACGCCGAGCTTGATCTCGGGCTGGCCGAATTTGGCGGTGTCGGCGGCGATGAGCAGATCGCACATCATCGCGAGTTCGCAGCCGCCGCCAAGTGCATAGCCGTTGACCGCGGCGATGGTCGGGGTGCGTGTCGCGGCGAACTTGCCCCACGCGGCGAAGAAGTCCGACGAGAACACGTCGGCGAACGACAGTTCGGCCATCTCTTTGATGTCGGCGCCCGCGGCGAAGGCCTTCTCGCCGCTGCCGGTGATGATGATCGCGCCGATTCCCTGGTCGCTGTCGAATTCCGCTGCGGCCGCGACGACTTCGTTCATCACCTGGCTGTTGAGGGCGTTGAGGGCCTTGGGCCGGTTGAGTGTGATGGTGCCGACGCGGTCGTCGCGGGTGACCAGGATCGTCTCGTAGCTCATCTCTTGAACTCCAATTCTCGATCGGCCGGCGCGAAGTAGGCCTCGACGTCGGCGGTGGTGACGGCCGCCAGCGATGCGGGCGACCATTTCGGATTGCGGTCCTTGTCGATGACCTGAGCGCGGATGCCCTCTTCGAAGTCGTGGCTTCGCAATGCCCCGCAGGTGGTCCGGTATTCTTGGCGCAGAACGTCTTCCAGTGTGTCGAGCTTGGCGGCCCGTCGTATCGCCTCCAGTGCGACGGACACCGAGATGGGGGATTTGGCCTCGATCAGGTTGGCTGCGTCGACGGCCTCGGCGCCGTGAGCCCGCAGGGCGGCGACGATGTCGGTCGCGGTTTGCTCGGCGTAGCAACGGTCGATCCATTCCCGTTGCGCCAGAAACTGACTCGCGGGCGGTTCGGCGGCGTGGGCAGCAAGGGCGGCGTCGACACCGTCGGTGATCGCAACCTCCTTGAAGGCGGCGATCGCGTCGTGCGGCACGAAGTGATCGGCGAAACCCATGGCGATTGCGTCCCCGGCGCCGAACGTCGCACCGGTGAGGGCGGCGTGCAGACCGAGCAGGCCGGGCGTCCGCGACAGGATGAGTGTGCCGCCGACGTCGGGAATGAAGCCGATGCCGACTTCGGGCATTGCCATCTTGGTGGTGTCGGTGACGACGCGGACGCTGCCGTGCACGGCGATGCCGACGCCCCCACCCATGACGATGCCGTCCATCAGGGCCACATAGGGCTTGGGGAAGCGGCCGATCTGGGCGTTGAGGCGATATTCGTCGTACCAGAAGCTCCTGGCGACGGACCCGTCGGCGCGGGCGCTGTGGTACAGCGCGACGAGGTCGCCACCGGCGCACAGGCCGCGTTCCCCGGCGCCGTCGACGATGACGGTGTGGACGTCGTCGTTGTCCGCCCAGTCGGAGAGCACCGGCGAGATCGCGTTGACCATCGGGTGCGTGAGCGAATTGATGGCTTTGGGCCGGTTGAGGGTGATCAGGCCGACGCCCTGGCGCACGTTTACTAGGACATCCTCGTTTTCGTCCACGGAATGCAATGTAGATCGTGAACCTGCATCGAGCGTCGCCGGGTAGGGTTTCCTGTGAAGACCCTGGGAGGTTCTTTCGGGAACCGTCCGGGATCGCCAGTCGTTGATCGATTGTTCGTCAACGAGTCGAACCAAGCATCAGAGAGGAACCGACGGTGCGGGAGTCCAGCAACCCGGTATTTCGTTCCCTGCCCAAGGGTCAGGGTGGCTACGCGCAGTTTGGTACCGGAGCCGCCGGCTACGGTGCGCAGGCCGTACAGGCCGATCCATATGTCACGCAGTACCCCGACCAGCAGCAGACGGGCGTCTCCCGGCCGCTGACCATCGATGATGTCGTCACCAAGACCGGCGTCACGCTGGCCGTCGTGACAGTGGTTGGCGTCATCTCCTACTTCTTGGTCTCGCAGAACACCGCCTTGATGATGCCCTTCGTGCTCATCGGCGCGCTCGGTGGTCTCGCGATGGTCTTGATCGCGACCTTCGGACGCAAGCAGGACAACCCAGCCATCGTGCTGAGCTACGCCGCACTTGAGGGGCTCTTCCTGGGCGCCGCGTCGTTCCTGTTCGCGAACCTCGTCTCCACCGGCGGCCCCGGGATGATCGCGCAGGCGATCTTCGGAACCGTGGGTGTGTTCGTCGGCATGCTCGTCGTCTACAAGACGGGTGCCATCCGGGTGACGCCGAAGTTCACGAGGATGATGGTCGCCGCCTTGTTCGGCGTGGTGGCTATCGCCCTTCTCAACTTCGTGCTCGCGATGTTCGGTGTCGGTGGCGGCGAGGGCTTCGGCCTTCGGAGCGGTGGTCCACTGGCCATCATCTTCTCGCTTGTCTGCATCGGTCTGGCGGCGTTCATGTTCCTGATCGACTTCGACCAGGCGGACCAGTTGATTCGCGCCGGCGCGCCGTCGAAGGCCGCATGGGGCGTCGCTCTGGGCCTGACCGTCACGCTGGTCTGGCTGTACCTCGAGATCCTGCGACTGCTGTCCTACTTCAACAGCGACTAGCAGTCCCCGCGAAAGGCCCGGCACGAAATGTGCCGGGCTTTTTTCGTGCGTCGCCCCGCTCGCTTGACGTCGAGACAGTCTCGGCGGTCTTAGGCAACTAGCTGAGGCGCTCCACCACCATCGCCATGCCCTGGCCGCCGCCGACGCACATCGACTCGATGCCGAACGTCTTGTCATATGTCGCAAGGTTATTGAGCAGCGTGGCCGTGATACGCGCACCCGTCATACCGAACGGATGCCCCAGTGCGATCGCGCCACCAGACACGTTGAGCTTGTCCTCGTCGATGCCGAGTTCCCGCGCCGAGCCGAGCACCTGCACCGCGAACGCCTCGTTGATCTCGACCAGGTCGATGTCCGAGATCTTCTTGCCCGCTTTGGCGAGCGCCTTCTTGATCGCCTCGATCGGGCCGAGGCCCATGATCTCCGGCGACAGACCGCTCACACCCGTCGACACGATTCGCGCCAACGGGGTCAGGCCCAATTCCTTGGCCTTGGTGTCGCTCATGATGACAACGGCGGCTGCACCGTCGTTCAGTGGACACGCATTGCCCGCAGTGATGGTGCCGTTGGGTCGGAACACCGGCTTCAGCTGCGAAACAGCCTCATAGGTGGTGCCCGCGCGGGGGCCGTCGTCGGTCGTGACCGTCGTGCCGTCGGGCAGCTTCACCGGCACGATCTCCCGCTCGAAGAACCCGCTCTTGATGGCGTCCTCGGCGCGGTTCTGCGACCGCACACCCCAGTGGTCCTGGTCCTCGCGGCTGATGCCGGTGAACAGAGAGACGTTCTCCGCCGTCTGGCCCATCGCGATGTAGACGTCGGGGATGTTGCCGTCGTTGCGGGGGTCATGCCACTCGTCTGCGCCCTCGGCCTGCTTGGCCGTCCGGGCCTGAGCCTCTTCGAAGATCGCGTTCTTGCTGTTCGGGGCGCCATCGGCGGCGCCGACGCCGAAGCGCGACACGGTCTCGACCCCCGCGGAGATGAACACGTCACCTTCGCCGGCCTTGATGGCGTGGAACGCCATCCGAGTGGTCTGCAGCGACGACGAGCAGTAGCGGTTGACCGTGGTGCCGGGCAGGAAGTCGTAACCGAGTTCGACGGCGACCGCCCTGGCGACGTTGTAGCCGGCCTCACCGGCGGGCTGCGCGCAGCCCATCATCAGATCGTCGATGTCCTTCGGGTCCAACGAGGGAACCTTGTCCAGTGCCGCCCGAACCATCTGCGCCGCGAGGTCATCGGGGCGCATCGTGGCGAGCGACCCTTTGACGGCACGGCCGATCGGCGAGCGTGCGGTGGCGACGATGACGGCTTCAGCCATGAGAATTCTCCATCTATCTACGGATATCGAGAGTGAAGCAAACCTAACTTGCGGGCACCACGATGGGCGCGGGGACCCCAGTTGAGCGGCGCCACAGTCGGCTGATGTTGCCCACCCGGGCCAACAGCGAACTGCCCTCGGCGTTCCGAGACTCCAGCGCATCTTCGGGCTGGTTCCCATCGATGTACTCGCCCAACGCATTACACAGCGCGGGCAGTAGCTGCTGGGCCGCCAGCGCGTAGCCGGCCCCCGACGGGTGGAACATGTCTTTGCTGAAGAGCTGCTCGGGAGCCTTGCGGAACTCAGGCGGAAGGAGGTCGGAGAACGGAACAGGAACACCTCCGGCGGCGCGCACGGCCGAGGCCTGAGCCCGCGCCAGGCGCAACCCGCGACTGCGTGCCACCCACCGCAGGGGCTGTGGGATCGCGGTGATCAGGCCGAAATCCGGGCAGGTGCCCACCACGACGACGGCTCCGCTGGCCCGCAGCCGCCGAACCGCCCGGCCCAGTCGTCGCGCCGACGGCCCGATGCCATTGGGTCGCGTGATGTCATTCGCGCCGATCATGATCACCGCCGCGTCGGGCGGCGGGCCCGCAACGAACATCGCGTCGATCTGCCCGGAAAGTCCCTTCGACGTGGCCCCCATGATGGCTTTTGTGCTCAGCCTGATTCGCTCACCCGACACCTCGGCGAGCCCACGGGCGATCAGCACGCCCGGCACCTCGTCAGCATCTTCACAGCCGTAACCGGTGGCCGTGGAGTCACCGAAGACCATCAGATGCAGGTCAAACGGGACGCCGCGGTGCCACTTCTGCACAGGTCCGCCACTGGGCTGATAGACGCCGTCGGCACGCGGGGGGACGTCCCAGGCCTTCGGTATGGCGCTGCGGGCCTTGTCAGCCTGCCCGCTCAGCAGATTGCGGGCTCCTACGTACGCGGAGCCCGTCGATGCGAGCGTGGCCGCGGCCGCAAGGGCGACGGTCGTTGTCCGACGCGGTGCACGTATGCCCACGCGGTCCAGTTTAGGTGGGATTTTCTGGGATACCCGCGTGGCGACGAACCTTAGGGGATCACAGTGCGGTATCAAGTCCGGTATCGAAATCGAATCGTTGATTGTTGAAATGAACAGAGCCTGTCAAGCTAAGGTATCGGGATCGCTGAAGCAAACGGCGAGCCGGGGCTCTACAACGGCGTAGGAGTGGTGGCGATGACGGCACCAAGTAAAGTAGCCAGAGCATCTCGTGTTGGCGAAATGCCTGCTAAAGCACGTAGACCGCGTAAGTTTCCAGTTAGCGACGGTGCACCCGTCGAGGTGGTCGAGGACGGCCCAAGCCTGGCGGGAAGACTTACTTCGCTGGCGGCTCTGCTAACAATCCGGCCGACTCTAGCTATCGGAAGCTACGTTCCGCGCCTCCCGTGGCCCTGGGGTTTCGTGGATTTTGTGTCCCGGGTCATGCGTCCCCCTCCTGGGACGGTGCGCGCCACGATTTCTTTGCCGAAGTGCACCGCGCAGCTGGTTAGGGCCGGTGGCGTGCTGCCCGCAGACGGCAAGCGCGGAGTGGTTTTGTACCTGCACGGCGGCGCCTTCCTGACCTGTGGTGTGAATTCGCACGGCAGGCTGGTGACCGCATTGTCGGGCTATGCAGACTGTCCGGTCCTGGTCGTCAACTACCGCATGATCCCGAAGCACTCGGTCGGCGAGGCGCTCGACGACTGCTACGACGCATACAAGTGGTTGCGGCTGAAGGGCTACGAGCCGAATCAGATCGTGCTCGCGGGCGACTCCGCAGGCGGCTATCTGGCTCTGGCGCTCGCCGAGAAGCTTCAGCGGGAAGGCCTGGAAGGCGAGATTCCCGCGGCGATGGTCACGATGTCGCCGTTGTTCGAGGTGGACAACGAGACCCGGGCCAACCATCCGAACATTCACAGCGATGCGATGTTCCCGCCGCGTGCGTTCTATGCGCTGGTGGACCTGGTCCGCGAGGCCGCCGGCCGGCATCTGGTCGATGGCAAGCCCGAAGAGGTCTACGAGCCGCTCGACCACATCGAGCCCGGGCTGCCGCGCACGCTGATCCATGTGTCGGGGTCCGAGGTCCTGGTGAGTGACGCCCGCAAGGCGGCCCGTCGACTGGCGGCGGCCGGTGTGCCCGTCGAGGTTCGCGTCTGGCCGGGCCAAATGCACGTCTTCCAGCTCGCGGCACCCGCAGTTCCCGAGGCGACGCGGTCGCTTCGCCAGATCGGCGACTATATCCGGGAAGCCACCTGGTGAACCCTCGGCTGGTATGCCGGTGTCGCGCCTGACACGATGGTGTCATGCGGATCGCCCGGCACATCAGTGAGCTCATCGGCAATACCCCTCTGGTACAGCTGAACTCCGTTGTCCCCGATGGGGCGGGCACCGTCGCCGCCAAGATCGAGTACCTGAACCCCGGCGGCAGCTCCAAGGACCGCATCGCGATCAAGATGATCGATGCCGCGGAGGCCAGCGGCGAACTCAAACCCGGCGGCACCATCGTCGAACCAACGTCTGGCAATACCGGGGTGGGCCTGGCGCTGGTGGCACAGCAGCGAGGCTATAAATGCATCTTCGTCTGCCCCGACAAGGTCAGCGAGGACAAGCAGAACGTGTTGCGCGCGTACGGCGCTGACGTTGTGGTCTGTCCGACGGCCGTGGCGCCGGACAATCCGGACAGCTATTACAGCGTGTCCAATCGACTCGTCGAAGAGATCGACGGCGCGTGGAAGCCCGACCAGTACTCCAATCCGATGGGCCCGGCTAGTCACTACGAGACGACAGGCCCTGAGATCTGGGCCGACACCGACGGCAAGGTCACCCATTTCGTCGCGGGGGTCGGAACCGGCGGCACGATCACCGGTGCGGGCCGCTATCTCAAGGAGGTGTCCGGGGGGCAGGTGCGGGTGGTCGGCGTCGATCCCGAGGGATCGGTGTACTCCGGTGGCACCGGCAGGCCGTACCTCGTCGAAGGTGTGGGGGAGGACTTTTGGCCCTCCGCCTACGACCCGGCGGTTCCCGACGAGATCATCGCGGTGTCCGATGCCGATTCATTCGAGATGACGCGCAGGCTGGCGCGCGAGGAAGCCCTGCTGGTCGGTGGATCGTGTGGCATGGCTGCTGTCGCCGCGATCCAGGTCGCTGAGAAGGCCGGCCCCGATTCAGTGGTCGTCGTACTGCTCCCCGACGGCGGAAGAGGTTATCTGTCAAAGGTTTTCAACGACGGATGGATGTCCTCGTATGGATTTCTGCGGAGCCGGCTTGACGGTTCGGTGGAGGAGACGACGGTTGGCGAGGTGCTAAGAGGCAAGTCTGGCGCATTGCCCGACCTGGTACACACCCACCCGTCTGAGACGGTGCGCGACGCAATCGGCATCCTGCGGGAGTACGGCGTATCCCAGATGCCGGTCGTCGGCGCCGAGCCGCCGGTGATGGCGGGCGAAGTGGCGGGCAGCGTCGCCGAGCGCGAACTGCTGTCCGCGGTTTTCGAGGGCCGGGCCAACCTGGCCGACGCGGTGTCACAGCACATGAGTCCGCCTCTGCCGTTGATCGGCGCGGGAGAACTCGTCAGCACCGCGGCCAAAACGCTGCGCGAGTCCGACGCCGTGATGGTCGTCGAGGAGGGCAAGCCGGTGGGCGTCATCACCCGTCACGACCTACTCGGGTTCCTCTCGGATGGCAGCGGCCGCCGCGCTCGGTAACCGGGCATACAAAGCCTGGCAAACAAACCGGGGTGGCGGCTCCCAATGTGGCGGTTACCAGCCTGTTTCACCATTTCGTCAGGTGAGCAACTTCCGCAGAGAAACGTCTGCACGAAGCCGCTTCTCGGGTAGGGTAAGCACGCTCGTTACCAGCTAAGGCGTGACTGGAAGGCGCACATGACCGATCAACCGCCACCACCCCCCGGGAACTACCCTCCGCCACCACCTCCCGGGAACTACCCTCCGCCACCACCTCCGAGCGGCGGCACTCCACCGCCTCCTCCGCAGGGCGGAACTCCCGCGGGTCAACCGAACAACAATCTGGTTTGGGGCATCTTGGTGACGGTGTTGTGCTGTCTCCCGCTCGGAATCGTGTCGATTGTGAAATCCACTCAGGTTTCCGGTCTGTGGGCACAGGGGCGCGCCATCGAAGCGCAGCAGGCGGCCGATGATGCGAAGAAGTACGCGGTGTGGGGCGCGATCGCAGGTGTCATCGTCTTTGTGATCGTCGTGATCATCAATATCGTCGTCGGCTTCAGCGCGACGTCTAGTTACTCGTAGCGACCGCGGCCGCGGCCGACGTTGCGGCAGTGGCGATTTGATTCGTTAAATCCCAAAATCGCGTAACCAGAGTCATTGAAAGGAATGGCCAACCATGAGTGATCAACCACCTCCGCCGCCCCCGCCGGGTCTCGTATACACCTCTGACGCATGCGACGTAACACCGTGGTGAGAGACACGCCAGTATACCAC
>NZ_NVQE01000062.1 GCF_002591975.1 Mycobacterium neglectum | reverse complement strand
CTCGTGGGCTCGTAGATGTGTATCAGAGGCAGCTCCCCGGCCGGCGTCTTCTTCGGGGCCATCGCCGCCCGCGTCGCCGCCGCAACCGGCGAAGGCCGCGAAGAAGACGCCGGCCAAGAAGTCCCCCGCCAAAGCTGCGAAGAAGGCCGCCCCCGCTAAGAAGGCCCCGGCCAAGAAAGCACCGGCCAAGAAGGCGCCCGCCAAGAAGGCGCCCGCGCCGCCTGCGAAGTTGGCGGACACCAACGGCGACCTGGCTTCGGCGGCGAAGGAAGCCGCGGCCAAGGCGAAAGCCACGGTGGCCACGGCGAGCAACCCGGTGTCCGGACCGGCGCCGGTGCCATTCATCGGCCCCGAGCCGTCGCGGCTGCCGATCGCTGCGGCCATCGCAGCCGGCCTGCTGGCCATCCTGGTGGTGCTGATCATGCGCCGCGGCTCTGACGAGGGCTGAATCGAATTCGCTTGACCCTCACGTGACGTCAGGGTCGATAGTGGCGCTATGGACGTGCGAACAGTCGGCGCGGTAGCCGCCCTCACCGCTGTCTCGGTGCGCACGCTGCATCACTACGACCACATCGGTTTGGTGGTACCCAGCGTCCGCACCCCGGCGGGGTACCGCGGCTACACCGACGCCGACATCGAACGGCTGCACCTCGTGCTGGTGTACCGCGCGGCGGGGCTTCCGCTGGATGAGATCCACGTTCTGCTCGATGACGCAGAGGTCGACGGGCTGACCAGGCTGCAACGCCAGCACGCCCTGCTCATCGAGCGGGCCGAAAGTCTGCAGCGCACTATCAAGGCAGTGGAGGAACTCATGAACGCGCATCGCAGCGGCATTCAGCTGTCCGCCGAGGAACAGGTCGAGATCTTCGGGACCATAGCATTCGGCGAGGAGTACGCGGTCGAAGCCGAGCAGCGCTGGGGCGACACCGACGAATGGAAGCAGTCCCGGCAGCGGGTCGCCCAGCTGACGAAACAGGGCTGGATCGATATCAAGGCCGAAGGGGACGCGCTGCTGCACGATCTGGCGGCCGCCAAGCGGGCCGGCGTGCGCCCCGGCACACCGGAGGCCGACGCACTGGCCGCACGGCACCGCGCGAGTATCGAGCGCTTCTACGACTGCGGTGGCGAGATGCACCGCGGACTGGTGCAGATGTACCTGGCCGACGATAGGTTCGCGGCGTATTACGACGACGTCGAACCGGGCTTGGCCCAATTCGTGCACGACGTGGTGATCGCTAGCATCACGGCGTGAGCATCGAACCGCGCCCCACTGCCGACCTCGTCGACGACATCGGGCCCGACGTCCGCAGCTGCGATCTGCAGTTCCGTCAGTTCGGCGGGAGGTCCGAGTTCGCCGGACCGATCACCACGGTGAAATGCTTTGAGGACAATGCCCTGCTGAAATCAGTACTGTCCGAACCGGGTAACGGCGGTGTACTGGTCATCGACGGCGGCGGCTCAATACACGCCGCACTGGTCGGCGACGTCATTGCCGGCCTCGGCGTCGACAACGGCTGGGCCGGAATCATCATCAACGGTGCGGTACGGGACTCGTCGACCCTGCGCACACTCGACATCGGAGTCAAAGCAATCGGCACCAACCCCCGAAAAAGCACGAAAGCCGGTGACGGTCAACGTGATGTGGCCGTCGAGTTCGGCGGCGTACTTTTCGCGCCTGGCGAGATTGCCTACAGCGACGACGACGGCATAGTCGTAGTCGCCGCGGAGTGACCTAAGCCGAAGCCGTCACCGGCGCACGGTGTTTGGTGAAATGCAGCGCCTCATCGGAGACCTTCCCGTGCCGGATCAGACGTAGATCCAGCAGATAGTTCTGCTTCAGCCGCCACGGCGCTACATGTCCCGACTTGGGCAGGTAGTCCAACGCCCGCAAGACGTAGCCAGGGGTGAAGTCCATCAGCGGAGCCTCGTCGACGCTGTTGCCCGGATGCTGCGGTTCGACGGTGTCAAAGCCCTTGGCATCCATGTAGTTGAGCACGCGGCAGACGAACTCCGAAACCAGGTCGGCCTTCAACGTCCACGAAGCGTTGGTGTAGCCGATGGTGAATGCCAAGTTCGGCATATGCGTCAGCATCGTGCCCTTGTACGCCATCGTGTCGTTGAGTTCGATCGGCACGCCGTTGCGCTTGATCTCGGCACCGCCGAACAGCTGCAGGTTCAAACCCGTTGCTGTGACGATGATGTCGGCCTGCAGCTCCTCACCTGAGGCCAGCTTGATGCCGGTCTTGGTGAAGCGCTCGATGGCGTCGGTGACGACATCGGCCTTGCCCGCCTTGATGGTCTTGAACAGATCACCGTTGGGCGCCAGGCACAGCCGCTCGTCCCACGGGTTGTACTTGGGTCCGAAGTGCTTCTGCACGTCGTAGCCCTCGGGCAGACGCCGCTCCGCCATCGTCATCAGCGTCTTGCGCATGAAGTTCGGGAAACGCCTGGCGATCCGGTACTGCGCCGACTGGAACAGGATGCTCTTCCACCGGTTGACCACGTAGGCCGGCTTCTCGGGTAGCGACTTGTTCATCCGGACGGTGAACGGGTCGACATCGGGCAGCGCGCCGATGTACGTGGGTGAACGCTGCAGCATGGTCACGTGGCCGGCACCCGAGTTGGCCAGGGCCGGAATGAGAGTCACCGCAGTCGCACCACTGCCGATGACGACAATCTTCTTGTCTGCGTAGTCGAGGTCCTCGGGCCAATGCTGCGGGTGAATGATTGTGCCCGCGAAGTCCTCGGAGCCGACGAACTCCGGCGTGTAACCCTGGTCGTAGTTGTAATAGCCACTGGCCGCAAACAGGAACGACGCGGTGATCTCACGCTCCTCACCGTCGGTCTCCACGCGGACCGTCCAGCGGTTGTCGGAGTCTGACCAGTCCGCACTGAGGACCCGGTGGCCGTAGCGGATGTGCTTGTCGATGCCGTACTCGGCGACCGTCTCCTTGAGGTACGACATGATCGATGGCCCGTCGGCGATCGCCTTCTCCGAGGTCCACGGCTTGAACCGGAAGCCCAGCGTGAACATGTCGGAGTCCGAGCGGATGCCGGGGTACTTGAACAGGTCCCAGGTGCCGCCGAGATTCTCCCGGCGCTCCAGGATCGCGTAACTCTTGGAGGGGCAGCGGTCCTGCAGGTGCCAGGCGGCGCTGATGCCGGAGATGCCGGCTCCCACGATGACGACATCAAGGTGTTCGCTCATGGTACCGGAGCGTATCAACGGCGTGTTGAGATAGTCAACAGTATGTTGAGTATCTCAACACCGTGTAAAGTCACTACTTGTGACCGCCGCCAGCCGACCCCGCGCGACGCGTGCCCGTCGTTCGACGCGGCCGTCCGGCGACGACCGTGAGCTGGCGATACTCACGACGCTCGAGGATCTGCTCGAAGATCGCCAGCTGGCCGATATCTCGGTCGACGACCTCGCCAAGGGAGCGGGTCTGTCCCGGCCGACCTTCTACTTCTACTTCCCATCCAAGGACGCGGTGCTCCTGACGCTGATGACCCGCATCATCGCGGAGGCCGACGAGCGCGCCGATCAGGCGCTCGGCCCGACAGATGCCGGCGTCGACCCGGCAGGCTCATGGCGCGCCATCAACGCTCTGTTCAAGTCGTTTGGCGAGCATCGCTCGGTGATGCTCGCCGGATGGGCATCCAGGCCCACCAACGCCGAGATGCAGTCACTGTGGTCGACGTTCATGCAGAAGTGGATCGACTACACCACCGACTCGATCCAGACCGAGCGTGACCGCAACGCCGCGCCCGATACCGTGCCGGCCAGGGATCTTGCGATCGCACTCAACCTGATGAACGAGCGCACGATGTTCGCGGCCTACGCGGCCGAGAAGGACTCGATCGCCCACGGCCAGATCGTGAACACGCTGGCGCACATCTGGGTGACGAGCATCTACGGCACGGTCCCCAACTAGTCACACCTCGATGCGAACATATGTTCGTGTCAGCGGTTGGGTCATCAGCCAGCATCCTGCACGCTGATCTCGATTCCTTCTACGCGTCGGTCGAACAGCGTGACGATCCTGCGCTGCGCGGACGGCCGGTGATCGTCGGCGGCGGCGTTGTGCTCGCGGCCAGTTACGAGGCCAAGGCCTACGGCGTCCGGACCGCGATGGGTGGTCGCCAGGCGCGCGCACTGTGCCCCCATGCCATCGTCGTGCCGCCACGGATGTCGGCGTACTCCGACGCCAGCCGCGCCGTGTTCGACGTCTTCGATGACACCTCACCGGTCGTCGAGCCCCTCAGCGTCGACGAGGCATTCCTCGACGTCTCCGGCCTCTTACGGGTTTCGGGCACACCGGTGGAGATCGGCGCACAGTTGCGTTCCGCGGTGCGCGACCGGGTGGGGCTCCCGATCACCGTCGGTATCGCCCGCACCAAATTCCTGGCCAAGGTCGCGAGCCAGGAGGCGAAGCCAGACGGACTGCTGCTCGTTCCGCCCGATCGTGAACTCGCGTTCCTGCACCCGCTGCCGGTGCGACGGCTATGGGGCGTCGGCGCCAAGACGGCCGAGAAGCTCCACGCGCACGGGATCGAGACGGTGGCCGATGTCGCCGAACTGTCCGAGTCGACGCTGGCATCGCTCGTCGGTGGAGCCATGGGCTATCGGCTGTTTGCGTTGTCCCGCAACATCGACCGGCGCCGGGTGGTGACGGGCGTCCGCCGTCGTTCGGTCGGTGCGCAGCGCGCGCTCGGCAGGCGTGGCAACTCGATGTCAGCGGCAGAGGTCGACGCTGTCATCATCAATCTGGTCGACCGCATCACCCGCCGCATGCGCAAGGCGGGCCGCACCGGACGAACTGTTGTGCTGCGCCTGCGTTTTGACGATTTCGGCCGCGCGACCCGGTCCCACACCATGCCGCGGGCGACAGCGTCCACAGACATGATCCTCGATACCGCGCGCTCACTCGTCACGGCGGCCGCTCCGCTGATCGCCGAACGAGGCCTCACCCTGGTCGGTTTCTCGGTATCCAACATCGACCGCCATGGCGCGCAGCAGTTGGAGCTGCCATTCCCACCCGCGCACGATCGCGACGCCCTAGCGCTGGACGACGCCGTCGACCAGGTGCGCAAGCGCTACGGCAATGCCGCCGTCATGCGCGGTGCCCAGCTCGGCCGCGACCCCGGCCTCGAAATGCCGCTGCTGCCGGATTAGGCGAGTTCTAGGAGCGGGTCCAGCCCAACAGCTTCTCCGCGGGCCACGCATTGACGATCCGTTCTACGGGCACCCCCGCGTCAAGCGCGCGTTGGGCGCCATAGCCGAGGAACTCCAGCTGCCCGGGCGCATGCGAATCGGTGTCGATGGAGAACACACAGCCGATCTCGAGCGCGAGATTCAGCAGGCGGGTCGGGGGATCACGCCGCTCGGGCCGCGAATTGATCTCAACGGCGGTGCCGTTGTCGCGGCACGCGGTGAACACCTTCTCGGCGTCGAACTTCGATTCGGGCCGCACTCCTCGACCGCCGGTCACCAACCGTCCGGTGCAATGGCCCAGCACATCGGTATGCGGATTGGCCACGGCCTTGAGCATGCGGCGGGTCATCGCCGTCGAATCCATGGACAGCTTGGAATGCACGCTGGCCACCACGACGTCGAGGCGCTCGAGCAGTTCGTCCTCCTGATCGAGCGCCCCGTCGTCGAGAATGTCGACCTCGATACCGGTGAGGATTCGCATCGGCGCGACCATGTCACGGATCTCGTCGATCACGTCCAGTTGCTCACGAAGCCGCTCGGGCGAGAGCCCGTTGGCGACGCGCAGCCGCGGTGAGTGGTCGGTCAGGGCGCAGTACTCGTGGCCCAATTCCTTTGCCGCCAGCATCATCTCCTCGATCGGCGCCGAGCCATCTGACCAGTTCGAGTGCACATGAAGATCGCCGCGCAGGGCCGCGCGGACATCGCCGCCCCCGAGATCGGCTGCATTCGACCGCAATTCGACAAGCGCATCGGGCTCGCGACCGGCCCACGCCTGCGCAATGACCTTCGCCGTCTTGGGGCCGACCCCGGATAGCGACTGCCAGCTGTTCGCCGCACCGTGACGCTCCCGCTCGGCATCAGAAAGTCCCTCGACGGTATCGGCGGCGTTCCGGTAGGCCATCACCCGGCGGGGATCTTCGCGCGCCCGGTCCTTGTAGTACGCAATCTGGCGCAGGGCGATGACCGGATCCATGGCTTTCAGTGTGCCCGGTCAGGGCGTACGCCACGCGTGACGGCGAATGCGCAGTTTGCGTCGCCGTGCTGGCTCTAGCTAGCATGGATTGATAAATCCTTCAATCCATCAATTTGTCAGGTCGCCGAATGCCGCAGCGCGTCCCGGATAGTCCCGAGCTACCCCTCTACGAAATCAAGGCCAACTTGTTCAAGGCGCTCGCCCATCCTGCGCGCATCCGTGTGCTCGAAATCCTGTCGGCGAACGACAGCGCGACGTCGGTCGGCGAGATCCTCGCCGAAACCGACCTGGAACCGACTCTGTTGTCGCAACACCTGGCTGTCCTCAAGCGACATCGCGTGGTCAAGGCGCAGCGCGTTGGCAATGCGGTGTATTACGAGCTCGCGCATCCGAAGATCTCCGAACTGCTGGTCATCGCGAGGGCCTTCCTCGCCGACGTGCTCGGTGCGCAACGCGACCAATGGGAAGCACTCAAGACACTGCCGCCCGTCGGACGAAGCAAGTGATCGCTGCCACCATGGGTGGTATCGCGCGCCTACTGCCGAACCGCCGCGACTACACCGAACTACGGTCGTCATGGCGGCGCGACGTCCTGGCCGGCGTGACCGTAGCCGTCGTCGCGTTGCCGCTGGCGCTGGCCTTCGGTCTCAGTTCCGGCGTCGGTGCGGCCGCTGGGCTCATCACCGCTGTGGTGGCCGGTCTGGTTGCCGCGGTGTTCGGTGGATCGCACGTGCAGGTTTCCGGCCCGACGGGCGCGATGGCGGTGGTACTGGCGCCTGTCGTCGTCCAATTCGGTCTGGCCAGCGTTGCGTTGGTAACGGTGCTCGCCGGCCTGCTTGTGTTCGCAGCCGGTCTCACCGGCCTGGGCCGGGCCGTCACATTCATCCCGTGGCCAGTCATCGAGGGCTTCACGCTCGGCATCGCGGCGATCATCTTCCTTCAACAAGTACCCGCTGCATTCGCGCACGGCGCCCTGGCCGGTACCCGCACGCTGCCTGCAGCGTGGACCGCCGTCACCAACGCCGATTGGGCGTCCGCTGCGAAAACCCTTGGTGTGGTGACGCTTGTCGCCGTATTGATGGTGATCCTCCCGCGTCTGCACCGAGGTATCCCGGAATCGCTCACAGCCGTGATCGTCGCAACGATGGCCGTCGCCGCGTTGGGGATCTCCGTTGCCACCATCGGTGAACTGCCATCGCACCTACCCGCACCGGTACTGCCACACGTCGATACGGGAGCCATGCGCACGCTGGTCGGCGCCGCGATGGCGATCGCGGCATTGGCGGCAATCGAGTCACTATTGTCCGCACGGGTCGCTGCCACGATGGCGTCGACGGGTCCCTACGATCCCGACCGCGAATTGGTCGGCCAGGGCCTGGCTTCCATTGCCTCGGGCGCGTTCGGCGGTATGCCGGCTACCGGCGCAATCGCGCGTACCGCCGTCAACGTCCGCTCTGGTGCGCGCACGCGAGTATCGGCGATCGTGCATTCGCTCGTACTGCTGTCGGTCGTATATTTGGCGACGGGGCCTGTTTCGGCAATCCCGTTGTCCGCCTTGGCAGGTGTACTCATGGTGACCTCGTTCCGAATGATCTCAGCCGGTACCGTCCGCAAGATCCTGCGCTCCACCCGATCAGACGCGCTGACCTTCATACTCACTGCCGTCATCACGGTGTGCTTCGATCTGGTCGAAGCCGTCGAGATCGGGATAGTCGTTGCGGCGTTTTTCGCATTGCGCGCCGTGGCTCGCCGCAGCAGCGTGGTCCGCGAGGACCTTCCGGATCCCTATCGGCCTGGTGACGAGCAGATCGCGCTTCTACGGCTGGATGGAGCGATGTTTTTCGGTGTGGCCGAACGTATCTCGAACGCCATCGTCGACGCCGACCACCCCCACACATCCGTGGTCATCATCCGGATGTCCCAGCTGGGCATGTTGGATGCGACCGGCGCGCACACGCTTGCACAGATTTCCACCGAGCTGGAGGCTCGGGGCATCACGGTCATCATCAAGGGTGTTCAGGGCGAACACATGGACCTGTTGACCAACGTCGGCGTCTTCGAGACACTTCGCCACGAGAACCACCTGCTGGACACGCTCGATGAAGCCATCTGCCATGCCCGTACTCATGTGGCTCGTCAGCCACACTGACGTCGGGCCGTGCTCAGCCTCCACTCCACGCAGGGTCCCGGCCGGTCATCCCGACAATCCGGTCCAGCACCGGCGCCTCGTCCGCGACCGGCACCGCGCGGTCGAACAGACCCTCGACCGGTTCGTCGGCGGCGAACTGCGCGACATGCGGCAACACTGCCTCGGCGGTGGCGGCGTCGATGCTGTAGGGCTGGCCGGTGGCCCGGGCCAGATCCCACCCGTGCACCACCACTTCCGTCAACGCGACCATCCCCGCCACTTCACCGGGAAAGTCGACGCCGCCGGCCCGGCTCATGCCCTGCCAAGCAGCCGGATCGTCGAACGCAGCGGCCAGCTCGGCGAGATGTTGCGGGTAGGCGGTGCGCCAGTCATCGTCGAGGGCTCCGTCGAAGGTCGGAGGCGTGTCGGTCAGCGGGCCGAAGTCCTTGCGTGCCGCAGCGGTGAACGCCAGAGCAAGGCCACCGACGTGCGCCACCAATTCATCGACGGGCAGCTTCTCGCACGGGGTGGATGCGCTCAGCTGATCATCGGTCACGTTCGCCAACACCTGGGCTGTGCGTTGGCAGGCTGCAGTCATATCGATCATGTCCGTACTGACCGGCACGGTGGCCAGAACTCATCGCTCGCCGAGCACCCGCGTCGCGCCGTCGACAAAAGCGGACACCTGGCTCCTGGCGCCGCCGGCGAAGAACAACAACTCGTCGCCCGCCTCGAGCACGTCGTCTGGCTTCGGGAACACTATCCCGCTCTCACGAATCACGATCGCCAACGCGGCGTTCTCCGGCAGTGGAAGATCCCGCATCTGCCGTCCGACCAACCGATCCCCCTCAGGCAGCGTCAGTTTCGCCAGGCTCACCTGTCCCTGCCGCAGCTCCATCAGCCGCACGACATGACCGATGTCGATGGCGCCTTCGATCGCGGCGACCAGCGCCGCGGGAGCCGATACGGCAACGTCGACGCCCCATGACTCGGTGAACAGCCACGCGTTGCGCATGTCGTTGACCCTCGCGACCACCCGATCCACCCCGAACTCGGTCTTGGCCAGCAGTGACGCCGTCAGGTTCACCTTGTCGTCGCCGGTCGCGGCGATCACCACATCGCAGGTTTCGATCCCGGCGTCCTCGAGCGAGGTCAGCTCGCAGGCATCCGCCAGCAGCCAGTCCGCCTTCGCCACCGTCTGCGGTTCGTAGTGGCGGATATTGTGTTCGATGAGCAGCACCTTGTGGCCGTAGCCGAGCAGTTCCTGGGCGACGGATCTACCGACGGCCCCGGCACCGGCGATGCCGATGCGCATTTTGCGCCGCTCATCAACACGCGCCGACTCCTCGGTGACTCGGCGCGTCAGTCGGAACACCGGTTCATCGTCGCACCTGAGCACCGCCCTCGGCTGCCGTGGTAGGTGTTTACTGCACTTCAAAGACCACCACCGCAGTCCCGGACGGGGATCAAATGACCTTGCAGCAGCTGTATCTCATGCTGCTGGCCGGTGGGCTCGTGCTGTTGGCTAGCATCGTCGCCACCCGGGCGGCCAGCCGGGTGGGGCTTCCCAGCCTGCTGTTGTTCCTCGGCGTCGGCGTCATCGTCGGCGAGGACGGGCTCGGTCTGCACTTCGACAACTACCTGCTCGCCGACCACCTCGGCACCATCGCACTGGCGATCATCCTCGTTGAAGGCGGTCTCACGACTCGGTTCTCCGATGTGCGGAAGGTGCTGGCACCCGCCGGGGCGTTGGCGACGGTGGGTGTCGGCGTCAGCATGGCGGTAACCGCCGCAGGCGCACATCTGTTGCTCGGCATCGATTGGCAGCTGGCAGTGCTTCTGGGCGCCGTCGTTTCCGTCACCGACGCCGCAGCCGTATTCTCGGTGCTGCGCGTTGTACCCCTGCCCCGCC
This sequence comes from Mycobacterium neglectum, assembly GCF_002591975.1. Taxonomy (GTDB): domain Bacteria; phylum Actinomycetota; class Actinomycetes; order Mycobacteriales; family Mycobacteriaceae; genus Mycobacterium; species Mycobacterium neglectum. The sequence continues at coordinate 12,039 of NZ_NVQE01000062.1, read as the reverse complement.
GGGTGGCGGGTCTGCTCGAGGCCGAGTCCGGATTCAACGACGCTCCCGCCGTCATCCTCGTCCTGATGTTCAGCGTGACGCCCCTTGAGCTGTCCGCGGGGCACGCTCTCGCCCAAATTGTCTACGAGCTGGTGGCGGGTGCCGCGATCGGGCTGGGCTGCGGATTTCTTGGCTCAATAGCTCTGCGCCGCATCGCTCTTCCCGCCTCCGGGCTGTATCCGCTGGCGACCTTCGGTCTCGGCATGGTCGCGTTCGCCGCCGCGGGCAGCGCCCACGCCAGTGGATTCCTCGCCGCGTATCTTTCCGCTGTCGTACTCGCCAATACCGGGCTTCCCCACCGCGCGGCGACTCGCTCGTTCGCGGAGGGACTCGGCTGGCTGGCCCAGATCGGCCTGTTCGTGCTGCTCGGCCTCCTCGTCGATCCCAGCGATCTGGGCGCCGAGTTGGCGGCGGGAATCGTCATCGGCCTGGTTCTGCTCTTGATTGCGCGGCCGCTGTCGGTGTTCGTCTCGCTGATCTGGTTCCGCGTGCCCTGGCGCGAGCAAGTCTTCGTATCGTGGGCCGGTCTTCGCGGCGCGGTGCCAATTGTGCTGGCGACCTTCCCGATCGTCGCGGGGGTCGAGGACAGCATCCGCATCCTCAACATCGTGTTCATCCTGGTGGTGGTGTACACCCTGGTTCAGGGGCCCAGCCTGCACTTTCTGGCGCACCGGTTGGGTCTGATCCCGAAGGAAGCCACCCGCGAGCTCCAGGTCGAGGCAGCGCCACTCGATGTGCTCGATGCAGAGCTGCTGACGATGACGGTGCAGGATCCGTCGCGGTTGCACAACGTGACGGTCCTCGAGTTGCGGCTGCCCGATCCGAGCGTGATCACCCTCATCATCCGGGACGGCCACACGTTCGTCCCGCAGCCCGACACCCGCATCGCCATCGGTGACGAACTGCTGATCGTCACCACCACCAAGACCCGGGCTGCGGCCGAACGCCGGCTTCGGGCGGTCAGTCGCCGGGGCAAGCTGGCGCACTGGTTCGACGAATTCGGCGAAGCCGAATAGAAGGCCGGAGTCGGCGAAGCCGAATAGAAGGCCGGAGTCGGCGAAGCCGACTGACGCGCTCACAGCTCGCAAGCAGGAAACGGGGACTAGCCTGGATGCAGTGAGATTCGCATTCAAGACTTCCCCGCAGAACACCAATTGGGCCGACATGCTGGCCATCTGGCAGACCGCCGACGACATCGAGGTCTTCGAGTCCGGCTGGACCTTTGACCACTTCTATCCGATCTTCTCGGATTCCACCGGGCCGTGCCTGGAGGGCTGGATCACGCTGACCGCGCTCGCCCAGGCGACCAAGCGGCTCCGCGTCGGCGTGCTCGTCACGGGAATTCATTACCGTCATCCCGCCGTGCTCGCCAATATGGCTGCCGCGCTGGACATCGTCTCCAACGGTCGCCTGGAACTCGGTATCGGCGCCGGGTGGAACGAGGAGGAGTCTGGCGCCTACGGCATCGAACTCGGCTCCATCAAGGAACGCTTCGATCGGTTCGAGGAAGCGTGCGAGGTGTTGACGAGTCTGTTGTCGAAGGAGTCGACGACTTTCGACGGAAAGTTCTATCAGCTCAAGGACGCTCGCAATGAGCCCAAGGGCCCCCAGCAGCCGCACCCGCCAATTGCATCGGCGGCAGTGGCGAGAAGCGCACGCTCAAGATCACCGCCCGCTACGCCCAGCACTGGAACTTCGTGGGCGGTCCCCCGGCAGAGTTCGCCCGCAAGCGCGATGTGCTCGCCGGGCACTGCGCGGATATCGATCGCGATCCCAGGGAGATCATGTTGTCGGCCCACGTCCGCCTCGGCGAGGACCGCAACTACGGCAAGGTCATCGGGGAGGCCGCGGCGCTGGGCGCGGAAGGGCTGGACCTGGCGATCGTCTACCTGCCGCCGCCGTACGACACGGCAGTGCTGGAGCCACTCGCCAACGAGATCAGGGCGTCGGGCCTGCTAGACAGCAAATAAGATTGACGGTCACGGAAATATAACGATTCGGCAAAGGAAGGGTCACGCGGCGGTCTGCGCCATCAATGGCGGGACCAGAGTTCGCTAGACGCCGAAGCGAACCAGTTCGTCGGCGGTGATCAACCGCTCCGCCTTGGCCGGGAATTCACGGCACTTCAGGGGATGTCGGAACAGTGACCAGGCGATTCGATTCACCCGTGACCGAGATAGCGAATTGAGATACACAGTGCTAACTCCTGCGTCGATACCGATAGCTGCTCGGGGCCTTACCCTAGCGCAATGGCCCCATTTAGTCATTAAAACTCGGCGGGTTGGCAAACGGAACGAGGCGCGCCGAAAAATCATCTGATGATTCTGCAGTGACTGATGTGACTAATGTGACTCGCTGAGTGTTCCGAGAATTTGTCCGATTCGCTCCTATTGAGCAGCGTCTCGCGGCGGTTAGCGCTGCGGAACGTCCGTGGGTTTGATCGGTGCGGGAAGCGCCGTACTGCCGATCAAGTAGCGGTCGACACCGGCCGCCGCGGCGCGCCCCTCGGCGATCGCCCAAACGATCAGTGACTGGCCGCGGCCCATATCGCCGGCCACGAAGATGCCAGGCACCTTCGTGGCGAAATCCTTGTCGCGCGCGACATTGCCACGATCGGTGAAGTCGACGCCGAGCTCCGTCAGCAACCCCTCCCGCTCCGGACCGACGAAGCCCATCGCCAAGAGCACCAGATCGGCGTCCAGCTCGAAGTCACTGCCGTCGACCTTCTCGAACTTGCCCGCCTGCATCTCGACTTCGTGGCCGCGCAGCTTCGTGACCCGGCCGTCGCTGCCGAGGAACTCCTCGGTGTTGACCGAATAGACGCGTTCGCCGCCCTCCTCGTGGGCGGACGTCACCCGGAACATCAGCGGGTAGACCGGCCACGGGGTGCTGTCGGCGCGCTCTTCTGGTGGGCGCGGCATGATCTCGAACTGGTGCACGCTTTTCGCACCCTGTCGGTGCGAGGTGCCCAGGCAGTCGGCGCCGGTGTCGCCGCCTCCGATGATGATCACGTTCTTGCCCTTGGCCGTGATCGGCGGCTCGCCGTCCTCACCGAGGACATCATCATCGCCCTGCTGGACGCGGTTGGCCCACGGCAGGAACTCCATCGCCTGATGTATGCCGTCGAGTTCCCGGCCCGGGATGGGCAGGTCGCGCCATGCGGTCGCGCCACCGGCAAGCACCACGGCGTCGTAGTTCAGCCGCAGCTGCGCGACGGTGATGTCGACGCCGACGTTCACGCCGGGCCGGAACTGCGTGCCCTCGGCCTCCATCTGCTCGAGACGCCGATCGATGTGGCGCTTCTCCATCTTGAACTCGGGGATGCCGTAGCGCAGCAGACCGCCGATGCGGTCCTCGCGTTCGAAGACCGTCACGGCATGTCCAGCGCGCGTCAGCTGTTGAGCGGCGGCTAGGCCTGCCGGTCCGGAGCCGACGACGGCAACTTTCTTGCCAGTGAGCTTGTCCGGCGGCAGCGGGACGACCCAGCCTTCTTCGAAGGCCTTATCGATGATCTCGACCTCGATCTGCTTGATCGTGACCGGATCCTGGTTGATACCAAGCACGCACGAGCCTTCGCACGGAGCCGGGCACAGCCGCCCGGTGAACTCAGGGAAGTTGTTGGTGGCGTGCAGCCTCTCGATCGCGTCGCGCCAGCGGTCGTTGCGCACGAGGTCGTTCCATTCGGGGATCAGATTCCCTAACGGGCATCCGTTGTGGCAGAACGGAATACCGCAATCCATGCAGCGTGATGCCTGTACGCGCAGCGTGTCATGGGGGAAGTCCTCGTAGACCTCTTTCCAGTCGAGAAGGCGCAACGGGACCGGCCGCCGTGGCGGCGTCTCGCGCTTGGTGTGCTTGAGAAAGCCGCGGGGATCAGGCATTGGCGGCCGCCATGATCGCCTCATCGACGTTCTCGCCGGAAGCTTCAGCGTCCGCGATGGCCTTCAGCACCCGCTTGAAGTCGCGGGGCATCACCTTGGTGAAGTGCTTCACTTTGTTGTCCCCGTCGCTCAGAATGAGCTGTCCGACAGCGGAATCGGTGGCATCGACATGGGCCAGGAGCATTTCGTGCAGCCACTGAAGATCCTCGTCGTCGAGGTCCTCGAGTTCCACCATCTCAGAATTGAGGTTCTCACCCAACGTGTTGTCGGGATCGTAGACATAGGCGATACCGCCGGACATGCCCGCCGCGAAGTTACGGCCGGTGGGGCCCAGGATCGCGATCTTGCCGCCGGTCATGTACTCGCATCCGTGGTCGCCGACACCCTCCACGACCGCGTGCGCGCCGGAGTTGCGCACCGCAAACCGCTCGCCCACCTGACCACGAATGAACGCCTGGCCGCTCGTGGCGCCGAAGAGAATGACATTGCCGGCGATGATGTTGTCCTCGGCGACGTACTCGGCCGGTGCATCGTCGGACGGACGCACCACGATCCGTCCACCGGACAATCCCTTGCCGACGTAGTCGTTGGCTTGCCCGTACACACGCAGCGTGATGCCCTTCGGGACGAACGCGCCGAAGCTGTTGCCCGCCGAGCCGTCGAAGGTGATGTCGATGGTGCCGTCCGGAAGCCCCTGGCCGCCGTACGCCTTGGTCACCTCATGGCCGAGCATCGTGCCGACTGTGCGGTTGACGTTGGCGATCGTCGTCGAAAAGCGGACGGGTGATCCGGAATCCAGCGCTTCGCGGCACATCACGATCAGTTGCTGATCCAACGCCTTGTCCAGCCCATGGTCCTGGCTTGAGCTGCAGTAGAGGTCCTGGTTCATGAAGGCCGACTCAGGCTCGTGCAGCACGGGTGCGAGGTCCAGCTTGTAGGCCTTCCAGTGCTCGGCCGCTTTCGTGGTGTCCAGGGCTCCGACCTGCCCAACCATCTCGTTGACGGTCCGGAAGCCCAACTGGGCCATCATCTCCCGCACCTCTTCGGCGATGTACATGAAGAAGTTCTCGACGAACTCCGGCTTGCCCTCGAACCGCTGGCGCAGTACGGGATTCTGGGTCGCCACGCCGACGGGGCAGGTGTCGAGGTGGCAGACACGCATCATGACGCAACCCGAGACCACCAAAGGTGCGGTGGCGAAGCCGAACTCCTCGGCGCCGAGCAGCGCGGCGACGACGACGTCCCGGCCGGTTTTGAGCTGACCATCGACCTGCACCACGATGCGGTCGCGAAGACCGTTGAGCAGCAACGTCTGTTGGGTTTCGGCGAGACCGAGTTCCCACGGCGCGCCCGCGTGCTTCTGCGACGTGAGCGGGGTCGCGCCCGTGCCGCCGTCGTGACCGGAGATCAGCACGACGTCGGCGTGCGCCTTCGACACACCCGCCGCCACGGTGCCGACTCCATTCTCGCTCACCAGCTTCACGTGGACGCGCGCCTGCGGATTGGAGTTCTTCAGGTCGTGGATCAGCTGCGCAAGATCCTCGATCGAGTAGATGTCGTGGTGCGGCGGCGGGGAGATCAGTCCGACGCCTGGCGTAGAGTGCCGCACCTCGGCCACCCACGGATACACCTTGTTGCCCGGAAGCTGCCCGCCCTCACCGGGTTTGGCCCCCTGGGCCATCTTGATCTGGATGTCGGTGCAGTTGGACAGGTAGTGGCTGGTGACACCGAACCGGCCGGACGCCACCTGCTTGATGGCGCTGCGGCGCCAGTCGCCGTTCTCGTCGCGGTCGAAGCGCTGCACGGCCTCGCCGCCCTCGCCCGAGTTCGACCGTCCGCCAAGGCGGTTCATCGCGATTGCCAGCGTCTCGTGGGCCTCGGCCGAGATCGAGCCGTAGCTCATTGCCCCAGTGGAGAACCGCTTGACGATCTCGCTGGCCGGCTCCACCTCGTCCAGCGGTACGGGAGCGCGCTCGCCGTCCTTGAACTTGAGCAGACCGCGCAGCGAGGCCATCCGCTCACTCTGATCGTCGATCAGGGCGGTGTACTCCTTGAAGATCGAGTACTGACCGGTGCGGGTGGAGTGCTGGAGCTTGAACACCGTGTCAGGGTTGAAGAGGTGGTACTCGCCCTCGCGGCGCCACTGATACTCGCCGCCGACCTCGAGTTCGCGGTGCGCCCACTCGTCGGGGCGATCCAGATACGCGAGCGCGTGCCGGGTGGCGACGTCGTCGGCGATGTCGTCGAGATCGATGCCGCCGACGGGACACGTCAGCCCGGTGAAGTACTCGTCGAGCAGCGGCTGGCTGATCCCGATGGCCTGGAACAACTGCGCACCGGTGTAGGACGCCAGCGTGGAGATGCCCATCTTGGACATCACCTTCAGCACGCCCTTACCAGCCGCCTTGACGTAGTTGGCCTTCGCCTGGTCGCTGGAGATGCCGGTGATCACGCCACGGTCGACCATGTCCTCGATCGACTCGAACGCCATGTAGGGGTTGATCGCGGCGGCGCCGAACCCAACCAGGCACGCCATGTGGTGCACCTCGCGGGCATCGCCGGCCTCGACGACGAGCCCGACCTGGGTGCGGGTCCGGTCGCGAACGAGGTGGTGATGCACGGCCGAGACGCTCAGCAGCGACGGGATCGGCGCCATCTGCTCGTTGGACTCGCGGTCGGACAGGACGATGATTCGAGCGCCCTCACGGATGGCCGCCGACACCTTGGCACGGACGTTGTCGAGCGCCTCCTTCAGACCCTGCCCGCCGCGATTCACCGGGTAGAGACATCGGATGACGGCTGCGCGCATGCCGTGCTTGTGGCCGCGGATCTCGTGGTCGGGGTCGACGCACATCAGCTTCGACAGTTCGGCGTTACGCAGGATCGGCTGCGTCAGCACGATCTGTCGGCACGAGTCGGCGTTGGGGTTGAGCAGGTCGCCCTCGGGGCCGACGGTGCCCTGCAGGCTGGTCACCACCTCTTCGCGGATGGCGTCGAGCGGCGGATTGGTGACCTGTGCGAATAGCTGCTGAAAGTAGTCGTAGAGCATCCGCGGCCGCTGGGAGAGCACAGCCACCGGAGTATCGGTACCCATCGAGCCCAGCGGCTCGGCTCCGGTGCGCGCCATCGGCGCGACGAGCAGGTTGAGCTCTTCGTAGGTGTAGCCGAATGCCTGCTGGCGCAACACGACCCGGTGATGCGGCATGCGTACGTAGTCGCCGGCCGGCAGATCCTCGATCTTGAAGAGTCCGGCGTCCAGCCACTCCTGGTACGGGTGCTCGGCGGCGAGTTCGGCCTTGATCTCCTCGTCATCGACGATGCGGCCCTGCGCGGTGTCGACCAGGAACATCCGGCCGGGCTGCAGGCGCATCTTCCTGACGACGGTCGACGGGTCCAGGTTCAGCACGCCGGCCTCCGACGCCATCACCACCAGACCGTCCTCGGTGACCTCGATGCGCGACGGGCGCAGGCCGTTGCGGTCCAGCACAGCGCCGATCACGGTGCCGTCGGTGAACGTCATCGACGCGGGGCCGTCCCACGGTTCCATCAGCGATGCGTGGTACTCGTAAAACGCGCGCCGGGTCGGGTCCATCGACTCGTTGCGCTCCCAGGCCTCGGGAATCATCATCAGCACGGCGTGCGGAAGGCTGCGGCCGCCGAGGTGGAGCAATTCGAGCACCTCGTCGAAGCGCGCGGTATCCGAAGCGCCCGGGGTGCACACCGGGACGACCTTGTCGAGACCCTGTTCGCCGAACACGCCCGTCTTGATCAGCGCCTCGCGCGCCCGCATCCAGTTCTCGTTGCCGGTGACGGTGTTGATCTCGCCGTTGTGGGCGATCCGTCGGAACGGGTGGGCAAGCGGCCACGACGGGAATGTGTTGGTCGAGAACCGTGAGTGCACGATGCCCAGCGCACTGGTGAGCCGATCGTCCTGCAGATCCAGGTAGAACGCCTTGAGCTGCGGTGTCGTCAGCATGCCCTTGTAAACCAGGGTCTGGCCCGAAAGGCTTGGGAAATAGACCGTTTCGCGGCCGGGGCCGTCCTGCCCGGGACCCTTGGTCCCCAGTTCGTGCTCGGCGCGCTTGCGCACCACATAGGCGCGGCGCTCCAGGTCCATTCCGGAGGCGCCGGCGATGAACACCTGCCGGAACGTCGGCATCGCATCGCGGGCCAGGGCGCCCAGCGACGAATCGTCGGTGGGCAGTTCGCGCCAGCCCAACACCTCGAGCCCCTCGGCCTCGGCGATCTTCTCCACCGATTCGCAGGCGGTGGCGGCGTCCTTGGACGATTGCGGCAGGAAGGCGATGCCGGTGGCATAGCTGCCGTACTCCGGAAGCTCGAACGAGGCGCCCTGGCCCTTCAGGACCTCTCGCAGAAATTCGTCCGGGACCTGCAGCAGAATTCCCGCGCCGTCACCGGTGTGCGGTTCAGCGCCCTGGGCGCCGCGGTGCTCGAGGTTCACCAGGGCAGTGATGGCGGCATCGACGATGGCCCGGCTGCGGCGACCGTGCATGTCCGCGACCATGGCCACGCCACACGCGTCGTGCTCAAACGCGGGGTTGTACAGCCCTTGACTTCTGGGCGCCATTCCCACCTACCTTTTCCGCACGTCTAACGGAGATTCCGCCGGCCAACCATCGAGGACGGCCTTTGGCCGTTCCAGCGAGGGCGGTTCCTTCGTGCAGCACTGAACGACGGCCCAATTCCCACTCGCCATAAGTGGTCAAAACGATATGACAAATGAGACGTGACACGCCAACTTAGGACCACCTAACTACAGGTTTCGGGCCCGTTCGCGACGCGAGCGAATCGGGCGGCGCGATTCAACGAAATACATTGCTGCCGTGGATGTTTGGGCTGCAGTTCCGATCGAGAGCCAGAATGCGAAGCAGATCGCGCTGTCGGGCCCCGTCTCCGTTTGATTTGCTGTGTATCAATTACGGCTCGTTGTACAGGTCTTATTAGGCTGGACAGATTTGCGCAAAGCCTAGCCAGATTCTTAGAGAACGGTCTGCACACTCGACTCGGGCCGTAGGTCCAGCCTGCGCAGCAATTGGGCGTTGGCGGCCACCACCACCGTCGACGCCGACATCAAGATCGCACCCACCGACATCGGCAGCACAAACCCGATCGGGGCCAAGACGCCCGCCGCGAGCGGCACCGAGATCAGGTTGTATCCCGCTGCCCACCAGAGGTTTTGCTGCATTTTGCGGTAGGTCGCCTTCGACAACACGATCACCGACAGCACCGACCGGGGGTCAGAGCTCGCGAGGATCACGCCGGCCGAGGCGATCGCCACGTCGGTGCCTGCGCCGATCGCGATGCCCACATCCGCCTGGGCCAGAGCCGGGGCATCGTTGACACCATCCCCGACAAAGGCCACTCCATGTCTCCCGCCCCGCCGCCCATCGAGCCCTTCGGCCTGGAGCTCTGCCACCTTCGCGGCCTTTTCGCCTGGTCGAATGCCTGCGAACACCCTGTCGATGCCCAGGTCGTCGGCCACCGAGCGGGCCACCGACTCGGCGTCGCCTGTGATCATCACCACCTCGATACCCAGCCGGTGCAGCGCGTCGACGGCCTGGCGGGATTCCGGGCGGACCTCATCGGCCAGCTTGAGGGCCCCGACCACCTCGCCGTCGACCAGTACGTGCAGCACGATCGCGCCCTCGTCGCGCCACGGCAGCACGGCGCGCAGCTCTGTCTGGCCCGCCTCGTCCAGCAGTCGGGGGCCTCCGACCCGGACCCGGTGTCCGTCCACCGCCGCCTCGACGCCGACCGCGGGCGACGAATTGAACCCCGACGACCGCGGAACCGACAATCCGCGCCTGCGGGCGGCCTCGACGATCGCACGGGCCAGGGGGTGCTCGGAATCGGTCTCCGCGGCTGCGGCCAGTGCCAGTACCCGATCCTCTGAAACGTCGGCCACCGCGCTGGTCGCAATCGCGGTCACGGTCGGCTCGCCCTTGGTCAGCGTCCCGGTCTTGTCGAAAAGCACCGCACCGACGGTGCGCATGCTCTCGAGCGCGAGCCGGTCCTTGATCAGGACGCCGCCGCGGGCGGCGCGCTCCGTCGCGATCGATACCACCAGCGGGATCGCCAGCCCCAGCGCATGTGGGCATGCGATCACCAGGACCGTGATCGTGCGCACCACCGCATCGTCGGGTTGCCCGAGCAGGGTCCACGCGATGGCCGTGACGATCGCGGCGCCAAGTGCGAACCAGAACAGCCAGCCCGCGGCCCTATCTGCCAGACGCTGCGCTCGCGAAGACGAGTTCTGCGCCTCGGTCACCAGCCGCTGGATCCCCGCCAGTGCGGTGTCGTCACCGACGGCGGTCACCGCGACCCGCAGCCCAGAGTCGGTGGCGACCGTGCCCGCGATGACGTGATCACGCACGCTCCGGCGCACCGGGCGGGATTCGCCGGTCACCATCGACTCGTCGACATCTGCCGATCCGTCGACGATCTCGCCGTCGGCGGGCACGCTGCCGCCGGGCCGCACGAGGACCACGTCACCGACGCGCAGTTCGGAAGGCGCGACCGTCTCCGTGCTATTTCCATCGTCACCCACCAGGCGCTCGGCCTCATCGGGCAGCAGGGCTGCAAGTGAGTCCAGTGCCGAGGTGGTCTGCGCCAGTGACCGCATCTCGATCCAGTGGCCGAGCAGCATGATCACGATCAGCAGCGCCAGTTCCCACCAGAAGTCGAGCTGGTGGTTCAAGAGGCCAAGGCTGGCACCCCACGACGAGACGAACGCGACCGTGATGGCCAGGCCGATCAGCAGCATCATTCCCGGTGCGCGCGAACGGATCTCACTGACGGCGCCGGTCAGAAACGGCCGACCACCCCAGGCGTACATCACCGTGCCGAGCACCGGGGACACCCACTGCGCACCGGGGAACGTCGGCACCGGATAACCCAGAATCATCGCGAACATTCCCGACAGCGCCACCGTCGGAACGGCCAGCACGAGCATCACCCAGAACATTCGCCGGAAGACGGCGACATGGTCGCCATGTCCTCCGTGTCCCTGCCCGCCGTGGCCTTCGTGGTCCGCGGGCGCGTGATGCTGGGAGTGGTCTATCTCGGTCATGTCGCCGATCATATACCCCTAGGGGGTATATGGCCAGCGCGTGGGTCGGCCAATCTGTATTCCGATGTCCCACCCGTTGAACACCCCGTTGGGCCGCTTCGGCATCGTGACGTCCGAGGACGGTCCCGACGGCTGCGTGGCATCGATACCCGCAGGCGAGATGGTCAATCCGCTGACCGGCACGCTCACGATCGCGCCGCTGGCGATGCTGGTCGACCACGTCGGCGGGCTGGTCAACCACCACCGGCGCGCTGACGGCGAGTGGACGGTCTCCAGCGAGTTGTCGTTCGAGGTCCGCCCCGACGCGGTCAATGTCATCGGCCAAGCCCCCGATGAACCGGTGGCCGCGACCTCGCGACCGTTCGGCGCCAAGTGCGACGTCGCACTGGGCCTGTGTGAGTTGACCCATCGCGGCACGACGCTGGCCACCGCGACTGTGCGCTCCTTCTACATCAGCGTCCCGGGGCATCTCGCCGAATTCCCCGACGGACCGACGGGTCCGCTGCCGTCCGGCACGCTGAGCGGGCGAATGGCGGTCCGGGTCGCCGAGAGTGGCGGTGCGGCGAAGGCACTTCAGCAATTGCCCGATCCGGTGTTGAACAACAGCCTCGGCATCGTCCACGGCGGTGTATCGGCGATGGCACTCGAACTGGTCGCGTCAGCGGCGATCAACGCCGGACGCGAAGAACAGCCGCTGCGCACCGCATCGCTGCGGGTGAACTTCATCCGCCAGTTCCGCGCAGGTCCCGAATCGCGTTATGTCGGAACGGCTTTACGCGTGGGTCGCCGCAGCGGCATCGGCGAGGCACAGGCGATCGGTCCCGATGGGCACGTCGCCATCGTCGCCCGCCTCACCGCCTACGCGTAAGCGCCCAAAATCACCTTTCGCAGGGAAAATTCGACCTGATTTCAATGGGTGATTGCAACACTTCGCGTAGGAGTGTTGATGGCTCGTCCTTTGGTGTTGAAGTCAGTGCTGCGTCGGTACTGGGATTTGGTGGCCGAAGGGGTGCCGCCATGGGTGGCAGG
>NZ_NVQE01000061.1 GCF_002591975.1 Mycobacterium neglectum | reverse complement strand
CAGTCACGGGCCCGGAGAGCCCATCCCCACCACGATCCCGCCCTCGCAAGCGACAGCACGCCAATTCTCGCGCCCTGGCCCGTCCCGCCGGCCAGTCTCAGAACCGCCTTGTTCAGCGCCCTCCTAGAGCCGCCCACGCATCGACAGCTTGGTAAGTGACCACGAACGGTAAGTTTACGCTTACCATTATCCGCGTCGCAAGGCGCCGCGGTACCCGTTCGCCGGCCTGCCAGTACTTCGGTCAGCTGAGGCCGTATCGGTGGGCGACCGCGAGCGGGGCTTCAACCCAAGCGGCGATGAAGCGCTCACTCGGGATGCCGGCGCGGGTGAGATCGCGTTACTGTTCCGCGCCGAGATTTCGGCTGTCTTGCAACGGTCTCAAAGTCCGTTGACTTGACGGATTTGGCGCACCTTATGCGGCCGACTGACCAGCGACTCACGCACTAGGCCGAACGTCTCGCCTCGTGGCCATCTGCACCAGTGGTGGAGAGCGAGCGCATCCGATGAGCCCGACAACGCTGGAAATACCCTGAAAGCCTGACTATTTCGGCTTACCGTTCCCAGAATTTCCGTTCTTGTTGCCGTTGCTTCCGTTCCCGTTCCCGCTGTTTCCGTTGCCGGTCTTTCGATCGCCAGCGCCCCTGGCGCCGTTGATGTTGCCGCTTTCGTCGCCGCGGCCGACATTGGGGTAACCATTCCCGTTGCTGCTGTTGCCGGAACCGCCACCGCCGGAGCTGCTACCGGTGCGACGTATTTCTGTTGGCGTTGCCTGCTCAACCGTCCTTGTCGGCGAGGGCTGTTCCGATTCCACAAGCACCACAACGGGCGCAGGCGCGGGAGGAACAGTCGGCGCCGTCGGCCGAAGAACTTCTGTCACCACAATCGTGGAAGGCACCGGGGTGCTGACGCTGAAGCTTTCAGGCGCCGTCGTGGGTGTCGTCGACGACGGATTCGACGAAAAGGCAAGCACCGCCAGTGCCATCGCTCCTAGAAGGACCCCGGACCCGGCAACTTTGAGCACCTGCTCCGGTGAGCGCTTGACCGAGGCCCCCGATGCCGCGTTCACCGCTGGTGAGCTCTTGCGTCGAACCCTCAATCCCCTTGGCTCTCGCCCATGTGCAAGTGCCGGAACGGGACTGACGGGCACAATCGTTTCTGCGTCCAACGCCCTTCGCATAGCATCGGCACTACCGAATCGCCGGAGCGGATCCGCGGACATCGCACGTTCGATCACGTCGGCAAGTACCGGATCGATGTCTGGACGCAATTCCATCAATGGCGGTGGACGGCCCTCGACGATCGCATGGGCCAGCGGCATTATGTCCTCTTGCGAGAACGGCTTTTGACCCGTCAGCGCCTCATACCCAACGACACCGACGGCGTAGAGATCGTCATCAACGGACGCGGGCTTGCCGCTAACCCTGTCTGGACTCATGTAAGCCAGCGTGCCGACGACATGACCAGTCGTCGTGTGGACGGACGCAGCGGTCTTCACAATCCCGAAATCGGCAACTTTGACGGTGCCCGATGGCGCGATCAGCAGATTTCCGGGCTTGACGTCACGATGCAGCATTCCCGCATCGTGCGCGACGGCAAGAGCCGCGAGCACGCTGCGCAGCGCCGCACAAACCTGCGCCTGAGGGAGCGGTCCGAGCGCTATCTGGTCGCCGAGGGTGTCGCCCGGCAGTCGCTCCATCACGATGAACGGAGTCTCGTCGTGGTTGCCGATGTCATACACCCGGACAATGTTGGGGTGGTTGAGAGCCGCCGCCGCGCGCGCCTCGATTTCGAACCGCTGCCGGACGTCGGCTTGCGAGCTCAGACCCCGACGAAGGAGTTTGATGGCCACGGGGCGACTCAAGCGAGTGTCCCAGCCGTCGCACACTTCGGCCGTCGCACCGAAACCCAGCACGTCGCGAAGTTCGTAGCGTCCGCCAAGTAGCCCGGCGCCGTCCATGGCCGTTAGGTATCCGTAATGTCCGCAGTACAAACCCTCACCAAACAATTAATTAACGGTGGAGCCGTTAACTGGTCCCGGTACAGGTGCCGCTTTCAAACCTCCGCCAGCGACGCAAACAAAAACCCGCACGGCTGCCGCCGGCGAGTTTCGATTTTGTCGGGCTGACAGGAGCCGCCGGCGCGACCGCCTCGTACCCTCGCCGGGCGCTTCGGCTCCCAGCATCATGTCCCCCGACAAAAGGAAACCCGCTCGGCTGCCGCCGGCGAGTTTCTTTTCATTGTCGGGCTGACAGGATTTGAACCTGCGACCACTTGACCCCCAGTCAAGTGCGCTACCAAGCTGCGCCACAGCCCGTGGTGCTGCCGGGATCGCCGGCAGCAGATCGAAAGCCTACCTCAGCGCTTACGTGCGAACCCAACCGCCGCGGGGTATCCGGCGGTCGTGACCACCCGCGATGACACTCCGCTGTGGCTGTTCGCCGATCAGCTCGGACCAGCGGTCTACGGCGGCGAGCACTCCCACCGCGAGATCCTGCTCGTCGAGGCCACCTCGGCGTTGCGTCGACGGCCTTATCACCGCCAGAAGCTGCATCTGGTGCTGTCGGCACTGCGCCATGCCGAGCGTGATCTCGGTGACCGCGCGACCCTGCTGAAGGCCGACAGCTACACCGACGCGCTGCAACGGTACGGACGTCCCGTTCTGGTGCACGAACCGACGTCCTTCGCAGCGGAAAAGTTCGTCCATCGCCTGCAGGAGGAGAAGCTGGTCGCCGATGTTCTGCCCACGCCGACGTTCGCTCTGCCCCGCAGCGAGTTCGCCGAATGGGCAGGCGCCCGCACGCGCTTCCGAATGGAGGACTTCTACCGCGACCAGCGTCGCCGCTTCGACGTCCTGATGGACGGGCCCGACCCGATCGGGCGTCGCTGGAACTTCGACGAGGAGAACCGCGAACCACCACCGAAGAAACAAGACACCCTCGGCGCTCCCAAGCCCTACCAACCCCGCGAGGACGACATCGACGAGCAGGTCCGCTTCGACCTCGACCGGATGAATCTGAACACCGTCGGCGTCGACGGCCCGCGACTGTTCGCTGTCACACCCGCAGAAGCCAAACGCGCGCTTACGAGATTCATCGATTACCGCCTTCCCACATTCGGCAGGTACGAAGACGCCATCATGGGTCACGACTGGGCGATGTCACACTCACTGCTATCCGTGCCGCTCAATCTTGGTGTGCTGCACCCACTTGACGCCGTGTACGCCGCCGAGGACGCGTATCGGGACAACAAAGCTCCCCTCGCGGCGGTTGAAGGATTCATCCGGCAGATTCTCGGCTGGCGCGAATACATGTGGCACCTGTACTGGCGATTCGGCCCCACCTACACCCATAATAATGAGCTTTCGGCACATTCGCCGCTCCCCGACTGGTGGACGACGCTGGACGCTGACCACATCACCGCCGAATGCCTGCGACAGGCCCTCGGCGGTGTGCGCGACCGAGGCTGGACACATCACATTCAGCGGCTGATGGTGCTGGGCAACCATGCTCTGCAGCGCGGATATTCGCCCAGCCAGCTGACCGAGTGGTTCGCGACGGCCTACGTCGACGGCTTCCGCTGGGTGATGCCGACCAACGTCATCGGCATGAGCCAGCACGCCGACGGCGGCAAGCTCGCCACCAAGCCCTATGCGTCCGGCGGTGCCTACATCAACAAGATGAGCGACCACTGCGGCGACTGCGCGTACGACCCGAAGAAGCGACTCGGCGACGACGCCTGCCCGTTCACCGCCGGCTACTGGGCTTTCGTGAACCGCAATCAAGATCTGCTTGCCAGGAACAACCGCACTCGGCGATCCGTATCGTCGATGGAACGGCTCAAGGATCTCGACGCCGTCCTCGAACAGGAGACGACTCGGACTCACTTCTAAACGGTCAGCAGCCGCCACAACCCGATCAGGCCGACCACGACGATCACCGCACGCAGGGCATACGGCGACAACCGTCGGCCGTAGTGCGCGCCGAGGAACCCGCCGATCAGCGACCCCAGCGCGATCAGCCCGGCGGCCGCCCAGCTGATCCGATCGAACGCGACAACGGTGTACGCCACTGCCGCAACGACATTCACCACCAGCGACAACAGATTCTTGGCAGCGTTCATCCGCTGCATATCCTCGGAGATCAACGCGCCCATCACGGCGATCAGCATGATTCCCTGTGCGGCGGTGAAGTATCCGCCGTAGATGCCGACCGCGAACGTCGCGACGACGAGCAGCACCATCCTCCGACGCGACACCTGGAGCAGGACCACCTGCCCAGGCGACACATGCTGAGCCGACTCCCCGGCCGCCTCCGACCGCCGACGGGCCCATTCCTGAATCCGCGGTCCGACCACCACCAGCATCAGGGCGATGATCAGCAGCACCGGCACGACCCGGTGGAATACCGTCTCCGGCAGATGCAGGAGCAGCCACGCGCCCAGCCCCGCGCCGACGAACGACGCCGGAAGCTGCCACTTCAGCCGACCCCACTGGCCGCGCAGCTCGCGGCGGTAGCCCCACGTTCCCGACAAGCTTCCCGCCACCAGGCCGACGGCGTTGGACATCGTCGACGTGACCGGTGGATAACCCAGCGCGACCAGGGTGGGGAAAGTGATGAGGGTTCCCGACCCGACGACCGCGTTGATCGCGCCTGCCCCGACGCCCGCCAGGGCGATCAGCATCATGTCGAGGACGGGCATTCGAGCGAGCCTAGTGCCCGTAATTCAGCGCTTGATCAGCGCGCCTCGTCGGCGGGAGCCTCTGCTTCGGTGACCTCGGCCTCGAGTTCGGCAGGCACGAAGGCGGGTGCCTTCGACAGCTTCCACGCGAGGTAGACGAACGTCGCCCACGCCACCACGATGCCGGTGTAGATCAACGTCGACCACGGTGACGTGACGCCGAAGTACTTCACCAGCTTCTGCGAGTTCGTCAGCACGATCACGCCGCCGACGGCCGTGCCGAGCAGCGCGGGACTGACCCGGCTCACCAGCCACGCCGCGAACGGTGCGGCGAGCACTCCGCCCAGCGCCAAGCCGAGCACGATCGGCAGGTTGTCGAGGAACTCTTCGCGCAACCCGATCAGGAATCCCAGCGACGCGGACACCGCGACGAGGAATTCCGATGCGCTCACCGATCCGATGACCGTCCTCGGCGCCGTCTTGCCCTGCGAGAGCAGTGTGCTGGTGGTCACCGGACCCCACCCGCCGCCGCCAGACGCGTCGATGAACCCACCGAAAAGCCCGAGCGGTGTGAGGAACTTGGCGCTGAGCTTGCTGCCGCCACCGGTGATGGCAGGCGGGGTGCGCAACGAAAAGCGCAGCAGCACATAGACACCGATGGCCATCAGGATCGCGGCCATCAACGGCGCCGCGTCCTCCGTCGACAACGAGGACAGGACCGTCGCACCGAGGAACGCGCCGACGGCACCAGGCGCACCCAGCTTCGCGACGATCACCCAGTCGATGTTCTTGAACTTCCAGTGCGACAGCCCGGAGGCGAAGGTGGTGCCCACCTCGGCGAGATGGACCGCCGCGCTGGCTTGCGCCGACGCGACACCGCTGAGCACCAGAAGTGTTGAGGCGGTGACACCGAAGGCCATGCCGAGCGCGCCGTCGACGAGCTGGGCACCGACGCCGACGAGCGTGAAGATCAGCAGAGAACGCATGATTTGGGCTGCTTTCGAGTGAGGCGCCTGCCGGCGACCAGGTCTGTTGTCGGACGCGTATCAGGGACGCGGACAACAGCGTCGGTCGACTCCAATCACGGGAGAAAGGCTACCCACGGGAGCTACGTGCCGAGCAGGGTTGCGATCACCGTGATTTTGAAGGAATTCGGCGCGGAAACCGACCGCTCGGGGTGTGTCAGCGCGCCCGATTCGCACCTATCGAGAGCGTGACCCGCGCTTCTCGCGCATCCGGACGTTGATCCGGACCGGGCTGCCCTCGAATCCGAACGTCTCACGCAGCCGCCGCTCCAGGAAGCGCCGGTAGCCGGCCTCCAGGAATCCGGTCGTGAACAGCACAAACGTCGGCGGACGTGCGGTCGCCTGGGTCGCGAACAGAATCCGCGGCTGCTTGCCGCCGCGCACCGGAGGCGGGGTGGCGGCGACGATCTCCTTGAAGAACGTGTTCAGCCGACCCGTCGGCACCCTGGTGTCCCAGGATTCCAGCGCCGTCTCCAAAGCGGGCACCAGCTTCTGCACCGCCCTGCCCGTCTTGGCCGAGATGTTGACCCGCGGCGCCCACTGCAGCTGCGCGAGCTCGCGGTCGATCTCCTTTTCCAGCAGGTAGTGGCGATCCTCATCGACCAGGTCCCACTTGTTGAACGCCAGCACCAGCGCCCGGCCGGCCTCGATCACCATCGCCAGCACGCGCTGGTCCTGCTCGGTCAGCGGCTGCGACGCGTCGATCAATACGATCGCCACCTCCGCGGAATCGATCGCACCGTGCGTGCGCACCGAAGCGTAGAACTCGTGCCCGCTGGCCTGCCCGACCTTGCGCCGCAGGCCAGCCGTGTCGACGAATCGCCAGACCTTGCCGTCCATTTCGATCAGCGAGTCGACCGGATCCACAGTCGTGCCCGCGACGTCATGAACCACCGAACGTTCTTCTGCGGCAAGGCGGTTCAACAGCGAGCTCTTGCCGACATTCGGCTTGCCCACCAGCGCGACGCGGCGCGGCCCTCCCCCGCCCGATGCCATCTCCGACACCGTCGGCAGGACATCGATCAACTCGTCGAGCAGGTCGGCCACTCCGCGGCCGTGTATCGCGCTGACCGGATGCGGTTCCCCCAGCCCCAGCGACCACAAGGCGGCCGCGTCGGCTTCACCCCGCTCCGAGTCAACCTTGTTCGCCGCCAAGAACACCGGTTTGCCGGACCGCTGCAGCAGCTTCGCCGCCGCCTCGTCGGCCGCCGTCGCGCCCACCACCGCATCGACCACGAAGATGATCGCGTCGGCCGTGCGCATCGCGACCGACGCCTGCTCGGCAACCAGCAGTTGCAACCCCTTGGCGTCGGGCTCCCACCCCCCGGTGTCCTGCACGACGAAGCGTCGTCCCAGCCAGTTCGCGTCGTAGGACACCCGATCCCGCGTCACACCCGGAACGTCCTGCACCACCGCCTCGCGGCGGCCCAGAATCCGGTTGACCAGCGTCGACTTACCGACGTTGGGCCGCCCGACCACTGCCACCACCGGTGGCGGCGCTGAGGCCTCCTCGATCGCCTCCGCGACGTCCTCTGCCCCGATCTCCCAATCGCCCTCGTCGGACCACGTGCCGTCCGAATCCGACGTGCTCATCTCGTCACACCGGCGCGCTGCTGGGCAAGATCGGTCAGGTGCGCGATCACGTCGGACTCGGTCATGTCGCTGGTGTCCACCACCACAGCATCGTCGGCGGCGCGCAACGGCGACACCTCGCGGGTGGAATCCAGATGATCGCGCCGCTTCACATCGGCCAGCACCGACTCGTAGTCGTCGCCTAGGCCTGCGGCGACATTCTGGTCGTGACGTCGTCGCGCCCGGACTTCGGCCGACGCCGTCAGGAAGATCTTCAGATCCGCATCCGGCAGCACAACTGTGCCGATGTCGCGGCCCTCGACAACGACGCTGCCCGGTCCGGCCGCGAGCTCACGCTGAAGCCCGACCAGCCGCGCCCGCACCGCAGGCACCGCGGACACCGCAGACACCGCCTTGGTCACAGCGCCGCCGCGGATCTCACGCGAAACATCCTCTGCGTCAAGGTAAGCCTTGTCCTCGTCGGGGTCGTAGCCCACTGACAGCGGGACATCCGCCGCAGCCACCTCGATCGCAGGCGTGTCGGCGAGGTCGACGCCCGCCCGTACCACCGCCAGGGTGATGATGCGGTACATCGCGCCGGTATCCAGGTAGCGCGCATTCAGCGATCGTGCCAAACCCCTTGACACCGAAGACTTTCCCGTCCCGGCAGGGCCGTCGACGGCGATCATCAGCGACGCACTCACATGCCCACCGCCTTGTACAACGATCCGATCTCCTTCTGGCTCAGCACCCGGATGCTGCCCGGTCGCTGATCGCCCAACGGCACCGGGCCGATATCAGTGCGCACCAGCTCCTTCACCGGAAACCCGACGGCGGCCAGCATCCGACGCACGATCCGCTTGCGGCCCTCGTGCAGCGTCACCCGCACCAGCGTCTTGCCCGGCACGGTGTCCACCACGGCGAAGTCGTCGAGATGCGCAGGGCCGTCGTCCAGCTCGATCCCGTCGCGCAACTTGCGGCCCAGCCCACGGGGCACGGAGCCGAGCACCGTCGCCAGGTAGGTCTTGGGCACCTCGTATGACGGATGCATCAGGCGGTGGGCCAGCTCACCGTCGTTGGTCAACAGCAGCAGTCCTTCGGTGTCGGCATCCAGACGTCCGACGTGAAACAGTTTCTTGTTCCCGCGTACCCGGTGCTCGACCAGATCCCCCACGCACGGACGACCCTGATCGTCGGACATCGTGGAGTGCATCCCCTTGGGTTTGTTGATCGCCAGATACACCCGCGTGTCATCGACGGTCACCCGGGCGCCGTCGACTCGAATCACGGACACATCGGGGTCCACGCGGGTGCCCAGCTCGGTCACGATCCGGTCGTCGACCTCCACGCGGCCATCGAGAATCATTTTCTCGGCAACCCGGCGTGACGCAATTCCGGCCTGCGACAACACCTTCTGCAGGCGCACGCCCTCAGGATCAGACATCTGCGTCTTGATCCACGTTTAAGGACATCGGCGTCTCGACGGCCGGTGCACCGCTGAGCTTCATGAAACGTGGCTCCTCGCTGAGAGTTTCGCTCAGATCGTCGATAACATCGACGTCGGGCAGCAGCGGGGCGATGTCGGGAAGGTCGGCCAACGACGTGAGGCCCAGGCGTTCGAGGAACAGTTCGGTGGTCGCGAACGTCACCGCACCCGAGTCCGGGTCGACGCCCGCCTCGGTCACCAGTCCGCGTGCCAGCAGCGTCCGGATGACCGCGTCGACGTTGACCCCGCGCACGGCGCTGACCCGTGCGCGCGTGACGGGCTGGCGGTAGGCCACCACGGCCAACGTCTCGAGCGCCGCACGCGTCAGCTTCGAGCGTGCCCCGTCGAGCAGCAGGCGCTCCACGTAGGGCGCGTACCGCGCCCTGGTGTACATCCGCCAGCCGCCGCCGGCTTCGCGCAGATCGATACCACTGTCGCGGGCCTTGAACTCCTCGGCCATCAGCGCCAGCTTGGTGCCCACCCGGTATGCGGGCTGCTCGGTCGCGGCGGCGAGCTGGTCGACCGTGACCGGTGTATCCACCACCAACAGCAGCGCCTCCAGCACCGCCCCGAGTTCGGAGTCCTCCAACTCCGGTGGCGTCTCGGCTGGGACGTCGGTCCAGACGTCCGTTTCGGTGTCGTCAGTCATAGTGGTCTTCTTCCACCGCAAGGTGTTGATGGTTGGGCCGTTCACCGGTCCACGAAATCTGGAGTACACCAAGCGCTTCTGGTTGTTCGAATGCTACTGCCCTGGCCCGGTACAGCTCGAGCAGCGCCAGGAACCGGCCGACGATCTCGATCGGTGCCTGGCAGTCGGCCACCAGGTCGCGGAACGACGCCCATTGGCCGATCCCGCGACTTTCGAGCAGCGCCATCAGGTTACTGACCTGCTCGGGTACCGATACCGCCACCTCGTGCAGGTGCTCGAGCCCGATGGTCGGCACCGGACGCGGGGTGAACGCCGCCGCCGCGATCTGGGCGAACGCCTCGGCGTCGACACCGATCATGACCTCGGGCAGCAGCTCCTGGTAGCGCTCGTCGAGCGCCACCGCCCGCGGATAGCTGCGCAACGCCGCCGCCTCGAGTTCGGCGAAAAGATCCGCGACGTGCTTGAATGCCCGGTATTGGAGCAGTCGGGCGAACAGCAGGTCGCGCACCTCGAGCAGCGCGAGATCCTCTTCGTCGTGCACCTCACCGGCGGGCAGCAGCCGGGCCGCCTTGAGATCGAGCAGCGTGGCCGCGATCACCAGGAAGGTGGTCGTCTCTTCGAGTTCGAGTTGGCGGCCGATCTCCTTGGTGTAGGCGATGAAGTCGTCGGTCACCTGGTGTAGCGCCACCTCGGTCACGTCGAGCCGATGCGCGAAGATCAGCTGCAGCAGCAGGTCGAACGGGCCCTCGAAATTGCTGAGCCGGACCTGGAAGCCCGCGTTCAGCGACTGGTGTGAATCCGATGTCGCAGTGTCGTCTGCTCCAGCCTCTGTCACTGCCTCGGTCACGCGCCGAACCGGTCGATGACCTCGCGCGCTAGTGACCGATATGCCTCGGCACCAACAGATTTCGGCGCCCACGAGGTGATCGGTTCGCCGGCGACGCTGGTCTCGGGGAAGCGCACCGTCCGCGTGATGACGGTGTCGAAAACGAGGTCGCCGAACCGCTCGAGAACTCGGGCCATCACTTCGCGGGAGTTCACGGTGCGCGGGTCATAGCGGGTGATGAGGATGCCGCCGATGGAGAGCTTCGGGTTCAGCCGGTCGTGCACCTTTTCGACGGTGTCGGTCAGCAGCGCCAGGCCACGCAGCGAGAAGAACTCGCACTCCGTCGGGATGATCACCACGTCGCTGCAGGCCAGCCCGTTCACCGTGAGCAGCCCAAGCGACGGCTGGCAGTCGATCAGGACATAGTCGTAGCGGTCCAAGACCGGATAGATCGCGCGGGCCAGGGACTGCTCGCGGCCCACCTCGTTGACCAGCTGGATCTCCGCGGCCGACAAGTCGATATTGCT
The DNA here is from genome assembly GCF_002591975.1 of Mycobacterium neglectum. Classification (GTDB taxonomy): domain Bacteria; phylum Actinomycetota; class Actinomycetes; order Mycobacteriales; family Mycobacteriaceae; genus Mycobacterium; species Mycobacterium neglectum. The sequence continues at coordinate 13,654 of NZ_NVQE01000061.1, read as the reverse complement.
GGGCACCAGATCCAGGTTCTTGACGCGGGTGCTGATCAGCACCTCATCGATCGACGCGCGGGGTTCGACCAGCAGGTTGTGCACCGTGTGCTCGAGTTCGTAGTGCGGCACCCCGAGGCCCGCCGACAGCGCACCCTGCGGATCGAGGTCGACCAGCAGCACGCGGCGGCCGTACTCGGCCAGGCTGGCGCCGAGGTTGATGGTCGACGTGGTCTTACCCACCCCGCCCTTCTGATTGCACATCGCGATGACCTTGGCCGGACCATGCGATGCCTTGGGTTCGGGCGTGGGGATCTTTCGTGGCTGGCGGCCGGTCAGGCCGAGGTCGGCGCTTTCGCCGTCGTCACTCACGCGGGACCATCGCTGGTCAGGCAACGCGCAGGCATGGCGGACATCCGGGCAAGTTTAACGGGAGGTGACTGCGTGGTCTGCCAGACCCGCGGGCAACTTTTTCGGCGTGATCCCGCCTAGGCTGGCGTAGGTGAGCCTGAAGCGCCGCATCCCGTTCCTGCGTTGGTCGTTCTGGCGGCTGGCGATCGGATCCCGCAACATCACCAAAACCGGTCAGATCGGCGACGGCCGGGAGGCCGCGGCCGCCGACTATGTGGTGGCCTCCGCCCGTCGAGGCGACATCGACGACGTCATCGCCAAGATCGACGAGTTCGCCTACGAGAAGTCGTTCCTGATCAACATCGGCGACGAAAAGGGCGAATTCCTCGATGCCGCGGTCCGTCGCTCCAACGCCGCCGTGGCGCTGGAGTTGGGCACCTACTGCGGCTACGGCTCGCTGCGGATCGCTCGCGCGGCACCCGCGGCGAAAGTGGTTTCCGTGGAGCTGTCTGCCGCCAATGCCGAGATAGCACAACGCATCTGGGAGCACGCCGGAATCTCTGACCGGGTAACGTGTGTGGTCGGCACGATCGGCGACGGCGGGAAGACACTCGATGCACTCGCCAACGAGCACGGCTTCGCAGCCGGAGTGCTGGACCTGCTGTTCATCGACCACGACAAGACGGCCTATCTGCCCGATCTGTTGAGCATTCTCGACCGCGGCTGGCTGCACCGGGGATCGATCGTGGTCGCCGACAACATGCTGATCCCCGGCTCCCCCAAATACCGTGAGTACATGCGCGAGCAGGAGGGCAAGCTCTTCGCGACCTCTGAGCACAAGACGCACGGCGAGTATCAGACGATGGCGCCCGACCTGGTGCTCGAGTCGGAGTACCTGGGCGACTGACTCAGCTTCACTGCGCCCGCGGATGGGCTCCGGCCCACACCTCGCGCAGCGCCGTCACGGTCACCATCGTGTAGATCTGCGTCGTGGTGACCGACGCGTGGCCGAGCAATTCCTGCACGACGCGGACGTCGGCGCCGCCGTCGAGCAGATGTGTGGCGAACGAGTGGCGCAGCACGTGCGGCGACACCGCGGATGTGATGCCCGCCCGTTCGGCCGCATCCTGAAGCACCTGCCACGCGCTCTGGCGCGAGAGCCGTCCGCCCCTGGCGTTGAGGAAGATCGCCGGGGTGCCGCGCCCGCGGCGCGCCAGCTCGGGGCGTCCGCGCACGAAGTAGGCGTCCAACGCGGTGACCGCCGGCCGGCCGACGGGCACCAGCCGCTGTTTGCCGCCCTTGCCTCGCAACAGGACCGACCGCGCCCGGGTGTCGATGTCGTCGACGTCGAGGCCGACGGCCTCCGAGATGCGTGCCCCGGTCGAGTAGAGCAGTTCGAGCAGCGCCCGGTTGCGCAGTGTGAGCGGCCCGTCCGCCTCGCTGTCACCGCCGGCCCCGTCCAGCAGGGCCAGCACCTCATCGAGGGTCAGGCTCTTGGGTAGCCGCCGGCTCGGTGTCGGCGGTTTGACCGCGGACGCGACGTTGAGCGCGGTGAGCCCCTCCGCCTCGGCGAAGCGGTGCAGCCCACGGACCGCGATCAGGGCACGCGCGGCCGATACCGCCGAAAGTGCGACGGTGCCCGCGTCAGGATCACCGCGACGCAGGGCGACCAGGAAGTCGCTGACGTCGGACTCGGTCACCTTCGCCAGGTCGTCGATGCCACGCAGCGCGAGGTGCTCGGAATAGCGCCGCAGGTCCCGCCGGTAGGAGCTCAAGGTGTTGGCCGCAACGCCACGCTCGATGGTCAGGTGGTCGAGGTAGCCCTGGATCTGGTCGTCGAGGGCCGACCGGAACATCGTCATCAGTGATCCTTCTTGTCCCGGAAGGATGTCGGCCGGTCCGTCCACGGCGCATCGACGGGCCGCAACGCGTCCGTGTTCGGCATCGCGTGTGCTGCCAAAATTCCGGCCACCGCAATCGAATTCACGATCTCGCCGTCGAAAACCATCCGCACGGCGTCGACCAGCGGGAACCACTCCAGGCGTAGGTCGGCTTCCTCGTCGTGAGCATCGGGCCTGCCGGCCTCGGACAGTACCGTCGCCCGGTAGACGCGCACGCTCTCGTCGCTGTACCCCGGCGCGGTGTCGAGGTCGACGAGCACCCGCCAGTCCTTGGCGGCCAGACCTGCCTCTTCCTGAAGTTCACGGGCGGCGGTCAGGTGCGGCGGTTCGCCGCCGACGTCCAGCAGCCCCGCCGGAAGTTCCCACAGTCGCCTGCCGAACGGCTGCCGGTACTGATACACCAGCGCGACGTTGTCCTCTTCGTCGATTGCCAAGACGGCCACCGCGCCGAAGTGCTCGAGGACCTCCCTCTTCGCGAGGTTGCCGCCGGGCATGCGCACATCATCGCGGCGCAATGCGAAAATACTGCCAACGTAAATGGTTTCGGAGTCAACCGTCTCGAAATCGTGCTCAGCCACGGGCTTCCGTTTTTTGCAGCTCGGCATCGCGCAGCGGTTGGCCGACCTCCTCGGCATGCTCGGAACCGTTCGCGTGCTCCGGGATATCCATCCCGGGCAGTCGCTCCTCGGCCTTGTAGCTCAGCGCCGCGCCGACGAACGCGACGAACAGCGGATGCGGGCGGGTGGGCCTGCTCTTCAGCTCAGGGTGCGCCTGGGTGCCGACGAGGAACGGGTGAACAGCGGGGTCGTACTCGACGAACTCGACGAGGTGACCGTCGGGCGACGTCCCGCTGAACCGAAGCCCGCTCTCGGCGATACGGTCGCGGTAGGAATTGTTGACTTCGAAGCGGTGACGGTGCCGCTCGGACACCTCTCGCGCCCCGTATGCCTGCGCCACAATGGAATTGGGCTCCAACACCGCCGGGTAGGCGCCGAGGCGCATGGTGCCGCCGAGGTCGGCGTCGCCGGCGACGACGTCGCGCTGGTCGGCCATCGTCGAGATGACAGGGTCGGGAGTCTTCGGATCGAACTCCGCCGAGTTCGCCTCGGTGATGCCCACCGAGCGTGCCGCCTCGATGACGATGCACTGCAGTCCGAGGCACAGCCCCAGGACCGGCAGACCCCGTTTGCGCGCGTACCGGATGGCACCGATCTTGCCCTCGATGCCGCGGATGCCGAACCCGCCGGGAATCAAGATGCCGTGGACGTCGCCGAGTGCGGCCGTCGCACCGCTTTCGGTGTCGCAGTCGTCGGAGGCCACCCACCTCATCTCGACCTTGGCGTGGTGGGCGAAGCCACCGGCACGCAGTGCCTCGGCCACCGACAGGTAGGCATCGGAGAGGTCGATGTACTTGCCCACCAGCGCGATTCGCACTGTCTCGCGGGGCTCGTGCACGCGGTGCAGCAGGTCATTCCACTGCGTCCAATCCACATCACGGAACGGCAGGTTGAGCCGGCGCACCACGTAAGCGTCCAACTCCTCACGGTGCAGGACCTTGGGGATGTCGTAGATCGACGGCGCGTCCGGTGTGGAGATGACCCCGTCGATGTCCACGTCGCACATCAGCGCGATCTTGTTCTTCAACGGTTCGGGCACATCGCGGTCACAACGCAGAATCAATGCGTCCGGGCTGATGCCGATGCTGCGCAGGGCGGCCACCGAGTGTTGCGTCGGCTTGGTCTTCAGCTCACCGGACGGCGCCATGAACGGAACCAGTGAGCAGTGCAGGAAGAAGCAGTTCTCGCGGCCGACCTCGTGCCGCACCTGACGGGCGGCCTCCAAGAAGGGCAGTGATTCGATGTCGCCGACGGTGCCGCCGATCTCGGTGATCACCACGTCGGGACGGTTTCCGCTGGGATCCGGCTTGGCCATCTCCAGGATGCGCCGCTTGATCTCGTCGGTGATGTGCGGGATGACCTGCACGGTGTCGCCGAGGTACTCGCCGCGACGCTCCTTGGCGATCACCGACGAATACACTTGTCCCGTCGTGACATTCGCCGACCCGTACAGATTCCGATCGAGAAACCGCTCGTAGTGGCCAACGTCGAGGTCGGTCTCGGCGCCGTCCTCGGTGACGAACACCTCGCCGTGCTGGAACGGGTTCATGGTGCCAGGGTCGACGTTGAGGTAGGGGTCCAGCTTCTGCATCGTCACCTGTAGGCCACGCGCGGTCAGCAACTGTCCGAGGCTGGAGGCGGTGAGCCCCTTTCCGAGGGAGGAAACCACGCCACCCGTCACAAACATGTGCTTGGTGGGGGCCTGCGGGTGCTTGCGTAGCGCTGGCAAGAGCAACCTCCGTGACGACGCGGCAGGGGCTCGCTGTGAATAGCTGGGGCCTGCCGACCCACGGAACCCAACCCTAACACCGACGCCGACAAGCCGTCGCTGACGCGCCGTGCCCTGGGCCCACAGCTTGCTAGGGGAATTATTGCGGGATGGTTACCGACGCGGCTCCCTGACCGATGCCGTACTGACCGGGCTTGCCGCCGGCGGCCAGGTCGCTGAGTGCCAGCACCGAGGTGAGCCGGCCGGACTCCGAGTCGACGTCGTCAACGGTGCTGACCGCGGTGGTCAGCGAGTCGTCTGACCTCGCCACGGCCACCGCAGCGGTACCGGAGGCCGACCCGTCGCGCCCGACCAGCACCGTCCCGGAGCCGTGCGGTGCCAGGCCGGCCGCGAACCTGGCGACCGTGGACCCCTGGTTTCCGGCGTCGTCGGGCAGTGCACCGCCGGTCACGATCAGTGCGGTGTTCGCCGCGCCGACGCGCTCGGTGCCGTAGGTGATGAAACCGGTGTCGCGCAGCGTGGCCAGCACGGTGTCGCGCTGGGTGTCGTCGACGACCGAGACCTTCGGGTCCCGGTTGATCAGCAGGCTGATGCCCAGCAGGTCACCTGCCTGCGAGCCCTGGTCCACCGACGTCGTACTCAGCTGCTTTCCCGCTGGCACGATCGGCGAGTTCACCACCGACAGCAGCTTCTCGGCCGAATTGGCGTTGACGAACTCGGGTGTGAGCCCTACCGTCCCGGTGACCGTGCCGCCGGCCTCGGCGACCAGGCGTGTCAACGCTTCGACGTCGTCAACCGCTGCATCCGGCGTCCGGAACAGCACCACCGACTTCCCGGCGAGCGAGTCACGCAAGATTCGGGGCGCCATCTGGGAATCAAACTCCCCTGCAGCACTCAGCTTTTCATTGATCGCGTTCTTGTCATCGGTGAGCGTGTTGATCTGCTTCTGCAATTCGTGCTTGTCATCTTTGAGGCCGGACAGCACGGTGTCAGACAGCAGTCCGGAACCCAGCGCGACACCGATGGCCAATGCAAGGAACACCGCCGCGAGCGAAATCGCATGTGAGCGCAGGGAAATCATCGCAACCCCTAAGTGACCCAGCCCTGAACCCAGAGCGCGAACCGGTTCCAGTAGTCGACGACCCAATCCACCAGTGCGGTATCTGCCCGTGACACCCACAGCGCGACGATCACCGCAATGAGCATGGCGAGCACGAGCAGGGCGATGGCACCACCGGAGACCCGGCTGCGATACAGCGTGGCGACAGCCTTGGCGTCAACCAGCTTCTCCCCGACCTTAAGCCGGGTGAGGAAGGTCGACGGATTGCTCTGCTGGCGCGACCGGTCGAAGAACTCCTCGATGCTCGCGCTGTGGCCGGCGGTCACGATCAGCGAAGCGCCATGGTGATCGCAGAGCAGCAACGCAAGGTCGGCGGCCGACCCGGCGGCCGGGAACGTCATCGCCCCGACACCGAGGTCCTGGATCCGCTCCAGACCCGCCGCGTGTCCGTCGGCGTCGGCGGGCAGCACGACCTGCGCACCGCAGCGCAGCGCGTCGGCGCTGATCCGGTCGGGGTCTCCGACGATGAGCTGGGGGCGGTAGCCGGCCTTGCGCAGGACGTCGGCTCCGGTGCCGACACCCACCAGCACCGGTTGGTACTCCTTGATGAACGGCTTGAGCGCCTTCAGGTCGACGGCCGAACTCGGCTCCTCGGCCACGATGACGACGTGGCGTCGGTTCATGTCGACGTCGACGTCGGGAATACCGATGCCGTCGATCAGCAGCGGGCTCTCACTGCGGATGAACTCGATGGTGTTGCCCGCGAACGCCTCGAGATGTGCCACCAGCCCGCTCTTGGCCTCGTGCATCAGCTCGTGGATTTCGTCATCGGTCCGCTCGGCGCCGAGGATCAGCCGCCGGTCGCCGGAGTAGACGCCGCCCTCGTGCAGGCGCACCCGCGCGCCGTCCTTGACCTTCTTGAACACCTCGTCGCCGGTGTCGTCGATCAGGGTGACGCCGTTGGCGACCAGCACCTCGGGGCCCAAGTTGGGGTATCGACCCGAGATCGACGGCGACGCGTTCACAACCGCGGTGACACCGGCCTCGACGAGTGCGTCTGCGGTGATCCGGTCCAGATCGAGGGCATCGAGGACGACGATGTCGCCCGGGTTGATGCGTCGCAGCAGCCGATCGATGTCGCGGTCGACGCGCGCTGTGCCGGTGATGCCCGGTCGAGAATTGGCATTACGGGATAGCAGCGCTGACATCTTCATGCGGCGATTCTGTCGATCCGCACGCGTCATCCGTCGGAGGCGCGCCGTAACATCAGCCTCAGAAGTTGACTCTTGTCACAACTGCAACACGGTTATGTGTACGACTCGAACAGTTCCACGAGGTTGCCCGCCGGGTCCGGCACCAGTGCCTGGCGTCCGCCCCGGCCGGTGGTCACGTCACCCCGTAATTCCACGCCGGCCTTTCGCGCATTGGCTACGGCCACGTCCAAATCGTCGACTTGGAGCTGAAATCGGTTCCATCCACCCGGTTCTGGCCGACTGCCGTCGGTGAGAGTCTGGCCGGCGCCACCACCGCCCTCAGGCGAGTTCAGCAGCAGTCGCAACTCACCACGGCGCAGCATCGCGAAGCCTGGCGCCGGTTGCATCGCCACCTCGAACTGGAAAAGGGATGTGTAGAAGTCCACCGCAGCATCGACATCGTCGACGATGTAGCGAACGCTTATGTTGGTCATCTGTGCACCTCCTAGCCATTATGATACATAGGTGTCCCGAAGATCCCAGTCCGATCCCCGCGTTGGCCATTCCCGTCGGGTGATATGCCGCGCCGCCATCGAGGAGTTCGCGGACGTCGGATTTGCCGGCTTTCGGATGGAGTCGGTTGCCGCGCGGGCGGGTGTCGGTCGCAGCACCCTGTACCGCCACTGGCCCGATAGGGCCGCACTGATCGCCGATGCGCTCGAGACCCTCAACGTGCAACCGGACCCGAACCGCGAACTCGTCTCGGGCACGGCCCGGCAGCGGGTCGAGTTGCTTCTCAGCCATCTCGTCCGTGCGCTCACCGACTCGCCGGTGGCCGCGTGTATCCCCGCGCTGATCCATGCGACCGAAAACGATTCGGGCGTCCGCGATTTCTTTCACCGTTACTCGGCGGAGCGGCGCCGGCGCCTGACTGACGCCATTGCCGCGGGCGTCGACGATGGGCAGTTTCCTGCCCGTGTCGATGCCGAGGCCGCCTCCGTGGCGCTGTCGGGTGCGGTGTTCTATCGACGACTGATGACGGCTGACGCCCTCGACGCCGATTTCGTCATTGACTTGATCGACACCGTCCTCGGGGAATGACGGGATCACACCCCTAGTCGCTCGTCCCTCGTTGTTGTTGTGCGGCTTCCAGCAGCTCGCGGGCATGCGCTCGCCCGCTGTCGGACTCTCCGAGGCCGGCCAGCATCCGGGCCAGCTCGGCCACGCGGTCGTCGTCATCGAGCCGGCGTACCCCGCTGGCCTTGCCCCGGCCGCCGCTGTCGACAACCAGGTGGACGTCGGCGTAGGCGGCCACCTGGGGCAGATGCGTGACGACGATGACCTGGTGTGTACTGGCCAGCCGCGCTAGTCGACGGCCGATCTGCACTGCCGCGCGTCCGCCGACTCCCGCGTCGACTTCGTCGAAGACCATCGTCGTTCCCTCGGTCGACGCGGCCAACACGACCTCGAGCGCGAGCATCACGCGCGACAGCTCCCCGCCGGATGCACTCTTGCTCAATGGCAGCACGTCGGTGCCGCGGTGTGCCGCGAAGCCGAACTCGACCGCGTCGACTCCGTACTGACCGGCGTGCGCCGTTACGCCAGCAGACACCGTCAGCGGAGCGGTGTCATCGACGCGCGCAGCCAGCGGCGCCACCGAGACCGTGAACTCGGCATCGGCCATCGCCAGCCCCGAGAGCTCGGCGGTCACCGCCTTGGACAGACCCTTGGCCGCCTTGGTCCGCGCCTTTGTGAGGTCATTGGCCGCGACGACGACTTCGTCGTGCAGCGCGACGACCTGACGTTCGAGATCGGCGAGCGCCTCCTCGGATACGTCGAGCTGTGTCAGCCGGTCCCGCGACTGCTGCGCCCATTCCAGGACACCGTCGATGTTGGCGGCGTACTTGCGGGTCAGCGTGCGCAGCTCGCTCTGCCGTAACAGCTTCGACTCCAGTGTGCTCGCATCGCTGGGCAGTGCGGTCAGGTAGTCACCGAGTTCGCTTGCCACATCACCGATCACGGCGAACGCGCCGTCGAGTTGTGCGGCCAGCGCGCGCAGGGCGGAGTCGTCGGTGGCCTCCATAGCCGACTTCGCTTGCCCCACAGCGCCGATTGCCGACGCGGTTTCGGGTGACGGGTCGTCGTCGCCGGACAGCGCGGCACGTGCAGTTTGCGCCGCTTCCCGTACCGAGTCCAGCTCCGACATCCGCTGGATGTCGCCGACGAGCGCATCGTCCTCACCGGGTTGCGGTGCGACGGTGTCGATCTCGTTGAGTGCGAACTTGAGTTGGTCTGCCTCCTGCGCCAGCTCGCGCGCCCGCTGCGTGCGGTCGACGAGGTCGCGACGCGCGGCCAGCCAGTCCTCGCGCAGCTTGCGATAGCGCTTCAGCTGCTTCTCGACATCGACGAACCGGTCCAGCGCGCCACGCTGCTCGTCGGGACGCATCAGCCGGAGCTGATCGTTCTGGCCGTGCAGGGTGAGCAATTCGGTGGTGAACGTGCCGAGCGACTTCGCGGGCACGCTGCGGCCACCGAGAAAGGCCCGCGACGGGCCGTCACGGGCCACGGAACGCGCGGCGATGACGCTACCGTCGTCGTCTCGCTCTGCTCCCGAAGAATCGAGGATCTCGTCAATCTGGGCGGTGACGTCCTCTCCCAGCTCGCTGGTGGTGAACCGGCCTTCGACGACTGCGCGTGCCGCACCCGAGCGCACCCGCGTGGCGTCGGCGCGCGCTCCGCCGAGCAGGTGCAGACCCGTGACCACCATGGTTTTACCGGTACCGGTCTCGCCGGTGAGCACGGTGAGACCGCGATCGAACTCGGCGGTCGCGGTGCTGATCGCGCCAAGCGACTCGATACGGATTTCGGATAGCACTACTGCCCGCGCCACCCCGTGACCGGCAACCGGAACTTGCGCACCAGGCGGTCGGTGAACGGCGCGCTGTCCAGTCGCACCCATTTCAACGGTGTGCCGCACCTGGTGACTTCCAGCCGGCCGCCCGCAGGCACCACCATCTCGCGGCGACCGTCGCAGAACACCAGCGCGTCGTGACCCCTCGCCTCGACCTCGATCGCAATGGAGGCATCGGGACTGGTCACCATCGGACGCGCGAACAGCGCGTGGGCGTTGTTCGGGACCACCAGGATCGCCTCCAGATCGGGCCAAAGGATCGGGCCGCCCGCAGAAAACGCCCACGCCGTCGAGCCGGTGGGTGTCGCGACGAGCACGCCGTCACACCCGAACGCGGAGACCGGCCGCCCATCCACCTCGAGCACGGCACCGAGCACGCCCAGGCGCGGACCCTTCTCCAGGCTGGCCTCGTTGAGCGCCCAACCGCGGTGGATGATCTCGCCTTCAGCGCGCACGACGATATCGAGCGTCATCCGCTCCTCGACGCGGTAATCGCGCTTGATGATGTGGTCGAGTACGGAGTCGATGTTCTCGGCCTCGGCCTCGGCGAGGAAGCCGATACGGCCCAGATTCACGCCCAGGACTGGTATTTCGACGTTGCGGGCGAGTTCGGCCCCACGCAGAAAGCTTCCGTCGCCGCCGAGGACGAGAACCAGCTCGCAGCCTTCGGCGACCCCGTCGTGGGCGTCGACGATCTCGATTCCGGCTCCGAGGGCACTCACATCGTCGGGCGAGAGGTGCTCTGTTCCGCGGTCGACGGACTCGGCGGACAGCACCCGCAGTCGAATCCCGTTGTTCCCGAGTACTTTATGCACACGGCGTGCCACCTCGGTGGCGTCGTCGCGGCCGGTGTGCACCACCAGCAGGATGTTGCGTTGAACGCTCACTGCGGGCCCTCCGCGACAGCCTTGAGCACCGCCTGTTCCAGCGACTCGCCTTCTAATGGGTGATCGGTTCGCGACCGCAGCCGCAGGAAGTACTCGACGTTGCCGGACGGGCCGGGCAGCGGGCTGGCGGTGACGGCGACCGTGTGCCACTGCAGTGCGGCGGCGCGGCGGGCGACGGTGAGCACCGCGTCGGCGCGCAAGTGTGGCTCGGCGACGACGCCGCCGGCGCCCACGCGATCCTTGCCGACCTCGAATTGCGGCTTCACCATGGGAACGATATCGGCGTCGGCATCCGCACACGACGTCAGTGCTGGCAGCACTGTGGACAGCGAGATGAACGACAGGTCGGCGACCACCAGGCCGACCGGACCGCCGATGACGTCGGGCGCGAGTTCGCGCACGTTCGTGCGTTCCAGGACGGTGACGCGTGGATCGTTGCGCAGCGACCACGCCAGCTGGCCGTAGCCCACATCGACGGCGACAACCTCGCGTGCGCTGCGATCGAGCAGGACCTCCGTGAACCCGCCGGTGGAGGCCCCAGCGTCCAGACACCGCCGCCCGTCGACGTTGATCTCGAAGGTGTCCAGCGCCCCGATCAGCTTGTGGGCGCCGCGCGATACCCAGCCGCGATCGTCGGAGTTCGCGACGGTGAGCGCGGCACTCACCGCGATCGCGGTGGCGGGTTTGGCGGCAGGCATGCCGTCGATGCTGACTTTCCCCGCGCCGATGAGCTCGGCTGCCTGCTGGCGCGAGCGGGCCAGCCCGCGTCGCACCAGCTCGGCGTCAACACGTGCCCGCCGCGCCACGAGTGTTCAGCCCTTCTCGACCGATTCGAGCGCTCGGACCAGCAGGTCGTGCGCCTCCTCGAGCCGCGCGGCGATGCCGTCGATCTCGGAGTCGGCGATCTCGACACCCTCTTGCGCAGGGTCGGGCACATCTGCCAGCAGCTCCGCGATCTGGGCACGTATCTGATCCGGGTCGGTACTCATGTCAGTGTTCACGCTAGCCGATCCGCAGGGGTGAGTACGGACCATGGCTCCAGGGCCTGTCGCGCAGTGTCGTCGCCCGCCGAGATCGTGAAGGCGCGGCCGTCGAGGCAGGCATTCCAGACTGCGCTGGCCGTGGCGCGGACCGCCGAGAGCGGGTCTCCGAGCTCCCTTCCCGTCGCGTGGACGGTCACCTCGGACGAGCCGATGTCGATGCGCCAGGCGGGGTGCGGCCCGACGCCAAGGATGTCGGCGCGGGCATAGAGCGAGCGCAGATCGGGTCCGAGGTAGTCGGGCCGCTCCGATGCCGCCGCCCGGATCATGTCCTCCGCGGTGCTGACACCGGTCAGCACCATGAGACTCGGCAAGCTGGCGGCCTTGGCTCCGGCGATATCGGTATCCAGCCGGTCCCCCACGACCAGTGGTGTGGAGAACGTGCCGCGAGCCAACGCATCGTTCATCAGCGTCGGGTGGGGCTTGCCTGCGACCTGGGGTTCCCGGTTGGTCGCCGCACGGAGCGCTGCGACCATCGACCCATTGCCGGGTAGCAGACCTCGCTCAGACGGCAATGTCAGGTCGACGTTGGCCGCGACCCAGAGCGCACCGCTTCGGATGGCCAACGCCGCTTCGGAAAGGTCCGACCAGCCGGTCTGCGGGGAATGGCCCTGGACGACGCCAACCGGCCCATCGGAGGCCTGCCGCACCGGCGTGAGTCCGGCCTGCCGCACCTCGGCGGCCAACGCGTCGGTGCCGATGATGAGAACCGCTGCGCCGGGAGGCAATTGGGCCGCCAGGAGGTTAGCCGCGCTTTGGGCGCTGGTGACGACGTCGTCCGGCTCGGCCGTGAAGCCCAGTTCCTGAAGGTGCTGCGCCACCTCGGCCGGGCTGCGTGATGCGTTATTGGTGACGTAGAGCGCGCGAGAGCTGACAGTGGAGAGTGTTTCGACCGCACCTTCGGTGGCTTCATGGCCACGGAATACGGTGCCGTCGAGGTCGAGCAGCAGGCAATCATGTTCCTGCACAAGCGCAGTCACGTCAGCTCAGCTCCGTGACGCGGTCCTCGGCGTCGGTCAGTCCCTCGACATCGGCGGCAGTGGCGTTGATGAACCACTGCAGCGCCTCGTCGCGTCGCCCGAGTGTCAACAACGTCTCGGCGTAGACGTAGAAGAGTCGGGCGGCGGTCGGGCCCGTTCGCTTCTTGTCGAGTTGCGGCGAGGACAGAATCGCGAGGGCCTGCTCATGCTGACCGAGGTCGGAGCGAGCGCCCGCCGCGACGATGCGCAGCTCGTCGGCCTCATCCCCGGTGAGCTGGGCGGCTTCGGGGCTGCGTGCCAGCTCGATGGCTCGTTCTGGACGTCCGACGCCGCGCTCACAGTCGGCGATGAGTGGAAGCAGTGGTGACTTACTGCCCATTCGGCGGGCCGCACGCAGTTCAGCCAGCGCCTGCGTCCAGTCGCCACAGTGGTACGCGGCGATTCCGACGGCCTCGCGCACCGCGGCGATACGTCCGGAGCGGGCCCGTGCCGCGCGTGCGTGAGCCAGTGCGGTTTCGGGATCCTCGTCGAGCAGCAGGCCGGCCGCCACCAAGTGACGTGCCACCGTGTCGGCGGTGCTTTTATCCAAAGTCGTGAGCTCGCCGCGAATTTCGGGCGCCAACTGCTTGGCTTCGATGTCGGCGGCAATGGGCGGGCCGTCGTCGCGCGATGTCTCGTCCCCGTGCTTCGGTTGAACCCGGCGGGCCCGATTGGGACCCGACGAGCGCGGCGGCGAGCGACGGGGGTCGCGCCCGCGGTTGTCGCGGTTTCCGTCCTGGACCACGTATGCCTTTCTACCTGATCTCGCGACAATTGAGAATTCGAGAAACAATTGTCACAAATAGAATCACCCCCCACGCAATTGTGGGGGGTGATTCCTAATTTGTGTTCGGCGGTGTCCTACTTTTCCACCCGGGTTGGGTAGTATCATCGGCGCTGGCAGGCTTAGCTTCCGGGTTCGGGATGGGTCCGGGCGTTTCCCTGCCGCTATTGACCGCCGTAACTT
>NZ_NVQE01000060.1 GCF_002591975.1 Mycobacterium neglectum | reverse complement strand
CGCCGCAGCCATCCGAATGTCCATCGCCGTCACCTTCTGGGCCATGAACCATCGTGGTCGAGGCCCTACTCAGGTGTCAGCGATGTCCCGAGACATACCGGCGTCAGCGATGTCCCCGAACAGAACACAACCCTCGCGGTCGGTATGCGCGCCGAATCCGCGACGTAGGGTGGCTGCGTGAGCTCGCGCGGCTGGACCCTGTTCCTCGCGATGAGCATCATCTGGGGCATCCCCTACCTGCTGATCAAGATCGCTGTCGAGGGTGTGTCCGTTCCGGTATTGGTGTTCACCCGGGTCGCAGTGGGCGCGGCGGTACTGCTTCCGCTGGCCCTGTCACGGCGGACGGTGACGATCGTGCGAAACCACTGGAAGGCGTTGGCGGGTTTCGCGTTGTTCGAGATCATCGCCGCGTGGTGGTTGCTGTCAGACGCCGAACGTCATCTCACCAGCTCGATGACCGGTCTTCTGATCGCCGCCGCGCCGATCATCGCCGCCGTGCTGGATCGACTCACCGGCGGCGAGCGACTGGGCGCCAAACGGATCCTCGGCCTCGCCATCGGCATCGCGGGCGTAGCGGTGCTCGCCGGCCCGCACATCGGCGGCAGCACCTGGCCGATCATCGAGGTGCTGTTGGTCGCGACGTGTTATGCGATCGCACCACTGATCGCCGCGCGCCACCTGACCGACGTCCCGGCACTCCCGATGACCGCGGTGTGCCTTGCCTTCGCCGCCCTGGTGTACGCGGCGCCCGCCGCCGCGACCTGGCCTACTGAAATGCCTTCTACTCAAGTGCTTTTGGCGCTCGCCGGCCTCGCTGTCATATGCACGGCGCTGGCGTTTCTCGTGTTCTTCGCCCTGATCCGCGAGGTCGGGGCGGCTCGTGCGCTGGTCTTCACCTACATCAACCCCGCCGTGGCCCTCGCGGCCGGTGTGATCGTGCTGGACGAGCCGCTGACGCCGTGGAACGTCGCCGCGCTGGTCCTCATCGTCATCGGTTGCGTGTTCGCCACCCGACGGCACGACACTGCCTCGAGAAGCGGGGCGACGGAACCGACGCAGCCCGCTCCACGCTGAGGCGCCGCTAGCCGTGCCGCGCCTGGTCGACGTACGCGGTGATCGCGTCGGTCAGCGCGCGCAACTCACGACTGACATCGACGGGGGCGGGCACGGCCATGGTGGCCACCATGGCTCCCATCAACGTGGTCCACACGAGATTGCCGACCGCATCCGCGCGCTCGGGTTCGAGTCCCTCGGCGACGTAACGACCGAGATCGGTGAGAGTCGTGAACAGATCCAAGAGATGGCGTTGGTCGACATCCGCTCGACTCGCCCGCGTGGCGATCAGAATCTCCAGTGCCGCAATCGATGTCGGGCTCAGAAAGGCCTCTGCCACTGTATTGACGAGCAGCTCGGTCCTGGCGCGTCCTTCTTGTGAGCTCAGTTTCGGCTCGATTTCGCGCAGCTTGGCCAGTAGCTCGCTGAAGCCGCTATCGACCACGGCCATCAGCAGACCGTCGCGGTCGCCGAAGTGGTACTGGATCACTCCCCACGTGACACCCGCACGCTCGGTGATGTGTTTGGCACTCGCGGCGCCGAACCCCTCCTCGAGGACGCAGCGCACGGTCTCGTCGATGACCGTCGCCCGCGTACGGTCCGCGCGCACCTGCTTGCCATTCGCGGGACGACGCGGCGTGATGTTGGAGGTCATGGTCGTCCAGATGTTACGGCGGCAGAGGCGAACGCCGGCGAGACGAAGCGCTGCACCATCTGTCGTTCGGTCTCGGTGTCGTTGACGGGCCAGTACATCAACGCCAGCACGATCCGAACGATCCACTGCGCGGCCTGCGGGTCGTCCTCGGCAAGGCCATTGATATCACGAGCGAACCGCGCCACAACCGGAGATTCGGTGAACCACGCGATCTCCTGAGCCTTCACCGAGGACATCATCAGCCGCCCCACGGGGTCAGAGCGGATCTCCTTCAGTGCCACCAGAATTGCGGTGACAATTCGTTCCGAACCCGCCAGATGAGCCGAGGCTTCGCGGACCGTGTCGATGATCCGGGCGGCGACACGGATGAGAACGGCCTCACGAATCTCGTTCTTGCCGCCGGCATGGCGGTAGATCGTCGCGCGCGAGCAGTGCACCCGCGATGCGAGCGTATCGACGTCGAACGAGTCCAGTCCCCCGCTGGCAATCATCTCGGTGGCGGCGGCGTAGATGCGCTCGGCGGCCGCGGTTCGGCGGTCGTCGCCCACCAGCCAGTCCGTGCGAGCCATAGAACGGATGATCTCATGTTGAGACAAAAGCATGGGCGTATCTCACGGGTTGTGCTGGTCCGGACCATGGCGTGAGACAGCCACTGCAAATCCCCGCGACCTGGCGTTTCAACTTCACGCAGGACCGTTGACGCGGCGCGCACACCCGTTCAGCCTTGAGAAATGACGGAGCGAGAAGGTCAGCTCGGGGTCGCGTTGTTCGATGACGAGTTCATCCAAGATCCCTATCCCCTGTACGCCCGGATGCTCGCCGGTGGACCCGTGCACCGGATCGGCGACTCGGAATTCTTCGCCATATGCACCTGGGATGCCGTCAATGAGGTGGTCGGCCGGCCGGAGGATTTCTCATCGAACCTCACCGCCACGATGACGTATCGGGACGGCCAGGTCGGCTCCTTTCCCATGGGCGAACTCGGCGGCGACACTCAAGCTCTGGCAACGGCGGACGACCCTACTCATGCCGCCCACCGAAAGCTGTTGGTGCCCCAGTTGGCCGGGAAACGAATCCGTGCAATGGAATCTCTTGTTGCCGAGACCGAAGACCGCCTTTGGAGCGAAGGGGTGCAGAGCGGCGGCATCGAATGGATGGCCGCGATGGCCAACCCGCTGCCGATGACTGTCGTCACGCGCCTGATCGGCGTGCCGGATCTGGACGCCGACCAGGTGATGCGATTGGGGTACGCAGCCACCAAAGTGGTTGAAGGCCTTGCCGATCAAGATGAGCTCGCCGCCGCCGAAGTTGCTCTATCGGAACTGGCCGGCTATATCAATGAGCACTTCCAACGAGCCGCCGCCGATCCGCAGGACAACCTGCTGGGTGACCTTGCGATGGCTCGCGAGGCGGGAGAGTTGACCGACCTCACCGCGCTCAACATCATGGCCACCTTGTTCAGCGCCGGCGGCGAGTCGACCGCGTCGTTGATCGGATCCGCGGCATATGTGCTCGCCACTCGCCCCGACATTCAGCAGCGGGTACGCGAAAACCCGGACCTGCTGGGCGCATTCCTCGAGGAGGTGCTGCGTTACGAGCCGCCCTTCCGGGGGCACTACCGGCACGTGTTCGGTGATACGACGCTGCATGGTGTCGACCTCAGTGCAGGGTCACGCCTGGTCCTGCTGTGGGGCGCCGCCAACCGCGATCCGTCACACTTCGACGATGCCAACGACTTCCGTCTCGACCGGCGCAGCGGCAAGGGACATATCGCCTTCGGCAAGGGCGCCCACTTCTGTGTCGGCGCCGCGCTTGCACGCCTGGAAGCCCGAATCGTCATCGCAGAGTTGCTCAAACGCACATCGCACATCGAGGCGTCCGACACCGTCCGGTGGCTTCCCAGCCTGCTTGTGCGGCGCCTCGAACGGCTGGAACTCAGCGTGGCTTGAGAGGCCTCACAACTTGAAGCGGCCGGCGAACCCGCGCAACGGCAGGTCGGCGCTCGTCACCAGTCCTGGCGGCGCATCGACGACCGATGAGATCGCACTCAGGGCCGGCATACCGGTCACGGTCATACCGATCGATGCGAAGTTCGCCGGATCCGACAAGTCGATACCGGGCCTCGGGAAGATCATGTGCTTGTTGTACACGCAGGGATCACCCTTGATCTGAGTGATGTAGCAGCCCTTGATATCCCAACTCGGATCCGTGTGTGGCGTCATCTGCCACTCCAGGTGCGTCTCGACCCTTGGCACGCCGTCGATGATGCCCTGATACTTGATGTAGTTGCCGCCGAGTGAACCCTTCGGCAGCACGTACCAGCCCAGATCGACGTCCTTGGTGCACGCACCCAGTTCGTAGCTGAACTTGACCTCGTCGAGTTTCAGGTCGAAACAGTCGGCCATCATGAGCACGCTGTCCGCGAACACACGGGTGTACTTCTCCAACTTGCCCGGAATGCTCGGGTCGTCGACGGGAAGGCCGTAACCGACCTCGATCCAGGTGTCTTTGGAGTGGTGACACGAGACGTCGACGGACTCGATGGTGGTGACGTTCTCGATCTCGGCGACGTCAGCCGAGCACACCACACCCAGAATCTGGTTGAGGCCGGGGTTCATCCCGGTGCCGTAAAACGTCGAGCCACCTTTCTCACACGCCTCGGAAAGAAGCTGCGAGACAGGCTTACCCGACGGATGCGGATGGTTGGTGTCACGGTGCCAGCCGGTGATCCAATCCGCGGTGGTTACGATGTTGATTCCCGCCTCGAGGACCTTCACATACAGGTCCTCATCGGGGAAGACACCGTGGAAGGTGACTACGTCGGGCTTGGCGGCGATGATCTCCTCGATCGAGCCGGTCGCCGTCACCCCGTTGGCCGCCAGCCCGGCCAGCTCCCCGGCGTCCTTACCGACCTTTTCCGGCGAGTAGCAATGCACTCCGATCAGTTCGAGATCGGGCCGGCGGGCGATCCGCTTGATCATTTCGCTGCCGACATTGCCCGTCGCTACCTGAAACACGCGGATCGGCTTGCGATTTGGTTTCATTCGGATCGGCCCTTCTGTGCTGCGTAGACTTCGGCGGCGCTGCCGCCGATACCGTCGGGATAGAACTGCCTGGCCCAGTTACGGAGAGCAGTAAAGCCCTGCTGCTCTGAACTGGCCAGCGCAGGTGGATCGGAATAGCGCTGGTATCTCCAGATATCGATATCTTGGGCGAACTGCCGGATGACTTCGTGTCCGAATTCACGGGCCTTCATCTCGGCGCGCTCCGGATTCCGCGTCCGCCGACGGCCGATGTACACCATGAAGCGGACATCAGACGTGCTGTCATCAACGGGTGTAATGGCAGAGATCGTTCTATTATCCACCATCCCAAAGCTTTTCGTCACCGCAATGCCGATTCCGCCGTTGATCGCCTCGACCCTGCTGTCAATGTCTTCGATGCTCTGCTGATCGTCACCTTCGAACGTGATCGTGAAATCAACATATGACACAGGTTCGTCGAAGTCGTGCCGGGTGAAGATGGGCACGATCGGAGTCTGGTGAACGAACTTGAAATGCGCGAAGTCGACGCCATTTTCGATGACGTACTGCGGATGCATCTCCAAGGCTTCGCGATACAGTCGCTGCTGTGGGTAGTAGTCCTCGGCGCTGCTGCCGTCGTTGAAACTCGCGAAAACGTCGGGTGCGTCGAAGAACGGGTCGCGCCGCTCGACATCGTGCCAGATGTAGACCGCCTCGTTGCGCTCCACGGTCGAGTAGGTACGAATGCGACGCCCTCGGTTCGGCCGGTCCTCGTAGGGAATGCAGACGTTGCGGCCCTCTTGATTCCACTGCCAGCCGTGAAATGGGCACTGGATGACCTCGCCCTCGACGTGACCACCGTGGCCGAGGTGCGCACCGAGGTGCTCACAGTACGCGTCCATGACGGTGAGCTGACCGGACTCGGCGCGCCAGGCGATCATCTCGGTGCCGAAGTACGTCATCCGGTGAACGTCGCCGATCTTGATCTCGTCAGACCAGGCGACTTGGAACCAACCGGTCGGCTTCATCGACAGGGGTGGCTTGGCCATTCCAAAATGATAAAGGACTC
Source organism: Mycobacterium neglectum (assembly GCF_002591975.1). Taxonomy (GTDB): domain Bacteria; phylum Actinomycetota; class Actinomycetes; order Mycobacteriales; family Mycobacteriaceae; genus Mycobacterium; species Mycobacterium neglectum. The sequence continues at coordinate 18,708 of NZ_NVQE01000060.1, read as the reverse complement.
AATGTAAAAATGCGACAGGGGTCTTTACGCGCATGCAGCGCGGTTTAATGGGCCGTGCCCAATCGAGTTCAGACCCTTCTCGGCGTCGACTATCCCGTGGTTCAGGCGCCGATGACCTATATCGCCCGCGCGGAGTTGGCTGCGGCCGTCTCAGAGGCCGGCGGCTTGGGCATGATCGAGACCCTGACCCCTGAGGGCCGTGCCGATCTGCAGCGGGTGCGTGACATGACGGACCGGCCGGTGGCGGCCAACCTGATGATCCAGGGCTGGAAGGGCGACCCGTCGATCGTCGACACGCTGGCCGCGACCGGTGTGCGGCACGTGTTCACGTCCGCGGGCGATCCAGCCTTGTTCACCGCGAGGCTGCATGACTCAGGCATGACGGTGGTGCACGTCGTCGGATCGTTGCGGGCCGCTCTCAAGGCGGTCGACGCAGGAGTCGATGCGTTAGTGGTCGAGGGTATCGAGGGCGGCGGCTTCAAATCGGCGCTGGGGGCGTCGACCATGGTGCTGCTTCCACTCGTCGCCGGCCACGTCGATGTGCCGATCATCGCGGCGGGCGGGATGTGCGACGCGCAGTCAGCCGCGGCATCACTGGTACTCGGCGCAGAAGGCGTTCAAATGGGAACGCGGATGTTGGCCAGCCGGGAATCGTTGGTGCACATGAACTTCAAGGATGCGATCGTCGCGGCCAACGACGCCGGCACCGTGCTACTCGACATTCCAGGAAATCCGACCATGCGCGTACTCCGCACGGGCCTGGCGGCACGCGTCGCCGAGCACGATCCGGATGCGAAGCTGCTCGGCAAGGTCACCGAGCTCTACTTCGGCGGCGATATGGAAGCCAGCGTCGCCAATACCGGACAGGTCTCGTCGCGTATCGCCGATCTTCTTCCGGTGGCCGACATCGTCCGCCAGACGTGGGTCGAGATCGAAGGGGTGTTGGACGCCGCGCGATCGCGCGCCGGCTAGGCCACGCTCTCGAGGAGGTGAGGCGCGTTCGCTGTCTTCGCGCCGATGGCGCGCGAAGCGTGTGGTTTGCCGAGTCGCGGAGTGCGCGTATGCAGGGCGATCAGTCCACCCGAGCGAACGACTCCCATCGGACCCGAACCGGCGAACCGCGCGATCCCCGAAACCCGCAGTGCCAGCCCTGCCTTGGCCTGGCGGTAACCGACCCTGATCCCCGCCGCACACACGATCAGCAGGCCCGCGACACCCGGCACGGCAATGGCGGCGAGCGCCGTCAGCGACGCAGGCGCAAGCACGGACCTGACCACGTGGTCCAGGAAGGACTTCGTCGCGGGGGTGATGCCCGAAGGTACCGGCGCCAGACCGGAGAGCGTCAAATCGGTCTTCAACCCGCTCGCGGCGGCGCCTCCGACGTTCGACGGCTGGACCTGGCTGCCCGACAGCGGCGGTTCCAGCGTGGGGACGAGCCCGTGCGTCGGCTGCGAGTTGGGGGCGAGGAACGGAAGGTCAACGGGTGTGCGCGGCGCGCTGACGGTGCCGCCGACACCGATCAGTGGCGGATGCACGCCGTCCCGACTGACGCCGAACAAGGCGGCTAGATCCCCCGGCACGTGCGCGACCTCGACGACGGCTCCCCACACGCCGCCGACCATCACCACGACCGACTGGATGAGATCGGTGATCGGGGTCTCCGAGTAGGGCAGCTGCGCGAGCGTGTCTACGGCTTGTCCAAGCCCCTGCGCAAACGAGGCAAAGGCATTCGAGACCCGCGTCACCACCACGCTTGTGATCTGCCCAGCCTCATTGATCGCCGTCGGTTCGGCATCCCAGCTCTTGTCGGCTTTGGACACCGGCGCGCCGCCGCTCCCGTGCCCGGCAGGGGTGGTCTCCGCGGCCGGGGTTTTGTTCGACCCTGAAGGGGACGTTTCATTCGACCCCGAAGGGGAGGTGAATTCAAAGGAGAAGGTAGAAGACGTTGGCACGGACGGCATTTCCGCCACTGTCGAAGTCAGCGTGGTGCCAACCTCGGCCCCGTCCAGATCCAATGCGGTGACGTCGGTGAGGCCATCTCCCTCATCGGAGGTGTTGATCTCCGTTCCCACCGTGGGGACCAACGACTGCAGATTGGTCGTACCCGAGGTGGTCCCTTGCGTGACCGTGACAGTGCCGTCATCGCCGTCATCACCGGTCTCTTCGTCGTCGCGCTTGGTATCCACAGTGTTGGTGGGACCGTCGGACGTGGACGTGGTGGTAGTGCGGTCAGCAGTCGTGGTGTCGCCACCGGGCGAGTCAGAGACACCACCGGTTTCAGCGTCGGCGACAGCGATCGCCCCAGCACTGCTGCAAACGAGGAGACCGATCGAGAGCGCGCAAACACCCGCTGCGTTGCGCAGTTGAGTGGTGACGATGATCTCCTCCTTCAGCAAAACGATCTGCTGATTCCGCAGGATATTGTCGCACAGACCTGCCGTTATCCACTAGAAATCATGACCCCAGAAGCTCGGCCAAAATCGGCTGACCACGCCCGGCGTCACGCCGGCGCCCGCCGCCAGCGGGGCCGTCGCCCCCGCCACCGGCGCGGCCACCGCCCCCGCCGTCGCGCAATCCAAGTAGGCCGTCCCGCCGCCTCAGGCCCGCCATCAGCGGTTATTCCCTCACACCAGATGATCGGCAGCTGTCGAGGCCCCGCTTGTCCCCCCGCTCGAAGACGCGCAGAAAGCCGGCACATTGCGCGCGTCGTTCGTGTCCGGTTTTGCGCAATTTAGGGGGTGTTCGGTTTCAGCAGCGGCCGTGTCAACGTGCGAATGCGGGGCAACAATCAAGATCGTTCGAATTTGCACTGCTGCCTGCGCCAATGACCACGCTCAGAATGAATGCATCGAGCAAACTATCCACTTGTCAGTTCATCGATCGGGCGTGACGATGGTGCGGTGCCATCGACCTCCCGCGTTCTCATTCTCGGGGCCGGGTTCGCCGGGCTGTGGGCCGCCCTCGGCGCGGCACGGCGATTAGACGAGCTCGGTGTCGCGCCGGGAGCCGTCGACATCACCGTTGTCAGCTCGGTACCGTTCCACGACATTCGGGTCCGCAACTACGAGGCCGATCTGAGCCCATGCCGAATCCCGTTGCAGGACTTGCTTGATCCGGCCGGTATCGGGCATATCACCGCCGATGTGACCGCAATGGACCCGACGCAGACAACCGTGCAGACTGCGGACGGCGCGAAGTTGAGCTACGACCGCCTCGTCGTCGCGCTGGGCAGCAGAGTGGCCAAACCGGACCTTCCCGGCCTGGCCGAGTTCGGTTTCGACGTCGACACCTATCACGGCGCGACGAGGCTGCAGGCACATATCCGTGCCCTGTCCGACCGCGCAGCAGAACCCGCGAGATCTACGGCGGTGGTGGTGGGCGCCGGACTCACCGGCATCGAGACCGCCAGTGAGCTTCCGGGGATGCTCTCCGAAGCGCTGGGGCCCGAGACCACACCGCGGGTGATCCTCGTCGATCACAACCCGCATGTCGGCTCGGACATGGGCGAGTCGGCCCGTCCGGTCATCGAGGACGCGTTGGCCGCCAACCACGTCGAAATCCTGACCGGGGTGAGAGTCACCGCCGTCGACGCGCGAAGCGTCACGCTCTCGTCCGGCGACGTTGTGCCGGCGGCGACGGTGGTGTGGTGCGCCGGCATGCGGGCGAACCCGTTGACGGCACAGTTCGGCGTGCCGTGCGATCGCTTGGGCCGACTGCCGGTCGATGATTACCTGAGGGTCGAGGGTGTCACCGGGGTATTCGCCGCAGGCGATGTGGCCGTGGCGCGCATGGACGACGAGCACATGTCGGTGATGTCCTGTCAGCACGGTCGGCCGATGGGCCGGTACGCGGGCTACAACGTGATCAGCGACCTGCTGGACGCTCCCATGCTGTCGCTGCGAATCCCTTGGTATGTCACCGTTCTCGATCTCGGTCCGGCCGGAGCGGTCTACACCGAGGGCTGGGACCGCCGAGTCGTCAGTACCGGCGCGGAAGCCAAGGCGACCAAACAGGTGATCAACGGTGAACGCATCTATCCCCCACTGACGGGTGACCGCAGCGCCTTGCTCGCCGCGGCCGCCCCGGAGTTGCAGGCCGCACCCACGTACGGCGATTGACGGCCCGCCGCCGAAGGCGATTGACGACTCGCTACTTCCCGGTGCGCTCGCGGTGCTTGCACCCCGGCCAGCAGCACGGCCTGCGCTGACCCTCTTCCAGTTCCTCCTGCGTACGGCGAATGCGACGATCCCGCGTCGTCTCCTGCTTGGCATCCTCGACCCAGCAGATGAACTCGTTGCGCGCCAGCGGCGTGATGTCCTTCCACGCGGCAAGCGCGGTGTCGTTGGCGATCAGAGCCTGACGCAGGTCTGCGGGCAGCTTGTGCACCACCCCGCCGGGCACCCGCTGGCTACTCATACGTTGACGATATCGAAATCAGGCGGAGACATCATGATCACGCCCAGTACAGTTCGCGGACAGGTCTTATACGGAAGTACTGCGAGCGCCGGTACCGCCGCCGGACCAAGAGCCGTGAACGAAAGGCAAACGCCATGAAGAAACTCGCTGTGGCCCTTGGAATCTCCATGGCCCTGCTGTCTGGTTGCTCGTACGCCAGTGTAGGAGCTGGGGAGCAGGCGGTCGTCGTCGACGGCTACTGGATGATCCCCACCGATCCCACGGTGAAAGGGTGTATTGAACCCGAGAATTCCCAGAACGAGATCACCAACCACGTGTACCGCTATCCGGCCCGCCAGATCTCCTGGGATGCAACGGGCGATGTCGGCTCCGAGCGCGGACCCTATGTCGTGGTGTCCAACGCCAAAGCGCCCGCGGACATGAACGTCCCGGTGGTGGTGACGTTCGATCTGACGTCGGACTGCGAAAAGCTCAAGCAGTTTCATCGGGACTTCGGAACCAAATACAACGGTTGGCTCAACGACGACGGCACCGTCAGCCAAGGGTGGGTCGAACTGCTGAACTACGTGATCGGACAGCCGTTGCAGGACACGCTCAATGGTGTGGCGCAGAAATATACGTGGCAGCAGATCTGGAACGACGAACAGGCGCGTGCTGAATTCCGGAACGCCCTTCTCACATCGCTGCCCAACGCCAGCAAGGCGCGTACCAACGGTGTGGACTTCTTCACCAACTTTCAGGTGACGGTTCTCAAGCCGACGCCGGTCAATCCGGAGCTCAAGGCGGCCATCGAACGCGAGCAGGCCGCGATTCAGAACGCGCAGGCGACGCAGGCGCAGGGTGTCGCCGAGGCCAACGCAAAAAAGGCAAAGGCAGAGGCGGATCTGGCTGCCGCGGTTGCCGAGACGAAGGTAGCCGAGCAGGAGGCGCTGAAGCGGGCCGCGGAGGTGAAGGGCTACCCGACGGTCGAGGATTACCTGCGCGCCGAAGCGATCCAGCAGGGGCTCAACCCGTGGCAGCCGACCTACGTTGTCCCACAAGCCGGCTGACGAGTTGAAACTGGCCTCGCGAGTCGCGCGGCCGATCGTTGGGCAGAGTGCTTATCCTCGGCGCATGGTGGACCCCGACGACCCAGTGGTCATCCACACCGACGGCGGGTGCCGGCCCAACCCCGGCCCCGGCGGCTGGGGGGCGGTGCTGCGACACCGTCAGCACGTTCGCGAGATGTGCGGTGGCGAGCCCGCCGTGACGAGCAACAACCGAATGGAGCTGACGGCGCCGATCATGGCGCTCGAGGCGCTGACCCGTCCGGTGGTCGTGCACCTCTACACCGACAGCACCTATGTCCGCAATGGCATCACGAAGTGGGTGCTCGGCTGGGAACGCAACGGCTGGATGACCGCGGCGAGGCAGCCGGTGAAGAACGTCGACCTCTGGCAACGGCTCCAGGCGGCCTGCGTGCAGCATCAGGTCGAATGGTTCTGGGTGAAGGGGCACGCGGGTGTCGCCGACAACGAACTGGCCGACGTCCTGGCCACTCGGGGTATGGAAGACGCGATCGCGGCAAGCGTGGTCGGCGGACTGGTTCACCCCGCACCAATTGCGCCGTGACCGGCCGGAGATTGGCGCTCGCTGCCGTGACACGCTAATTTTCCTCGCGTGATGTCCTCCGCTGCTACCGCAGCCGCACGGTTGTTCGCCCCTTTCCTGACGGTTGCAGCCGTCGCCGCCATCGGTCTTGTCGCCACCCCGGTCGGTTCGACACCGGCGGTGCAGCTGGCCAGCGAAGCGAACCCGCTGGTCGGAGCGCCGTTCTACGTCAATCCCAACTCGGCGGCCATGCGCGCGGCGAACAGCGCTGATCCGCCGAGCGCCGAGTTGCGAGCCGTCGCCGACACGCCGCAGGCGTATTGGCTCGTCCCGGGTTCGTCGGCATCCACGGTCGGGAAGTACACCGCTGACGCGGCCGCTGCCGGCACTATTCCCGTGCTGTCGATCTACGGAATCCCCCATCGCGACTGCGGGAGCTTCGCGGCAGGTGGCATGTCATCCGGCGACGCCTACCGCGGGTGGATCGACGGCATCGCTGCGGGCATCGGCGGTTCGCGGGTGGCGATCGTCCTCGAGCCAGATGCGCTCGCCATGGCCGATTGCCTGTCCGGCGATCAACGCCAAGAACGCTTCGACTTGATTCGCTACGCGGTCGACTCGCTGACGCGCAATCCGGCGGCGGCGGTGTATGTCGACGCGGGTCACCTGCGTTGGCACAGCCCAGAGGAGATGGCGTCCAGGCTCAACCAGGCGGGTGTCGAGCATGCCCGCGGTTTCAGCCTCAACGTCGCGAATTTCTTCACCACCGAGGAGGAAATCGGTTATGGCGAGGCGATTTCGGGGTTGACGAACGGCAAGAACTACGTGATCGACACGTCGCGCAACGGCAACGGGGCCGCACCCGACTCACCGCTGCACTGGTGCAACCCGAGCGGGCGCGCACTAGGTGTCGCGCCAACCACCGCTACTGCGGGCCCGCACGCCGACGCCTACCTGTGGATCAAGCGGCCCGGTGAATCCGACGGAACCTGCGACAAAGGTGACCCACCTGCGGGCACATTCGTGAATCAGTACGTCATCGATCTGGCGAGTAACCGGGGCTGAATACTTCTGCCGCACAACGCCGATCACGTCACCGCTGACTCATCGACGGCGACGTCGGGCGTGCTGGAAACCAGCAGCCACACGAGAGTGGCCAATCCGGTGAAGATCCCCTGCACCGCGAACAAGAAGGCCAGATACTCGTGCCAGCTGGACAACACGTCGTCACAGCCGCGGCCATCCCACGGCAGCGTCGACAGTGCTCCGACGAGACCGACCGCCATCACCGTCACCGTGGCTGCCGTGGCGGCACGCTGGCCGGCATCGGTCAGCGTCCGGCGGAAGTAGTTGAACTCGATGCCGAGGGTCAGTAGGAGAACCGGCAGCACCCCGACGATCTGCTGGAAGAACGCGGGGCTGATCGCTCCCTCGCACAGTTGAGAAAGCACCGCCATCTGCTCCGGTATATCCATCTCTGCGATCAGCTCTGCGGTCGCCGCGTCGAGCGTCCGCATGGTGTTGACGTCGAAGTAGTCGACGAAAGCGCTTGCAGCGAGGTAACAGAGGTAGGTGCCAAGCACCAACGGGACGATCGCGCGCACCCGTTGCCAGTCCGTGGGAAGTGCCACCCGGCGTGCGGTGCTGAACAGTGCGAGCGGATCGGAGTTCAGCGACGCCGCCGTCGTCCAACCCATGGCAGCGGCGTACACCGTCGCGGTCAGCAAGTCGAGCTGAATCGAATGCCAGGGCAGAAGGCGGATTACGTCGACGCCGAGAAGAACGACGACGCCCGCCCACCACCAGCCCCACAATCGCGGCGCGTCACCGTCGGCTTTGGTGATGACGCGCTTCATCAGTCCAACCGACGCCAATACCCCGGTGTCAACGACGACCACCGCGATCCCCCACATGGTCTGCCCACCGCCGCTGACGACGGGGAACAGCCCCGACACAACCTGCTCGCTGTAGGAGAACGCGAACACCATCAGGAAGACCACCCCGAACACCGCGCGGTTGCCGCGCTGGCGCAATGCAGGTTCAGTCACTATTGGCCTCCGCGGGAATGCGTTGATCGGGAACGCTGACCACAAGCAGCCACAGCAGCGTTGCCAGCCCCGTGGCGATACCCTGGACCGCCACGACGAAGGTCAGATACTCGTGCCAGTAGCCGAGCACGCCCCCACAGCCGCTGCCGGCCCATGGCAGCGTCGACACCGCCAGCAGCAGCCCGATTGCCATCAACGCAACAGTCGCCGCCGCGGCCGCGCGCTGCGCGGGTTCGTCGAGGGCCCGCCGGAAGAAGTTGAACTCCACGCCCAAAGTGAGCAATAGCAGTGGGATGACGGCGACGACCTGCTGGAAGAACGCGGGACTGACGGCGCCCTCACACAGGGTCGCGATCGCTCCGAGCTGCTCGGCCAACGGCATCGCGGCGACTTCGGCCGCCATTTCGGGATCGAGGTCGCGCACGGTGTCCAGATCGAAGAAGTCGTCGAACGCGGTCGAGGCGATGTAGCACGCGAATGTCCCGATTGCGAGGGGAACCACGGCGCGTACGCGCACCCAATCGGTCGGCCTCTGGGCGCGTCTCGCCGCGCTGACGAGTGTGAGCGGATCGCCGTTGAGCGACACCATCATTAGCAGCCCCATGACGATCGCCAAGGCAGCCGACGACACGAGGTCGATCCACAGTGGATGCTCCTCGGGCAGAATAACCAGCAACACGTCGATAGAAATGACGGCGGCGAACGCGGTCCACCACCACCGCCACAGCCGCGGTGAGTCGCCGTCCGCGCGGGCGATCGCGCGCTTCAACAGACCGATCAGAGTCAGCACGGCCACATCGAAACCGACCAGCCCCACGAACCAACCCGCGACATCGTCGCGACCGGCCGCTTCCAGGATCGCGAAGACATAATCCTCGCTGTAGGAGAAGGCGAACAACAGCAGAAAGACCACCGCCATCACCGCGCGGTCGCGTCGATGCCGCGTCAGCACGGCGGACTGTTCGGCGTCCAATCGCACTCTCCCGACCAATCACCTTTCGAGGGAGGGCGGAGACGACCTCCAATGCACTCACGCTAGTCGTATCGATTCACTCTCCCTTGGGTTTTAGTGATGAACCGGTCGAATCGCGAAAGTTCGCGCCGAAGAGGGCGCCGGTATGCCAGACACCGCGGGCCGAGGAGATGGCCCGAGGCCATCAGTGAATCCGCGCGCTGCCGCCGAGACCGATCTCGAGGACGCTGCCGGTGACGACGCCCGGATCTGTGACCAGATACAGGAGCCCGCGGCTGACGTCTTCGGGTTCAATCCACGGCTGAGGTATCGGGTTTGCCCTCATCATCCGCTGGACCAATTCGTCGGGAACATCGTCGGCACCGACGGGTTGCACCATCGGCGTGTGCACCGTCGTCGGGCAGATCACGTTGACGGTGATGTCCTCTTTGGCGACCTCCAGGGCCAAGGATTTCGCCAGCCCGATGACCCCCCACTTGGTGGCGTTATATGCAGCCAGCTCGGGGATGCCCATTCGTCCGCCCATTGACGAGGTCACGACGATCCGCCCGAAACGCTGCCGTCGCATCACCGGTACCACAGCCCGCAAGGTGTGAAACGTACCCGTCAGATTCGTGTCCATCAGCTGGTGCCAGATCTCATCGGTGACCGCTTCCAGCGGTCCGGTACTCACGACTCCGGCGTTCGCCACCACGATGTCGAGACTTCCTAAGCTGCTTACGGTTTCGTCGACGGCGGCACTCACCGCGGCGGGATCACGCACGTCCATCGCAATCGGAAGGCAGACGGCGCCGAGTTCCTCGACGAGCTTGGCCGTATCACGAAGGTCATTTTCGGTGCCGAGCGGATAGGTCAGGTTCATCGGCCTTGGCGCGTCGGCGATCACGATGTTCGCCCCTTCGGCGGCCAGCGCTAAGGCATGCGCGCGCCCCTGACCACGGGCACCTCCGGTAATGAGCGCGACTCGGCCATCCAGGGCACCCATGCCGTCAGCTCGCCGTCTCGGTACCCGGGTCGGCGAAAACCGGCTTCTCTCCGGACATCCCGGCCATAACAGCGGCGATCTGATTGGGCTTGCCGATGATTCTCTCTTGCAGTTCGGATTCCAGCGCCAAGGCCCCTGCGGCGTCGTCGCTGGCCCAGGTTGCGTTGTAGAGGCGCTTGGCGGCCTGCACCGCATCCGGAGATCTCTGCGCGATCTCGTCCGCGAGTGCCAGCGCGGAGGCGAGCGGATCGTCAACGGTGCGAGTAACCAGCCCAAGCTCCAAAGCATCGCTCCCAGAAACGATGCGGCCGCTGAACGTCAGCTCCTTCGCCACGTCGAGGGGTATCAGTCGCGGCAGCGTCTGAGTGATGCCCATATCGGGAACGAGGCCCCACTTGATTTCCATGATCGAGAGCTTCGCGTCCGGCGCGGCGATCCGGATGTCGGCGCCCAGCGCGATCTGCAGGCCGCCGCCGAAACAGTTGCCGTGAATCGCGGCGATCACCGGCGCAGGCACCAGTGACCAGTCGTAGGTCACCCGCTGTGCGAAGTTGGCCGCCCGGCCGCCCTCTCGGGTCAGCAGGACGCCCGTGCCGCCGCTGCCCGCCATGAAGCTGGCGACATCCAGGCCGGAGCAGAAGCTCTTGCCCTCGCCATGCAATACAACCGCGCGCACCGAGGAGTCACCTGCCAGCTGATCTGCGGCATTCATCAACGCCAAGAACATGGCTTCGTCGAGCGCATTGTGTTTATCGGCGCGCACCATCGTCACCGTCGCCACACCACTTGCATCGACCTGCACACGAACTCTGTCTTCGCTCACGCGTCGCAACTTACCGCGACGTCGCGCTGGTCATCGTGCGGCGTTGACCGAATTGTTCGAGTCCTGCGTTACGCGAACCTCCCCGCGTTAGTCTTTGCCGATGATTGCGGGCGAGACGGCGCCTGACTTCACCCTGTTGGATCACACCGGTCGGCCTCGGACACTGTCTGGGCTCCTTTCCGAAGGGCCGGTGGTGCTGTTCTTCTTCCCGCTGGCGTCCTCCCCGATGTGCACAGCTCAGGCGTGTCACTTTCGCGATCTGAGCAGTGAGTTCGCCGCGGTGGGCGCCCACCGGGTTGGCATCAGCACCGACACCGTCGACAAACAAGCCCACTTCGCCCAACAGCGCGCGTTCGACTATCCGCTGCTTTCCGACGCGGACGGCGTGGTGTCCGAGCTGTTCGGGGTGCGCCGAGGCAAGCTCGCCAAGCTGCGTGAATCCGTTGTCGCTCGGGATGCGACCCGACGTGGCGGACACGCTCGCCGCCGCGGCCTGCTGGCCAGGCTGCTGCCGGTTAGACGGACCACATTCGTCATCGACACCGACCGCACCGTACTCAAGGTCGTCTCCAGCGAGCTGCGGGCATCGGTGCACGCCGACCAGACCCTGTGGTTCCTGCAGGACTACAACCAGTCACACCGTTCGCCACATGTCCCTGGGAAACACGCAGGCGCGCATCAGCAGTCGGAGGGCGAGGACGGACCGATCCGCGACTGGTTGACCGAACCGGAAACCGCGGACAAGCCGAGCCTGGTCCGGCCTTACACGCTGACGGCAGGCCGTACCGACTCTGGTGTCGAACTGCCGCTCGAGGCTGCGGTCCAAGCGGTCAACACCACAGCCAAGCCGCCACCCTGGCCGAAGAATGATGTGCGCGGCCAAGTCGTGAGGTGTTGCGTGCGCAGCCGCTCGGTGGCAGAGATCGCCGCACAGCTGTCCTTGCCACTCGGTGCGACGCGCTTCCTGGTCGGCGACCTGGTGACACAGGGTTATCTGCGGGTGCACGCCGCCCCCGGCGACTCGATGACCATCGACGAACGACGTGAACTACTGACACGGACGCTGCGCGGCTTACGAGCACTCTGAGGGTGGGGCTCGCAGCACCTTGTCTAAATCCCGCGCTCGACGGGCAGCAATCCACGGTCGACGGCACGGACCAAGGCGGCGTGGTCGGCCTCGGTCTGATCGGCGTAACGCCGCGCGAACGTGCACAACGCCTTGTCGACCCGGTCGGAGCTGCCCATGTAACCGGCGATCATCGAGGCGCCGCTTGTCCTGGCGTGCCCCTTGGCGAGGAGCTGACCCACCACTCCGGCGTAGTCAGCAAGTGCTGCCGCATCTATTGCGTCTAAAGGTATGCGTCCCTTCATGTTCCGGAACTGCCGCACGTAGTACTGCCGACCGTCCATAGTGGTCCACCCCAGCAACGGGTCGCTCACCGTCTGCAGTGACTGTTGGTATTCCACGACCCGCTGACCCTGGTGCGCGTGCCATGCCGATTCACCGTGCACGTAACGCGCAAGCACCGATCGGCGAGCTTGCTTGAGCTGTAGGAAAACCACGTCGGATTCCGATGAACCTTCCAGCAGCGCGACGTAGGCACGCAGGCCGACGCTGCCCACGCCGACGACCTTGTGTGCAACGTCGACCAGCGTGTAGCCACCGAGGACACGTCGCCAGTACGAGGGCAGAGTTTCGAGATAGTCGTCGAGTGCCTCCGCCAGTAACTCCGCTTCACTCGGAGGCAGCCGGGTGATGAGGGGTGGCTCCTCGACGATCTTGCGCTCGCCATCCACCTCGTGGGTGAAGCGCGGCAGCGCCCGGTCGCCGGTGCGGTGACGCGCTCGCTCCGCCGACCGCACGACCTGTTCGCTGAGCGGGCCCGCCGTCTCAGCCGCCAGTCTGTCGACATCGAGCCGGACGAAAGACCTTGTGAACAATGGCAGGTCGGCGAGCCGCCGCAATTCGAGACGATATGAGGCCACACAAGATCGGACCGCGTTGCCGCAGTGATCTTCTGACGTCCCGTTGTGGCGCCCGGCGACCCAGATGCTCGCGGCCAACCGCCGCAGGTCCCACTCCCAGCCGCCGGGGTGGGCCTCGTCGAAATCGTTGAGGTCGATCACCAGATCCAGCTCGGGAGATGCGTAGAACCCGAAGTTGCCGAAGTGCGAGTCGCCGCACACGACCGGTGTGATTCCCGTTGCAGGCAGATGCGCGACGTCCTCGGCCATCACCACCGCGGTTCCTCGCAGAAATCCGTACGGCGAGTCGACCATGCGGCCGACCCGAATCGGGATCAGCCGGTCGACCCTGCCCTGATGACTGACGTTGACGAGTTCCACGGGGTCGGGGCGGTCAGCAGGCGCGGTCCATTCGGCCAGCGACTTTCGCGGGACCCGCTTGCGCAGACTCTTGCCAAGGGCATACCGCTCGGCTCGTGTTACCGGTCGCTGTCGCAAGGAGCGATACGCAGTGCCGTCGGCATCGGCGAGAACGGTGTGCACGCCGGCAGCTGCGATGCCATCCATATCGGCTAGATACCCCGTTCGGTGGGAATCCGCAAGATCGTTCGGCGCGCGCCGAAGACGCACCGCCGCGAAGCGGGGGTGCAAACCTAGTAGAGACCTTGCGCCCGAAGGTCAGCGAGCATGGCGGTTACCGCCTCGATGATCTCGGCATCTGGACTGTGGAAGCGCCTTCCCAGCCGCGGGACAGCGGCGTCTATGCGCTGCAGTAGCGCGCGATAGGCGTCACCCGCAGCCACGGCATAGCCTGCGGCGGCCTCCGCCTGAGGTTGGTCGGAGTACCGCGCGGACAGATTGGCCAATTCGTGAGTCAGATCCCTGGCCTGCTCCTGCACTTTCAATATGAGGTTGCGCGTGTATTCGAGATCGGGCACAAACTGCGACTCCCCGTCCTCGGCCAGGACAACCTCCATCACGTGATCGATCTGATAGAGCGTGTCGATCGTGCTCTCGACGGAACCCATTCGGACACGCACCTCCGCCGGCGGGACGGGAATCGTCAACTGTTGGGTCGACACTTCTGCTCGTGCCCATCGCTCCATGTCCCGGGCGTGCGCCTCCCAGCGGGCGACCTCGGCGTCTGCGGCTTCCCGCGCGGCCGTCACCTCGGCCTCCGCGGCTTCCCGCGCGGCCGTCACCTCGGCTTCGGCGGCTTCGCGCGCGGCAGCCACATCACCGCTGGCCTGCCCAAGCGCCGCTGCGACCTCGGCAGCTGAGTCCGAGCGCACCTTTTCCAGTTCACGGCGTACCCGCTGTAGGGCCTGCTCCCCCGTCGCCCGCTCTGTTGTCCGTTCCGTGCTCCTCTCGACAGCACGTGCCTCTGCGGCCCGAACCTTCTCCTCGGCCGCCGCCACCTCAGTCGTCGCATCAGCGCGGACCCGCTCGATCTCGATGTGTAGTTGTTGGACGGACTTCTCCGCGGCAGCGCGCTCGTTTGTCCGCTCGGTGTTCCTCTCGAGGGCACGCGCCTCCGCGGCCCGAACCTTCTCCTCGGCCGACGCCACCTCAGCCGCCGCGGCAGCGCGAACCCGTTCGATTTCTGCTTGCGCCTGCTGCACCGCCTGCTGATCAGCGGCCCGCTCCGCTGTCCGTTCAGCGTCTTTGCGTGCGGACTCGGCCTCCACCGCACGGACCCGCTCACCCGCCGCCGCGGCAACGTGTGCCGCTTCCTCGGCCTCAGCTCGAGCCAGCGAGGCCGCCGCCTCAGCGTCGAGCCTGCCCTGGTGCGCTTTACGCTCACGCTCCTCGGCCAGCCGGCGCAGATGGTCAGCCTCGACGAGTTGCATCGCCAGCGACCGTCGTGGCACGGGCGGCCCGTTGCGTTCACGGTGTTGGACGAGTTCGCGTTCACTCATCTGTGCCAACGCGACCGATTCGGCCCGTGGTTCTATCCCCAACCGCTTCGCTGCGGCGACCGAGTCCGCCGCCGTGCGTCGTGTCAACGTCGCCCACCTGTCGACGTCGAGGTCCTCAATGTGTTGGCGAGTCGTCGTCATCGGCGTCGCCGCCCTCCACTGCCCTCCGTCACCGTGGCGGAAAATGTTTCAGTCGAAGATGTTTCAGCCGTCGGGGTCGCTGCGGCCGGATTCTTGTCGTGCTTCCCCTCCGGCGGGCGCCCCGCCGCAGCCCCCGCGAGGTCGGAAACAGGACCGGCCTGCTGTGCCAGCACCAGTAAGAGTTGCTCCTGGTACACCGCCACAGCCTTTGCGAGCGTCTCGTCGCCGAGTCGCTCGGCATCACGGAGCAGCCCTCCCAACAACTCCAGGGTCACTGCAGGTCCAAGACCCAGGGTGGCACCCTCGCTCGCGGCGGGCTCTATGCCTGCGGTATCGACCACCCACTGCCACCGCTCCCACGCGAGTGCGTTTTCCGCATCATTACGAGCCTGATCTTGGCGGCGTTCCTGCTGCTCGCGCTGCTGCTCAAATCGCAGACGGGCGCGTCGCGACGCGTAGAGCACAGCACATGCTGCGATGACCGCTGCCAGCAATGCCGCTACGCCGGCAAAGCCAGGCGAGACCACGAAGTCCCGCATCGGTAGATCTCCCAGAACGGCTTGTGGCGGTACGAGGTGCACCAAGTAAGTCTCGCATCACGACAGCGCCGGTACCGACGGAAATTCGGAGCTGCAATCGCTGTTCGAGCAAGTCGCGAGCAGCCAGCGAAATTCCTGGCCCTCGAATGCGATCGACTTTGCTGATCGCGTTTACTCGGCGCAGGAAGGGGCATGATTCCACCATCAGCCACGACCGGAGCTCCAAGCCGGACGACGGCCGACCGAACAACACTTGAAGAAACGCTTAATGTGCTTGCAGGCACGTTCGCGAGACAGCCGTGCTCGATCTGACCAGCAGTTGACTGACCCGGCCGACCAAACGCCACCATGCAGGCCGAGAACCGGAGCCACGAGTTGAACGTTCGAAAATGTCTGCTTCTTACAGTCGCTTGCCTAGCCGCGGCACTCCTGTTCGCAGCGAATGCACCAGCTGAGCCACGGCCGACCATCCGTGGAGCCGACGCCGCTATCGCCAAGGCCGAAAGCCTTCTCGGGACAGATCAATTCGGCATCTACGGATGTGAAGCTCTGGTGGCCTACGCATTCGGCGTGCCGCAGGATCAATACGGTTGGGACGGCGCTGCCGAAACCATGTACCAAACACTGCTCGAGCAAGGGAAGATCCACACCGACAAGAACCCCCCGCGTGGGGCACTTGTTTTCAGCCGAGGATTCGTCGGCGCCCATATCGACATCGCCCGCGGGGACGGGACCTACGTGTCCGGCGGGGTCCAGGGGCTCTCACCGGGATACGGCGACGGGAGCAACATCCAAATCCTGCCCACTCCGAGTGTGGGGGACGAAAACTCCACCTACCGCGGCTGGAGTCTGGGCTTCCCCGAGTAGTCAACGACGAGAGCTACGCGGAGTCTTCTGTCGCGTCATCAGCCGACGCTGCCCGGTGTACCGATCGGAACCTGCATACCTACCCAGTTGCACGGCGTCCAGGTGCGCCACGCGACCAAAGCACACTGCTGCTCGGGACTCAGCGACGGCGCACACGGTGGCATCCCCGGCACTCCACACACGGCAGGGTCGGCCGAAGCGGCACCCATAGCCATGCCGCCGCCAACGATGATCGAGGCCGCGGCGGCCCCGCCGATCAGCAATCGTCTCAACATGTCAAGCCCTGCCTTCCGTCATTTATGTCAAGGGGTGCTGGGCATGTCGCTGGGGCCACCTGGGTGGCTCTATTTCAATCACGATTCACAGCCGATGCCGTCGTTGTCGCGATCCAAGTGCGGTCCGTAATACGGCGAACCGTACGGAATGTTGGTGTCGCCGTTGGCCCTTGCTTCCGAGCAGTTTCGGTAGGGCTGCTGCGCGTTGGCGATAGGTGCGGTGGCGATAGATGATGCGCCGGCGGACACGAGCGTGACCAAGACCAGCCCTCTCCCAACGGTACGAATCATTTTGTTTCTCCTGAAGTAGTCGTGGGTGTTGAAGTAGTCCATGCGCACCGCGAGCTTCGAGATCGCCTACTTCGCGGACCGCGTACGAAGAACGCATGCGTCCCGAGCGAGCAGGCTGCTCACTAAGGGATGTAAATCACTCCTGCGGCCATGACTGGTACGCACCCGGACGACAAAACAGCAGTCGCAGCCAGGGCGGCTGTAGTCACGCTGACCCGCAACCAGGTGGATACGGGGATTCGATTTCGCGACGATCCAAACATTGCGTTCCTCCTAGATAAGTAACCACTTACTTACAGGCACATTGGAGCACAGTGTCACGGGTGCGTCAACCCTGTTGACGCAGGAAATCCTGGACGCGGTTCTAGCCACCAACGGGCGGTGAGCGTGACTGGTGGTCTCCCAACCTCCGATCGCCTGTGACGGCACCAACCCAACCCAGGGAACTGGACTCATGGAATCGATTGGATGAGAGAGGAATTACGGGAGCAGCAGGAACGCGCTGTGGCCGCCACCGAACCTCATCGGATCACGCTGGGAGGCTCAACCCTTCGCGTCTGTAGGCGTAAGCGGAGATCGAAATGCCCTACGTTCGGATTGCTTCTGTGGCAGGAACTTTCAGGCGTGCAGCGACCATCTCGGCGATCGCCCGCAGGTACCGGTCGGGATCGATGGTGGACGGGTGTTCGCCTCCGAAGACGTCTCTCACCAACCAGTAATGCGCCAACGCGGCTTGCAGGACGACTGCCAGAGCGTCCCAGTCTTCGTTGCCCCGGTCCGGGCCGGCGAGTTCGGCTAACCCCCGCGTCAGTACCGACAGCACCACCAAGTGCTCGTCGCGCCGCACCACCTCCAGCACATCCTGCGGTGCCGTGTTGTCACGCAACAGAATTCGGGTCACGTCGCGGTCGTGATCGAGCCTTTGCAGACCGATCCTGCACAACACCATCAGCCGGTCGACGATGTCGCTGTCGGGTGCGACAAGATCCAGCATCGCGAGCACCGAGAAATCGGGTGCGAGGAACTGCGCCCACTGCCCGCGGTCCAGGACACGGGCTTGCAAGGCCTGCACGAGAAGCTCGTCTTTGGACTTGAAGTGACGGTAGAGCGCGCCCGAGCCGGGTGACAGGCCTGCGGCCTGCTCGATCTGGGCGATCGAAGTGCCTGCATACCCCTGCTCACCGAACAAGCGCAGGGACTCGGCGAGGATGCGATCCCGCGAAGACTCAGCCATGACACTCCAATATAAGTAATTGCCTACTTACTTTTAGAGTACAGGAACAGCATAGGCGCCGAAAAGCGCGCACAGCGTGTGGCGGCCCACCTGCGTCGGGAGAAGGACCAGCCGACGGCGCCACTAGAGCCACGGGCTGACGGCCAAGACCGGTCGAGCCGCGCCAGTGACTTAGGGCGCCCGCTACTTTTCTAGGCGAAAGTACGGTTCAACCGTGCCGCTGAGCTTGACCACCATAGGATTTCCGCGGCGATCCTTCGCGGTAGGGACTTCCACACGCACCCAACCCTCGGTCACGTTGTATTCGTGAACATTGGTTTTCTCGACGCCGTTAAAGCGAATACCCACGTCCCGGCGGAGCACCTCTTCGCTATAGAAGGCGCTGCGTGGATCGATGGAGAGGTGATTCGGTGGAACGTCTGTGTTCTGATCCTCGGACATGATGGCTTTCGTTCGAGTGCGGCGTGAGGGTCCTTCTGATTCTCTAAGAACCTACGCGACTCTCTAGTAGCGCCGAGGATGTCCCGAGTTCCGTGGAACTTCGGTGGCGGTCCGGTGAGCATCAGGCTGCGCTCACTTGATCATTGTGCACTTCGGGTACGACAGATTCGGCGGTCTCGCGTTCGAGGGCTGATCGCAGTG
>NZ_NVQE01000006.1 GCF_002591975.1 Mycobacterium neglectum | reverse complement strand
GTCATATGACGGTGTGCTGGTCTCTCTCGTCTGTGTGTTGTGTAGATATTTTTTAGTGATGCGCGTACCACCGTGACCTCCACAAGGGGTATCGTCGGCAGCGTCAGATGTGTATACGAGCCAGGTCGACCCCATCGCACCTCCGGCGCCTGCGCCGATCGACGCGTTGGCTGCACCCGTTCCTCCGCCCCCGCCGGTCGACCCGATGGCACCCTCGACTCCTGCATTCCAGGCTATGGCCGCAGCCGCCATCAGCGGGGCCTCGCCTGCCGATGTCGTGCAGCCGGCGGCGAACTGGGACGTCGCCGAGGGCACAGGCGACCAGCCGCAGGTGTGGGCATTGCATACGGATGCCCCGCTTCAACCGGCCCCGGCGCTTCCGCCGGTCCCGCCACCGCCGCCCGCACCCGCAGCCGTTGCGGCGCCCGCGCCCGACCCGCTGGCCGCGGTCGACGTCCCGCAGTCGGCGGTGGACGCAGCCAACCAGGCCGTCTCCGGTGAGCTTCCCGTGCCTGCCGAGGTTCCGCACCTGTCGAGCCCGGACAATCTGAATCCCGGAACGACGACCGACCGGGCCGGCGTCACGGACTCCAGCCCGAACGTCTCGTACCTGAAGGAGATCTGGCACGCGATCCAGACCCAGGAGGTCACCGGTACAGATGCGCTGCTGGCGCTGACGCAGCGTCCGTTGTCAACACCGGACCGCGCCACCGGTCAGGCACCGACTCTGCCGGGCCAGCTCCCAACCGATCCGGCGTTGGCACCTCCGCCGCCTCCGGCGCCGGCACCCGGACTGCCCGTGCCGCCGGCACCTCCGGCTCCCGGCGTTCCTCCGCCGCCCCCGGCACCCCTGCCGCCGGCCTGAGCCCGCTCAGCCGCTCAGGCGGATCCGACCCATTCCTCGGAGCCGTCTGAGAAGAACTGGTGCTTCCATACGGGTAACCGCGCCTTCACGGTGTCGACCAACCGTTGACAGGTTTCGAACGCCGCACCGCGGTGGTCTGCGGCCACCGCCGCGACCAGCGCGGCGTCCCCGATGTTCAGCGGGCCGATTCGGTGGCTGACGGCGATGGCCCGCACTCCCTGGCTGTCCGCCGCGATCTCGGCGGCGACATCGGCCAGCGTCTGCTGCGCCGTGGGGTGTGCCGAATACTCGAGCCGCGTCACGGTGCGACCGCCGTCGTGGTCACGGACTACGCCGGCGAAACCCACCACCGCCCCCGCGGCCTCATGGGCGACGAGCGCTTCGTGCGCGGCAAGCTCGATCGCGCATTCGGTGAGTTCAGCGCGCAAGACGACGGTCATCGTGGATGGTCCCCTCCCGCCAGCTGATCCAGCGCGTGCTCGAGCACACCGTCCAGCACCCCCAAGCCGTCTTTGACGCCACCGGGCGACCCGGGCAGGTTCACGATCAAGGTGCGCCCTCGGACGCCGCAGACACCTCGCGAGAGCACCGAGGTCGGGACCTTGTCCTCGCCTGCCCGGCGGATGGCGTCGGCCAGGCCTGGAATCTGGTAGTCCACGATGTTCGCGGTCGCCTCAGCGGCGCCGTCGGTCGGCGAGATCCCGGTTCCGCCGGAAGTGATCACGACGTCGACGTTTTCCCCGACCGCGGTGAACAACGCCCGGTTGACCCCGATGCCGTCGGCCACGACCGATGGCGCTGGAGTGCCGATTCCCCGTTGATTGAGCCAGTCGACGATGATCGGCCCGGTGCGGTCCTCGTATACGCCGGACGCGGCGCGGGTGGAGGCAATGACGACCCGACCCGACCTCATCGGACCCACGTCCCGGTCTTGCCGCCTTCCTTGCGCAGCACCCGGATGTCGTCGATGCGTGCGGCGGGGTCCACCGCCTTGAGCATGTCGTAGAGAGTCAACGCGGCGACGCTCACCGCCGTCAGCGCTTCCATCTCCACGCCCGTACGGTCGGTGCTGCGCACTGTGGCGGTGATTGCCACCTCAGCGTCGCCGATTTCGAAGTCGACGTCGACACCCGTCAGGGCCAGCTGGTGACAGAGCGGAATCAGATCACTGGTGCGCTTGGCGGCGAGGATCCCTGCCACCCGCGCGGTCGCCAACGCGTCGCCCTTGGGCAGTCCGCCCGTTGCGATCATCGCGACGACGTCGGTGGTGGTGTGCAGGGTGCCCGCCGCGGCGGCGGTGCGTCTGGTGGCGTCCTTGGCGGTGACGTCGACCATGTGCGCCGCGCCCGTTTCGTCGAGGTGCGACAGTCGGCGCGGTTCAGTCACTACTTGTTGACGACCGTGACCGGGTGCAGGTACGGGACGTCGTCGGTCGGCAGCGGGAACGTCAGGTCTCCGAACGGGGACAACGCTCCGGTGCGATCGGCAGCCAACTCGCTGACTGCATGGTCGTCGTCGCCGTCGGTTGCGGGCCAGCCCGGGTCGACATACTGCTTCTTCTGCCGTTTGTTGTCAGCCACGCCTGACATTGTGGCAGGCAACGCGAGCGGTGGCGACACCGACGGCCTGCTTTACGCTGGTCAGCAATGACCGAAAACGCGCCGGGCATTCCTCTGGGCGCCTGGCTGGCCGAACTCGGCGATGAGCGGCTGATCCGGCTGCTTGAGTTGCGGCCCGACCTGACACAACCCCCGCCGGGGACCGTCGCGGCCCTTGCGGCGCGGGCTCAGGCACGGCAATCGGTCAAAGCTGCCACCGATGACCTGGACTTCCTTCATCTCACAGTGATCGACGCGCTTTTGGTGCTGCATGCGGACACGACCGCGGTGCCGCTGTCCAAGCTGCTGGAACTGGTCGGCGACGCGGGCGGCGACGCCGAGGTGACAGCGGCCGTCGACGACCTTCGTGAGCGGGCGCTGGTGTGGGGCGACGCGGCGGTCCGGGTGGCGAGCGAGGCAGCGACCGGCCTGCCTTGGTATCCAGGCCAGGCCACGGTAGAGGACACCGAGCCGAAAGACCTCGCCCGGCGCCTCGCCGGACTCGACGAGGCGCAGTCCGACCTGCTGCAGAAGTTGTTGGAGGGCTCGCCGGTGGGACGCACCCGTGACGCCGCTGCGGGCACCCCGCCGGATCGCCCGGTGCAGCGGCTGCTGGCGGCAGGGCTGCTGCGGCAGGTGGACGCCGACACGGTGATCCTGCCGAGGTTGGTCGGCCAGGCGTTGCGCGGGGAGCTACCCGGCCCGGTGGGGCTGGCCGCACCCAACCCTGTGGTGTCGACCACGACCACCTCCGATGTCGATGCGGTGGCTGCAGGCGCGGCGATCGATCTGCTGCGCGAGGTCGAGGTGGTGCTCGAAACCCTCAGTGCTACACCTGTTCCCGAGCTCCGCAGCGGCGGCCTGGGGGTGCGCGACCTCAAACGGCTGACCAAGGTCACCGGCATCGAAGACAGTCGGCTCGGGCTGATCCTCGAGGTGACTGCGGCGGCCGGGCTGATCGCAACGGGCATGCCCGAACCGGAGCCGCCGGACGGAGCGGGTCCGCACTGGGCGCCGACAGTGGCCACCGACCGATACCTCGAATCCCCTGCGGCACAGAAATGGCATCTGCTGGCGTCGACGTGGTTGGAGCTGCCGGGCAGGCCGAGCCTGGTCGGCAGCCGCGGTCTCGACGGTAAACCCTATGCGGCGCTGTCGGATTCGCTGTACTCCACCGCCGCGCCGCTGGACCGGCGACTCCTCCTCGAACTGCTCGCCGACCTTGCGCCCGGCGCAGGCGTCGATGCGACCGAGGCGTCTCGGGCGATGATCTGGCGACGGCCTCGGTGGGCGGCGCGGCTGCAACCGGACCCGGTAGGCGCGCTGCTGTCGGAGGCACACATGGTCGGCGTCGTGGGCCGCGGTGCGATCACCACCCCGACCCGCGCCATGCTGGCAGGCGCCGCACCCGAGGACGTCGTCAAGGCGATGGACAAGGTGTTGCCGCGGCCGATCGACCATTTCCTGCTGCAGGCCGACTTGACGGTCGTGGTCCCGGGACCGCTCGAACGCGACCTGGCCGAGCAGTTGGGAGCGGTGGCGAGGGTCGAGTCGGCGGGCGCGGCCATGGTCTACCGCATCAGTGAAACGTCCATCAGGCGGGCCCTCGACACCGGCCGGTCCGCGGTGGAGCTGCACACGTTCTTCTCGCGACACTCCAAAACCCCTGTGCCACAGGGACTTACCTACCTGATCGACGATGTGGCCCGGCGGCACGGGCAACTGCGGGTCGGCATGGCCGCCTCGTTCGTGCGCTGCGAGGACGCGGCACTGTTGGCGCAAGCGATCACCGCGCCCGCGGCTGAACAACTGGAGATGAGGCTGCTGGCTCCGACCGTCGCGGTATCGCAGGCGCCGATCTCCGAGGTACTCACCGGTCTGCGCGAGGCCGGCTTCGCGCCCGCGGCCGAGGACTCGACCGGCACCATCGTCGACATCCGGGCCCGTGGCGCCAGGGTGCCTGCTCCGCCGCGCCGCCGCGCCCCGCACCGACCGGCGAGCCCAACGAGTCAGACACTGGGCGCGATAGTCGCGATACTTCGAAGGGTGGCGTCAGCGCCGTCCAATGGCATGCGGCTCGATCCGACCGTCGCGATCACGCAACTGCAGGAGGCCGCCCACCTTCAAGCGTCGGTGGTGATCGGCTACGTCGACCCGGCGGGCGTGGCCACCCAGCGGGTCGTGGCACCCATCAACGTCCGCGGTGGGCAGCTGACCGCCTACGACCCGGCATCGGGGCGGGTTCGCGAGTTCGCGATTCACCGCGTCACGTCGGTGGTGTCTGCCGAATCGCCCTGATTTTCCTGGGCGAGCGGTGCATGCTTCCACCATGCAGATCAGCGGATCGGTTGCGTTCGTCACCGGAGCCAACCGCGGCCTCGGACGTCACTTCGCCGAGGAACTGGTCGCCCGCGGCGCGGCCAAGGTGTACGCGGCGGCCCGCCGACCGGAAACCGTCACCTCACAAAACGTGGTGCCGATCCGCATCGACATCACCGATCCCGAATCGGTGGCTGCTGCCGCGGACCTCGCAAGCGACACCACCCTGCTGGTCAACAACGCGGGGATCGCGTCCTTCCACTCTCTGCTGGAGGCGCCGATGGAAGACGTCCGTGCACAGATGGAGTCCCATTTCTTTGGAACGCTGTCGGTCACCAGGGCGTTCGCGCCGCATCTCATCGCCAATTCCCCCGCTGCGGTACTGAACGTTTTGTCGGTGCTGTCCTGGGTGCATCCGCCGAGCGCGGGTACGTACAGTGCGGCAAAGGCCGCGCTCTGGGCGCAGACCGACACCGTCCGCGACGAGCTCGCCCCACGCGGCGTGGCCGTCACCGCGCTGCACGTCGGCTTCATGGACACCGACATGGTCGCATCGGTGGAAGGGCCCAAGAGCGACCCCGCGAAGATTGCCGCCGTCGCGCTCGACGGCGTCGAGGCCGGCCTGGTCGAAGTCCTCGGCGATGAGCTCACACGCAAGGTCAAGGCCGGTCTGTCGGCAGATCGGGGAGCGGTGGCCGCTCGCTGAATCAACGGTTGTCCGCCTCGTCTGGATAATGGATGGGATGACCAGCGAGCGAGAACGCTGGGGGCACCTCCCGCCCTCGGCAGGGGGACGGGATCGCGCATGACTGACGGCCCCCTGATCGTGCAGTCCGATAAGACCGTGCTGCTCGAAGTCGACCACGAGCAGGCCGGCGCGGCGAGAGCCGCAATCGCCCCGTTCGCCGAGCTCGAGCGTGCACCTGAGCACATCCACACCTATCGCATCACGCCGCTGGCGCTGTGGAACGCCCGTGCCGCCGGCCACGACGCAGAGCAGGTCGTCGACGCGCTGGTGTCGTTCTCGCGGTACGCGGTGCCGCAGCCGCTGCTCGTCGACATCGTCGACACCATGGCGCGCTACGGGCGCCTTCAGTTGGTCAAGTCTCCGGTGCACGGCCTGACGCTCGTGAGCCTGGACCGCGCAGTGCTCGAGGAAGTGCTGCGAAACAAGAAGATCGCACCGATGCTCGGTACGCGCATCGACGACGACACCGTCCAGGTGCACAATAGTGAGCGCGGCCGTGTCAAGCAGATGCTGCTCAAGATCGGTTGGCCCGCAGAGGATCTCGCCGGGTACGTGGATGGTGAGAAGCATCCGATCAGCCTCGCGCAGGACGGCTGGCACCTGCGTGATTACCAGGAGATGGCCACCGACTCGTTCTGGCAGGGCGGCTCCGGTGTCGTGGTGCTGCCGTGCGGTGCGGGTAAGACACTCGTCGGCGCGGCGGCGATGGCCAAGGCATCCGCGACGACGCTGATCCTGGTCACCAACACGGTGGCGGGCAGGCAGTGGAAACGCGAGCTGATCAATCGGACATCGTTGACCGAGGACGAGATCGGCGAGTACTCGGGCGAAAAGAAGGAGATCCGCCCGGTCACCATCGCCACCTACCAGGTGATCACCCGCCGCACCAAGGGCGAATACCGGCACCTCGAACTGTTCGACAGCCGCGACTGGGGGCTGATCATCTACGACGAGGTGCACCTGCTGCCCGCGCCGGTGTTCCGGATGACCGCTGACCTGCAGTCGCGGCGGCGGCTGGGCCTGACCGCGACGTTGATCCGCGAGGACGGTCGCGAGGGCGACGTGTTCTCGCTGATCGGACCGAAGCGGTATGACGCGCCGTGGAAGGACATCGAGGCGCAGGGCTGGATCGCACCGGCCGAATGCATCGAGGTGCGGGTCACGATGACCGACAACGAGCGGATGCTCTACGCCGTCGCCGAACCCGACGAGCGGTACAAGCTGTGCTCGACGGTGCACTCGAAGATCGCCGTGGTGAAGTCCATTCTGGAGAAGCACAAAGGCGACCAGACCCTGGTCATCGGCGCATACCTCGACCAGCTCGACGAGTTGGGACTGGAGTTGAACGCCCCGGTGATCCAGGGGTCGACCAAGACCGCGGAGCGCGAGGCGCTATACGACGAGTTTCGTCGGGGCGAGATCCCGACGCTGGTGGTGTCCAAGGTCGCCAATTTCTCCATTGACCTACCGGAAGCCAACGTGGCCGTGCAGGTTTCGGGCACCTTCGGGTCGCGGCAGGAAGAGGCGCAGCGGCTGGGCCGCCTGCTGAGGCCAAAGGCCGACGGCGGCGGTGCGATCTTCTATTCCGTGGTCTCGCGTGACAGCCTCGACGCCGAGTACGCCGCGCACCGTCAGCGCTTCCTTGCCGAGCAGGGCTACGGGTACATCATCAAGGACGCCGACGATCTGCTGGGCCCGGCGATCTAGGTATGCGGCCCAACGGGTTTCGAGACAGTGAGTAGGACGACCGAATCTTCGATCGCGTCCAGTCCGTGTCGTTCCCGGGGCAGGATGATGTGGTCACCGGGCGAACCGTCCCATCCCGACGATGAGTTGGTCACCCGCACCCGACCGTGCAGCACCTGAAGCGTGGCCTCGCCGGGGCTCTCATGATCGTCGAGCTTGCTGCCAGCCTTCAATGCCATCAGGGTCTGACGCAACGCGTGCTCGTGGCCACCGTAGACCGTGTGCGCGCTGCGGCCGCTGGTGGCCGCCCGGGCAGATTCCAAATGCTCGCGCGCGAGAGCGGTGAGTGAGATCTTCTCCATCGTCGAGACACCTTTCAGACGATCGGTATGCACTGGGCCGTTTGCCGCATAAATCGTCTCGTTTCGGGCTGTGAAATCGAGACATGATCAATGCAACCAACACCATTGTCGTCATCGACAGCACCGGCAAGACCGGAACGCCCATCGCAGGCCGGTCGAAGCAGTAACACCCCGATTGCACCGAGCGACTTCAAGGACATCGCCCTAACTACGCGGGGGCCGCACAAACGCGTTAGCCTCGTCACGAGTCGGCAGCAGCCCTCCCGGGCTCTAGCAGGAAGCACAGACGCCACCTATGAGCGGATACACCTCCTCACTTCGGCAGGTCGCGAAGATCGCGCTGGCCGGCGTCGTGGTCGGCATGGGTGCGCTGGCCGCCGCGACGCAGGCCAACGCGCAGCCGGCCCCGCCACTACCGCCGCCGGTGCCGGGCGAAGCGCCGCCCCCCGGCCAGCCCGTCGCGGTGGACCCCGGGGCCCAGCCGGTCGCTGCGCCCGCGCCGCCGCCGGTCGGGCCACCGCCCGTGCC
Source organism: Mycobacterium neglectum (assembly GCF_002591975.1). Classification (GTDB taxonomy): domain Bacteria; phylum Actinomycetota; class Actinomycetes; order Mycobacteriales; family Mycobacteriaceae; genus Mycobacterium; species Mycobacterium neglectum. The sequence continues at coordinate 176,105 of NZ_NVQE01000006.1, read as the reverse complement.
GCAGATCGCCAACCAGCAGTACGGACAGGGCAGCACGTCGGGACGGTTGGGCTTCTTGCGCGACGCCTGGCAAATGGCCCAGGATCCGCAGAACTTCACCGGCACCATGCAGCCCGGCGACGTCCCCGCAGCGGCCCCGCCCCCACCGGGTGCCGGTCCGGCGCCGCAGTTGCCTCCCGGATACCAATCACTGACCGACCCGGCGTCCAGCGGTCCCGTGCCCGAGAGGAATTACGCGGGCGGGCCACCGCTGCCGGAGGGGTATTACCCGCTGACCGGGCCGCCGCCGCCCGGGTACTTCGACGCACCACCTGCTCCGGATTCGATTGCGCCGGTCAACCCCGGTGCGCTACCGCCTTCCGGACCGATCCCGGTCACGCCCTAGCTTTCGCGGACTACATCAGAGCGGGGATGACCTCGCGTTCGAACAGCTCGATACCGGTGCGGTCATATGCGGCCTCCGGAAAGTACATGATCGCGTATTCGCAGCCAAGTGCTTGCATGCGCTTGAGCTTCCCGACGACCTGTTCCGTTGTCCCACTTCCGGATTCAGGTGCGCTGACGGTACTCAGCATGGCATCGATGGCGGATTCGTCTGCCTTGGCGACCTGCCGGGCGCGTAGCCGCGCAATGCGCTCCTTGACGTCGTTCTCCGACGTGCCGATAACGGCGTTGAAGTTGGCCGACCGGACGATGGCGTCGTAATCGGTACCGACGGACCCGCAGTGGTCGGCCAGGATCTGCGACTTGTGCGCGAAACCGTCGGGCTCGGATGTGAAGTTGGTGTACTGCGCGTACTTGGCGGCGATGCGCAGTGTCACCTTCTCGCCGCCGCCCGCGATCCACATCGGCGGCCCGCCGTCCTGCAACGGCTTCGGCGCGACGATGGCGCCGTCGACCTGATAGTGCTTGCCGTCGAGGCTGACCCGCCCGTCGCGCCAGGCGTCGCGCATGATCCGGACGCCCTCGTCGAGCTTGCCCAGCCGGACGCCGGCTGACGGAAACCCGTAGCCGTACGCCTTCCATTCGTGCTCGTACCAGCCGCCGCCGATACCCATCTGCACCCGTCCGCCCGAGATGATGTCCGCGGTGGCGGCTACCTTGGCGAGATAGACCGGGTTGCGGTAGCCCATCGCCGTACACATCTGGCCGAGCTTGATCCGCGATGTGCTTGCGGCGTAGGCCGACATCAGTGACCACGCCTCGTGCGTGGCTTCGTCGGTCGGCACCGGCACCGTGTGGAAGTGGTCGTACACCCACAGCGAATCCCACGGCCCGCCGTCGGCGTACGCGGCCAGGTCGCGCATGACCGGCCACTGCTGATCTGGGGGAATGTCAACGAGATCGAGTCGCCAGCCCTGCGGGATGAATAGTCCGAAGCGCATGGCTTGCAACTCTATGCAACCAACGGCGGCGGACGCCATCCTCCAAGGGCTGCTTCGACGTGGCCGGCAACCGCGAGCGCGGTCGCGTCTTGGAACGGCCTTGCCACGATCTGCACGCCGACGGGCAGCCCCTCCTTCGAGGTGCCACAGCGGACGACGACCGCCGGCCAGCCGGTCAGGTTGTGCGCCATCAGGTGCGAGAAGTCCCGGATCTCCACGAGTCCGTGGTGGTGGGGCTTGGCGGCGGTCGGCATCGCAGGGCCGATGATCACGTCGTAGTCGACCATGAATTCGAGCATCTCGAGCCGGTAGTTGTCGATGTCGGTCAGCCTGGCGCGCGCATCGGACAGCGAGAAATCGACCAGTCGCGCTTGCTTGAGGAACTCGGCGAGCTCCTCGGACGGATCGGTCGCACCGATCGCCGCCAGGTCCGCTTCGAACCCTTGGCCCCGGTCGCCGCCAAGGAAAACGGACTCCCACAACAGGTCGATCGTGCGTCCGAGGCACAGCGGGGCGTTGTGCTCGACGATGCCGACAACGCCCGTCAGCGCCCGAACGGCGTCGCCGACGACGGCGGCGATGTCGTCGTCGGGCGGCGAGATGCCGTCGTCGAGATATGTGGCGACCCGCAGGCCTGCCAGGTCGACGTCGGGCGGGTGGCCGAGCGGCGCGGGCACCGCGTACGGATCGCGCAGATCTGGGCCGTTCATGATCGACAGCCCGAGATACAGATCTGGCACCGACCGGGCGAGCGGTCCGTAGCAGTTGAACGGGCCGAAGATGCCAAGCGCGTCTCCGAAGACACTGCCGGTCCGCGGAATTCGGCCGTGAGTGGGCTTGAGCCCCGCGATTCCGGTGTAGTGGGCAGGCTGTCTGATGCTGCCGCCGCCGTCCGACCCGACGCTCAATGCCGCGCCGCCTGCGGACACCAGGGCCGCGGAGCCGCCGCTGCTGCCGCCCGGTGTGCGCGACAGATCGAACGGATTGTTGGTGCGGCCGTAGAGGTTGTTGTTCGATTCGCCGCCGCGGCCCATCTCGGGCACGTTCGTGAGTCCCAACACGATGGCGCCCTCGGCGCGAAGTCTCGACACTGCGGTCGCGTCTACGTCGGCGGTGGTACGCAGCACCGGACTGCCACCGGAGCATTCGAGTCCGGCGACGTGCATGACGTCCTTGACCACCACCGGCAGTCCATGCGCCCGGCCAACCGGAGCACCGCGGGCGACGCGGGCGTCGGCTTCGTCCGCTGCGGTCAGGCATTGCTGCGGATCGACGCGCTGCACAAGCGCGTTCAGCGCGGGATTGACTTCGTCGATGCGCTCGAGATGCGCACCGACGACCTCCCGGCAGGAAACGGTCCCGCCTGTCATCAGCGCCACCAGGTGGTGGGCCGGCAGCGCACAGAGATCGGTCATGCTCGCTCGCCTCGATGTCCCGACGCAGTTCAAGTGGAAGTGTCCACCACAAACGTGGTGGTCGGGCCGTTATCAGGCTGCAACGGCGACATCTTCTGATCGCTATCGCCGAACCGACGTTGGTGTTATATGGTGTGGCTCACATAGCAATGACCCATGTGATGCATGCCACAAAGGAGGCGGTTGTGGTCCGTGACCCGATGACGGGGTTGGAATCGCACCCGGTTCGTACCGGCGCCGAACACCACGTTCGCTGGTTTTATGTTCTGCTGCTCGTCGTGATCGCGATTGCCGCGATCGCGGGCATAGTCAGCACCATGGCGATGGGACAACCACAGGTGGCGTTCGTCATCGGTCTCGTGGCCGTGGCATTCTTCTCCCGAATCGGGTGCTGACGCACGTCAGACCGGCTTGACGGGGGTCGGGGCTAGCCTGGCGGCATGGCCCTCTCAAAGGAAGAACGCGAACAGTTTCTGGCCGAGCCCCACATCGGGGCACTCTCGGTGAGTGCGGGCGACAAGCGCGGACCGCTTACCGTCCCGATCTGGTATCAGTACAGTCCCGGTGGTGAGCCATGGGTGCACACGGGCGCCGGGTCGCGCAAGCATCGCCTGATCGAGTCGCAGGGAGAATTCACCCTGATGTCCCAGCGCCTGGAGCCGACGGTGCGCTACGTCGCGGTCGACGGACCGGTCAGCCGCATCGAACCGGCCACCGACGAACAACTCGTCGAGATGGTCAAGCGCTACCTGCCGCCCGAGAAGGTCGACGGCTATCTCGAGTTCGCACGGCGCGAACACGGTGCGGGCGTGGTCATCTACATGAAGCCGCAGCATTGGCTGTCAGCCGATCTCGGATCGGTCTAGCGCGGCGCGTACAGCGCGGCCACTGCGGGCAGGCTGACCTTCAGCGCCGGGTTGCGCGGCAAATCGTCGACGATGGTGAACGCGACCGGCACGTTGTAGACCGGCAACTCCTTGCGAACGAGCTCGGCGAGTTCGTCCTCGGATGGCGCGTGCGTTCCCGGTGTCAGCTCGATGGCCGCGAACGGCACCTCGCCGAGTCGCGTATCAGGCACGCCGACGACACAGGCGTCACGTACGGCGGGGTGTGAGATCAGCACGCGTCGAACAGTTTCGGGCATGATTTTGAATCCGCCGCGGTTGATCGCGCCGTCGGCCCGACCATGCAGGTAGACGAAACCGTCGGCATCGATCGAGGCGATGTCGGTGGTACGTATCCAGTCGGGACTGATCGGCGCCACCTTCGCCTCGAGCAGACCCTGCTCGCCGACGGCCAGTTCGGTACCGGTGTCCGGGTCGACGATGCGTACCTGGGTGTCGGGCAGCGCCCGACCGACGCTGTGGCGTTTGGACTCGCCGAACTCCGCGACGACATCCGGCGTCCACGCGCATAGCGATCCCGCGAACTCCGTTGCGCCATAAGCCAACCGGATCGGGATACCGAAGTGTCTCTCGAATTCGTCGCGGGTCTCAGGATCGAGCGGACCCGAGGCGCTGATCAAGAATTCCAGCGATGCCAGATCCTCTTTGGCCACCGCGGCGTCGAGCAACATACGGATGACTGCGGGCTGCACGCCCGAACGCGTGATGCCGTGCGTCTTGACCACCCCCACGAACCCGTCAACGGAGAATCGCTCGAGCATCACCATCCGTCTGGCGTTGTACACACCGGCGACCAGCTGGCAGACACCGATACCACCGAACTGCCAGTAGGCCAGTTCAGGCGGCGCGTCCGGCGGCGCGCACTCCCCGCTGGTGACACTGAACACCGTCCGCTCCAGCACTGGCGTCATGATCTCCTGACGCTTGGGTGGACCAGTCGTGCCGCTGGTCAGAATCTGCAGTGCCACACCGGGTTCGAATTCAGCATGGCTACGGGACTGATCGCGCCGCCCGAGCCCGTCGACCGGGACCACGATCGGATCGGCCAGCGAAATGGAAACGCCCGCGCAGCCGACCCGCGTGCACGCGGCAATGACTTCGGCCGTCCAGTCCTCGCTGTCGGCGACGACCGCCGACAATTCCAGCATCTCGATGTCGCGGCCGATCGATTCGGGCGACTGGAACGAGTAAATCATCGACACCGGACGGCCGGCGGCAAGGAAGCCGATGATCGCGGCGGCATGCTGCAGACGGTTGCGGACCACGAGGCCGACGGGCGCACCGTCGGGGACTCCACCGCGGCGCAACAGGTCGGCGATCGCAACACCGTACGCGGCCACCTCGTCGCCCGAATACCACCGACCGTCGAACTCGATGCACTGGCGGTCGCCATAGCTCGTCAGACCTGCGGCGAACGATTCGGTGAAGCTCTCAGGCATCCCGTCAATCTAGCGAGTCACGCGATACGGCTCTGCATGCTCGCGCCACTCGTGCACCTAGATCGTCTCCGCGCGGCCGCCTAGATGCTTTGCGAGAAATCGATCAGCCCGGCGATAGAAGTCGAGGCGGTTCTCGGGTTTGACCAGGCCATGGCCTTCGTTCTCGTACAAGGCGTACTCGTAGTCGATGCCGTGCGCTTTCATGGCGGCTACGATCTGCTCCGACTCCGCCCGCTTCACGCGCGGATCGTTCTCACCCTGCGCGATCAGGACGGGAATTCGAATGGCGTCGACCTTGGACAGCGGCGAACGCGACCACAGGAAGTCCTCGTCGTCGCCCACCCGTTTGTGGAACATCGACAGCAGCGGTTTCCAGTACTCGGGAATCGAGGCGATGAGCGTGTTCAGGTTAGACGGGCCGACCATTGATATCGCGCATGTGAAGACATCGGGGGTGAACGTCGCACCGATCAGCGCGGCATATCCCCCGTAGGAGCCACCGTAGATGGCGACACGGTCGCGGTCGATGATCCCATGGGCGACAAGATGTTCGACAGCGTCAAGAAGGTCGTCGTGCATCTTGGCGCCCCATTCGCGATCTCCCGCGTTGAGGAAGTCTTTGCCGTAGCCGCTTGACCCGCGGAAGTTCACGTGTACACACACGTAGCCTCGGTTGGCCAGCCACTGCGCCTCGGGATCAAGCCCCCAGCCGTCGCGGATCCACGGCCCGCCGTGCACCGTGAGAACCGCAGGCAGATCGGCACGCTCGACGCCGGCGGGGAAGGTCAGATAGCCGTGGATTGTCAGCCCGTCGCGCGCCGTGAAACTGAACGGCTCCATCGGCACCAGCGGATGATCGTTGAGCTGTGGCCGGTGGTCGAATAGGAACGTTGCCGTCTTCGCGTCGCGGTCCCAGGTGTAGGACTTGACCGGCCCGCTGTCGTCGTCGAAGGTCACGAGCCATGTCGTGTCGTCCACGCTTCGATCGCTGATCGACATGTCGCCGCTAGTCAAACGTTGTAGCGCTTCGACGTCACCACGAATCGAGTCGTCGAATACCTGATACTCCAGACGATCCCGGTACACCAGCACGGCCTCGACCTCGCGCGTGTCCGGGTTCAACATCGCGCTCGCGATGTCGTACTCCGAATCCTCGGCGATCACCTCGACAGCACCTGTCGCGATGTTCATCTTCACCAGGCGGCCGGTGTTGGCGTCAACGGAGGTCTGCACATACATGCTCTGACCGTCTCTGGTGAAGCCGAGCGGTCCCGTAGTCTCCGCATCTTCGGGTGGGGCCACAAGCAGCGGGCGCCAGTCCGACGCCTCCTCATCACGCACGAGGATCACTGCGCCACCGTCGGGCTGTGGCTGCACAGCGCCGCGAACTTTCAGGTCGGTGTCGATGACCCAACCGAGAAACCCGGGATTCTCTGCGATCTTTTCGAGTTCTCCCGTCGTCAGATCCAGGTGGTATACGTCGTGCAGCTGGGGGTTGTCCTTGTTCAGGCCGACCAGCAGGTCGTTCGGAAATTCCTTGCGGTGGGCGATGATTTGGCATTGCACGTCGTCGAACGGAGTCAGGTCACGCTCGACGCCCGTATCCGGGTCGACGTCGTAGAGGCGGAAGTTCTCGCTGCCGTCCTTGTCCCGCACATACATGATGTGGCGGTTGTCGTACGCCCAGAAATAGCCCTGGATCCCGCGTTCGGTGTCGTGGGTGACCGGCCGCTCGCCACCCACCCCCACCGGGCCGACGAACACGTTCATCACGCCGTCCAGCGGCGCCATGTACGACAGCCGCGTGCCGTCCGGGGAGATCTGCGCTCCCGCCCGCTCCGGATTGCCCAGCAGTAGTTCGAGCGGAATGAGCGTCACTTCTGCCATCGCAGTATCGTCACACCGATTTGGCGAGCAGACGCAAAAACCCCCGAAAGTCGGGCTTTTCGGGGGTTTTCGCGTCTGCTCGGGGGACTAGAGCAGCGACTTCGGCGGGTTGAAGCGGTCGCCGTACCTGGCAGCCAGCTCCTTGGCACGGGCCACGAAGGCTTCCTTGCCGACGCCGCCTGCGCCCTCGTAGCCGACGATGAACTGCGCGCTGCCCCCGGTGTACGGCGGGAACCCGATGCCCATGATCGAGCCGATGTTGGCGTCGGCCGTCGACGTGAGCACGCCCTCGTCGAGACACTTCTGGGTCTCCAGCGCCTCGGCGAACAGCATGCGGTCGATCATGTCCTGGAACGGGATCTCGGTGCTGCCGGACTTGAACGTCTCCGCCAGGCCCGGCCACAGACCGGTGCGCTTACCGTCGACGTAGGAGTAGAAGCCGGCACCCTTGAGGCGGCTGGGCCGCTCGAGCTCGATCATCTTCTCGACGACAGCCTCGGCCGGGTGCGGCGTGTACGTGCCGCCCTCGTCCTCGACACCCTTGCGGGAGGCGACAGCGATCTTGTGCATCAACTCGAGATTGAGCTCGTCGGACAGCTGCAGCGGCGGCGCGGGGTACCCGGCCTGACTGCCTGCCTGCTCGATGCTGGCCGCGGCGACACCCTCGCCCAGCATCGCCAGCGCCTCGTTGACGAACGTGCCGATGACGCGGCTGGTGAAGAAGCCGCGGCTGTCGTTGACCACGATCGGGGTCTTGCCGATGGCCAGCGTGTAGTCGAACACACGGGCCAGCGCTTCGTCAGAAGTCTTCTCGCCCTTGATGATCTCGACGAGCGGCATCTTGTCGACCGGCGAGAAGAAGTGGATACCGATGAAGTCCTCCTGGCGCTTCACACCGGTCGCCAGACCGGTGATCGGCAGCGTGGAGGTGTTGGAGCCGAGCAACGCGTTTGGCTCGACGATGTCCTCGATCTCCTGAAAGACCTTGTGCTTCAACTCGACCGACTCGAACACCGCCTCGATGACGAAGTCGACGCCCTTGAAATCGGCAGCGTCGGCGGTCGGGGTGATGCGCGCCAACAACGCGTCGGAGCGCTCTTGCGTGGTCTTGCCCCGCTCGAGCGCCTTGGCTTCCAACTTCTCGGAGTAACCCTTGCCCTTGTCGGCCGCTTCCTGCGAGACGTCCTTGAGGACGACGTCGAATCCGGCCTTGGCCGAGACGTAGGCGATGCCTGCGCCCATCATGCCCGCGCCGAGCACGCCGATCTTCTTGATCTCCTGCTTGGCGATGCCGTCGGGCCGCGAGCCACCACCGTTGATGTGTTGCAGGTCGAGGAAGAACGCCTGGATCATGTTCTTGGCGGTCTGGCCGGTGACCAGCGACGTGAAGTAGCGGCTCTCGATGCGGCTGGCCGTGTCGAAGTCCACCTGTGCGCCCTCGACGGCCGCGTCCAGGATGGCCCGCGGGGCGGGCATCGGCGCACCCTTGAGCTGCTTTTTCAGCAGCGCCGGGAACGACGGGAGGATGCCCGCCAGACCGGGGCTGGCCGGCGTGCCGCCGGGCATCTTGTAGCCCTTGGCATCCCACGGCTGGGTATGCGCGTCCGGGTTGGCCTTGATCCAGGCCTTGGCGGCGGGTACCAACTCGTCGACCGTCGGCAGCACTTCGTCGACAAGACCGATGTCCTTGGCCTTGCCCGGCTTGAAGCGCGTGCCCTGGCTCAGCACCTCCATGAAAGCCTTCTGGATACCGAACATCCGCACGCTGCGGGCAACACCGCCGCCGCCGGGCAGCAGACCCAGCGTGACCTCGGGGAAGCCGACAACCGCTCCGGGAACGTCGGCGATGATGCGGTGGTGCGTCGCGAGGGTGATCTCCAGCCCACCACCGAGTGCTGCGCCGTTGATCGCCGAGACCACCGGCTTGCCCAGGGTCTCCAGTGCGCGTAGGTCGCGCTTGACGCTTTCGACCGTGCTGAAGGCCTCACCCGCGTCATCCGGGCCGAGCTTGATCATGCCCTTGAGGTCACCGCCCGCGAAGAAGGTCTTCTTGGCGCTGGTGATGACGACACCGGTGATCGAATCCTTCTCCGCGACAAGTCGTTCGACGGCGTTGTGCATCGACTCGGAGTAGTGCTCGTTCATCACGTTCGCCGAACCGGTCGGGTCGTCCAGCGTCAGGGTGACGATGCCGTCGGCATCCTTGTCCCACGCAATGGTGTTCTCTGCCATGGTCTTAAACCCTCTCGATGATGGTGGCCACGCCCATGCCGCCGCCGATGCACAGCGTGACGAGCGCACGCCGCGCATTGCGACGCTCGAGCTCGTCGACCATGGTTCCGGTGATCATGGCGCCGGTGGCGCCCAGCGGGTGGCCCATCGCGATGGCGCCACCGTTGACGTTGAGCTTCTCGTCGGGGATGTTCAGGTCCTTCTGGAACTTCAGCACCACCGAGGCGAACGCCTCGTTCAGCTCGAACAGGTCGATGTCGTCGACGGTCAGCCCGGCGCGGTCCAGCACCTTCTTGGTGGCAGGCGTCGGGCCGGTCAGCATGATGACGGGATCGGCACCGCTGGTGGCCGTGGCCACGACGCGCGCCCGCGGGGTCAGGCCCTGCGACTTGCCGGCTTTCTCGGAGCCGACGAGCACAAGGGCCGCGCCGTCGACGATGCCGGAGCTGTTGCCGCCGGTGTGGACGTGGTTGATCCGCTCGACGTTGTGGTACTTCTGCAGCGCCACGTCGTCGAATCCGCCCATTGCGCCGACGCCGTCGAACGCGGTCTTCAGCTTGCCAAGACCCTCGAGGGTCGTGTCGGCGCGCATGTGCTCGTCATGATCGAGGATGACCAGACCATTCTGGTCGCGCACCGGGACGACGGACTTGGCGAAGTAGCCGCCCGACCACGCCGCGGCCGCCTTCTCCTGGCTGCGCAGCGCGTAGCGGTCGACGTCCTCGCGGGAGAAGCCCTCGATGGTCGCGATCAGGTCGGCGCCGATGCCCTGGGGGACGAAGCCGATGCGGTAGTTGGTCTCGGGGTCGGTTGCCCAGGCGCCGCCGTCGGAGCCCATCGGAACGCGGCTCATCGATTCGACGCCGCCGGCCAGCACCAGATCGTCCCAGCCGGAGCGCACTTTCTGCGCTGCGGTGTTCACGGCCTCGAGCCCCGACGCGCAGAAGCGGTTGAGCTGGAATCCGCCGGTGGTCTCGGGCAGCTTGGCCACCAGCGCCGCCGTGCGGGCGATGTCGCCACCCTGGTCGCCAACGGGCGACACGACGCCGAGGATGAGATCGCTGATCAGGTTCTCGTCCAGGTCGGGAAAGCGGGTGCGCAGCTCGTCGATGAGGCCGACGACCAGGTTGACGGGCTTGACCTCGTTGAGGGCGCCGTTCTTGTTCTTACCGCGAGGCGTGCGAATGGCCTCGTAGATGAAGGCTTCTTCAGACATGAAGATATTTCCTGTTCAGATGGGGTTATGGGATGCCTGCCCACATGGGCGGTTGTCCTCTGCGCGCCAGCCTAACAGCCCCACCCAACCGGGTGGTTGGGAGGTTGGTCACTCCTCCGGCGCGTCACCGGTCAGCTGCGTGATGCGGATTATCGCGAATTCAGCAGGCTTCACCGCCGCCGCGCCGACAAGGCAGACCAGCCGTCCGTTGTCGATGTCTTCCTGAAGTCATTGTGGTGCGATCACAACGCACGAAAAATGCCTCTTCTTGTTTGGTGCCCATCAGTGCCCCGGTCCTCCAAACGGTGATCAGGAAATCTTGGATGGTGGTCCGGATCGAGGCCCACAGCCGCTCATCGTTCGGCTCGAACACCGCCCACTGCGTCCTCGTCTCGATCGATCGCTCAAGGTATGCGAAGAGGCGCCGGACGTTGGCGTATTTCCACTCGGGATCGGGACCCACGCCTCCATCCTGGCCTCGGGGTCAGGCGACGTCCAAGGAATCGAGCTCGTCGAGTGCCGGGTAGTCGATGTAGCCGACGGGCTCGGGCGCGTAGAACGTCGCGACGTCGGGCTCGTTGAGGTCGGCGCCCCGGATCAGGCGATCGATCAGGTCCGGGTTCGCGAGGTAGGCGCGGCCGACCGCGACGGCCCCGACGACGTCCCAGTCGACGAGGTTCTCCAGCTCGCAGAAGTTCGTCTCGACGCCCCGCGGGGTGTTGAGCACGAGCGTGCCGTCCCACAGCGAGCGGACGACGGCGAAAGCGGGCTGCGTCGGCTCGACCACCAGATGCAGATACGCAAGGCAGAGCGGCGCGATGCGGTTCAGCAGCGCCTCGTACGCCGACACCTGGTCGACCTCCCGCATATCGCCCGCGCTGTTTCCCGGGGAGATCCGCAAACCGACACGGCCTGCGCCGATCTCGTCGACGACTGCTTCGACCACTTCGGCCGTCAAGCGGGCACGGTTGTCCGCCGAACCGCCGTAGATGTCGTCGCGGCGATTGGTCACATCAGAGAGGAACTCGTGCAGCAGATAGCCGTTGGCGGAATGGATCTCGACTCCGTCCATCCCGGCGTCGACAGCACGGCGGGCAGCGGCGCGGAAGTCCGCGACGATACCGGGAAGCTCATCCATCCGCAGCGCGCGCGGAATGGGAAGCGGCTTCTTACCTGTCGGCGTGTGCGTGGTCATGTCGGCGGCGATCGCCGACGGCGCGACGGTTTCGCCGCCGCTGATGTCGGGGTGGCCCATCCGGCCGACGTGCCACAACTGCACGAACATGCGACTGCCCTCGGCGTGCACCGCATCGGCGATCTCCGCCCACCGCCGCTGATGCCGATCGGTGAACATGCCAGGTGTGTTCGGGTAGGCGCCGTTGGCTGCCTGCGAAACCGCCGTCGCCTCGCTGACGATCAGACCGGCGGATGCGCGCTGGGCGTAGTAGAGCGCGGCCAACTCCGACGGCGTCGCATCCGACTCTGCGCGTGAACGGGTCAGCGGGGCCATGAACAACCGATTGGCGGTCGAAACCTCGCCGATCATCGTGGGACGCAGCAGTGCCGAATTCTCGTCGAGAGTGAACGCCATGCCCGCCACAGCGTCGCGAGCGGCGGAATCATTCCCCGCCACGTGCTCAGGTGACAGTCAGCGCCGCGCGCATCATTTCCTGATCACCGCCCTGACACGGATCTCGACGTGCATGTCGGGCGCCCCGAGGACCGTCACCCCGGTCTGGGTCCAGATCGGCGACCGATCCCCCATCCGCGCACGGTACTGCTCGGCGAAGACGTCGTTGTGTTCCGCGCCTATGGTGTCGGCGCCGGCAGCGACCTTGTGATAACTGTTCACGTGGACGACGTCACGCCAGGTGGCACCGGCAGCCGCAAGCACCGTCTCGACGTTGTCAAAGGCCTGGACGATTTCGGCCTCGAGGTTCGCGGCGATGTTGATGTCGTCATCCCAGCCGCCCTGGCCGGAGATCTCCACGACGTCTCCGATTCTGACGGCCTGGCTGTAGTGCAGCATCGAATGCAGCTTCGCGCCGGCACCGGGTGTCACGAAGAACTTCACTGGCGTCTCTGATTTGACTTCACTCATGAAGTCAAACGTACATGCAATCACTTCACGCGTAAAGTAATGCGGATGGCGAGGACGGACGAACCGCGCTGGCTCACGCCAAGCGAGAAGGAGGCGTGGACCGGGCTCGTCTCGCTCGTGCTGCTGCTACCGAGGGAGCTCGAGGCGCCGCTGCGTAAAGTCGATCTGACGCTCTTCGAGTACTTGACGCTGAGCCACATCTCCGAGGCGCCAGATCGCCGAATCAGGATGAGCGAGTTGGCATTCCTGGCAAACGGCTCGCTGTCGCGGTTGTCCAACGTCGTCAAGCGGTTCGAGCAGCGCGGCTGGGTGACGCGCTCGCCCGACCCGGACGACGGCAGGTACACGATCGCCTCGCTCACCGACGCGGGCTACCGACTCGTCGTTGAAGCGGCCCCAGTGCATGTGCGAGCCGTCCGGGAACTGGTGCTCGACCCGCTGACCGATGCCGATCAGCGGGCGTTGACGCGCATCGCCTCGAAGTTGCGAGCCGTCCCGCCTGAATTCGCCTGAGAGAGGACCGAGAACATCACGATATTTTGATCGCGATGCGGATCCTCCAACATGTCGCAGGACAGGCTGAGGTGGCCGAGTTCGGGGTGGTCGAGCTGCTTGATCATGTGCGTCTTGGTGACGATCGCGGCGTCATCCCAGAGTGCCGCGAACTCGGCGCTCTCGGCGAGCAACTCGTCGACCAGATCGCGGGTGAGCGGGTCCCGCGGGTAGCGGGCGAGCGTCGCGCGGAGTTGGCCTGCCACCACTCGCGAGAACTCCTCCGCCTCGGTCATGCCGTAGTGCGGCTGCACTCCGGGCGGAGGCAGGAAGTGCCGTCGCGCGACGTTCCGCTCTCTCGGCGCGAGCGCGCCGAAGTCCTCCATCAGGACGACGGCCTCCGCGTTCCACGCCAAGACGTCGAAGCGCGCGCTCAGCACGATCGCGGCGGTCGAGCCCAAGCCCTCGACGAGCTTCGCAACACTCGGCGCGACCTCCATGCTGGGCGCGCTGTCGAGCGGCACGCTGCGTCCCACCAGGTGGAAGAGGTGGCGGCGCTCGTCGGCGCTCAGGCGAAGAGCGTCGGCTATCGCCGCGATCACCTGCTCTGACGGCGCAGCGCCTCGTGCGCGTTCCACGTTGGTGTAGTGCTCGACCGAGATGTGCGCCAGCTCGGCGACCTCGGACCGTCGCAGCCCAGTGGTGCGGCGGCCCTGCGCGCTCAGGCCGAACTCCCGCGGATCACGACCGTCCCGAACCGCGCGCAGGAACCTGCCCGCTGCCTGTCCGTCCATCACTCGATGGTGGCACGCCGGTCACCATGCGACGAGTTCTCCCTGATCGCTAAGGAATTGACCGGTGGGTACCTCGTCCGCGAGTGCCAGCGCGACGATACCCGCGGCACCCTCGGCCGGATCCCCTGCGCCCGGGGTGGGAGCGCCGCGGCTGAGGCCCGTCTTGCGATAGCCCGGGCTGACCGACAGGACCGGAATGCCTTCTACTGCAAGCTCCTTGGCATACATGACCGTGAGCATGTCCAGTGCCGCCTTTGACGCCTGGTAGGCCGCGGCGGCGACGTCGCTGTGCGGCCAATCGGGATCGTTGACCAGTCGGGTCGATCCCAATTCGCTCGACACGTTCAGGATCCGTGGCCGACCCGACGCCCGCAACGAGGGCAGTAGTGCGTTGGTGAGGGCGACGACGCCCGCGACATTGGTGTCGAAGGTCGCCAGCATCTCCGCGCGGCTCGCCTGCGAGGGCGGCAGACCCTCGCCGACGATTGCGGCGTTGTTGACCAACGCGTCGAGCCGTCCGTAGGTGTCGGCGATGTGCTTGGCCGCGGCGGCGATCGTCGCGTCGTCGGTGACGTCGAGCGCGATGGTGTCCACCTCGAGGCCGTCGTCGGTCAATTGGGCCGCGGCGGCGGCACCGCGCGCCGGATCGCGTGAGCCCAGCACTACGCGGGCGCCGGCGCGCGCCAGCTGCTGGGAGACGTGGAAACCGATGCCCGCGTTGCCGCCGGTCACCAGAACGATGGATGAGTCAGTGTTTGTCATGCCTCGAGCACACCGCAGAATCGGCTGCTTCGGGAGGCATGAGATGTACCCCCTCGGCGCGGAATAGGCTTGCGACCCATGACGGTGAAGCGGCTGGCGCCCTATGCGGTCACGATCTTCGCGGAGATGTCAGCACTGGCCGCGCGCATCGGTGCCGTCAACCTCGGCCAGGGGTTCCCCGACGAGGACGGACCGCCCGCGATGCTCAAGGTCGCCGAAAACGCGATCGCCGAGGGCGTCAACCAGTACCCGCCCGGCCTGGGCATCGCGCCACTGCGCGAGGCGATCGCCGCGCAGCGCGAGCGGAACTTCGGAACCGAGTACGACCCCGACACCGAGGTCCTGGTGACGGTCGGCGCCACCGAGGCGATCGCCGCCGCGGTCATGGGTCTGGTGGAACCCGGCTCCGAGGTGTTGTTGATCGAGCCGTTCTACGACTCGTACTCCCCCGTGCTCGCGATGGCAGGGTGTGAGCGGCGGGCAGTGCCGATGATTCAGGACGGGCGCGGCTTCGCAATCGACGTCGACGGCCTGCGCCGCGCCATCACGCCCAAGACCAGGGCGCTGATCGTCAATTCGCCGCACAACCCGACGGGCATGGTCGCCTCGGATGCCGAGCTGCAGGCGCTGGCACGCCTCGCTGTCGACAAGGATCTACTGGTCATCACCGACGAGGTCTACGAGCACCTGGTATTCGACAATCACAAACACCTCCCGCTGGCCAACTACCCCGGCATGGCCGAGCGCACCATCACCATCTCCAGCGCGGCGAAGATGTTCAACGTCACCGGCTGGAAGATCGGTTGGGCATGCGGCCCAGCCGAACTCATCGCGGGGGTGCGCGCAGCCAAGCAGTACCTGACGTACGTCGGCGGGGCGCCGTTTCAGCCGGCGGTGGCCCACGCACTCAACACCGAAGACGCGTGGGTGGCCGCGCTGCGAGATTCGTTGCAGGCCAAGCGCGACAAACTGGGTTCGGCGCTGGCCGACATCGGCTTCGAGGTCCACGACAGCTTCGGCACCTATTTCCTGTGCGCCGACCCGCGCCCATTGGGCTTCGACGACAGCACGCAGTTCTGCACGCAGCTTCCCGAGAAGGCGGGGGTGGCCGCGATCCCGATGTCGGCGTTCTGCGACCCAGAGGGTCCGCATTTCGCGCAGTGGAACCATCTGGTGCGGTTCGCGTTCTGCAAGCGCGACGACACCCTCGACGAGGCGATCCGCCGGTTGTCGTCGATGCGACGTGAGGGGCGCCATCTGTGACGATGGACGGGTGGTACAACCCGGCAGGCCGATAGCGCCGACCCTCCTGGCCCGGATCGACGATCTGTTGGCGGGCGTAGCGGCCGACCTCGAGACCCGATACCCCGGTGACGGCGACGCTCCCCAACCCGTACACACCGTGTATGTCAGCGCCGCCGATGCCACCGTCGACTCCCCGGCACAGTGGGGTGCGGCCGCCGGCGAACTGCTCGACGCCCACATCGACCTCCTTGTGGAACTCGGCGGCGAGGGCCCAGTCGCGGCCGTGCGACGGCGGTTGTCGTCCGCGCCGATCCAGGACCTGCGACTGGATTTCGAAGACGGTTACGGACGCCGGCCCGACGACACCGAAGACAGTGACGCTCGGCGCGCGGGGCATACTCTCGCAGCGCTGGGCACCGATCTGTGCGGTATCCGCATCAAGGGCCTGACCTCCGCCGAACGCAAACGCGCCATCCGCACCCTCGAGCTGGTACTCGACGCCGCCGGACGTGTCCCGTCGGGCTTCGTGTTCACCGTGCCCAAGGTGCGGGCCGCCGAACAGGCCACCGCCGCGGTCTGGCTCTGCGAGGCGCTCGAGCAGGCGCACGGGCTTGCCGACGGCACCCTGCGATTCGAGTTGCAGATCGAGAGCCCGCAGGCGATCCTCGGCGCCGACGGCACCGCCACCATCGCAAAGGCGCTACACCGCAGCGGCGGTCGATGCCTCGGATTGCATTACGGCACTTATGATTACAGTGCCGCATGCGGCATTGCGCCGCAGCAGCAGGCGCTCGATCATCCGGTTGCCGATCATGCGAAGGCCGTCATGCTGGCCGCTGCGGCACAGACCGGCGTGCGGGTGGCCGACGGGTCCACGCAGGTAATGCCCGCGGGCACCGGCGAGCAGGTCCGGTCGGCACTCCGTCGCCACCACCACCTCGTCACCCGGTCGCTGGAACGCGGCTACTACCAGGGCTGGGATATGCATCCAGGACACCTCGTCACCCGGTGGCTGGCCACGATCACGTTCTTCCGGGCGGCGCTCGCGGCGGCCGGACCTCGTCTGCAGGCCTACCTCGACCGCCGCGGCGGCGCGATCGTCGACGAGCCGGCCACGGCGGAGGCGCTGGCGACCGTCGTGCTGCGCGGGCTCGGCGTCGACGCGTTCACCCTCGACGACGTGCTCGCCGTCGCTCCTGGCGCCGACATCACCGTCCTGCGAAAGCTGAAGGAACGCACACTGTCATGAGCGACTCGGCACCGGATTTCACCTGGCTCCCCGACCTGGCGCTGCGTACGGCGGGCGGCGCGGTCGTCTGGGCCAACGACGATTCGTTCGCCGAGAAGGAGAACCTGATCAAGCCGGGGCCGGCGAAGTATCAGCCGGCCACGTTCGGACATCGCGGGCAGATCTATGACGGCTGGGAGACTCGACGCCGCCGCGAACCTGGCTTCGACGAAGCGATCGTGCGTCTCGGCGTGCCAGGGTTGATCCGCGGTGTGGTCATCGACACGGCGTGGTTCAAGGGCAACTTCCCACCGGAGGCATCGCTGGAGGCACTGGAGGTCGACGGTTATCCGACCGCGGAAGAGCTTGCCGCTGAACCGGGTTGGGTCAGCCTCGTCGAACGCGTCAAGATCTACGGCGACAGCCGAAACCCGTTCGAGGTGTTATCCGATCGGCGTTGGACCCACGTGCGGCTACGCATCTACCCCGACGGCGGCGTGGCACGACTGCGCGTCCACGGCGAGGGCAGGCCGGATCGGCGATTCCTCGGCGTCGGCCCCGTCGACCTGGCTGCACTGGAAAACGGCGGGCTGGTGCTTGATTGTTCGAACCGGTTCTACAGCTCGCCGCAGAACCTGATCTTCCCCGGGCTCGCCAAGGTCATGGGCGACGGCTGGGAGACCGCGCGCCGACGCGACGGCGGCAACGACTGGGTGCACTTCCGGCTGGCGGGGCCCGGCCGGGTACGGCTCGTGGAGATCGACACCTCCTACTTCACCGACAACTGCCCCGCAGCGGCAGCACTGAAGGGGCTTGACTCCCAAGGCGAATGGGTGGAACTGCTCCCCCGCACCGCGTTGCTGCCAGACACCCGGCACCGTTTCCTGGTCGATGTCGAGGCGACCGTCTCCGAAGCCCGACTGGATATCTACCCCGACGGCGGCCTGGCCCGGCTACGGATGTTCGGTGATCTGCTGTGATCGATTATCCCCGCGATATGGTCGGCTACGGTGCGCACCCACCCGACCCGCAGTGGCCTGGCGATGCCTTGATTGCCGTCCAGTTCGTGCTCAATTATGAAGAAGGGTCGGAGAACTGCGTCCTCGATGGTGATCCGGGTTCCGAGACATTCCTGTCCGAAATCACCCCCGCCGAGCCGTACGGCAATCGGCACATGAGTATGGAGTCGCTCTACGAGTACGGCTCGCGCGCCGGGTTGTGGCGGGTGTTGAGGATTTTCGAGGATCGGGGGCTGCGGCTGACGATCTTCGCGGTGGCCCGCGCCATGCAGCGCAACCCCGAAGCTGTCGCTGCCTTCCTCGAACTCGGCCATGAGATCGCCTGTCACGGGCTGCGGTGGAAGTCCTACCAGCTGATCGGCGAGGACACCGAGAGGGCGCACATGGCCGAAGCGGTCGCCATCCTGACCGACCTCACCGGCACCCATCCGCTCGGCTGGTACACCGGCCGCGACTCGCCGCACACCCGCGACCTGGTCGTCGAGCACGGCGGCTTCAGCTACGACTCCGACTCCTACGCCGACGACCTGCCCTATTGGGTGCAGGTACGCGATAGGGACCACCTCGTGGTGCCCTACTCGTTGGACACCAACGACATGCGCTTCGCATCCCCGGCGGGATTCGCCAACGGCGACGAGTTCTTTGCGCACCTCCGCGACGCGTTCGATGTGCTCTACGCCGAAGGTGTTGCGGGCCAACCGAAGATGCTGTCGGTCGGCCTGCACTGCCGTATCGTCGGACGCCCCGCGCGCTCTAAGTCACTCGAACGTTTCCTCGACCATGTGCAGTCGCACGACCGGGTATGGGTGGCGCGGCGCATCGAGATCGCCGAGCACTGGCGCGCTACTCACCCGCCGAAGGTGTAATCCTTCGGTAGCGGTGCGGCGAACTCGCCGCGCTTCGAGGTACCCAGGCCCATGGCGACCAGCGACTGCACGGTCAACGTCGCGGCCGTGACACCGTCGACCACGGGCACGCCCAATTCGGCAGAGATCGGCGCGCACATGTCGGCCATTCCCGCACATCCGAGCACCACGACGTCGGACCCGTCGGATTCGACCGCGTCCCGGCACGCCTCGGTGATGATCTTGCGGGCGTCGGGATCGGTGTCGAGATCGAGCACCGCAATCTCGCACGCGTGGATGCCCCGGCAGAACCGTTGCATTCCATAGTGTCCGGCGAGATCGGCGGCGCGCCCCAAGGTGCGGGCCAGCGTGGTCACCACGCTGAACCCTCGGCCGAGGTGACTTGCGGCGTGCATGGCCGCCTCCGCGATGCCGATGACCGGACCTCGTGCGATCTCCCGGGCGGCATCCAGGCCAGGATCACCAAAGCAGGCGATCACGTACCCGTCGACACCCTGCTGCTCGCCGCGCTCGATCGCCCGCAGGAGCCCGGGCACACTCATCGCCTCGTCGTAGTGACTCTCGATCGACGGCGGGCCGCATTCGGAGGTCACACCGGTGACCGAGGTGCCGGGTGCGACGACGGCGCGCGCACACTGCTCGATCGTGGCCGTCATCGCCTCGGTGGTGTTGGGGTTGATGGCCCAGATCTGTGTCACGACACCGATTCTGCAACCAATGCGTCCCGCCGCGCCACCAGGTAGTAGAGCACGAACGCCACCCCGCACCCGATGAACCAGCTGTACTGCGCCGCGGTGTGCATACCCGTCACCGAACCACCCAGCAGAACCGGGATCATGGCCAGCACCGCGCCGACGACGGTGGCGAGTACAGCGACTCTGTTGAAGCCCTTGGTGTACCAGTACTTTCCGCCCTCGTCCATGGTGAAGAGGTCATCGACGACCACCTTCTGCTTGCGCACCAGGTAGTAGTCGGCGATCAGCACGCCGAACAACGGACCGATGAACGCACCGAGGGTTTCCAGCGTGTAGTGGATGACCTCGGGATTGTTATAGAGGTTCCACGGTGTGATCAGCACTGAACCGACGGCGGCGATCATGCCGCCCGCACGCCAACTGATCCGTTGCGGGCTCACGTTGGAGAAGTCGAATGCCGGGCTGATGAAGTTGGCCACGATGTTGATGCCGATGGTAGCGATGGTGAATGTCAAGGCCCCCAACACGATTGCGAATGTGCTGTCGATGCGGGCCACCGTCTGGACCGGGTCGGTGATCAGTTCGCCGAACACGGGCAGGGTCAGCGATGCGGTGACGACCACCAGGACCGAGAACACCAGGAAGTTGACCGGAAGGCCGAGGAAGTTGCCGCGTTTCACCGCCTCGAACGACTTGCCGTACCGGGAGAAGTCACCGAAGTTGAGCATCGGCCCGGAGAAATAGGACACCACCAGTGCGATGGCGCCGAGCATCACCGGCAGGGACGACCATCCGGTATAGGTGACATCGCCCAGGTTGAGGTCGATTGCACCCCATCCCGCTTTGACTATCAGATAGCCACACAGGATGAACATCACGACGTAGACGGCGGGCCCGCAGAAGTCGATGAACTTGCGAATCGACTCCATACCGCGCCAGAACACGCAGGCCTGCAGTACCCACAACAGCAGGAAGCTGGACCAGCCGAGCAGCGAGAGGCCGGCGAACCCGTAGTTCTCGACCTCCGCATACGGCATGAGCCCCGGAAACAGCTTGAGCAGCACGATATCCAGGGCCGCCGACGCCAGGTAGGTCTGAATGCCGTACCACGCCACGGCGATCAGGCCGCGAATGATTGCCGGGATATTGGCGCCAAGGACGCCGAACACTGACCGGCAGATCACCGGATAGGGCACGCCCGCGACCTGGCTGGGCTTGGCGACCAGGTTGCAGAAGAAGTACACGATCGTGATACCGACCAGCAGCGCCACTAGGACCTGCCAACTGGCAAGGCCGAGGGCGAACAGGCTGCCCGCCGTCACGTAGCCGCCGACGCTGTGGACGTCGGACATCCAGAACGCGAAGATGTTGTAGGAGGTCCACGTCTGCTTGCCGAGAGGCGCGAGGTCCTCGTTCGTCAGGCGTGGGTCGTAGCCCGGTTTGATGACGCCGCCGCCGACCGGGTGGCCGGATGCTTCGACGAGATCACCCGCGCCGATAACCGCGCCCGGCGGCAGGTCCTTCGAAGTCTGTGGTGTGTCGAGGTCGGTCATGCGCGGACGCTATCCACGACGTATTGCACAGGTATTTCCTGCGAACTACCTGGCTATTGCGCAGAAGATATATTCGGCGAGACCAGCAGGCCCGTGTCGGTCGGCAGAGTGGCGATCACGGAGTTGAGTCGCTGCGCATGCAATTCGGCTGTGGTGAGCAATTTCTCGACGTCGCCGGCGAGGAACAGCTCGACCATCCGGTCATGGTCGGTGTGCAGTGCCGTCCGCTCATCCGGCGTGACGTGGACCATCGACTGCACGGGTTCAGTGACGTTCCAGGCGGACTCGAGCATGTGCAGCAGCCGGTATATGCGTGACGGGCGAGTCAGCGCGAGATGAAACTGCCGGCTCTGCCGGTGGTAGGTGACTGGATCGTCGTCGTGAATGGCCCGTTGCAGAACGTCGTGAACGGCCACGACGGCGGCGCGGTCCTCGTCGGACGCGTTGGCCACCGATGCGGCCAGCGCCGCCGCCTCCAAAGTCTCACGCACGATGTACATCTCGCGCAGTTCCTGCGGGGTCAGCTGGGCGACCGCGTAGCCGAAGTTACTTCGGTGAGCGACGAGTCCCTCGCCGATCAACGTCTTCAACGCCTCTCGCACCGGGATCTGACTCACGCCGAACAGGTCGGCGACCTCAGCGAGTGGAATCGGCGTGCCGGGCAGGACGGCGCCGTCGAGGATCACGCGGCGCAACTCGTCGAGGATCGCCTGTTGTGACCGGCCCGGGGTGTCGACGGTCAACCGGTCGACCAGTACCGAATGGCGCCGCATCCGATCACGGTAGGCAGTGCTTATTGCGTCGATGTTGCGTGCGGCAGGGTTAGACGGCGCCGCCGGTCGTCACGCGCTTGCGCAGACATTCGGTGGCGACGTCGAGCACCATCTTCTTCGCCCGCCGGATGAGGAACGCGGGAACCGGCGCCGCCAGATCGAGAATGATGTCGAAACGAACCCGCGTCCGGTCCTCGCCCACCGGAGTGAGGTTGTACTCGACGTGCTGACCTCGCTGCTGCACGGTTTCGGTCGCGTCCCAGACCATCCAGTCGTCGCCCCAGTGGTACTCGAGGAGTTCCTTCTCGGTGATGCCCATGATCCGAAACGTCGCCTTGACGTGGTGCGGCCTGCCGTCCGGATAGCGATCCAGGACTTCGGTGTGTTTGTGCACCGGCGACCACGACGGGACGTCTTCGACGTCGGCCAGCGCCTCCATGATCGCCTCGCGCGGTGCCTCGAACACCACCTCTCTGGATGCGCGAACAGTCATAGTGGCAAATCATAGCTACCTTGTGTGCCTTATGTAATGGAATTTGCAGCAAATTTTACTACCAGCCGATCCCATCGAGGGGCGTGGCGGCCTGCGGCGGCATTCCCACCGGACCTGCCGGGGTTCGGGAAAAGCGCGGTGCCGGAGCCGCCTGCTCGACGCCGTGGGCCGTCAACACCGTCGAGCGCGCCAGCAGGTGCTCGTTGCGGGCCGCTTCTGTCCAGGTGAGCACGGGTGTGACACATGCGTCGGTGCCCGCGAAGACGGCGGTCCATTCGTCGCGGGTCTTGCTCGCGAACCGATCGGTGAAGATCCTGCGCATCTCGGGGTAGGCCCCCGTATCGAACTGGTTGGGCACCTCATCGGGCGACAACCCGAGGCCTTCGAGCAGATGCGCGAAGAACTGCGGCTCGATGGAACCGACGGCCAGGTAGCCGCCGTCGGCGGTTTCGTAGGTGCGATAGAACGGTGCGCCGCCGTCGAGCATGAACGATTCGCGCTCGTCTTTCAGTGTGCCCCCGGCTTTTATCGTCCACATCATCTGGGCCAGGATGCTGACGCCGTCGACCATCGCGGCATCGATGACCTGACCCTGGCCTGATCGCTCGCGTTCGTAGAGCGCGGTGACGATGCCCAGCAGCACGAGCATCGACCCGCCCCCGAAGTCGGCCACCAGATTCAACGGTGCGACCGGCGGCCGGTCACGAAACCCGATGGCGCTCAGTGCTCCGGTTTGCGACAGGTAGTTGATGTCGTGGCCCGCGGTCATCGCCAGTGGGCCATCCTGGCCCCAGCCGGTGATCCGCGCGAAGATCAGTCGCAGGTTGACGGCAGCGCAGTCGTCCGGCCCGATGCCGAGACGTTCGCAGGTGCCGGGGCGGAAGCAGTCGAGCAGCACGTCGGCCTTGGCAGCGAGGTCGAGCAGCGCCTGCGGATCCTTCTTGACGTCGAGGTCGACCGTCCGCTTTCCGCGGTGCATCAGGTCGATGTTCTCCGCAGGCATCTGAAGTCCGCCGGGACGTCGCACCCGAACGACGTCGGCACCGAGATCGGCGAGCACCATCCCGGCGTGTGGTCCCGGCCCGATACCGCCGAGTTCAATGACCTTCACCCCGGCCAGGGGACCCGTGTTCGTCACGGGTGGACGGTAGCTCAGCCGCCCTTTTTCACCTTGAGTACCTGCTTGCGCAGGCCATCGGTGGCGGTTTCCATCGCACCCTTCATCGCCCGCTTCAGCACGAACCCGGGCATCGGCACCGACAGGTCGATGGTGATGTCGAACTTGACCTTGGTCTTGTCCCCGTCAGGCGTCAACGTGTACGACGCGTCCTGCGCCTTCAGCTGACCCGCGGAGATCAGGGTCCAGCTCGCCTTGTTGTCTGTCCAGGTGTACTCGACGACCTGTTCGTCGGAGATTCCTGCCGACTTCACCTTCATTTTGACCCGCCGCGGCCTGCCGTCGTCGTATGACTCAAGGATCTCGGCGCTCTGATACTGCGACGACCAATCTGGTGTCGACTCGACGTCGGCGATGACGTCGAGGATCTCCTCGGCGCTTGCTTCGATCACGACCTCGCGGGAATCGCTGGTAGCCATGGCGTGACCATAGCCGGATACGGTTGACCACATGGAACTTTGGGAGCTTTCTGCGCGCGAACGCATCCGCGACAGCCTGGCCCGCTACAACTGGTCCGGCGACGCGATGCGACTGCCCGAGCTCGCCGAATCCTTCTGCGAAGACGGCGAGCTCGAGCTTCGGGGCGGTGTGCCGGTTCGGGGCCGAGCGGCCATCGTCGAGTTCCTCGGTGGCGCAGTCGCTTCACCGAATGCGGTGGCCCGGGAATCGGGCATGCGGCGCATCGTTCGCCACAACGTGACGAACATCCGGTTCACCGAGATGACGTCCCAGCGGGCGCGGGTCGCCTGCTACTTCACCGTGTTCACCGAGGTCGGACTCGACCACTACGGCCGCTACCGGGACCTCTTCGTGCCAGTCGGCGAGCACTGGCTGATACAGCACCGTTTCGTCTCGACCGACTGGCACGCACCGGATTCGACGATGGCCGGTTAGGCCGAACTCGGTAGGCTCACCAACTATGAGTGATGCCGTCGATCCGACCGTCCCGCCGAGCGGCACCGGGTGTGTGGAGTGCGATGAGCACGGCGGGTGGTGGGTACACCTTCGCCGTTGCGCCGCGTGCGGCCACATCGGTTGCTGTGACGACTCACTGGCCCGCCACGCTTCGGCGCACTGGCGCACTACCGGGCATCCCATCATCAGGTCCTTCGAACCGGGCGAGGACTGGTTCTGGAACTACGACACCGACCAGTATTACGACGGGCCCCAACTGGCGGCGCCCGAGTGCCATCCCGAGGACCAGCCCGCTCCCGGGCCGGCGGATCGAGTCCCCGCGGACTGGATGACTCAGCTTCAGAGTCGGTCCGACTGAGTTTGGGTATCCGGCGGGCATGAGCAAAACGAACCCCGAAAAGCCCGACACCGCCGAAACCGACTCCGGCCCCACCGGTGCGGACGACGATGTTGAGAGCGACCCGGCCAAGGGTGCCGATGAGGCTGCCGACTGGTCGGATGAAGGCGGCGCGACGCCCAGCGGACCTGCCGCCGAGGACTAGAGCGCTCGACCCAGCATCGTGACCGTGCGGATTTCTCCGCCTATGTGGCGTGTTGCGCCCGAAACCGCACAGTCGCCAGCCGGACGTCCTACTTCGCGTCGGCCAGCGCCTGCTTGGCAGCGTTGTAGCCGGGTACGAATGTGATGCCGGGTCCGCCGTGGCAGCCAGCACTGGCGAGGTAGAGGCCGTCGATCGGGATCGGTTGATCGACATAGCCTTTCGGCCCGGGTCGGTTCGGCCCAATCTGGTCGGGGTGGATCAGCCCGTGGCAGTAGTCGCCGCCAGGCGCACCGAACATGGTGCCCATGTGCTTGGGAGTGAAGGTGGTGTGCTTGAGGATCAGGCGCTCGAAATTCGGCGCCAGCCGGGTGATCTTGTCGATCACCCGCTGCCCCATGTCGGCCTTCATCTCCCCGTAGCTCG
The DNA here is from genome assembly GCF_002591975.1 of Mycobacterium neglectum. GTDB lineage: Bacteria > Actinomycetota > Actinomycetes > Mycobacteriales > Mycobacteriaceae > Mycobacterium > Mycobacterium neglectum. The sequence continues at coordinate 150,548 of NZ_NVQE01000006.1, read as the reverse complement.
ACTCCGACTCCTCGATCGGGAACCACAACGAGAACGCCGACGCCGCGTGCTTGCCCTCGGGCGCCAGACCCGGATCGTTCACCGACGGTATCTGCAACGCAATGGACGGATCGGCCGGCACGATTCCGCGCCTGCAGTCCTCCCACTGCTGTTGCAATTCCTCAGGAGTGGAGAAGATTCCAATGTTCGACTGCATCACCGGATCGTTGAGCAGTTCGTAGGGTGCGGCGAATTCCGGTATGCCGTCGAGCGCGAAGTGCATCTGCAGATAGCTGCCGCGGTGGTCCTGGCCCGAGAAGCGTTCCCGAACGTCGGCGGGCAGCGCGGAAGGGTCGACCATTCCGTTCACGGTGAGGTCCGGCGCGATGCCGGAGATGACGATGGGCGCGGTGATGATCGAGCCGTCCTCCAGCCGAACCCCGCTCACCCTGCCGTCAGCGACCTGGATCTCCTCGACCTTTGAGCGCAACCGCAGTTCGCCGCCCGCTGAGGTGAACAGGTCAGACAGGTGTGACGTCAACGCGCCGATGCCACCCTGCAGTTTCTTGACCAACAAGGCATTCTCGTCGGGGACAGCGAACCCGTAGGCCAGCGCCGCCGCGGTGCCCGGTGTCGCAGGTCCGCGGTAGGTGGTGTTGCAGGCGAGCAGCGAGAGCATGCCTCGCAACGCGCCGTGCTTCTCCCTGTCTGGCAGGTAGCGATCGATCACATCGGTGACCGATCCGAAAAGGAGATCCGTGATGGTCGAGCGTTCGAATTCGTTTGTCGCACAGGCGTACATCTCGTCAAGCGTCTTGGGCGGCTGGCCGGCCTCGAATCGGCCCAGGGCACGCGTCGGCGCCTGGCACCACGCCAGCAGACCGGCCATCCCGTTGACAGCCTCGGCGCCGTGCACCTCGTTGATATGCGTCATCAGCTTCATCGGGTCGGTGTAGTAGACGAGCGGCTCGTCGCCGACGCCGCGCAGCGACACCGACATCACATCGAGGTCGACGGTCGGCAGTTCGTCGAGTCCGAGTTCGCGGCTGACCACGGCCGAGGTCGGAATCTGCACCGAACCCGCGATCTCGAAATGGAACCCGTCGAACAACTCGACGGTGGAGGCCATGCCGCCCGCATAGAGCTTGAAATCCAGGCAGAGCGTGCGCAGCCCAGCCTTCTGGAGCAGTGCGGCCGCGGTCAATCCGTTGTGACCCGCGCCGACGACGATCGCATCAAAGTCAGCCATGCGCTGAGGCTGGCACGCACTCCACGTTTTGTCAATATTGACAAAACTTTCAGCCAATCCCCTTCGCCAAGGTGTCGAGTGCCGCCCGGGTCAGCCTCGACAGCTCGGGCAGCGAGCGTTCCTGGCTCAGCATCCAGACCTCCATCGCACCGAAGACCGCCGCCGCGATGCACCGCGCAGTGACGGCGATCTGCATGCGTTCGTCGGTGCCGGGCTCCGGCGGGTTCTCCTCGCCGAGGCGGCTCTCGATCACCGCGGCGAAGTCGGCCTCGACCTGCCGCATGTGCCGCACGATCCGGTCGGGTTCGATCTCCTCGGCACGAAGGGAGGCGGTCTGCGCGACGGCCCAATCGTCGTACGGCCGAGCCATCATCGCCGAGTGCACCGAGTCGAGGATCGACTCATCGGGAGTGCGCGCCGCCAATGCCGTCCTGAACCACTGCAGACCCGCGTAGTCAGCGAACAGCAGATCGTCTTTGGACGCGAAGTGCCGGTAGAACGTCCGTAGCGATACCCCGGCGTCGGCCGCGATCTGCTCAGCCGACGTGTCCTCGACCCCTTGCGCGAGGAACCGCACCACCGCCGCCTGCCGCAGCGCCTCACGGGTGCGCTCGCTTCGTGCCGTTTGCGCGGGACGGACCATGGGGAGAAAGTACCGCACAAGTTATGTCATTATTGACAAAACTTGAGTCCGTGGTGACACTGCCTGCTTATGGTTTCGCTGATCGTCCACCTAGTCCTCGGGTTCGCGACGATGGCATTCATCGTCAAAACGAACCCGTCGATCTTCGCGCGCTCCGCGTCCGGCCCGCAGGTAACCGGGCTCGAACTCTTCTACTACATCGCGGGTATCGCGTCGGTGGTACTCGGCTATTACTTCAACAACCAGTACGTCGCCGAGTACGCGCCGCCCGGCGGACTGCACAACTTCATCTGGGGCCCAGGAAGCTGGTGGGAGTTCATCACGCTGGGATATGCCAACCCCGCCGCGAGCTCGGCCAGCCAGGATTACACGATCATGAGCCTGCTGCTCTTCCCGCTGTGGTCCATTGTCGACGGCCGTAGGCGCGGCATCAAACACGCATGGCTGTTCTGCGGCTTCATCCTGTTCGCCAGCTCCGCATTCGCCTGGGCGGCCTACCTGGCCGTCGCAGAGCGCCAGCACAGGCACCAGCAGCTTGGAGCGCCTGTGCAATCCACGGTCTGACATCGAACGGCGGCCTACAGTCGACGGATGATCACAGACGATCTGCGTGAGCGCCGCCTCGATGTCATCCGGGAACACATGGACACCGAGGTGACCAAGGAGTTCGACCGCACCCTGGCCACCTTCAAGAACCATTCAGGGGGCCGCGCGCACTACGAGATCATGGCCACCGGTCAGGTGTTCGACGGCGACGACGAGGTCATGGGCTACTACCGGACGACGAGAACAGCCTTCCCCGACCAGCGTCACGACAACGTGGTATGCCACGTCGCCGATGATGCGGTCATCGTCGAATTCGACTTGCTGGGAACCAATCTCGGCGAGTTCTACGGTCTGCCGCCGACCGGCAAGACGTTCCGCGTGCCGATAATCGCGGTGTTCTACTTCGACGACGACCGCGTCGTCAATGAGCGCATCTATTTTGACTCAGCAAGCCTCGTCACACAGATCGGGCGCGGCGAACTGCTCGCCCTGGCGGGATCGGAAGAACTGTGAAGGTCCACCATCTCAACTGCGGGACAATGCGCGCGTATGGCGTCCCGCCGATCGTCTGCCACGTCCTGCTCGTCGAGACCGACAACGGCCTGGCGCTCGTCGACACCGGATACGGGACGCACGACTGCGACGACCACACCCGCGTCGGGCCGACGCGGCACCTCTTCAAGCCGGCGTTCGACCATGGCGAGACGGCACTGCGCCAGGTCGAACGGCTCGGGTTCACCCGCGACGACGTCCGGCACATCGTCATCACGCATTTCGACATGGACCACATCGGCGGTATCTCCGACTTTCCCGACGCGCAGATCCACGTGACGGCCGCCGAAGTACTTGGTGCTGTGCGTGAACCGTCCTTCAGGGAGAAGATGCGCTTCCGCCCGGCCCAGTGGGCGCACGGACCCAAGCTCGTCGAGCACAATCCGGACGGCGAGAAATGGCGCGGATTCGCCGCAGCCAAGGAACTTGACGCAATCGCACCGGGAATCGTGCTGGTGTCGCTGCCGGGGCACACCCGGGGACACGCATGTATCGCCGTCGATGCCGGGCACCGTTGGGTGCTGCACTGCGGGGATGCGTTCTACCACCCCGGCACGATCGACGGGCAGTCAAAGGTGCCCGGTCCGATCAAGGTGATCGAGCCACTGCTGGCCTTCGATCGAAAGAAGGTGGCAGACAACCACGCTCGCCTCACCGAGCTGTACCGGCGGCAGGAGCCCGACCTGCTGATGGTCTGTGCCCATGACGCGGAATTGTTTGAACACGCGAAGGCGACGGCGTAGCCATGCGCGCCGTCGTCATCACCAAGCACGGTGACCTATCGGTGCTCAAGGTCGAGCAGCGGCCCGATCCGCCGCCCCCTGCGACCGGCCAGGTACGGATCGCGGTGCGTGCGGCGGGAGTGAACTTCGCCGATCATCTCGCCAGGGTCGGCCTGTACCCGGATGCCCCCAAGCCGCCGTGCGTGGTCGGGTATGAGGTGGCGGGCACGATCGAGGCGGTCGGCGAGGGCGTCAACGCGTCACGTGTCGGCGAACGAGTACTCGCCGGAACGCGTTTCGGCGGCTACGCCGAGATCGTGAACGTCAAATCCTCCGACACGGTGGCACTGCCGGACACGATGACCTTCGAGCAGGGCGCCGCCGTCCCGGTCAACTACTCGACGGCGTGGGCGGCGCTTCATGGGTACGGTTCGCTGCGCGCCGGCGAACGTGTGCTCATCCACGCAGCAGCGGGTGGTGTCGGGATCGCGGCAATCCAGCTCGCCAAACCCACCGGGGTCGAGATCCACGGCACCGCGTCACCCGGCAAACACCAGGTGCTCCGCGAAATGGGCGTCGACCGCACCATCGACTACCGCCGTGATGGCTGGTGGAAGGATCTGCCGCCGTACGATGTCGTGCTCGACGCGATCGGCGGCACCTCGCTGCGCCGCTCTTATGACCTGCTGCGGCCCGGCGGCAGGCTGGTCGCCTATGGCATCTCGTCTCTTCAGCAGGGCGAAAAGCGTTCCCTGCGTACCGCTTTACCGCAACTGCTTCCGATGGTGCGCGGGTTCAACCTGACCAAGCAGCTCTCGGAGTCGAAGGCCGTCATCGGCCTCAACATGCTGACGCTGTGGGACGACCGCGGCACGCTCGAACCCTGGATTGGTCCGCTGTCGAGCGCACTGGCGGACGGTTCCGTGTCGCCGGTTGTGCACGCCGCCGTGCCGTTCGACAACGCGCGGGAGGCGCACCGCATCCTCGCCGCCCGCGAGAACATCGGCAAGGTGGTGCTGGTCCCCTAGCTAGCTCGAGGCGCGCTTTCGGAGGACAGTCTGCAGCCGGCCGAGCACGTCGTAATAGTGCGTCGGCGCCACACGCGCCAGTACGTCGAACATGTAGGCGTCAGGTCCTACGAGGATCCGCGCCTTTCCATACTCCACACCGCGATGAATGATCTCGGCGGCCTTGTCGGGCTGCGTCATCGTCATATTCGCAAACTCCTCGGCCATCTGGTCCTGGGTGCGGCCTCGACCATCGGGATCTTTACGCATCCGGCCGTTGCGCACGATGTTGGTGTTGATGCCGCCGGGATGCACGGTGATGGCGGTGACCCCGGTTCCGCGCAGCTCGTGCCGTAGCGAGTCCGTGTAGCCGCGGACGGCGAACTTGGCTGCACAGTAGGCACTCTGGGTCGGCATGCCGACGAGCCCGAACACGCTCGAGGTGTTGACGATCACCCCCTCGTCTTGTTGGACGAGGATGGGCAGGAACGCCCGCGTGCCGTTGACCACTCCGTGGAAGTTGATGTTCCACAGCCAGGCGTCGTCCTCGGGGACTGCGTCGAGCACGCTCGACCCGACGGCCACGCCCGCGTTGTTGAATACCGCGCCGATCGGCTGCGGCGTCCAGTCGCGTACCTCGGCCGCGAAATCTTGCTGCGCGTGCGCATCACTGACGTCGAGCACCCGCAGGAGGGCTGGACCGCGCAACGACGCCTCGGTTTCCTTCAGACCCGCCTCGTCGACATCGGCGATGGCCACCGGGCAGCTGTGCGCCGACAGCCGTTGCGCCAGAGCCCGGCCGATACCCGATGCCGCGCCGGTGATGACCACGGTGCGGCCACTTATCGTCCTGCGCCGCTTGCTCATACGTTCTCCTCGCGTTCGATGGGCGTCAGAGCTGCACCGCGGGGGGCCGCGAATCCAGCCCGAGTGAAGTGCTCGGCGATAAGGTCGACCAATCGGTCCCATGCCCCGACGGGCAGATCGTGGCCGAGGCCGACGATCGTCTCCAGTCGCGCACCGGGTATTGCGCGGGCGGTCGCGGCGCCACCGGTCGGGTGGACCATGCGGTCGCGGTCGCCGTGGATGACCAACGTGGGAACGTCGATCTCCGCCAGCTCCGCTGTGCGGTCTCCGGACGCGAAGATGCCGGCCAGCTGGCGCGCGATGCCCGCCGGGCTCGGATCACGATCGAACGCGGTGCCCGCATACGCGCGCACCGCCTGTTCGTCGAACGGGAAGCCGTGTGATCCGATGTGCGAGAAGATGTTCGCGGCGCGATCCATTTCCTCAGCACGGGTTCGCGGCGGCTTTGACATCAACATCCGGCGCCAGGTGGACAACGCGGGCCGGCCGAGCCGGCGGGCACCCGTCGTCGACATGATCGACGTGAGGGTGCGCACCCGACCCGGGTGGTGAGCGGCGACCGTCTGCGCGATCATCCCGCCCATCGAGACGCCGACCAGGTGCGCGTCGGGATATCCGAGCGCATCCATCAGACCGACGGTGTCTCGCGCCATGTCACCGAGGTGGTACTGCTGACGGGGATCGCCACCGCGGAACATCGCCACTGGGTTGGGCGGCCGATATTTCATGTGGGTGGAGCGACCCGCGTCGCGATTGTCGAATCGCGTGAGGTGGTAGCCGCGTCCCACCAGCTTTGCCACGAATTCGTCTGGCCACGAATGCAATTGCCGGCCTAGGCCCGCGATCAGGATCACGGGCGGATCGCTGGTGTCGCCGGCCTGGTCGTAGCACAGTTCGATACCGCGGCCGACGTCGACGACAGCCTCGTTGGCCATCACGCCGATACTCGCGCGGCGTCGGCCGAACGCGCCTGCGGGGCCGCGGCGCGGCGCCGGTACACGACTGCCCTGCCGCCGCGCCGGGGCGCAGTGGCCACACCACGCGAGTGGCGGCGCTCACCGGGGGCGTAAGTGGTGCCGAACTCGAATTCACGGATCAACGTTCGCAGTGTCACCGTCATCTCCATGTTGGCGAACGCGGCTCCGATGCAGCGTCGGATGCCGCCGCCATAGGGAATCCATGCATAGTTGTCCGGCGGATTGCCGATGAACCGATCGGGATCAAAGGCCGCTGCGTCGGAGAACGCGGTCTCGGTCAGGTGCGCCAGCGAGATGCTGGCCATCACCACGTGACGCTCAGGAATGACCCAATCTCCCATACGAATTCGTGTCTTGGTCACGCGTGCCGTGCCATTGATGACGGGCCGGGTCCGCTGGACCTCCCAGATGGTGGCCTGCACGAGTTCGGATCCGCCGCCGTCGACCTCGGCCTTCAGCCGGGCCAGCAGACGCGGATGCCTGCGCACCCGCTCGACCGTCCACGCCAAGGTGGTGGCCGTGGTCTCGTGCCCCGCGGCCAGCAGCGTGAGCAATTCATCGGCCACGTGGTCGTCGGATATCGGTGAACCGTCCTCATACCGCGCCTGCAACATCAGCGACAGGACGTCGGTGCGGTCCTCGAACGCCGGGTCGCTGCGGATATCCGCGATGAGGCGCGCGATGATCGCGTCGTAGCGCCTGCGGTTGTCGGCCAGCTTCCGACCGGGGCTTCGCGGACCGAAGTCCCTGCGTACTACCGGCGGCATGACCGCCAGCCTGGAGGCGTACAACACCATCGAAGGCAGCGCATCGCGTAGTTCGTCCAGCGCAGCCCCTTCCGCTCCGAACACCGCACGCAGGATCGCGTTGAGGGTGATGCGCATCATCGAGGGCATGGTCTCGAACTCCTGGCCCTCGGGCCACGACTCGATCTCGCGCATGACCTCTTCTTGGACGATCGCCTCGTAGCCAACCATCCGCTTGCCGTGAAATGGCGGGACCAGGAGCTTGCGGCGCTCCCGATGCTCGGCGCCTTCGAGGCTGAACGTCGAGCCCGGGCCGAACATCTCGCCGAGCACGCCGGCCCGTGCGATCAGGTCGGGCTTGGCCGTGAACAACTCCTTGACCAGTGCGGGATCACCGACGACGACGGTGGGGCCGAAGATCGGCAGATTGAGCGTGAAAGTGGGGCCGTACCGCTTGGACAGTGCGGCGATCGCCTTGTCCCGGGCGGCGAGAAATCCCACGCCCTGTAGCAGCTTGGGTATGCGCGGCGCCGGTGGTAACCGCACCGGATCGGTCGTCAGCTCAGCCATAATCCCTCCGTGGTACACGATGGTACCAACGAAAAACGTAGGCGGTCACGAAGAAAAGAGCAACCCTGTGGGACCGAGCGCAAAGGGCGGGATCGAACACAACGGGAAGGATCAAGGCAGACCGCTCTGAAGTGGCCAGGGCCGGGATCGAACCGGCGACCTTCCGCTTTTCAGGCGGACGAGATAGCCACTGACCTGCGGTTTATTTGATTCTGTGCGTCGTATGCGCCGCATTGAGCTGCGCTGACGTATTCAGTCTGTCCGGCGAACGGACATAAACCGGACACGGTGCTTGCGCTCCTGACCAGGAGCTTCGGCGCTACCGCTTGCCTTGCGAGGGGCGTCGGGGCCTCCGGTGCGACAAAGGGCGCCGCGTCGCCCCCGCCTGAGCCGCCCCACGGTAGTTCGCCTCATCCAGGATGCGAGTTAGACGCTCACGTGCCCGGCGCGGTCCGACGCAAGCTGCGGCTTGCCGATGTCCTTGCCTACCGAGAGGAGCTTCACGCCCGGCGCAACCGGTTCATCGCCGAGAGCTCGGAGGAGTTCGCGGATGCCGACGCCGAATTACTCGCCGAATTACTCGCCGAATTACTCGCCGAGGCGAAACGTAGCGTTGACCGTCCGCGGCGTCTGAAAGACTCGCCCACGTGTATCGCGCCGCGTAGGACCTCGCTCTGACAAGTTCCTAGAGGCCGAGGTTCGGGTGTTCAGTTTCTGAACGCCCGAGGTCGGATCTACCGACATCCATGCACGGCAAACGGCGTCATAGCTTCCACGGCACCACGTTGCCAGTGCAGGCTCATGCAACTGAACTGTTCGGGTTAAGAGTCGGTTCCGTTGGCAACGGAATACCTTTATACCGCGAACACGCGCGAAGTTCACTCAGCCCGTATGCCGGATGACATGGGCAGATTCACCTCGTTCGGGTAAGTCCCTTGTTCCGCAACCATCGGAACAGGTATGTTTTCCGAACAGGAGATACTCATGACTGAACCAATCACCGCACCTCCCGGCACGGAGGCGGAGATCTTGACCGAGTGCACCGAACTACTCCGCGATCGTCTACCTGACGACTGGCGAGTCGACATTCAGAGACCGCCGATGGACGCCGCCATAGACGCGATCCTGGCACTCACGGCACCCTCGGGTGAGCAGGTTCGATTCCTCGTAGAGGCGAAGAGGCTACTCGTCGGCCGCGACGTTCCCAGGGTCTCGGAACAGTTGCAGTGGGCAGCAGATCGCGAGCTCATCGACACCAAGACCATGGTCATGTCCCGATACCTCGCGCCCCCAGTTCGCGAGCGGCTGTCGCAGGGGAACATGTCGTTCATCGACGCCACCGGCAACATCTTGATCCAGTCGTCACGTCCCGCACTATTCGTTCGCGACCGAGGCGCCGATAAAGATCCATGGCGAAGCCCAGGCCGGCCGCGCGGATCGCTGGCAGGTGAGCCCGCCGCTCGTGTAGTCCGGACACTCATCGCAACGCGGGGGCCATGGTCGGCACGCGATCTCGTCGGCGCGTCCGGGGCATCCACCGGCGCAACGTACCGGGTGTTGGAGTTCCTTCAAGAAGAGGGGCTGGTGCAGAAGATGGGAACGGCCTACGTCCTGAACGACTGGCCAACCCTCCTACGCCGATGGAGTCGTGACTACAGCTTCTTCCGCACCAACCGCACATCGAGCTACATCGAGCCTCGCGGCCTAGAAGCGCTACAGAGCAAAGCCGCCAACTCTCAGTACTCGCACTACGCAATAACCGGAACGATCGCGGCTGCGCAGTGGGCGCCTTACGCTCCCGCCCGCGCGGCGATGGTCTACGTCGATGATGCGGCGCGCGCAGCAAAAGAATGGGGCCTACGGCCAGCGGATAAGGGCGCGAATGTGATTCTCGCCGAACCTAAGTACGACGTCGTGTTCACCGGAACCGGTACCAATCGCGACGGTGCGGTCATTGTCGCGATTGAACAGGCGGCAGTAGACCTACTCACGGGTCCGGGCCGAAACCCCTCCGAGGGAGAGGAACTCATCTCATGGATGGAGCGCAACGAAAGTGATTGGCGCCGTGGATGATTTACTCATCAAGGCCCGTTCAGCCCTGCTGGACGCCCTCGAAGCCCTGGCCGAGCAACACGATTCGATCGTCGTGGTCGGCGCGCAGGCCATCTATCTGCACAGTGGTCACGCAGACGTTGCGATCGCCGAGGCAACGAAGGACAGCGACCTGGCGGTCGACCCGCGGGGACTCCCCGAAGAGCCACTTCTTGAAGAAGCGATGAAACGAGCTGGCTTCTACCCGAACGTGAACGGGCAGCCTGGAGCATGGCTAAACCCGGCAGGCATCCCGGTCGATCTGATGGTTCCAGATGCTTTGTCGCAAGGCGGTAGGTCTCATCGCGGTGCCCGGATCCCACCCCACTCCAATCAAGCAACAAGGCGGACCGTCGGGTTGGAAGCCGCCGTTGTGGACAACGAGCTCCGTACGATATCTGCGCTCAACCCTGACGACACAAGGACTTTCGAAGCCCGAGTTGCCGGGCCAGCCGCACTCTTGATTGCGAAAGTCCACAAGATCCACGAACGGCACAACCAACCTGACCGCCTCAACGATAAGGACGCTCACGACATCTACCGCCTGCTTGTGGCAACAACCGACACGGCGGCACTCGGCTCAAGCTTTCAGCGTCTACTGTCCGACCCGATCTCCAAGACGGTGGCCGAGCAGGCCCTCGATTGGCTGCGTCCTCTTTTCGCCGACGGCCCCGATGCACTTGGTTCGGTCATGGCCGGTCGCGCAGAGGAAGGGATCGGAGACCCTGACCTGGTGGCCGCCTCTGTTGCCGCGCTTGCAGCCGATGTGCTCGCAGCCGTTGCGGATGCGTCCAGGTAACCACCCAAGAGCGAGGGATACGTGCGTCGTGCTCGGCGAGGAATCGTCGCAAGTCTGCGGGCAGGGTTTTCGTGAGCTCAGCAGATCCGCCTTCCTCCTGGTCGGTGAACCCACCGATGAACACGGGGAAGTGCAGCCTGTAGGCCAGTTGCACGACAAGCACGGGATCAGCAACAGCGCGAGTCGAGGTGCTCACGGACAACCGCGAGGTCCCGTGCGCGGTCACGGGCGATCCGCTTCGACTTCACCATGAAGGCGGACTTCTCGATCACGATGAGCTGCATCCCGTGTTCGGGGATCTCGGTGCGCTTGCGTTCGTCGTAGCGGCGGCGTTGCTCGGCGCGGCGGACCCCGGAGACTGTCTGGCGCCGGTCGAAGAACTCCACCGCTTCTGAGTGCTGCTCCTCCTGGAACTCCACGACGAGCCGCAGGCTGGGCCAGTATCCGTCGACGGGGAGCTCCGTACCGCGCGGTCGCGACGGTGACGGGTCTCCGCGGAGCCAGTCGAACCGCTGCTGGCGGCGGCCAAACACACCGAGGACCTCGTCGCACAGGTCGAGGACGTAGTGCTCGTCGGAGTCCGCGCGGCTGGCCATTGCGCGATCATCGCACCGGTACTCACCCAGTTGCCCACACCCCGCAGAATCACGCCGCGTGCCGCCCAGAGCAGTCACCACCGAGCAATACGCTGATCGGTGGATCCGCGGCCGATCACGCTGAGCGACATCGACACGACCCGTGCGCTTCGCACCGACGACGAGCTTCTTCGCCTCGTCGCGGCGATCCACGGCTCCAGGCCCGAGGCCCGAGGCCCGAGGCCCGAGGCCCAGTAGACGAACTGGCTGGAGTGGAAAAGCACCTTGGACCTCAGCACCGCCGCGGGCAAGTTCGCAGTTGCCAAGGCGGTCCTCGGGTTCGCCAACCGGTCCGTCGAAGATGCTCGGCTTCACTGCGGCGGCGTCGCCTACATGATGGTGGGTGGAACCCGGCGCCGCGGCTGGGATCCCTGCCATCGACCACGCCAACCTCACGCCGGGGATCAAGACGTGCGCATCCACCCCCGCCGTTACGTCACCCAATGGCGCGATGCTGCGCTCCAACAACTGGCGTCGGCACACCCACTGGAACAAGGCCCTCAAGAAGATAGAACCGGCTCCGCAGACCATCCATGATCTACGCCACACCTACGCAAACCTGCCTCGAAAATCGGGCGCAGACCTTCGATACGTCCAGAAACGATGGGTCACTCCACCGACCGTGACCGCGAACATCTATAGCGACCTCTACGCCGACGAGCTGGACAAGGTCGCAGCCAACCTAGATCTGCTTCACGCGACCGAGATTCACACACACAGAAGACCGAAGAACAGGACGAATCGAACTGACAACCGAGTGCAAGACCCGTGTCGATGCAGGTAAAGAATGGTGGCCAGGGCCGGGATCGAACCGGCGACCTTCCGCTTTTCAGGCGGACGCTCGTACCAACTGAGCTACCTGGCCGGAAGGCACCGGCCATATCGATCACCGAATGCCTCGCCAATAGTGGCGACCCTGACGGGACTCGAACCCGCGACCTCCGCCGTGACAGGGCGGCGCGCTAACCAACTGCGCCACAGGGCCTTGCTTTTGCGGCTCCAGCGTACGGTGCCGCGCGTACCCCCTACGGGATTCGAACCCGCGCTACCGCCTTGAAAGGGCGGCGTCCTAGGCCGCTAGACGAAGGGGGCCAAGCCGAATCTCTCCGGGGTACTCACAACGCTGTGACGCTGGGAGCTTGGATAGCTTAGGTTACCGGGACCCCAATCCTCAAACGAGCCGCCCGACGGCACCCAGTATCCTGTTGCCTCACGCCCCTCTAGCTCAGTTGGTAGAGCTACGGACTTTTAATCCGCAGGTCGTAGGTTCGAGCCCTACGGGGGGCACTTAAATGTCGGGCCCCGAAGTTAAGGTCCCGGTCATGCTCACCAAACGGTGCCCACGTTGCAGTCAGGATCGTCGCGCGTTCACGGGCACCTACTGTGCGGACTGCCGCAGAGAATATAACCGGGCGTACTACCGGCGAACGCCTGAGAAGAACACACATCGTCGCGCTGGCAAACGGAAGGCCATCGCCGCCGCCAAGGCTTACGTCCAGCAGTACTTGCTAACCCACCCGTGCGTCGACTGCGGCGAAAGTGACCTAGTAGTCCTTGAGTTCGATCACGTGACAGGGGACAAACTCCGTGATGTCGGATCTATGGCGCGCACCGGCTGGAATTTGGCCGCTATACAAGCCGAGATCGGCAAATGTGAGGTTCGCTGCGCTAACTGCCACCGACGCGTCACAACCCGCCGTCGAATTGGATTAACCGCCTGACCCAGCAGCGCTGCGTCACGCGAATGACGCCTCCCAATATGCGGGGAAGAAATGTCTGCCGAATGGCAGCGGCCCTCTCGTCGCCCGCGTAATCGCGACAGAGGAAACCGCAGTAATCTCACGGTGTGTTCTACCAGCAGGCCCGGCGCTCGTTCTGGCGGCGCCATCCCGTCATCACCGGCGTCGCCGCGCTGGTGACGTTCTGGTGGCTCGCGAACGGTTGGTATGAAGCAGTAGCGGTGACGGCGATCGTCGGTCTGCTCTTGTTCGTCAGCCGCCGCAGGAAGGCACTTGCCATCCGCGACGCCGGCCTGCGCGCCCGTGCCGACTACGAGTACCGACTGAGCCTGCGCGGGGATCAGCGAGGCGTGTTCGGCCGCTATCCCCCGGTTCAGGCAGGCTGGTTCCCGGACCCGCAAAACCGTTGTCAGATACGATATTTCGACGGCGTGATGTGGACGCCGCACGCCGTAGGCCGCTAGCGCTCAGACCTTCGGGGAGTAGTAGTGCGGGTTGTCGCGGTACTCCACGGGCGGCAGATTGCGTGCCGGCGTTTCGACCAACGGCGAGTCCGCAGGCAACCGGCCACTGGCCCGGTCCCACGCAGATCGCTTGCGCGGGTGCATCATCATGCGCTTGGGCAGCAGCTTGACGACCCGGTACACGACCTTGCCGAACAAGCGGTGCAGCCGCTCCTGACGTGGCGTCCAGGTGTAGCCCATGAGCTCTCGCACCGCCGGGTCGAACAAGCCGACTGTGGTGAAGTTGAAGAACCTCTGCATCCCCGCGATGTTGAGTTGCCACAGCCAATCGGGCATCCACTGCAGCGAGGGATGCTTGGTCATCGACGAGAGATCGAGCACCTCACGCGCGGCCCAGTTGTTCTCCAACACGTTGTGGCACATGTGATCCCAGTACTCCTGGAATTCTTCCCACGTCTTCGGCACCGGCCGCATGCTCATGCCGTACATCCGGTACCACACGATGTGCTCGTCGAACAGCTGGCGCTTCTGCGCCTCGGTGAGGCCACCGCCGAGCCATTCAGCGGCAAGCAGCGTCGACTTGAAGAACGTCGCGTGCGCCCAGTAGAAGACGTCGGGGTTCAGCGCGCTGTAGCGGCGGCCCTGATCGTCGACACCCTTGATCCCGATGTGATAGTCACGGACCTGTGCCCCGGTCTTGGGCGCGCGGTCGCCGTCGAACACCACGCCCCCGATGGGATAGACAGACCGGTAGAGCCGCGGCATCCGCTCCATGAAGAAGATCGAGTGCTGCTGGACGGCGGCGCCCAACTGCGGATGCATGTTCTGCATCGAGCCGGCCCAGGGACCTTGGAGCATCCCGGTCCAACGACCGAAGTACTTCCACGTCAGCGAGTCGGGCCCCAGCGGCTGCGGCAGGGCGTCATATCCATCCGACGAAACGGGGCACCCCGCCCCCACAGGGGCGGCCGCACTGTTCACGGGGCAGGCAGCGGACGTATCTTGAGTCACTGATGAAGCTTCCCATCCAGTCAGAATCACCTATTCTGACTACATACGTTGTCACAATGGAGTCTAGGAGGGTTGTGCCTTCGGGTCAACGACGCGGCCGATGGTCCGGCGTGCCACTGCAGGACCGCCAGGCGCTGCGCCGCGACGAACTGATCGCCGCAGGCGTCGCACACCTGGGTGGTGCCCAAGGTCCCGCCCTGACGGTGCGCGGGGTTTGCCGATCGGCCGGTCTGACCGAGCGCTACTTCTACGAGAGCTTCACCGATCGTGACGAGTTCGTCCGCGCGGTCTACGACGACGTCTGTGCGCGCGCGATGGCCACGCTGACAACGGCGAACACCCCACGCGCCGCGGTGGAACAGTTCGTCGCGCTGATGGTGGACGATCCGGCGCGCGGACGTGTACTGCTGTTGGCGCCCGAGAAGGAGCCGGTGCTGACCCGCTCGGGTGCCGAATGGATGCCGAGCTTCATCGAACTGGTGCAGCGCAAGCTGACTCGCATCGGCGACCCGGCGCAGGCGGCGATGGTCGCCACCGGGTTGATCGGTGCGCTGACGGCGTTGTTCACCGCCTACTTGAACGGAAGACTCACCGCGACGCGCGAGCAGTTCATCGACTACTGCATCGAGATGCTGCTGAGCCGGGTGTCGAGCTACTGACACTTGCGCGTCGGAATAGCGGGCGACCAGCGCCAGTGGGGCTTGTGTTGCGAATGCGACACAAGCCCGCGCCCAACTTGAATGTCACCGGGGGACACAGATATATTGAGTGCTACCAACAGGTACAGATAACTTGGGAGGGGCTCATGTCGAAAGACCTGACCGACCTGCAGCTGCTCACAGAGCTCGAGCCAGTGGTCGAGAAGAACATCAACCGACACCTGACCATGCGTAAGGACTGGAATCCGCACGACTACATCCCGTGGTCGGACGGCAAGAACTATTACGCACTCGGCGGCAAGGACTGGGACCCCGACGAGTCGAAGCTGTCCGAGGTCGCCCGGGTGGCGATGCTGACCAACCTGTTGACCGAGGACAACCTGCCGTCCTATCACCGCGAGATCGCGATGAACTTCTCGATGGACGGGCCGTGGGGCTTCTGGGTGAACCGGTGGACCGCCGAGGAGAACCGGCACGGTATCGCGCTTCGTGACTACCTCCTCGTTACCCGTTCGATCGACCCCGTTGAGCTCGAGCAGCTGCGCATCGAGCAGGTCACCCGCGGCTTCTCCCCCGGCCAGAACCAGCAGTTGGAGGGCGACGCTGATCTTTTCGCCGACTCCCTGTTCGACTCCGTCATCTACGTGACGTTCCAGGAGCTGGCCACCAGGGTGTCGCACCGCAACACGGGCAAGGCATGCAACGAGACCGTCGCAGACCAACTGCTGCAACGGGTTTCGGCCGACGAGAACCTGCACATGATCTTCTATCGTGACGTCTCGGCTGCTGGGTTTGATATGGCGCCCAACCAGGCGATGCACTCCCTGCACAAGGTGCTGACCAACTTCAAGATGCCCGGGTACACGATCCCGGACTTCCGGCGCAAGGCGGTCACCATCGCCTCCGGTGGCGTGTACGACCCGCGGATCCACCTCGACGACGTCGTGATGCCGGTGCTCAAGAAGTGGCGGATCTTCGAGCGCGACGACTTCACCGGCGACGCCGCCCGACTGCGCGACGAACTCGCCGTGCACATCGAGGAGCTCGAGGAAACCTGCGTGAAGTTCGATATCGCCAAGCAACGCAGGCTCGAGCGCATCGCGAAGGTGGCCGAGAAGAAGGCTGCCAAGGATCTTCTGGTGGGGTCATCAGCGTCCTAACCGACGCTCGCCCCGCGCTGCAGATCGGTCCCATCGCGCTACGAAGCCCGGTCGTGCTGGCGCCGATGGCGGGTGTCACCAACGTCGCCTTCCGCACGCTGTGCCGTGAATTGGAGCTCGAAAGGGCCGGAACGGTCAGTGGGCTCTACGTGTGCGAGATGGTGACCGCGCGGGCCTTGGTCGAGCGCCATCCGGCGACCATGCACATGGTCACCTTCGCCGACGACGAGACCCCGCGATCGCTTCAGCTCTACTCCGTCGATCCACACAACACGTATCTCGCGGCGAAGATGATCGCCGACGAGGGCCTGGCCGATCACATCGACATGAACTTCGGCTGTCCCGTCCCCAAGGTCACCCGTCGTGGGGGCGGTGCGGCGCTGCCGTTCAAGCGCAAGCTCTTCGGGCAGATCGTCGGGGCCGCCGTGGCCGCGACGCAAGGCACCGACATCCCCGTGACGGTCAAATTCCGGATCGGAATCGATGACGCTCATCACACCCATCTCGACGCGGGCCGGATCGCCGCCGAGGAGGGCGCGGCCGCCGTCGCACTGCACGCGCGCACGGCCTCGCAGCGGTACTCCGGCGAAGCCGACTGGATGCAGATCGCAGCGTTGAAACAGCACGTCACGACGGTTCCTGTGCTGGGCAACGGCGATATTTTCGAGGCCACTGACGCGCTGGCGATGATGGATGCGACGGGCTGCGACGGAGTCGTCATCGGCCGCGGCTGCCTTGGTCGGCCATGGCTCTTCGCCGAATTGTCGGCGGCTTTCGCCGGAACACCCGTGGCCACCCCGCCGACGCTGGGCCAGGTCGCGGCGATCGTCATGCGCCACGGCGAACTCCTCGCCGCCCATTTCGGCGAGGACAAGGGCATGCGCGACATCCGTAAGCACGTCGCCTGGTACCTGCACGGCTTTCCCGCCGGCGCCGACCTGCGGCGGTCATTGGCGCTGGTCAAGACGTTGAAAGAGCTGCGAACGCTGCTCGATGGCCTCGATCCGGACATCGGCTTCCCGGCGGCGGCGACGGGGCCACGGGGACGG
The DNA here is from genome assembly GCF_002591975.1 of Mycobacterium neglectum. GTDB lineage: Bacteria > Actinomycetota > Actinomycetes > Mycobacteriales > Mycobacteriaceae > Mycobacterium > Mycobacterium neglectum. The sequence goes on along the minus strand of NZ_NVQE01000006.1, from coordinate 133,083 downwards.
CAGGGGTCGCCCGCGGCGGTGTCGCTGCCCGAAGGCTGGCTAACAGACCCCGACGACTGCACGGTTCCGGCGGGCGCCGAGGTCATGAACTCGGGAGGTTAGGTCGTCTCACAGTCGTCTCTCACCTGAGACGACTCTGACATCACATCTCTCAGGATGTCTCAGTACGATATGAGTCTCGTCCGTAAAGGGCTCCAGCGTCGGGGCCACGCAAGGTGCTGTCACCTATAGGGGAGCGCTGCGTACGTCGGGGCGCAACGTCGCGCACGGCGGTAGAAGAGTCGGAGGCCGGTGGAACGATGAGTGACGGCGATAACGCCACTCCCGGCCGTCATGGCCGGGGTGACTCGTCGGCACCTGATGGCCCATCCGACGCCTACGAGTGGCTTACCCGAAGCGCTCCGCCATTGCCAGGCGCCGCGCCGTGGGAGCGCTCCGGCATCGCTGAAGACGACGCACAGCCCACCTCAACGCCCAACAACCACACCGACGGGATCACGGTCGCCGACCTGATCGCGAAGCTCAACGGCGATCACGCCGTCCCGTCGGAACTGAAGCGCCACCGGCCCGAAAACAGCACCCCGCCTGCTGCGCCACAACCACCGCCGCCACCGCCGACGGAAGTCATCGATGCCGTACCGGCGTCCACGTGGTACGAGCGGTCCGACGAGGTGGCGGACGACGACAGCTTTGATACCGAGATCATCCCCGCCATCGCGGCGCAGGCCTCCGAGCTGCCGGATCTGACGTTGACCCACCAGGTCGACCGCGTGCCACCGTCACACATCGGCAGGAGCCGCAGACAGACCGATCAGCATCCGCGCCGCCGCCGCAAGTCGATGGCGGCCGGCCGTGCCATCACCGCAGTGCTCGCGGTGCTCGCCCTTGCCCTCACCGGTGGCGCGTGGCAGTGGCAGTCGGCAAAGAACAACATGCTCAACCGGATCTCCGCGCTCGATCCCGAATCACGCGACATCGTCGACGCGAACGCACAGTTCGGCGACGAGAACTTCTTGATCGTCGGCGTGGACAGCCGCATGGGCGAGAACGTCGACATGGGAGCGGGCACCACCGATGAAGCCGCCGGCGCGAGGTCGGACACGGTGATGCTGGTGAACATCCCCGCCAACCGTGAACGCGTTGTGGCGGTGTCGTTTCCGCGCGACCTCGCCATCGAGCCCATGAAGTGCGAGCCGTGGGATCCCAAGACCGGCGAATACGGCCCGATCACCGACCCGGAGTCACCGATGTACGGGGCCGACGAGGTCTACACCGAGTACAAGCTGAATTCCGCCTATGCCGTTGGCGGACCGAAGTGCTTGGTGAAGGTCATCCAGAAAATGTCGGGCCTGTACGTAAACCGTTTCATGGCGGTCGATTTCGCGGGATTCTCGAAGATGGTCGATGCGCTCGGCGGTGTTGAGGTGTGCAGCACCACCCCGCTGGAGGATTACGAGCTGGGCACCGTACTGGCCAACCCGGGCCGGCAGATGGTCGACGGCCACACCGCGCTCAACTACGTGCGGGCCCGCCAGGTCACGACGGAGACCAACGGCGACTATGGCCGCATCAAACGTCAGCAGCTGTTCCTGTCCTCGCTGTTGCGCTCGATGATCTCCAGGGAAGTGTTCTTCTCGCTGTCCAAGCTCAACAACGTCGTCAACATGTTCATCAACGACAGCTACGTCGACAACATGGACACCAAGGACCTCGTCACGCTTGGCCAGTCGGTTCAGGGCATCGCAGCGGGCCGGATCACCTTCCTCACCGTGCCGACCACGGGATACATGGACGAGTACGGCAATGAGCATCTCCGTGAGGAGGACAACGAGGCCATCTTCGACGCGATCATCAACGACGATCCGCTGCCCGAGGAGAAGAACGCCAACAACACCCCGGTACCAGGCACCCCCGAGAGCCAGACCGAGACACCCAGTCAGGACGCCGCTGCCCCAACCGAACTCCTCGACACGATCACGACGGACCCGAACGACATCACCGTGCAGGTGTCGAATTCGACCGCCGAGGACGGGCTGGGCGCGACCGCCGCCGGCGAACTCCAAACGCATGGGTTCAACGTCATCACGCCCGACGATTACCCCGGTCCGCTGGACACGACGACGGTCTTCTTCTCGCCGGGCAACGAACAGGCCGCCGCGACCGTCGCGTCGGCCCTCCCCAACTCGACCATCGAACGTTCCACCAACCTCGGCGACGTCGTACAGGTGGTGCTCGGCACCGACTTCTATTCGGTGACTTCGCCGCCCACGAGTGGATCTCACGTGCAGGTCCACGTCGCGCACGGCACCAATAGCACTGCGACCGATCTGCCCGAGGATCTCACGGTCACCAACGCCGCGGACACCACCTGCGAATAGTCCCGCCTGCAAGGCGAAGTCGGCGTTTGGGCATACGCCATTCACCTGGCGTTCACCCTGCACGTCGTGACGTTACTGCCGCTCAGAACGTAGGGTGGACGTATGCGAACCGCGTACCACGACCAGTTGGATCAGCTGTCTGAACAGCTCGGCGACATGTGCGGACTGGCAGGCGCGGCGATGGAGCGTGCAACCCAGGCCCTGCTGCAAGCCGATCTCGTTCTGGCAGAGCAGGTGATCGGCGACCACGAGCAGATCGTCGCGATGAGCGCACGCGCCGAGGAGGCCGCATTTGTGCTACTCGCCCTGCAGGCGCCCGTCGCAGGAGATCTTCGCTCCATCGTCACCGCGATCCAGATCGTTGCCGATGTCGACAGAATGGGCGCCCTGGCCCTGCACGTCGCCAAGATCTCCCGCCGCCGCCATCCGCAGCACACGCTGCCCGAGGAGGTCAACGGCTATTTCGCTGAAATGGGCCGGGTAGCAGTCGAATTGGGCAACAGCGCGCAAGAGGTGCTCGTCACCCGCGATCCGGAGAAGGCGGCACGGATCAATGAAGAAGACGATGCGATGGACGATCTGCACAAACACCTTTTCACCGTGCTGATGGACCGTGAGTGGAAGCACGGGGTCACCGCCGCGGTCGACGTGACACTGCTGTCCCGGTTCTACGAACGATTCGCCGACCATGCGGTCGAGATCGCGCGTCGAGTCATCTTCCAGGCCACCGGGGAACTCCCCGGGGAGGACCAATTAGCCTCGCGCTGAGGCCATTCCAAGCGAAAAGGCCCCCGAGCGATCGGGGGCCTTTTGCGTGTCGACTCGCTTAGCCGAAGCGGCCGGAGATGTAGTCCTCCGTCGCTTTCTGCGTCGGATTCGAGAAGATCTTCTCGGTCACGTCGATCTCGACGAGCCGACCCGGCTTACCGGTGGCCTCGAGATTGAAGAACGCCGTCTGATCGCTGACCCGCGCCGCCTGCTGCATGTTGTGCGTGACGATGACAATTGTGTAGTCCTGCTTGAGCTCTGAGATCAGATCCTCGATCGCCAGAGTCGAAATCGGATCGAGCGCTGAGCAAGGCTCGTCCATCAGCAGCACGTCCGGTTGCACTGCGATGGCACGCGCAATGCACAGTCGCTGCTGCTGCCCGCCGGACAGACCACCGCCGGGCTTGTCGAGTCGGTCCTTGACCTCGTTCCACAGATTGGCGCCTCGGAGCGACCTTTCGGCCACCTCGTCGAGCGTCTTCTTGTTGCGTGCGCCCTGCAGCTTCAGCCCGGCCACCACATTGTCGCGAATCGACATGGTGGGGAAGGGGTTCGGCCGCTGGAACACCATGCCGATGGTCTTGCGGACGCTCACCGGATCGATGCCCGAAGCGTAGATGTCCTCGCCGTCCAGCAGCACCGAGCCTTCCACCCGGGCACCGGGCAGGACTTCGTGCATGCGATTGAGGGTGCGCAGCACCGTCGATTTTCCGCAGCCCGAGGGGCCGATGAAGGCTGTGACGCTTCGCGGTGTGACAGACAAACCCACGTCAGCGACGGCGTGGAACGAACCGTAGTAGATGTTGAGATCTTTGAGATCCAGCCGCTTGGCCATGAGGCTCCTAAACTCTGTTCCGCGTCAGGTATCGGTTGACGAATGCAGCGCCGAGGTACAGCGCCGCGATGATCAAGATGAGGGTCAGCGCGGCACCCCACACGCGCAGCGCGCCTGCCGCTTCTGGATTGACCAGTTCGGTGTAGATCAGCAGTGGCAGTGACGCCATGTTGCCCTCGAGTGGATCCATGTTGATCGATCGGCTGTAGCCGACGAGCACCAGCACGGGGGCTGTTTCGCCCATAACCCTGGCAAGGGCCAACAGGATGCCGCTGATCATTCCAGGCAAAGCGGTGGGCACGACGATGCGTGCAATGGTCTTCCATTTCGGAATGCCCAACGCGTACGACGCTTCTCGCAACTCGTCAGGTACCAGCTTCAGCATCTCCTCTGTGTTGCGCACAACGACGGGAAGCATCAGCAACACCAACGCCAGCGAGACGGCGAGGGCGCTCTGCTCGAATCCCAGGGTCGCAATCCACAACGCGAAGATGAAGAGCGCGGCCACGATCGACGGCACACCGGCGAGAATGTCGACCATGAACGTCGTCACCTTGGCGAACCGGCCCCGACCGTATTCGACCAGGTACACGGCTGCCATGACGCCCAACGGCACGGAAAGCACGGCGGCGATCGCGGCCTGGATCAGGGTGCCGTAGATCGCGTGATACACCCCGCCTGCCATCTGTTCCGGCAGCACGCCGGCAAGTGAGTGGCTCCACCACGTCGAGGACGTGATCGCGGTGATGCCCTTGGCCAGCACCGTGTAGATCAGCCAGACCAACGGGATCATCGCTACCACGAAAGATGCGGTGAAAAGTGTTGTCGCGAGGCCGTTCTTGAGCTTGCGACTGGTACTCACCGGGTGGAAGGTGGGAGCCTTTACCGGCTGGTCGAGTGTTGCCGTCATCCTCCGCTAACCCTTCCGCCGGCCGCCGCCCGGGCCAGTGCGTTGACGATAAAAGTCAGCGCGAAGAGCACGAAGCCTGCGGCGATGTAAGCGCCTGTCGGCAGTGGGGCACTGAACTCCGCTGCCGCCGAGGCGATCTTGGACGCGAACGTGTAGCCGCCGTCGAAGAGCGACCAGCTGCCGGCCTGAGCAGCGGTGCGCAGGATGATCAGGATCGCGATGGTTTCACCGAGCGCGCGTCCCAGGCCGAGCATCGACGCCGCGATCATGCCGCTTCTGCCGTAGGGAAAGACCGTCATCCGGATGACTTCCCATTTGGTCGCACCGAGGGCCTGCGCGGCCTCGACGTGACCGCGTGGGGTGAGCGCAAAGACTTCGCGGGTGACCGACGTGATGATCGGGAGAATCATGACGGCGAGCACAATTCCCGCGGTGAAGATGGTTCCACCACCGGCCAGCGACACGTTGCCGTCCGAGAACAGGAAGAACCAGCCGAGGTTCTCATTGAGAAACGTCGCCACCGGTGTGAGCCACGGGGCCAGCACGAATATGCCCCACAGGCCGAACACGATCGAGGGCACCGCCGCCAACAGATCCACCAGCATTCCGAACGGCCGTGCCATCCGCTTCGGTGCATAGTTCGTCAAGAACGCCGCAATGCCGATCGCGATGGGCACGGCGATGATCAGAGCGAACACCGAGCTGAGCACCGTCACCATGAACAGGTCGCGGATTCCGAAACGCAGGTTGTCCGAGTCGCTGGTGAGGAACTCTGTGCTGAAGAGGAAGTTGGCCTGATTGGCCTGCAGCGACGGGATCGCCTTGATGATCAGGAAAAGCGCCATCAGAGCGATAGCACCGATGATGGTCGCACCGGCAGCGATCGCGATGGACTTGAAGACGGTGTCACCCCAACGTCCGTCGCCCTGCCTCAACGCTGATCCCTTCCCGGGTTTGGTCGACATTTCGGGATTATCCCCGCCCGGCTGTGGGCTCGCCGGCTTTACCGACGAGCCCACAGCGGTCGAATCTGGTGTCACAGCCATGGGTTGGTGACGACTACGTGGTCGCGTTGATGGCGTCGACGGCTTCGGTCAGCCGCGTCTTGAATGCCTCGGGGATCGGAATGTAGCCGTTTTCCTCGAGACCGGTCTGGCCGTTCCCGAGAGCCGAGTGCATGAACGCCTTGACCGCGGTGGCCACCTCGGCATCGGGATACTGCGAGCACACGATCTCGTAGGCCGCCAGCATGATCGGGTAAGAACCCGGTTCGGTCGGCATGTAGAAGGACGTGGTGTCGAGCACCAGATCGTTGCCCTCGCCCTTGAACTTCACGCCGTCGATGGCAACGCCCGCCGTCTCGGTGTTCAACTCGACCGGTTCCGGCCCTGCAGAGGTGATGATCTTGGCGATGGAGAGGTTCTGCGCCTTGGCGAACGACCATTCGTTGTAGGTGATCGACCCCGGAGTGCTGGCGATCGCCGCGGACGTGCCCTCGTTACCCTTGGCGCCCTCGCCAACGCCGCCGGCGAACGACTTGCCTGCGCCCTTGCCCCATGCTCCGTCCGACGCCGCGTCCAGGTACTTCTGGAAGTTGTCCGTGGTACCGGATTCGTCGCTGCGGAAGATCACGTTGATCGGCTCGGCCGGCAGCGATGCGCCCTCGTTGAGCGCCGCGATCTCGGGAGCATCCCAGGTCTTGACCGTGCCGTTGAAGATCTTGCCCAGAGTGGGTCCGTCGAGCACCAGACCATCGACGCCGGTCACGTTGTAGGTGACGGCAATGGGTCCGAACACCGCGGGCAGATTCCAGGCGTCGCTGCCGCCGCACCGCTCCTTCGCCCGGTCGACCTCGCCCTTCTCGGCACTGAGTGGCGAGTCGGAGCCGCCGAAGTCGGTCTGTCCGCCGAGGAACTCCGAGACCCCCGCGCCCGAACCACTCGAGGTGTAGTTCAGCGTGAAGCCGGGGCAGTCCTTCTCGTAGGCGTTGATGAAGCGCGTCATGGCGTTGGCCTGCGCCGAGGAACCGCTGGCCTTCAGCGACTCCTTGCCGCCGCAGTCACCAGTCGCCGCCGAACCCGAGCCATCGGATCCCGCTTCCGAAGAGGTGTTGTTGTCGCTGCCACAGGCCGACAGCAGCAGGGTGCCGGCAGCCAGCAGGCTCACCGCAGCACCAGTTCGTTTGGCCTTCACGAAACTCCTTTGTGAACCAGGTAGACGCTGGCACGGGCCGACTGGCCCTTGCCGTGACACAAGTCGCGTCAAGCAGACCCATCGCTGCTCGGCTGTGAACCTAAGCGCACGTCGTTAATCGATTCCCTACGGATAGTGAACGGAAGATGAACCAGCCACGGGTTCATGGCGACATTTCAACTGGAGGAGTTGACGTAGCCGATTCCTCTCAGTACTTATTGAGTCAATGACTACTGAGGTAAATCGGGACTTGGCACAACGCACAGCCATTTTCGCCGCGCTGGCCGACCCCGCCCGGCTGACGATCGTCGACCACCTGCTGAATGCGGACGCGTCCCCCTCAGAGCTGCGCGCCATCCTGTCGATGTCCTCCAACCTGCTCGCGCATCACCTCGCTGTGCTGAAAAGCGCCGGCGTCGTACGACAGAGCCGGTCAGAAGCCGACGGGCGGCGCACTTATCTCAAACTCAACCATTCGGCGCTCGACGGTCTTGTCCCATCAGCCCAACATCGGGCTCGTCGCGTCGTGTTCGTCTGTACTCACAACTCGGCCCGCAGCCAGCTTGCTGCTGCGATCTGGAACCGCCGCAGCGAATTACCCGCTACCTCGGCCGGCACGAAACCCGCGCCACAGGTGCATCGCGGCGCAGTGGCAGCGGCAAGGCGCCTCAACTTATCGATGCGCGCAACCAAGCCGCGCTATCTGGGCGATGTCCTGGCCGCCGACGATCTAGTGATCGCGGTGTGCGACAACGCACATGAGGAACTTCCTGCCGAACTACCCCGCATCCACTGGTCCATCAGCGATCCAACCTGCACCGCCGTCGCGGCGGCGTTCGACGAGACCGTCATTGAACTCACCTCCCGTATCGATCATTTCGTCCCCCATGTTCAACCCGCTTAGTCCAGGAGAAGTCATGACCGACAACATCATTGAACACAATCAGAAATTTCGTCACGATCTCTCTATCGACCAGCGGTTGGCGATGAAGACGGCTGCCGGGCAATTGCAGAAGGAGTTCGACGGCGTATTCGGGGCCGAAACCATCGAAAGGTTCCTCCACTCGTCCTATGACCAATTTGCCGGCCGGGCGACGGTGCCCCGTTTCCTGCCCTTGTTGGCCGAACGGTTTGCGCGGCAACGCCTCCGGGCGTTGGCCAAGGTCGAAGGAAAGTCACACGACGGGAAGCCAACTGTTCTATTTCTTTGCACCCATAACGCCGGTCGGTCGCAAATGGCGATGGGGTTCTTCACTCATCTCGCCGGTGATGCGGCCGTCGCGTGGTCCGGCGGCTCTGAGCCCGGCGAGCTGGTCAACCCGGCGGCTATCGAGGCCATGGCGGAGCGCGACATCAATATCTCTGGCGAATACCCCAAGCCGTGGACGGATGAGATCGTGCGGGCGGCAGACGTCATCATCACGATGGGCTGTGGCGATGCCTGCCCGATATTTCCCGGCCGCAGATACGAGGAGTGGGTCCTCGATGATCCGCACGGGCAAGACGTCGCCGCCGTTCGCCCCATCCGGGACGAGATCGAGCGTCGGGTCCGAGCGCTGCTGGCTGAACTCGAGGTTCCGGTAGATGCGTAGAACTCAGGCGCTCAGCCGTCGACAGTGAGTTGGCGGGCGTGGAAGTTGAAGTGCTTGCCGGGGTATCGGTATACGTCTTCCAGCGTCATGTAATCCGTGAAGAATGGGTCCCATCCGGTTGGGAAATGCATGCCGCGACGCAACGCGTCGGCGCTTTCCGTCGCAAGGTTTCGATCGATCGACGCAATGACGCGATCGAGCTTGGCGCCCATACGGCGGCGGTTGTAATAGAAAGCGGCTGCGCATGAACCGTAATAGTTGATCGGGTGGAACGGCGTGGTTGCGGCGTTGAGCATTCGAGCAAAGACGCGGCTGACAGCTTCGGGCAGGCGGCTAAGTAAGCGCACAAGAAACAGCAGCCGCTGCACGAGCATGTAGCCGAACACCATGTGCAGTAACAACTGCTCGTTGTTCCAGCGTGTCCCCTGCGTTGGCTTGTGCCAAGCGCCGTTGCGTTCGGCGTCGGCAAGCAGACCATGAAATTCGGCGCGTGCCCTCGCTAGGTCCGCCGACATCGCTGCCCGGTCGATTGTGCCACCGTTGGCCACACAGAGAATCGTCCAGCACGGAGCGGCTGACGGCAACCGTGTGCGGTGTTCATGCCCGGTTCGGCATCACTAGTCACTCGGCAGCTTCAGCCTTTAATCTGGCCTGATGTCATTCGGACGATGAGGGAAGCGACGCGGCCAGCGATGTCGTCTCGGACGTGGCGCATACGTTCGATGCCGTCGATGCCCCGGTCGGATGGTTCGTCGGTATCCCAGTTCTCGAGCTGCACCCCCGGGACAGGTGCGACCTTCGCTTCGCGTCCGAGGGTAATGACGAGGTCTACGCGCTCCAGCAGGTCATGGTCGATCGGTTTCGGCCTCTCGCTGCTGATATCGACACCCAGCTCGAGGAGAGACGCTGCCGACAGCGCGTTGATCTCCCCACCGGGGTTGGTGCCCGCTGAGTACACGTCCACCGTCTCGCCCGTCGCCTGCCGCATGAGACCGGCTGCCATTTGCGACTTGCCGCCATTCTTGACGCAGACAAACAACACCGAGGGCCTTGCCCCGTTACTCAATTCACTACCTTTCGGTGCCGACAGCAGTCGACGGCTTGACGGCAGCAGAGTGGTTGCCTCCGAAACGCTTTCGCAGCGCCAGAGATACGTAGACCAGCGCGACTAAGACCGGGACCTCGATGAGCGGGCCGACCACTCCGGCCAGCGCCTGGCCGGAAGTGGCCCCATACGTAGCGATCGCCACAGCGATCGCCAATTCGAAGTTGTTCCCTGCAGCGGTGAACGCCAGCGTTGTGGTGCGTTCATATCCGATGTGAAGCAGTGCACCCAACAGGAAGCCGCCGCCCCACATGATGGCGAAGTAAGCCAAGAGGGGCAGGGCGATTCGCACTACGTCCAGCGGTCGGTTGGTGATCTGTTCTCCCTGCAGCGCAAAAAGAATCACGATGGTGAAGAGCAGTCCGTATAGCGCCCACGGCCCTACCGCGGGCAGGAACTTGGACTCGTACCATTCACGGCCTCTTGCCTTTTCGCCGAGCCGCCGCGATAGATACCCGGCCAATAGCGGGATTCCCAAGAAGATCAGGACGGACTTGGCTATCTGCCACGGCGATGTCGAGATGGTGGTCTGCTCCAGCCCCAGCCATCCGGGCAGCACCGACAAATAGAACCAACCCAGTACCGCGAACATCACGACCTGGAACATCGAGTTGAGCGCGACCAGCACCGCGGCCGCCTCGCGGTCTCCGCAGGCGAGGTCATTCCAGATGATGACCATGGCGATGCAACGCGCCAGGCCGACGATGATCAAGCCCGTGCGGTATTCAGGAAGGTCCGGCAGCATCAGCCACGCCAACGCAAACATCAACGCCGGGCCGAACACCCAGTTGAGAAGAAGCGAACTGATCAGCAGTTTGCGGTCGCCGGTGACAGCGTCAAGCCTGTCGTAGCGGACCTTCGCCAACACCGGATACATCATGATCAGCAGTCCGAGCGCGATAGGGAGCGAGATTCCGTCGATCTGCACCTGGTCCAACGCCGTGTTGAGTCCCGGGATCCAGCGGCCCAGCAGCAGGCCGGCGGCCATTGCGATGCCGATCCAGACGGGTAGGTACCGATCCAGCGTCGACAACTTCGCCACGACCGGCGGCGCGTCTGGATCAGTCGGCGCAACCTTGTCGGTCATGCCCGCGCCCCAACCGCGTGCGCCACATCGGCACTGACACTCAACAACGACGACAACGAGGCGAGGGCCTCGGGCACGACGGTGTAGTACACCCAGGAGGCGCGCCGCTCCGACGTAAGCAACCCTGCGTCGCGCAGAACCTTCAGGTGGTGCGAGATCGTCGGCTGCGACACCTCGACGCCGGGCGAGATGTCGCACACGCACGCCTCGCCGCCCGCGTGGCTTGCCACCGAACTCAGCAGGCGCAACCGCACCGGATCGGATAACGCCTTGAACTTCGCGGCCGTTTCGGTCGCTTGAGCCGTCGTCAACGGTTCCCGGACCAACGGCTCAAGCGCACAACAGTCCTCCGAGGACCTGGACTGATTCGACATACATCGATATTGACAGATATCGAATCAGCGAGCAAACCAGCGGCATACAACCGCGGGGCGGATGATCCTTCTAGCAGCTCACTGCCCGTAGGCGGTGTCGACCGACGACACCTCGAAACCCAGTCGCTCATAGGTCTTTACCGCCGCGGCGTTATCTGCCTCGACGTAAAGCATCACCGCAGACCGAGAACTCGCTGACAGCGCCGCGGCGAGGTGATGCAGTCCGATGAGGGTCAGCGCCGCACCAAGCCCCCGGCCCTGCGCGGCCGGGTCGACACCGACGACATAAACCTCGCCCAGATCGATGTTGTGCACCTTCGTCCAATGGAAGCCCAACAGTTTTCCGGTGGTCTCGTCGACGGCCAGGAAGATCCCCTCAGGGTCGAACCATGCTTCGCGGCGGCGCTCTTCGACGTCGGCGGCGGTCCAGCCACCCTGCTCGGGATGCCAGGCGAACGCGGCATTGTTGACGCGCAACAGTTCGGCGTCGTCGGCCGGTCCTGAATAGGTGGCGATACGCACGCCATCGGGGACGGTCACCTCGGGCAGGTCAGTGAGCGGCCGTCGCATCTGCAGCAGTTCCCGCACGACCGTCAGGTCGAGTGACGCGGCGGTGGCGCGGGCGGCCTCGATGTTGCCGTGCGCCCAGATCCGGGCGCCCTTTCCGCCCTCGGCCAGCCCCTGCCGCGCCATGGCCGAACCGATGCCTCGGCGTCGCGCCGATGGATGCACGACGAGTTCGGCCATCGCCGGTGCCTCGTCGTCGGCCGGCGCCAGGTTTAAGTACCCGACTATGTTCCTCCCGCTGTCCTCGACGGCGACGAGGTGCCGGGTGCGGTCGTGGGTCAGCTCTCGCAGAACCTGATCGCCGACGGGGGCGACACCGTCGAGCCCCTCGGCTGCAGCCACGACCTCGCGGATGCGGTTCTGATCGTCATCGGACAGACCGGTCCGCCAGATGGTTTCCGGACGAGTCACTGACTGCCGAGCGGATCGGCAAGCGGCTCGGGCACGGCGTCGAAATCATCAGCAGGGTCGCCCACGACTCCGGGGTCCTCGGAAACGTCGGAAGCCGGTGCCGGTGTCCGCCCGCGCGCGGGCCGAACCGCCTTGTAGCCGACGTTGCGCACGGTGCCGATCAACGACTCGTACTCGGTGCCGAGCTTGGCGCGAAGACGTCGCACGTGCACATCGACCGTGCGAGTGCCGCCGAAGAAGTCGTACCCCCAGACCTCTTGCAGCAACTGCGCGCGGGTGAACACCCGGCCCGCATGCTGTGCGAGGTACTTCAGGAGCTCGAACTCCTTATATGTGAGGTCTAGCGGCCGGCCGCGAAGCCGCGCGGTGTAGGTGCCTTCGTCGATCACCAGCTCGCCCAGACTGATCTTGCCGACGTTCTCCTGGTTGGTCGCGCCGACGCGACGACCGACCAGCAGCCGCAACCGCGCATCGATCTCGGCGGGCCCGGTGCCCGGAAGCAGAATCTCGTCGAGACCCCATTCAACGTTGATGGCCACCAGGCCGCCCTCGTTGACGACGGCCACCACCGGTACCGAGGTTCCGGTGGTGCCGAGCAGGCGACACAGGCCGCGCGCGGCGGCGAGATCCGTGCGCGCATCGACGATCGCCACATCCGCGTTGCCGGCTTCCAAGAGTGATGAAACCTCGGTCGGCGCCGTCCGCACATTGTGGGCGAGCAGCGCCAACGATGGCAGGACTGACTCCGGATGGGGATCGACGGTCAGTAGTAACAGATCCAACTGGCCCTCCAGCAGCGACGGGGACCTCGCCTGGACAACAATGTCGGTCGGTGACTTCCCAGATTCATCCCTGACATATGGCCGTTACCCGGCCGTAAGTCATCTAACGATAGCGCGACACCTGCGCATCGGCTGTGCCAAGGCGGTCTAGTCGGTGTCAGTGGGCAAGAATGTGCGAGTGCGAAAGCTGCTGATCGGTCTCCTGGCGACCGCGACCGCCGTGGCCCTCGGCGCCGTCGGAGCCGATTTCGGCGCGGCGATATACGCCGAATATCGTCTGGCGAGAAGCGTGCGAAGTGCCGCTGACCTGGCCTGGGACCCGTCGGTGGCGATCCTCGGGTTTCCCTTCATCCCGCAGGCCGCCAATCGCCATTACGACGAAGTGGAGATCCGGGCCGTGGGGGTCAGCCACCCCGTTGTCGGGAAGGTCTCGCTGGAAGCAACCCTGCACTCGATCGATCTCTTGGACACGTCATGGCTGGTCAGCCCGGAGGCCAAGCTCGGGGTCGGCAAGGCGGAGAGCCGCATCATCATCGATTCCACCCACGTCGGGCGGTTCATGGGCATCCCCGACCTGCTGGTCGAGGCACCGACGCGGGAAAGCAACGATTCCACCGGCGGCACCACCGAATCGGGAATATCGAGCAATCGCGGGGTGGTGTTCACGGGGACTCCGAAGTCGGCCGGCTACGACGAGCGAGTCAGCATCGCGGTCGACCTGTCGACCGTCGGGCCCGACCAGACCACCCTGGTCCTGACAGCCACCGACGTGCTGACTGGCGCCGGCACCGCTGACCAGCCCGTTCCCGACGACAAGAAGGACGCGGTGCTCGCCGCGTTCTCCACCAGCCTGCCCGGCCAGAAGCTGCCGTTCGGGCTCGCACCCACCGCGCAGGGTGCGCGCGGCTCGGACCTCATCATCGAAGGCATCGCCGAGGGAGTAACCCTGGCCCTGGAAGGGTTCAATCTGTCGTGAGCACTTCGTGGGTATTGGTGACCGTCGTGCTCGTCGGCGCACTCGGACTGGCATATGTCATCGGCAGGCTGCTCACACTGCGCGCGGGGCTTCTCAAGGCGAGCGACGAGGCCGCCAACGTGGACACCAGTGACTTGGGACTATCGGCGACGGGGCCGACGGTTCTGCATTTCAGCGCAGCCTGGTGCGGGCCGTGCGACGGGGTGCGGAAGGTTGTCGATCAGGTCTGCGCCGAATTGCCAGGGGTCGCGCACGTGGAGATCGACATGGACGCCAATCCGGAAGCGGCCAGGCGGCTTTCGGTGTTGTCGCTTCCCACCACGATCGTCTTCGACGCCGACGGGCGGCCGCGTTTTCGCACCCATGGTGTTCCCAAGCCTGCTGACCTGCGGTCCGCACTGGAACCACTGTTGGCTTGATCACCATGTCATTGGGTAAGCTGTCGCTCGTGTCCGCCCGCCTTGAGCCCATGCTCACCAAGCGCCGCGCAGTCGATCTGTGCCGCGTCGCGGGTTGTTGCTGTTGTTGTTGTAGCTGCTGAGTAGCCGCGCCGGTCTTTCGCGCCGCACTCGGGAGCGGCCCCTTGTGGCCTGCCCTCCCTCCAGCCAGCCCATCCATGCAACAGGAGCACTTTGATGTCGACCACAACGAGCACCAGCGCCCGACCTGACCAGGTGGACGTGCGGGGTCCGCGGTTCGCGGCATGGGTGACCACCGCCGTGCTCATCGCCACGCTGTTGGTGTCCGCCGTCAGCCCGGTAGGCGCCGCCGTCATCCTCGGTGTGCAGACCGTGGTGTTCGCGATCGGCGCGTGGCGCGGGCCGCGGCAGCATCCCTATGGCCTGATCTTCCGCGCCCTGGTGGCTCCCCGCCTCGGACCGGTCACCGAGCTGGAGCCGGTGCCGCCGCTGAAGTTCGCCCAGCTCGTCGGGTTTGTGTTCGCAGCCGTCGGCGTCGTCGCATTGGCCGCGGGAATTCCGCTGCTCGGCCTCATCGCCACCGGGTTCGCGCTCGTGGCGGCCTTTCTCAACGCGGCCTTCGGCATCTGCCTCGGCTGCCAGATCTATCCGCTCGTCGCACGGTTTCGCATTACACCTGACAAGTTCCCGCCACCACGCCCGCACCCCGCATAACACTTCAAACAGCAAGCAACCGAGAGGATTTCCTACATGGCACGCTCCGACGTCCTGGTCACGACCGACTGGGCCGAGAGCAATCTCGACGCGCCGAACACCGTCTTCGTTGAGGTCGACGAGGACACCTCCGCCTACGAGGGCGGCCATATCGCCGGCGCCGTCAGGCTCGACTGGAAGACCGAGCTGCAGGACCAAGTCAAGCGTGACTTCGTGGACCAGCAACAGTTTTCGAAACTCTTGTCGGACAAGGGTATCGGCAACGACGACACGGTGATCCTGTACGGCGGCAACAACAACTGGTTCGCCGCCTACGCGTATTGGTACTTCAAGCTGTACGGCCACGAGAACGTCAAGCTGCTCGACGGCGGACGCAAGAAGTGGGAGCTCGACGGTCGCCCCCTCGTGACGGATGTGCCGGACCGGGCGTCGACGACGTACACGGCCAAGGCGCCCGACAACAGCATCCGCGCGTTCCGTGACGAGACCATCGACGCGATCAACGTCAAGAACCTGGTCGACGTGCGCTCGCCTGACGAGTTCTCCGGCAAGATCCTGGCGCCCGCTCACCTGCCGCAGGAGCAGAGCCAGCGTCCAGGCCACATCCCCGGTGCGATCAACGTGCCCTGGAGCAAGGCGGCCAACGAAGACGGCACCTTCAAGTCCGACGAGGACCTCGCCAAGCTGTACGCCGAGGCCGGACTCGACGGCGAGAAGGAAACCATCGCGTACTGCCGAATCGGCGAGCGTTCGTCGCACACCTGGTTCGTCCTGCAGGAACTGCTTGGGCACCAGAACGTAAAGAACTACGACGGCAGTTGGACAGAATACGGCTCCCTGGTGGGTGCCCCGATTGAGTTGGGAAGTTGATATGTGCTCTGCACCGAAGCAAGGACAGACGCTGCCTGCCGGCGTTGACCTGGAGAAGGAAACCGTAATCACCGGTCGCGTCGTCGACGGCTCCGGTCAGAGCGTCGGTGGCGCATTCGTGCGCCTGCTGGACGCCTCTGACGAGTTCACGGCCGAGGTCGTCGCATCGGCCACCGGTGACTTCCGGTTCTTCGCCGCACCCGGCACCTGGACCCTGCGCGCGCTGTCCCCAGCGGGCAACGGCGATGCCAGCGTCGCACCGTCGGGCGCCGGCATCCACGAGGTCGACGTCAAGGTCGCCTGACCTTCTCCGCTCGGTCGCGGAGAGTCGTCGGCGGTTGTGCGGCTAGACTTTCTGCCGTGGTGCTGCTCTTCGAGATCCTGCTGATCGCTGCGGTGGTGGTCATTACCTGGTTCGCCGTGTACACGATCTACCGCCTCATCACCGACGAGTCGTGACTTCCGGCGACGACGCCGTCGCGGCCGCGGCCGAGCGCGCGAAAATCACCGCGGCCCGGAATATCCCGGCCTTCGACGACCTTCCGGCTCCGCCCGACACCGCGAATCTCCGTGCGGGCGCGAACCTCAACGACGCGTTGCTTGCGCTGCTCCCACTCGTCGGGGTGTGGCGCGGGGAAGGTGAGGGCCGCGGATCCGAGGGCGACTACCGCTTCGGCCAGCAGATCGTGGTCAGCCATGACGGCGGTGACTATCTGATCTGGGAGGCCCGATCGTGGCGAATCACCGAGGCCGGCGAATACGAGGGCCCCTCGTTGCGTGAGTCCGGATTCTGGCGGTTCATCGACGACCCTGCCGATCTCACCGAAAGTCAGGCGATAGAGCTGCTGCTGGCCCATTCGGCCGGCTACGTCGAGTTGTTCTACGGCCGCCCCTTGAACCAGTCGTCGTGGGAGCTGGCCACCGACGCGTTGGCGCGCACCAAGTCCGGGATGCTGGTCGGTGGCGCCAAGCGGCTCTACGGCATCGTCGAGGGTGGCGATCTGGCTTACGTCGAGGAACGCGTCGATGCCGATGGTGGCCTGGTGCCGCACCTTTCCGCGCGGCTGTCTAGGTACGTCGGCTGATGCGCCTGTCATGGTTGGCCGTGGCACAAATCCTGGTCGCGACGGGCATCCTGGCCGGGTGTGCGTCGAATCCTCCCGCCGAACAATCGACCACCGAGCAGTCGGAGGTCGCGCCGACCGGACACGGCTCGCTGGCGCAGTGCCTCGGTGAGCACGGGGTGCCCGCAGCGCCTGGCCCGATGGCCGGACCGCCGCCGGGCGTGGACCCCGACGCGTGGAACGAGGCCATGCAGACCTGCTCGTCCCTGGCCCCCGGTCCGGCCGGTTAACCGAGTACGGGCGCGCTGCCCGCATCGGCCAGCCACTCGTGTTCCAGGCGCGACAGCGTCCCGTCCGAACGCAATCCGTCCACGACGGATGACACGCACCGGGTGAGCGGACTGTTCTTGTCGAGCACGATGCCGAACTGTTCCATGCTCTCCGCCTCCGCGGGAAGCTGTCCGACGATCCTCCCGCCGAGCAGTTCGCCTGCTACGGCGAACGCCGTCGGAAGATCAGCGACCAGGGCGTCGATCTCCCCGGTGCTCAAGGCCAGCTTGGCATCGGCGTTGGTGTTGTACACCTCGACGGGGCGCTCGCCCCCGACCGCAATGGCCGCGGTATGACTGGTCGTGCCGACCTGCACACCGAGCTGTGTCTTCTTCAGATCGCCGATGCTGCGCATACGCGCCGCCGGTGAGGTGTCCGTCGTGACGACAACCTGGGTGACGTCGAAATAGGGAGACGAGAAGTCGACGGACGCCTTGCGTTGGTCCGTGATCGAGAACTGAGAAAGATTGGCGTCAAACGTCTTCGGACCCGCCTCCAAAGCTCCGTTGAACGGAACCCGTACCCAGCGCACCTCTTCGCGGGAGTAGCCGAGGCTTCCCGCGACGGCGAACGCGAGCGCGCTTTCGAACCCCTCACCGTTCGTCGGGTCATCGCCCATGTACCAGGGCGGGTAGGCGGGCTGATCGGTACCGACTGTGAAGATGCCGGGATAGAGCGTCGACAGCGAATCCTTGGTGCAGTTTCCAGGGCCTGCAGAGGCGCTCTGGTCGACGGTCGGAGCGCAGGCGGTACCGGTCGCCGACGTGGCTACGGCCAGCAGGGCCGCCAGCCACCACCTTTTGCCCATGTGCCGCATCATCGCGCACGGATGGAGACGACGCCAACACCAGGGACGCCCTGGATATGGTGCGGCCCCCGAGCCGTTGTTCCTGGTTGGACAAAACCGAAGGGCTCGGGGGCCGGGTGACTGCGGGGAATTCGCCAGCGCGCGCAGGCGGATGATCCCCTGGCGCTGCTAGCTCGCAGCCACCTCACATGTCCATAAGTCAATCAATTTCTCGGACCACCTCCTTCCCTGTGTACGAGCGACGGTACTCGCGCACAAAGAAGGCGACAACCGATTTTTCTCGGTTCAGCGCTCAGCGATCACAGACGATTGCAGCGTCGACGAGTTCGGTGATTTCGCCCGCCAACGGGGCGGGCGGCAACGGCTTTCCGTCCAACGTGTGGACCCGCGCAGCGAGCGTGATGCTCGATACGAGCCAAACTCCCTGCGCTGCAAGCAGATCAGCGGGCCGCAGAGCTCGGTAGTCGCAGTCGTATCCCTTGTTGCGGGCTACTTCGAACAGCGCCTGCTGCGTGGTTCCGCGAAGGATCGGATACCACGGCGGCGGAGTCAGCAGCGCCGGAGTGCCGCCGAGGTCGGTGGCGACCACCACCGTCGAACGCGGCCCCTCCAAGATCAGCCCGTCGGAGCCGACGAAGATCACGTCGCCTGCGCCGCGCCGTTCGGCGTGCCGCAGCGCGGCCATGTTCACCGCGTAGGACAGCGTCTTGGCACCCGCGAGGAGCCACGGCATCTCGGTCGCACCGTCGGCCGGCAGGCCGCGCGCCAGCGTCAGCGCCGCGACCCCGCCGGCGCGCGCGTCGGCCACCCGGGCAGGCACCGCGCCGATGGTCGCGAACGCTGTGCACGGTGAGCCGCTGCTGGATGTCGCCGGCCCTCCGGCTCCGGTCTCGCGCCCACGGCTGTAGACGAGCCGCAGCACTCCCTCGCCTCCGCCATCGGCAAGCCACTGCTTGACCGCCACGCTCACCGCCACGCGCCAGCGTGGAAGATCCGGCGCGGGCAGGTCCATCATGGTCGCCGACTGCGTGAGCCGGCCTAAATGGGACTCCAACAGGCAGGGCCCGCCGTCGCGGATCAGAAGCGTCTCGAAGATTCCGTCACCACGGACAGCCGCAAGGTCGTCGGCGTGCAGCAGCGGGGCCTGCGGGTCGTGCAGTTCTCCGTCGAGCGTGACCAGGACTGCAGGTTGGCTCACCATGGCCAAGAAGCGTAGCGCCGTAAAGTCGAGGTATGTCAGCCGTACCTGCCCCCGACACCGGGCCCGACGCCGCCGCCGTCTGGCACCACGGCGATCCGCTGGGAGAACAGCGGGCCGCGATCGATGAGGCCGTCCTGGTGGACCGTTCACAACGTGCCGTGATCACCCTGACCGGCGGTGACCGCAACACCTGGCTGCACAGCATCTCCACTCAGCACGTCAGCGACCCCGCCGACGGCACCGTGACCGAGAACCTGAGCCTCGACGGCCAGGGTCGTGTGGAAGATCACTGGATCCAGACGGAGTTGGGCGGCGTCACGTACCTCGATACGGAATCGTGGCGCGGCGAACCGCTGACGGCCTATCTGCGCAGGATGGTCTTCTGGTCCGACGTGGTCGTCGAACCCGCCGATCTGGCGGTTCTGTCGCTGCTCGGCCCGCGGCTGGCGGACCCCGCCGTGCTCGAGGCGCTCGGCGTTGCTTCGCTACCGGCCGAAATGACGGCCGTGGCGTTCCCCGACGGTGGTTTCCTGCGCCGGATGGCCGGTCGCGGTATCGAGCTGGACCTGGTGGTGCCGCGGACGGCGATCGCCTCATGGCGCGACCTGCTCGTGGCGGCCGGGGTGCGCCCCGCGGGCGTCTGGGCTTACGAGGCGCACCGCGTCACCGCGTTGCGGGCCAGGCTCGGGGTCGACACCGACGAGCGCACGATTCCGCATGAGGTCGGCTGGATCGGCACGGCGGTTCATCTGGACAAGGGCTGCTATCGCGGTCAGGAGACCGTCGCTCGCGTTCATAACCTGGGCAAACCACCGCGGATGTTGGTGCTGCTGCACCTCGATGGATCCGGGGATCGGCCGGTGACCGGTGACCCGATACTTGCCGGCGGACGAGCCGTTGGCCGGCTCGGCACCGTGGTCGACCACGTCGACGAGGGGCCGATCGCCCTGGCACTGCTCAAGCGGAGCCTGCCCGCCGACACCGAACTGACCACCGGCGGCGAGTCGACGGTGGCCGCTGTGATCGACGCCGACTCGATGCCGCCACCCGATGCGACGGGTGCGGGACGCCTCGCGGTGGAACAGCTACGAGGCGGCGCGCGCTGACTCAGATGGGCCTGCCAGCACACCGCACCGAGGCACGGTAAAGTGTTGGCAGGACGATAAATGACACTCAGATCGGAGCCGCTCGAAGTTTGGGCCGCTCCGTTATTGCGCGAGGGGGTACCCCCATGGGCCGCGGCCGGGCGAAGGCAAAGCAGACCAAGGTTGCTCGTGAGCTCAAGTACAGCTCACCACAGACCGATTTCACGCAGTTGCAGCGTGAATTAGCGGGCGCTGACGATCTCAACGGCACCGATAGGTTGGCCGACGACGACGCGGCCGACGACGACGACTGGCGTCGCTGACCCTTAGAAGCGCGGGTGCTGGCCCACGAGCTTGGCTCGTGGGCTGTCCTTACCGCCCTTGGTGACGGTCCCCAGGATCCAGCAGTTGAGATGGCGGGCCGTCAGTACCGCCAGCGCGCGATCGGTGTCCTCAGGCGCGACGACGGCGACCATGCCGACTCCAAGGTTGAACGTCTTCTCCATTTCGGCACGCTCGACGCGGCCACGCTGCGCGATCATCGCGAACACCGGCGCGGGAGTCCATGTGCCACGGTCGATTTCGGCCGTGAGGCCGGGCGGTACGACCCGCTCGATATTGCCTGCCAGCCCGCCACCGGTGACGTGGCAGAAGGTACGGACCTGCGTCTCCGCGATCAATGCGAGGCAGTCTTTGGCGTAGATGCGAGTCGGCTCCAGCAGCTCTTCACCGAGTGTGCGACCGAACTCTTCGACATGCCCGGCGAGGTTCATCCGGTCGATCTCCAACAGGACCTTGCGGGCCAGTGAGTATCCGTTGGAGTGCAGACCGGTCGACGACATCCCGATGAGGACGTCACCGGGCTTGACCCGGTCTGGGCCCAGCACGTCGTCGGCCTCGACGACGCCGACGCCGGTGCCCGAGATGTCGTAATGATCGGGCGCCATCAGTCCGGGGTGCTCGGCGGTCTCCCCGCCAAGCAACGCGCAACCGGCCAACACGCACCCGTTGGCGATACCTGCCACCAGCTCGGAGATCCGCTCGGGAACCGTACGTCCCACCGCGATGTAATCCTGCAGGAACAGTGGTTCGGCGCCGCACACCACGAGATCGTCGACGACCATCGCAACGAGGTCGATGCCGACGGTGTCGTGCTTGTCCATCGCCTGGGCGACCGCGAGCTTGGTGCCTACACCGTCGGTCGACGACGCCAGCACCGGTTCCCGATAGCTGCGCAGCGCGAACAGGCCGGCGAATCCGCCGAGCCCGCCCCGCACTTCAGGTCTGGTGGCCTTTTTGGCCAGCGGTTTCAGAAGTTCGACGGCGCGGTCACCGGCTTCGATGTCGACCCCGGCCGACGCGTAGGAGATGCCGGCAGGTTCGGCGCGTTCGGTCATCGGGCACAAGGCTACCGGGGATGACGGCGCCAGGTTCATTGTCCTCGCGGATCGCATTCTCGGCCGGCGGGTCGCCAAGGGCTCGCCGGTTGTGAGAATGTGTCCGACCATGAAACTTGTTCGCTGGTTCGCACCGGCCCTGCCTGTGGTTCTGACCGCAGCCGCAGCTCTCATCGCCCCCACCGGCGCGGTCGCTACCCCCGCCGTCAACGTCGATTCGGATGTCCTCAGTCAGTCCACCGTCGACGGCATCGACTACGTCACCCGCAGGATCACCATCGCGCCCGGCGGCAGCACCGGCTGGCACTACCACGACGGTCGGGTATTCGCCCTCGTCAGGGAAGGCACCCTGACCCGCACCATGGCGGACTGCAAGGACGTCGTCGATCCGGCAGGCACCCCGATCACCGAAGACATCGGGCCCGGGCACCCACACAACGGCCGCAACCTGGGCCCCGTCCCGGTGGTGCTGTGGGTTGTCTACATCCAGCCGACGGGCATCCCGCTGTCCGTGTCCGTGCCTGATGCAGCCGGCTGCCCGATTTAGGTTTGCCGAAGGCCCAGAACGGTGATTCCGCGTGAATGTCCGCTGATGAGCTGCGCTGTCTGGTGACCGGTGCGACCGGCTACATCGGTGGCCGGCTGACGCCCGTTCTGCTGGAGCGCGGCCACGACGTGCGCGTGCTGGCACGCAACCCGGACAAGCTCGCCGACATCGAATGGCGAGATCGGGTCAAGGTGGAGCGCGGGGACCTCGGTGACCCCGAGTCGCTGATCGCAGCGTTCGACGGCGTCGACGTCGTCTATTACCTGGTGCACTCGATGGGTACCTCGTCGGATTTCGTCGAAGACGAGGCCCGGTCGGCGCGCAATGTCGTCGCCGCGGCGCAGAAGACAGGCGTGAAACGTCTGGTGTATCTGGGTGGGCTACATCCGTCCGGAAAGAATCTGTCGCCGCATCTGCGGTCGCGGGTCGCGGTCGGAGAGATCCTGCTGGCCTCCGGGATCGAGACGGTCGTGCTGCAAGCCGGGATCGTGGTCGGCTCGGGCTCGGCGTCGTTCGAGATGATGCGACATCTCATCCACCGGCTGCCTGCGATGACGACCCCGAAGTGGGTGCACAACAAAATCCAGCCCATCGCCATCGACGACGTGCTGCACTACCTGGCCGAAGCCGCCACCGCTGACATACCCGCGTCACGCACATGGGATATCGGCGGCCCGGATGTTCTCGAGTACGGCGACATGATGCAGGGCTATGCCGCGGTCGCGGGCCTGCGACGGCGGATCATCATCGCGATTCCATTCCTGACACCGACCATCGCCAGCTTGTGGATCGGTCTCGTCACACCCATGCCGCCGGGTCTGGCGCGGCCGCTGATCGAATCACTGGAGGTCGACGCGGTGATGGGCGAACATGACATCGACGCAGTCATCGGACCAAAGCCCGGCGGTCTCACCGGGTACCGGGACGCGGTCGCCAACGCCCTGAAGCACGGCCCACTGCCCAACGATCCCCGGTGGGCACACGTCGGCCGCGAGGCCAGTTAGGGACGCCACGACGGCCGAGCCGTCAAGGACGTCGAAGCGCCGAGACGTTGTCGTTGTCGGCCTGCAGCGGAATCCCGGTGCGAGCCGCGGTCGACAGCATGTGCTCAATCACGTTCTTGCCCAACGCTGTTTCGCCCGGCAGCTCGATCGGATAGTTGCCGTCGAAGCACGCCGAGCACAGCCGCGTCGCAGGCTGTTCTGTGGCGGCGATCATGCCTCGCTGCGAGATGTAGCCCAGGGTGTCGGCGCCGATGGCGTGCCGCACTCCTTCGAGCATTTCAGTCACGTCGTCTCCGGTGCTGGCGGCGTTGGCGATCAACTCCGCCGGAGTCGCGAAGTCGATGCCGTAGAAGCACGGCCACTTCACCGGCGGCGATGCGATGCGCACGTGCACCTCGAGGGCACCGGCCTCTCGCAACATTCGGATCAGTGCCCGCTGCGTGTTGCCGCGGACGATGGAGTCGTCGACGACGATCAACCGCTTGCCGCGGATCACTTCCTTGAGCGGATTGAGCTTGAGCCGGATGCCGAGCTGGCGGATGGTCTGCGACGGCTGGATGAACGTGCGCCCGACGTAGGCGTTCTTCATCAAACCCTGCCCGTATGGGATGCCGGACTCTTGTGCGTAGCCGACGGCGGCCGGGGTGCCCGATTCCGGCACGCCGATCACCAGGTCGGCTTCAACGGGCTTCTCCCTGGCCAACCGGCGGCCGATGTCCACCCGGGTGGCATGCACCGAACGGCCGGCGATCGTGCTGTCGGGCCGCGCGAGGTAGACATACTCGAACACGCAAGCCTTCGGCTCAGGGTTGGCGAAGCGCGTCGAACGCACCCCGTCCGCGTCGATCGCCAGCAGCTCGCCGGGCTCGATATCGCGGACGAACGAGGCGCCGACGATGTCGAGGGCCGCCGTCTCCGACGCCACGACCCAGCCGCGGTCCAGCCGCCCCAACGACAGCGGCCGCACGCCATGAGGGTCGCGGGCCGCATAGAGGGTGTTCTCGTCCATGAAGGTCAGACAGAAGGCGCCGCGCACGGTCGGCAGCAGTTCGAGGGCAGCCTGCTCCAGCGTCGCGTCGGCGGCGCCATGGGCCAGCAGCGCTCCCAGGATGTCGGAGTCGGTGGTGGCCGCAGGCGCGCCACGGGTGCCGAGCAGGCCGGCCTCGCGCGCCCGCGTGGCCAGGTCGGCGGCGTTGACGAGGTTGCCGTTGTGGCCCAGCGCGACGCCGGTGTTCGCTGCGGTGTTGCGGAACACCGGCTGGGCGTTTTCCCAGGTGGTGGATCCGCTGGTCGAGTAGCGACAATGGCCGATGGCGACATGGCCTTCCATTGCCGCCAGCGTCGGTTCGTCGAAGACCTGGCTGACCAGGCCCAAGTCCTTGAAAACCAGCACTTGGGACCCGTCGGCGACGGCCATCCCCGCCGCTTCCTGGCCGCGGTGTTGCAACGCGTACAGGCCGTAATAGGTGAGCTTGGCGACCTCTTCACCCGGTGCCCAGACGCCGAACACGCCACATTCTTCGCGCGGTTCGTCAGGGCTGGGGGTTTCGCGAGGGGATTCGATCGAGTCGGTCTGCTGGCCGGTCACGATATGGCTGCTCCCAGGGCGGGGTGGGTAGACGTGCTCATCCTACGGTCATCACTGGTCAATCACGGAAGACACTGAGGGTGTCTTCTCGAAAAAACAACACTCGAGAGGGGCCGGCAATTCCTCGCGTGCGCGCGCGTAGTCGGTGACTTTCCAGGTCAGCGCCTCACCGCACCGCCGCAAGACCTCGCCACCTGGGCCGTCGTAGATGTGGCGAAGTTAACCCAAACGGACCAGGGGCAGCCAGTCAGCGACCTCGCCGGCGCGTCCGCCGGATAACCGCAGCGCGCCGCTCTCGGTGGCGCCCGCCACGTCCAGCAACCCGGTCGCGAGCAGCAACCAGGTCCGCGGGTCGGTCTCCACGACATTGGGCGGGTTTCCGCGCCGGTGTGCGGGCCCTGAAATGCATTGCACCGCAACAAACGGTGGGACACGGACCTCGACGCTGGATCCCGGCGCGATGGCGGCGAGGGTACGAGCCGTCAACCGCACCGCCTCCGCGAGTTCGGCGCGCGCAGGATCGGGACCGCTTTCGTCGCGCAACCACCCGGCAATCGCCGAAACCGCAGCACGCGTCATTGCCGGATCGGCCCTACGAGGGGTGGGCATACTTTAGATTCTCAAAGTGTCTGTCGACCGCCACAATCCGCCCTACCGGACGGCGGGCGCGGTGCTGGTGGTCATCGCCGCGGTCGTGGGCGGGCTGATCTACATGCAGTTCCGCGGCGATTTCATCCGTTCGACGGAACTGACCCTGGTTTCGGCGCGCGCCGGTCTGGTCGTCGAGCCGGGCGCGAAGGTCACCTACAACGGTGTGGAGATCGGCCGCGTCGCGCGCATCGGCACCATTGACGTGGACGGCACCGCAAAGGCCAAGCTGTCGCTCGACGTCGACCCCGACTACGTCGAGTTCATTCCCGCCAACGTGATCGCCGATGTCTCGGCCACTACCGTGTTCGGGAACAAGTACGTGTCGTTCAGTTCACCGGATAGTCCATCTGTGCAACGTATTTCGAGCAGCGATGTAATCGACGTGTCATCGGTGAGCACCGAGTTCAACACGCTTTTCGAGACGGTGCTGTCGCTGGCCGAGCAGGTCGACCCGATCAAGCTGAATCAGACGCTGACCGCGACGGCCGAGGCGTTGACGGGTCTGGGCGATCGGTTCGGTGAATCGCTGTCCAACGGCAACAGCATCCTCGACGACCTCAACGCTCAGATGCCGCAGATTCGCGAGGACACCAGGCTGGTGGCGGGCCTGGTGGACGTGTACGCCGACGCATCACCGGATTTGTGGGACGGCCTCGAGAATGCGGTGACGACCGCGCGCACGTTCAATGCGCAGTGGGGCGATATTGACTCGGCGTTGATGGCCGCGCTGGGCTTCGCCGACACCGCGACAGACAGTTTGAACAGGGGCGGACCGTATTTCGTGCGCGGCGCGGCCGATCTCCTGCCGACGTCGGCGCTATTCGACTACTACAGCCCCCAGCTTTTCTGCACGCTGCGGAACTACGCCGAGATCGAGGAGAAGGTCGCCAAGACTCTGGGCGGCAACGGCTATTCACTTTCGACATCGTCGGGCACATTCGCCGGTGCGGGTAATCCGTACGTCTACCCCGACAACCTGCCGCGCGTGAATGCCAGGGGCGGGCCCGAAGGCCGTCCCGG
Organism: Mycobacterium neglectum; assembly: GCF_002591975.1. Lineage (GTDB taxonomy): Bacteria > Actinomycetota > Actinomycetes > Mycobacteriales > Mycobacteriaceae > Mycobacterium > Mycobacterium neglectum. Next base: position 106,407 of record NZ_NVQE01000006.1, on the reverse strand, counting down.
TTGCTGGCAGAAGATCTCCCGGGAGTTGTGGCCGGCGCCGTATCTGGTGATGGACACCGGCGCGAGCATCGCGCCCTACAACCACGTTGAAATTCCTTCGCCGATGCTGATCGACTACGTCTGGGGCCGGCAGGTCGGCGAGAACACAATCAATCCGTGAGCGTTGACATCAACATTTGTTGAGGTTCTACGTTGGCGATATGACGTTCAAACCACACGAAATCGTGTATCTCCGCAGCACAGAACTCGGCCGATTGGCCACCATCGGCCGCGGCGGGACGCCGCAGAACAGTCCCGTCGGATTCACCTACAACGAACAACTCGGCACCATCGACATTGCTGGCTACCAGATGTCGAAGAGCCAGAAGTTCCGCAACATCGCACACGACGACAAGGTTGCATTCGTGGTGGACGACATCGCCTCTCGCGACCCGTGGCGGGTGCGCTGCCTCGAAATCCGCGGCACGGCTGAACAGGCGCAGGTCGCGCCGTCACGGGGTGCGGCCGGTGATCATCTCGATATGGCGATCATTCGCGTCACCCCCAGGCGCATCATCAGTTTCGGCATCGATGATCAGGACACCGAACCGCATCAACTGACGGCCGACATTCGGGACGTGTAATAGCTTCGCCCTGCGGGCACACTTCTTGAATGCCTAGAGGAACGCTGGGCGGTCTGGCCGGAGCAGGCGAGGCGTTCGAGGGAACCACATTGCCGACGTGGCAGGTGACAGGGCTGTCGCTGGCGGTGATGGTCAGCCACGTGCTGAACGGGTCCGGAGCGTTGGTGTTCGGCCTGCTGGCAGTCGGGGTGATCTGGACGTTGCACCGGTTACGCGGGTACGCACCACACTCGCGCACCACGGCAGACCTCATCTCGTCGGCACCGGGGGCAGCGCCCGCGCGCGCCATTCGCGTCGTTCAGTTCACCGCCTACGTGCTGATCGGCGCATCCACCGCCACGAGTGTCGCAGGCTTGACGCTGGTCTGGTTCACCGATTCAAACGCGACTCCCCCGGGATGGTCAGGGCCTGCGATATCCGTGACCACTGTTGCGTTGGCCGCCGCACTCGTGGCTGCACTGCCGACCAGACGTCTCGCACCGGTGGCGACGGCGCTGGCAGCAATTGGCCTGCTGGCGTACTTCTGTGTCTCGCTGGCCGTGATCGCCAAGGCGGTCTCGGGTGCCCCGCAGGCCGCGCCGTCCACGGATATCGAGGTTGCCTCGGGGTCGATCGAGTGGGGCCCCGCGGCGATTCTGATTGCGCTCGCCATCGTGTTCGCGGGCTTCGAGATTCCGACAACGGTCAATGACCGACTGGCGTCGGTGCGTCGTCCACTCGGAATTGCGGTCGGCCTCGTGGCAGTATGCGCAACGACGGCATGGGCGGCCTCCAACATGGCAACCGCGGGCGATTTCCGTTACGACGCAACCAACCTCGTCATAATCGTCTCCGACATGTTCGGCGAGTCGGCAAGCCTATGGTTGCTCGCCGCGACGATCGCGCTGACGGTTGCCGCGCTCCTCGTGCTGGTGTGGGGCGCGACGCGGGTCATCCGCCCCGCCACCGCCGCCACCCCGTTGCCCCTGGTGCTGACGGCGGTGGCGACCGGCGTGCTCGCGTTCGCGCTGTCGACCGGATCGAGCGATGTTGCGGCGACATCGTGGCAAGTCGCGGGCCTACTTCTCTTATCCGTCTATGTGGCTGTGGCTCAGGCGAATTCACGCCTGGACGACTCCAGCACTTCGGCGTGGGCATGGTTCGCGCTGACGGGGGTCGGGTTGGCGGTGGTTGCCTTCGTGACAGGTGCGAGCCAGAGTTGGTGGCCCGTTTTGGTAACCCTGATCATCGTTGCGGCCGCCGGCGTGTGGGCCATTCAGTCGCGGAAGACACTCGATAACAACACACCGCCCACCCCCGTCACTAAGCCGAGGCCCGTGTCGAAGTCGGAGCGCCTCAGACGGGAAAACCGAACATCTTGACGACGCCGTGATCGCGACCCGCGGTGTAGCCGCCGTCGACCGCGATCGCCTGGCCGGTGACGAAAGATGCGTCGGTTGAGACCAAAAATGCTGCCATCGCTGCGATCTCGTCGGGCCGCCCTCGTCGGGCGAGCGCATGTTCTTCGGTGATGGACTGCAGTGGGCCTTCCATGCCCTCGAGCCCCATGACACTGGTGAGCATCGGTGTGTCGATGAAGCCGGGGCAGATGGCGTTGGCGCGGATGCCGCTTGGGCCGTAGTCCAGCGCGATGTTCTTGGTCAGCAGCACGACGCCGCCCTTGGAGGCGTTGTAGGCGCTGCCGCCCGCCGTGCCTTCCAGACCCTCAACGCTCGCGAGGGTTACGATCGAGCCGCGTTCGCCGTCGACCCTCGGCTGCTCGATCATCTTGGCCAGTGCCGCCTTCGCCACCAGGAAAGTGCCGGTGAGGTTGATCGAGATCACCCGCTCCCACTCGTCTTTGGGGAGCAGGTGGACCGGCCCGCCACCAGCGACACCTCCTGAGTGGACTACGCCGTCGACCCGCCCGGGAACCGCCGCGAACACCTCGGCGACCGCCGCTTCGTCGGCGATATCGGCCGCGACGAACTCGAACCGCGCGCCGAGGTCCTCGGAGGGGGCGACCAGGTCGGTGCCGACGACGGTCCCGCCCTCGGTCAGCAGTCGCCGCGCGGTGGCCAGGCCGATTCCTGAAGCCGCGCCGGTGACGACGAACGTGCGGGCGGAGGATCTGTCAGTCATGCGCAGACCATACGCAATTCGCTTTGCGTCAGACGGAATTGGGGTCGGCTACGGCCACCCCTGAGGGCAGATCGTCCTCTCGTACTGCGGTGAACGACCGCGAGATCGGCTGACACGGCGACGCCGACTCGACGAGCTCGCCGGACAGCGAAGTACCCGACGCGGTGAAGGACATCGTGGAGATGCCAGCGGTCTTCTTGCCCCCGCACGCGAAACCCTGCGGCTGGCTGGAGATGTAGCGGCCGCCGTTCTCACGGAAGACGTACGTCGTCGACACGCCGCCGACGTTCGTCGCCGTCGCAACGCAGCCGGCCGCCGGGCAGGCCGAGCGGATCGCCAAGAGCCACGTATACGGACCGCGCGGTTCGGGGTAGTCGAAGTCGCTCGGTTCAGTGCCTGCAAAGTTCAAGCGGTACAGGCCGTCGGGCACCGGCGTCGCCGATGCGATCGGCGACGAGCACACCGCGAATGCCGATCCGGCGACGATGCCGACCGCGGCCACGACGGCGACGCGGGTGATGGTCATAGGCCACTATCACAGAGAAATCGCACGTGTACGGGTGCTTTGCACCGCCAATGCCGCGACGGCGCCTGCCTCGTTGATCGCCAGATGCGCCAGCATCGGAGCGATCAGACTGCCGGATCGCTCATAGAGCCAGCCGAATATCCAGCCGGCCAGCCCGGTGACCAGCACCGTAGGCACGATGGGTTCATTGGTGCTGCGGGCGTCCGCGATGTGCGACAGCCCGAACGCCGCCGCCTGGACGAGTCGGCCACCCGCAGGTCCGAACGCTTCGGCGGCGACGGTGCCCAGCGCACCGCGGTAGGCCGCCTCCTCGGAGGCGACGGTTCCCAACGGAATGCCGAGCAAAAGCCACTGGACCACCCTGTCGGGCAGGTCGCGATCGGCCATCTCCGCCCGTACCCACGGCAACGCCGTGGCCGCCGCGACGCCAAGCACGACCGGGGCCGCAGCGGCAAGGCCGAACCGCACACCTGAGCCCGGATGTCGAAGCCCGATCGGAGCGCGCGTGGCGCCGGCCAGCGCGGCACCGACGACGGCGTGCGGAACCGGATGCCACCGCGACGGCAGCCGTGGCGCCACCAGGCTCCATACGACGAGGATGGCCGCCAGACCTAGGGCCTTAATCTGCTTGTTGCGCACTAGTATTCGGGACCATCTTCAGATTCGGTCTTCTGCAGGGCAACGCGGATGCGCTGCGTGTCCTCGTCCGTCCAGCGGTCGGGCGGCGCGACGGCGGCCCAGCCGTCGAGCACGAAGTCGCCGTAGTTGTGTCCGTGCCCGCTCGGCACGGACCCGGCATTCGTCATGTCGACGGCGACCTGCCAGAACGTGACGATCGGATACCACCGCATCGACGCCGTGCGGTCGCTGCCCGGCGGCTCGCGCAGCCAGTCCGGTCTGCTGAAGATCAGATCCTCCGACCACCAGACGACAGGATCGGACGGGTGCTGCATGAACAGCACGCGCGTGCCCTCCCACGGTTTCTCCGCCACGGAGGCGATCTGATCTGCGTTGGTGGCCTCTGAGAACCGGACGGTCCGGCCGTTGTCGTAGCGCGGCTTGACCTCCGGAGTGCCGGGATCACGGCGCTCGGTGATGGCGCGCCACAACGGGCTGGCGTTCGGCGGACCCACCCACAACACAGAGGAGAAGCCCATCTCGGAGATGTCGGGCAACCAGGCGAACGCGCCCTGGCCGGCCATCGAACCGAGACTTTCGCCATAGAGCACCAGCTTCGGCCGCCGATCCGGCGGTAGCTTCGCCCACCGCTCGTGGATGGCGTCGATCATCATCCGGCCCGATTCCATGGACTTCTGCTGATCGCCGAGGAACGAGATCCAGCTCGGCAGATACGAATACTGCGAGCCGACGAGGGCGGTGTCGCCGTTGTACATCATTTCCAGCGACCGGGCGGCCACCGGGTTGATCCACCCGGTGCCGGTGGTCGGGATGACCACCAGCAACTTGCGCTCGAACGCACCGGTCCGCTCGAGCTCACTGAGCAGCACCGCCATCCGCTGTTCATCGGTGTCGGCGGTCTGCAGGCCGACGTAGGCGCGGATCGGCTCCTTGGCGGGCCTGCCGTTGAGGCGCGTCAGCTCCTGCGCGTCGGGACCGGTCGCGACGAAGTTACGGCCCTGATATCCCAACGAGTCCCAGGATGCGAAAGAGTCTGGGCTGCCGGATCTTTCGGACTCCAGCGGCTGGACGATCCCGGGCCGGGTGGTGAAGTTCTGGGGCTGGAACACCCGGTTCGCGCCGGCCAGGAAACCACGCACTGCGACGCCGTTGATGAGCGTGATCACGAGCACCACGACGATCGCGGTGCCGATGAACAAGGCGACCTCGTCGTTCAATCGCCAGCGCCGGATGAAGAACCGCGCCATCGTCTTGATGAGGTCGATCAGAATCCGTGCAGCGCTGACGCACGCGCCGCCGGCAAGCACCGCGATGATCAGCGTGCGCAGGTAGCCGAGCGTAGTGGGTCCTTCGATCCCCACCACCGCGGACACCTGGCGCTGCCAGGCGGCGGCCGGGATCAGCATCAACACGCTCGCCGCGATGGCGAGCACCACCGTCACTGTCTTCAGTACGTCCTGCACCCGCTTCGGTGGGGGCCATCCCTTGACCCTGCGGATCACGAAGCGCCGGAACAACCTCCAGCTGAATACGCCGATGCCATAGCCGATGGCCGCATTCAGCCCGCCGATGAGCCCCTGAAAGAGCCAGTCCCTCGGCAGCAGCGACGGCGTCAGCGAGAGACAGAAGAACAGCGCGCCGAATGCGATCCCGACGAAGTCGAGCCGGACCAGGCTCCATGCCCAGACATAAAGGGGGTGTCGTTCGCGGGTCTGCGCAATCACCCGAACAACCCGGGAAGCACGCCCTCCGACGTGCTTCGCAGGTCCTCCAGACTTGCCGTGAACAGGCCCTGCACCTCGACTGCGGCTTCTCCGCCTTGCGGTCCCGGGTCGACGACGCCGATGCGGGTCGCAGGAAGGCCACGCGCTTCGCACATGCCCACGAACCGGCTCTCCTCGGTCCGTGGCACCGCCACCAGCACCCGGCCCGTCGACTCGGAGAAGAGGAAGGTGAAGGCATCAGAGCCTTCGGGAATGACGATGCGGCAACCGGTTTCGCCGGTCAGCGCAGCTTCGACGACAGCCTGGATCAGGCCGCCCTCGGACAGGTCGTGCGCGGCCGACACCAGTCCGTCACGCGATGCGGACGACAACACGTCGGCGAGCAGCCGCTCCCGGTCCAGGTCCACGGTTGGCGGCAGTCCACCCAAATGGTCGGCGGTGACCTGAGCCCAGATCGAGCCGTCGAACTCGTCGCGGGTGTCTCCGAGAAGAATCAGGGTTTCACCCGGTTCGGCGCCGAGCCCGGTCGGGATGCGCCGCTTCACGTCGTCGATGACGCCGAGCACACCGACGACAGGCGTCGGCAGAATCGCTGTGGTCCCGGTCTGGTTGTAAAAACTGACGTTGCCGCCGGTGACCGGAATACCAAGGGCGGCACAACCATCGGCGAGACCGCGGACAGCCTGACTGAACTGCCACATGACTCCAGGATCTTCGGGCGAGCCGAAGTTGAGGCAGTTGGTCACCGCGACGGGTGTAGCCCCGGTGACGGCGACGTTGCGGTACGCCTCGGCGAGCGCGAGTTGCGCACCCCGGTACGGATCGAGCGCCGTGTAGCGGCCCGACGCGTCGGTCGAGATCGCAATGCCGCGGCCGGTCGTCTCGTCGATGCGTAGCACTCCGCCGTCGGCATTTTCCGCCAGAACCGTGTTGCCGCGGACGTAGCGGTCGTACTGCTCGGTGATGAACGCCCGGCTGCACAGGTGCGGACTGCCAACCATCGCAAAGAGTGTCGCGCGCAGCTCCTCACCGGTTGAGGGCCGTGGCAGTTTCGCGGACGTGTCGGCGTTCAGTGCGTCCTGGCCGTCGGGGCGCTCAACCGGGCGCTCATAGATAGGGCCCTCGTGTGCGACGGTGCGCGGCGGCACGTCGACGACGGTCTCACCGTGCCAGGTGATTTCGAGGCGGTCCCCGTCGGTGACCTCACCGATGACGGTGGCCAGCACGTCCCACTTGCGGCAGACGGCCATGAACGCGTCGACGTTGTCCGGTGTGACCACCGCGCACATGCGCTCCTGGGACTCGCTGGACAGGATTTCCGCAGGCGTCATGTTGGCGGCGCGCAGCGGGACGGTCTCCAACTCGATCCGCATACCACCGTCGCCTGCTGACGCGAGTTCCGATGTGGCGCAGGACAATCCGGCACCACCGAGGTCCTGAATGCCGACCACGAGGTCCTGGGCGTACAGCTCGAGGCAGCACTCGATGAGGACCTTCTCCATGAAGGGGTCACCGACCTGCACCGAGGGCAGCTTCTTGCGGCCTGGGGCGCCGCTCTCGTCGCCGCCGAACGTGTCCGACGCCAGCACGGACACGCCGCCGATGCCGTCGAGGCCGGTGCGCGCGCCGAACAGGATGATCTTGTTCCCGGTCCCCGACGCGAACGCCAGGTGCAGATCCTCTTTGCGCAGGACTCCGACGCAGAGCGCATTGACCAGCGGGTTGCCCGCATAGGAGGCGTCGAACACGGTCTCACCGCCGATGTTCGGCAGGCCAAGCGAGTTGCCGTACCCGCCGATACCGCGGACAACGCCGTCGACGACACGGCGGGTGTCGGATGCGTCGGCTGCGCCGAACCGAAGCTGATCCATCACCGCCACCGGGCGTGCGCCCATGGCCATGATGTCGCGCACGATGCCGCCGACACCGGTCGCCGCGCCCTGATAGGGCTCGATGTAGGACGGGTGGTTGTGGGACTCCACCTTGAAGGTGGCCGCCCACCCGTCGCCGACATCCACCACGCCGGCATTCTCACCGATGCCCGCGAGCAACCCGTCGCGCATCGCCTCGGTGGTGGTCTCGCCGAAGTAGCGCAGATGCACCTTCGACGACTTGTACGAGCAGTGCTCGCTCCACATCACCGAATACATCGCCAGTTCGGCGTCGGTGGGGCGACGGCCGAGGATCTCGCGGATCCTCTGGTACTCGTCGTCCTTGAGACCGAGTTCGCGGTGCGGCTGAGGTTGGTCGGGTGTGATGCTGGCGTGGTCGACGGTGTCTACAACATTCAAGCCGTGGGTTAGCTCCGACGTCACCCGGCCAGTCTAGTTTGCGACTTGCCGTAGGCGTGCGCGGCCGCGGGCGCGCCGATTCCGTGAACGACCACACTGCCGAGTACCACCACGACGGTCGCCAGGATCGCTTGATCGGCGGCATCGCCCGACAGCACATTGAAGGCCAGCAGACCGAACACGATCGAGGTCGTCCCGCGTGGGCCGAGCGAGCCGATCAGCAGCCGTTCGCGCCAGGAAAACCCCGAACCGATCAGCGCTGCCAGGATCGGCAGAATGCGAACCAATGTCAGGGCCAGCAGGCAGAAGACCATCATGCCGATGGGGACGCCGGACGTCAGCGCAAGGACGGTGACAGCGCCGAAGACGAACCACATCACCGCGGTGAGCAGCGCCCCGACGTCGTCGACCAGCTCGAGGTCGCGGCGGAAACTCGGCGACCGCCGCAGGTAGTTGAGCGCGATGCCGCAGACGAACGCAGACACGAACCCGCTGCCGCCGACCGCGACGCTCAGCCCATACGACAAGAGCGGTGCAGTCACCAGGATGAGCCGCTTCGACTGCTCGGTCATCAGGTCGCGTCGTTCGGCGAGGTTGGCCGCGACAGCCAGTAGAGCGCCAACGGCAAGACCGACGACGATGGCCATGATCGCCTGCGGCAGTGCCGAACTCAGCGCTTCCAGTGGAGTCGCGTCGCGTGACTGATCGCCCGCGAGCACGAGCGCGAAGATGAACACCGGCGACACGATCCCGTCGTTGTAGCCCCCCTCGACTTTCAGCACGTTGCGTACGCGCTCGGGTACTCGTTGGCCACGCAGGATGGACGCCGCCGGTGCAAAATCTATTGGCACCACGACACAGGCAACAACAAGCAGAACCGCCCAGTCCAGACCCGGTAGCAGCCATGCGCCGAGCAGCACCGCGGCCACCAGGCTGAGCGGCATGGCCACGAAAAGTAGTCGCACCGCGGAGCGCCGTTCGGTGCCGAAGAGGCCGCCACGTACCTCGGTGGCGTCGATGAACAGCAGCACCGCGAGAATGACTTCGGCGATGTGTTCGACGACTTCGGTGTTGAGTGAGGAGTCAAACGCATCTCTGAGGGGGAAGCCGATGGCCACACCCGCAAGCACCAGGATCATCGGCGCGGTCACACGCCATCGCTCCAGCCGCTTGGCGCCCAGTGCCCAGGCGGCCACCACGACCGAGATGGCGATCAGCGACACCAGCACGCGTGCAATCTTCCCTGCGATATAGGCCAGCGGCCCTGAAAGGCAGCCTAGGCGTCAGCCGCCCGCGACGCAGAAGGCGTTGCCCTCGGGGTCGGCCATTACGACCCAATCGAAGTCCGGCCCGAAGCTGTTGCGTGCGGTCTCCCGCGCGCCCAGGCCGACCAACCGTGCCACCTCGGCTTCCTTGTCTGCCGCATGGAAGTCCAGATGGACCTTGTTCTTGCCGGGTGTCGGATCGGGAACGCGCTGGAAGCCCAGAGCAGGCCTGCCCTCACTGTTGACCATGACGAATTCACCTGGTGCGACGGCATTTACGTCGCCTCCGGCGGCGCTCGCCCACCAGTCGGCAAGGGCGTCAGGATCGGCGCAGTCGAACGTGATCATCTCCACCTTGAGTGCCATGGCGCTGACCATAGTCCTGCCCGGTGACACGTGCGCTTACGTCCCGCGTAATTGAGTGGCCATGCGAACGCCCGCACGCTTGGGGCATGACTGAAACCCAAATCCAACCGAAGTTCAGCTCCGAGATCTGGGCCGCGTTCTGGGCCGCACCCGAGGAGTCGCGCATCGGCGACATTCTGGCCGACGACATCGTCGGCTACTGGCAGGGCGAGCCGACGCCGGTACACGGCCGTGACGCCTACACCGCGAAGATCGTCGAGCTCATCACTGCCGTTCCTGACCTGCGACTGGAGCTCTTGGACAGTGCGACGGTCGATGCCGGCGTCCCCGGCGAGCAGCTGGTGTTCCTGCACTACGTCGGGCGAGGCACCGGGCCCGATGGTCCGATCGCGATCCGCGGCCTGGACCGGGTGCGCACCCGCGACGGCATGGTCGTGGAGAACGTCATCCGCTACGACCAGGTCGACCCGTCCTGAGCCGTGCTCAGGCCGGCGACAGGAAGGCGCCCAGCGCCGCGGAGTAGGCGGCGACGTCGTCGGCACCCATGACCTCGCGCGCCGAATGCATGGCCAACTGGGCCGCACCCACGTCGACGGTCGGGATGCCGGTGCGCGCCGAGGTCATCGGCCCGATCGTGGATCCGCACGGCAGATCCGCCCGATGCTCGTAGCGCTGCAACGGCACATCGGCATGGGCGCACGCCAGCGCGAACGCCGCCGCGGTGCGACCGTCGGTGGCGTAGCGCAGATTCGGCTGAACCTTAAGCACCGGTCCAGCGTTGACCTCGATCAGGTGGCCGGGTTCGTGGCGGTCGGGATAGTTCGGGTGCGTGGCGTGGGCCATGTCGCCGGACGCCACCATCGATCCCGGCAGCCGTCGCAGAAAATCCTCGCGGCCACCTCCTGCGGCCAGCGTGATGCGCTCCAGCACCGTGAGCAGCAGTTCGGACTGCGCGCCGTGGTCGGACTGTGAACCGACCTCCTCGTGGTCGAAAAGCGCCAGCACGGGCACGTGCCCGCTTGGCTCAGCCGCCAGGAAGCCCTCGAGGCCGGCGTAGCAGGTGGCCTGATTGTCCAGCCGCGGTGCGCTGAGCAGCTCACTTCTGGCGCCCGCGAGGGTTGACGGGGTGAGGTCGTGGGTCATCAGGTCGGCGCCAAGCACGTCGGCGACGTCGACGCCCGCTCGCTCGGCCACATAGCCGAGGAAGGACCGGGCTCCGCTGCCGACGCCCCACACGGCGTTGACGTGGCGCTGCGGGTTCAGCTCGACCGCCTTTCGGTCCTCGGCCAGGTGGATCGCCAGCTGGGGTACCCGCAGGATGGGGTCGTCGATGCGGATCAGCCGGTGGTCGATGGTGGTCGCGGTCCGGACCGACAGCCGTCCGCTGATGCCGAGGTCGCGATCGAGCCACGAGTTCAGCCATGCCCCGCCGTACGGCTGCAGCGCGACCACCTGCCAGCCCGACACGAACCGGTCGGGGTGCTGTTTGACCCGCAGGTTCGGGCTGTCGGTGTGGCCGCCGACGATTCGAAATGGCGCCCACGCGGCAGTTTCGGACTTCCACGCGACCAGCGAGCCCGCCCGCACGGTGAAGAACCGGCCCTGGGCGGGCCAGGCGTCGCCCTCGGCAAGCTCGGTGAAACCGGCGGTGCGCAGACGGTCGGCAACCGTCACGCAGACGTGAAACGGCGACGGCGACGCGTCGATGAACTCACATAGGCCCTGCGGAGTTGCCGACATGGTTGTTCATCTTCTCCGATCATCGCCGACGATCTTGAATTAGGGTCGAACGGTGCCCGCACCACTGCCGCAGCCGGTTACGGCGCCGCTGACTCCGGCGGCCATTTTTTTGGTGGTGATCATCGACGAGGGCGGCGAATCGGCCGTCCACGATGGGCTTGGTGATATCTCCGGGCTGGTGCGCGCGGTCGGTTTCCGCGACCCCGACAAGCACCTGTCGGTGGTGACATCGATCGGATCCGATGCCTGGGACCGGCTCTTCTCGGGTCCCCGGCCCGCGGAGCTGACGCCGTTCATCGAGCTGTCCGGTCCGCGCCATCACGCACCGGCGACTGCTGGCGATCTGTTGTTCCACATCAAGGCGATGTCGCTGGACATGTGCTTCGAGTTGGCGGGGCGGATCGTCAGGGCCCTCGGCGCCGTCACCGTCGTCGACGAGGTGCACGGTTTCCGGTTCTTCGACAACCGCGATCTGCTCGGCTTCGTCGACGGCACCGAGAACCCCGAGGGTCCACTTGCGGTGTCCGCCACCGAGATCGGTGACGAGGACCCCGATTTCGCGGGTGGCTGCTACGTGCATGTGCAGAAGTACGTGCACGACATGACGTCGTGGGATTCGCTGTCGGTCACCGAACAGGAAATGGTGATCGGCCGCAGCAAGCTCGAGGACATCGAGATGGCCGACGATGTCAAACCTGCCAACTCCCACATCGCGCTGAACGTCATCGAGGACGAGGACGGTACCGAACTCAAGATCGTGCGCCACAACATGCCGTTTGGAGAGGTCGGAAAAGGCGAGTACGGAACGTATTTCATCGGCTACTCACGCACGGCGGCGGTCACCGAGCAGATGCTGTCCAACATGTTCCTCGGCGATCCGCCCGGCAACACCGATCACATCCTCGAATTCTCCACCGCGATCACCGGCGGGAAATTCTTCACGCCGATCGTCGACTTCCTCAATGACCCACCCCCGCTTCCGGACTCGGCGGCGGCACAAGACCAGCCCGCGGTTACCGACGTGCCCGTCAGAGACGGCACGTTGAGCATCGGCAGCCTGAAAGGAACGCGTTGATGAACAACCTCTACCGAGACCTCGCTCCGATCACCGAAGTCGCTTGGGATGAGATCGAATTGGAGGCGACACGGACGTTCAAGCGGCACATCGCCGGCCGGCGCGTCGTCGACGTCAGCGATCCGGGCGGCGCGGTGACCGCAGCGGTCAGCAGCGGTCACCTCCGCGATGTCCCCCCGCCCGCGGAGGGGGTGGTCGCGCACCTGCGGGAGAGCAAGCCGCTGGTGCGGCTGCGGGTGCCGTTCACGGTCAGCCGCACCGCCATCGACGACGTCGAGCGCGGTTCGCAGGATTCGGACTGGGACCCCGTCAAGGAGGCCGCCAAGAAACTGGCGTTCGTCGAGGACCGGGCGATCTTCGAGGGCTACGAGTCGGCCTCGATCGAGGGCATCCGGGCCTGCAGCAACAATCCTGCGCTGAAGATGCCCTCCGATGTTCGTGAGATGCCTGACGTCATCTCCCAGGCGCTGTCCGAGCTGCGGCTGGCCGGAGTGGACGGACCATATTCGGTGCTGCTGTCGGCCGACGTCTACACCGAGGTGAGCGAGACCACCGCCCACGGCTATCCGATCCGCGAGCACCTCAACCGGCTCGTGGACGGTGAGATCATCTGGGCACCCGCCATCGACGGTGCGTTCGTGTTGTCCACCCGCGGCGGCGATTTCGATCTACAGCTGGGCACCGACGTGTGCATCGGCTACCTGTCGCACGACGCCGACTCCGTTGATCTGTACCTGCAGGAGACGTTGACGTTCCTCTGCTACACCGCGGAGGCGTCGGTCGCGCTCACGCCCTAAGCGGCCAGCACCTGGTCCAGGGCGGAGTAGAACAGGCCCAGCCCGTCGTCGGACGGGCCGGTCAGCGCCTCGGTGGCGTGCTCAGGGTGCGGCATCAGGCCGACGACCCGACCGTTGGCCGACGAGATGCCTGCGATGTTGCGCATCGAACCGTTCGGGTTGTCGCGGTAGCGGAAGACGACCCTGCCTTCACCCTCGAGCTTGTCGAGCGTGTCCTCGCTGGCGACGTACCGCCCTTCGCCCGACTTCAGCGGCACCAGCAGGTCGGCACCCAGTTCGTAGCGCGAGGTCCACGCCGTCGAGTTCGAAGCGACCTCGAGCCACAGATCGCGGCAGACGAAATGCAACCCGGCGTTGCGAGTCAGTGCACCCGGCAGCATCCCCGCTTCACACAGGATCTGAAACCCGTTGCAAATACCCAACACCGGCAGGCCTTGGGCAGTGGCACGGATGACCTCGCCCATCACGGGAGCGAACTTCGCGATCGCGCCGGTACGCAGATAGTCGCCGTAGGAGAAGCCGCCGGGCACCACGACGGCGTCCACCCGCTTGAGGTCGGCGTCGGCGTGCCAGAGGCTGACGGCTTCGGCCCCGGCGAGTCGCACCGCGCGCGCGGCGTCGACGTCGTCGAGCGTGCCGGGAAATGTGATCACGCCGACCCGCGCCGTCACGATGGCTCCCTGGTCACCGACCAGTCCTCGATCACGGTGTTCGCCAGCAGCGATTCGGCGATCTCGGCGAGCGTGTCGTCGTCGATGCCGTCGTCGACCTCGAGCTCAAACCGCTTGCCTTGCCGCACATCTGAGACTGCACCGAACCCGAGACGACCCAACGCGCCGACAATCGCCTGCCCTTGCGGGTCGAGGATCTCGGCCTTGGGCATCACATGCACCACCACCCTTGCCACGGCGCACACTCTACCTGCGGGTTCGGTCCGACCGCCTCACCGGCACGATCCGAGATACACCTCGCACAACGGAGCGCCCATTGCGTCGAGGACCTGCGGGTCAGCCACCGCAGGCCAGCGCACCAGCGGCGGCAGGGTCGACCACATGGCCAGTTCGACGATGGTGCTGCTGGCGGGGTGGGCGAGCAGATACTGGTGCACCACCTGCTGACCGGGAACGCTGATCACCGCGGCCAGGCGGAACGGATCGCTTGTGGTGATCGACGGGGATACCAGCGGCGCGGTGACCTGGCAGTTCCGCAGCCGGGTCCTGGCCGTCTCGAGGGTCTGCGTTGCCGTCGGTCCGAACTGCGCTGTAGGCCCTCGCCAGTGAATGATCTGCACCCGCAGCTGCCACTGACCGGGCGGATTGGAGACCGTGGCCTGTGACGCCACGGCATAGTCCCTGGCGTCGCCGAGGATCGGCGGCGACGCGCACACCTGCTCGAAGGTGAACCGTGGTGCGGGCGCCCTGACGGCGAGACCGGCGAGGCCGGGCCAGTGATAGACCGAGTCGAGCGGCACATCAGAGGTCGCGATCCACGCCGCATCGGGGATCGAGTCACAGATCGGCGGGCACACACCGGGCACGGCGGTAGCCGGCGTGCCAGGGGCGATGACCAACCCGCACGTGGCGATGGCCAGCGCCAACAACAATCGCACGTTTGAAGTACCCCCTGGGGAAGCCCTGCGCGCCACAATATAGGCATGCAATTGACGCATTTCGGCCATTCGTGCCTACTCGCGAACTTTCGTGGCGATTCGGCGAATGAGACGACGATTCTGTTCGATCCGGGTACGTTCTCCCACGGTTTCGAGGGCATCACCGGCCTGTCCGCCATCCTGATCACCCATCAGCACCCCGACCACGCCGACACCGCGCGGCTGCCGGCGCTGCTCGACGCCAACCCGACGGCCGCGTTGTACGCCGACCCGCAGACCGCCGCTCAACTCGGCGGCTCGTGGCAGGCGGTGAACGTCGGCGACGAACTGCGCATCGGCCACCTCACAGTGCGCGGTACTGGCGGAAGGCATGCCGTCATTCACCCGGAAATCCCTGTGATAGATAACATTTCGTATCTCGTCGGCGACGGCGAACACGCGGCGCGGCTGATGCATCCCGGCGATGCGTTGTTCGTTCCCGGCGAACCTGTCGACGTGCTCGCGACACCCGCCGCGGCACCGTGGATGAGGATCTCCGAGGCGGTGGATTACCTGCGCGCCGTGGCGCCCGCCCACGCAGTGCCGATCCACCAGGCGATCATCGATCCCAGTGCCAGGGGCATCTTCTACGGCAGGCTGGACGAGATGACCGACACCGACTTTTTGGTGCTCGAACCGGAGAACGGCACGGAATTCTGACTCGGCTGCGATTCACCGGACACATCGCGGGATTCGGCACCGAATCGGGAGTCCGGATGGTCGTCGGATCATGGCTGCAGTCGCCGTTCGGTCGGTTCGCCGACGTCATGATCGAGACCTCTGACGGTGAGCGTGTCCTCGTCGCACCGAGCACCGCGATCGCCGAATTCGTCTCCACCACTTACACATTTGACCGGGTAGTACTGGGCGATGTGAGTTCGGAAGTATCGCGGGACGGGTTCACCCTCGCCGGCCCTGACCTCGAGATCTCGGGCCGGGTTGGCGGCCCCGCGCCATTCGACACGCTGCTGCGGCTGGTGCCCTCGCGCCTGGCATCCGCCCCGGCGTGGCTACGGGTCATCGATCCGGTTGCGGCTCGGCTGGTGCCCGGCGTGCGCACCGCAGGCAGCGCGGGCCATGGCCGCCGCGAGTACTACGGCGTCACGAGAACGCGCAAGATCGACGCCGTCGACGCGGTCTACCGCGGGACGCATCTCGGCGCAGTGACGGCATTGCACCCGCCGGTGCGGTTCGGCTTCTCGTCGGCGCCGTCGACACCGCAACTCGTGTCCGTCACGACGACCATCGACCTGCCCTAGGCGGTGTCCCTCGCGGCCGCCCGTCCCGCGGCACGACCGGAGAACACACATCCGCCGAGGAAGGTGCCCTCCAGCGAGCGGTAACCGTGGACGCCCCCGCCTCCGAATCCGGCCGCCTCACCCGCGGCGTACAGCCCACTGAACGGTTCGCCGCCGGCCTTCAACACCCGTGAGTCGAGATCGGTTTCCAGGCCGCCCAACGACTTTCGGGTGAGAATATGCAACTTCACCGCGATCAGCGGTCCAGCCTTGGGATCGGTGATCTGGTGCGGGGCCACCACCCGGCTGATCTTGTCGGACAGGAACGCGCGCGCGCCGTGGATCGCGGTGATCTGGCTGTCTTTGCTGAACTTGTTGACGGTCTCACGGTCGCGGGCGGTGACCTCCGCCTCCACGATGCCGTAGTCGAGTGGCTCGACGTCGGGTACCGCGTTCATCTTGGAGACCAACTCCCGCAACGAGTTTGCCGTCACGAAGTCGACTCCCTTGTCGACGAACGCCTGCACCGGAGGGGGTGCGCCTGGCCTGACCCGGCCCAGCACCTGACGCACGCTGCGGCCGGTCAGATCGGGGTTCTGCTCCTGACCCGACAGACCGAATTCTTTCTCGATGATGCGGGAATTGAGGACGTACCACGTGTAGTCGTGGCCGGTTTGGGCGATGTACTCCAGCGTGCCGAGGGTGTCGAAACCGGGGAACAACGGCGGCGGCAGTCGCTTCCCGGTGGCATCGAGCCACAGCGACGACGGACCGGGAATGATGCGGATACCGTGCAGCGGCCAGATCGGGTCATAGTTGGTGATGCCCTCGGTGTAGTGCCACATCCTGTCGCGGTTGATCACTCGCGCCCCGGCGGACTCGCTGATGCCGATCATCCGGCCGTCGACATGGGCAGGCACACCGCTCAACAATTGCTCAGGCACGCGGCCCATCCGCTTGGGCCAGTTCTGGCGGACGAGGGCGTGGTTGCCTCCGATACCACCACTGGCAACGATCACCGCCTGCGCCCGCAATTCGAATTCACCGACCGTGTTTCGCGACGACTTCTCACCACGGACCGCGTTCGACGGTTCCAGTACCGCACCGCGCACCCCGACGACGGCACCGCCTTCGACGATGAGCTCGTCGACGCGACGGCGATGCGCGAACGTCACTTTCGCGTTGTCGCGCAGGCGGCGGGCGAAGACGTCGACGATCGCGGGCCCCGTCCCCCACGTGATGTGAAAGCGCGGCACCGAGTTCCCGTGGCCGCGGGCGTCGTAGCCGCCGCGCTCGGCCCACCCGACCGCCGGAAAGGTCTTCAGCCCGCGCTCGCGCAGCCAGCCACGCTTCTCGCCTGCGGCGAAGTCGACGTAGGCGTGCGCCCACTGCCGCGGCCAGTGATCCTCGGGCCGGTCGAATCCCGCCGCACCGAGCCAGTCCTGCAGCGCCAGCTCGTGGCTGTCACGGATGCCCAATCGGCGCTGTTCGGGGCTGTCGACGAAGAACAGGCCGCCGAACGACCAGTACGCCTGGCCCCCGACGTTGTCGGCGTTCTCCTGGTCGACGATCAGGACCCGGCGGCCGCGTTCGACGAGTTCGCACGCGGCGACCAGACCCGCAAGACCTGCCCCAACGACGATGACATCAGCGTCAGTCATGCCGTCACGTTAGCGGGCACCGGCTATGCGGCGTATGTCAATGCTCCCGATGGCGTCCACTCGTAGACGCCGGGGGTGCACCCGTGCATGAGCGCGAGGTCGACGGCGTCGAGCATTGCCTGGCGCGGCCCGGGCCTGCGCAGGTGACGGGCGGCGACGGCGACCCGCACGATGCCGTCGCGCCGAGCCGTGCGTTCGGCGGACAGCACCAACGTGCGGCACCACCAGGGTTCACTGAGAAAGCCCTCGCCGATGCCGAGCACCCGAGCGCGCACTGCCGTGTGACGCACCAGATCGGTGATCTCGGCCAGTGCCGCCAAAGTACGAAAACCATTACGAGGCAGCGTCATCGCCGTTCCCGGCGATACCAGCCAGCCGGGCGCTGCGAACAAACGTGTGCGAAGGCCGACGTGTTCCATCACCCGGTCGGCGGCCATCAGTCGCAGGTTCGCTTCGTGTGCAGGCAGAGTCGCGAACTCACCGCGTCGCTTCTTGGTGGCCGCCTCGTCGAAACCGTGCAGCACGATGGAATCGCCGGCCTCGCGCCTGGCGGCCAGCCACTCGACAGTGGGGGCGTCTTCGTCGAGCCGGTAACCGCCCTTGATCCGCGGAGCCACCAGAAACGACACCGGCACGCTCCGCGACCCGAGCTGGCGGCAGAAGTCGTCGACCTCGGCCAGTGTGCGGTCGCTGATCCCGGAAATCGAGACGATCAGTTGTCCTGCCACTCGCTCATTGTGGCAATTTCAGGTGTCTCGACGGTTTCTGACACCCTGCCTGCAGTTGTCCATCCGGTGCCGCTACCGCGGCAGCACCTCTTCGATGGCGGCGATGACCTCGGGCGCGTCCGGCTCGGTCCGCGGCCGGATTCTCTTGACTACCGTGCCGCCCGGTGCGAGCAGGAACTTCTCGAAGTTCCACTGGATGTCGCCCGCCTCACCTGCGTCGTCGGCCGTCTTCGTCAGCTCGGCGTACAACGGGTGCCGTTCGTCGCCGTTGACGTCGGCCTTGGCCAGCAGCGGGAACGTCACCCCGTAGGTGGTCGAGCAGAATTCCGCGATCTCGTCGGGCGAACCGGGCTCCTGACCCATGAACTGATTGCACGGCACGCCGATGACGGTGAGCCCGCGGTCGCGGTAGTCCTTGGCCAGCCGCTCCAGGGCCGTGTACTGCGGCGTGAGGCCACACTTGGAGGCGACGTTGACCACGAGCGCCGCGCCGTCCGCGAGTTGGCCCAGCGTGGTCGGTTGGCCGTCGAGCGTGGTCAGTGCGATGTCGGTGAGGTCGGTCATGCCCCGCACGCTACCTGCTCTTGAAAAGCATCCCCGCGACGCGGTGTACCGCCTCCATCGGATCGGCCTTGTCGTCGATGTTGCCGTTCAGCCACAGCAGTGAAAACCCGTGCACCAGAGACCATGCGGCCAGCCCCGCGCTGTCGGGATCCTTCTTGGCGCGTGCGTCGTCGAGGGTGCCCACACCCCGGGCGAGTTCGGCGCCCGCCGCGTCCTGTGCGGCGATCAACTCCGCGTTCTCGGGATCCACGAGCGAACGATCGAACATGACCGCGTAGTGCCCGGGATGGTCGAGTGCGAACCGCACGTACGCCATTGCGGCGTCGATGAACTCGGGCCGTGCACCATCGAGGGCGGCGGCCAACTTGCGCCATCCCTCGGCGGCCAGGGACGTGAACAGCCCGCGACGGTCGGTGAAGTGGTGTGCGGGCGCGGCATGTGACACCCCCGCGGCACGGGCCAGCTCCCGGAGCGAGATCGCGTCCGCGCCGCGCTCGGCCACCAGGTCGGCGGCCCGGGCCAGGATCACCGCCTTCAGGTCGCCGTGGTGGTAGGCATCCCTGCTCATGGCGACATCTTATCTTGACAATGCCTAGATCAGTGCTGCGAACGGTCCAGCAGATCGTCTTCGTAGGCGCCACCCTCGTGGTTGGCCGTTGCGACGTCCAGTAGCCAGGCGTACTGGAACGCCGCTTCCTTCCAACGCTCGTAACGTCCGCTGATGCCGCCGTGGCCGGCGTTCATTTCGGTCTTGAGCAGCACCGTGGGCGCCCCGGACTGCGTATGCCTCAGCGCGGCCACCCATTTCGCCGGCTCGACGTACAACACCCTGGTGTCGTTCAGCGATGTCATGGCCAGGATGGGCGGATAGTTCCTGGGCTCGACGTTCTCGTACGGCGAGTAGGACTTCATGTAGTTGTACACATCGCTGTCCTGCAACGGGTTTCCCCATTCGTCCCATTCGGTGACAGTCAGCGGCAGTGACGGGTCGAGGATCGTGGTCAGCGGGTCGACGAACGGCACCAGGGCCAGGACGCCCGCGAACAGTTCGGGAGCCATGTTGGCGACCGCGCCGACCAGCAGCCCGCCCGCGCTGCCGCCGTACGCGACCATGGTGTCGGCCCGCGTGACATCGGTGTCGACGAGATGCTGTGCAACGGTGATGAAGTCGGTGAAGGTGTTCTTCTTCTCGAGGAGCTTTCCGTGTTCGTACCACGGTCGACCGAGCTCACCGCCACCGCGTACATGCGCGACCGCGAACACCATGCCGCGGTCGAGCAACGAAAGCCTGGCGATGGAGAACCGCGGGTCCTCGCACGACTCGTAGGCCCCGTAGCCGTACAACAGCGTCGGTGCCGGGTACTGCAGGCCGATGCGGTGGACGATCGAGATCGGAACCCGTGCGCCGTCGGCGGCGACGGCCCAGTCGCGGCGCTCCACGTAGTCCTCGGGTCGGTAGTCGCCGAGCACCGGTTGCTCGCGCAGTAGCGTGCGCTCGCCCGACGCGAGGTCTACGTCATAGATCCGCACCGGGACGACGAACGAGGTGGCACCTATCCGCAGCTTCGGCGAACTCCAGTTCGGGTTTCCCCCAAGGCCGGCCGACATGAGTTCGGATTCGAAGGTGAGTTCCTCGGGGCGGCCGTAGGTGCCGTCGGCTCCCCCATCGAGGATCGGCCAGAGTTGGATCTTGGGCAACGCCTCGGCGCGGTAGCTGACTACCAGGTGCCCCTCGAAGGCGTCGACGGCGTCAAGTCGCACGTCGTCGCGGTGCTCGATCAGCGTCCGGAGGGAGGTGGGGTCGGCCACGGGCGCCTCGACGAGCGTGAAGTTCTCCGCGCCGTCGTTGTGCAGGATCAGGAATCGGTCTTCACCGCCGACGATGGCGTGCTCCACCGAGTACTCGACGAGTTCGCGGCGCGGCCACACCGGGGTGAACTCAGTCTGTGGGTCGGCGGCGTCGCCGTAGCTGACCTCGGTGGTGACCGCGCTGCCCGACGCGATGAGGATGTACTTGTCGCTGCGTGTGCGCCCGACCGCGAGCCAGAACTTCTCGTCGGGCTCGTGGTAGACGCGTTCGGCGGGCAGACCGGATCCGATGCGGTGGCGCCACACGGTGTCCGGACGCCACGCGTCATCGACCGTCGTGTAGTAAACAGTGCGGTTGTCGGCGGCCCATGTGACACCGGCGGCGATGCCGACGATCTCGTCGTCGTACATCGATCCGGTTCGCAAGTCCTTGAACCGCAACGTGTATCGCTCGTCGCCCTTGGTATCGACCGAGTAGGCCAGGACGTTGCCGTCCAGGCTGACCCCCGCTGCGCCGAGGCTGAAGAATTCGTGGCCGTCGGCCTCGGCGTTCTCGTCGATCAGGATCTGCTCGCCGGGAATCTCGGTCTGCTCGTCGAGCTGCGGCGGCACCCAGTCATCGAAATCGCCGATCGGGCAACGGCAGTGCACGTTGTACTGCTTGCCCTCGAAGCTCCGGCCGTAGTACCACCAGTTACCGCGTCTGGTCGGAACCGACAGGTCGGTCTCTTTGGTGCGGGCCTTGATCTCGTCGAAGATCTTCTGCCGCAATTCCGCGAGAGGTTCAGTGGCCTTGTCGGTGTAGTCGTTCTCGGCCCTGAGGTAATCGATCACCTCGGGGTCGGACTTCTCGCGCATCCACTCATACGGGTCGACGAAGACATCGCCATGATGTTCCCGACGAGCGTCGATCCTCTTGGCAATTGGTGGCCTCATGCGCCGATCCAATCGTCGAACTTCAGACTCGAGATACGTTCGTAGGCTTCGATATAACGCGCACGCGTCGCATCGATAATGTCGGCGGGCAGGGGCGGCGGCGGTTTGTCCCCGTGGCGGTTCCAGCCAGATTCGGGGCCGATCAACCAGTTGCGGACGAACTGCTTGTCGAAGCTGTTCTGCACGACTCCCGCCTGGTACTCGTCGGCGCGCCAGTAACGCGACGAGTCCGGCGTGAAGATCTCGTCGGCCAGTCGCAGCTCGCCGCTCTTGTCGACGCCGAACTCGAACTTGGTGTCGGCGACGATGATGCCCTTGGTCAGCGCATGGTCGGCGCCCTGGATGTAGGTCTGCAGGGTGCGCTCACGCAGTTGGGTGGCCCGCACGGCGCCGACCATCTCGATCACGTCGTCGAACGAGATGTTCTCGTCGTGGGCTCCGAGTTCGGCTTTGGTCGCCGGGGTGAACAACGGCTCGGCGAACTTGCTTGCTTCGACCAGACCCTGGGGCAGCGCGATGCCGCACACCGAGCCCGTCTTCTCGTAGTCGATCAGCCCGGAGCCGGTCAGGTAGCCGCGGGCCACCGCCTCCACGGGCATCATCTCGAGTTCGGTGACCACCAACGCGCGACCGAGCACTTCTTCGGGGATGCGCTCGTCGTCGGGCGGGCCCGCCAGATGGTTGGGCGCGTTGAGGTAGTCGAAGAAGAACACGCTCATGGCGGTCAGGATCCGGCCCTTGTCGGGAATCTGACTGTCGAGGATGTAGTCGAAGGCCGAGATGCGATCGGTCGCGACAAACAGCAGGTGCCCGTCGTCGATCCGATACAACTCGCGAACCTTGCCGCTGGCCAGATGCTGGTAGTCGGACAGAGCGGGGCGCATCGGGCCAGCCTATCGGGCAGCATCTGGTTCATGAGTTCGCGGTTTCTTCCCTATGCCACCACGCCGTCGCGCCTGCTGGCCCAGCTGATCAGCGACATCATCGTGATCATCTGGAGTGTGATCTGGGTGTTGGTCGGCATGGCTGTCCACGCCGCCGTGTCCACAATCGCCGAAGTCGGCCGTCAAGTGCAGCACGGCGCCAACGGCGTCGCCGACAACCTCAACTCGGCCGGCGACAGCACCGACGACTTCCCGCTCGTCGGGGACTCGCTGGCCAAACCGCTGCGGGCGGCGGCCGAGGCGGCCCTCGACATCGCCGGTGCCGGGCAGAGCCTCGACTCGACGGCGTCGTGGCTGGCGTGGGTATTGGCATTGGCGGTGGCCGCGCCGCCGATTCTGTTCGTCGCGATGCCGTGGCTGTTCCTGCGCATCCGGTTCTTCCGCCGCAAGTGGGTTGCGATCACGCTGGCGCGGACGCCAGCGGGCGAGCAGTTGCTGGCGATGCGGGCGCTGGCCAACCGACCGTTGACGAAGCTGCTGGCGGTGCACGCGGACCCCGTAGGCGCGTGGCGCCGCTACGATTCGGACGCGATACAGGGTCTGGCGGCGCTCGAGTTGCGCGCAGCCGGGGTCCGACGCGTCCGCCGCTAAAGCGTGCGATTTGTGCACGATTTCCGGCGGCACGCGCCGATTTTCGTGCACATATCGCGACGGTTGGAACCGCGAAGCGGCGGCCCACCGTCTATTCAGCGTGCTCGAGGATTATCTCCGCGACCAAGACGGCATCATCACGCTCGCCCAGGCGCGGGCGGCCGGCCTCAGTCACGACGCTGTCAACAGACGGGTCCGATCTGGCGCATGGCTGCGATGCACGCCTGGCGTCTTCTTCGCCGACGATCGACCCTTCACCGACGCGGCGAGAGTCCGGGCGGCGGTGTGGTCATGTGGCCCATTGGCGACAGCGAGCGGACTGGCCGCCGCGTGGTGGCACGGGATCAGTAGATTTGCGCCGGAAGTCGTCGAGGTAACGGTGCCGAGAATCAGCAATCATCGCCGCCGGTACGGCGTCCGCACACGACGGCGTGACCTCTCGCCGAAGGAAATCGTCGAACGCAATGGCCTCCGGGTGACGACACTGCCGTTGACCGTCATCGAAGCCGCCGTTCGGCAGCGCGGCGGCGCCGAGTTGATGGACGGCGCCCTGCAGCGTCAGGTCGAGCTCACCCAGCTCTGGCGGGCACACCTCCGCAACAAAGGCAGGCATGGCGCGCCCGCAGCCCGATTGCTGCTCCAGGCCGCCGAGGATGGCGCGCGCTCGGAGGCCGAGCGGATACTGGTCAAACTCCTGCGGGATGCGGGGTTCACTGGATGGCAGACGAATTACCCCGTGAGCGGCTACAAGGTCGACGTTGGGTTCGTCAAGGAGAAAGTCGCGATCGAAGCTGACGGGTGGGCCTTCCACAGTGACCAAGAGGTATTCCAGACCGACCGCAAGCGCCAGAACGCCATCGCGCTCAACGGTTGGCAAGTACTGAGATTCACGTGGCTGGATCTGACGCAGCATCCGCAGCGCGTGATCGCCGAAATCGCACGAGCTCTCCGCCAGCCACGATGAGCCACGCCACGAACGCGATCCAGAAGAACGTCAGCGAGATCTCGACGAACCACCGCAAGCCGGTCTCGACGGCCATCGCGTACGTCGCCGACGAGTACATGCCGAGCGGGAAGACCGCGGGCCAGCCAAGGCCCACCGATCGTCGGAAAGCCACGTAGACGAGCACCGGGATCCACGCCGTCGCCACGATCCATGTCTCGACCGTCACCGCGCGCACGCCGTCGGCAATTGGTCCGGGAATCATGACGTGGTGCACATGATCGCCGGCCAGCGTCGCAATCGCTATGCCGCCCATCAGAATCCAGACGTCTGGCTGTACCAGTTCCGGCGACGCCCCATCGTGCCGCACCCGCCAGAGCACCAAAGCGGTCATCGCCAGATATACGCAAATGCCCAGCACCCAGAACACCACCGCCCAAAAGAGGATGTCGAGTTCGGCTGAGACGATCGCCAGTCCCGACGTGGCCACCGCGGCGAGTTCCCACCCCCCGCGGGCGCGGTCGCGCAGACCGGTCCACCGGTGTCGCCACATCGATCGGACGGCAAGCGGCATCAACGACAGCCAGCCCTGCAACGCCATGCCCGCCAACACCCACAACACGATGCGATGCTCGGCCAACCGGGCCCCGACGACGGCGCACGCGGCGATATAGGTGAACAGCGGCAGCGTCACGTTGGGATCGCGCATGTCGAATTCGCGCCAAGCCCTGGCCACCATGACCATCAACACCGGCAACGTCACAGCCGCAACGACAATGAGAATCTCGCTGATGACGTTGAAGCCGTGGTCCGCGGCGGCGATCGACACAACGCCGGTCGCCATGACCGCCGCGAATACGTCAGATCTCACGGCCGGAGTTCGACCACCAGATGGCGGATACCCGTGTGCCGGTTGCTACGCGTCCACTCCACGGGCCTGACCAGCCGCACCGATCCGAACCGCGTCAGCAACTCCTCGTAGAGGACCCTTAACTCCAGGCGAGCCAGGTTGGCGCCGAGGCAGTAGTGCACGCCTTGGCCGAACCCCAAGTGCGGATTGGGCTTACGCGAGATGTCGAACGTGTCGGGATTCGCGAACGCCAGAGGATCACGATTCGCCGAACCCTCCCAGATCTGCACCTTCTGACCGGCCTCGATCTGGCAGCCGGCAAGCTCCACGACGCGTGTCGCGGTCCGCCGCTTGGACGGCGACGGCGACGTCCACCGCACCATCTCCTCGACAGCGGTGGGCAGATGCTCCAGATCCGAACGCAGCGCGACGAATTGGTCGGGGTTGTCGATCAACGCAAGCAGCCCTCCTGCGACGGAGTTGCGCGTGGTTTCCGCACCGGCGCTGAACAGCAGGCTGAAGAACAGATAAAGCTCCATGTCCGAGAGGCTTTCGTCCTCCACGGTCGCATTCGCCACCACCGACAGCATGTCGTCGGTCTGTGCGGCCCGCTTCGATGCGATCAGTTCCTGACCGTAGGTGTACATCCGCGACCCGGCTTCCTCGGCAGTCAACTGCCCGACGGACGCTTTGCGAGAGCCACCGAAGTCGAACTGCGGCTCGATCGCCTCGAACAGCCAATGCCGTTCGGTTTCAGGAACTCCCAATAGAATGCAGATCAGCTGCATCGGCAGCTCGGCGGCCACGTCGACCAGAAAATCGAACGGCTCCCCCGGCGTCACGGCATCGAGTAGCCGACGGGTGCGGACACGCAGATCATCTTCGACACGGGCGATCATCCGTGGCGTCAGACCCGAACTCACGAGTCTGCGGATGTGCGAATGTCGCGGGTCATCCATCATGTTGAGGACCTGACCGGCGACTGCCAGATCCTGCAGCAGCGTGCCTCCGAACGGTCGCGTGCCACCGGTCACCGACGAGTACGTCGCCGGATCCCGGAAAACCGCAAGGGTTTCCGCGTGCGTCGCGATGGACCAGAATCCTTCGCCGTCGGGGGTGTTGGCCGTAGGTTCGTGCCAGTAGACGGGTGCCTCGCGACGGTGGACCGCAAAGAGCTCGTGCGGAAACCCGTTGGCGAAGTTGTCGAGATCGGTGAAGTCGATCTCGGCGAGCGCACCCGCCAATGAGGTCACAGGATCGCGCCGGAGGTGTACTTGGCCGCCTCCGGATAACGGCTGACCAACTCGCCCACCGCCTCGACGACCCGGTCGACCTGGTCACCCGCCGCACCCGTGAACGCCTGCTTGTCCGCCAGGGCCGCGTCCAGCGACACCCGGTCCAGCGGCAGTCGCGGGTCGGCGGCCAACCGGTCCAGCAGGTCGGGCTCGGAACCCTTCTCCCGCATCGCCAACGCCACCGCGACAGCGTGTTCGGAGATCACCTCGTGTGCGGTCTCTCGACCGACCCCCGCGCGCACCGCCGCGATCAGGATTCGTGTGGTGGCCAGGAACGGCAGATAGCGGTCCAGCTCCCGCTGGATCACCGCGGGGTAGGCGCCGAATTCGTCGAGTACGGTCAGGAATGTCTCGGTCTGGCCGTCGAGCGCGAAGAACGCATCGGGCAACGCCACCCGCCGGACCACCGAGCAGAACACGTCGCCCTCGTTCCACTGCGCGCCCGCGAGTTCGGCGGCCATCGATGCGTAGCCGCGCAGCACCACCTGCAAGCCGTTGACCCGCTCGCACGATCGGGTGTTCATCTTGTGCGGCATCGCCGACGAGCCGACCTGGCCGGGCGCAAAGCCCTCGGTCACCAGTTCGTGGCCCGCCATCAGCCGGATCGTGTGCGCCATGGACGACGGTCCCGCGCCGACCTGCACCAGAGCGGAGACGACGTCGTGGTCCAGCGACCGCGGATACACCTGTCCGACGCTGGTGAAAATCTCTGTGAAACCGAGGAATTCGGCGATCCGCGCCTCCAGCTGAGCAAGCCGGGCGGTATCGCCGTCAAACAGATCGAGCATGTCTTGCGCGGTGCCCATCGGGCCCTTGATACCGCGCAGCGGGTAGCGGTCGATCAGCTCGCGCAGTCGCGTCAGCGCGACCAACATCTCCTCGGCGGCCGATGCGAATCGCTTTCCCAACGTGGTGGCCTGTGCCGCGACGTTATGGCTGCGACCCGCCATCACCAGGTCGCGGTAGACGACGGCCCGCTCGGCCAGCCGCGCGACCACCGCGACTCCGTGCGAATGCGCCAACTCCAACGACCGGCGTATCTGCAGCTGCTCGACGTTCTCGGTGAGGTCGCGGCTCGTCATTCCCTTGTGCACGTGCTCGTGACCGGCCAGCGCGTTGAACTCCTCGATGCGCGCCTTGACGTCATGACGGGTCACGCGCTCGCGCGCCGCGATCGAGGACAGGTCGACGTCGGTGAGCACGGCCTCGTAGTCCTCAACCACGCCCGACGGGACGTTGACGCCCAATTCGGCCTGCGCACGCAGAACCGCCAGCCACAACCGACGCTCGGCGACAACCTTGGCCTCCGGTGACCAGATGGCCACCATCTCGTCGCTGGCGTAGCGGTTGGCCAGCACATTCGGGATGGTCACAAACACACAGCTTACGACGCCGCATACGAGGACAAATAAGGCAAGGTAGCCACTATGCACTTCGTCGGGCTCGATCTTGCGTGGGGTGAAGTCAAGCCCACGGGCGTCGCGGTGATCAACGCCGACGGTGCCCTCCTGCACATTTCCACCCAGACCGACGACGCGAGCATCCTGGCCGCGACCGAAGCCTTCGTCGCCGACGACTGCGTGGTCGGCATCGACGCGCCGCTGATCGTGACGAACCCGACCGGCAATCGACCGTGCGAGGCCGCCCTGAACCGCGATTTCCGTGGCTTCGAGGCCGGCGCCCACCCGTCCAACACCGGCAAACCGGAGTTCGCCAACGGAACGCGCGGCGCGCGCCTGGCCGCCGCGATGGACCTGGACCTCGACCCGCACTCGCCGCGGCCCCGCCGTGCGTTGGAGGTCTACCCACACGCCGCATCGGTGGCGCTCTTCCGGCTCGGTCGCACGCTGAAGTACAAGCACAAGCAGGGACGCAAACGCGACACCTTGCAGTCCGAACTTCTGCGGCTGATGAACCTCATCGAGGGCCTTGCGGATGCGGAGGTCCCGCTGCACGTCGCCAAGTTCGAGGACTGGCAGCGGCTGCGCCATTCGGTCGAAACCGCAACGCGTAAAAGCGAATTACGTCGAGCCGAGGATCCGGTCGATGCCGTGCTCTGCGCCTACGTGGCGCTCTATGCCGTACGCCGCCCCGATGACGTGACCCTCTACGGTGACGCCGACACCGGGTACATCCTCACCCCGACTCTGCCTGCCGGGCTGACTCCGCAACCGCCGGAACCGATTCCGGCAAGCGCTCCCACGGCCGTCTCCGACTACGAGGCCCGCCGCCCCACCTTGGAAGCCGTCACCGAGAAGTACCTCCAATTGGTGACGGCGTTTCTCGATGACGCCGGCATCAACTACCTCAGCATCACGGCGCGCACCAAGAGCGTGGAGTCGTTCGCCGCCAAGGCTGAGCGAACCGTGGACGGCCGAAGACTCTTCAGCGACCCGCTGGTCGAGATCACCGACCAGATCGGGCTGCGGATCATCACGTATCTGCGCGAGGACGTCGACGCGGTGGTGACGCTGCTCGCCGACGAAATGCAACTCCTGGACGACCGCGACATGGGTCTGGAAACTGCACGCGAGGGCCGCTGGGGCTATGCCAGCAGGCACCTGCTCGTCGGCGTCGGAGGCGAACAGCAGCCCGCGTCGATCCAGGTGCGCACCGTGCTGCAACACGCCTGGGCGGAGTTCGAACACGAGATCCGCTACAAGGGTTCGATTCCCGCCGAGCACGCACCGGACCTGGATCGACGGTTCACGTTGGCGGCGGGGCTACTCGAACTGGCCGATCGCGAGTTCACCGCCATCCGCGAGCGGCTGCGCGCCACTGCGTCCGAGGACGAGACGGCCGTCGACGAGACCGATCCCAGGATCGCGACGCCGGTGCTGGCGACGTATCTGGGCAACCGATATGCCGACGCGGGCTGGTCACGTACCGACCACTACGCCTGGATCTCGGGGCTACTACTGGAACTCGGAATCACGTCGCTCGACGAGTTGAGTACCGTGCTGGATTCCGTCGACGCGGGCGCGATCAACAAGAGGATGGGCTATCGCTACCCGCCAGGAGCGGTGCGCCGTCTCGACGACGCGCTGCTGGACGTCTTCGACGAGCGCTACCTACACCTGCACGGCAACGCCCACCGCGTGGAGCTGTTGGGCGAGCGGCTCAAACGGCTCCGAAACGGCGAGGCCTAGTCCGGCGTCTCGGCCAGCTGGGTCGGATCGGTGATGCCCTTCTGCTTGATCCCGAGCTGTTTGTTGATCAGCAGCGTGACGCCGAACAGCACGATCCCGATGAGCAGCAGAATCCCGGCGAGCAGGTACTGGGTTCCCGGACGACCGGACAACGGTGTGACGAGATACAGCGAGGCGATGCAGCCGATCACCGGAAGTGCCGTCGGCGTCTTGAAGTGTCCGCCGCTTTCCTTGACGTCTCGACGCAACACCAGCACCGCAACGTTGACCATCGCGAACACCGCGAGCAGCAGCAGCGATGTCGTGCCACCCAACACCGAGATCGCCGAATCACTGGCGAACGCGGACACGTAGAAGATCAGCCCGAACGCGATCGTGGTGGTGAACAGAATCGCGATCCAGGGCGTGCGCCGGGTCTTGTGCACCGACCCCAACACCGGGGGCAGGACGTGTTGACGCGCCATGCCGTAGATCAATCGGCTGGCCATCAGCATGTTGATCAAAGCGGTGTTCGACACCGCGAACATGGTGATGAACGGGAACAGTGTGCCGATCGGCAGGCCTGGCGCCGCGGCCTCGACGACATCGACCAGCGGTGTCTTGCTCGCCGTGAGTTCACCGATCGGCACCAGGGCCACTGCGATGATCGACACCAGCACGTAGACGATGCCTGCGATCGTCAAGCCGCTCAGCAGAACCTTCGGGAAGATCCGCACCGGATCCTTGGTCTCCTCGGCCATGTTAACCGAGTCCTCGAAGCCGACCATCGCAAAGAAGGCCAGCGAGGTCGCTGCGGTGACGGCAACGAAAGTGCTTCGCTCACCTTCACTTTCGAAGAGGATGATGCGGGAGAAGTCGAGGTTGTCGCCGCCCTGTGTGAACGCCCACAGCCCCACCACGATGACCAACAGCAGGCCGGTGATCTCAACGATCGTCAAACCGACGTTGAGCTTGACACTTTCACTGACACCACGAAGGTTGATCGCAGCCAGCCCGGCCATGAAGAACAAGGCGATGGCCGCGATACCGACCTTGCCCCAATCCAATCCGAATCCCTTGATCAGATTGGACGCGAAGGCCTGTGAGGCGGTCGACGCAGAGGTGATGCCGGAGCACATCACGACGAACGCGACGATGAAGGTGAAGAAGTGGATGCCGAATGCTTTGTGCGCGTATAGCGCTGCACCAGCGGCCTGCGGATACTTGGTCACCAGTTCCAGATACGAGAACGCGGTGATGGTCGCTATTACGAACGCGATCAGGAACGGCAGCCACGCCGCGCCGCCGACCTCGCCGGCGACCTGGCCGGTCAGCGCATAGACGCCCGTGCCGAGAATGTCGCCGACGACGAACAGCAAGAGCAGTCCCGGGCCCATCACCCGCTTCAACTCCGGCTGCTGATCCACGGTTTCCGGCTTAGTCATGGCGCGTCTCCTGCCAGTTCTGGGTGAACTGCATTGTTCCGGTCATCGCGCACACCGCGTCGAGGAATTGCGCAACCAGTTCGGGATCCTCGGCGCGCTGCCACCCGAACGTCGTTGGGCGCTGGGCCCTGTCGTGCCAGAAGTGGCCCGCGACAGATTCTGGCCGGGTCGCGACGAGCCAGACCGCAGTGTCTGCGCCGTCTGCAGTATCGCGCAACAGTGGGCGTGTCACCACTCGGAACAGCGGCAAGGCGTCAGCGACGCCGGGCGTCTCAACCCAACCCGGGTGCATACTCTCGACGCGGATGTCGTAGCCCGACACACCGGAAAGCCTGCGCGCCCATGCCTCGGCGAGCACCACCTGCATCCGCTTCGTCCGTGCGTAGACCCGAACGCCGTTGTAGTCACCGGATTTCGATTCCAAGTCATCGACCGACAGGGGCGTTGTGTACATGCCACCGGAGGACATGAAGACGACCGATGCGCCGTGTGCGTCGCGAAGTAACGGAAACAGTCGATCGGTCATCAGGTGCGGACCCAGAACATGGCAGGCCAATTGGGTCTCGTGCCCCTGGGGTGTCTCGATGCGCTCCTTCGGCATCGCGCCGGCGTTGTGCACCACGCCGTGGAGTTCTTCTATGCGGCCGGAGAGGTCTTCGCACCACGCACGCACAGCGTCGAGGTCGGACACATCGCAGACCTCTTCGACCACCATCGCACCGGGAACCAGCCGCCGGATCTCGCCCGCCGAGTGACTGACCTTGTCCGGATTTCGGCCCAGCAGGTGGACGGTCGCATCGAGTTCGGCGAAGGAACGGGCGATGGCCTCCCCGATACCTGCCGTCGCGCCCGTGACCAGAACGCGCTTGCCTGCCATCGCCTTTGGTTGCGGATCGGCCGGCCACCAGGTCCGTCGCAGTCGTGAGCCGAGCTTGGTGTACCCGAGTACGACAGATCGGTCCAATGCGTCGTCGAGTATCTTGGTGAACTTCATCGGATGCTAGTTATCCAGGATGCGAAGCGCGCAAACTTCGGTCAGACCTGGGCTACGTGTTCGTCGATCGGCGCGAGCACGTCGATGACGTCGATCAATGTCGCACGCGCGGTCGCGCGGGGTCCGTCACCATCGCCCACCAGCGCCGCAACCACCGCACCGTCGACGGCGCACACCAACGCCGTGAGCAGTTCCACCCGGACGGCCCGCCCCGACCGCTCGACGGCCTCGACGACCGCATCGGTGCGCTGCTGCAGGATGCGTCGCTCGATATCGCGGAGTCCGGGTTGGCGCGCGCACGCAATGTAGCGCTCATACCGGGAGATCAACTGCTCGGTGACCCGCAGCCCGTTCGCTTCGCCGACCAGAAGATCGACCAGGATGTCGGCCGTCGACTCCGCACCGCGGCGCCGCCGCGACAGGGTGGACACCCGCACTTGCAGTTGCTCGGCTTCGCGGGTGCCCGCGTACTCGACAGCCTTCGCGATCAAGTCCTCGAGCGAGGAGAAGTAGTACGTCGTGGACGCCAAGGGCAGCCCGGCGCGACGCGCCACCGCGCGGTGCCGCACTGCGTCGAACCCGCCTTCGCACAGCAGGTCGGCAGCAGCGCTGACCAGCGCATAGCGCCTTCGCTCCCCCTTTGGAGTGACTGCTGCTGTCACGTAAGGCATGCTGCCAGTCTCCACGGCACGGCATCGGGCTTTCGGCCAATCATCAGGCTTTACACAGAGAAGTCCGCACTTCTGCTCACCGCCGCCCCCTCCCGTCGGCTACCCCTGAGGCCCCTGAGGCGCCGATGGCATGATGGCCGCCATGCCAGAACTGAGTCGACGCGCCCTTCTGCGCCTCGGTGCCGGCGCGGTGGCGGGGGCGGCGGCCCTGCGGCTGTCGCCGGCCGCGGTCGCCGCCCCGACATATGTCGACGGTTCATTCGTTTCGGCGGCCCGTGGCGGAGTGGCGACCAACTGGGCGATCGCGCGCCCTCCCGGCCAGACCTCCCCGCTGCGTCCGATCATCGCTCTGCACGGCAAGGGCCAGGATGCCGCGGGCGTCATGGCGGGCGGTGTCGAGGGCGGTTTGGCGCAGGCGGTCGCCGCCGGTATCCCGCCGGTCGCGGTGGTCGCGGTCGATGGGGGCGGCAGCTACTGGCACAAGCGTGCCTCCGGTGAGGACTCCGGCGCGATGGTGCTCAATGAACTGATCCCGATGCTCGGCGATCAAGGCCTCGACACATCACGCGTCGCGTTTCTCGGTTGGTCGATGGGCGGCTACGGCGCACTGCTGCTCGGCGCGCGACTCGGCGCCGCGCGCACCGCGGCGATCACCGCAGTCAGCCCGGCACTGTGGACGTCATCCGGCGCGGCGGCACCGGGTGCGTTCGACGGCGCCGACGACTACGAGGCCAACAGTGTCTGGGGACTGCCCGCGCTCAATTCGATTCCTATCCGGATCGACTGCGGCGACAGCGATCCGTTCCACGCGGCGACGCAGCAGTTCATCGCCCAGTTGGCCAATCCGCCGGCAGGCGGGTTCTCCCCCGGCGGACATGACGGCGCCTACTGGAGCTCGCAGCTGCCCGCCGAGGTCGCCTGGATGGCACCCCTTCTGGTGGCCTAAGAGACCGAAACCCGGCCCTCGGCCGCAGCCAGCCCGATATCGCTGCGAAAGTGGCTGCCCGGCAGGCGAATCGACTTGATCAAGTGGTAGGCGGCCTCGCGTGCTGCATTCAGGTCGGCGCCCGTTCCCACCACCGACAGGACCCGACCTCCTGACGAGACGATCGCGCCGTCGTCGCGACGCGAAGTCCCCGCATGCAGCACGCCGTCGGCTTCCGAACCGGTGATGACATCGCCCACTCGCGGCCGACCCGGATAGTTCTCGGCGGCGACCACGACCGTTACCGATGCGCCGTCTCGCCAAACCAGCGTCGGCTGGTCGGCAAGATGTCCGGTGGCGGCGGCGTGCAGCAGCTGGCCCAGCGGGGTTTCCAGCAACGCCAGCACGGCCTGGGTCTCAGGATCGCCGAAGCGGCAGTTGAATTCGACCACCGCGGGCCCCCGCGAAGTGATCGCCAACCCGGCGTAGAGCAGGCCAGAGAATGCGCTGCCGCGCTTGACCAGTTCGGCCGCAACGGGTTTCACGACGTCGTCGACAATCGAGGCGACCACGTCGTCGGGCAGCCACGGCAGCGGGGCGTAGGCGCCCATGCCGCCGGTGTTGGGTCCGGTGTCCCCGTCGCCGACACGCTTGAAGTCCTGGGCTGCCAGCAGCGGTACTACGGTCTCGCCGTCGACGACACAGAACAACGACACCTCGGGACCGTCGAGGAACGACTCGAGCAGTACCGGGTGCCCGGAGTCGAGCAGGCTGGCCGCGTGCGCCCGGGCCGTGTCGCGATCGGCGGTGACCACGACGCCCTTGCCCGCGGCCAGACCGTCGTCCTTGACCACCCACGACGGGTCACCGCTCGGTGGACCGAAGCGGTCGAGCGCCGCGTCGAGGTTGGCGGGGTTGTCGACGATCTCACTGATCGCGGTGCGCACCCCCGCGGCGGCCATCACATCCTTGGCGAACGCTTTCGAACCTTCGATGCGCGCGGCGTCCTTCGTGGGCCCGAAGCAGGCGATGCCCGCGCTTCGCACCGCATCGGCCACCCCGAGTACCAACGGAACCTCGGGCCCGACCACCACCAGGTCGGAGCCGATGCGCTGAGCCAGCTTGACGACGGCGTCGCCCGAGGTGATGTCGACGTCGTACTGGTCGGCGATGATCGCGGTCCCGGCGTTGCCCGGCGCGACGGCCAGCGCGTCGACCTCGGGGTCTCGGCGCAGTGCAAGCAGCAACGCATGTTCACGGGCACCGGATCCGATCACCAGGACTCGCACAAGCGAACACCTTAATCGCATACGTCGATGACGCTTCGGGTATCCGTCCGCGATGACCGAACCCGAACTGATCGTCATCGGCAGCGGGCCAGCGGGCGTCGGCGCCGCCGAAGCGTTCCGCGCGCACAACAGCACGCTGCCCGTTCGCCTCATCAGCGCGGATCCCGCACTTCCCTACGAACGCCCGCCGCTGAGCAAGGACTTTCTGCGCGGCGAAACCGACGATGTGGCGTTGCATCCGCGGTCCTGGTTCGCTGACCGCGGCATCGAACTCATGCAGGGGGTCGAGCTGGACCGCTTTGACGCCGAAGCCGGTTTCGTCGTCGTCGATGGCGAACCGCACACCTACCATGCGCTGATATTGGCCGCAGGCGCGACACCGTCGCCGCTTCCGGTGACCGGCGGCGAACGGGCCCTGCAGCTGCGCTCGCTGTCAGATGCCGAGCGACTGCGGACGGCGGGTTCAAAAGCGCGGTCCGCGGTCGTCGTCGGCGCCGGTTTCATCGGCTGCGAGGCCGCAGCATCACTGGCTCGACGCGGTGTATCGGTCACTCTCGTTGCTCCGCAGGATGTTCCACAGGAGAAGCGACTCGGACGGGAGGCCGGCGAACAACTCCTGCGGCTGGTCGAAGAGGCCGGCGTGCGATACGTCGGCGGTGTCTCTGTCGACGCGATCCACGACGGCGCAGTCCAGCTCGACAGCGACGTGAGCATCGAATGCGACCTCGTGCTGGCGGCTACCGGCGTCGCCCCGAATAGCGGTGCCGCTGAGGCCGCCGGACTGAACATCGAACAATCACGAGTCGTCGTCGGGGCCGGCATGGTGACATCGGCACCCAACATCTTCGCGGCCGGCGATGTCGCGCTGGCTTACAACAGAACGGCGGGCCGTCGGATAGCGACCGAACACTGGCAGGACGCTGCCGACCAGGGCGCGATCGCGGGTGCATCTGCCGCCGGTGTCGACGCGCAGTGGGACGGCGTGCCGGGCTTCTGGACGAGCATCGGCGACAGCGACGTCAAGTACCACTCATGGGGCGACGGCTACGAGTCGAGTCGGTTGCTGCGCCACGACGACGGCTTCACGGTGTGGTACGAGCGCGGCGGCGTCACAGTCGGGGTGCTCACGCTCAACGCCGACGATGACTACGACCTCGGCGAGCGCCTGATCAAGGAAGGTTCGCCGGCGCCGGTAGGAACGCGCTGACCGACATCGTTGGCCATACACTGGACTTAGCAGTGTATGGTCGCACTATGACGCAGAGCACATGCCCCTTCGGCGCGGGTTTCGACTTCACCGACCCCGACGTCCTGCTGCAGGGAATTCCCGTCACCGAGTTCGCCGAACTGCGCAAGACAGCGCCAGTGTGGTGGAACGACCAGCAGGAATCGATCTTCGACGACGGCGGCTACTGGGTGATCACCCGCCACGAGGACATCAAGTCGATCTCCCGCAACAGCGACCTGTGGTCCACCAACCGCAAGGGCGCTGTGATGCGGCTGCCCGACGGCGTCACCAGCGAGCAGCTCGACCTGACCAAGGCTCTGTTGATCAACCATGACGCCCCCGAGCACACCCGGCTGCGCAAGATCGTGTCGCGGCTGTTCACCCCGCGCTCGGTCGCCGCGCTCGAGGAGAAGTTGGCCGTCGCCGCACGTGAGATCGTCGGTGCGGCGAAGGCAAAGGGGAGCGGGGACTTCGTCGACGACATCGCGATGAGCCTGCCCCTGCTGGCGATCGCCGACCTGATCGGCGTGCCCGAGGCCGACCGCGAGAAGCTCTTTCACTGGACCAACTCGATCATGAACACCGACGATCCGGATTTCGACTCCGATCCCACGACGGCCAACGCCGAGCTCATGGGCTACGCATACACCATGGCCGAAGATCGCCGGCGCTGTCCGGCCGATGACATCGTCACGCGCCTGATTCAGGCCGACATCGACGGCGAATCGCTCGGCGATGTCGAGTTCGCGTTCTTCGTCATCCTGCTGGCCGTGGCAGGCAACGAGACCACCCGCAACGCCATGACCCACGGCATCAACGCGTTCTTCGAGAACCCCGACCAGTGGGAGCTGTTCAAGCGGGACCGGCCGGACACCGCGGTCGACGAAATTATCCGCTGGGCCACCCCTGTGCACTGCTTCCAGCGAACTGCGTTGGCAGACAACGAGATCGGCGGTGTCATGATCCGCGAAGGGCAGCGTGTGGGCCTCTTCTACAGTTCGGCGAACTTCGACGAGGACGTGTTCGATTCTCCCTTCGAATTCAACATCCTGCGCAATCCCAACCCGCATCTGGCGTTCGGTGGCAATGGCGCGCACTTCTGCATCGGTGCGAACCTCGCTCGCATGGAAATCAAGCTGATCTTCAACGAGCTGGCTGATCAGATTCCCAACATCGCCAAACTGGATGAACCGCAACGGCTTAGGTCAGGCTGGATCAACGGGGTCAAGGCGCTGCCCGTCTCTTTCGGCGGCTGAGACTACTATCCGGGGATGCGCACCCACGGCTGGTCTGGATCGGCACCCGCCACCGACGAAGAGGCCATCAGCCGTATCCTCGTCGCGGCGAGCAAGGCGATCGATGCACGTGGCGCCGATTTTTCGATCAGCGACGTCGCCCGCACTCTCGGTGTCACCCGCCAGACGGTGTACCGCTATTTCCCCAGCACCGATGCACTGCTGATCGCCGCCGCCGTGCACGCCGCGAGCGGCTTCCTCGACCGATTGGCCGCACATATGCGCGGCATCACCGATCCGGCCGACGCGATTGCGGAGGCAGTCGCCACGGCGCTGGAATGGTTGCCCGAGGACAAGCACCTCGGCCTGCTCATCATGCCCGGCCAGCCGAACCCACACACAGAGTCGGTGACGTCGGATGTCGCGCTGGACTTCGGCCACTCGATGGTTCGCAGGTTCGACGTCGACTGGACCGGACTGGGCTACACCGACGCAGATCTCGGCGAACTCGTCGAGCATCTGCTGCGGATCATCCAGTCATTCGTCATCGACCCCGGCCGACCACCGCGCCAAGGTGTCGAACTCCGCAATTACCTGCGCCGCTGGGTGGGGGCGGCTATACGACCGTCAGTGGAAGCGACTTCCGCTCCTCGAACACCCACGACGCACCTCGGCTGAATTCGGTCACCTCGACCTCAGACAGTTTCTTTGCCGCGGTGTCGGTTTCGATCACGCGGACGGTCCAATCCGACTCGGTGCCCGAGACCTCAGCGCGCAGATGAGGATCGACCGCCTGCACGATCGCCTGCAGCGGGGTATCGGCAACCGGCGACACCAGCGAGATCCACGCACCGTCCTCATATGCCGGCGAGCGCCGGACGTGGACGAAGTTCGGATCGATGTCTGCCGACACATAGGCGGCCGGGTTGAGCAGCGGGTGCAGTTCCAGTACTCGCAGCGCGCCCTTGACTCCGCCGGGAAGCTTGAGCGCCTTGTGGATTCGCTCGGCAGCCACCCCGGCGATACCGATCAGCTGCTTGGTGCGGATCGACCGCGCGAGCGCTGCGTCGTCCTTGGCGCGCTTCTCGACCGCGATCGTGAACGACTTCACCAGCAGATGCATCTGCAGACACACCTCGTCGGCGATCCGGACCAGCGCCGAATGCGAGAACGCACCGAAGTCGACATCGGCGAGCAACTCTCCCGAATAGTCAGCCATGCCTTCGTCGTTCGGATCGATCGGCTCGAGCTCGGTGTGGTATGCGCGAGTGGCGCCGACTATGTCCATCGCGGGGATGAACGGAACCTCCGGATAGGACTCGTCGATGATCACCGTCCACCTGCAGTGCGGATGCTGGTCGGACGGTGTCCTCGGCGGCCGGTGGATCGGCCGAACCTGAGCCTTGCGGTTGGTGGCCAACGCCGTCGCGTCGAACGTCGGGTCCTCGATGTCGTGGCACATGCCCTTGACGTAGTCCTCGCCCATCGGCTCGACATCAAGCAGGGCGCCACAGTGATCGAGGTAGAACTCGCCGTGCCAGCGGTCGTGAACGATGTAGCGAAAATCCATGAACTGCGGCGGGGCGCCGATGTCGAGCTGCAAGCCCTTGAAAAGGGTGAAGATGTCGACGCCCTCGTAGTTGAGCGCCTTCTGCATCCGTTTGGTGTAGAGCGGACTGGACGCCGCCCACTCCTCGATGGCGACCTGCAGCATCTCCTCGCGTCCCCACGCGCTGATGCAATGCGCCATTCCGGAGCGGTCGATGAGCTGACCGATCAACAGCAACTCGGGCACCAGGGTGGCGAGTTCTTCGCGTGTCAGCGCGGCATATCTACTCATCATCGAGCTTGCTTCCCGAGTGCATGTTCAGCGCGGCGTTGACATTGCCCTTCTTGTCTTCTCCGCGCCCTTTCTCCGCATCCTTCTTACGCTTGGCGGCCACCTTGGTGACGACACCGTCGAGCTTGGAGCCGAGCGGGAAGCCGAGGTAGTGGGTCAGGAAGATCGCCATCTCCTTGAGCTCCTCGACGGTGAATTCCTCGTTGCTCAGCGCCGCATTGACCTGGATCTCCGCCAGATCCGAGATGCCGAGCGCGGTGACGCAGGTGAGCGTCATCATCCGCTTGTCGCGCATCGACAAACCGGGACGGCTCCAGATGGTGCCGAAGAGGTGGTCGGCCGTGAGCGCGAAGTAATCGCCGGGCATGTCCGGCATTTCCCAGCCGTACACCTCGTTCATCTTCTCGAGGCCCTTGCGGCGCAGTTCGTCCATTGATTACTCCTTCGTGGTCGAACTCGTATGCGGTACACCAAGTCCGGCGGCCAGATCCCGCAAAGCTATCTCGGCCAGTGGCAGTTCCACACCGTTGGCTTCGCCAAGCCCGAGGGCCAACTTCAGGTCCTTCTCAGCCAGCCCCCGGGTGTGGACGAACATGTCGTGCACGAAGTGATCGGGCTGCAGCGGTTTGGTGTCGTCGCGGACCATGATCGCGCCCGGCCCGCCGCTCTGGGCATCGCTGTGGCGCACCACGCGGCCGAGCTTCTGCAGATCGATGCCGGCCGCTTCGGCGAGCCTGGACGCCTCACACGCCGCGGTGAACCCGATGAATGTCAGCATGTTGCGGGCGATCTTCATTCGTGTGCCTGCGCCGGGAGCACCCGCACGCACCACCAGCGACGCCCACTGTTTGAACACTGGCTTGACCTTGTCGTAAGCCTCGTCGTCCGCACCGACCATGACAGCCAGCTCACCCTTGTCCGCCGCGCCTGCACCTCCGCTGACCGGTGCGTCGACGATGTGGATCCCCTTGGAGTGCAACTCATCAGCCAACTCGGAAGCGGTGTCGGGCTCGATGGTGGAATGGATCGCGATGACGGTGCCCGGCTTCGCATGCTCGGCGAGCTGACCCACGACGTCGCGCACCTGATCGTCATTGAGCACGGTGACGCTGATGACGTCGGCCTGCGCGACATCCGCCACGGAGTCCGCCAGTGAAGCGCCGAGTTCCGCCAACGCTGTCATCGCCTCGGTGCGCACATCGAAGACCACCAGTCCGCCGGGCCACTCCACGAGGCGCTTCGCCATCGGAGCACCCTGGTTGCCAAGGCCGATGTAACCGAGCTTGAGGTCGTCGCTCATCTAATGATCTGTCCGCCGTCGACGTTGAAGATCTGACCGGTGACCCACTTGGCCTGGTCGGACAGCAGGAACAGGCACATGCCGGTCAGGTCGTCCACCTCGCCCATACGCGACAACGGAATTCCCTTCACGATGTCGGCGACCATCTCCTGTGGCGTTGTCGTGCGATTGGCCTCGGTGTCGATGGGTCCGGGCGCGATGGCGTTGACGCGGATGTTCTGACCACCGAGTTCGGTGGCGAGCTGCTGGGTGAGGCCGTTGATGCCGACCTTGGCCAGGCCGTAGAAGTTCGAATACAGCCATGCCGCGGTGGAGGACTGGTTGACGATCGCCCCGCCGCCGCGCTTGGCCATCTTGCGGTATACCGCGCGGGTGCACACCAGCGCGCCGTCCATGTTCACGCTCATGAACTTCTTGTAGTACTCCCAGTCGACGGTGATGAGGAAGTCCAGCTTCATGCCGCCGAAGATCGCGGCGTTGTTGACCAGGTAGTCGATGCCCTCGAACTCGGCCAGCGTCTGCGCGGCCATCTCCTTGGCGGAGTCGGGGTCGGAAACGTCGACGCGCACCGCGAGCGCGTTGCCGCCCTCGCCCTTGATGCCGTCGGCGACCTTCTGCGCGCCTTCGACATTGATGTCGGCGACCACCACGGCCGCACCCTCACGGGCCAGTGCCTCGGCATACGCCTGACCGATACCGCCGCCGGCGCCGGTGACGATCGCGACCTTTTCCTTGAACTGATCTCCGTACATGTCTCCCTCTTCCCGCCGAGTGGCCAGTTATTGGTCGCCGTTAGTCCAATAGCGTTGGATAA
Organism: Mycobacterium neglectum; assembly: GCF_002591975.1. Classification (GTDB taxonomy): domain Bacteria; phylum Actinomycetota; class Actinomycetes; order Mycobacteriales; family Mycobacteriaceae; genus Mycobacterium; species Mycobacterium neglectum. Next base: position 65,164 of record NZ_NVQE01000006.1, on the reverse strand, counting down.
GTGGCCGTTCGGCGATCAACTCGCTGCTGTCGCAATGGCTTTGATTTCCAGGTACTCCTCGAAGCCGGCGAGCCCCATCTCACGGCCGATACCGGACTGCTTGTATCCGCCGAACGGCATGTCGGCCGAGTACCAGACACCGCCGTTGATGTTCACGGTGCCGACGCGCAGCCTCGCGGCCACCGCGTTCGCCCGCTCGATGTCCGGCGAGAAGACCGTGCCCGACAGACCGTAGGGCGAGTCGTTGGCGATGCGCACGGCATCGTCGTCGCCGTCGTGGGCGATGACGGTGAGCACCGGCCCGAAGATCTCTTCCCGGGCGACCTTGGCGTTGTTGTCCAGTCCGGCGATGACGGTCGGCTCGATGAAGTAGCCGACGTCACGATCGGCGGGACGCCCTCCGCCGCAGGCGAACTTGCCACCCTCGTCGGCGGCCGAATCCAGGTAGGCCTGCACGCGGTCGCGCTGCCGTTCCGATATCACCGGCCCGCAGATAGTGCCGGCATCCTGGGGGTCGCCGGGCCTCAAACCGGCCATCGTGGCCGCCGCCGCCTCGACTGCTTCGTCGTAGCGGGCCCGCGGCACCACCAGCCGGGTGGTGATCGCACACCCCTGGCCCGCATGCATCGACGCCGTGAACGCGGACATCGAGCAGGCGCCTGCCAGGTCGGCGTCATCGAGTACCAGGAAAGCCGACTTGCCGCCGAGTTCCAGAAACACCTTCTTCAGGGTGGCGGCACCGTCAGCCATCACCGCTCGCCCTGTGTTCGTCGACCCGGTGAACGAAACCATGTCCACCCGTGGGTCTTTCGACAACAGGGCGCCGACGCCGTGATCGCTGGACGTGATGATGTTGACCACGCCGGCTGGGATGTCGGTGTGTTCGACGATCAGCTCGCCCAGCACCGCCGCGCACCAAGGTGTATCGGGTGCCGGCTTGAGCACGATCGTGTTGCCGGCCGCCAGAGCGGGACCTAGCTTGGCGAGATTGATCTGGTGGGGGAAATTCCACGGGGTGATCGCGCCAACCACGCCGACGGCTTCGCGTGCGATGGTGCGTTGGGTCTTGATCCCCATGGGCGACGCGACACCGAAATCGGTGGTCCACGCGTACGACTCCGCGGTGTCGGCGCAGAAGCTCAGGTCTTCGACGGGGCCCTCGAGTTGCGCCATCGAGGTCAGCATCCGGGGCGCGCCGACCTCGCTGATCGTCACCTCCCGCAGATCCTCCGCCGCGTCGCGCATCGCCTGCTGGAGTTGGCGAATGCCGCGCACCCGCAGCTCGGTGTCCGTCGACCAGCCCGTCTCGTCGAAGGCGCGCCGCGCCGCCTCGATCGCCCGGCCCATGTCGTCGGTGCTTGCGTCGGCTGCGACGCCGAGCACCTCTTCGGTGGCCGGGTTGACGGTTCCGAACGTGCCCGCGCTCCCGGCGACAAGCTCTCCGTCGATGAGCAAACGACTCTCGCGATCGGCGAGGATTCCCATCCGAACTCCTGTGTTCGCACTACTGGACAACTGTCCGACTGTCTCATCTCGAACCATAGCCGCTCCTTGCGGCGAGAAGCAAGGGCGCCCCGGTTCACCTGTGTACTTGCTTCATGCTGTCCCTGTCGGATAAGTTGGACATGTGTCCAGTGAACCAGCGGTGGTGGTCACGCAACCGCCTCTCCCTCAACCAGGGGAGACGCCGCGCAACCGGCGCCAGGAGGAGACCTTCAACAAGGTGCTTGCCGCCGGCGTGGAGATGCTGCGCGAGTCGTCGTACGCGGATCTCACGGTGCGTGCGGTCGCGGCGCGGGCCAAGGTCGCGCCGGCAACCGCCTACACCTACTTCTCGTCGAAGAACCATCTGATCGCCGAGGTCTACCTGAACCTGATCCGCCGGGTGCCCTACTTCACCGACGTCAACGACAGCCGGACCGCCCGCGTCGAGAAGACGCTGCGCAGCATGGCGCTGACGGTCGCCGATGAGCCGGAGGTGGCCGCCGCCTGCACCACCGCTCTGCTGAGCGGAAACGACGACGCGGTGCGCTCGGTCCGTGATCGCATCGGCGCAGAGATCCACCGCCGCATCCGTTCAGCCGTCGGCCCGGATGCGGACCCGCGCACACTCGCCGCGTTGGAGATGACCTTCTTCGGCGCGTTGGTGAACGCCGGAAGCGGCGCCTTCACCTATCACCAGATCGCCGACCGCCTCAGCTATGTGGTCGGTCTCATCTTGGGAGACGACCAGTGACATCCGAGATCGTCGATACCAGCGACCTGCTGCTCGACCCGTACGACTACGACTTCCACGAGGATCCCTACCCGTACTACAAACGCCTGCGCGACGAGGCCCCGCTGTACCGCAACTCCGAACTCGGCTTCTGGGCATTGTCCCGGCACCAGGACGTGCTGGCGGGCTTCCGCAACAGCGCCACGTTGTCCAACAAGTTCGGGGTGTCACTGGATCCGGCCTCGCGGGGCCCGCACGCGTCCAAGACCATGTCCTTCCTGGCGATGGACGATCCGGCGCACCTCCGGTTGCGCACCCTCGTCTCCAAGGGTTTCACTCCGCGTCGCATCCGCGAGCTGGAGCCCCGGGTCACCGAGATCGCGACTCAGCATCTCGACATCATGATGGAGAAGGCGCGCTCGTCTCCTTCTGAAACCGTCGACTACGTCAACGAATTCGCTGGCAAGCTCCCGATGGACGTCATCTCCGAGTTGATGGGCGTACCCGTCGAGGACCGCGACCAGGTGCGGGCGTGGGCAGACGGGGTGATGCACCGCGACGAGGGCGTCACCGACGTGCCACCCGCAGCCATCGAGGCCTCTCTGAACCTGATCGTCTACTACCAGGAGATGGTCGCCCAGCGCCGCAAGCAGCTCACCGACGATCTGACGTCGGCACTGCTCGAGGCTGAGATCGACGGGGACCGGCTCACCGACGACGAGATCCTCGGGTTCATGTTCCTGATGGTGATCGCCGGTAATGAGACCACCACCAAACTCCTTGCCAATGCGGCTTTCTGGGGCCACAAGAACCCCGATCAGCTGGCTCCGGTCTACACCGACCTGGAGCGGGTGCCACTGTGGGTCGAGGAGACGCTGCGGTACGACACCTCGAGCCAGATCCTGGCGCGGACGGTCCAGGGCGAGCTCACGCTCTACGACACGACCATTCCCGACGGTGATGTGCTCCTGCTGCTGCCCGGCTCAGCGCACCGCGACGAGCGAGTCTTCGAGGACCCCGACGACTTCATCATTGGCCGCGAAATCGGCTCCAAACTACAGAGTTTCGGAAGTGGAGCACACTTCTGCCTCGGTGCGCACCTGGCCCGGATGGAGGCCAGGGTGGCGCTGACCGAGATGTTCAAGCGAATCCGCGGATACGAGGTCGACGAGGCCAACGCCGTCCGAGTCCACTCGAGTAATGTCCGCGGGTTCGCCCACCTACCCATGACTCTCCAGATCCGCTGAAGGTCAACACCATGCCTCGTTTTGCACCACTTCCCGACCGCAGGCCTGCCATCGTCGCAGGCGCCTCGGCAGGTATCGGAGAAGCCACCGCCATCGACCTCGCGTCGCGCGGCTTCCCGGTCGCACTGGGCGCCCGTCGCGTCGAGAAGCTCGACGATCTCGTCGGCAAGATCCGCGCCGAGGGCGGCGAGGCCGTCGGGTTCCATCTCGATGTGACCGACCCCAACTCGGTGAAGTCGTTCGTGGCCAACGCCGTTGACGCACTCGGTGAGATCGAGGTACTGGTCGCCGGCGCCGGCGACACCTACTTCGGCAAGCTGGCCGAGATCACCACCGACGAGTTCGACTCGCAGTTGCAGATCCATCTGGTCGGGGCCAACCGGCTGACGACGGCGGTACTGCCGGGCATGCTGGAACGTCAACGCGGCGACCTGATCTTCGTGGGCTCCGAGGTGGCGTTGCGCCAGCGCCCGCATATGGGCGCCTACGGCGCCGCGAAGGCCGCACTCGTCGCCATGGTCAACAACCTCCAGATGGAGCTCGAGGGCACCGGTGTCCGCGCCTCGATTGTGCATCCGGGGCCGACCAAAACCAGCATGGGGTGGAGCCTGCCCGCCGACAAGATCGCTCCGGCACTTGATGATTGGGCTAAGTGGGGCCAGGCGCGGCACGATTACTTCCTGCGGGCCGCCGATCTCGCGCGCGCGATCACGTTCGTCGCCGAGACGCCGCGCGGCGGGTACATCGCCAACATGGAACTACAGCCCGAAGCCCCACTGACCAGCGCCCCGGCGGAACGCCAGAAGCTGGTCTTGAACGAGGAGAACCTGAACCCATGACGACGGCGACTGCCCCCCGGGTTTCCGGCGGCGAGGAGGAACACGGACACCTCGAGGAGTTCCGCACCGACCCGATAGGCCTGATGAACCGCATCCGCGAGGAATGCGGTGACGTCGGCTGGTTCCAGCTGGTCGACAAGCAGGTCGTCATGCTGTCCGGGTCCGAGGCCAACGAGTTCTTCTTCCGCTCCAGTGACAGCGAGTTGAACCAGGCAGAGGCCTATCCCTTCATGACGCCGATCTTCGGCGAAGGCGTGGTGTTCGACGCCGACCCCGAACGTCGAGCGGAGATGCTGCACAACACCGCATTACGCGGCGAGCAGATGAAGGGCCACGCGGCCACCATCGAGAACGAGGTCAAGAAGATCATCGCCGACTGGGGACCCGAAGGTGAGATCGAGCTTCTCGACTTCTTCTCGGAGTTGACCATCTACACCTCGACGGCGTGCCTCATCGGACTGAAGTTCCGCGAGCAGCTCGACAGTCGATTCGCCCAGTACTACCACCAGCTGGAGCGTGGGACCGATCCCCTCTGCTACGTCGATCCCTACCTCGACATCGAGAGCTTCCGGATCCGCGACGAGTCGCGCGTGAAACTCGTTGCGCTGGTTCAGGAGATCATGGAAGGCCGCATCGCCAATCCGCCTGCGAGCAAGGAAGATCGGGACCTGCTCGACGTGCTGGTCTCGATCAAGGATGACGAAGGCAACCCGCGCTTCACTGCCAACGAGGTCACCGGCATGTTCATCTCACTGATGTTCGCGGGCCACCACACCAGCTCGGGTACCTCGTCGTGGACGTTGATCGAGCTGATTCGGCACCCCGAGGTGTACGCCGAGGTGCTGGCCGAGCTCGAGGAGCTCTATGCGGACGGGCAGGAGGTCAGTTTCCATGCACTGCGACAGATTCCGAAGCTGGACAACGTCGTAAAGGAGACGTTGCGGCTGCATCCGCCGCTGATCATCCTCATGAGAGTCGCGCAGGACGAGTTCGAGGTTCAGGGCTTCGGAATCCACAAGGGCGACTTCGTCGCAGCGTCGCCGGCGATCTCGAACCGAATTGCGGAGGACTTCCCCGACCCCGATGTGTTCAACCCCGACCGCTACCTGAAACCGCGGCAGGAGGATCTGGCCAACCGTTGGACGTGGATTCCGTTCGGCGCAGGCAAGCACCGCTGCGTTGGGGCTGCCTTCGCCCAGATGCAGATCAAGGCGATCTTCTCGGTGTTGTTGCGCGAGTATGAGTTCGAAATGGCCCAGCCCGCCGACAGTTACCGCAACGATCACTCCAAGATGGTCGTACAGCTGGCCCAGCCGGCGAAGGTGCGCTACCGCAAGCGGGCCAAGAAGGACTGAGCCGATGGGCTGCTACCGCGTAGAGCTGGACGAGGACCTGTGTCAGGGCCACGCCATGTGCGAACTGGAGGCCCCTGACGTGTTCGCCGTGCCCAAGCGTGGGGTCGTCAAGATCGTCGACCCGGAGCCACCCGACGACATCCGCGAGGAAGTCGAGCGGGCGATCGATATGTGTCCTACCCAAGCAATTTCAATCACAGAGAAGGACTGACAATGGCGTCGTTTACACGGGATCAACTGGACAGCTGGGTCGAGCGGTGGCTGCAGGCAAACAAGGACTCCGAGGCGGCCGGTGATTGGTCGAATCTGGCTGACTTCTACACCGACGACGCGACCTACGGCTGGAACATCGGGCCGAAGGAAGATGTGATGTGCATCGGCCGCGACGAAATCCGCGACGTCGCCCTCGGCCTGGAGATGCAAGGCCTGGAGAACTGGGTGTACGAGTACCAGAAGGTGCTCGTGGACGAGAAGCAGGGCGAGATCGTCGGTTTCTGGAAGCAGATCGTGAACAAGTCCGACGGCACGCAGGACGAGATCTACGGCATCGGTGGCAGCTGGTTCCGGCTGGACAGCAACCTCTTGATCGAGTGGCAGCGCGACTTCTTCGACTTCGGGCACGTCGCCTATATGTTCGGCAAGCTCATCGGGTCCGGCGACCTCAGCGAGGGTATGCAGAAGCGGATCGAACGCTCCATGGCCGGCGAGAAGCTGCCCGGCTACTACCCGCTCGGCGAGGCTCCAGCAAAGATCTGGTGACACCCGGCCAAGCGGTTGCTTGGGGGTGCGTGTGACGCACCTAACTAATGGCTCTAGTCTGGCCTCAAGGGTCTAGTGGAAGGCGAGTACGGATGAAGACAAAGGGCGCTCTCATCTACGAGTTCAACCAACCGTGGTCGATCGAAGAGATCGAGATCGGCGACCCCGTCAAGGACGAGGTCAAGATCCAGATGGAAGCGTCGGGCATGTGCCACTCCGACCACCACCTGGTCACGGGCGACATCCCGATGGCCGGCTTCCCCGTGCTCGGCGGCCACGAGGGCGCAGGCATCGTCACCGAAGTCGGGCCCGGCGTGGAGAACGTCGCCCCTGGTGATCACGTGGTGCTCTCCTTCATCCCGTCCTGCGGTGAGTGTCCGACCTGTCAAAGCGGTCAGCGCAACCTGTGCGACCTCGGGGCTCTGCTCCTGACCGGCACGGCCGTCTCCGACGGCACCCACCGCGTGACGACCCCCGACGGCACACCCGTCATCCCGATGACGCTGCTCGGCACCTTCAGCCCTTACATGGTCGTGCACAAGAGCTCGGTGGTGAAGATCGATCCGACCATCCCGTTCGAGGTGGCCTGCCTCGTCGGCTGCGGTGTGACCACCGGCTACGGCTCGGCCACTCGCAGCGCGGACATCCGTCCGGGTGAGGACGTCGCGATCTTCGGCATCGGCGGCGTCGGCATGGGCGCGCTTCAGGGCGCAGTGAATGCAGGCGCACGCAACATCTTCGCGATCGACCCGGTCGAGTGGAAGCGCGATCAGGCGTTGAAGTTCGGTGCGACGCACGTCTATCCGGACGTCTTCTCCGCGATGGGCGGCATCGCCGAGGTCACCGCGGGCGGAATGGCGCGTAAGACGATCATCACGACCGGTGAGCTCAAGGGCGAGGATATCGACAACTACCTCAACTGCACCTCGAAGGGCGGCACCTGCGTGGTCACCGCGGTCGCCAACATGGCCGAGATGGACGTGAAGCTGAACCTGGCCATGCTGACGTTGATGCAGAAGAGGCTGCAGGGCACCATCTTCGGCGGCGGCAACCCGCACTACGACATCCCGCAGCTGCTGTCGATGTACAAGGCAGGCAAGCTCAACCTCGACGACATGGTCACCCGGCAGTACAAGCTGGAGCAGATCAACGACGGCTATCAGGACATGCTGCAGGGCCGCAACATACGCGGTGTAATCCGCTACACCGACGAAGATCGGTAGACCCATGTCTGACAGCACGATTGACACAGTCGAGAAGACACCGGTCGTCACCGCGTCCGAGTCGTCGTGGCGCTGCGTGCAGGCGGGCGACAAGGACGGCTGGCTCGCGCTGATGACCGATGACATCGTCATCGAAGACCCGATCGGTCCGTCCGTGACGAACCCTGACGGCAACGGTGTGCGCGGCAAGGCGGCGGTCGGCGACTTCTTCGACACCAACATCGGCCCGAACAAGCTGACCATCACCCGCGAGTCGACGTTCCCGTCCAGCTCTCCGAACGAGATCGCGTACATCCTTGTGCTGCGCACGCTGTTCCCGAACGGCTTCACCGCCACGGTGCGCGGCGTCTTCACCTACAAGGTGAACGACGAGGGGCTGATCACCAACCTGCGTGGCTACTGGAACATGGACGCAATGGAATTCGGGCAGGAGGAAGGCGGCGGCGATTAGCCGTCCGCTTACGGGCCGCGGCGCCGTCGTCGTCGGCGGCACCCGCGGCATCGGACTCGCGGTGGCGCAACTGCTCGCCGAACAGGGCGCCGGGGTCGTGCTCAACGGGCGCGACCCCGATACCGCCAAGCTGGCCGCCGCCGCGATACCCCGAGCACTTGCCCACGCCGGTTCACCGTCGGATCCCGAAGTCGCCGACGCTCTGATCGACAGGTGCATCAACGAGTTCGGCCGCATCGACATCCTGGTGAACTGCGCGGGGACACCGGGACTGGCTGGCGAGTCGATCCTCACAGTCACCAGCAAGCTGTTCCACGATCTGATCGACGCACACCTGGTGACCACATTCGAGACATGCCGGGCGGCGGCGCCGAAGATGGTCGAGCAGGGCAGTGGTTCGATCATCAACACCAGTTCGTTCGCGTACCGCGGCGACTACGGGGGCACTGGCTACCCGGCGGGCAAGGGTGGGGTCAACGGGCTGACGCTGGCCATCGCCGCGGAGCTCAAGGAGCACGGCGTTCGGGCGAACGTGGTGTGCCCGGGCGCGAAGACACGGCTGTCGACGGGCTCGGAGTACGAAACCCACATCGCCGAGTTGAATCGGCGCGGGCTGCTGGACGACGGCAGCACGCAGGCCGCGCTGGACGCGCCCCCCGCGGAGTACGCCGCACCGACCTACGCCTATCTCGCCGGGGATCTCGCCAAGGATGTGACGGGCCAGATCTTCATCGCCGCAGGCGGTTTCGTCGGCCGCTTCGACCGTCAGACACCGGCCATCATCGGCTACCGCGACCACAGCGACGCACCACCATGGACCGTCGAGGAACTGGGCGATCTCATCCGCTGAGCGCCCCGTAAGCTCGGGCGCATGGCGAGCGTGTTCACGAAGATCATCAACGGAGAGCTACCAGGTCGGTTCGTCTACGAAGACGACGAGATCGTCGCGTTTCTGACCATCGCGCCCATCACCGTAGGTCACACACTGGTGGTCCCGCGGGCCGAGATCGACAACTGGCAGGACGTCGACCCCGCGGTGTTCGGCCGGGTGATGGAGGTGTCGCAGTTGATCGGCAAGGCCGTGGTCAAGGCCTTCCCCGCCGAGCGTGCGGGCGTGATCATCGCGGGGCTGGAAGTCCCGCACCTTCACGTCCACGTCTTCCCGACGAACAACCTCGCGGACTTCGGTTTCGCGAACGCCGATCAGAATCCGTCGCCCCAATCACTCGATGACGCGCAGGCCAAGATCAAGGCCGCGTTGGGCGAATTGCGCTGACTGTCAACCGACGTGGGCGGGAACGTCCGCGATCCGGGGCAGCTCCACTCTGAATCGGCAGCCTTGTCCGGGTGCGGTGGTGACGCTGACCGTGCCGCCGTGCGCGTACACGAGCGAGTCGACAATCGACAGTCCGAGTCCGGTGCCGCCGCTGGCCCGCGCGCGCGACGAGTCGGCGCGGTAGAACCGCTCGAAGACGCGATGTGCGTCCTCGGTGTTCATCCCCGGCCCCTTGTCGCACACCTCGATCACCGCGGTCTCGTCGTCCGTCCCTACCCGCACCGTGACGTCCGCGGTATCGGGCGTGTGCTGCAACGCATTGGTCATCAGATTGGAGAGCACCTGCCGCAGCCGCGGTTCGTCGCCGAGCACCTCGGGCGTTCCCGGCCCGTCGAACACCTCCATCGTGATGGTGCGTTTCGGCGCGATCGAGCGCGCGTCGTGCACGGCGTCACTGGCCAGCACCAGCAGGTCGACCCTGCGCCGATCCAGCGGACGTTGGGCATCGAGCCGGGCCAGCAGCAGCAGATCCTCGACGAGCAGACCCATCCGGCTCGATTCACTTTCGATCCGGCTCATCAACATCTCGACGTCACTGGCGGCGCCCTGGCGGTACAACTCGGCGAATCCACGAATGGTCGTCAATGGTGTACGCAGCTCGTGGCTGGCGTCGGTGATGAACCGGCGCATCCGCTCTTCGGACCCGCGCGCCTTTTCTGCGGAGGCCTCCGATGCCGCCATCGCACTTTGGATCTGGGCGAGCATTCCGTTGAGCGCCAACGAGAGTCGGCCGACCTCGGTGCGAGGATCACGCGTCGGAACACGACGGTCGAGCTGCCCCGCCGCGATCGCCGCAGCGGTCCGTTCGACCTCGGACAGTGGGCGCAGGCTTCGGTGGACCACGGCGTAGCTGGCGACACCGAGCACCAACAACACCGCCAACCCGATGCCGAGTTGGGCATACGTCAGTGCGCGCACCGTCGTCTGTACGTCGGACAGGTCGATGGCAACCGTGGTGAGTTCGCCCTGCGGACCGCGGACCGTCATCGCGCGCCATTCGACGCCCGAGTCGCCGACCGAGCCGATGGTGACCGGGACGGGTCCCACGTCGTTGTCTTCGGGTAGCGCCGGTTCGGCGTCACGGTCATTGACCGCCATCCAGACGTTGCCGTCGGGACCGATGCCCCGTACGTAGAAATTCGACGGCGGCCGCGCGGGATTGGGCCCCTGCATCGGCTGCGCTGGCACGTCACGCGGAGCTTGAGCCCAGCTACGGGACGCGTCGAGCAACTCCTGGTCCACGCGGCTGCTCAGGGTGTGCCGCAGAATCGACGTGACTGCGACATCGGCCGCGAGCAGGCCACATGCCACCAGAACGAGCGTGGCGGCCACGAGCCCGACCCGTAGGGGGATGCCGCGTCCGCTCAGTGCGCCCACGCCCCCATTGTTGCGGTCTGTGGTCTCCTCGACTAACAACTCGCTATCGCGGCTCGCGCAGCACATAGCCGACGCCGCGCAGCGTATGCAGCAGGCGGTGCTCGCCAGTGTCGATCTTGCGGCGGAGGTACGACACGTAGGACTCGACGACATTGACGTCGCCGCCGAAGTCGTACCGCCACACGTGATCGAGGATCTTCGGCTTCGACAGCACGGTGCCCGCGTTGATGATGAAGTACCGCAGCAGGGTGAACTCCGTCGGCGAGAGGGCCACCGGCTCGCCGGCCTTCCACACCTCGTGGGTGTCCTCGTCGAGCTCGATGTCGGCAAAGGTCAACCGGGAACTGCGGGTTTCCTCGACCGTGCCGCGCCCCGAGCGTCGCAGAATCACCCGCAGACGGGCCACCACCTCTTCGAGGCTGAACGGCTTGGTGACGTAGTCATCGCCACCGAGCGTGAGCCCGGCGATCTTGTCCTGCAGCGAGTCGCGGGCCGTGAGAAACAGGGCCGGCGCGTCGATGCCGTCGGCCCGCAGCCGGCGTAGCACCCCGAAGCCGTCCATTCCCGGCATCATGACGTCGAGGATCACCGCGTCCGGCTTTACCTCACGTGCCTTGTCCAGGGCGGCAGAGCCGTTGGACGCCGTATAGACCTCGAATCCCTGGAACTTCAAACTCACCGAAAGAAGCTCGACGATGTTCGTCTCGTCGTCGACGACAAGGACCGTGGCTTCTGGTGTGTTCTCTGGTGCAGCAACCATCGCCATCTCGCAACTGTCCACCTGTTGGCTGGTAATGATCCTGCCTGATAGCTGTGTACTTCCTGTGAGTTTTCGCTTGCGCGGTCCATAGACTGAGGTGATGAACCTGGGGAAAGCCGTGACTGACCTGGCCACAGCACCGGTACGGGTCGGATTGGCAATGGCAGACGCAGGCCTTTCGATGGCCAGCGGCGCACTCGGCATGGCGCAGCGGACCCTGGGCGAGACGGGGACAGACACCGGCGGTTCGGCGTCATTCGCTCACCTGCTCGGTCTGGACGACGCCGTCGAGCGGGCCAACCGCCTGGCCAGGCTCATGGACGACGACGCACCCCTTGGCCGGGCGTTGGCGCCCAATGGGCCGCTCGACCGGCTGCTTCGCCCCGGCGGGGTGATAGATCAGGTGACCACCGAGGGCGGTCTGCTGGATCGGCTGACCGCGGAGAACGGCGCCGTCTCGCGGGCGCTCGCACCGGGCGGGATCGTCGACCAGGTGACCGCCGAAGGCGGGCTGCTGGACCGGATGACCACCGACGACGGCGCGATATCGCGGGTCATCGCGCCGGGCGGGCTGGCCGATCAGCTGCTGGCCAACGACGGCCTGATCGAGCGGGTGCTGCGCGAGGACGGCGTCGCCGACAAGCTATTGGCCGAGGGCGGGCTGCTCGACACCCTGACCGATGAGAACGGACCGCTACTGAAACTGGCCGACGTCGCGGACACCTTGAACCGGTTGACGCCGGGGCTGGAGGCGTTGGCGCCGACGATCGACGCGCTGCACGACGCCGTCATCACCCTCAGCCAGGTGGTCAACCCGCTGAGCAACATCGCCGACCGGATTCCGTTCCCGGGCCGACGCCCACGGGCACGTTCGGCGGTGCAGCCGGTGAGGTCTCAGCGGGTCATCGACCCCGACGAGTGACGTCAGCTTTCGGCTTCCAGAGCCCCGACCCGGGCAGCGACCTCGTCGGCCGCCGGAGGTTCGCCGTCGGGTTCCCACTGCTGAAGTAGCAGGACGACCGCGCCCCTAAGCATGCGCACATACTCGTCGACGTCGCCGGCACTGTATGACTCGATGCGGCCGGCGACCTCGGGCACGATCGGCTTGATCGCGGTGGCGATGGAAAGGCCCATGCTGGCCTCGGTGCTGGCGCTCTGGTCGAGGAGGGTCGACAACCGCTCGACCTCCTCCCGGGACGGCCCCGGGTAGACGGACTTGAAGTCGCTGAGCAGATCGTCTTTGACACTCACACCGCAGCGAGTTCCCCGGAAACACGACCCGATAAACTCTGGCCCGCAGGCCTCCTTAGCTCAGTGGTAGAGCATTCGTCTTGTAAACGAAAGGTCATCGGTTCAATCCCGATAGGAGGCTCCAATATCCGACAGCCGCAGCTTGTCGGTGGCCGGTCGTAGCTTCGTGGCATGCGGCAGTGTCGCGGTTGCGGCTCACCACTTTCGAAGCGCAGTCAAAAGGTCTACTGCGGTAACGCCTGTCAGGCGTCGGCCCGGCGCGATGCCAGGACGAAACTCTGGCTCGAATCCGGCGAGGCGCGGATTGACGGCCACCAGGGTCACTACATCCGGGAGTATCTCGCCGGTGTGCAGTCGCGCTGCTGCGCGATCTGTGGCGGCGCGAGCGTGTGGCTGGATCTGCCCCTCGCATTGGTGATGGACCACATCGATGGCGACCCGACCAACAATCATCGGGAGAACCTACGGCTGATCTGTCCGAACTGCGACTCGCAGCTGGCGACATACAAGAGCCGCAATCGCGGCAAGGGGCGCCATTACCGCCGACAGCGATACGCCGACGGGCGGTCGTACTAAGTACCACCGCCCCGGCATAGCAGTGGTGCGCTACTGCTACTTCAATCTCGCGTCGCGGCGGTGCGGTACTTAGTCGCCTACGGCGATCGCAGGATGACGATCGAGTTGTCGATCTTCTTGAAAGAAGTGAATGTCTCTTCGGGAACGCCGAAGACGGCGGACAGCACCCGCGGTGGAAGCCTGCTCATGGACTCACCGATGCCGATGTTGTCTTTGTCTTCGGGCGCGCTGGTGTTCTGGATGATGATGATCGTCAGGTCGTCCGCACCGCGGTTCTCGAAGTAGTGAAACGACCCCTGGGGCGCGAAAACCAGGTCATTGACCTGTTGTTCGAAGCTCTCGTGGTTCCCGTTCCCATCGATGACGACCCATGTCGCCACGCCGCGGGTGACGATGTTGAGTTCCCACGCGCTGGGATGCCAGTGCGGCTCGCGGATACCGCCGGGCTCCAAGGTGAGCATCAAGAGGCTGGCCTCCTGCCCCTTGAGGATCGGGAAATTGTCCTCGTTCGCCTGCTGGAACCACCCCCCGTCATGCGTGCTGCGGGGCTGGTCGCCGAGACGGAAGAGGTGGGATTGCGAGGTGATCGTCTCGGCGGGTATACGGGGATCCCCAAAGCGCGCAGCGTCATCGGACATGGTTACGGGAGCTTCCTTGTCGGGGCTGTTTCCGGTGCCACTGGAAATGAGGCGGTCCACACCCACGCCGGTCGCGGCACCAGCGCCCGCCAGGCCTGCCGCACCTAAGACTTGGCGACGATTCACCGTCACGCCCGGGAGCCTAGCGCCGGGATGACCAATGTCTCTCGGGTTCGCGTGGAATACACCCGGCCAGCCGCTTGCAGGAGCATCATCTTTGGGATCGGTAGCCAACGTCGGGATCTTTACTTGGCGCCAACAGCGATGCCACGGTGGCACGCCCCGACGAAAGAGAACGATCATCATCAAAATGTCGAAGCTGGCGACCACTGCGGTGGCGACCGGCGGCATGGTGCTAGCCGGATTGGGCTTGGCAACGACCGCGTCCGCTCAGGGCCCCAGCTATCAGGGCGGCAACTGTCCGCCCGGCGTCACGTGTACCCACTGGCTCCCGGGCCAGCCGCCGCCTCCTGGCGGTCAGGTGCTGACCTGGGACTGGACCGTCGGCCACGACTGGTACTGGAACTCCGAGGGCATCGTCGATGTCACGACGAACACCATGTACCCGTGGTCTGGATCGCCGCATCCCGCTGCGCCCCCGCCGGTCCCGGTCGGTGCGCCTCCCGCCCCGCTGACACCGCCGCCGGGGATGCCGTTCTGCAGCCCGCGCGGAGCGCTCATCATCATTCCGCCGATCTGCGACGAGATCGGCTGGGACTGGCCGCCGGGATCGCTGCGTTAGCGCTTCGCGCGGATCAAGGCGTACTTGGGATCGGTAGCGGCGAGCGCGGTCTGTACTGAATCGCATCGGCCTGCCACCCCAGGCAGCACGTCGCGAAAGGAAAAGATATGAACCGACTTTCACGGTTAGCCACCACGGCTGTCGCGTCCACCGCTCTCGCCGTGGTCGGGCTGGGACTGAGCGCCGGTGCCGCAACCGCCCAGGGCGGCTACACCTGGTGCCCCGGCCAGCCGTACCGATGCACGGTCTGGGCTGGGACATGAACGTGTGCCATACCTTCGTCACCGTCCCTTTCGGCAAGGGAAACGTGCCGATGTTCGACGTCAACGGGAATGCGATGCAGAGCTATCTGTGGATGGACTCCCCGGCGCCGCCGATGGGTCCGCCTCCACCGCCAGCTCCCCGGCCGGCGCATTGCCCGCCGTGGAACGTAATCATCGGTCCGTCGGAGTGCGGAGGCCTCTAGAAGATCAGGCCATGGACCGAGACTACGACCGGTTCGCATTATCTGTCCAACTGTTCAGATGATGTGATAAGTTGCACGTGCGGACCGGCCGCGTGTGACGTCGATGCAGCACATCACGTTCCGGCCTGCCGTCCGGCAGGGTATGGCCGGTCCGCACATAAGCCTTGCAGCCCAACTGGATTGGCCTCAGGCCAGCGGCGCCAGGCCGGACCTCACGAGATTTACACACGTCTGG
The DNA here is from genome assembly GCF_002591975.1 of Mycobacterium neglectum. Classification (GTDB taxonomy): domain Bacteria; phylum Actinomycetota; class Actinomycetes; order Mycobacteriales; family Mycobacteriaceae; genus Mycobacterium; species Mycobacterium neglectum. Next base: position 49,694 of record NZ_NVQE01000006.1, on the reverse strand, counting down.
GTGATGTCATTCAAATCCCCGGCGCAGCCGTTGCGGCCCCAGCTCTCCACCGCTGTCACCAGCGCAGCGGCCAATGTCGCACCGGCCACTTCGGCCAGCAGATCGATCTGCGGCGTACCCGCGTATCGCTCGGCGACGAAGCGCGTGATCACCGCGGCGAACGACGCCTGGACCACTCGCAGGTGCGCCGCGATCCGCTCGGCGCTGATGAGTTCCATTCGGGCGCTCGCCGCCTGGCGGACCACCTCGAAGTCATGCGGGAAGCTGGTGACCGCAGCCAGTACCGCATCGAATATCGCCTCCGACTCGGGCCGCCGGGATAGCGCTTCGGCCAGCCATTCGACCTGCGTCTCGTAGTCCTGGAACAGCACGGCTTCCTTGGAGCCGAAGTGCCGGAAGAAGGTGCGCTCGGTGACGCCGGCCTCGCGGGCGAGCTCGGTCACCGTGACATTCGAAAAGCCCTTCCTGGCGAAACTTGCCAGGGCGGCCTGTCGCAGTGCCTCGCGCGTGGACCGTCGCCGCAGCTCATGCAGGTTCGGCGACGCGGTCATAGCGCGGCGATCGTAACCCAGTGTTCGGCCTTCTTGTCAGTACTGACGCAATTGTGTCAGTACTGACGTAATATGCCGGCCATGAGCGACTACGATGCGATCGTCGTCGGTGCCGGCCACAACGGACTCACCGCCGCCTCGATCCTGCAACAGGCGGGACTGCGCACTGTGTGCCTGGAGGCCAATACCTATACCGGCGGAATGGCGGCGACCGTTGAGCTCATCGACGGGTTCCGCTACGAGATCGCCGGCTCGGTGCAGTTCCCGATGCCGCCGCAGATCGCCAAGGAGCTCGGGCTCGACACGCTGCCCACCGTCGACTCCGAGGTGATGTCGGTCAATCTCGGGGACGGCGGCGACGAGGCGATGATCTTCTATCGCGATCCGATGCAATTCATGACCCACCTCACCGAGAAGCACGGTGTCGACGCCGTCACCGGCATGGCGGGTCTGATCGGGTGGAGCCAGGGACCGTCAAAGGCACTCGGCCGCTTCGACGTTCGCACACCGCCGAAGACGATCGACGAGATGTATGCGTGCGCGGCCAATGAGGCCGAACGCACAGCCATCCACGAAGTCCTGTTCGGTACCGCGATGGACGCCATCGACCGCTTCCTTCCCGACCGGCGGAAGCACGCCGTGATGCGCGGCATGCTTGCATTCCTGGCCATCAACTCCACCTACCGCGGCCCGTACACCCCCGGCAGCGCAACCTGTCTGGCGTTCGCCCTTGCCGTTCCCGACGACGCCACCGCGATGATGACGAAGCTGGAAGGTGGGATCGGGGCACTCTGCGACCATCTGCTCGAACTTTTCGTGTCCACCGGCGGCGAGGTCTTGTACCGCGCGAAGGTGGAGAAGATCCTCGTCGACGGTGACCGGGTTACCGGCGTGCGTCTGCGCGACGGATCCGAGATCACTGCGCCCGTGGTGATTTCGAACCTGGCACCGGACCACACGCTTGTCGAGCTGGTCGGCGCCGAGCACCTGCCCGCCGACCTCGTCACGCGGCTGTCCGGCCGCGACCACCGTGCCTCGTTCGTGCAGATCCATTTCGCTCTCGACGGCCTGCCCGAGTTCGATCCGCCCTATGAGTTTCTCAACGAGCCCGGCATGCAGGGTTCCATCGGAATCTTCAACTCACCCGAGGAACAACAACGCCAGTGGGACGAATGCAGACGCGGCGTCGTGCCCGACAACCCGTCGATGGGCATGCAGATCCCCTCCGTGCATGACGCAGGAATGGCGCCGCCCGGCAAGCATGCGGCCAGCGCGTACGCGTACGCATTCCCCGTTGAGGCGAGCCGCGACCAGCACGGCCATCTCAAGAACGTGATGGCGGAGAAGGTGATCGACAAGATCACCCGCTACGCCCCCAACTTCCGCGACATCCTGATCCGCCACATCACGTTCGCGCCGTACCACATGCAGACGATGTTCGCCGCCCCGTCAGGCGACTTCTGTCACGGCCTCCTGCATCCGGATCTGATGGGTCCGAATCGACCGGGGCCCAAGGGATTCCTGGACATGCCGGTCCCGATCGACGGGCTCTACCTGGGTGGAGCAGGGTGCCACGGCGGTCCCGGCATCACGTTCATCCCGGGATACAACGCCGGGCACCAAGTCCTCGACGATCGCCGCTAGGCGCAAGCGGCGGTCACCATCTGTCACATATCACCGCGCTGCGGTGTCATAGGTATATGAGGACCAATGAACAGCAGATCGCCACCTCCGTGCTCGTCATCGGGACGGGCGGATCGGGTCTGCGTGCGGCGATCGAACTGGCCGAACGCGGCATTGACGTGCTGGCGGTCGGTAAGCGACCCAAGTCCGACCCCCACACCACGTTGGCCGCGGGTGGTATCAACGCCGCTCTGGCGACCATGGATCCCGAAGACAGTCCCGCCCAGCACGCGGCCGACACTCTGAAGGAGAGCTACCTGCTGGCCAACCCGCATACGGTCCAGGTCGTCACGGAAGGCGCCGCCGAGGGCATCCGCGACCTCGAACGGTATGGCATGCACTTCGCCCGCGAGCAGGACGGCAGGATCTCCCAACGATTCTTCGGTGCGCACACGTTCCGCCGCACCGCCTTCGCCGGCGACTACACCGGGCTGGAGATCCAGCGCACACTGGTCAAACGCGCTGCGCAGCTGAATATCCCGATTCTCGACTCCGCATACATCACCAGGCTTCTGGTCCGCGACAACGTCGTCTTCGGTGCATACGGATTCGACCTGAGCGACGGCACCCGCTACGTCATCCGCGCCGACGCGGTGATCCTCGCCACCGGCGGCCACACCCGCATCTGGCGGCGTACATCGTCGCGCCGCGACGAAAACACCGGCGACTCTTTCCGTCTCGCTGTCGAGGCCGGCGGCCGAATCCGCGATCCCGAACTCGTGCAGTTCCACCCCTCCGGACTCATCGAGCCGGAGGACTCCGCGGGCACCCTGGTCTCCGAGGCGGCCCGCGGCGAGGGCGGCATCCTGCGCAACGACCACGGCGAGCGCTTCATGAAACGGTACGACGCCGAGCGGATGGAGTTGTCCACGCGTGATCGCGTTGCGCTCGCCGCGTTCACCGAGATCAAGGAGGGCCGCGGCACCCCCCGTGGCGGTGTCTGGCTCGACGTCTCGCACCTACCGCGCGAACAGATCATGGAGCGGTTACCCCGGGTCTACCAGACGCTGATGGAACTGCAGCTGCTCGACATCACCACCAGTCCGATCGAGATCGCACCGACGGCGCATTATTCGATGGGCGGCGTCTGGGTCCGGCCCGAGGACCACACCACCGATGTGCAGGGCCTGTACGCCATCGGCGAAGCCTCGAGTGGACTTCACGGAGCCAACCGGCTCGGCGGCAACTCGCTTATCGAGCTGCTCGTCTACGGCCGGATCGTCGGGGCCGACGCCGCTGCCTACTCGAGCGCCCTTGGTGCCCAACAGCGCTCCGCGGCTGCGGTTTCTCGTGCCCGAGACGAGATTGACGCGCTTTTGGCGGCCAAGGGCGGCGAGACCGTCCGGTTCCTGCAGCGCGGCGTCCGGAACGCCATGACCGAGCACTGCGGCGTGGTGCGCGACGAGAGCGGGCTGCGCGCGGGCCTGCACGAGCTCGACGCCATCGACGAGCACGCCGCCAAGCTCGGTGTTCATCCCGACATCGCCGGATATCAGGACCTGGCCCACGCCTTCGATCTCAAGTCGAGTCTGATGGCCGCACGCGCGACCCTCGAGGCCGCCATCGAACGGCGGGAGTCCCGCGGCTGCCACAACCGGGCCGACTACCCCGAGCTCGACGAGTCGCTGAAGGTCAACTTCGTGTGGTCGGGCCCGGGACAACTGGCGCGCGAACCCATCCCCGAGATCCCTGCCGAGATCGCCGGCCTCATGCGCGAGGTATCCGCCGAAGGCAAGCTCGTCGAATAGCGGGACTGTCACAAATCCCGGACCTGCCCGGTCCTAACGACATACCCAGACATACCCGCGAATCGCAAACCGAAGGAGCCCCACATGACGAGCAACGCCTGGCAGATGGCGGTCACCGTACTACAGGAAGCCATGCCGCCCGACGTGGCCGCGGGCTCGCACGCGATGACCATCGCCGTAGAGTTCGGGCCCGGCGACCCCGGCACCCCGCCGCACCGCCATAGCGGACCGGCGTTCGGCTATGTTCTCGAGGGCGAGATGCTCTTCGAACTCGAGGGAGAGGCGCCGCGCGTCGTCAAGGCCGGTGAAACGTTCTGGGAACCGGGTGGCGACGTCATTCACTACTCGGACGGCAATGCCCGCGACGACATCAAGGTCCGCTTCCTCGTCACGATGCTCTGCGCTCCGGATAAGCCGATGCTCACCCTTGTCGAAGAGGACGAACTGCTAGCGCGCCGGGACAGGCGCGTCCGCGCCGCCAAAGCCTGAGTGAGAAGAGGGATTCCGATGTCCAAGATCCTGTTGCAGACAACGATTGCCGAACACCCCGACGATTGGGACATCACCCGATTCTCGCTGCTGGCCAACGAACTGCGCGCCGCGGGCCACGAGGTGACCGCACGCAACCGGTTGACCAGAGGCGGAGACGATCCGGTCCTGAGCCGACTCGACGACTTCGGCTACGACCAATTGTGGCTCCTGGCAGTCGATATCGGCGACGGACTCACCGACGCCGAGTCCCAGGCGATCGTGCGGTTCCGTGAGAGCGGTGGCGGGGTGCTCACCGCGCGCGACCACCAGGATCTCGGCAGTTGCCTGATCGGCCTCGGATCTTTGGGCGAGGTCAACCACTTTCACGAGCGCAATCCCGACCCGGCCGGGCTGTGCGACGACCAGGACACCCCGACCATCTCCTGGCCCAACTATCACTCCGGCGCCAACGGCGACTATCAGCGCGTGTTCGCCGAGGAACCGGTGCACGAATTGCTGCGCACCGCCCGCACCGACAGCGGCCGCATCGAGTGGTTCCCCGCCCACCCGCACGAGGGCGCGGTGTCGGCCTGTGTGCCAAGCGCGACGGTGGTCGCCCTGGGGCGCAGCACCGCATCCGGCCGACGCTTCGGCCTCGCCGTTGCGCTGGACGGCGAGCGGTCAGCCGACGGTAAGCCGATGGGCCGTGCGTTGGCCGCCTCGACGTTTCACCACTTCGCCGACTACAACTGGGATCTCGACTGCGGGGCGCCGACATTCGTTACCGAGTCCGAAGGCTCAGAGATCAAGTCGGACCCGTCGCGTCTGGTGGCTTTCAAGGACTATGTCCGCAACATCGCGACCTGGCTGCACCCCGGCCATGGTTCTGGCGACTCGATGACCACCGGGCCTGAAATAAATTACATAAATTGCGGGTTTTACGCAGTCGTACGGCGGGAACTCCGCGAACGCGGAGCGCAGCGTTGAGCCCGCACATTTCAGGTAACTCTCAAAGGCGGTGGGTCGGGATGCAGGTTGTCAATCGGTTGGTCATTGTCTCAGGTATGGCGGCGGCAGCGTTGCTCAGTCCATCGGTCGCTCCCCCTTTGGCGTCCGCTGCGCCGTGTGCAGATGTGCAGGTTGTCTTCGCACGCGGCACATTTGAAGCACCCGGTGTCGGCGGAGTCGGCCAGGCGTTCGTCGATTCGCTGCGATCGAAGATCGGCGACAAGTCGATGGATGTCTACCCGGTGAACTACCCCGCATCACTGGATTTCGCGACCGCCGCAGATGGGGTCATCGATGCGAGGAACAAGGTCCAGGACGTGGCCACCACATGTCCCGACACCGAGATCGTGCTCGGAGGCTTCTCACAGGGTGCCGCCGTCGCCGGATACATCACCGCCGACGCCGTCCCCTCTGGCTTCACGCTGCCTCAGGGGATCACCGGTCCGATGCCATCCGATGTCGCCGACCACGTCGCTGCCGTAGCGCTCTTCGGCAAGCCGTCGAACGGTTTCCTGCAGACCATCAACACCGCCGCCCCGCCCATCACCGTCGGCAGTCTGTACTCGGGTAAGACGCTCGACCTGTGCGCGCCAGCAGATCCGATCTGTTCACCTGGCGGCGGGGACGGTGCCGCACACAACAGCTATCCGCTCAACGGGATGACCGACGAGGCCGCTACCTTTGCGGCGCAGCATGTCCCGGCAGGCGGCGGCGAGACAACGCACTAGGGCCAACTGGACGAAGACGGCTCGAAGCGCAACGGCACCGCGCGCGGGAGCCGCTGCCGCGCACCGGTGGAGATCGAATCGATGAGCAGGGCGACGTAACGCCGCCAGCCGTCGCTGTCGGAATCCATCGTCGACAGCACGCCGTAGAGCATCGCGATAAACCTGGGCAGGTCGTCGGCGACCACCTCGGTCCGGATGACCCCCGCTTCCCGGCCTCGTGCGGTGAGTTCGGCGAGCGCGGCGTTCAGCTCTTCGGAGACATCGGGCCTCAGCGCGCCGGCCCGCCTCGCCGCGGTCAGCAGGTGGTGCTCACGGGCGCCCAATGAGATCGCCGCCTCGATCAACGCGACGAGTCCGCGCATCGGATCCCTGTCGGCACGGGCCTTCTCGATCACCGGCGTGAGGTCCTCGGCAATGCTCTGATCCAGTGCGGCGTTGATCAAGTCACCCTTGGTCGGAAACCGGCGATACAGCGTCCGTTCGCCGACACCCGCCCGGCGCGCGATGGCCTCCATCGGCGCCTCGGACCCCAGTTCGCCGTATACGTCGCGCGCCGCGCGAAGGATCCGCTCCGCGTTGCGCGCAGCATCAGCACGCAACGGCCGATCGGCAATGTCGGTCATCGCACCAGTCTATCTGACAGTTGACTGCCACTCTTGGGGGTTCTACGCTCGGGGGCAATTGACAGTCCTCTGACACTTAATGGGAAACGCCGGTGACATCAACAACTTCCGAGACCACCTCGGACCTCCCCGCCATCCCTGCTGCGCGCTCGACGACCTGCCCATTGCATCCGCCCACAGAATTCACCCGGTGGCGCGACGAGCCGGGCCTGCAACGGGCGATCTACCAGGGCAGGCCGACGTGGGTGGTCAGCCGGTACGAGGACATCCGGGCCGCATTGGTCGATCCGCGGCTGTCCGCCGAAACCATCCCGCCGTCGATGCTGCCCAAGGACAGCGAAAACAACACTCCGGTGATGTTCGCGCGTGTCGATGACCCCGAACACCATCGCATCCGGCGAATGCTGACCAGAGACTTCACCTTCCGCCGGGTCGACGGTATGCGGCAGCAGATCCAGGAGATCGTCGATTCCTATCTCGACGTGATGCTCGAGGCCGGACCGCCTGCCGATCTCGTGCGCGCCTTCGCGTTACCGGTGCCGTCGCTCGTCATCGCACACCTGCTCGGAGTGCCCGACGGCGACCTCGAGTTGTTCCACCACCACACGACGGTTGGGTTGGACGCACGCACCACCGACGAAGAGAAGGCACAGGCCTTCGGGGAGATGTTCACCTACATCGCCGAGTTGGTCGAGCGCAAGAAGCACGAGCCCGGCGACGATCTGCTCAGCCGCCTCGTCGCCGATCATGTGGTGAACGGCGACATCAGCCCGGAGACCGCCACTGTCACCGGCGCCATCATGATGCAGGCGGGCCACGAGACCACCGCAAACATGATCGCCCTGGGAACCGTTGCGCTGATGGAACGTCGGGACGTATATGAGCGACTCGGTCACACCGACGACCCGTCCGTCATCGCCAACATCGTCGAAGAGCTGATGCGCTACCTGGCCATCGTCCACAGCCAGGTCGACCGGGTGGCCACCGAAGATCTCACCCTCGGCGGACAGCAGATCCAGGCCGGCGACTGGCTTGTGATGAACCTGCCAGCCGGAAACTGGGACCCCGATTTCGTCGAAAACCCCGACGTACTGGACGGCGATCGAAATGTGCGCGGCCACTTGGGTTTCGGCTATGGCGTGCACCAATGCATCGGCGCCAACCTCGCCCGGGTCGAGATGCAGATCGCATTTGCCACGCTGGCTCGCCGGGTGCCCGGACTGCAATTGGCCGTCGACGTGAAAGACCTTCGATTCAAGGGCGAATCCGGTATCTACGGCATGAAGGAATTACCCGTCACATGGTGAGCACGCCCGACGAGCTGCGCTTCGACGGACAGGTTGCGGTGATCAGCGGCGCGGGTGGCGGTCTGGGCAGGCAGTACGCCCTCCTGCTGGCGTCCCGCGGAGCGCGCGTCGTCGTCAATGACATCGGCGGTTCGGTGACCGGTGACGGCTCAGACCGCGCGGCCGCCAACAGCGTCGCCGACGCGATCATGGCGCTAGGCGGCGAGGCCGTCGCCGACGGCCACAGCGTGACATCACCCCAGGGCGGACAGGCGATCATCGACGCCGCCGTCGGTGCGTGGGGACGGGTCGACATCCTCATCAACAACGCGGGAATCGTGCGTGACGCCCCGTTCGAGGACATCACCCCAGAGCGGCTCGATCCACTCGTGGACGTGCACCTCAAGGGAGCGTTCAACCTGACCCGCCCGGCGTGGAAGGTGATGCGCGAACAGTCTTATGGCCGGATCCTCAACACCTGCTCGGCGGCAGGACTTCTCGGGGCCGAGCGCATGAGCAACTACGGCGCGGCCAAGACCGGACTCGTCGGCTTAACCCGAGTGCTCGCGGCCGAGGGAGCCGAGCGCAACATCAAGGTGAACGCCGTCGCCCCGATCGCATACACCCGGATGCTGCAACACTCAGTCGACACGGCACCGCTGCAGAACGACGCCGCCGCACAGGCGATCCTGGATGAGCTCGCCAACCAATACCTTCAGCGACTCGACCCCGCGCTCGTCGCGCCGGTGGCGGCCTTCCTGACGCACCGCGAATGTCCCGTGTCCGGCGAGGTCTACACCGTCGGCGCGGGCCACGTGGCACGCTTCTTCATCGGCAGGACGAAAGGCTTTTACAGTCCCGGGCTCTCGGTCGAGGACGTGCGCGACCACCTCGCCGAGATCCGCGACGAAACCGGCTACACCGTTCCCGGCTGCCCCGCCGACGAGATGGCCGAGCTGTTCGCCACCATCATGACATCGGCGCCGGGCCAGGTGCTGGCGCCGGGCCAGGTGCTGGAGCCGCTGGAGCCGGACCGAGTCGCGCCACCGCGTATGCCGCCGCCTCATTGATGCTGCCGTTCACGCCGTACATCGCGTGGGCGAAGCTGGGCGGTCCAGGGGGTGCACCGTTGCAGATCGTGTCGTCGGGTGCGCACAACTTGAGGGTCTTGTCGACGTACGACGGGCCGATGGTGATGGGAGGCGCGCCGGTGTTGCCTAGAAACTCGGGCGACGGCAGACCGATCAGCACCACGGCGGCGACGTGGTCGGCCACCTCCGACGGCATCGGATTCGGAATGAAATCGCGGTATTCGGCGGGCACCTCCTCCGGTATCTCGGCCGAGGTGACATAGCCCGCAAGCGCAGCGCCCTGGGAGAAGCCGCCAAGCACGATCTTGGTGTCCGGACAGTTCGCGGCCGTCGTCTCGATGTGCGTACCCGCATCGCGGATACCCTCGACGACCGTCTTTGCGAAGGCGATGCGATCAAAAAAGTCGCCGCTGGCGGGATAGTTGACCGGATAGACGTTGACCGACCGAGGTGCGGACTGCGCGCGCACCGCGTCGACGAAAGCCTGGCCGACCCCGCCGACACCCGGCGGTTCACCAGTGCCACGGGCGAACACCACCTCGACATCGGGGCATCCCTGGGCGGCGGCAAATGGGACCGGGGAGAGCAACACAGCAGCGACAGCGGTGACGGCTACGCCGAGCAAACGAAGGACGTGGGAAACCATGCCCGTCTGTACCCTCTTTTCTCTGCGGATATTCAGGCCCGAGTCGGTTCGCTGATTTTTACCAGCATCTTCCCGATGTTCGCGCCGGTGAACAGCCCGTTCATGGCATCGACGCACGATTCGATGCCGTCATAGATCGTCTCACGGTGCACGAGTTTGCCGTCGGCCGCCCACTGGCGCAACGGACCGAACGCCTCGTCGAACCGACCCCATTCGTCGAGCGCGTTGAACCCCTGCATCGTCGCGGTCTTGGCGAGCAAATTCACGTAGTTGGCAGGCCCGGGATGCTCCCCCGTCAGATAGCTCGAGATCACACCGCACAACACCACGCGCGCCTTGGGGGCGAGGCGGCCGAGCACGGCGTCCAGAATCGGCCCGCCGACATTGTCGAAATAGACGTCGACCCCGCGCGGACAATGCGCCTTCAGCGCGGCCTTCATATTGTCTTCCCGGTAATCGATGCACGCGTCGAAGCCGAAATCTTCGACCACCGCCCTGCACTTCTCGGGGCCGCCCGCGATGCCCACCACGCGGGCGCCCGCGATCTTGGCGATCTGGCCCGCGACCGATCCGGTGGCGCCCGCCGCGGCGGAGACCACCACCGTCTCCCCCTCCTTCGGCTTGCCGATGCCGACCATCCCGAAGTAAGCCGTGGCACCCGTCGGTCCGTACACCGACATCACCGCGAGCTGGTCGACCTTGTCCTGGGGCCCCGGCACCGGCGTCGTGAAGATGTCGTCGCGGCAGATCACGTATTCCTGGAAACAGGTGAGCGTCGTGACGACGTCGCCGACGGCATAGGCGTCGCAACGCGATGCCACGACCTCGCCGATGCCCGCCGCCCGAATGACCTCCCCGATCTGCACCGGTGGGAGGTAGCCCGGTTGATCGTTGAGCCAGGTTCGCGCGGCGGCATCGATACCGACAAACGTCGTGCGGATGAGCGCCTCACCCTCGGCCGGCTCGGGCGCCGGCGTGCTCACCAACTCGGTGTCGCCGTGCGCAACCAGCCCGGTCGGACGACGACGCAACAGGATCTGGCGGTTCATCAGCTCAGCCACGATCGTGAAACTACCCGCGGACGGCCGCGTAGCCTGAGGACATTCCCACCAACGGCGAGTCTGACGGTCCGATCCGAGTTGCGGTGCTGGCCCCGATCGCGTGGAGGACACCACCTCGTCACTACGGGCCCTGGGAACAATTCGCCTCGCTACTCACCGAGGGACTGGTGGCGGCCGGTCATCACGTCACGCTGTTCGCTACCGCTGACTCGATCACCACAGCCACCCTGCACGCAACTGCGCCTGTCGGCTGGTCGGAGGACGCAACGATCGATGCCAAGGTCGCGGAGTGCCTACACGTCGCCTCCGTGTTCGAGCACGCCCGCGCCTTCGACATCATCCACAACGGGTTCGACTTCCTGCCACTGACATACAGCGACCTCGTCACCACACCGGTGGTCACCACCATTCACGGGTTCTCGTCCGATCGGATCATTCCTGTCTACGAGCGCTACGACGCCACGACCGCGTACGTGTCGATCAGTGACGCCGATCGGCATCCGAATCTGCACTACGCCGCCACCGTCCACCACGGCATCGCCTTCGAGGAATTCGCGATTCATCCGAAGCCCGGCGAGCATCTGCTGTTCTTCGGAAGGATCCACCCCGACAAAGGCACCGCACGCGCGATCGAGGTCGCTCGCCGATGCGGCCGCCGGCTCCATATCGGCGGGATCATCCAAGACGAGCAGTACTTCCGCGACGAGGTCGCGCCGCACATCGACGGCGAGCAGGTGCGCTACCTCGGGGCCGTCGAAAAGTCCGCGCGCGCCGAAGTATTGGGGAGCGCGCACGCGCTGCTCCACCTCATCGACTTCGATGAGCCGTTTGGATACAGCGTCGTCGAGGCGATGGCCTGCGGCACACCGGTCGTCGCAAACTCCAGAGGCTCGATGGGCGAGCTGATTGTGCACGGGGTAACCGGATTCCTCGTCAACGACATCGATTCGGCCGTGGCCGCGGTATCCGCAGCGGGGGACCTCCAGCGACGGACGGTCGCCGAACTCGCCGCGGAGCGCTTCACGGTCGCCACGATGATCGATAAGTACGTGGATGTCTACCGCGACGTGATCGGTAAGCGAAAGTGACTATCGGCCGCCGACGCGACGCTGCGTGGTGGAAGACGGCAGTTGTCTACCAGATCTACCCGCGCAGCTTCGCCGACTCGAACGGCGACGGATTCGGGGATCTCGGCGGTATCGCCGGGCGGCTCGAACATCTGCGGTTGCTCGGGGTCGACGTGATCTGGCTGTCACCGATTTACCCTTCGCCGCAAGCCGACAACGGTTACGACATCAGTGATTACCGCGACATCGATCCGGTGTTCGGAACCTTGGCAGAATTCGACGCACTGCTCGCCGAGGTGCACGAACTCGGGATGAAACTGGTGATGGACCTCGTCGTCAATCACACCTCCGACGAGCACCCGTGGTTCGTTGAATCGCGCTCATCCCGCCACAACCCGAAGCGGGACTGGTACATCTGGCGGGACGCGCTTGGGGGTGCCGAACCGAACAACTGGGGATCATTTTTCTCCGGGTCGGCTTGGGAGTGGGACGAGGCCACCGACCAGTACTACCTACACCTGTTCGACCGCAAGCAACCGGATCTGAACTGGGATAACCCCGAGGTACGAAAGGCTGTGCAGGACATCATGGTTTGGTGGCTCGACCGCGGTGTCGACGGGTTCCGCATGGATGTCATCAACTTCATCTCCAAGGCTGACGGACTTCCTGACTCACCGGCGATCCCTGGGCAGCGATTCGTCGTCGCCTTCGAGGGCTTTGTGGATGGACCGCACACGCATGACTACCTCGCCGAGATGACACGTCAGGTCTTCGCCGACCGCGACGGCGATTTCTTGACAGTCGGTGAGATGCCTGCCGTGACACCCGAACAAGCCCGGCTCTACACGGATCCGGTGCGAGGTGAGCTGAACATGGTCTTTCAGTTCGAGCACGTTTCCGTCGACCATGGCCCAGCGGGCAAGTTCGACCACGTCGGTCTCGACTTGGTCGTTCTGAAGAAATCGCTTCATCGGTGGCAGGCCGCGCTCGCCGAAATCGGTTGGAACAGCCTCTACTGGAACAACCATGACCAGCCCCGCGTCGTATCCCGGTTCGGTGACGACGACCTCCAGTACTGGGCGGCCTCGGCGAAGGCACTTGCGACTGTCCTGCACGGTATGCGTGGCACGCCGTTCGTCTATCAAGGCGAGGAACTCGCGATGACGAATTACCCCTTTCGGATTCCACAGGACCACAAAGACATTGAGGCTGTGAATTACTACAACGACGTGCTTGCAACCGGTGGCAACGAGGCTGCGGCGCTGGCCGGTCTCGCCAAGATGAGTCGGGACAACGCCCGGACGCCCATGCAATGGGACCCCGGGCCGAACGCCGGATTCACCACTGGCAATCCATGGCTCCCGGTCAACCCCAACTGCACTTGGCTGAACGCCGCAGCCCAGATCGACGGGACAGATACCGTTTTCGCGCACTACCAGGCACTCATTCGCCTTCGCCACGAACTGTCCATCTTGGTGGATGGCGATTTCACACCGGTGATGGATGACGACCCACAGATCTGGGCCTACTCCAGGAACACATCGACCGCGAAACTCCTCGTGATCGCGAACTGCGGTCGCGAATCCCGAACCGTCGAAATCGGCCGAGAGTGGATCACGGCCGACCTGCTGCTCGGCAGCCTGCCTGGTGCACCTGCCGCGTTGATGTCGACCTCGCTTGACCTGGCCGGGTGGGACGCACGTATTTACTACGCAACCGCCCGCTGACAGAGCTGGTAGACCGTCAGGAGGCGCCGACCCCGCGATCATCGCCAGCAAATTAATTTGATTAGATCAACTGAACGAAATTAGGTTTGCCTAACAGGTATTTTCATCGCAACAAGCTGCCGTTTAACAAACGCGTAATATTGCTGGCGGTCCGATAGATCCACCCGCATCGCCTCGTTTTGCAAATTTCACACTTTGGGTGCAGTATGAGGCTTATCGCAGATTTGTGATCCGCGACACACTGGCCAGCGCTGGTCATCCGCACAGCGGTGGCGGGCGGTGTCGGTGGAACTGGTACGCAGGCGGCGACGGTGCGAGGGGTGCGTCGTCAAGCTGTGGGGGGCAGTGCTCGATGAGAGTCACTGATGGGGGGCCACTGGGGGAGTCGGCTTAGCCGGCGCCCCCAGTGACCATCTCCCTGACGAAGCGTCTGCTCGCAACGAGATAGCAGATGATCGCGATCACCTGCGCCACAGGCACGATCAGCAGCGCCCGGCCCAGCGACATGTTGCCGAGGTCTGCCGCCAGCGCGTCGCTGATGACGCCGGTCAGGAACGGCCCCGCCGATCCGACCATCGCGCCGAAGAACAGGAAGATCGCCGACGCCGTTGCGCGCTGCTCAACGCGCGCCAGTCGCTGAATCGCCGCGATCGACGGCGCCATGTACGCCGTCCCGACGACATAGCTCAGCGAGATGAACCAGATGCACATCGTCCGGCTCTCCACGACGAAAGCCAGGGCCGAAAACGGAAGCATGACAGCGGTCATCGCAGCTACCAGCCACAGCGACCATCGAGGATCCCTGACGGACAGGCGATCCGCGATCCAACCGACGATCAGCAGGCTCAGGATTCCGGTCAGACCACTGGCGAGGCCGTACTGCACCCCCACCTCGCCCAGCGACATCTCGCGCGTTCGCATGAGGTAGGCGGGCGCGAAGGTGGTAAGTGAATAGCCCGCGAACGAGATGAACGCGGCACCGAGGACGACGGCAACGAAGCTCGGTTTCTTGAGCAGATCGGCCACTTTCGCCGCCTGCACCTTGTCGCCGACGGGCGCGACCGCGACGGGCATCGGCTGGCGACGTCCGAGGACGAAAAGCACAAGCGGCGCGAACGCGACACTGATCGCTCCCATCACCACGAACGCGGTCCGCCACCCGAGCGTCTGCGCAAGCAGACCGCCGCCGAGCAGGCTGGCGGCGCTGGCCAACGGAATCGACATGGTGATGACCGCCAACGGTGCGGCACGGCGTTCCGGTGGAAAGTTTCGCGCCACGTATGCGTGCGCGGCCGGCGTGCTGCCCGCCTCACCCACCGCAACCCCGACGCGGGTCAGCGCGAGCTGGAACGCCGACTGGACGGCGCCGCCGAGCATCGTCATGGCGCCCCACAGGGTCAGACATGTCGAGATCACCAGACCGAAGGCGCCGCGATCGGCGATCCGAGCGATCACAAGCCCGAGCACCGCGTAGACGGCCAGGAACCAGAAGCCGTTGATTACACCGATTGCCGTGTCGGACAACGCCAGATCGTTCTTGATCGGCTCGGCCAACACTGCGGGCAGAAACCGGTCTGCGTAGTTGAGCGTGCCCACCACCGCGAGCACCGCGACAGCGGCCCAGGCTCGCCGCGGGCGATGCGTTGTCAATGGCTCACCGGCAAGAGTCATCCGCGGAAGCTTCACAGATCACGTTCTGCATGTCACGCGACTGGGCGACACATCTGGTGTAAAAGGAGAGCCATGGCAGAAGCGGGTGTCTGGGTGATGTGGGGAATTCCCACTCGGGGACGTGAAACGCAGGCCCTGGCCTTCCTCAAGGACAAGCTGACCGGCTACCTCGAAGAACTCAAGCGTGACGGGCGGATCGAGCGATTCGATGCCGCGATACTCAAACCGCAGAGCAACGACTTAGGAGGATTCGTCCTCATCCAGGGCACCCGGCAGCAAATAGACAGCCTGCGTCAGGACAGACAATTCGAGACGTACGCCCACCAGGTCCAAGCCATCGCCGATCACGTCAACATCATCGAGGCCTGGGTCGGAGATGGTCTGCCCTACGCGTTCGGCCTGTACGAGGACGCGCTGCGGGATGCCGGCCTGATGTCTTAGCCGAGAGACTGCGCGCCGGCGGAGCATTTCAGCAAAACACCACCAAGATCTGGGCCACAGCGACCATTGGGAACTGTGTGACTTTTCGCGGATTTTGCTGTGCGGTTGACGTCTGTGCTATTTAATAGCGGTTGTTGTCGGGGTCGGGGCTCCATTTAGAGGGGAATCTGCATGGGAGCTGCCAGCTACGTTGGCCGCGTCGGGGGGCTAGCCGTCGCATTGGGAGTCGGCACAGCGATCGCGATGGGCAATGGCGTCGCCACAGCGGAGACGACGGATTCATCGCCGGACACCACCAAGACGACCACCGATACGACCAATGCCGAGCGTTCGACGACGCCCAAGGCTGGCGAGTCGCTGACGGACAACGCCCCCACAGGTGAAGAAACCGAAGAAGCCGAAGAAGTCGACGAATCCGACGAGACCGAGGAACTCGAGGAACTCGAGGAGACCGAAGACCTCGAAGAGACCGAAGACCTCGAAGAGACCGAAGACCTCGAAGAGACCGAAGACCTCGAGGAACTCGAGGAGACCGAGGAGACCGAGGAGCTCGAGGAGACCGAGGAGCTCGAGGAACCCCAGCCACCCCGGATCCTGGAGCCAGAACCTCCCGAGACCATTGCGGAGGACGACAACAACGAGTCGCCCCGCGATCCTGCGCCGCCCACCACCGCGACACAGCCGGGTGTCAGCGCCACTTCGCTCGCCACCGGATCACCGGCGGATAGCGCCTCCATCAACCAGGAGGTCGACGACGTCGCGGCGTTCGTCGACGCGCGCACTCTCGCCGCCTCGGGACCGCTCAACCTGTCGCCGATGATGGCCGCGCAGACGGAAGAAGACCTTCCCGAAACCACCACTGTGAATCCCGACGTGTTGACAGCGGCGGTGGAGCTCGTGTCCGGCGTGCTCGACTCACTGCTCAACCCGACGGGGGGCGAGTCGCCGATCGACCCAGCGGCGCCGACGCTGGCCTGGAGCCTGCTCGCGTTCGCCCGAAAAGAGGTGGACGACTTCTTCAACGCGCTCTCGGGTGGCACGACGGAGGACATGACGCTCGCTGCGGCGCAAACCATGAGCCTCGCGCTCGTGGCACCGACACCTCCGCCGACGACGCGGCCGGGATTCCCCGCACCCGGTCAATACCTGAGTGTCTCAACGCAATTCGTCGATTGGATCACCGGAAATAATCCAGCGAACAACACTCAGCACTATTACGGCGTCACGGGTACCGATCTCGGCATCATGTGGGACAACGGCATGGTCGACGACCCGCTCACTCCCGATGTCAACGAACATCAGGTCCTGATCGCTTTCGGCGACACCTTCGGCCTCGGAGGCATGGCGACGGGCACCCACTGGCGACCGAACGTCCTGTTCCGCAGTGTCGACGCCGATCTGTTCAACGGCTTGGACTTCACAGATCCAGAATGGTTCACCGGCAGTGACTTTGGCGGATCACCGTTGACTTACGTTCCCCCGGGTGCGCCGTACGAGTACATGGCACGGCAGATCATCTTCCCCGAGGGCCTGCCCGCAGGGATCACCCTCATTCCGACGGCCGGCATCTCGGTACCGACGCCGGGAACCGAATACGATGTGACGCAGTACATCAGCTTCATGTCAGTGACGCATTGGGGCGCTCCTGGGGTGTGGACCACGAACTATTCGGCACTTGCGTATTCCGAGGACAACGGCGAGACATGGAAAGTGGCTCCGCAGACCGTCCGGTACAACAACCCGGCGACGGGCAACCAGAACTTCCAGCAGATGGCGTTCGTCAGGCCGGGCGATGGTTTCGTGTACGCGTACGGAACACCTAACGGGCGAAATGGTGCGGCCCATGTCGCCCGCGTCCTCGAGCGCGACATACTCGACCTGAGCAAATACGAGTACTACAGCGCGGGCAGCGCCGGCGGCTGGTACGGCGTGGGCGCAACCCCGGCCGGATGGGTCAAGGGCAATCCGGCGGCCGCGACGCCGATCTTCGGCCAGTCGACGACGACGGCAGGGGCCTGCGGAGCCGTCAACGTCAACCCAGGCAGCGCGGTCAGCGAGATGTCCGTCCAGTACAACCAGCAGCTCAAAAAGTACGTCGCCCTGCACGGCGACCGGAGCAACAACATCGTCATGCGAACGTCCGACCGCCCAGAGGGCGGCTGGTCGGGGCCCAAGGTGTTGTTGACACAGCAGAACGGCGGGATCTACGCGCCGATGATGCATCCGTGGTCGCCGTCGACGCAGGGCACCGGCTCGGAGTTGTACTGGAACCTCTCACTGTGGTCCGACTACAACGTCATGTTGATGAAGACAGACCTCAACAAGGTGGGCTGACGATGTACCGCACTGTGGCCGGTGCGCTCGCCGCCGTCGCCTTGGTGTTCGCATCGGGTGTCGCTGCTGCTGATCCCGTTGCTCTGCAGGCGAATACGCCGTGTCCACCGGATGCCGTCGGGGCGGCGACGCGGCCCGCGGAAGCGAAGATGCCGCTGGTATGCAGCGGTGGCAGTTGGCAGGCTGTGACGACGCCGCAGCCGCCGAGCGACCGCTGGCTCAGCGTCGGCCCGCCGATCCTGCTGCACGGGGACGGCAGGCAGAATCCGGACGTCCAGTCCGGCGACTGGGCCGCAACACCGCGCGACGCGAACACCCGATGCCGCGCCGAACAAGTCACCGTTCTCGGCCCAGGTGTCCTCTCTGCACCCGAGGTCACCGAGGGCGCTGCTGACCAGCGACTCGAGGTCACATTCGCGCCGAGGTTGTTCAATGTGACGCTCAGCGGTGACTGTCTATGGATTCGAAGCGGTTAGGACCGCATCGCACGGATCAAATCACCTAATTCACAGGAACATCGAGAATCGGGTGGTTGGAATATGCACCGGGGGCGTCGAAGTGCCACCACTCACCCTGGTAGACCGTGAACCCCCCGGCGGCCATGGCATCGCGCAAACGGCTGCGGTTCGCCTGCGCCGCCGGGCTGACCCCTTCGGTGGCGTACGCGTTGGCGCGGGGCGTGAACTCGTCGAAACCCGTTCCCATGTCGACGAGCGCGCCGTCGCGTTCCAGCGTCACATCGACGGACAGCCCCGCCTCATGGCTGCGCGCGTACGGCCCGGGCTTGCTGACCCAGCCCGGTTCGGGCACCACCTCATACATCTGAACCTGGACGTCATGCGGTCGGTAGCAATCCCAGAGGACAAGCACGTCGCCCTGTGAGCGCAGCGTGTCGGCGGCAGTGGTCAGGCCGGCGGCCATCGACTGGTCGACGAGGCAGCGGGCATCGGCGGGATACATCGCGATCCCGACGAAGTTGTTAGGGGTCGCGTACCGAAGGTCGACGACAGCATCGGGCACGACGGTCGCGACGTCCACCAATCCGGCCGCGCGTGTCGCGTCCGAAACCGGCGGAATGGGCTGGTCCGGGGATGCCGCCGCCTGCCCGATCCCGCCGTGCGCCAGACCGCCGACGACGAGCAGACCCGCGATGACCTGTCGCACTCGTGACCTCATTTCTGCGGTTGGGGTAGTCACCTACGCTAGTCCGCCGCCGTGCCCGGAATCGACCATCGAGGTGTCCTTCAAACGCGAGGAGTAACCCGATGACTACCGCTTTTGGTGCAGAAGTCCTTGAACCCGCCACCGTCGACCTGCCGACAGTCGATTACGAGAACGCAACCCATCCTGCAGAAGCGCACCGGCGACTGGCCGTGGCGCTGAGCCAGGGATCGGTGGTGATGGGTGCGCACGGCCCCGAGATCCTGAGCTACGAACTGGCCCGTGCGGCACTTCGGGATCAGCGCATGTGCGTGCCGGAAGGTCTCGGCCTCGAGACGCAGGGCATCACGTCGGGCCCCATCTGGGATCGCGCGAGCTCCACCATCTTGAGCATCAACGGGGAGGACCACAATCGGCTTCGCCGCATCGTGGCGAAGGCGTTCACACCGCGGGCGGTCGGCCGGCTGGACACGGTGATCACCGACATCATCACCCGGTTGGTCGAGCCGCTGCTGGCCGCTGGCCGGTGCGAGATCGTCGAGGACATCGCCCGCCCCTATCCGGTTCCCGTGATCGCGGAGCTGCTCGGCGCTCCGAGTGAGGACTCGAAGCTGTTCTCCGAGTGGGCCGATGACTTCTTCAAGATCTTCAGCTGGAACGTGGCCGAACACGAGCAGGCGATCCTGTCGGCGTGGGCGGAGCTCGACGACTACATCGACGCCATGGTCGCCGAACGCCGCAATTCTCTGACGCACGACCTGATCTCGGAGCTCATTCGCGCCGAGGACGACGGCGACCGCTTGACGACACCGGAGCTGCGCATGCTGGCGGCGGGCATTCTGATGGCGGGCACCGACACCACCCGCAACCAGCTCGCTGCGGCGGTCGACACCCTGTGCGATCACCCCGACCAGTGGGAGCTGCTCGCCGAGCACCCGGAGCTGGCGATGAACGCGGTCGAGGAGCTGATGCGCTTCAACCCCGTCGTCTTCGGTGCGATGCGGATGACGATCGAGGACGTCGAGTTCGGCGGCGTTCCGATCCCGGCGGGCACGTTCGTCATGGTGAACACGGCCGCGGGTAATCGCGACCCGGAAGTGTTCGACGACCCGCATCGCCTGGACATCACCAGGAAGGGCGCCGCACCCATGCAAACGTTCGGCGCGGGCGCGCACTACTGCCTCGGTGCGAACCTCGCCCGCCGCGAGCTCGCCGAAGCCCTGGTGGTCATGACCCAGCGAATGAGCAACGTACGTCGCACGGCGCCCGCGGAGTGGAAGCCCCTGGTGGGCATCACCGGCCCGGCGATCCTGCCGATCGAATTCGACGCTCGCTGAGCACTCGCACAGCCGCGGCGCGGATCGGGCTTACACTTCGACGGTGCGCGACGTCCTCGACGAGTTGCTGTCGGTATGGCGGACCGGCGGCACCGCCGGCGTCGCCACCGTCGTGCGCACGATCCGATCCGCGCCGCGGCAACCCGGGGCAACGATGTTCGTCGCCCCCGACGGCACGGTGGCGGGCTCGGTGTCCGGCGGCTGCGTCGAGGCGGCCGTCTACGAACTGGCCAACGAGGTCGTAGCATCCGGGCGAGCGGAGTTGCAGCGGTACGGCGTGAGCGACGACGACGCCTTCGCCGTCGGTCTCACCTGCGGGGGCATCATCGACATCTTCGCCGAGCCGATGTCCCGCGACACCTTCCCTCAGCTGGAGGCGATCGCCGACGACATCGCGGCGCACCGCCCGACCGCCGTCGCCACCGTGATCGCGCACCCGGACGCGCGACGGGTGGGGCGCAGGCTCGTCATCGGGCAGCGCGACGTCGACGGGTCCATCGGATCGCGTCGGGCCGACGCCGCGATCACCGACGACGCGCGGGGCCTGCTGGCCGCCGGACAGTCAACGGTGCTTTCCTACGGCCCCGACGGGCAGCGCCAGGAGACGGGCATGGAGGTGTTCGTCGCCAGCCACGCACCGCCTCCCCGGATGGTCATCTTCGGTGCGATCGACTTCGCGTCGGCGCTCGCCAGGCAAGGTGCGTTTCTGGGTTATCGCGTGACGGTGTGCGACGCGCGCCCGGTCTTCGCCACCCCGGCGCGCTTCCCGGGTGCCGACGAGGTCGTCGTCGCCTGGCCGGACCGCTATCTCGCGGAACAGGCCGAGGCTGGCGCCATCGATTCGCGCACCGCGATCTGCGTGCTCACCCACGACGCCAAGTTCGATGTCCCCGTTCTGCAGGTCGCCCTGTGCCTGCCGGAGGTCGGCTACGTCGGCGTGATGGGTTCGCGGCGCACTCACGAGGACCGCATCGACCGCCTGCGCGAGGCAGGCCTGACCGAGGCGGAACTGAACCGGTTATCCAGCCCCATCGGCCTCGACCTGGGGGCGCGCACCCCGGAGGAAACCGCCGTCTCGATCGCCGCGGAGGTCATCGCGCGCCGCTGGGGAGGCGGGGGTCTTCCGCTTACCGATACCGGTGGGCGGATCCACCACGACGGATGAGACAAATCATGCGGTAATGTCGCTCTCCACTTCCGACACTATGCTTATCGCAGTACGATAACTCGACTTCCAGCCCCTCGGATTGGAGCGAAAAACGTGGCTTACGCAGGCACCCGAGTCGCCCGCGTCGAAGACACCCGGTTGCTCACCGGCCACGGCACGTTCGTCGACGACATCACCCGCCCCGGCATGTTGCACGCCTGCTTCGTGCGCAGCCCCTTTGCCCGGGCACGCATCAACGGCATCGACACGTCCGCGGCACTGCAATTGCCGGGCGTGCGCGCAGTGTTCACAGCCGTCGACCTCAATCCCGACGTCAGGGAGGCCTGGCACGCGGTCGCCGGCAAGGACATCGCCGACACGCCCCGACCGCCACTGGCCGAGGGCGAGGCGAAGTTCGTCGGCGATCCGGTCGCGCTCGTCGTCGCCGAGAGCCGCTACATCGCCGAGGACGCCGTCGAGTTGGTGAACGTCGACTACGAGCCGCTGCGGGCGGTCGCCGACTTCACGAAGGCTGTCGGCTCGGATGTAGTGGTGCACGAGGCCTACCCCGACAACGTGGCCGGCGGCATGGGCGGCGCACCTCCGGACGAGGAGCTGTTCTCGTCCGCGGCGCATGTCGCGACCGCGAATGTCTATCAACAGATCTACGCACCGGTGCCGATCGAGACGCGCGGGCTCGTAGTCGAGTGGACGGCGGCCACCGCCGAATTGACGCTGTGGGCGTCGACCCAGACCCCGCATGAACTGCGGGCGTTCTGTGCTCGCCTGCTCGGCATTCCCGCACAGGGTGTGCGCGTCATCATGCGTGACTCCGGCGGCGGATTCGGCCAGAAGGTCGTGCCGATGCGCGAGGACATGTGCATCATGCTGGCCGCGCGCAAGGTGCCGGCCGCGCTGAAGTGGATCGAGGACCGTCGCGAGAACCTGATGTCGGCGGGGCAGGCGCGCCATGTCGACGGCAAGTCGCGGGTGGCGCTCGATGGGGACGGCAACATCCTCGCCGTCGACATCGACTTCACCTACGACATCGGGGCGTATCCGACGCCGTATCCGGTTCTGACGACCGCCGCCGTCGGCATGTTCTTCCCCGGCCCCTACCGGGTGCCCAAGGCCAGCTTCAATTACAAGACCGTCTTCTCGAATACCGCGGGCCTCGCCGCGTATCGAGGGCCATGGCAATACGAGACGCTGGCGCGCGAAGTGCTCCTGGACATCGCGGCCCGCAAGATGGACATGGATCCCGTCGACCTGCGCCGCAAGAACCTGCTGCGCCGAGACGAGATGCCGTACTTCAATCCCAACGGCATGCCCTATGACCATGTCGCACCGGTGGAGACCTTCGAACAGGCCGTGAAAATCCTTGACCACGAAGGCTTTCGCAAGGAACAGGCCGAAGCGCTGGACCAAGGTCGCTACATCGGCCTCGGCTTCTCGGCCTACATCGAGCCGACCGGCGCCGCGACCGGTCACCTCGCCACCGAGGGCTGCACCATACGCATGGAACCGACCGGCAAGATCAACGTCTACGTGAACGGCGGTTCGACGGGCAACAGCATCGAGACCACCGTCGTGCAATTGACCGCAGATGCGCTTGGCGCTGCGATCGAGGACGTGTCAACGATTCAGGGTGACACCGCGGTGACACCGTACGGCGCGGGCACTCAGGGCAGCCGCAGCGGCCCGATGACGGCAGGCGCCGTCCACGAGGCGGGCGGGATGCTACGCAAGCAGCTCGTGGCGATGGCGGCCCAGCGACTCGAAGTCAGTGCGGACGAAATCGAGTTGGGCGGCTCGAAAGCCTTTGTCCGCGAGGACTCTTCCAGGAGCGTCAGCTTCGCCGACATCGCGTATCGCTCATACTACGAGCCCGCACAGCTGCCGCCGGGGATGGCGGCCACGCTCGAGGCGACCGCCCGCTTCAAGGCGGACACGATGATCCATTGGGCCAACGCCACGCATGCGTGTACGTGCGAGGTCGACGTCGAGACCGGCCACGTGAAGCTGACGCGCTACATCGTCAGCGAGGACGTCGGCCCGATGATCAACCCCAACGTGGTCGAGGGACAGATCGCGGGCGGAACCGTGCAGGGCATCGGCGGTGCGCTGTTGGAGGACATGGTCTACGACGACGACGGAAACCCCCTGTCGTCAACATTTGTCGACTATCTGCTGCCGACCGCGACCGAGGTGCCGCCGATCGAGTTCGGCCACGTCGAGATTCCAGGCCCAGGCGTGGGCGGATACAAGGGCTGCGGCGAAGGCGGCGCCATCGGTGCGACACCCGCGGTCATCAACGCCATCAACGACGCGCTGGCACCGCTCGGTGTCACGCTCACCCGCCTGCCTGCCAGTCCATCCGCCATCGTTGCCCTCATCGAGGAGGCCCAATAGTGGAGTTGAACAACGAATTCCGTGTCGCGGTTCCCGCAGCCAAGGCGTGGGAGGTGCTCACCGACGTCGAGCGCGTCGCCCCCTGCATTCCCGGCGCACAACTGCTGTCTGTCGACGGTGACGAGTTCACCGGTGTGGTAAAGGTCAAGGTCGGCCCGATCACCGTGTCCTACCAGGGCGAAGCGGCCTTTCGAGAGAAGGACCAGGCGGCGCAGCGGGTCGTCATCAAGGCCAACGGCAAGGAGACCCGCGGTAGCGGTAATGTCGCCGCCGTCGTCACCGCTGCACTGAAGGACGAGGGCGACTCCACCACCGTTGTCATCACGACGGACCTGACCATCTCCGGTAAGGCGGCCCAGTTCGGTCGGGGTGTGCTGGCCGACGTGTCCAGCAGCTTGATCGGGCAGTTCGCCAAGAACCTGGAGGCCGATCTGCTCGGTGGATCCAGCCAGACTCAAGCGCCCACAGCTGAAACCGCAGCCGCCGCAGCGCAACCGGATAATGCGATTGACTCCCTGACTCTGGTCAAGGCCGTGGCCCCGTCGCTCGCCAAGCGGTTCGGGCCGGTGGTCGCTGCGCTCGGCGCGGGTGCGGCCGTCGGATTCTTGCTGGGACGGCGGAAACGCAGGTCGACCGCGGCGGTGGTCTCCGACGATCTGCAGGCGGCGTTGTTGCGGCTGCTCGACACGATGTCGCCGGGCGAGCGGCTCCGGCCATGAAGGCCGCCCCCTTCGCGTATCACCGGCCGGACTCCGTGAAGGAGGCGGCCGATCTCCTCTATGAGTTCGGCGACGACGCGAAGATCCTTGCCGGCGGTCAGAGCCTGGTGCCGATGCTCGCGATGCGGCTGACGCATTTCGAGAACCTGGTCGACATCTCGCGGATTGACGAACTGCAGAGCATCGACCTGCGCGGTGGCGAGGTTCGCATCGGGGCGGGCACTCCGCACGCATTCGTCGGAATGGACGACGAGGTCGCCGATTCGGTGCCGCTGCTGAAGTTGGCGACGCCGCACATCGGGCACTTCCAGATCCGCACCAGGGGCACCCTCGGCGGCGCGATCGCACACGCGGACCCCGCCGCGGAGTACGCCGCCGTCGCGCTGGCGCTGGACGCGCAGATGGAGGCGGTCTCGTCGAAGGGCACTCGGCAGATCCCGGCCGCGGAGTTCTTCACCGGGCTGTGGGAGACGTCGTTGCAGGCCGGCGAGATCCTCACCGCGGTCAGGTTCCCGGTGTGGGGTGACCGGTCGGGTTTCGCGGTTGAGGAGTTCGCTCGTCGGCACGGTGACTTCGCGATCGCGGGCGCGGCGGTCGCGGTCGAGGTGGACACCGACGATCGGATCGCGCGGTGCGGGATAGGTCTGCTGGGGCTCGGGTCGACGCCGCTGCGCGGGCGCGCCGCGGAGGAAGCGGTCATCGGCCGTGCGGTCGGCGAGGTCTCGGCCGAGGAGGTCGGTCGGCTCGCGATCGGCGGCCTCGACGACATTCCGGCCGACCTGCAGGGGTCCGCCGCGTACCGAGCCAGGGTCGGCGCCACGATGGTGGCCCGCGCCTTCGCATCTGCGATCAGGGAAATCTCAGGGGCAAGCAATGCATGAGTGGCCAGTCCGGGTGTCCGTCAACGGAGTTCATACCGAAGCGAGCGTGGAGCCGCGGCTGACGCTCGCGGACTACCTGCGGGAGAACTGTGGGCTGACGGGCACACATCTGGGATGCGAGCACGGTGCGTGCGGGGCGTGCACAGTGCTGGTCGACGGGCAGGCGGTTCGCGCGTGTCTGATGTTCGCGGTCCAGGCGGACGGCAGCGAGGTCACCACGGTCGAGGGCATTGCCGGCGAGGACGGTGAGCTGTCGCCGATCCAGTCGACGATGCGCGAGTGTCACGGTCTGCAGTGTGGGTTCTGCACGCCGGGGTTCGTCGTGTCCATCACCGCGATGTTGCGTGACAACCCCAAACCGACCGATGAAGAGGTCCGCGAGGGCCTGTCGGGGAACTTCTGCCGGTGCACGGGCTACCAGGGCATCGTCAATGCGGTTCATCGGGCGGCGGAGATGGGCTAGGCGCTTCCCAGGTAGACCCGGCATGGTGGATGCCATGAGGATCGGGTTCGTAGGGCTGGGAAACATGGGCGCGGGTATGGCAGCCAACCTGCTCGCCGCTGGGCACGAGGTGACGGCGTACAACCGCTCGCAGGACAAGGTTGCAGCGCTGGTTGATCGGGGCGCCCGGGCGGCCCGAACAGTCGCCGAGGCGTGCGGTGGCGACATCGTCATCACGATGCTGGCCAACGACGATGCGGTGGAGGCGGTGACGTTCGGCGACGAGGGCATTTTCGCCTCGCTTCCGTCCGGCGCCACCCATGTGTCGTCGAGCACGATCAGTGTGGCGCTCGCGGAGCGATTGACTGAAGCGCATGCCACGGCGGGCCACGGGTTTGTCGCGGCTCCGGTGTTCGGTCGTCCGGAGGCAGCCCAAGCGGCCAAATTGTTCGTGGTGGCTGCCGGTGAACCCACTGCGGTGCAAGCGCTTTCGCCGGTGTTCGACGCGATCGGCCAGCGGACGTTCGTTGTGGCGGAGCAGCCGAAGGCCGCGAGTCTGGTCAAGCTGAGTGGAAACTTCCTCATCGCGGCTGTCATCGAATCGCTCGGAGAGGCGATGGCGCTGGTGGAGAAGGCAGGTGTCGACAAGCAGGAGTACGTAGAGCTGCTCACGTCGACCCTGTTCGACGCGCCTGTGTACAAGACGTATGGCGGACTGCTGGCGCGCGAGGAGTTCGAGCCGGCCGGGTTCGCCGCGTCGCTCGGCCTGAAGGATGTCCGCCTGGTTCTCGCCGCGGCCGAGTCGCTGGAAGTGCCTCTGCCGGTGGCCAGTCTGATCCGCGACCGCTTCCTCACACTGCTCGCCAATGGCGGTGCCCATCTCGACTGGTCCGCGCTCGGCAGGGTCGCTTCCTGGGAAGCCGGCGCGATGCGGTTCAGCCCACTCCCACCCAAATGACATGGCCTGCAATCACGAGCGCGACGATGGCAAGCAGAGCAACGTCGATCGGGCGAAGTCGGGGGGCGTCGGATGCTCCCATGCGTAACTCGCGGGCGATCAGAAACAGCGGAAACGTGAAGCCAATCGCCGTGGCGAACCCGCCCACCACATAGAGCCACACGAACCTGATGCCATGCTTTCTCGCCTCGATCACCATGAAGACCACAGCGGCGAGAGCCAGCATCAGGAGGTCGCCCGTGTACGAACGAGACGCCGGTGTGACCTTCAAGTCGTTCATGAGTCGCTCAGGAACGCGTCGGGACTGTAAGCCAGATTGGGGCCCCACGTGGCTAGGAGCGCGGCGACGGCTATGACGCCGTAGATGACACACAGAATTTTGCGGGAGGCGGGAATGGATGATGCTTGATCAGCCTGTTCGGCGATGGCCATTGCTCACGGTAGTCGAAATGCCGCGCAGCTAAGGGGCGTTCAGAACGGTGGGGGTCTGTTTCGTTCGGCGGCTTCTGCGTCGACCAGGGGTTGGTTGCGGGCTCGTTCGTTGTTGATGGCTTGGGTGCGGTTTTGGGTTCGGGTGACTGTGCGGCGGGGCATGGCCAGCGTACGTCCAGTCCCCGCGGTGTCGGTGTCGACAACGTCGCGTGGGGTCACGGGGGCGGTGGGTTTACATAGGGTGGGGAACAGCGTTCGGCTGCCCGGATAATTGGTGTAGGTCTGGCCCTGCGGCGACGTCCACACCACGGTGCCGTCGGGCCACTGACGGTCGTGCCAGCCGCCAAACGTTTTGAGTAAGTGATGTTTTCGGCACAGGCATTTCAGGTTGGCGGCCTGGGTAGGCCCGGCGGGGTAGGCGATGGTGTGGTCGATATCGCAGACCTGCGCGGGTTCGTCGCAGCCGGGGAATCGGCACGTCATATCGCGGCACCGGATGAACATCGCCAGTACCGCGGTCGGGATGTAGCGCGGTTGCGGAGGCGCATCGCCGGGGTGGCGGATCGGCACCACCTTCGCCGTGCCTGCGATCTTGGCCGCCAGCAGCGCGGCGGGCAGCATGCCGCCACCCAGGATCACCGCCGGAGCGGTGGCCGCGGGCCCGGTCGGTGGTGGCCGCCGATCGGTCAGTGCTTCCCGCAGGGTCATCTCCGTCCACGGCGTGGCGTTGGGGTCGGGCTCTTCCTTGCCGTCGAACTGGGCCGCGGTGTCATCGGTCAGGGAGTCTTCGTGCGCGATGACGTGCACGACGACAGCGCTGGTTTGCTTCCCGGCGGCCTCACAATCGGGATTGCCGCAGGCGCACACCAGTGTGTCGGCGCCGTGGCCCAGGGCGCCCAACGCATCAGCGCGGCGCTGATCCACGGTGCGCGGGTCGTCCTTGCACACCGCGGCCGCCATCGCCTCCAACCGCTGATCCAATGCCTCGGCGTCGGTGGCCAACAACTGCGCCTCGATATCGGCGGTCCCCGAGCCGTCCTCAGGCCGGCGGACATCGACATGGCGGCCGCGCACGCGGTCTTCGCTGCGCCGCACCGCGGCCGGGTCATAGCGGTCGACCCAGTAGTCGATCTCGGTCTGGGTCTTGTCCACCGACAACGACCCCCACCCCGCAATGTGGGCGGCGATCTCGGTGTCCACCTTGCCCAGCGCCTCCGCGTCGCGGATCAGCCGGGTGCGGGAGACGACCGCGGCCACCATGCGGTAGGAGATCGCCCCGGCACTGAACACCTCGGCCACCCGCGGCAGCCGCTGCCGCAGCGCGTCGGCGACCAGGAGTTGATGCGAGGCCACCCCGAGCGAGATGTTCTGGGCGGCGGCCACCGACGCGGCCACCGCGTCCCAGTTGTCCAAGCACCACTGATCGCGCTCGTCGGACCCGTCAGCAGCCAACATCTGCTCGAGCTCATCGGCCATTGCCGCAAGCCGACGCGCGCAGGCGGCGTTTTCCACCCGCGCCCACGCCCCCACCGCAGAACAAGCCCGACTGCGCAGGGCGGTGTCGACGAGGTGATCGAACATGCTTTCGACACTACTAACGGCAACGCCAAGAAGCACCAGCTCAAACCCCAACCTGTGGACAAAACCGTGATTGGGGATAACTCCGGTGTCAGAGGCGTCCGGTGAGGGGCGGAACGAGGCATCCCCGCGTTGGGGATAACTCAGGCGAGCTACTTCGCGACGACTCCGCGCAGCCCGTCCGCCCCGAAGAGCGGTTCGAGCATCGCCGAGTAATCCGGGCCGCGACGCACCAGCACCCCGCCGTCGACGTTGATCACCTGACCGGTGATGTAGCTCGCGGCATCGCTGAGTAGGAACACCGCACAGTTCGCGATGTCTTCTACCTCGCCGGGCCGCGGCAGCGGTGTGATGTTCGCGTAGTCGGCACTGAGCTCCGGCGAATCCAGCACCGGCGCAACGAGTTCGGTGCGGATGAGACCCGGCCGGATACAGTTCACCCGAACCCACGACGCGCCGAGTTCGTCTG
Source organism: Mycobacterium neglectum (assembly GCF_002591975.1). Classification (GTDB taxonomy): domain Bacteria; phylum Actinomycetota; class Actinomycetes; order Mycobacteriales; family Mycobacteriaceae; genus Mycobacterium; species Mycobacterium neglectum. Next base: position 20,022 of record NZ_NVQE01000006.1, on the reverse strand, counting down.
CCGCCAGCTGCATCAGATGGTCGATACCAGCCTTCGAGACCCCATAGGCGCCGAACCACCGGTGCGTGTTGCTCGCCGCGATCGATGAAATACCGATGAAAGATCCGCCGCCGCCGCGAACCATCTCCCGCGCAGCGTGCTTGAGCACGTACATCGTGCCGTTGATGTTCAGGTCGACAGTGCGCCGCCACGCCTCGGAATCGATCTGGGTGACAGGCCCGATGGTCTCGCTTCCGCCGGCGCAGTGCACCACGCCCTGCAACCGGCCGTTCCATGCCGTGGCCGCCTCGACCGCATGGGCGACTTCATCCTCGTTGGTGACGTCCGCGGGCTCGTACAGCACCGAACCCGGGCCACCCTGCGCCGTGATCTCGTCGGCCGCCGCCGACAGCCTGTCGGCATTTCGGCCGACGAGCATCGCGTTGCCTCCGGCAGCCACGATCGCGGCGGCGGTCCCCTTGCCGATGCCGCTGCCACCACCAGTGACCAGTACCGTTTGCCCCGTCAATGACAGCTGCACCGCAGACTCCTTCGTCCGGTAGTAACTAGAACAGGTTCTAGTTATACGTCACGGTTCGTTGTAGCGGGCGGGCTTAGGGGCTCCCAGCGTGCGCCAGTCCGGCACGTCGGGCGGCAGGCCAACCGGATACCGATTCTCATTCGCGGCCGCCCAATGCGCGTGCCCGAGCTCATGGATGTGAAACGCGTGCCGAAGCGCCTCGGTGAAGCCCATCGCATCGGCCGCGGCATTGACCGAGTCCTTGACCAACAGCGCGGCCATCGTCGGCCGCTCGGCGATGCGCCGGGCGAAGTCGAGGGTCTTGTCCTCGAGTTCGGCACGCGGGAAGACCTTCGACACCATGCCCAGCCGGTAAGCCTCTTCAGCGTCGATCGAATCACCGGTCAGCAGAAGCTCTTTGGCCTTGCGCGCGCCGAATTCCCATGGGTGGGCGTAATACTCCACGCCGGGCATCCCCATTCTGACGGCGACGACGTCGCTGAATTTGGCGTCGTCTGCGGCGACAATCAAATCGCACGCCCAGATCAACATCAGCGCAGCCGAGATCGCGCTGCCCTGCACCTGCGCGATGGTGATTTTGCGCAGATCCCGCCAGCGACGGGTGTTCTCGAAGAAGTAGTGCCACTCCTGCAGGTAGGTCTTCTCCGCAACGGCGTGCCTCGTCGCACCGTTGAACGAGAAGGTCGGATGCTGGTCGGGGCCGGGCTTGCGCTCCAACAGCGCTTCCTCGGATCCGAGGTCATGGCCGGCCGAGAAGTTCTTGCCGCGGGCGGCCAGAATCACCACCCGAACCTCGTCATCGGCCTCGGCGCGACCGAAGGCTTCGTCCAGCTGGACCAACAGGGTCCGCGATTGCGCGTTCTGGGCCCCAGGCCGGTTAAGCCAGATGCGTGCGATCCGCCCCTCGTCCAGCGTCTCGTAAATGACCTGCTGGGGCGCTTCGCCTCCGGCCTGTTCGGCACTTGTCAGATCAGGGCTAGCCACAGCCGACCACCTCGTTCGCGTAGTAAGACAGGTTGCACATTACGGTGCCCTACCAAGCGATCGCTCAGCGGTGCTGATCCCGCCATGGGAAGCCTCCGAACAGGCGCGATTGCGCCGTCGCCTAGAGTTGTCCCATGCCTGCGAAATCTGATCCCGCCGAACTCGGCGACGTCGAACCGCTTGCCGACAGCACTGCGCGCCAAGCCAGGCGCGTCGTCGCCGCCTACGCAGTCGACGCCGACGAATGCCGCGTTTTCCTGTCAATGCTCGGCATTGGACCCTCGAAGCTCGAGGCGTAAGTGAGTCGGGGGAGCGGCCGCAAGGTCAGCTCCGGGAATTCCGACTTCGTCGTGGTGGCCAACCGGCTGCCGATTGACATGGAGCGGCTGCCCGACGGCACCACGACGTGGAAGCGCAGCCCGGGTGGTCTGGTGACCGCCTTGGAGCCGCTGCTTCGCCGCCGCCGCGGCGCCTGGATCGGCTGGCCAGGCATACCCGACGCAGACCACGAGCCGATCGAGCAGGACGACATGCTGCTGTGCCCGGTCAGCCTGTCCTCCGAAGACGTCGCCGACTACTACGAGGGCTTTTCGAATGCGGCGCTGTGGCCGCTGTACCACGATGTCATCGTCAAGCCGACCTACCACCGTGAGTGGTGGGACTCCTACGTCGATGTCAACCGGCGGTTCGCCGAGGCAACGGCGAAGACCGCAGCCGATGGCGCCACCGTCTGGGTTCAGGATTATCAGCTCCAACTCGTCCCGAAGATGCTCCGAGAGTTGCGGCCCGACCTCACGATCGGTTTCTTTCTGCACATCCCGTTCCCGCCGATCGAGCTCTTCATGCAGATGCCTTGGCGCAGCGAGATCATCGAAGGTCTGCTCGGCGCCGACCTGGTCGGCTTTCACCTACCCGGCGGGGCACAGAACTTCCTGATCCTGGCCCGCCGGCTCGTCGGCGCCAACACGTCGCGTGCGACCATCGGGGTCCGGTCCCGCTTCGGTGAGATCGAGGTCGGATCCCGCACCGTGAAAGTAGGCGCTTTCCCGATCTCCATTGATTCAACGGCGCTCGACCAGCAGTCGCGGTCACGCGCGATCCGGCAGCGGGCCAACGAGATTCGCAAGGAGCTCGGCAATCCGCGCAAGATCCTGCTCGGTGTCGACCGGCTGGACTACACAAAGGGTATCGACGTCCGGCTGAAGGCATTCTCGGAGCTACTCGACGAGCACCGGGCCAACCGCGAGGATACCGTCCTGGTGCAGCTCGCGACGCCGAGCCGGGAACGCGTCGAGAGCTACATCGCGATGCGCGAGAGCATCGAACGGCAGGTCGGCCATATCAACGGCGAACACGGCGACATCGGCCATCCGATCGTGCACTACCTGCACCGGCCAATACCTCGCGACGAGCTGATCGCGTTCTTCGTCGCTGCCGACGTCATGCTGGTGACACCGCTGCGCGACGGCATGAATCTGGTCGCCAAGGAGTACGTCGCCTGTCGCAGCGACCTCGGTGGTGCACTGGTGCTCAGCGAATTCACCGGTGCCGCAGCCGAACTCCGTCAGGCGTATCTCGCGAACCCGCATCACCTCGAAGGCGTCAAGGATGCCATCGAGGCGGCATTGAATCAGACGCCCGAGGAAGGCAGGCGGCGAATGAGAGCACTGCGCCGCCAGGTGCTGGTGCACGATGTCGACTTGTGGGCAAAGTCGTTCCTCGAATCGTTGGCCGCGACCCGGGGAGACGCGGCTAAATCGGAGTGATGTAGCTGATCAACCACTTGCCGTCGATCCGCTGATAATCGACACGCAGGCGCGCTCCGTCATAGATCGGCTGTTCGCGGTTGTCTTTCTCCGAAACCGTCCGGTTGATGTAGACCATGACCGCTGCCGAATCACGCTGCGCATCAAGCACTCCGACGCCAACCACGTTGGCTTGGCTTACCAGTTCCCGCGCTCGGGCCTGCGGAATGATCTCGGCGTTCGCCCGGTCTTCAAACTCCCTGCGGTACTCGGGTGTAAGAAGGCTGTACGCGTCAATGAGGTTGCGCTCGACGGTCTTGTAGTCGTAGGTGAAAACGGTCGGAATTTGTTGCTGCGCAAGCGGTCCAAGCTCTGCGCGGGCGGCTTGCTCACCACGGATCTCGACCCGATGCCAATACAGCCCACCGCCGACCGCGGCCAAACTCACGAACGCAACAGCCACCACGCCGACGATGACCCGCACGACCCAGCGCATCAGTTTCCGCCGTTGGGGTAGTTGAGGTCGTAGGCGGTCATCCGCCCGTCCTCGTCTTCGTGCACGATGATGCGCAACCGATAGGGCTGTGACGGCCGATTATTGCCGTTCATGTCGCTGGCCGTGACCCGTGCCGACACCAATACCGCTGCGTTGTCACTGATCTCGTCGAAGCTCTCGAGCGCGGCACCGTTGATCACAGTCTCCGAACTGCCTCCGGTCTCCCGGAAGATCGCCTTGAGATTCTCGACGTTGTTGCCCTGACTGAACATGTCGCGCAAGGGCCCGCTGGTGCTGTCGTAGAACTGGTCGACGCTGTCGTCGATGGTGTCCGGCTTGAAACTGAACATGTTCACCACGGTCTGCGTCGCCGTGTCGACGAAGCGCTGGTTGCGCGCTTGAACTGCCTCGGCGTCGTTCTGCTGGACGATCAGCACGGCGACCGCGGCGCCCACCACGCTCGTCGCGACAAGCCCACAGGCCAGCGCCACGCGCGTGACGAGCCGACTGGGCGCCAACCGGCGTGGCGGCGGGGCGACAGCCTTGACGACCTTGGGCACGGGCGTTGCAGCGTGGGAATCCGCCGTCGAAACGCGCACGGCGGTGGCCTCGGGTACCTTGCCGTCGGTCGGACCAGCCGGCCGGGAAGCGCGCCGACGCACGGGCTTCCCCGGAGGTGTCGGGGTGGACGTCATTACACCTGCTTCGGATACAGCATCAGATCAAGCCAATTCTCTTGTGGCCGCATGTCAGCGACGCCGGGCGCGTACACCCCCGTACCACCGGCCGGGTCGATGAAGACGCCTGTGCGCTGATCGTACGTGCCGTAGGTGGTTCCACTGGCCGCAGGTGGCGCCGGCGCAGGTGCCGGTGCCGCAGATGGAAGTCCCGCGAGCGGCGCTGCCGCAGGTGGCAGTCCCGCAGGTGGTGGTGGCGCGGGCGGCGGCGGCGGACCGTAGGGCCCGGCGAAGATGTCCGGCGGATTGGTCGGATTGGTCGCCCAGCCCGGCGGGATCGCCGGCGGAGGCCACGCATTCGGATATGGCGCAGGCGGGATCCACGCCGTATACGGCGGCGGCGGCGGTCCCGAGTTCGGCGGGGGGATGTACGGCCACGGCTGATGTGGTGCCGGCCCCGGGCCCCTCGGCACGTCAGGCGGCAACAACCCCGGTGCGACGGGATATCCGGGGTCCGGATCGGCCTCCGGTGGGATATACGGGAACTTGTTGGGCGGCAGAATGTTTCGCCCATCCTCTGGCGTGTCGTCCTCCATGATGTCCGACGGCGTGCCGACCGGCACCGGCGGACCGCGCCACGGGTTGTTGCCGAGCGGAACGTAGCCGGCCGGGTCGCGGCACAGCTGAATCGTCGGGGCCCGCTTACCCGGGAATTCCTGGCACGGGTAGTTCCTCGCTCCACGCACCACGCTCGGATCATTCTGCGGGACCTTGCAGTACAGGTCCGTCGGCAGATCGCGAATGGTCGTGTCGCCCGGGGTGCGGATATCCGCGCCCGGCAAGAATCCGGTGATGCAAGGCGGCGGGTCGTTGATCGAGATCTTGAAGTCCTGCTTGCCGCCCTCGCTCACGGGAAGCTGGCCGCCGATCGTCATCAGCGACGCTTGTAGGGCGGGAAAGACCACCAGCGCCTGCTCGATCGACTTGTGATAGATGACGCCGACGCGGCCGAAATTGGCCAGGTTGGCCGCGAGCACCGGGAACGACGGGCGGATACCCGAGAACGTCTCGCTGGCCTCGGCGGCAGCTCCCGGCGCGGTGGCGAGCACGTTCCGAACTTGCGGGTCGGCGTTGGCCACTTCGGTGGTCAAGCGCGCAAGACCGTCGAACGACGACCGGATGTCCTCGCCGCTGCGGAGCTGCGCATCCAAGAACGGCCCGGCCTGGTCTATCAGCGTCGAGGTCTGCGGCCAGCTTGCGTTGGCCTCGTCGATAAGCGCCCGCGCCGACGAAAGCAGTCGCGCCAGTTCGGGACCGGAGCCGTTGAACGCCGCGAACGTCTCACGCAGCACATCCTGCAGCCGGGTGTTGTCGAGACTGCTCACCAAGTTGTCGGCCTCACGCAACAACTCGGCGACGTCCTGCGGGATCGCCGTGCGCTCCTTGGGGATGGTTGCACCATTCCGCAGCAGCCCCTGCGAGGCATCCGCGGGCGGAACGAAATCCACGTACTGCTCGCCGACCGCAGACACGCTCTTCACGGTGGCGGTGGAGTTCTCGGGAATCTTGACATCGCTGTTGATCCGCATGCGCGCGGCGACACCGTTGTCGGTCAGATTTACGGACTCGACCCGACCGGCCTGGACACCGCGGAACGTGACGTTGGCGTTCTCGTACAGTCCGCCGCCGGCCACGAAGTTCGCCGTGACCTCATACGTGCCGATGCCAAGCCGGGCGGGAACACGTACGTAAAGCAGAGCGATTGCGCCGACCGCGATCACGGTCACGATGGCGAAGATCCACAATTGGATCCGCGTTGTTCGACTGAACATTATTCCGCCGGCACCTCCTGGCCCGACGCAGTGCCAGCCGGAATCTTGAACGGGTCAGCGGCCTGCCCTGAGAGGTTTGCCATCTCTCCGGTGAGAAACTCCGGCGGGCTGACGACCTCTGCGAGGCGCTTCATGTTCGGGTCGAAGAACGACGTCGTGAAAATGGTCTCTCCGAGCCGGCGGATCGTCAGATCGAATGTCGAGAAGACGTTGAAGTAGTCGCCCCTGGCCACCTTGGGCAGGTTCTTACCGGGGAACGGGAACGTCGCCAGGCTGTCCAATCCCGACACCAGATCCGAGCGGTTGTCATTGAGCGGCTTGATCACCGAGTACACGTCGATGAAGTCCTGCGCGAAGTCATCTTTGGTTTCGGAAAGGACGCGCGACGCCACCGTGCCGAGGCGCTGCAGTGCGGCGAAAGTGTCGACGATGTCCGACCGGTTCTCGTTGAGGACCTTGAGCGCTCCCGGCAGAGTATCCAGCGCCCGACCGAGACTGTCCCTGCTGCGCGCGAGGACACTCGCGAATCGGTTCAGGCCTTCGGCCGTTGAAATGATGTCGTCGGTCTGGCGATTCAATGACGAGGCCAGTTCAGCGAGCCGCGGGATCAGGCCGGCGAACTGCCCCTCACGGCCGGCCACTGCGTTGTAGAGCTCCTGCGTGATGTCCTGCAACGCACCGAGGTTGCCCTTGTTGACGACCGTGCCCAAAGCGGAAAGCACTTCTTCCGTCGTGGGAGCGCGGCTGCCCTCGCTCAACGGAATCCGAAGCCCCTCACGCAGTTCGCCAACCGGCGGCTGGCCGACCGGAGGTGCCAGCGCAATGTGCTGCGACCCCAACAGCGATGTCTGCCCGACCCTGACCGTCGAGTTCTCCGGCAATCTGACGTCTTCGTCCAGAGACAGTTTCACCGCCGCGTAGAAGCTGCCGTCCTGGCGCTGGACTGCCTCGATCCCCGAGACACTGCCGACCGTGACGTCGTCGACCAACACCGGCGAGTTCTGTGGCAGCGTCGCAACGTCGGGCACTTCCACGGTGATCGTGAAGGAGCCCTTGCCGTGGCCTTTGGTGCCCGGCATGTCCAGCGAGTTCAGGCCGCCGAACTGGCAACCGGCCAGCAATACCGCGCCGGAGCCGATGGCCAGGGTCCGGGTGGTCGCGCGCCTGACTTTGACGCCCAATAGCTCGCGTGTCATTGTCCGCCTCCATGCGGGACGCCGGCCTCGGCCGGAAGCGGACCGGGTAGCGCCGGCGGCGCACCAGGAACAGCACCGGGCGGTGGACCTGGTGGCGGTACCACCGGGCCGAGCGAGTACGGCTGCGCGGGCGGTGGCGGACCGGGAACCGCAGGTTGGGGCAGCAGCAAGGCGCTGGGGTCTCCCGGATCGCCCTGCCGTGGCGGGAAGCGCCCGTCGGCCGGTATCCACTCCAGATACGGGATGTAGGTTTTCGCCTTGGCCTCGGTCGCCGGGGTGTCATAGATGACCTGGCCCTTGTACGCCGTGATCGTGTTGATCCCGTGCTCCATGAAGGGCGGGAAGTTCATCGCAAGGCGCTTCAGCACCGGAGCCATCCGCTGGCGGCAGATCTCAGATCGCTTGTCGTATTCGGGAATTCCCGCGCCGTCGAAGTTGCCGCAGATGAACTGCACCGGATTCTGGAACTCCGGCAGGCCGAGCAGACCGTTGGCGGTGCCCTGGGCCGGGTTGTAGATGTTGTAGAAGTTCACCATCGCGTTCGGAAGGACGTGAAAGATCTGCTCGACGTCTTCGGTCTGATTCGTCAGGATGCTGGTGAAGTCCGTCAGTCTGTCGATGTTGCCGATCAGCGCCTCGTTGTTCTCGTCGAGGAAGCCGCGGACGTCCGACAGGGCCTGGTTGAGGCTGCCGAGGGTGGCGTCCAACCCGACTGTGCTGTCGGCCAACACCTGTGAGACCGAGGCCAAATGCCCACTGAATTGCACGATTTGCTCGTTGCTGTTCGAAAGCGCTTCGACCAAGATCTGCAGGTTCTTCACCGTGTCGAACAGGTCGGTGCTCGAGTCACCCAGCCGCCCCGCGGTCTGCGACAACTCGCGCAAGGCATTCCGGAACGACTCTCCGTTGCCGTCGAAGGTATCGGCGGCCTGGTTGACGAACTCGCCCAACGGCCCCTGAACTTGGCCGGCCGCCGGCCCGAGCTGCTGGCTGAGCCTCGTCAGCTCGGTCTTGACATCGTCCCACTCCACCGGCACCGCGGTGCGTTCCAACTTGATGGTGGCGCCATTCCCCAACTCCGGGCCGTCCTTGTAGACAGGCGTGAGTTGAACGAACCGGGCCGCAACGAGATTCGGCGCCATGATCACCGCTCGGGCGTCGGCGGGCACCTTGACGCTGTCCTTCACCCTCATCGTGATCTTGACGGCATCGGCCTGAGGCGTGATCGATTCGACCGAGCCAACCGGAACGCCGATTACGCGGACTTCGTCACCCGGGTAGATGCCCGCGGCCGAATCGAAGTAACCGACAACCTGGTAGGTGGTCACTCGTGGCCAAATCACGTACAGGCCACCGATCAGCGCCACGACCAGCGCGCCGACGATTCCGAACCGCACCAGGCGGCTCATGGCGACTTCGGCTTGATGATCAGGCGCTCTTGGATGAACCCGCGCAGGAGGTCTGAGAGGCTGTCCGGAATCTTGCCCGGCTGGAAGTAGAGGTCCAAGAGCATGGCTTCCTGCGTATTGTTCGGTATCGCGTTGGGCAGGTTCACCATGAAGCCCGAACCCGAACCGACCGACTCGCCGAGCGCGGTGGCATACGGCGGCAAACGCTTGAGCGCCTCACTGAGGTGCTCACGGCGTTCGAGCAGGTTGTCCAACACCAGATTCAGTTTCCTCAGGGCCGGGCCGAATTCGCGGCGGTTATCGTCGACGAATCCCGAAATCTGCTGCGACACATCGTCGATTCCGGCGATCAAATTGCTCAGCGCGGTCCGCCGCTCATCGAGTGCGCCAAAGAGTTGATTGCCATCGGTGACGAGTTGATTCACCTGACCGGCGCGCTCGGACAGCACACCGGTCACCGACTTCGCGCGTGCCAACAGCTGGCCGAGCGCTTCGTCGTTGGCGTTGATGCTGCGCGACAGCGTCGCTACCCCGTCGAGCGTGCGGCGAAGCTCGGGCGTCGCGTCACGGAATGAATCAGTGAGTACACCCAACGCCTGGGTCAACTGCTCCTGATCGACCGCACCGGCGTTCTGACCGAGATCTGAAAGGGCCATGTTCAAGGTGTATGGAACTGTCGTGCGGGCCAGCGGAATTGAGGTCACCGACCCGCTTCCTTCCGGAGCGACCCCGAGTGACCTCTCCCCCAGCACGGTGTCGGTCCGGATCGATACGAGAGTCTGGTCGCCCAGCCGGATATCGCGATCGACGGTGAAAGTCACCTTTGCGACCTCACCGGCGAGGGCGACGTCACTCACTTTGCCGACCGTGATGCCAGAGATGTTGACGTCGTTACCCGGCGAGATTCCGCCGGCGTCGGCGAAGAAGGCCTCGTATGGCTTGCCTTGCGGAAAGAACGGCAGGCTGCTGTAGCCGAACGCGACGAGTACGACACACGCCAAGACCGCGATGCCGAAGATGCCCGCCCGGAGCGTCTTATCCATTTTCCGAGCACCTGCCCTTCGAAAGGTCCGGGACCCCGCCAATCGGCAGGAGAATGTCGCTGCCAGCCGGCCCGTTGAATTTGAGCGTCACTGCGCAGATGTAGTAGTTGAAGTACGACCCGTACGCACCAAGGGAATTGAGCCGGAGGTAATTCTCGGCCAACGGTTCGATGACTTGATTGACCTCGGCCTTACGGTTGTCGAGTTCAGTCGCCAACGGGCGAAGGTTCTCGAGCACACCCTGCAGCGGCCGTCGCGAATTGGCCAGCATGTCGGTCAGGTCGTTCTCCGCCGATGCCAGCGGCGGAATCGCTCCGGCGATCGGGTCGCGGCCCTCCGCCAGTCCGGTGACCAGCTTCTGCAACTCGTCCACGCTGGCGTCGAATTCGACGCTCTTCTCGTCAATGGTCCCGAGCACATCGTTGAGATTCTGGATCACGTCCGAGATCACCTGGTAACGATCGCCCAGAGTCTGGCTGAAACTTCCTGTCTCCGAAAGCAATCGCTGTAGCGCGCCGCCCTCGCCCTGCAACAACTCAAGGATGGCGTTGCTGATCTGGTTGACCTGCTCACCATCGAGACCCTTGACCACCGGCCGTAGACCGCCGAGCAGCGCGTCGAGGTCGAGCGCGGGCTGCGTGTTGTCCTTCGGAATGGTGCTGCCCTTGGGCAGCTTTCGGAGTTCCCCTGGGCCCGAGGTGATCTCTATGAAGCGGTCGCCGACCAAGTTCTCGTAGCGAATCAATGCCCGCGTCGACGAATACAACTGGTACTTCTTATCGAGAGTGAACGCCACATCGACGGTGTTGTCGGGATTCAGTTTCACATCCTCGACGGTGCCCACCGGAACGCCGGCGATCCGCACGTCGTTGCCGCCCTCGAGTCGCGACGCGTCGCTGAACGTGGCGTGGTAGCGGTTCGTCGAAGCGAACCGGAACTCGCCGAAGATCACTATCAAGCCGGCGGCGACCAACAGCATGGCCACCACGAAGATGCCCACCTTCGTCACGATTCCCCGGTGGCTCATCAGAAGTCGTCCCGTTCTGCGAATGCGCCATTGAAGAGGAACTGGAACGTCGACGGGGCGTCGACCTGTACCTCGGTGAACGGCTCGTACGGGATGAGCGCATTATCGGTGACCAGGAATGGTGACCTGAAGTAGGAGCCGCCGAACTGCATGCTCGGGATGTTCGGAAGGCCGCGGCAGTTGGGACCACCGGTCGCATTCACGATCGGCAGGCTCTCCGGATACGTGTACGACGGCACGCCCAACACGAAGCTTGAGCTGACCATTGCGCCGGGTTTGTATCCACCGAGGATGTCGGCACCCCGCTCACGGCCCTTCGCGACTCCCTGCACGATGCAACCGAGTACCGGCGAATAGTCGCCAAGCACCTTCAACGGCGCCCGTAGCCGCTGAATCGCAGCGATGTAGTCGTCTGCGCCCGGCTCCAGAGTGTCGGCTCCCTCGTTGGCAAGGCCGATGGTCGCGAGCAACGTGGCGTTCAAATTCTCCTGCTGATCGACGATCGTCTCGCTGAGCTTGGGCGCATTGTTGACGACAGTCACCAGGTCGGGAGCGGCATCGCCGTAGATGTTGGCCACCGTCGCCGTCTGGGAGAGAAGCGACTCGAATTGAGGCAGCTTTGGATTCAGCTGCGCGAGATACTGATTCAAGTCCCCGGTGGTCACGCCCAAGTCGTCACCGTGACCACGAAGTCCCTCGGCGATCGCCGACATCGTCGCGTTCAGGTGAATCGGGTTGATCTTGTTCAGCACCTCGATCAAGGTCTGGAACAAGGTGTTGGCTTCCAACTGCACCGACTCGGCCGCGACGACGGCGCCGGCGCGCAACGAGGTACCGGACGGCTGCTCCGGCGCAAGGAATTCCACCGACTTCGCGCCGAACACTGTGGTGCTCGCGATACGCACCGGCGCGTTAGACGGGACGAAGCGCAGTTCGCCCTTGTTGATGGCCAAGGTCAACTTCGCTTGATCACCCGTGTACGCGATGTTCTCGACTTTGCCGATCTGGATACCGCGGTACTTGACCTTGGCGTCTTGGTCCATGACCAAACCGGCCCGCGGAGAGGTGACCACCACGGACTCGGTCGGCGTGAACGCGGCGGAATACGCGAGATAGGTGAACACCGAGAACGCCACGATGATCGCGGCCAGCACTGCGGCGGCGATCCTGCTCGCGACGGTCCTCGACATGATTCTTTCTCCTCTAACCCGACAGGTTGAAGTTTCCGGTGGCCCCGTACACGGCCAAGGAGATGAACAAAGTGATGATGACAACGACGATCAGCGACGTCCGAACCGCCTTGCCCACAGCAATACCCACCCCGACGGGTCCGCCGGATGCATTGAAGCCGTAGTAGGTGTGTACCAGCATCACGGCGATCGCCATCACGATGGCCTGAGCGAAGGACCACAACAGATCTGTCGGTATCAGGAACGTGTTGAAGTAGTGGTCGTACAGTCCGCCGGACTGTCCGTTGACGTAGACGGTGATCGTGCGGGCCGAGAAGAACGCGGCCAGCACCGATAGCGAGTAGAGCGGGATGATCGCGATCATGCCGGCGACCAGTCGAGTGGAGACCAGGTAGGACACCGAGTGCACGGCCATCGCTTCGACGGCGTCGATCTCCTCGGCGATGCGCATCGCGCCCAGTTGGGCGGTGGTGCCTGCGCCGATGGTGGCGGCGAGCGCGATGCCCGCGATGATCGGCGCGACGATGCGCACGTTGAGGTAGGCGGACAGGAAGCCGGTCAGCGCCTCGATGCCGATGTTGCCGAGTGACTCGTAGCCCTGCACCGCGATGACACCGCCGGAGGCCAGCGTCAGGAAGGCCGCGACACCCACCGTGCCGCCGATCATCACCAGCGCGCCGGTGCCCATCGTCATCTCGGCGATGTTGCGGATCGTCTCTTTGCCGTAGCGCCGCACGGCGTTTGGCATGTACCGGATCGATTCGGCGTAAAACAACGCCTGCTCGCCAAAGGTGTCGACGGCGCGTGGCAGCCAACCGAACGCCCGCCGCATCCGGAGCGTCATGTCGTAGTTTCCGATCTGGCTCATCAGTGGAGGACCCGAACGCCGATTGCAGTCATCAGCACGTTGATGACGAACAGGCAGATGAAGGCATAGATGACGGTCTCGTTGACGGCCTCTCCGACGCCCTTGGGTCCGCCTTTGACAGTGAGGCCGCGATAGCAGCCGACAAGGCCAGCCATCACACCGAACAACAGCGCCTTGACTTCTGAGATCACCAACTCGCCCAGCCCGGTCAAAATGGTCAGACCGTTGATGAACGCGCCTGGGTTCACCCCCTGCAGGAGCACGGAGAAGACGTACCCGCCGGTCAGGCCGATTGCGATCACCAGACCATTGAGAAGCAGCGCGACGGTGGTCGACGCCAGCACGCGAGGCACCACAAGCCGCTGAATGGGATCGATGCCGAGCACCCGCATGGCGTCGATCTCTTCACGGACGGTGCGGGCACCCAGGTCGGCGCAGATCGCCGTCGCGCCTGCGCCGGCGATGACGAGCACCGTGGAGATCGGACCCAGCTGCGTCACCGTGCCGAACGCGGTACCGGAGCCGGACAAGTCCGCGGCGCCGATCTCTCGCAGCAGAACATTGAGGGTGAACGCGACAAGCACAGTGAACGGAATCGAGATCAGCAGCGTCGGGATGAGCGCAACCCGCGCGATCATCCAGGTCTGGTCGAGGTACTCGCGGAGCTGAAAGGGGCGCCGGAAGATCTTGACGAAAGTATCCAAGGACATTTCGAAAAAGCCACCCACGGCCCGAGTCGGTGCCGCGAGTTGTTCGATCAACCTCGGGCTCCATTTCTCGAAGCGGGGCGGTCGGCACACGCTCGCGTTGGCGAATACTTCGCATCTCGTCGCGGCCGCGGGCCGTACACCCCTGGTTTAAGCACTGCTCTTAGTGAGCCGGATCATACTAACTAGAACACGTTCACAGTGTCAAAGAACTCGAAAAATGGTCCAAATTGTTACATCAGCCCTGTTCAGAGGCGGTGTGATGCAGACCATGCTAGAACGTGTTCTAGCCGCCCGGGTTGCCATCGACGAAGATTGGTCAACCTTATGAATTCATAATGTCAGTCGCTGCGAAATTCGCATCGGAGTCGCGTTCAGCAAAGTAGTTCTGCAACGTTATTGACAGGTCCGCAGGTTTCCAGGCGTCGTCCAGCGCGCTGAACTGAGCCTCTACCGTCGGCGCCGCCACAAGCGTCACGGTAGGACCGTAGACGATGAAGAGCTGTCCGTTGACGTCTTTCGCGGCAGGCGACGCCAGGAAGTTCACCAATGTGACGACATGCTCGGGCGACAGCGAGTCGATCTGCCCCTCGGCCAGTTCCGGCGCCTCGCCGAACACGTCGGCCGTCATCGCCGTGCGGGCGCGCGGTGCGATCGCGTTGGCCCGGACGCCGTACCGCTCCAGGGCACGCGCCATCGTCAGGGTCAGCGCAGTGATGCCGGCCTTGGCGGCGCCGTAATTCGCCTGACCGACGGGTCCAACCAGCCCCGCCTCCGACGACGTATTGATGACGCGGCCGTACACCTGGCCCGCCCCGTCTCCTCCGGCCGCCTTGGCTTTACTCCTCCAATACGTCGCCGCGTTGCGGGTCAATAGAAAGTGACCGCGCAGGTGGACGGCGATGACCGCATCCCAGTCCTCGTCGGTCATGTTGAACAGCATGCGGTCGCGCGTGATGCCCGCATTGTTGACCACGATGCTCAAGCCACCCAGGCCGTCGGCGGTGGACACCAGCTCGTCGGCAGTCGACCGCGCGCTGATGTCACCGGCGACCGAAACCGCCTTGGAGCCTGCCGCGACGATCTCGTCGATCACGTCGGAGCGGTCCAACGCGCCGGCGATGTCGTTGACCACCACCGTGGCTCCCGCGCGCGCCAAGCCGATGGCCTCGGCGCGGCCCAAACCCGCGGCGGCACCGGTCACCACCGCGACCAGGCCGGAAAGATCAGTCGCATCTGCAGTCATTTATGAATACCTCTAGTCTCTGCGGATCAGGGCTGCTCGCGGGCACTCGGCGATCGACTGCTCCGCCAGGTCCTCCTGGTCGTCCGGTACGGGGTCAGCCTTGACTACGGCGTAATCCTCGTCGTCAAGATCGAACAGGTCGGGGGCAATTCCGACACATACGGCGTTGCCTTCACAACGGTCACGGTCCACTTCCACTCGCATCACGCACTCCTCGCGCTCAGGGCTACTTTGCGCAGCCAGTGTGGCACCGGCCTGGACCCCAAGACTAGAACGTGTTACAACCGGGAGTGAAGTCGGGCTGGACTTCGGTTCGAGCCTGGGTGCACGTACGGGTGCCACTTAGAGAAGTTAGGACAAGACGATGCGGATCGGCTACACCCCAGAGCAGGAGGAGTTGCGCCGCGAGTTGCGGTCGTACTTCGCCAAGCTGATGACCCCCGAGCGCGCTGAGGCGCTGGCCTCCAGCGACGGAGAGATGGGCCGGGGCAACGTCTACCGCGACACCGTCGCCCAGATGGGCAAGGACGGCTGGCTGACACTGTCGTGGCCCAAGGAGTACGGCGGTCAGGCGCGCCCGCCGATGGACGGGCTGATCTTCAACGACGAGGCCTCGATCGCGAACGTCCCCGTACCGTTCCTGACGATCAACAGCGTCGCACCGACGATCATGCATTTCGGTACCGAGGAGCAGAAGAAGTTCTTCCTGCCCAAGATCGCCGCCGGCGAATTGCACTTCGCTATCGGATACTCCGAGCCAGGTGCCGGCACCGATCTGGCCGCGCTGCGGACCACGGCGGTGCGCGACGGCGACGACTACGTGATCAACGGTCAGAAGATGTGGACCAGCCTGATCGCTTACGCCGACTATGTCTGGCTCGCGGTGCGCACCAACCCCGACGCCAAGAAACACCGCGGCATCTCCATGCTCATCGTGCCGACGACGGCGGAGGGCTTCTCGTGGACTCCGGTGCACACGATGGCAGGCGTCGACACCAGCGCCACCTATTACCAGGATGTGCGGGTGCCGACTTCCAGCCTTGTCGGTGAGGAGAACGCGGGCTGGAAGCTGGTCACCAACCAGCTCAACCACGAGCGCGTCGCACTGGTGTCCGCGCAGCCGATCTTCTCGGCGCTCGACGGTGTCCGCGAGTGGGCGCAGAACACGAAGGATGCTCACGGCAGGCGCCTGATCGATTCCGAGTGGGTGCAGCTGAACCTGGCGCGGGTACATGCCAAGGCCGAGGTGCTCAAGCTCATCAACTGGGAGCTCGCCTCCGCCACGGATACCGCGCCCTCACCCGCCGACGCGTCGGCCGCGAAGGTCTACGGCACCGAACTGGCCACGGAGGCCTACCGGCTGCTGATGGAGGTGCTCGGCACCGCTGCCACCCTGCGCACGAACACCCCCGGCGCGCTGCTGCGGGGCCGTATCGAACGCATGCATCGCTCATGCCTGATCCTCACCTTCGGTGGCGGCACCAACGAGATTCAGCGCGACATCATCGGCATGGTCGCGCTCGGCCTGCCCAGGGTCAATCGGTAAGGACTGAGAAGACAATGGATTTCAAGACGACTGAAGCGTCCGAGGATCTCGGCGGACTGGCGCGCACCATCACCGAGTCGGTCAGCACACCGGAACGCCAGCGCGAACTCGACGGCCTCGATGAACGCTTCGACAAGACCCTGTGGAACAAGCTGATCGAAGCCGACATCCTGTCCACGGCTGCGCCGGAGTCCCTTGGCGGTGGTGGGTTCGGAACGCTGGAGCAGGTCGCGGTGCTCGTCGCACTCGGCAGGCAGATGGCTGCGGTGCCCTACCTGGAATCGGCGGTGCTCGCCGCGGGCGCCCTGGCGAAGTTCGGATCTGATGCGCTGCGACTCCAGTGGGCGGTGCCCGCGGTCAACGGCGAGAAGATCCTGGCCGTCGCGCTAGACGGCGAGATGGGTGAGGGCCCAGTGCAGGCCAGTGCGAGCAGTGAAGGGTTCCGGTTGACCGGCAGCCGCACTCAGGTCAGCTACGGCCCCGTCGCCGACGCGTTCCTCGTCCCCGCCGAAACCGATTCGGGCACCAGGGTCTTCGTGGTCGCCGCCTCCGATCCCGGGGTAACCGTCGAATCGCTGAGCACCACCGGGCACGGCAGCGTCGGGCACCTCGAACTGCACGGTGTCGAGCTGGGTGCGGACCGAGTCGTGGGTGACTCCGAGGGAAACTCTGTCGTCGGCTGGCTGACCACGCACGGCACACTGGGCCGCAGCGCTTTTCAGCTCGGCGTGGTGGAACGGGCACTCGAGCTCACGTCCGAATACGCACGCGAGCGTGAGCAGTTCGAGCGACCGATCGGCAGCTTCCAGGCCGTCTCTTCGCGGCTGGCCGACGGCTACATCGATGTCAAGGCATTGCGGCTGACGGTGACGCAGGCAGCGTGGCGGCTGTCCGAGGACCTCCCCGCCGACGTCGAGGTCAACACGGCGGCGTTCTGGGCAGCCGAGGCGGGGCATCGCGTCGCCCACACCACCGTGCACGTTCACGGCGGAGTCGGGATCGACACCGACCACCCGGTGCACAGGTACTTCCTGGCGGCCAAGCAGACCGAGTTCGCGGTCGGCGGGGCAACCGGGCAGCTACTCCGCATCGGTCGCGAGCTGGCCGATACCCCCGCTTGAAGCCGGCGACGGGAAGCGCGCTTCCCACCGTAACCTCGCTGATCACACCGCTGGTCGACGTCGAAGACCGCGGGGTGTACTTCGAGGACACGTTCACGTCCTGGCGTGAGCACATCGCCAACGGTGCTGCGGTGGCGGCGGCGTTGCGCGCCCGCATGGATCCTGACCGGCCGCCGCATGTCGGCGTCCTGCTGCAGAACACCCCGTTCTTCTCGTCGGTTCTGGTGGCGGCGGGTCTGACCGGGATCGTGCCGGTGGGCCTGAACCCGGTGCGCCGTGGCGCGGCATTGCAGCGCGACGTCACCCATGCGGATTGCCAGGTGGTGCTGGCGGATTCGGCTTCGGCGGCTGTTGTCGGCGATATCGAGCACATCGACGTCGACTCGCCGGAGTGGGCCGCCGAGGTTGCGCCGCACGCCGACGAACCGGTCGTCGGGTATGCCGCTGACCCGACCGACCTGTTCATGTTGATCTACACCTCGGGCACCAGCGGCGACCCGAAGGCGGTCAAGTGCAGCCACGGCAAGGTCGCCGTGGCGGGCGCGATGATGACGCAGCGGTTCGAGCTGGGCCCCAGTGACATCTGCTACGTGTCGATGCCGCTCTTCCACTCCAACGCGGTGCTGGTCGGCTGGTCGGTGGCCTTTGCCTCGCAGAGCTCACTTGCATTGCGGCGCAAGTTCTCCGCGTCGCAGTTCCTCCCGGATGTCCGCCGCTTCGGCGCCACGTACGCCAACTACGTGGGCAAGCCGCTGTCCTATGTGCTCGCCACTCCCGAGCAACCCGACGATGCCGACAATCCGCTGCGCGCCGTTTACGGCAACGAGGGCGCACCAGCCGACGTCGAGCGGTTCGCCCGCCGATTCGACACGCTGGTGATGGATGGCTTCGGTTCGACCGAGGGCGGTATCGCGATCGGCCGCACACCCGACACTCCGCCTGGTGCGCTGGGCCCGTTGCCCGAAGGCACCGAGATCCTCGATGTCGAGACCGGCGGACCCTGCCCACCAGGTGTCACCGGCGAGCTGGTCAACACCTCTGACGCAGGGCGTTTCGAGGGTTACTACAACGATCCGGAAGCCGATGCCGAGCGCATGCGCGGCGGGGCGTACCACAGCGGTGATCTGGCCTATCGCGACGAAAACGGTTACGCGTATTTCGCGGGGCGGCTCGGCGACTGGATGCGGGTCGACGGTGAGAATCTCGGTTCGGCGCCGATCGAGCGGGTGGTGTTGCGCCATCCCGACGTCGTCGAAGTCGCGGTGTACGGGATACCGGCGCCCGACGTCGGCGATCAGGTGATGGCGGCGGTGGTGCTGACCGACGGCGCGTCGTTCGACCCGGAGCAGTTCCGCGCATTCCTCGCCGAACAGACCGACCTCGGCCCCAAGCAGTGGCCGTCGTTCGTGCGAGTGGGCACCGACCTGCCGCGCACCGAGACGTTCAAGGTGATCAAGCGCCAGCTGCAGGCCGAGGGGACCACCTGCAACGATCCCGTGTTCCCGATCAGTCACTGACGGCCCGATCAGAAAGTGCGATGCGGGACGCCGCTGAGCAAACCGCCCGCGGTATACCTCTGTCATGTTGACTGAATCGCCGTTGTGGTTGGTTCTCGATCTCGTCGGTACCTTCGCATTCGCGCTCAACGGCGCGCTGACCGCGGTACGCGCCGAACGCCTGGACATTGTCGGTGTCGTCACGCTGGGCATGTTCACCGGCCTTGGCGGTGGCACCATCCGTGATGTACTGCTCGATGCGCTGCCACCGGCCACCTTCGTGGACTGGCGCTACTTGGCACTCGCGTCGGCAGGCGGCCTGATTGCCTTTGCGCTCAGCCGTGTTCTCGACCGACTGGCCACCGTTATCAATGTTCTCGATGCCATCGGGTTGAGCGTCTTTGCGGTGCTAGGTGCCTATAAGGCCCTCGATATGGGATTCGGTGTGGTGCAGGCGATCCTCGTCGGTGCGATCACGGCCGTGGGGGGCGGCACCATTCGCGACGTGCTGATCGGCCGGATCCCCACAGTGCTTCGTAGCGAGCTCTACGCGATCCCGGCACTCGCAGGGGCGGGCTGCGCGGCAGCGGCCAACAGCTTCGGCTACCACGGGACAATAGCCGCGCTCGGTGCAGCTCTGGTTTGCTTCGCCATCCGCGTGGTCGGCATTCGTTTCGACCTGCACGCACCACAGGCGCCGGGCTACCGCCACTACGAGTGAGAGGGCGCATCCGAAATTCGGGCTAACCTCGGATGCTCTTCTGATGACTTATCTGCTTCGTGTCAACCACGGAGCATGTCCCGAGTCGCGTGGAATTTGGGTGACGATCCACGATGAACTCTAGGCGGCGGCACCGACAGATTTGGTGTCGGCGCCGGTGTCGGGGTGAGCGTGTCGGCGCAGGGCGTCGACGAGCTG
>NZ_NVQE01000059.1 GCF_002591975.1 Mycobacterium neglectum | reverse complement strand
TTCGGTCATCGCAGGTGAGACTACGGCCGGGGTACGACATTAGCCGCCAGATTCACTGAGATATGCGTGACACACCGAAAACCGCCAGGTCAAATGCGAAACCCGCCAGATATACCGAGACAGGACATTATCGGCGCATGAAAGTGCTTGGTAGATACGGGGTTTAGGCGCTAGATTGACATAATCTCTGTTATCGGCGTTAAAAACGGCGTGATTGGTGGCGCGAAAGGGTGACATTTTCGACGTGGGTTGAGTAGCATGTGCACCATGACGGCCATCACACCGACCCGCATGCGCAGCACCACGGACGCGCGGAACACCTTCAATGAGCTGCTCGGTGACGCTGAACGCGGGATCGTTACACATATCGTCAAAGGCAGCCGGGTAGTCGCACACCTCGTGCCGGCGAAGGCTAGAATCATCGACGACTCGGCGCTGCTCGAACTGCTGCTCATCTCCGTTGGTGAAAGCGAATCTGCGTATGCCGCTGAAAATGCATGGCTTGATGGCCATTTGGCCAACGCAGGCGATTCCATGGGACGGGTGCTGGCCTGGGCGTGGCAGACCGACCGGCACGTCTTCGCACGTGCTCTTGCGATCTTTCATCGCGGGCTCGAAGCCGCGCGCGGTGAACACGTCGGGCGCGCGGAGTTCGTACCAGGGATTGAGACGGCACTAGGAGTCCGACTCAATGACAGCGAGATCAGCGAGGTGTCTGAATACCTTGCAGGCGGCGAGTATTGGACCGACTACTACCCTGCCGTCTCTGCGTCATTTGATTAGACCCCTCCCGACTGGGCCGAAACGTCACAGTGACAAAAGGAACGGTTGGGCCGAATTCGCCCGAGGCGAATCGACCGATGCCACTCCACCATCGCACGACGCCATTTGTCCGTTCTCATCTGACCGGGGGCATTCTCACTACACCTGGGACAACAGCATGACTTTCTCATTTGATCTGATGCAGATCGGGCGTTTACCGAGGTCTCGGGCTCGGTTGTCGGGCAACGACTACTCCGAGTTGCACCAGATTCGATGAGAATCGCGGACGGCTGGTTCTCACTTGATCTGACGCCACCGCAGGTCAGCTGCGTCAGATCAAATGAGAACGGACACCATTCTCGCCCGGACCTGACCCTAGTCCATTCCGATGCCACGATCTGCTATCAATAAGTGCTATCATCCCGTGATGGCTAAGACTGTTACGTTGCGCTTGTCCGACGGGGCCTACGAGGCGGTGAAGCGGTACGCAGATGCTGACCATACGTCGATGAATTCCTGGATCGAGGGCGTGCTCGATGTTGAGGACATGCGCCGCAGATGCGAAGCTCACGACCACTGGATGCGGGAGCACCCCGATTCCGTCGCCTTCAGCGAGGCCTGGGCCGACCGAAACCTTGACGAGTTGACAAAGCGTTGAAATCGCCACACCGAGGCGAGATTTGGGTCACCGGCACCGGAATCAACGTGCTCGTCATCTCCTCCACGGTCTACAACGAGATCCCCAGTGAGCCGACTGTAATCGTCGTGCCGGTGTTCGACCACAATCCAGATACCGGGTTCGGCGTGCCGTTGGGAGACACCGCGTGGGCGGCTCCCGGCCTGGTAACCAGCCTGCGCAAGTCAGCGTTGGATGAGTTCTTTCGCCGCGTTGACCTCCAGGCTCTGACGGATGTGAATAACATGCTTTTCAAGATCTTGGCCACCCCGGACAGATAGCGGCAGCTGGATGTGGGTGGGAGTCGGCGCGTTCGCGACGTCGTGTACGGCAGGCATGGACTATGCTGGTAGCCAACGCCATTGCGCGAAGGCGGTCTCCCTCGGTCGCGTCGCAGTCCTGCCCACATCGGGATTGCCACCGAATTACTCTCCGAGGACCAGACTCACAGGGTCACGCGCTCCCGACAAAGATCCGTGCGTCGTTGATGTGGGCGGCTACGCATAACGTCTTTGAAGGGATCCAGTGATTTGCTATGGCATCTTCGAATGCAGGCAAACGAGCAGCGCGGGCCTATCAGCAGCGGTTTCCGGGAACGCCGTATCCGGTGGCGTTGCGGGCGGTCGCCCGCGCGGACGGCGCCTTGCAGGTCGTGATCGGCACGGACACCGCCGGCCGGCGGCGGTGGGTTGATATCGAGGAACGCGGCCAGGGCGGCGAAGGGCCGCACCTGGCGGTGGTCGGTGCGTCACAGGCGCGGCGTTACCGCGCGGTGGAGCTGATGATCGAGGCGCTGGCCGTGCGCCCACCTGGGCGTGGAGTTCAGGTCATCACTTTGATGGGTACAGAACTCGACCAGGATCAGGCAGTCGCACGCATCACCAAGTTGATGAAGTCGAGGGTGGAGACGTTAAAGCACGCAGGGGCACGGGATTTCGCTGCGCTGCGGCGGCGGGCGGCTGACCTCCGGCATAGCGACCGGCATGATCCGGTAGGGCCTGACCGGGGCGCGGTTGTGGTGGCTGTCGACGGCGATGCGATGGCGAGTCCGGTGGCGCTCGATGCCATGGAGCTGATGCTGCGTATAGGGCGGACGCTGGATATCCACACGGTGCTGGCCGCGCAACGCCTCGACCAGCCGCAGCTAGCGGGGCTGGTCTCTGGGGTGCTGACCGTGCACGATGACGGCATGGCTGCGTCCTGGCGGGCAGGATCCACCACCGTCGAGGTGGCGTTGCCCGCGTGCGGGACCGGCGGCGAGGACTGGTGATGTCGATGTCGATGTCGGTTCCCGGTATGCCCGATCCGTTCCAGGCGATCGGCGCACGATACGTCGCCACCGTGCGCGATCGTCTATTGGGAACGGTGTTGGAGCGGGCGCGTCTTGGGACTCTCGATCCGGGGTGGCGCAGCACTGCAACAGAGCGGCTCTACCCGCATGCGGGTAGAGCCGACGATGACCGGGCCGCAGTGATGGAATTACAGCAGCTTTCGCCACAGCTCTGGGAACCCCACCGGGGGCCGTGGCGGGCAGCGCTCGACGCCTGGTTTATCGCCCAGTTCGAGATCCACGAGCGAGCGCGGATGCGCAGCGCTCAGGATGTCGTGTCGCTACTCGAAGCGCAGGGAGGGCGAACGCTGAACACGTTCAGGGTCGCCAGTCTGACCGGGACGTATACCGACGAGGCGGTCATCGAAGAGTTGACGACACTCCCCTACGCCGAGTTGCGCGATCCGAACTATCCAGTCCACCTGGCCCAGCGTGACGAGCTGGTGGCGAGTTATCTGGCTGGGCTCAATGATGCTGGTATCAGCAATGATTGGGCGGGCTGGCTCCGGGCACGGTCAGAAACGTGGGGTAACCCGATGGTGGAGAACAAGTGGCGGCTCATGCTCAGCGGGCCCACCCTGGCTCAGATGTGGCGGCTTCCCGATTACTGGCGAAACGGCGGGTAAGCGAGTCTCGCGGGCACCGCCGACAACAACAGGCGGCATCATTCGACACGGCCGGTCGAATCGTGTCGATTCGTGTTAGTGTGGGGTCATGTTGGAGACCCTGGATTTCGGCGGATTCATCCGTGCGCTGCGTGAAGGGCAGGGCGCTACCCAAGATGTAGTCAGTCAACGCGGCGGCCCTAGCCGGCAGGTGATTGGCGAGTTGGAGAACGGGCAGGAATTTGGGCCGTCTGAGGCGACACTGCGCAAGCTCGATGCTGGGCTGCGGCTACCGTCAGGGCTGTTACGCAGCGTCTTGATTTGCGGTCAGGGCCCTGTATCTGATCGGTTCGACCTGGCGCGCGTACGCGGGGTGCCGCCGCATTCCCTGGGGTTGCATTGCGACAGTGGCGAGGAACTGGACTGGCCGGACACGCTTCTCGTTGGTGGTTTCGATGGCCTCCAGGATCGGCTGCTGCACGCGGGCCAGTCCATGCTCATCGATGTCGACGCGCTACCGCGCGGGGATGCAGAATCCGGTGCCGGGTACCACTTCATCCGGCGGTGGACCGACCGGTTCAGTGCGGACGCCGTGCGCTCGACCACTCTGCGGGCCGGGATCTTCAATCGCGGCGTCGTGGACGCCTTACCGGCTGTGGCGACCTTGCAGGAAGCGCGAAAGCTGTTGGAAGCGCTGCAAGTCCGTGAGGATGTGCGGTGGGCTGTAGGCGATGTGCAGGAGGCTGCGCTGGCCGCGCTGTTCGTGGCGTATGTGGCTTTCTCAGCCGATGTGTCCGCCTTCGATGTGTTGGATCGGATACAACTACGTGGGCCTGCCCTGTTCCCCGCAGCCAGCGACCAGCAGGCGGGCCCGCACCAGCCGGTGGAGCCCCGGTCATCGAGCGAGAACGGAGTATCCGCTGAGGTGCTCGACGGGCTGATTAGCAGGCTGTGGGGAAAGTTCCGGACCGCGGTGGGGCTGGCGGCCGATTACGGTCAGCGACCCGATGTGAAGGCACTGTATGACTACCTCGGTGAGGCGCTGCGCCAGCGCAGGGAGATCGTGAATGTGACCTTGCCGTCGGGGCCAGGGGGCCTGCCTGCGCGGTCGGACATCACGGTGTGGCCGCTGGTGGACATGGTGCGCACCATGCCGAGCCTGCTGCTCTATGACGGCCGGCGGTTCGGGTCGCTGCCCGATCTGTGGGAGTGGTGCTGGGAGGCGAACAATCCGCGCATTCACTACTGGCATGTGACAAGCACTGCCTTCGTCAGGTCGAGCCGTCAGCATGGTGCGAAGCTGGTGCGCGTCGGCGCCGACATCGATGAGCTGATCATCCGACGGTTCGCGGGGCTGGCGGTCGGTGAGGCCGTGTTGTCGCATCGGCGGGCGTTCGACGGTGGTTGGCTGGCGGTGCTGACGGTCGCGAAATCCCATGGCCTGGAATCGCATCCGGTGTTTCTTCCCGAGTTGGGAACCGCTAACTAGGAGTGGTCCTCCTGGTGCACGAGCAGGAGGACCGTCGGGGTTGTCAGGGTGCGAAACTGCGGGCTATCGGTTGGGAGCTCCTGGGCGCAATGCTCGGCCTCGGTCCAGGTGCTCACACATGCGGGGCAGTCATGGTGGGCAAGGTGGGCCAGACTGACCAGCCACGCGGTGTCTGGTGCGGGGTCGAGCATGGTGTCGAAATGCACTGCGAGCAGAGGCAGTTGAATGAGGCTGTAGGGGTGGCGGTAAAGCGAGGTCGGCTGGATGGCCATCACGGGGTCAGATTCGGTGCCCGAGCCGGGAATGTAGAGGGGTCGGCCGTCAGTGAGGTGGTCGAGCCTGGAGCGAGCGTAGCTGCTTAACGCGGCCGGGGCGGCCACCAGCGGGGCGGTGTGGGTGCTCACAGCTCCAGCCCACCTTGTGAGGCGCTGTGACGGCTATGGCGGGGCCGGTGGCGGTCCCACCACGCTTGTTGTTCGGCTGTGAGTCCGTCGGCCTCGGAGGCGGTGTCCTCGGCGGCGGCGGCCTGTTCGGGCCTGGTGGCGTGCTGGGACGCTTGGCTGGGCAGCAGGGCGGCCAAGCGGGGGTCTTCGTGCCAGCGGTCGCCGTAGACGGAGTGGCCGACCCAGAGCGCGATAGCGGGCGCGGCGGGCCCGGCGAGCTGTAGGGGTGGTGTGTGGTCGTCGGCGAAGGACATGGTGACTGCCCGCCGTTGGGGATCGGGGTAGAACTCGGACATTTCGCTGTACCAGAACGACACCCAGCCACCCTGGGGGCGGCTGCACATCAGCCGCTGGTTGGTTGTCAGGACAGCGGCGTCGCGGTAGTTGGTCCATTGGGGTTGGGTGCTGCGGTCAGCGTCGCGTTGGCGGCGGCTGTTGATGACACCTTGGCCGGCCATGGCGGCTGCCATCAGGACAGGGTTGACCATGAACGGGGCTTGGGCGCGTTCGAAGCGCCCGTCGCCGGCCGCGAGGCGACTGTAGGTTGCGGGGCTGCTGAGCCGGGCGACCTCGTTGGAGTTGAGGAACGGTCCGTGGACAGCCACAGTCGGGGGCTCCTTGCCCGCCTGGAGGGCAGCGGCAGTTCCCACCGTGTAGCTCCACCACGGATCAGCCTGGGGCGGTGTCGGGGTGCTCACAGTGTCCTCCGATCGTCACCGCGGTCCTTGCGTTCGCCGCGCTGGGCGTCGCGGTATTCGCTGGCGCGGGCCTGTTCGGCTAGCCCTTGCGCGAACCGGTATTGGTCGGCGGTGGCGAGCCCGGATTCTTCGATCAGGAATGGGGTTGGGTTCAAGTGCAGTGACCAGCCGGGCTGGCGGCCGGCGGCCAGCAGTCGCTGCTCGGCTTCGGCAGCCTTGGCTTTGGCCGCCTCGGACTGGGCTTCCAGTTGCAGCAGGGTGGTCAAGGTGGTGTGTTCTTCGCGTTTGGCCGCCAACTCCTCACCGCGGTCGAACGGCTCGACTTCGGTGCTGGTGAGGTCTGCGAGCGCGTTGGTGAGGTGGTCGTGCTGGACTTGGAGGCGTTGGTGGTGGGCGGGAAGATCCTTGTAGAGGTTTTCCACTCGGGTCAGCAGTCCGCGAGCCTTGGCATTGCTGGCCCCGTTGGCGGTCTCCCCCACCTTGGGTGCGCTGTCGTGGAGGTCTTGGATGGTGAACGCGACTTCGGCAGAGGGGCCTTCGAAGCTGACCCAGAGCCGATCGCCAATGTGATCGCGGCGGGCGTGCAGCGCCATGCCGTTGACGGCGGTGTTCAGTGACCGGCTATCCCAGGATGCCGCGTTGCTCAACGAGCCGTACACACGGCGGCAGACCTCGGCGAAGGGCGCGGCGCTGTCTTTGCGCTCGGGGTAGCGTCGCCCTTCGACCACCATGTCAACGGCGGCGTCGGCGGGCTGGGCGGCCATGGCGGCCACGGTCGGCGCCAAGGCGTCGAGTTCGACGGTGGTGATGTCGAGCTGTCGCTGGCGCTGGCGGATATCGCGGTCACGGGCAGCAAGGCCGTCATGGTAGGCCCGTTCCAGCGCGGCGAGGTGTTCGATGTCGTCTTGTAGTTGGACCTGGCGCACATAGCGGGGGTCTCCGGTGGCCAGCGCTTTGGTTTCGGCGGCCGCGACGGTCATCTCGTTGCCGCCGATGTCATCGACTTCATCGACGCTGATGTCGGCGCGTTTGACCTGCGCGATGAACAGGGACTTGGCTTCGATCTTCTGCCACATCACGACGTCGTAGGAGCCTTCGACCACGTAGTTGAAGATGCTGACCGTTTCGTTCTGGTTTCCTTGCCGGATGATGCGGCCTTCGCGCTGTTCGAGGTCGGCCGGCCGCCACGGGACATCGACGTGATGCAGTGCCACAGCGCGGGTTTGGACGTTGGTTCCGGTGCCCATCTTCTCGGTTGAGCCGAGCAGCACCGAGACCTGGCCGCGGTTGCAGTCATCGAAGAGCCGTAGCTTGTCCTCGGCTTTGTCGGCGTCGTGGATGAAGCGGATCTTCTCAGCGGGCATTCCTCGAGCGATCAGGTCGTCGCGGATCGCGGCGTACATGTTGAAGTCGCCTTTTTTCTTCGCTCCCTTACTGGGGGTGCCGCGGTCGCAAAAGACGATCTGCAGGCCTCCGGGAGTGGGCATGTCGTGGCCGTATTGGGGATCTTTGTAGATGGTGTCGGCGTACTGCTGGTGAACGGCCATGATCCTCTCGGCCACTGCGGCGGTCCGCGAGTGGGTCGGTTCCGGCAGGTGGACCATGCGCGGGTCGAGGCTGGCTTCGCGGCCGTCGTTGGAGATTTTCAGGATGTTGTCGCGGGCAAGGTTTTTCGGATCGAGGGTGCTCGCCCGGTAGCCCAGGTCGGTGATGAAGTCGCGGAGATTCTGATCGGCGGGGATGCTGACGATGGTGCGCTTGCCGTCATTGCTGAGGTCGGGGAGCTTCAATCCGATTTGATCGCGGGATATGACGTCGGTGAACACCGAGGAAATGCGCAGCAGCTCTTGCAGATTGCAGAATTTGCCGACGCGGGTAACGGGCTTGAGTTGAGTGCCGGTGGCGTTGACTTCCACGGTGTTGACGGTCGCAGTGAAGGTGGTCGCCCAGTCGTTGATGTGCAGGACTCCTGCATCTTCGAGCAGGTCGGGCCGCAGGTAGCGCTGCATGACGTAGAGCTCGCCGAGTGAGTTGGCGATCGGGGTTCCGGTGGCGAAGCTGGCGACTCGTTCATCGGCGGGGGTGGGTGTGCGGCCGGCGGCGATAGCGTCCTCGCGTCGGCGGGTGCGCAGGAGATCCATTTTCATCGCCAGGTCGTCGGCGCGGTCGGATCCGTCCGGGCAGGCCAGTTCCTTGACGGGGCTGAGCCTCGTGCGGTTTTTGTACATGTGGGCTTCGTCAATCATCAGGTAGTCACACCCTGTGTGTTCGAACAGAAGCCCGGTATCTTTGCCGTCCTGGGCGGTGAGTTTCTCCAGTTTGGATTCGTAGCGTTGCAGCGCTGCCTCAAGCCGTTTGACGGTGGCGGCGGTGGCGTTGTCTCCGGTGATGTTCTCAAGCGACTCGCGCAGCATCTGGGACTCGCGGGCGATGTAGTCACGCTGGGCGTCCTCACCGACGGGGATTCCCATGAACAGCGATTCCGGGGCGATGACCATATCCCAGTCCGACGTGGCGGATTGGGCCACGAAGCGGCGCCGGCCGGGCCCGTCCGTGCCGGGTGTGCCGAGCAGGATTTCCGCGCCGGGGTACCACCACTTGGCTTCCTTGCCTACCTGCTCAATGATGTGGTTGGGGACCACAATCCAGGGTTGGCGGGCCAGCCCGAGGCGACGCAACTCCATGGCGGCCATGAACATGGTTCCCGACTTGCCCGCTCCCACAACGTGATCGAGGAGCACGTTGGGCTCTGCGATGATGCGGGCCACGGCGTCGCGTTGATGCGTGTGAGGAGTGAAGCGGTGTGACAGACCGGGCAAGGTCAATGCGGCGCCGCTGTACTTGGGTGCGCGCAGGCTGTTGAAGCGTTCGTTGTAGGTGGCGACCAGCTCGGCGCGGCGGGTGTCGTCGGCGAACACCCAGTTCTGGAACGCGTCACTGATCTTGGTGGCCTTGGCTTGCGCGGCGACAGTGGCGTTGCGGTTGATGCCGGTCCGGCCGGTGGTCTCGGATTCTTCCTTGGTGTATCGGACGGCGATTTCTTTGTTGTTGCACACCATTTCGAGCAATGAAATGGCGTCGCGGTTGTCGAACCGAGTGCCCCACGTCTCGGTCATGGCGGCGGTGTTGCGACTCTGGCATTCGATCGACCAGATGCCGTGCACATGGTCGGCCTTGACGTGGGGCCGTGCGGCGTCAGCGGCTTTGAAGGTCTCGCTGGCGAACTGGGCGACGTACTTGGCGTCGATCCAGGGTGATCCTGGGCGGGCGGTGATTTGGCTGGCTTCGCGGTCGATCGGTTGGACTTCGCGCAGCGCGGCCACGTATTCGTGGTAGCGGGGGTCGTGTTTGGCGGCTGCCTCTGCGTGCCGCAGTTGTTGGCGGACGTTGCCCGATAGGGCCTGTGTTGCAGGGATGAGGATGTCGGGGTCGTGAAGCGCGGGAAACACTAGGCCGCGCATTCTTTCCCGTGCGGCAGCCGGGTCGGTGTCCAGCAGGGCGGCGATGTGCCCGATGTCGACGCCGCCGTTTTGGTCCAGGCTGATTGCGAGGGCTTCGTCGGCGGTTTCGGCGCGGTCGCGGACGCGCGGCGGGCTCAGGAGGTCTACCGAGAAGATCGGGGCTTTGCGGGTCTCTCCGGTGAGTTCGTCGTAGCCTTCCAGGGCGAGCACTGTGGTCCAGCCGGGGTCGTTGCGCAGGGCGGTGACGATGTGTGGGCGCATCTTGTACTGGCTGGGTGTTTCCCAGGCGCGTTCGTCCCAGGCTTCGAGCAGTTCGGCCGGGACTCGGTGTTGGTCGGGGTTCTTCTGACGCCATTTTTCAATGGATTTGGCCAGTGTTTTGTCGTGTCGGTCTTGGGTGATGATCGATGGCTTGCTCCATTTGAAGCGTTGGATGGGGCCATGTTTGGCGACGTAGGTGTCATAGAGGCGGTTGAGTTCACCGCGGAGCTGTTCGCGTACGTCGCTGGGCTGGCCTGCGTTTTGTGAGGACACGACGGCGTTGGCGACATCGCGCAGTTTGAGCAGGTGGATGGTCTCCTGCTTGCGTGTGTTGAAGACTTTCGCCGGCGTCCAGGTGTCTTCGGTCCAGGTTTGGAATTCATCGGTTGCTTCGTCAAAGCGCAGGGTGTCGCGGGCCGGGAGCTTCGTGGTGGTGGCGGTGATCAGGCCGGGATCAAAGCTGACGTCGTTGACCTCGGTCAATGTGGCGGCGGTCGCGGTGAGACCTTGGTCGCGATGCAGTGCACCGTCGATGATGGCGCGCAGGCGGTGCCCGACTTGCAGGGCCAACGGGCTGGATTCGTCGGCGGCGACGTTGAGGGTTTGGTGGCCGTGGATTCCGTGGCCGATGCTGGGGCGGCCTAGGACGTTTTCGGGGTGGTCGTGGAAGTAGGAGTTGACCTCGATATCGGCGTCGTTGCCGTCGTCACCGTCGAGAGTCAAGGGGGCGGTGTGCAGCCAGGCGTCGGCGTCGTCTTCGATCGCGCGGTCGGCTTCTCGGCGGCGTAGAACGAGAATGTCGGTGACCACGTCGGTGCCGGCGACGCGGCGGAAAGCGTTGGAGGGCAGGCGTATTGCTCCGAGCAGATCCGCACGTGACAGGATTTCGCGGCGAGCCTTGGGGTCTGCGTTGTCCATCGTGAAGCGGCTGGTCAAGACCATCTGGTAGCCGCCGGGGGCGGTGAGGTCGAGAGATTTGACGATGAAGTGGTTGTGGATGGACAGCCGGCGCGGGTTGTAGGCGGGATCGCGGAGCGCGAAGTTTCCGAACGGGACGTTGCCGATCACGGCGGCAAAGGAGCCGTTGGGGACGTTGGTCGTTTCGTAGCCTTCGGCGCGGACTTGCGCCGAAGGGTAGAGGTAGGCGGCGATGGCGGCGCTGATGGGGTCTTTCTCGACGCCGACCATTTGCGCGCCCTCGGGCGCCAGGCCGATGAAGGTACCTGCCCCACACCCGGGTTCGAGGACTCGCCCACCGCTAAATCCCGCGTGCTGCAGCGCTTTCCACATCTGGTCAGCGATGGCTGGGTCGGTGTAGTGGGCATTGAGCGTACTTCTGGAGGCGGCTTGGTATTGGTCGGGTCCGAGTGCCTCTTTGAGGTAGTCGCGCTGGGGTTTGTAGGCGTCGGTGCGGGTATCGAATACCTCGGGTATCGCGCCCCACCCAGACCAGCGGCCCAAGGTTTCTTGTTCGGCAGCGGTAGCGTTGCGGGCTTGGCCTTGCAGTTCGATCAAGGTGTCGATGGCGGCGATGTTGGCGATCAGGCGGGCTTTGGAGCCCGACGGGACCGCGATGGTGGTGCCGGGGCGGTAGTCGATGGCCGGCGGCAACGTCGGCGCGACGTTCTCGGGGGCACCGAGCGCAGTGTCGGTGGTGTCAGCGGCAGGGGCGGGCAGGGCTGTTTCGGCGGTGCTGGGGCTGGCCTGGACAGCGGGCCCGTCGGCCAGCGTGGGCGCGGCGACCTGAGTCTGCGGGGTGTGCTCACGGGTCGGCACGGGCCGCTTGAGGGTGAGTGCGTCAATCGCGGCCGAGTGCGGCTGGCCGCGTTCGGCGCTGTGCTGATCAGGGGCTGCCGGCATGAGCGGCGGCAGCGGAGCTCCACCAGGGTCGATGACGCGAGGATCGGTGGGCAGGTCGAAGGAGTCTTCGGCGAACAACGCAAGCTGAGGATCGTCCTCGGCCAGCGGGCGGACTTTACGCTTGCGGGCTACTCGCCCCGATACCCCTCGGCCTTCATCGCTTCGGCGACCTCGGCTCCCAGGTCGTGGGTCAGGCGCTGACCCGGCGCGGTCGGTATCGCCCGGTTTTCTTCCAGCCGGGTTGCCAGCAGGAACGCCGCCTTGACCCGGAACATCACGCTGCGGTCCGGCCACAGGTGGTCGGCGAGTTCCTCGATCTGCTCGCTCGGCTCGGCCCGATACATCAGGTGCCGCCACCGTTGGGTCCAGGGAATGTCGGCTGGCGTCGGCGGCGGGTTGTCGTGTCCCTCCGGCGGCTGCGGAACCAGGTCGTAAAGGCTCTGCCGCACGATCGCTTCGCGTGCGTTCTGCAACGCCGTCTCGTGCAGGCCGACTGTCGTCTCGTGGTCCGGGTGCTGACCGGCGTGTTGACCAGTCCAGCTCTGCACTGCCTGCTCCCCCAGCTCCAGCGCTAAGACTGCGGCCTGGTTGTCCAGTCGTTCTGTCACCAGATTCAGAAACAGGTCGGTCTGCTCGGAGGTCCATCCCGATGGTGTCCCGAGCTGATGGCGATACACCTGTTCGACTGCCTGGCGCATCCACTCGGTCACTGCGACTGTTCTCCGATTCCTCGACGCTGAACAGACCCTGGTCCTCGGTGTCGGCCATAGTCGGCGCTCCCCTACTGCAATACCGCTAGTCATGGATTTCTCCCGTTCCTGCGGCATCACCCTGTTCGGGGTCGCCCATCTCCGACAACAGCAACGCATCAAGGCGTTCTCTGTCACCAAGTTCACTGATCGCGACGCTGACACGCTCCAGCACCTCGTCTACGTCCGAATGTAGCTGAGAAAGGCTCTGGCTTTGCCGGGCCAGACGCACCTTCACGGCGTTGAGGGTGTCTAGGGCACCGTTGAGCGGGATGAGTGCGGGGTTCGGCGCCACCTTGGGGCCTTTACGCACTGGGGTTCCGCCACGAAGCGCGGTCAGCGCCGATCCGCGTTCCCACAACAAGAACGTGTCGATGCGATCGAGGGTTTCTGCACTAGGACCGAAGCCTCGCTTGCCCAGGGTCGCCAGCGTGGCACGGGCCGGTCCCCCGATGGCGGCGAACTTGGACTTTGTCATGTTCAGCTCGCGCAGGCGCTGGTCAATCCATCGGAGTAGGTGGCCATAGTCCCACCCGGCGGGGTCCTCGAACGTCGTATCGAAGACGTCGTTGAGTGCCGCCGTTGCGGCGGCGACGTCTTCCTTGGGCGCGTCGGCAGGCGGGGCCGGCAGCTTTCCGTAGACACCTTCTTCGCGGGGTATCGGTTCACCGCCGTGCAGGGCCCTCTCTGCTGAGCCGGGCTCCCAGCTCAGCAGGTCATCGAGCTTGGCCAGCGTCCGATAACTCGGTACCCGGTCGGTACCCTGAGTGACGGCTGTCAACGTCGACCGCGACAGAATTCCATACTCTGAGGCAGCCAACACCGACATTCCCTGCCGCCGAAGGCGTGCCTTCACGTGACGCGCGAGCAGGGCGACATCGGGGTCGCCGGGGTGATCCTGGTTCACGACGGCCGTAATGATCGCCTCCCAGTCCCCTCATGCGGTCACGTAGTGGACGTGGTGACAAGTCCTCGTTCCATCGCCACGTTGCCGCAGAGTTTACATGCACGGTAGGCATACATATAGGACAACATCGCACAACCAATAGTCGTGGCGTGTCGCCGTTGAAATGCATCACACCTCGGCGGCCGCTCCCCCGACGCGTCAGCGGCTCCCAGTCGGGGCCACCCAACACGCCCGCGGCCGATCTACCCTTCTATCAATAGAACGGTAGATCGATTAAAGGCGGATTCTTCCCTGGTTCGACGTTTCGGGCGCAGCCTCACGGATCGCGGCGACGACCTCTTCGGGGGTCATGTGTTGGGCCAGGTACTGCACCGCGTAGCGGATGACTGCGCTCGCCGAAGTGACCTTCGGCTTGCCATACCGGCCGGCCTCGATCGTGCGCCGGATGTAGCGGTCCTCTTCGAGTTCGAGGTAGGCCGTAGTCGGGATCAGCTCTGAGTTTTTCACTCGCTCGGCAGGGCGTTTGTCCTGCTGCCTTACAGGCGGTGCGGGACGTTTTGGCGCCGCGGCCGCAGTCGGCGGCGGTGCGGGAGGGCTTGCAGATGCGACAGGCGATGGACCTGCCTGATACTCAGCGGGCGCCGGATCGACCACGGGAGCGGCAGGCAGAGTGACCGGCGTCGACCGCGCGCGGTGCATCGGCGGCGGCATCTCGTTGCCGACCTTGCGGCGCTTATCGCGCTGGTTGTGGAGCATGTCCATTCCGCTCATTTGACGTACTCCTTCACAAATTCGCCAACCATCTTGTACCGCTCTGCAAGGAGTCGCAGAGGCTTAGCCGGCGGGTTCTCGGATGTAACGGCAATGCGTTTCGTGCGCTGACCCATACTGCTCACGAACGGGATCGGTGGGGCGACCTGCACCTGTGTGTCTGCGGTGATCTGTTCGAGCCTCTTCAAGCCGACCGCAGGGGGCACCGGGCGCACTTTCGTCGGCAAAACGACCACAGGGTAATCAAGCATCTCGTCCACCAACTGCTCCAAACCCCGAAGATCTGGCAAGTCCAGCGTGGTCGGAGCCAGGACGACATCGGCCACCGCCAGTGCGCCGTGCGTATGCTCCGCCGCGCCCGGATGCGTGTCGATCACAACCCAATCGGTGTCCCACTCCGCAGCCCACTTCAGCAGAGCCTCAGACATCCGCTCACGGCCGGGCCCCTCCGTACCAAGAGAT
This sequence comes from Mycobacterium neglectum, assembly GCF_002591975.1. Taxonomy (GTDB): domain Bacteria; phylum Actinomycetota; class Actinomycetes; order Mycobacteriales; family Mycobacteriaceae; genus Mycobacterium; species Mycobacterium neglectum. The sequence continues at coordinate 12,133 of NZ_NVQE01000059.1, read as the reverse complement.
GGATGCCCCGGGACCAGACGTGGCTTGCGGTATCCCTTGAGTGGCCTGGGTGTCCGCCCGCTGGCTATCGCGTCGAGGATCGGGACGCCGGCCCGGTCGAGCGGTCGGTCACCCCAGAGCACTGTGACGCCGGTGAGGTCGTGTTCAAGGTCCACCACGACCGCATCGAGTACATACCCGAGTTCGTACGCCGTGGTGGTCTTCATGACTCCGCCCTTGCGCGAGTGAACGACGAGGATCTTCGCCATCTTCCTTCTGTCCTTCTATCGAAGCATTGAGATACCGATCAAACGCTGTACCGATCAAACGCTGTACCGATCAAACGCTGTACCGATCAAACGCTGTACCGATCAAACGCTGTACCGATCAAACGCTGTACCGATCAAACGCTGTACCGATCAAACCGTAGTGCGTACGAACGTTGTAAGCATATCACGCTGGACCGATTAACCATACCAACGATAGAAGTATATAAGTACAGCACGGTCTAACGATGTGACGTTCTACCGTTCTAATGTAGAATAACGGTGAGCCGCCTCGATGAGCGCTTACCTGCGCGGATGGAGGCCAACACAGTTTGCTGGACTGCATTTCATCACAGTGACGGAAGTGGGGCGGGGGTGCGGATGCGAACAGTCACTCGGTGCCGCCCTGACTGTCCTGGCAGTCAAACGAACAAGGAGCCACCGGAAGGCCACAAGGTCGCAAAGGGTCGCGCGAGAAGCCCATTTCGGCGGCCGGCGCGAAGGCGGCCGGGGCACATCCAGGCTGGAAATGTCGATGCTCATGCTCGCGCCGACGCGCGACCAATCGGCGCACGTTGGCGGTCAAGTACGGGTACGCCGAAGAGAACTTGAGCTTCGGCGAAGAGTCCGCTGGGTCCGGCTGGAACGCCGCCACCTTGGCGATGGAGTTCGATCTAGAAACAGAAGGGGTCGAGCCGAGCGCGGATCGGGAACAATTACAGCGGCGCGCGTTGGGCAATTCAGCGGGCCGCCAGCCCGAGTGCGCAAGCCAGCGGCTCCGCCACAGTCCGAACTGCCGACGTGCCCAGCGTGCGGATGCGCATACATCATCCGACGAGGCACCCAGAGGTTGCTGCACTCTGCCCGGGGGGATCCGCGTTGTGAACGGGACGGCAGAACCGGCCACGTGACTACAACCTCATGAGGGACTACATCTAGAGGAGATGACCGCCCCCCCAGATCGGGCGCGGCGACGTGTGGCGCTGAGGACTGCGCTGACCCCCCTGGGGCAACAGGAGCTGGCGGGGGGCTTTCAGCCGTCGGAGAAGTCGCCGCCCGTCCTCGCAACGCGGGCAATCTTTGCTCCCCCCCCGGCCTAGGGGGAGCCGAATCGCTACCCCGTCAGGAGACAAGCGCTCTGACGGTTGCGGTGGTGTCGGCGAGTGCGGCACTGCCGATATTGCCGATGGGTTCGTCGAGGGCCGCAAACGGAAGCCACTGAACGAGCTCCGGCAAGACAAGCCCTTTGGGGTGCTGCACTGCGACGATCATTGCCATTGCGCCGCTGGGGATTTCGCCGGGGATAAAGGCGCAGGTGATTACCCTCCCGGTAGCGGCTGCGAGGTGAATCGCGTTGGACAGCACGACCACGTACAGTTCCTGATCGGTGTCACCGCGTGGCGCGACGTCGCCGGGAGCGATCACAGCCCAGCGGCCCGGTTGGCCTGGTAGACCTTCTTTGCGTAGGCGTCGATATCGAGCGTCGGCACTGTGTGTGTGGTGTAGCGCTCCAGCGAGATTCGTAGATGCTCGTTGTGCAGGGCTCGTTCGATCATCTCTGAACGATTCAGGCCGGCCGCCTGGGCGTCAGCGTCGGCCGCCGCCAATACGGCCTGATCGATCGTGACCGAAACCTTATCCTTCGCCATGCTGATATCCTACTGTTGGTGAGACAGAAGTCCTACTAATCTCGGCCACTACTCCGACTTGTGGAAATCGTGCGAAAGCGCGCCGCGGGCCGCCGGGCGACTGTGGACTGGCTCTTATGGTGAGGCCCAGTTCGGCAGGCACGTATCGTCACTGTGACGGTTTGGCCCGGCGCCTGCTTGTCAGCAGTGTTCCTCCCATGATGTGTTCGATCAGCCCGATCGCGTGTTCTTCGAGGCGTTCGATGTCGTCGTCGGGGGGGCCGGTGCGCAGCACAGAGTTGAGATAGTCCTGGGTCTGGGCGAAGCCGTTGAAGGGTGACTCGATCGGGCCGGCTGTGCTATCCGGAGTGCTGGCTGGGTCGAGAGTGGGGTCGCCGTTTCGTAGCTGTTCGCGTAGGTCGAGCCATTTTCGCCACTGGGCGCGTTGCTGTCGGTACGTCTGTTGGCGCTGTTCTCGTAGCTGAGGGAGCTGGTGTGCGGCCGCCAGGACGTCCGGGCTTGTTGGTCCCGGTCCCAGCATTTTGGGGGCGGTGGCCGCGATCAGGCCGTGTATTTGGAGTTGGCGCACCACGTCGTCTCCGGTGCTTCGCGATACCGCGGCGGCGGCGTAGATGTCTTCTCGGTGGGTCAGGCCGTGGTAGGCGACGAGTTCGTAGATCCGGCGTAGGTGGTGTCCAAGGATGTGCCATATGTCGTGGACTGCTTCGACACGTACGCGGTCGGCGTGGTGCGCCAGGTTACTGATGACGTTGTTTTGGCTGGTCAGAGCGTAGTAGTCGGCCTCTAGCCCGATGTGGCTGCGGACGAGGACGACTGGTGATCCTTGGCGGTCTCGAAGGTCTTTGAGGACTCGCCATACCGCGTCCGGGCTGAGCAGTCCTGCTCCCAGCGATAGGCTTCGGCCGCCGACTCCCACTACCCAGGTTCCGGGGCTGTTGTCACCTGCTTTCAGGGCGTGCACCGCCAGGGTCTGCAGCACCGCGTGCACTGTCCAGCGGTAGCGTTGGCCGGCGTATTCGAGGTCGGCCCATCGAAGCGCGTTGGCTAGCCAGTGGCGCAGCTTAGGGGGGCCTGTGAATCCGGTTCGGTGGGTAGCTGCTGTAGAGATCCCCCCCTGTGTGTACTTCTGCTTGTGCTGCGGGCGTCGGTATGGAAGGGGGTTTGCGATGAGCCAGTCGAAGGCGCGGTCGATGTCGCGAAGGAGTGCCCGTTCGGCTCCGTGTCCGTACCGTTTGTAGGCGTTGCCGAGGCCGTCGTGCCACGGGGCGCCGGGGGCGGTGAGCTCGCGCAGTGTCGTGGGCGTGTGGCCACGGTCGAGTGCGGCTACGACGACGGCGAAGCGGGCTTCGCTTGGGCTTTTCCAGTGCGGTCGGTCGGTGGGGGCGATGTCGCCGCGGGTGGCGAATGCTTCGATGCTGTCGGGCAGGGGGTCGGTGCGGGTGTAGGCCGGTGTGAGGCGGCGGTGTTCGCCTTCCCCAGTGGTGTATGCGGGCGTGGTGGTGCCCTCGTCGGGCTCAGTGGTGGATGGTTGGTCGGCAGGGGCGGACTTGAGCATGCCGAGTAGCTGGTAGAGCCGGGGGAGCAGGTCTGGTGCGGAGCGTTCAAGGAGGGCGGCTCGGGCTTGGGCGAGGGTGCCGTCGAGATGGCGGTAGCCGCCGCGTTTGGTGAGGGTGCCGGGCAGGCTGATGCAGCCTTGGGCCGGGTTGAGTGCGGGGACGATGTCCAGGGTGGGCAGGTGGCCGGCGAGTACCCGCATCAAGGCGGTGATTTCGGGTAGCGAGGCGGTGGTGCCGATTGCCAGGGGGCATAGCAGGTGGCGGCCGCCGTCGTCGGTGTAGTCGGTGACTACGCGGCCGCCGCAGCTGGTGATCCACTGTTGCGCGGTACGCAGGTCGCGTTCGACGGCGGCTGCACCGCCGCGGCTGGTGTCGAAATCGAGCGCTAGCAGGACTGTGGTGGCGTTAGCTGAGTACAGGTAGACCGCTGCTGGCTGGGATGGCCACTTCGCGGTGAGCTTGGCGGTCTGGGAGAACTTCCCGGTTTCGGGGGTCCACAGTCTTATCTGGTGACGGCCAGGTGCCGCCGCTAAAGGCGCCAGACCAGCCCATACGTCGGCGGGGTGCGCCAAGGTGTCGGTGCGGTGCGGGTCGGCTGTCATGCCGGTCGCGCGTTCGTGGGCGTCCGGCGGTCGGGGGGCTCGGTGCGAAGGTCACGATTTGCCAACCCAGCCTGCGCCGGGTCTGGCACTAGGTCTGGATATGCGCTATCGTGAGACGAGTCAGTCACGACGACTAGTCCCTTTCGAGGGGCATGTTGGATATCGGTAATCCGAACCGAAGCTGCACACTTCGGTTAAAGCCGGGACAAAGCCCCTTCGGGGGCTTTTGTCATTTCCGGGGTTTACCGCGATCCGGTATTCAGATGTTTTCGTGTAGCCCCTGATTGTCGATCAAGACGGTTCTCAGGGGCTGGGTTGTGTCACATCGCCAGGGGCAGGCCCTCCTCGCGCCGGCGGCCTGGCGTGCGCAGCAGATCAGGGTTGTCCAGTGCGCGGGTCAGGATCTGAGCGACATCTTCGCCGCTGAGTTCCCGCATCAGCTCGGGGTGCCCGACTATGGCGGCCAGCAGGTCAGCGACCCATTGGCTCATGGGGATGCCGTAGTCGCCGTAGTGGCCGCTGTTGGCGGCCACTGCGTCGTAGACAACCCGATCGACGCGGGGTCCGAGTTGCGCTCGGTCGCCCTTGTGTGTGCTGCGAATCGCCATAACCTAGGACTCTTTCAGACGGGAGCGTTGCTAACTGTTAGCGACACGCGGAAAGGGTTGCACTTACTGCAAAGTACAGTACACAATGAGTCAGTGCGTGAACAGTTCTATACATTCATGTGTGAAAGGAAGGTGCCCATATGGCCAGCAGCGGCGAAGCAATCGCCCTCGACACCGACGCGCAAGCCCAACTCGCGGCGCGGTGGGAGGAGTACGCAGACGCGGTGGAGGCCAGCGGCCAGCCACCTGTGCAGCCTGAGGCGCTGCGCGAACAGCTAGGGGCGATCTACGAACCGTTCGTGCAGGCCAAAGCCGGTGAGAATCTGGCCCGACAGCAGGCGTATCAGCGGGTGGCCGCCGAAGCGCGCGCACACGCGGCCAAACTGCGCAACCATAAGGTTGGCTTCGAACAGCAAGATGAGGACATGGCGCGGCAGATCTCGGCGATCACCGCAAACGGCTAGCACCGCAAGATAGGGCGGGACCGAGTGTCGGCGCGACCGGATAGCGAAGCGGGGGAGCAGTGATGGCGAAGGTGGCGGTCGACCCTTCAGCGCTGGCGTCGCACGGTCGCGCGCTGGCCGATCACACGCCTGGTGCGCAGTGTGCCCAGTGCCAGCCAGCGGCCTCCGATACGGTCTCCACGGCGGTGGCCGCGTCCTTCACCGCGTGGGCGAGCGGGCTGGACATGTTGATCACCCAGGCAGCCCTACAGCGGGCCGCAGGCGGTCTGGCCGTCGATGTCACCGGCGCGGCCCTGCAGCAGGGTGACGAGGAAGCCGCCGCCCACATCGCCAGCGGCGGGAAGTCCCCCGCGGTGAGCGCTGCCCCGCCCTTGCCAAGGGACAGCGCCCCGGCCCCGGTGCTGCCGGTGGCACCGCCTGTGCCCGCAGTGCCGGACCCGAGTACCGGCGAGGTGTGGTCGCGCAGAATTCACGGCGGGCCAGGTGCTGAGCCGCTGCGCACATTCGCACAACAACTGCGCACGACTGCCCAGAGCCTTGCCACCGCCGCAAGCGATACCGAGCGGGCCGGTGCGGGTGTCGACACCGCGTGGGATGACGGGGATCAACCGGCCGGGGCGAATATTCGCCGTCATGCCCAGTGGCTGACCAGTGCGGCTGACTATGCCCGGCAGCTCGCAGCGTCCGCTGAGGCGGCCAGCTCGACGGTGGAGTCCGCCCGGAACGACACTCCGACACCGGAAACGTTCACAACGCTGACCTCGCAGTACCGCAAGGCGCAGCAGACCTACACCTCCAGCGGTGGGGTGGTGAGTGAACCGTTGATTACTGCGACCGCCAACCTTCAAGAGGCGAAAGCGAAAGCGCTTGCAGCGCAGGCGAGTTACGCGCTCGCGGCCAATGTCGACAGCACGACAGCGCCGGTTCCGCCGCCGGCCCCACCACCCATCGTCGGTGGCGGCGCCTCTAGTGCTGACCAGGCGGACGTGCCGGCCGAAACCAACGCTGAGCAGAAGCGCGAGGGTGCCGATGAGGACGGCGGCGGCGAGGGCTCGAACACTGAGGAGGACTCAGAGTTCGCCACTGATCCCGACGAGCAGCGGCAGCTCGATTCCAGCACCGGGACCGACGAGCCGGGACCACCCCCTGCTGAGGCGAAGTCCCCAGCCGAACCCCTGGCGTCCGCGGTCGACCCGGCCGCGAACGCTGCCGGTGAGGTGATGGGCACGATCCTGGGCACTGTCGGTCAATCCGCTGGTTCGGCAGCGGGTTTGATGCCCGGTAGCGGCGGTGGCGGCGGCCTGCCTATGTCGGCATTGTCGGGGCTGTCATCGATCCCCGGCCTGGGTGGACCTCCTTCAATGAGCCCGCCCGAGCTGGGCACTCAGGACGACGATTTCGATTTCGAGGATTCCTTCGGCACGAGCCCGGCCAGCTCCGGCGGCTCCGGGGGCGGCGGTGGCGGTGGCGGTGGCGGTTTACCGTCTGCTCCGTCGGTGTCCGCGCCGGCCGCGGCGACTCCCGGTGTTGGCGCTATGCCAGCGGCGCCGCCCACGGCTGCGGGCGCGGGTGGTCCCAGTGGTGCGGGCACGCGTATGCCGATGGGCGGGATGATGCCGCCGATGATGGGCGGCATGGGCGGCGGCCAGGCCGGCGAACGGGATAAAGACCTCCATCCGGATCGGCGGGTGGTGCACCGACACGCTGCTAATACCGAGGCAGTGTTCGGTGAGTTGGAGCAGTTGAGGAAGCGTCCAAGCCGCCGCAGGGCGGCTGCGACTCAGGAGGGAAGTACCAGTGACGACACCCACGATCGCTAACCCAGCGGCAGCCGCGGCCTTGAAAGCCAACGATGCGATGTTGGGCCTGATCTATGACTGGATTGAGGAAGCCGAAGAGTTCTTGTCCAGCGGAGACGATGACGATGACGTGATCGTGGTCCACGACTCCAGAGGCCGGTTGATCGACCTCGATGTGCGTGAAGGCCTTCAACGGGAACTCACCGTTGACGAGCTCAACGACCAGATCAACGCGGCATTGGGCGACAACGCCGAACGTGCCCGCAAAGGGATCGACGCAATCTCTGAGCGCCTGTTTCAGCGATGCGCCGAACTCATCCCCGAGGAACTACGCAAACACCCTGTCGCCAACCAACTTTCAGCAGCCTTGCAGGGCTAGAAAGGACGATGACATGCCAGCAGTACCATCGGGAGGCTCCGGGGACCGCATTAAGGTCGACCCGATCGCCCTGCCCGCATCAGGTGCGACGACCGGCGCCGAAGCCGCAGCAGTCGCCGCACGCGGTGCGGCCGGGACTGCGCAGGGTGTCGGAAACCTGGCAGGTGCGGCCACACAGCCTGACGGGGTTTCGCTGGCCATCAATGCCATCACGAGCACATGGCCTGCTCAGGATGGCACGTTTCTGGCTGACCTGAGCCGAGCCGGGAGCACCGTTGCCACCGGGGACCTGGGAAGCGCAGCGCAGCTGGAGGCCCAGGACACCGAGAACGCGGCAGGCATCGCGGCCGTCGCCCCGGGTTCGGCGACAATCAGCGTGTAGGTCACGCAAAGGTCGCAACGGAAAGCCAAAAGAGGATAGCCGAGGACAACCTATCGTTGGTAGGCTGTAGACAACCGCTATCTGGATCGCCGCAGGGAGGGCGCAGACCATGAACCATCCAGTGATGCACGGCGTGGAGACCACTCAGCAGTACGGCTCGCCGCCGGCTCCTGCGCCCGGCCAGTACGGTGCACTGCCGCCCACCCCGCCGCCTGGAGCCGACTGGCAGCCACCGCCACCACAGCGACGGCGGCGGTGGGTGGTCCCGGCCCTGGTCGGTGGCACCGCAGTAGTGGCACTGGTCGCTGGCGTGACACTGGGGGCTGTGTTCAGTGGCGGCGGAAGTGACTCCGGGGCCAGCACCGCTGGACCGGTTGTGAGTGAGCCAGCCAATGCGCCTGCGGGTGCCCCGCCGTCAGCGACGGAAGTACATGCCCAGGACGTATCCCTGTGCACCAGCTACGCGATCATCAACAGCGCCATTCCCCGGCCGGATCGAGTTGGCTCGGATCTTCTTCCTTCGGTCACCGCTCTCAAGGTTGCTCTCGCTGAGAATCCTGATGCGAGCGCTCCGGTGCGGGTTGCTGTCACGGACATCGCCTCGGTGTATGAGGCGCGGGTTGCCGAGCACGGGAAGGTCCGTACGCGCGGGCTGGCAGAACCGCCGCCTTACACCTTGGACGCAGAGAAGGCGGCCGTAGACCAGGTATGGACTGTTTGCGGTTTGGACGAAGAGTAATTGGAGGAGTTCGGTGGCGGCGGTTGTCGGTAATGCGGGGGATGTGCAGCGACCATCAGGACGCGCGTCGTCACTGACGGTGCTGCCCTACTGGCCGTCGATCAGCGAGACTGACTTGCAGGCCCTTGCCGACGACAGGCGGGCTATGGCCGAGTCGGTGTCGGGGTACGCCGGGACGGTCCATAAAGAGATGACCAACGGCGCAAGCCTGCTGGAAGGCCAAGGAGGCGAAGCCCGCATCGCGTTGATGCGAAAGATGGTCGACCATGCCGACGGCGGTGCGGATTACTTCAAATCTACTGCGACGGCGGCCGATTCATTCAGGGCGGTCGTGTCCGGGTTGAAGACCGACCTCAGTCGCGTGGCTGATGCCGCTGCAGAAGCGTGGGACACCGCGCAATCCAGCGGCGGCACGTCTGCGGCGGTGTCGGCCATGGCCCCGTTCAACGCCGAAGCCGCCACCCTCTACAGCACGGCCCTTGGGGATATCGCCGCCACACCCGCAGTCCTCCCCATCCCGGAAGCACCAGTCGGCGAAACACCAGACTCGCCTAGGAACGATGCTGCCGAGCCCGCCAGCAACACCGATCAAAAGGAAACAGATGAGAAGCCGGTGCCGGATGCACCCGGCGAGGACAGCGCAGCTAAGGACGCTAGTGCGGATGGGAACGACGGCGGCGACGTAAAGCAGCTCGGAACAGAGCCGGATGGCTCCGTAACAGATCTCAGAGAGACCTCGGGGGGAGTTCCCGTGCCGCCTGCAGGTACCGGGGCGGGGCTTCCGTCGACAGGGATGCCTGCGACGGGGTTGCCGATGGGTGGTACGAGCGGCGGTTCTGCGGGTGGTGGGTTGCCGTCGGCGGGTTCGGCGATGGGTGGTTTGCGGCCTCCGCAGATGCCTGCTGGGCTCAGTAATCCGTTGGGCAGTGGCGGGAAGTCGCTGACGGATGCGTTTACTTCGCCTGCGTCGTCGGCTGGTACGCCGTTGGAGTCTCTGGGTAGTGGTGGTTCGTTGACCAGTGCGGCATCGAGTTTCAATTCTGGGTTGGCGTCGGGTATCGGTTCCTCGGGCGCGGTGTCGCCGCCGTTGGAGAAGTTTGTGGCCCAGCATCCGGGGACGGCGCCTGGGGTTGCTCAGGCTGCGGGCGCGGTGCAGCCTCCGGTGGTGGCTTCCGGTGGTGGGCCTGCCAGTGCAGGGGCTGCGCCGATGGTTGGTGGTGGCGGCGGTATGCCGATGATGGCGCATCCCCCTGCGGGTGGCGGTGCGGGTGGCGGTCCGTTGGCTCCGTTTGTGCCGCCGGGTGGCGGGGCGGCGGCGAGTCCGACGGGTGTGGGGCCAACGGCTCCTGCGTCGGCGGCGTCCGCGCCGGCCGCGGCTGGTCCGTCGGGCCAGCAGGGCGGTGCTGCTCCGGTGATGGCGGGTAGCTCTGGTGCTGCGACGGCGGCGAGCTTGCCTGAGCCGGATGTGAGCGCGGACTTGATGCTGGCGCGGCAGGTGCTTGACGGGTTGGTTCGTGGCACGGATGCGGCGTGGAACACGGTGGACTCCGGGTTTGTGAATTGGGCTGTGGCAGTTGTGCGTACGCAGTTGGGGGCGCAGCTTGTCATTGCCTCTAGTGCAGGTGGCGGGGTGTATGTGCCTGCGTCGGTGTTTGTTCCGACGACGGCGCGGTTGGCTCCTATTGATCCGGCGCTGCCGTGGAGCTGGGCTTCGGGGTTTCTGGGCTGGCGGCGTCCGGCGGATCTGCTGACTGCGCATGCGGATGCGTTGACCGACAGGGCATCTGGGGTTGTGCGCAGCGCGTTGGTGACTACTGCGGAGGGTCCGCGTCCGGCGGGGTGGCAGGATTTCGAGACGGTGACGTTGCGGTCCATTCTGCACTCGCCGGGGTCCGTGCCTGTGCTCGATGGTGAGCATCAGCACCGGTTGGCGACTATTGATCCGGCTCTTGCCCAGCAGATTGCGTCAGTGGGCACAGGTCCGGAGGCGATTCCGGTGGCTGCTGTGATCACCCGAGGCGTGGTGGAGGCGGCGGTGGCCACGGCGGCAGCGGTGGGGCCGGATGGTCCGGTGCGTGGCGCGGATGGGCCGATACACGTTGCTGAGTCGGCCGACCTGGCGTTCCTCAATGAGCTGAGCCAGGGCACGCCCGTGGACTGGGATAGTCACGACAGCGAGGTCGCTCAGCGCCACGACGGGAATGCAACCAGTCCACACATGAACGGGCCATTAGATTTGGACGATTCGAAGGCGTCACTGGATCAGCGTCTGTTGTACATGGCGTTCTACCGGACGGCGCTGATCGCTGAGCTCATTCGCTTCTGGCGGCAGCCGACGTCGCCGGCGTTGGCCGACATCGTGTACTGCGCGGTCGCGGCTGGATTCAAGCCCGTGGTCACGAGCACCTTGAACGCACTGTAACTTTCGCAGGAACTGGGCGGCGTCACACAAAATTGATCACGGATTGTTCACGTGATTAGTCAACGTGTGTAATATGTCTATCAATGCGTAGGGTGGTGCAGCGGCGTTGGCCGGAAGGGGAGCGATGACCAAGCATCTGAGTTCGGATTCGCAGGCCGATGAGCTGATGTTGCAGGTGGCCGCGACGGCGATGTCGTCGCGGCGGTCTGTGGTCGTGCGTGTGAACGCGATGGGTTTCGTGCGCTACGTGACGTTGAGCAATGAGGCCCGCCAGTGGGACTCGGTGACGCTGAATAAGCGGTGCCGGGCGGTCGCGGCGGTGGCCCATGATCGATGGCTGGCCAACCACGGGGTTACTGATGGGACGTTACCGACGCTTGAAGCGGTCGCCGCTGCCGAGCGTGCATTGAACTTCTAGTCGCGTAAGGAGCGATGCATTATGTCGTGGGACGTGTTCGGTTTGGCCGTAAACCAGGTCGTGGGGGATGCCTTGAAGTCGTTCTCGGGGCCCGGAGCCGCACCGTTGAGTACCGGTACGGGGACTGCACCGGTTCCGCTGGATTTCCCCCAGCAGCCGCCGACGCCGGCGCCTCCTGGCCCGGTTCCGAGTCCGCCTCCGGCGCCACCGGCTCCGGAGGGTCCGCCTACGACGACTACGACGACGCCGGGTGCGCCAGGTGCGCCGGTCCCGCCGGCGGGACCGCCTCCGGCTGCACCTCCGGGCGCTCCGGAGGATGGCGACGGTGGGCCGGCCGCTGAGGCGGCCAAGGAGAATGCCCGCAAGATCGGCATGATGCTGGAGGCTCTGCATGACTTGGACTCGGCCGGCATCAGTGCCGATGAGATTGCCGCTGCCGGGGAAGCTGGTCGCGCTGAGTTGGAGAAGATCAACTCTGACGTTCAGGCCAAGATTGCCGAGCTGAAAGCCAGTGGTGCGCTGTATACCCCGGAGGGGCAGCAGGCCTTGATGGATTACAGCAAGTCGCGGCTGGAAGAGGCGCGTGGGGTCATTGAGAAGGCCGCGGCTGAGGCTGAGGACAAAGCCAAGGACACCGATAAGAACGCTGCGGCCTATGAGGGTGTCGGTGGGCAGGGCAATGGCAACGCAGACGGCGGCGGCGGCGAGGCTGGCGGGGGCGGCGGGGGCGAAACCAAGCCTGCCGGCGAACCGGAGGCGGCGGCCCAGCCGGGTCTTGGTGTCGGCGGCATGCCTGGTATGGGGATGGGCGGTATTCCCGGTATGGGTGGTGGCGGCATTCCCGGCTTCGGCGGCGGGGGTGCTCCGTTC
>NZ_NVQE01000058.1 GCF_002591975.1 Mycobacterium neglectum | reverse complement strand
CCCTTGGTTCCCTTCGTCAGCCTGAATGCTTCGCAACTTTCAGACTTCGGAAGACCAAGGGCCTCCCCATGCAGCGACACGCCCTACGAGAGCGAAATCACAACTGCCCCATTAAAATCGAAGAGCCATCAATCCCGCAAGCCACCGTCGACTACCTCGCCAGTCTGGAATGGGTTCGCGCCCAACACAATCTGGCGATTATCGGGCCGCCGGGCACCGGGAAGAGCCACGTCCTGATCGGGCTGGGTCACGCCGCTATCGACGCCGGCCACAAGGTACGCTACTTCACCGCCGCCGACCTGATCGACACGCTCTACCGCGGCCTGGCCGACAACACCGTCGGCAAAATCATCGACACCCTGCTTCGCGCAGACCTCGTGATACTCGACGAGATCGGATTCGCTCCGCTCGATGACACCGGCACCAAACTGCTGTTCCGCCTCGTAGCCGCCTGCTACGAACGCCGCTCTCTAGCGGTGGCCTCCCACTGGCCGTTCGAGCAATGGGGCCGCTTCCTGCCCGAGCACACCACCGCGGCCAGCATCCTTGACCGCCTGCTGCACCACGCCACCGTTGTCATCACCGACGGTCAGTCCTACCGCATGCGCCACGCGCACCACAAACAAGGAGGTGATCGACCACCGAACTAGCCCGCAAGGGGTGGGGGCTTTTCCTGGCCACCAGCGGGGACTTCAACTTGGCCATTGACAAGATCGATCAGTTGCGTCCTGCCGATGCCATTCTGATCCTCGGGGGAAGAGGCCACGACAGATACTCGGTCGGCCTTGAGCTCGCACTGGAGGGCTGGGCTCCTAACCTCGATGTATCGAACCCGCATGATGCGGAGGTGGCTTGGGGAGAGAACTACTGCACCGCGCCACCGGCCAATCTGCGCATGTTCTGCTTCGTCCCAGACCCTGGAACCACGAGAGGTGAAGGACGTGAGCTTCGTCGTCTGGCGCGCCAATATGGTTGGCGGACCGTCATTGTCGTCACTTTCCGGCCGCATATCTCTCGTTCCAGATTCATTCTCGAGCAGTGCTTCGACGGCGACCTCGTGATGGTTGACAGTCCGGCAAATCTATCGTTAAAGGACTGGACGTTCGAATATCTCTACCAGACTGCGGGTTATCTGCGCACTCTGGTAGAGCCTGAGTGCTAGGCCAGTTCTACCGATTGTTCAGGCACGCTTAAGTTTTGCGGCAGCGCGTCTGACGATGTCTCGCAAAGCTCGAGACCACTTCGCGGACATCAGCATCAGTGACGCCACGTAGATGATGGCGAAAAGGGCTGCTTCCGCAACAATCCACACAAGGCCCGGCCACACCGAATACTGATCCGACCTGACGACAAGGCGCTCGAGAGGCAACACCACAGCGAGACCCACGATGGCGGCAACAGTGGTGGGCCATAGGGACGCCCAAAGGTCGCGCCGTGAGACGCCTACAACGCCGTGTGCAAGTTCAAGACCAACGATTCCGACAACCAGGTAGGCGATCGAGATCGCGATCCCCACGCCCACAAGACCGAAAGGCAGCAAGGCAAGGATCAGGGGTAGCCCTATGCCGATACTGAGCACCGGAGACCAGTTCAGCAATGACGAACGGCCGGCACCCTTGATCGCTTCCCACGTCACCGCATTAAGTGCAGTGCCCAATCCGATCCCCGCCATAGCAGCGGTGGCCATTCCTGCATAGCGCCACTCCTCACCAAGAAGCAGGACCACCACCGCGGGGCCGACGGCGATCAGTAGTGCTCCCATCGGAGCCGCGGCGAACCATATCCAGTCGAGTGCCCGCAGGAATGCCTGTCGGAATCGACTGTTGTCGTTAGAGATCCGTGAGTAAGCCGGGAAGAGAACATGCGAACCGATCGTGATGATGGCAAGAGAGGGCAGCGACGCAATGCGGTACGCATAGCGATACTGGCCCAAGTCCGCGGTCCCCAGCACCCTTCCGACGATCACTTGTTCAAAGACTTCGCGCGAACGGTCGGCTAGCGAGTCGAGCAGCATTGGAAACGAGTACCTAGCCATTTCCCGCCAGATCCGTAACGAGAATCGAGCACCGAACGGACGCCATTTTGCCATCCACCAACTAAGTACCACTGAGGTCATCGTCGAGGCGTACCAACCGATCACCATCGCCCATGCCCCGTATCCGCGCGCGGCGAACACGATCGACACCGCCGCAAATACGATGGAAACCGCTGGCATGATGACCAATTGCCGCTTGAATTGAAAAGCCCGCTGCATCAACGCATCCGGAACGCTTGCGAGCACGTGCAGCACCATGAGGCCTGATGTCGCGGCTGCAATCACACCCACCTGCGAGCTGTGAAACAGGACGCCGATCAGCGGGGCAGCCGCCAACACGAGAAGAGTGCCAACTACACCCGCCGCGAACGTGGCGATCAGTGCCGTATTCGCGGCCACTTCTATGTCGGTCTCGCGGTGAATGAGGCCCTGCACGAGCGCACCCTGTGATGCGGTGACCAGGAACCCGATCAGCACCGAACCGGCCATGAAGAGGCCGACCTCGTACGGACCGAGGAGCCGTGCGAGAACGATGGTCTGCACAACAGTGGCGGTTTGTGCGATCACCAAGCCGGCCGCGGACATAGCAGCGCCGCGCTTGAGAACTCCTGACAGGCCCGAGGTGGGCTCCGTCATTGCCTGTCCTTCCGCCCTGCCTGCAGTTCGCCTTGCCTTCGGAGGCGACGAGCGATCCGATGCCGCCCTCGTCGGACGGCGCTTGCAATCCGGTTCTTAACCGGGTGTATCGACACCATCAGCCCGCGACTTACGTAGAGCCCAAACACGACCGCCGCCGCACGCGGAGTGTGCTGTTGCCGAAATGCATCGCGCGCCGCAGCTCGCGCACCACGCACATCTCCATTGATCAAGGCCAATCTGGCGGTGCCCAGCGAACGGTGATAACGCAGTCGCCGGAGCATGCCGTGGGCCGATAGCGCGCTCTCACTCATGCCGTATTCCCGGCCCACCAAAAGATAGGACTGTTGCATTCGTTTCTGAAACACGTCGAGATTCGCAGGATCGTTTGAAAGCGAGTCCCCTCTGATCCGAGTTCTGATCAGCGGATCCGCCAGGATTCGAACATCGCGGCCGGTGGCGGCGAGTCGCAGCCACAGCACCACGTCCGGCTCGATGTCCGGCGACGAAACGTACCCGCCGAGGGTGTCCCAAGCCGCTCGCCGGATGATGCCTATGTAGGGTGGCGCTCCCTCATCCAGAAGTTCATGAAATGTGGCTGGGCGAGTCGGATCGGGGCGAACCTTGCGACCAGTCGAAGCGAAGAATTCATCTGGCTTCTCGCCGTCGTCGGGGTCTTTGAAAACGATTGCGTCGCAGCCGACCGCGTCGATCTCGGGGCAAGCATCGATCAAGGCTCCGGCACGCTCGCTGAAAGTTGGCTCTACCAAGTCGTCGCTGTCGAGCACGCACACGAATCGACCTCTGGCGGCGGCAGCGGCCGCACTGATACCGCCGATGTAGCCCTTGTTTTCTTGCCGGATCAGCGTGATGCGGGGGTCGGAGAGGTACTGCCCCACGACGCGGGCCATCTCGTCTGAGTTGCCATTGTCGACAACAATCAGCTCCCAGTCGCGGCGGCATTGTGCGAGTACCGACTGGATCGTTTCGCCGACGATGTGCTCGGTCCGATAGGCAGTCGTCAGAAAGCTGACAAAAGGGGCAGCATCGAGGTCAACCTCGGCATTTGTTCTGAGCATTGCTACCAACCGATGCCGCGGTAGTTGGGAGTGCCGCGCAACTCTGCCGCAGTGGGCAGCCGCACCAAATCGATGACAAGTTTGTCGGATCCGGCGCGGGCGATCGCGTTGATGACCTCGGGCGCGCGAGACCCGGCAACCAGAACATCGCCGTGAGCGAGCACGGCATCCTCGTCGTCGGTGAGCAGGTCACCAATGTGCGGCAACTGCTCGTTGATGAAGCTCTTGTTGGCGCCGACCAGTCGTGACAACGTGACGTTGGCATCGTGAATCTTGACGTCGAATCCTTTACCGATCAGACGTTCCGCCAGTTCTACCATCGGGCTCTCACGCAGATCGTCGGTGCCAGGCTTGAAGGACAGCCCGAAAATGCCCACCTTTCGCCGGCCGTCTGCAACAACGAGGTCAACAGCTCGACGAAGGTGGACTTCGTTAGAGGTCAAGAGGTTCGCCAGCAGGGGAACGTCAATGTCGTTGCGTCGCGCGGTATGGGTCAGTGCCCTCAAGTCCTTCGGAAGGCACGATCCACCGAAGGCGAAACCCGGCCGAAGATACGCAGCGCTGATATTCAGCTTGGTGTCGGCCAGGAAGACGTCCATCACCACATGCGAGTCCAATCCCAGACCCATACAGATCGCCCCTACCTCATTGGCGAAACCGACCTTGAGCGCATGGAAGCTGTTGTCGACGTACTTGGTCATTTCCGCCACCCGGATCGGCACTCTGAAACGAGGTCCCGGCAAGCCAGCGTAAAGTCCCAACACGGCTTCGCCCGCCAACGGATCGCTCTCGCCGACAACAGTTTTCGGCGGATCGAGGAAATCTCGGACGCTCGACCCTTCGCGCAAGAACTCGGGATTGACACACACCCCGAAGTCGACGCCCGCGGTTTTTCCCGATGCGTGTTCGAGAAGCGGAATGAGCAGACTCTCGCATGTTCCGGGCATCATCGTACTTCGGTAAACCACCACATGCCAACAATCCTTGACCGCAAGCGCCGCACCGATCTGCGTTGTCACCTGCTCGAGGTACTTCGTCTCGAGGCTTCCGCCGCTACTCGACGGTGTGCCGACGCAGACCAACGAAACGTCCGTTTG
This sequence comes from Mycobacterium neglectum, assembly GCF_002591975.1. Lineage (GTDB taxonomy): Bacteria > Actinomycetota > Actinomycetes > Mycobacteriales > Mycobacteriaceae > Mycobacterium > Mycobacterium neglectum. The sequence continues at coordinate 24,083 of NZ_NVQE01000058.1, read as the reverse complement.
CAGAACTGCGGCGAGGCTGTCCTCCGTGACGGTGAGCATGCCGGCAGCCACGACCTCCGCGGTCAGTTCGCCAATCCGCTCCTCAACGACAGGCGCCTTTCCCTGGCCGAGATTGTCCAGCTTCTGTCGATTTACATCGACGCCGATGACTGAGTGCCCCCGAGACGCCAGGCATGCGGCGGAGACACAGCCCACATATCCGAGCCCGAAGACGCTGACGGCCGCCCTCGAATCACTCACTGACGCTCACCACCCTTTTGGCCTGGGAGAATGGCCCAAACTCAACGGCACCGGGCCGATTTCGATCGATCGTGAATCCACGACCGATACCGTCTTCTGACCAGGAAACAGTCATCTTGCATCCTTCGATCGCGATCGCTGGATCAGTTAACGCGCCTGCATTGACCGTGCGCAACAAACTTAGGATGACCATCGGGGCACTGGACCGGCATTTCGCCCCTACCAGCCACGAAGGCGTCCTAGATTCAAGACGATCCGACCACCACCCCAAGTGAGATTCGCGGTCGCCTGAGACCTGCTCCGGGTGCACCGGACCAGTTGCGGCGTAGCGGATTTCGAGAACGGCCTCCCCGTCGCGGCTGATGCGATGTCCGACATCGGTTGGGGTCGCGGTGAGATCTGGCGACAGCGGCCAAGACACCGTCACATCGTGGGTCGACTGACCGTCGATCAGGTCGACCACTGCAACCGTGGCGTCCCCGGGCGGCGCAATCAACCACCGCCTGTGCAGCACCGGATCGTCGAGTCGACGGTAACCATGGTGTTCGGCATCGACGATGCCGCGGTCGAGGTCGACGAAACGCACCACGGTCTTGGCGTGCCGGCTCCACAGGAACGGCCCGCCGATCACCGACTGGTCGAGCCCGTCGACACAGACTGTGGCGTGTACTCGGGTCCCCCGATGCGTTGAGCGCCAAGCAGCGTTGCCGTAATAGCTCGCCGTCCCTGGGTCGACGATGAGATCGCGACCGTCGTCGCTGAGCGTCACGGCCAGCGCATCGGCATGTCCATGGGACGCTGTCGACAGGTAACCCAACGGTCCGACGTCCATGACGACTCTGCGTCGACCCGAGCGCATTACGACCAGGCCCCCATCGGGAGCGTAGATGTTCGTCGGCACCGGGCGACCCGCAGGCGCGGGAGCCTCGCTGATACGGCCATCCAGTGCCGTGCTGATCCACGACGCGGCCAAGGTGGGTTCGGTGTGCTCGATGACGGCACCGGAGGCCGCCGCCATGATCGCCAAGTGTTGACGTACCGTGCGCTTCGACTCCGCGCCCAACCGCAATGCGAAGCCGTCGTCGTCATCGCCATAGCGCGGGTCCGGGTCATCGACGCAAACGAGGTAGGACAGGAAAAGCGAGCTGCGGTGCAAGGCCTCGGTCAATGCCGGCGGAGGGACATCGCCGCGCAATCGGAGCAACACAACGACAAGCGACAGAAGCTCCGCAGTGAAGATCTGGTAGGAGATCGCCTGCTCGGCCCCTGCCCCGTCGCTGAGGATCTGCTGCTCGGCTTCTGCCGACAGCCCCGCGATGCACCGATCGAACAGTGCCGCGGGGGCATCCAATTCGGGGAAAAGCAGGTGCACAGTTGCCAGCCCGGCCAGCTCGCCGACCAGGTGATTATTTGCAGAACTGAAGCGAGAGCGCTCGCGCCAACAGTAGCGAGCGCTCGCGTCAAGCATGCGGGCAACGCGACGATAGCGTTGGGCAGTGAGCGCAGGCGAGGTCCGCAGACCCTGCACCGCGATGGCTACCGAGATCGCTCTGATCCCCGCTTCGAAAGCGCCCCGCCACGCAATTCCGCTACCGGCCGGATTTTGTGTCAGCCACGAGTCGAGATGTTCGAAGGCGGTCTCCGCATACACCGGATCCTCGGTGAATAGCCACGCCTGGGCCAGTTGCGGTAAGTGCTGTAGGCGATTCAGCTCCCAGATCCACTTCGGATCGCTAGGCGCCGTTCGGTGGTTGATTTTGGTGCTTCGGACCGTCGGCCACCGATAGTTCGAAACCGGATCGTAGTTCCAGTCAACGTCGGTGCCCAGATCGGCGGTCGGATATCCGAAGTAGCGCCGCTGACCGGCGACCAGTCGGTCCGCCTCTGCGATGAGTTCGTTCACCGCAGACCGGTGCTCGACCGCAATCCGTTGCGCACGGTCCGCATCGAGAAGCACAGGGCGCCCGAGTCCGCCGCGGAACCTTTGCAGAAGGTCCCCCCAATCCTGAGTCGCGCCGGTGATCGCTGAATCGGACGTCCGCTCGGATGCCGCTGTGCGGTCCTGGAGACTGGCGGCCGCCCGACTTGCACGCCACGCCGTCTCGTGGGGCGACATTGCCTTCAGCCGACCCCAGTACCAAGCGAGACTGGACACGCTGGCCCCCCGTAAATCAGTACTCACGCGTTCGCCGATGGCTGACAGTACAGCAAAGAATACTAGGCTGCCGAATAGCTTCTAGAGTAGGGACGAAGACCCATGGCGTTGACACCACCACGCGGATCGGCGGATGCTGAGATTCCGCGCCAGATGGACTCTGGCAAATCGATCGCCGTCGGCGAGCGACGCCGGATGACGACCGCCGACACAGTTCTCTATTCGGCGCTGGCCGTGCTCGGGCTGTCTTTCTGGTTCTTTCTCGGCTTCCCATACGCCAATCACAACGAGTCGTTCGCGATTGTTGCGCAACTGAGAACGATGGGGCTCGGCGACGCTCTGACCCAAATTGTGTATCCGGTGGCGAACTACCGTCCACTCGGACAAGCCGTCGCTTGGGGCGGCTACAGAATTGGAAACACGATTTTTCCCGTGGAGGTTTTCAATTATCTTGGCGCCGTGGCGGCCTGGGTGGTGTTGTTCATCGCGGCTCGTGAACGAAGGACCTTCGCCTTGTGCGCCCTTATCGTCGGTGGCGCACTATTCACCGGCTACATTTATCTGTTTCATCTCCACGGCGTCTTCTACAGCCCGCTTCTACTTTTGATCGCAATGCTGTTCTGGGTCGATCGCGATTTCACCAGAAGCCGGGTGATAGCGCTGTCGCTGTGCGCACTGGTAGCAGCGTTCTTCCATCCCTATGCATTGGCCGTTTATGCGATCGGACTTGCCGGCATGGCGTTCGGGCACAGAGGCAAGCTCGCCGGCCTGAAAGCGATTGTCGCGGCGTGCGTCACCGCAGCGCTCGCCCTCTTCATAGGTTTGGTGCTCTCCGAACGGCGCACGGGAGTCCGGGGCATACCTGAAATGTATGACGGACTCATCGTGTCCTACCAGATGGTTGAGATCAATCTCATTGTGTCCGCCGCGGCCCTCCTACTCGCCGTCGCCACCGCGTTTAGCCTTCCGGAGATTGCAAAGCTCAAGGGGATAACGGCAATCGCCACGGCACTAGTCGGCGTGATTTTCATCTACTTCGGAATTCCGGTTCTTTTCCTTTGGATTGCGATGTGTCTACTGAAAGTATTGTTGCTGAAGCAGTGGTGGATGGCTTTGGTGCTCACCTGTACCGCCATCTTCCCGGCCCCGACCGCGACGGGATCGCCGACCTACGTCGTGTTCGTCCTGATGGTGTGTGCAGCGATTCTTCCCTACGGCTGGACAAGCATGGAGCAACGCCTGGGTGCTTCCACACGAATTGGGGCTGCAGTTGCGATCGCGGCCGCTGCCGTTCTGCTCATCCTCCTACGATCAGGGATCGAGGTACCGGTCGTATCGCGCATCGCACAACCGCTCATTGCCGAGCGGGAGAAGACTTTCCAGATGGAGGAAATAGTGCAATGGCACCTTTCTTCGCAATACGCGGATTACCCTCTAATTTTTGTGCGGGACGCCAGCAACCCTACCGATGCTTCCGATACGATCGACCGCACTTTCCGGCCCCCGACCAACCAAAAAGACCTATTCACATACGAGCGTGGGATGGGGGATCATGGCCCGGCCATAGTCCCAGCCGGCAAGCACCTGGTGGTCGGGTTCGGGGGCGATTCGATGCCCCCCGGTGAAACGCTGCTGGTCCTACCCGCACAGCAGGCCGGCGAAGCACGGGTCGTACTGCCGAACCCGTGAAATCCTCCAGCGCCCTGCGTCTGAACTTACGGGGTTGCGCTGCCCGTGATCTGGCGATAGAGGCAGTCTATTTGGCGCGAGACCGTGCGGACGTCGAACTGGTCTTCGCAACGCGCGTACGCGGCCGCTCCGCACCGGACACGGAAGTCGTCGTTGCGGATGACGAGGAGTAAGGCGGCCGCGATCGCCTCGACGTCGTCGGGCGGCACGATCACACCATGTCCGCCGCCGATCATCTCGGCGAGGCCCCCGACATCACTTGAGACGATGCACAATCCCCGCGCCATCGCCTCCAACACCGCCATTGGTTGCCCCTCGCTACGAGACGGCAGAACCAGCACCTGAGCACGATCGAGCAATTCGCAAACAGCCTGCTGTGACAGCCACTCATGCAATTCCACGGTGTCGCCGAGTCCGAGATCACGGATGCGCCGCCGCGCCTTCTCCACCTCGCCGTCGCCCGCGATCGTCAGAATAGCGGTGTTGACTTTCTCGGACCCGCCCACTTGCGTCCCATCGGCACTCACTTGCGCCCACGCGTCGACTAGGCGGAAGGCGCCCTTCCGATCGCCGATACGACCGAGAAACACGACGTGCACAGGTTCACCCGGCGCAGGCTGCGATACACGAGGGGCGGGTCGAACGGCGTTGGGGATCACGGTAATCCGTGCCGAAGGTGCAATAGCTCTCAGACGGTCCGCCCACACCTCACCAAGCGCCACGACGGCGCTGGCTCGGGAAAGCGTACGACGGATCAGTTCCTGAATCGGCCGCGGCGACCGCTCGTAATAATCCTGGAAATCAGATCCATGCATATGGAGAATCACGGGCACATTGAACGGCCTACTGATCCAAAAGAGTATCGACTTCCGCAGGAAACTCGCGTCAGCGCTGGAATGCAAGTGGATCACCGCGGGTCGCGATTTGATCAGTTCGACGATGAATTGCACCGCCCCGCGTACGAATGCGGCGAGCTTTACACTTTTCGGCCCATCAACGTGCGTCGTTATGTGCCTGATGCGCCAATCCGACCATACGTCTGTCTGCTGCAGTTCCCGAACGTAGGTTGCGATACCGCCTCGGGTTTGGGTGCTGGTCGAAACCCACAGTGCGCTGCGCTCAGACATGCGCACGAGACAACGACCCGGAACCGACATCGTCGGGTGCCGCCTGGTTCAACCTGGCACGATCGCCCCACCCGATCGCGGTCCCCACAAGAAGGAACACGATGGCAGTCGGGAAATCGAACAGCCGTAGGTCCACTGTCAGCCCAGAGCAAAACAGAACCACGAACGCAATGCTCGCGGTGATGACGAGCGGCTTGCCGCATAGGTCGCCGTCCGGCAACGCCCGGTGAGCGACCCACAGCCGGTATGCGGCCAGCAGCAACACCGAAACCCAAAGGGCGAAGCCGATTAAGCCCAACTCCGCCAGTACCCCCATCTCGTTGGTATGAGAAACAATTCCAAACCCATTGCCCCACGGTATTTCTTTGGACCACTGCTGATGGTGATAGGTGTTGATCGCCTGGAATCGTTGAATTCCCCAGCCAGTCAGAGGGTTTTGCTCGACAGCCCACAGCGCAGTTTGGATGATGTTCAGCCGATCGTTCACCTCGCTCGTCGAGCCCACACCACCCGCGTTCCGGTCACTGCTGGTGAAATTCGACCAGTTCGCCGCCACCACGGCCGCAACCACACCCAAGGAGATGACGAATCCCTTGCGGAAACCTTTCGCCAACAGTGCCCCAGCCAGCAACATGACCGCGCCACTGAGCCAGACTGCCCTCGTGTGGGTGAAGTACACGCCGATCCCTGAGGCGATCGCTATCGCTAGAGCCAAGAATCGCAGCACCACAGGCTCACTGCGCGTGCTGATCAACAACATGGCGACAGCAAAGCCGATCAACATCGTCATTCCGTTCACGACCGGCTGGTTGAAAACGCCGATAGCGCGGTCGGCCCATGTGTCGACCCCCGGCACCAACGACCCGTCCACGATGAACCGCGGCCAGACCCAAGCGGTCGGCCCGGTGAACTGCATGATGCTCACCGCGGCCGAATAGCCTGCCATCAGCACTATCATCCACAGCAGGAGACGTACGGCCGATGGCCGTTCGAACGTATAGCGGCCGACGACCAACATGACGAACGGGAGAATGACGCCGGTCATGAGAAACCGGGGTACCGAGAAAACATCCCCGGTCAGCGGATCACTCGCGGGGTATTCGTGCGGGGCCAGCATCGAATAAAGGTTCCACAGCAAGTACAGCGCGAACACCCACCCAACCGGTCCGATTCCGTGCAACCGATTCGGCGTTCGATCGAGCCACACTGCAGTCACGAGGATCATCCCGGCGAACAGCACCAGAAACAAGTTGTCGGGAAGTATTGGCGCCAGGCCCAGATCGAGAAAGGTCCAAAGCACCATCACAAGCGCGGCGATGGCGGGCGCCGTCGCCGCCGCTTGTGGTGTGCGGGCGCGCGCACTGGATTCGGTCATTGACGCTGCTCAGGCATGATCGTCTAAAACACCGGCCACAAGGTGCCCCCGGCGACTTACGCGCGTACTTCCGCTGCGCGGTCTGTGTCTGAAAGTTGGCCGCGCCGACGCGGGTTGACGTCTGCGGGGACGGAGCCAACCGATACGTCAAACACTTGGCTACGTGCGAAGCGTGATCCTCGGCGGTCGTTGGCGGACTGGTCGATCAATACTGCTCCCAAGAGCCGCGTCGGCGACTTCCGCAGGGCCTTAGCAACCGACTCGACGTCACTGGTCTTGGCGGATCCTCGGGAGACCACAAGAATCGTCACATCCGCGGCGGCGCACAGGATTGACGCCTGACTGGAGTCGGCTATCGGTGGCGTCACTATGACGATGGTGTCGGCCACGTTGCGGAGTTGCGCAAGAATCGCGGCCACTCTTTGGCGGTTGACCGGTGAAGGGCGACCGCTGGCCAGCGTCCCTACGGACAAAATCCGGAAAATGTCGACGCCGCCATCGGTCGGACTCTCGCGAATCAGGCCGAGTTCGGTGAGATCGTCGTTAGAGCCGGTCGCCTTGCCCCGGCGCGGGGCTTCGCCGTCGAGGTAGACGAGGGCAGGCCTAAAGTCTCGTTGCGCCGACAGTTGGGCAAGCGCTTCAGCGATTGCCCAGGCCTCGCGGCCACCGATGTCGGCCAACGCAACAGTGCTGGGTTCCGGCGCTCCGCTCAGTTCTAGGCTGACCATGTTGGAAAGAGTGCGCAGCCGTTCGCCACGAATTTTGTCGCGTTTTTCGTTGCCGGTGGCGGGAACCTCGACGAGTGGTTCGACTTCCGTTCGGTACCGGAGGTCACCAGGACCGTTCACTCGTGTCGACAATGCGCCCAGCCCCAGCGCCACGAGCACACCAAGCAGCAGTCCGCCCACCGCACCCGACATGACATCGAACATTTTGCTCGGGACGTTTTCACTCACCCCGGCGCGTGGCTGGAGGCCTAATAATTCATTACGCGATTCAGACCGAACCTCATTGATCTCGGTGAGGAGAGAAGTGTAGTACGGATTCGTCGATCCATCCGGCGCAGTGGGACTGACAGCATTGAGCTGATTCCGTAGATCGTCGAGGCGTTTTTCTCGACCCGCCTGCGGGACTGCGTTGATGTCCTCACTGAAAGCCTGGGCCATCTTCTGCGCAGCGTCCTGTGCCAATTCTGGGTTGTCGGCCGTCGCCTCGATGGTGAGAATCGGGCTGGCACCGGCGGTCAGTGCTCCCACGGTCACAGCTTCAGGAATGTCGGTCGCGGTTTTCAGCCGCGACAGCGTCGCGGGGTCGTTGAAAAGCGTGAGATACCCGATGACGAGCACTGAATCCTGATCGGGCGTTCGTCCCGACAAGATCAGTGTCGACTTCCCCACGTATGTCGTCGGGGTTCGCATCGCGAGCAATGATGCTGCCAGCACGGCTAGCAGCGTCACGGCCATTACGACCCACCACCGTCGACGGATTTGTTCCCAGCGATATCGCGACGTCAGATTCACTTCACACCCCACACCCAACCTGGATTCGTTGGCCAAACGCCGCAATCAATTGCTTACCTAATGCCCCGCGCCACACTCGAGACACGGACTCCGACCCAAACCCGTCACTCCACCAGAGACTACCAACGCCCTTCCCGACGCCCCTGGTCAGGCCGAGTCCGGCAAAATCATCCGGCATAAGCAGCTACCTTACAGACACGATATGACCCGGCATTGACGCATTCAAAACGACGGTGCTGGTCACTGTCAATCACGAGCTTGCACCTCTTCGTGAACCGTCGGCGAGCAGTCTCGGAGCCGCGGCGGAAACGCGCGGTGGCCTTCTGGGCAAACTCTATCTTCGAAGCGGCAAACCTCGAAGCAGATACCGACATTCTTGGTGAATTCGACTGCGGCACCGAGACCCCGGCGCCAACCGCTGGTGATGTGTTCAGTGTTATGCAATGAGCGCCTTTGGTAGGTGCGATTCCTGTGCCTGACCATCACGCGCCTTTGCGCGCGGCGATCAGATCTCGAGCCGCTGGTTGAGTTGTTTGACGAGTTCGCGATGCCATACCTCCAGCGATAGCAACGTCCAGATGCGCGACTGCTCATCTCGTTCTCCGGAGGAGTGCGCCGCCAGAAGGTCCTTCACCACAGCCGCGTTGAAGTTGGTACCTACAAATGACGATGGTCCGGTCAGCAGATCAAAGGCCATATCGCGCAGGCCTGCTCTGAACCAGTCGTCGAGCGGCACCTTGAATCCGACCTTCGGGCGGTCGACGATTGCCGACGGCAAATGTTGACGCGCAACTTGTTTGACAACCCATTTCGTCTTAAATCCGCGGACTTTGACATTGCTCGGCAGTGCGAAGGCGAGTTCCACCAGTCGGTGATCGAGGAACGGCGGCCGTAATTCCAGCGAGGCTGCCATCGACATTCGATCGCCGCGTTCAAGCAGGTTGTCCGCCAACCAGGTGTGGGCGTCCGCGTAGAGCATTCGACTCAGCGCATCGCCTTCGCCCTCGAGATACGGAGGAAGAGAGCAGCGCACGGGCGAGCGACCCAGAATCGCCAAGCGTTCCAAGGCCGTGAAAGGCGCGAACCAGCCTCGCATTCGCTCGGCATGGGTGCTCTCGGAAAGGGCGCGCATCGCCACACGCATCCGCGCCCCCCTGGAAGCCAACGACCGTTCCAGTAGGCGCAGGGGAATTCCCGACGGAATTGCCCACCGTGTCAACTCAGCGAACCGATATTTCGGATACCCGCCGAACAATTCATCGCTGCCCTCCCCGGACAGCACGACTTTGACTTCTTCGCGTGCGAGTTGCGCGAGCCGAAAAACCGCGACATCAGCAGGTTCCGACAACGGCGCGTCCCTGTGCCACGTCAACTTGGACCAGCTGCGCTGGAAATCGTCGGCCGTGACAAGCACCTCGTGATGGTTGCTTCCAATGATATCCGCGACCCGACGCGCATAAGACGTCTCGTCCAGTCGAGCATCGCCGAACCCCGCTGAGAAAGTGTGCAGGCCGTCACCGCCACGCTCCCGGGAGGCAAGTGCGCTGACCAGACTGCTGTCCACCCCTCCGGACAAGTAAGTGCCGACTGGTACGTCGGCAACCAAGGCCTCGCGCACCGAAGCGGTCAGCGCTTCGCCAACGAGTTGGACAGCTTCGGCTGGACGGACAGTGCGGACGTCGGTGGCCTTCGGAAACTCCCAGTAGCGGGTCAACTTCACCGTTCCGTCGAGTTCGACGACCAGGTGGTGGCCCTGTGGCACTTTTCGCACGCCCTTGATGAGCGTGTGGGGAGCGGGCACTGACCGGTGGGCAAGATAATCGTGCAGACTGTCCTCGTCGATGCGCGTGGAATCGATCACCGGGAGCAGTGCTTTGATTTCCGAAGCGAACGCGAAAACTCTGCTGTCGGCGTAGTAATACAAGGGCAGAATGCCCAGACGGTCCCTAAAGAGGTGAATACTTCCTGTCGCGGTGTCATGCACCGCATACGCGAATTGACCTCGCAGCAGTTTGACCCCATCGGGTCCGTATTTGTCGTGTAGGGCCAGCAGCACTTCAGTATCGCCATCCGTCTTGAACGGATAGGACAATCCCCGACGCAATTCGCGGTAGTTCAGGATCTCGCCGTTGAACACGAGGTGGGCACGTCCGCCCGCGCCGACCATCGGTTGACGTGAAGCAGCGATGTCGATGATCGACAAACGGGTGTGAGCGAATCCGACGGACTCCTCCGCCCACACCCCGCTGTCGTCGGGCCCACGGTGAATCAGCTGGCCCGCCATACCCCGCAGCAGGTCGACACTCACCGCAGTGCCGTCGAGGTGCCGAACGCCGGCTATTCCACACATGGCGGTTCCGGTTGCATAGTTCAGCGACTCCCTTTCAGCCATTGCCGAGGCTGGCGTCGACCTGCACCCATTCCTGACGGTACCGCACTGCAATCGCTAGCTAACGACCGACGTTAGCGCTGCGCCCTCTTGGCACCGAACTAGAAGTTTGCGGACGCTGCAACACCCTCGCGACTGGCAGGCAACGATCGCCACCGCGCCGGTGAAACTGCATCGCCTCAACATATCCGGCTTGGCGAGCTCCCGCGCCCAATATCGCCCATGCTTCATCGGGCACTGTACCGAGCGGCCGATGCACCGCAGTTACTGCATCGAGCGTGGTCGAAAGCCTTGATGGAGGATTTCGGATGCCGCGTGCAAACCTGAGGCGACCCGTGGTGCGCCACTCCGTCGATCACGACGCCCGCGGCGCGTCTCCGGGCGCGGGCGAAGTTGTGCCGATTTCATCAGCTATTTTGCCAACGTCAGGAACAGCTACCTGCTGTAGCAGGCTACACTGGCCAGTGGCAAACGTGCTGTATTCTGCATTCGGATGCTGAAGGTAATATGTTCACGTTCACCGGATAAGACGGGGCAGTGATGCCGGAAGTTAAAGTGCGGAGTCGGTCAACGTCAGACGGCGTCATGTCCGGCACCCGCACTGAGGCACGTGATCGCATGGGGGGAGTGCCAGTGACTCGTTCGAGGCGCATCCGGGTCATGCACGTCGTGCCGGACCTGAGGGTCGGCGGTGCGGAACGCCACGTCACCCAACTGATGCCCAATCTCGATAGCTCGAAATTCGAAGCCGCAGTGGTGTGCATCGGCGAAGAGGGCGAACTCTTCGCCGACATCGTAGGATCCCACGTCCGGGCCGTCGCACTGCACCGCAACAAACGGCAAGCGTTGCGCGCACTAGGCGATCTCATGCGCGAGATGCGCGCCTTTGCTCCCGACGTAGTCATCACCCGGGGTTTCAACGCCGAGTTACTCGGCCGTGTCGCGGCCCGTCTCACGCGTGTGCCGTACAACATCGTGTGGGTGCACAACTACGGGATGGCCGAACCACGCACGTCGCTTCGCCGAATCTCAGATCGCGTGTTGGATCGTTTCACGAGCGCGTACTTCGGGCTGGTGCAGGCGCAAGTCGACTACATGGTCAGTGATCTGAAGTATCCGAGGGACAAGATCCGTGTCATCCACAATGGCGTCGATCCCGCTGCATTCGAGTGGACTGACGACCGCCACGCGGTGGCTGATCTCGGTATCAGCAAGTCCGACAAGGTTATTGGAATATTCGCTATGTTTCGGCCAGAGAAGGATCATCAAACCTTTCTCCGGGCCGCACGTCTGGTCGCGGACCGCATTCCCAACGCAAAGTTCCTGGTTGTGGGTGACGGACCGATGCGGCCCGAGATCGAAAGCCTGATAAGCGAACTCGAGCTCACCGACCGGGTCGTACTCACGGGATCACGCTCGGATGTCCCAGACCTTCTCAGGTCGGTCGATGTGTTCGTGTTGAGTTCGCGCACGGTAGAGTGCTTTCCGATTTCCCTGCTCGAGGCAATGGCCGCGGGCCGGCCCGCCGTCTGCACGGCGGTCGGTGGAGTTCCGGAGATGATCGAGGAACCAGCGACGGGATTTCTTGTACCTCCCCGCGATCCCGAGGCGCTTGCCGATCGGCTGGTGGAGATTCTGTCCGATCCTGACCTCGCGCGGCGCATGGGCCGCGCGGCGCGGGCTCGGGTGGAAAGTTCCTTCAGTCTCCGAGCGAGCGTCTCGGCAACCGAAATTGCCATTCAGACAATGGTGGGCAACGACGTTAAACGTGACCGACCGGTACGGCTGAGCGCCGTGCTCGACGTCGCCTCCGTCGGCGGTGCCGAGATTCTCCTTCTCAATCTGTTCAAACACTTCGATACCGACGTCGTCGAGCCGCGCCTGGTGTGCTTACGGGCACCAGGCCCGCTGGCCGACGATTTCCGAAACGCCAGCTTCGACGTCGAAATCCTCGAGCGCTCCGGAAGATTCGACCTACGCACCGTACCTCGGCTTGTCCGTTCCTTCCGCGCTGCCGGGACCGACGCGGTGCTCGTGACACATCATCAGCGGGCGTCCTTGGCCCTCGGTCGCATTGCAGCCCGGTTGGCAGGAGTTCCAGCCAGCGTAGTTGCTGCACACGATATGGACCTCACGTCGATCGGCAAGCGTGTGTTGCCTCGCTGGGCGGTGAGCACCCTCGCGCTCTCCGATGCGCTGGTGCTGCTCTCGCGCGGCCAAGGCGACTATCTGCGCCGAGAGGAGGGGGTCGGCCAGCGATTGCGTGCGACAACGCAGGAGGTGGTCATCCCCAATGGAATTCAGTTGTCCGCTCCCCCTACCGCCGCTGACAGACAGCGCGCGCGAGCGTTGCTCGGCGTAGCCGATTCAGAGTTCGTCGTGGGAGTCGTCGCACGATTAAGTGCGCAAAAAGCCCACGAAGTCTTGTTCGAGGCGATCGCAGCTACCGCCGGCGACGTGCCCCAGATCTGTCTCGTGGTGATCGGCGGCGGCGACCGCGACGGCGAATTGCGGCAGCTGGCGCAGCACCTGGGTATCGGGTCACGGACCAAATTCCTAGGGGTACGACGCGATGTCGAAGATCTGTTGCCCGGTCTGGACGTTGCTTGTCTTTCGTCGGTCCATGAGGGGGTCCCGATCACGTTGATCGAAGCGATGGCGGCCGGAATTCCGGTCATCGCGACAGATTGCGGCTCGGTTCGTGACATTGTGCGAGACGGTGAGCAAGGCTTCGTGGTGCCGGTGGGCGACGTCGCGAATTTCGCCGACCGGCTCCGAGTTCTTGCAGACGACGAGGCGCTGCGTACCCAACTCGGCAAGAGCGGGCGCACACGTGTCGAAACGGAATTTCGCATCGAAAACACTGCGCGCAGGTACGAAGAACTGCTGACGGATGTTTTGGCCCGAAAAGGATGAAAGGGCACATTCTCATCCTCGTCGAGAACTTGTCGGTGCCGTTCGACCGACGGGTGTGGCAGGAGGGCTGCGCCCTAGTTGGTGCGGGCTACCAGGTGACCGTGATTTGTCCGCAGGGAATAACGCAGGACACGGAGCGCGAGACGACGATCGACGGCGTTCGTATACTTCGCTATCGGCTGCGCGCCGCAGAGGGTGGACCAAGCGGTTACCTCCGCGAATACTCGGTGGCCCTGTGGCACACAGCCCGGCTGGCGATACGGCTGCGACGAGAAGGGCGAATCGATGTCGTCCACGCCTGCAACCCACCGGACCTGTTTTTCATCATTGCGGTCATGTTGCGAGTTGTTGGCGGGACCCGTTCGGTGTTCGACCAACACGACTTGGTACCCGAACTGTTCCAGTCCCGCTTTTCCACTGGCGGCAAGGTGCTGTACCGGCTGACCAGGATTCTCGAACGCCTCACCTACATGTGCGCCGATGCCGTGATCTCCACCAACGAGAGCTATCGACGCGTGGCTATCGAACGCGGGAAGATGCCACCCGATCGGGTGTCGGTCGTGAGAAGCGCCCCAGATCTGTCCAGGTTCGTTCAAAGACAGCCCGATCCCGATCTTCGGCGCGGCAAACAGTATTTGGGCGCCTATCTCGGAGTGATGGGGCCCCAGGACGGCGTTGACTACGCGCTGCGCGCGATTGCGCACCTACACAACGCGATCGGACGCACAGACACGCACTTCATTTTCATGGGAGGTGGCGACGCGTTCAACGACATGGTGGCCCTGAGCGTAGACCTCGGCATATCAGACATCGTCGAGTTCCCAGGCCGGGTACCTGACGAGTTCGTGGAGCGCTGCCTCTCGACTGCGGATATCTGCCTTTCACCCGACCCGAAGAACCCGCTCAACGACGTCTCGACGATGAACAAAGTTGTCGAATACATGGCCATGGCAAGGCCGTTGGTGTCTTTCGAGCTGGTCGAAGCGCGCGTTTCCGCCGGCGCTGCAGCGGCTTACGTTCCTGCCAACGACGAGGCCGCGTTCGCGGCGGCGATCAATGAGCTGCTGGACGATCCTGACCGCCGCATCGAGATGGGAGGCTACGGCCGCGATCGCGTCGAACGCGAATTGTCCTGGGACACATCGCGAGAGCACCTGCTAGATTTCTACGCCGGCGTCTTCGCGAGGTTGGGACGCGATCGCAGGCCAATCCTGTGAAATCCGAGGGCTGGTGCGCGCACCGACTCCGAGACGCTAGGGTCATCGGCCCGGCTAGTCATCCGACGGCGAGTAGGGGCTCGCGAACTCACCACCGCCCGGTCAGAGCAAACGTTCATCAGTCGCGCAGATGCCCGCTGTGATGGCTCGTCCAGCAACGTACGAGTGCGGTAAACTGAGTGTTCGTTCGCTCGGCGCGACGCAGTAGATTCAACGCCCTGCGAATATGCCAACGCGAGCCTCTAACAGAAGACACGAGAGCAAACAATGCAGATGCTGAAGCCACCAGACGATGCACGCACCCCCCAACAGGTGACCCAGCACTACGAGGTCGAACGGGAACTCGCGGCTATTCTGCGCAACGCCTCGAAGCAGGACCGGCCGACGCTGTACGCGCAGGTCTACGACGAGCTGTTTCAACGCGTGCCGACTCATCCTCAGCTCACGCGAAAGTGCTCGTCCGAAGACACGAACGAGATAGTCGAACAGCAGATGAAGTTCCTGCATCGGTTCCTTGATGACTCGGTCACCTATCTGGAAATCGGAGCGGGCGATTGTGCGTTCGCCGGCGAAGTCGCAAGTCGTGTGCGCAAGGTCTACGCAGTGGACGTCTCTGCCGAGGTTGTCAAGAACACCACGATGCCGACGAATGGCGAGTTGGTGCTCTCCGATGGCTGCAGCATCCCCGTTCCGCCCGACAGTGTCGACGTGGCCTACAGCAACCAGCTCATGGAGCATCTGCACCCGGATGACGCCCTCGAGCAGCTACAGAATCTGCATCGTGCGATCGCGCCGGGCGGTCGCTACGTCTGCGTAACTCCCAATCGGCTCAATGGCCCTCACGATGTTTCGCAGTTCTTCGATTACGAGGCGTGCGGCTTCCACCTCAAGGAGTACACCACCGCCGAACTCCGTCGACTGTTCAAATCAGTGGGCTTCCGCCGCAGCGTCCCCTACGTGCGCGTGCTCGGGCACTTCTTTAAAGTGCCTGGCTGGATGCCCGCATTGACGGAACACACCCTCGATCTGCTACCGATCCGTATACGCAGCGCGCTGGCCCGACGGGTTCCGTTCCGCTGGCTGCTGGGTATCTACCTGGTTGGCGTCAAGTAGTCCAGTCCAGACAGACGTCCGGCATGCGGGCACCGTCGCCCGTACCTACGATTAGCCCGTGTTCCGAATGGCTGCGCGCACACCGACGGTGCCGAGCGTTTGATCGGCACTAGCGCGCAGAGTTCGTGAGGAGATTGCAAATGAGTTGGGCTTCGTGCGCGCGTGTGCTCGCTCTGGCTTTGGTAGTCCCGCAGATCGCCTGCTCGTCGGTGGTGCCGCCATCGGTGAGCACCGCTCCGCCACCCGCCAGCCCTCGTCTCGTCACGCAAGCCAGCTTCATCGGCGACTTTGAGACGGGAAATTTCGACCAATGGCCCAACTGCCAAAATGTTCTGGTTGTCACTGCGGCGTGTAACGACCTACCCAACAGCTACAGCATGGCGGTCGAGACCAACACCGTCCGTCAGGGCAAGTTCGCCGCGCGATTCGAGGTTCGCCAAGGCGATCGACCGGCGACCATCTGCTGTGGTGACCGCGCCGAAGTCAGTACTGAGCAAGCCGGCGAAGCGCATGAAGGCGACGAACGCTGGTACCAATGGAGCACGATGTTCGGCGAGACGTTTCCCGCGAGTCAAGGTTGGAGCGTGGTTTCTCAGTGGCACGCCGACGTGATCGGCGGCTCGCCACCGGTATCTTTTTCGGCCGGTCCGACCAACGTTGCCGATGGCCGATGGGGTCTGCTTCTCACCACCTATGATGCGCCCGGCAGGATGGGTCCGGTGTACGTTCCGTGGTCAGCGCCCGTGGTCGGAGGCGTGTGGAATGACATTAAAATGCATGTCAAATGGTCTGCACACGCCGACGTCGGGTTCATCGAACTATGGCTCAACGGCGTTCAACAGCAGTTCGCCGCAATGCCATGCGCTGGCCAGGTCCGGTGCCAGGTACGAACGCTCATACCTGACGGGGGGGGCGTGTACTTCAAGCAGGGCTACTATCGCGACTCTGCCATCACAGCGACCGGCGTGGTGCATCACGATGGATTTTCCATCGCTACCACGGAAGACAGCCTGATTCCCCTCTAAGTCGACAGTGCTCCGCCGACCGGCGCCAGCAAAGCGGAGTCACGCTCGTCGAGGTAGATTCGGCCCCATACCGCAGCGAACTATCCGGAGACGATAAATGCCAGCGACACTCGCAGATCGAACGTTTGAGCACTCGAACAGACTGCAGCAGAGACTGCATGACCTCGTGCCTGGAGGTGCTCATACCTACTCCCGTGGCGCCGACCAGTATCCGGAGCACATGGCACCGGTACTGACACACGGTCACGGGTGCCGAGTTTGGGACGTCGACGGCAACGAATTCGTCGAGTACGGCATGGGCTTGAGATCCGTAACGCTGGGGCACGGGTACCAACCAGTAGTCGACGCCGTAAGTGCCGCAATCGCCGGAGGCGTGAACTTCAGTCGGCCAACAGAACTCGAACTCGCCGCGGCGGAGGATTTTCTTCATCTGGTGCCGGGCGCCGATATGGTCAAATTCGCCAAGAATGGCTCCGACGTCACCACCGCGGCTGTCCGACTGGCCCGAGCTGCTACGGGCCGTTCCAAGGTCGCCGCGTGCGACCAGCCGTTCTTCTCGACTGACGACTGGTTCATCGGAGTGACCGAGATGCGGGGTGGCATCCCAACGCGAAGTCAGAAGGATACAGTCCGATTTCGGTACAACGACCTGGATTCGCTTGCGGCGGTACTGGCCAACGACGACATTGCTTGCGTTTTCCTCGAGGCGGCGACTTCAGCTGCAGAACCCGATCCTGGTTTTCTCGCCGGCGTTCGGAACCTGTGCGATAAGCACGGGTCGCTCATGGTCTTCGATGAGATGATCACGGGCTTTCGGTGGTCGGCGCACGGCGCACAGGCCGTCTACGGTGTGACACCGGACCTGTCGTGCTGGGGAAAGGCAATGGGCAACGGTTTTCCCGTATCCGCGTTGGCAGGCAAGCGCGAGTTCATGGAGCTTGGGGGGCTGCGGACCGACCGGGAGCGGGTCTTCCTGCTCTCGACCACGCATGGTCCCGAGACGTCCTCGCTCGCCGCCTTTCGCGCCGTAGTACGCGCCTACAAGGACGATCAGCCCGTCCGTCAGATGGAAAGGGCGGGCCGACTGTTGATCGATGGCGTCCAGTCAGTAGTCCAGACTGCCGGGCTCGCTGACTACCTTCAGCTGTCCGGTAAGCCGTCCTGCTTGACCTTTGCCACCAAAGACGCGGCGCAACTGCCATCGCAGGCGTACCGCACGCTTTTCCTGCAAGAGATGCTTTTGCGCGGCGTGCTCGGCCAGTCTTTTGTCGTATCCGCAGCTCACTCCGATACCGACATCGAACAGACCGTTGACGCGGTGCGCGATGCGCTGCCTCAGTACCGACGCGCTGTGGAGCAAGGTTCGGTACAAGGTCTACTGGACGGACGCCCAGTAGCACCGGCGATTCGGCAGTTCTCCGCACCACGCCAAGTGGTGGCCTGACCTGATCGCCGACGCGCTTTTACGGCCATCAAAGACCGTCTACCTTCCAGCGACCTTGCAGTGCGGGATAGCGAGAGCTGACCTCGGGCAATAGATCGGGCAGCGTAAGCAGAACACGGTCCGGGTCTGCGGCCAACAGTTCCTCCGGAGACACGATGGGGACGTCGGTGCCCGGCATTCGCATGCCTTGCTTCACGGGCGACGCATCTGCAACCGCAGTGACGAGATTCTTGTCTATCCCCGCCATCTTGAAGACGGCGACCGCACGCGAGGCCGCACCGTATCCAAATACCGTTCGACCGGCTGCCTTTTCGGCTCTCAGCCAACTCAACAAAGAGTCGACGTGCTCGGCCGCATTACTCTGGAGACCGCTTATCACGGCTGGATCGGTCACCCCCAGTGCCGCTTCTGCAGCCAGGATGCGCCTGACAGTCTCATCAGGTTCAACATCGGCATGCACTGCCGCAACAAGATTCGTTCCACCGTACAGATCGAACTCCCACGCAGTGGCAATGTGCATCCCCGCGGCGCGAAGCAGGTAATTCAAGGCGGTGAGCGAGTAATAGGCAAAGTGGCCGTGCCGCAACGAATTCCATTGTCCGCCCCGTACGATGCTGGCGATCGAATGGTATTGCAGCAGGAGCACCCCGTCGGGGCCTGTGACTCGAGCACGGTGCTGAAACGCACTCTGTTGGTCAGGCTCATGCATGATACCGAATGAGTCGAGAACAACGTCAGCAGTCGACGTTGTCGGTGTAAACCCTCGCTCCGTGAGGAGCTGGATCCAAGTCCCACCATGCGGGCTACCAAACTCCAGGACTGAATTGCCCCTCAGCCACCCCGCCGCAGCGACCCGGTTGATCGCATCCTGCGCTTGGTCGATCAGAGCCTGCGGCTCCAGCCCTCGCGGTTCATCGGCGATGGTGTCATCGTCCGCAAGTTGCACCAAGCCGCAAACCTCACACAAATCCATTGCCAATTCATGCATTTCGTCTGTGTTGACCGGCGCACTTACCGGCGGGAAGTGTTTGGCGGCCGGGACCTTTCCAAGGTCCATAACTCGAAACAGCGAGGTCTCCCCGCACCCACGGCAGCTCGTCATGTCAGCATTAACTCGTGCGTATCGACGAAACTGAACTCGACGGAGTTCTGCTCCTCAGCCCGACGCCTTTCCGCGACGAACGCGGCCTGTTCACCAGGACATTCGACGCGGAAATCTTCGAAAACCATCTCGGTCGGCCGGGCCTGTCGGCGTCGTTCGTACAGGATTCGCAATCGCGTTCGTCGCAGGGCGTCATTCGCGGTCTCCACGGGCGTTCTGGGGCTGGCGAAGCCAAGCTGGTGCGTTGCGCCAACGGCGCGATCTTCGACGTCCTGATCGATATCCGAAGGCAATCTTCCACCTGGGGAGGAGTGCAAACATTCGTCCTCGACGACGTCGACTATCGGCACCTCTACATTCCGCCGGGATTCCTCCACGGGTTTCAGGCGCTCAGCACAACCGCAGATGTGTGTTACCGCATCGACCGGCCCCACGACCCCGCCGAAGACCTGGGTGTTGTGTACAACGACCCCGATCTCGCTGTCCCATGGCCGCTGCCCGTATCCGCGATCTCCGCCCGCGACGCCGGCGCGGGCAGCTGGGCAGATCTCATCAGTCATCTGTAGCGATCCGTCGCAACGACGCATCAATGGCACCCGACTCGCGCAGCTTCTCAAGATGCGATAAGCGGGTGAAAGTGGTGAAGAAATCGGTACTCGAGAGCCCTGCGGCCGAATATTCCTTGTACAGCTCGGCAGCACCGTCGGCAACCGACCATTCGGCCTCGAAGCCAACAGCATTTCGAAAAGCGGAGAAATCCACGCGGTAGGAACGCGGATCTGCTCCAGTCTCACCCGTGATCAGAAGTCTGGAGCCTGGAACCGCCTCGACCACAGCTTGCGCGATCTGTGCGACTGTCAGGTTGTTTTTTTCACTACCCACATTGAATGCGGCGCAGTGCACGGCATCGACGGGAGCGTCCAGGGTGGCTACGAATGCAGCGGCGATATCCTGGGCGTGTACGAGCGGACGCCAAGGCGTTCCGTCCGATAGCACCTTGACGTCGCCCGTGAGCACCGCGTAACCGACCAAATTGTTCAGGACTATGTCGGCGCGTAGGCGCGGCGAGAATCCAAAGGCCGTCGCATTACGCAGGAACACCGGCGAAAACGAATGGTCTGCCATCGCTGCAACCTCGTATTCGACGGCGACCTTGCTCGCCGCATAAGGTGTGAGCGGCTGCAGCGGAGCGCTCTCGGTGACCAACTCCTGATCCGACGCACCATAGACCGAACACGTCGATGCATACAGGAATCGTTTCACACCAGCCTCTTTCGCCAGAGCCGCCAAACGGACCGAGGCATGGTGGTTGATGTCGTAGGTGATCTGGGGCGCCAAAGCGCCCAGTGGATCGTTGGACAGCGCACCAAGGTGGATGACAGCGTCAAATCCGGACAGCTGCGCGCTTGTGACATCTCGCAGGTCGACCCGAAAGCCGGGCGGATCGTCGGGCAATGGTCCGAGCACACAATCGGCGAAAAGACCCGAATCCAAGCCGGTCACCTCATGCCCAGCCGCCACTAACGCCGGCACCATGACCGTACCCAAATAACCCTGATGACCTGTAACTAGTACTCGCATACCCCACACTCTTCCGCATCAGGTCGCTGATGTCTGCCCGGTCCACGCGGCTTCACGGCCTCAGCTTGCTGAAGGAGTTCGCCGAGGCGCGAGTCGCAGATCCTGCCTGAGAAACCGGGTCAAGTCCAGGGACGACCGGGCCACTGGCATAGCGCATCAGGCCGCTCGGATTTCAGCAGCAATCGAGTTGCGTAGCTACAACTCAGCTGATTGTAAGTCTCCCACCAACTTCGATGTTCACTGGCTTACTGGCAAATTGCGGCCGACGGTAGTGGCGCCAAGTCGGTCCGTCTCGCGCCGGCCGGTCCCACCCGCGGGAAGCTTGCGATTCCCCGTACCACAAGCCATAATAGCCCAGGCTGTACCAGCCACTCTGCTAGCTGGTCTGCTGAATCTCACACCAAGAGAGCGATTGGGGAGTTGGTTGCGGGGGGCATCGGACATGTCAAGTGGCTCGACACTCGCTGGTTCGAGCAAACTATCGTTCGCGCCAGCGTCCAGGCGGGACTGCGCTCCAGCGGCGGCGTGTTCACCCGGCGGAGCAAAGGTCAGTCGGGGAACGCGGCATTCTCGCCCGCCGTTGCGGGTGGTCTTGACCAGCGAGTCGATCACAGCCCGGCATCGTCGGGTCCGGCAGGTAACCGGATTCTGTCAGTCATCTGTCATCGGGTGGCGACCTGGCTCAAGCAAGGAGGCGCAGTGCAGGCACTGATACTGGCGGGCGGGCGCGGAACTCGAATCAGCGAGGAGTCGCAGACCCGACCCAAACCCATGGTCGAAATTGGCGGCCGTCCGATCCTCTGGCACATCATGAAGATCTACGAGGCTGCCGGTGTAACCGATTTCATCATTCTGCTGGGTTACAAGGGTTACATGATCAAAGAGTACTTCATAAATTATTATCTACACTCGTCTGATCTTGTCGTTGATCTCGGAACTCAGTCCATCAAGACGCTTCAGTCAAATACCGAACCGTGGACCATCACCTTGCTTGACACTGGTGTTGACACCATGACAGGCGGCCGGCTGTTGCGGGCCAGAGACCATATCGGCGACGAGACCTTCTGCTTTACCTATGGTGATGGCGTCACAGACTTGGACGTGCGGAATGTTATTGATTTTCATCGCGGAACCGGCGCCATCGCGACTACGACGGCTGTACTTCCGCCATCACGTTGGGGCCGACTTGCAATCGAAGGTCATCAGGCGACGTTTCGGGAGAAGCCGCCAGACGACGGCGGTTGGATCAATGGCGGATTCTTCGTGGCCGAGCCGACCGTTTTTGACTATATCGAAGACGACACGACTGTATTCGAAAACGCACCCGTGGAACGTTTGTCTGCGGATGGAAAACTGGCGGCCTATCAGCACCACGGGTTCTGGTACGGCATGGATACGTTGTGGGACAAGATTGTTCTGAACGAACAGTGGGAAGACGGTCGAGCGCCGTGGAAGATTTGGAAGGATTGATGTTGGCGGCATCATGCAGGTTCTGCGGGGATGAGCTGAAACAAACTTTCTGCGACCTTGGTATGTCGCCGATGGCGAATTCATTCTTGACCGCTGAGCAGCTGAATCAAGGCGAGACATTCTACCCACTACACGCATACGTGTGTTCACAGTGCCATCTTGTACAGCTCGCCGAATTCGAAAGCCGCGAAGATATATTTGAAGACTATTTGTACTTCTCTTCATTTTCCCAATCGTGGCTGGATCATGCCCGTGAATACGTTTCGGGGGCCATCGAACGTTTCGACTTCAATGAGAATAGCCAAGTGATCGAAATTGCCAGCAACGACGGTTACCTGCTGCAATACTTTGTAGAAGCGGGGATTCCCGTCCTTGGCATCGAGCCAGCCGCAAACATTGCCGCGGTCGCTGTGGATAAAGGGATTCCGACCCGCTCAAAGTTTTTCGGCGTCGATACCGCGCAGCAGCTAAAAGACGAAGGTATCGAAGCTGACCTCTTGATTGGTAACAACGTGTTGGCACACGTGCCCGATCTGAACGATTTCGTCGCAGGGATGCGCATAGTCCTGGCACGCAATGGTTATATCACCATGGAATTCCCGCATCTACTTCAGCTAATTGAGTGCAACCAGTTCGACACCATTTACCATGAACATTTTTCATATTTTTCACTGCTGACTGCCAGCTCAGTGTTTCGCATGCATGGCTTGCGCATTTTCGACGTCGAAGAGCTTCCTACCCACGGAGGATCGCTCCGCATTTACGCGTGTCACGAGAATTCTTCAACACACACGGTCACGTCGGCGGTCGGGCGTGTCTTGGACGAGGAGCGCGCACTATCCCTTGACACCATAGATGGATATCTGAGTTATTCCACGCGGGTGGAACAAGTGAAGCACGGTCTGCTCGAATTCTTGATCGAAACTCGTAGGCGCGGTCTCACAGCAGTCGGCTATGGCGCGCCCGCCAAGGGCAATACTCTGTTGAATTACTGCGGAATCCGCAATGATCTGCTTGATTACACCGTTGATCGCAGTCCTTATAAACAGGGCCGATATCTACCTGGTACGCACTTACAGATTCACGACCCTGATTTCATACGGGAAACAAAGCCAGACTATGTGCTGATTCTCCCGTGGAATCTAGCTGACGAAATCAAACAAGAAATGGCTTACATTCGCGACTGGGGCGGTCAATTCGTCGTACCTATACCAACCACTACGGTTTTGCCGTAGCAGCGAGACTCAAGGCCTGAACCTCGTTAGGCGCAGATCGGCGTTATTCCGTGCGTGCGATCACCGTGACCTATCAGGTTGGGGTCGCTTTAAGTGGTCAGCCCGCCTGGCCTTCGAAGGTGGCGGTGACGCTGATGTTGCGAACGCTTTGGGTGTTGCTCAATCCGCCGGTGCCCGCGCCGAAGCCGAAAGAGGCGAAGTTCGAGCCGCCGAGGAATTGGGTAGCGATGTTGCTGGTCAGCGGCGTTCCGATGGGCTGATTATCGAAGGTGTAGCTCAGGGTCTGCGTGGTCGCATTCCAGGTGACAACGACAGGATGCCACCTGACTTAGGACATTTGGTTAGTGCCCCGTTTTCAGGCTCTTCATGATTGAGGGTGTAGAACGGTCAGCTGCTGTCGGCCTGTGATTGGGGTGTCTGGTTGGCTGGGTGTGTGCCGGAGAAGAAGCGGAAGAGTAAGAGGAAGAGCGCGGTGTCCGGGGGTG